>CP139918.1:2414940-3622411 GCA_034423775.1 Alphaproteobacteria bacterium US3C007
AATTTCGCGCGGCCTACTGCCATAGTGTGATTAAGATTGAAATGATTGGTGTCTGGGACACGGTGCGCGCGCTGGGCTTGCCGATTATCTCGCGCTGGAGGCAGGCCCGGTATGGTTTTCACAATCACGCGCTGAGCCCGGTGGTGAAGGCAGGGTATCAAGCCTTGGCGCTTAATGAGGCGCGCATTGCGTTTGCTCCGGTTAAATGGGAATGCTCAGCGCGGCCGGACACCCGGGTGCAGCAGGTTTGGTTCCGCGGCAACCATGGTGATGTCGGGGGCCATCTGGGGGGCTTTTTTGCGGCCCGCCGACTGTCAAATATTCCTTTGATCTGGATGCTTGAACGCGCAGAAAACCACGGTTTGGTTTTGCCTAAGGCTTGGCAGCAGGGTTATCCGATAGATCCCAAAGCCCCCTCAACGGGCCCGTGGCGCGGGATTGGAAAACTATTCTTTCTGCGCCGAAAGCGGCGCGTTGATCTGAGCTGTTGCGAATCGATACATCCATCAGCAAAGCCATGACTGGTTTTTTGGCGCGAAGATGAGACGAGTTAGCCCTAAATTCCAGTTGAACCGCGCCTTTTTTGATGAATATTTTGCAAGGGGACCCTAGGTATAGATATGCAAAGTTTATCCGAATCTTTTTATATTGCGGCCGCTTTGATTGTTTCAGGCGATGAGGGTCTTTGGGCGATCGTATTGCTTTCGTTAAAAGTATCGCTGAGCGCGGTGATCATCGCGGGGGTGTTTGGTATACCGGCCGGTGCGGCATTGGCGATATTACGATTTCGCGGGCGGCTTGCTGTTTTGGTGGGGGTAAATGCTCTGATGGGTTTGCCGCCGGTCGTTGTGGGCTTGGTGGTTTATTTAATACTCTCTAGCGCCGGCCCGTTGGGCGTATTGGGGCTGCTTTACACCCCAAGCGCGATGATTATCGCGCAGACAATATTGATAACGCCGATTTTAATCGCCCTGAGCCGGCAAGTGGTTGAGCCGCTCCATGAAGAATATCGGGATCAACTGACCTCATTGGGTGTGCGCGCGAGCCGACGCGTTGCAGTGCTGCTTTGGGAGGCGCGGTTTGGGTTATTGACTGCCGTCTTGGCTGGGTTTGGCCGCGCGATCGCAGAAGTTGGAGCAGTGATGATCGTTGGCGGGAATATTAACCATCTGACGCGGGTTATGACCACGGCGATCGCTTTGGAAACCTCGAAGGGCAACCTGAGCTTGGCCTTGGCTTTGGGTCTTATTTTGGTTGGCTTGGCGGTGGCTGTAAATGGGTTGCTGGGATTTTTAGGTTGGCAACGCCGCGAGGCTTTCCATGTCTGACATGCATGTTCAAATTGACCAGCTAAGGCTTTCAATCGGGGGTGTCATCCGCCTAAATATTCCATTCCTACGTTTGGATCCGCAGGGTCCAACGATGATTCTGGGGCCAAATGGGGCGGGTAAAAGCCTTTTATTGCGGGTTCTTCATGCTTTGCAAACGCCCGATACGGGCTCTGTGCAGGTGCGGCATATCTCAGGAGAAACGGCCAGGCAGGCGATGGTATTCCAAAGGCCCGTTCTGCTGCGCCGGTCGGTGCGTGCGAATTTGCTTTTCGCTCTATCTGCGTCGGGATATGCGCGTCAAACCCGAGCAGAATTGGCAGAAAAATGGATGCATCAGGGGAAATTGGCGCATTTGGTAGATCAACCCGCGCGGCGGCTTTCCGGCGGTGAGCAGCAACGTCTATCATTGGTGCGGGCGCTGTGTTGCAACCCAGAGATTTTGTTTCTGGATGAACCCTGTGCGCATCTTGACGTAAATGCCGCGCAAGATGTCGAGGCTTTGATAAAAAGCGCGATAGAAGCTGGTATTAAGGTGGTGATGATTACTCATGATCGGGCACAGGCGCGCCGCTTTGGTGGCGAGATTTTGTTAATGGAGGGCGGGCAGGTGAAAGCGCAAGAGGGGGCAGCATTATTTTTTGGCCCGTCTCAAAACCCGTGGACGCAAGCGTTTTTGCAAGGGTATGAAATTTCGGATGCCGAGGCAGAAACCTAATGAAAAATCGTGTTTTAATGGCTTTAGCCTTGCTTTGGTTCAGCGTTACCGCGCCAGTTCAAGCCGCAGACGCGATTTTCATCCAATCCACCACATCGACACAAAATTCAGGATTGTTAGACGCGCTTTTACCTATTTTCACCCAAGATACCGGCATCGCTGTCCGGGTGGTTGCTGTGGGCACGGGGCAGGCCATTAAGAATGCCAAGAACGGCGACGGCGATGTGCTTTTGGTGCATTCCAAAGACGATGAAGAGGTCTTTGTCAAAGCGGGCTGGGGGCTTGAACGCTTGGATGTGATGTATAATGATTTTGTCATTATTGGTCCCCGGCTGGATCCTGCCGGTATTCGCGCCAGCGCCGATGTGACCGTTGCCCTGCAAAAGATTGCGGCCTTGCAGGTGCCTTTTCTGTCGCGGGGAGATGATAGTGGCACGCATAAAGCTGAAAAAAAGCTTTGGACAGCAACGGGCATTGATGTGGCCGCAGCCTCGGGCAGTTGGTATCGCGAGGCCGGATTGGGAATGGGTGCCACATTGATGATGTCAACCGCCATGAATGCCTATACATTGAGCGACCGGGCCACATGGATTAGCTTTGCGCGCAAGGGCAATCAGGATGTTTTGTTTTCGGATGATTGGCGGTTGTTCAATCAATATGGGGTGATTGCGGTGAATCCAGCGCGGCATCCGCATGTGAACGCTCTAGGAGCTGAGCGATTTGTAGACTGGATCACCGGGCCAAAAGGGCAGGCGGAGATTGCGGCTTTTAAAATTGGCGGTGAGCAGTTGTTTTTTCCCAATGCCACGCGCTGATCGGCGCCCAAGCCAATTTTTGATCCTTATAGCCGCGCAGCGGTCTGCCTTGGTTTTAAACCCATTAGGTTTGGTAAAACTTTAAACGCTTGTAGAAGTTAAATCGACTCGAGCCACGCGCCTGCCCAAACTCAGCACGGATAAGTGCTGTCCAAAACTGTTCTTTATCTGCTTGGTTTGAGGCGCGATTATCAGCGGGACCACGCCCATTTATTATTTAATTGGAGCGCCTTTTGCACTTAACACATCCGCTTGTACCATAAGACTGCTTGGTAGGGTTTGATTTTTCAAATGGGTTTGGCAGCGCAAAAGGCGGAGTTTTCCCATCTTAAAGGTCACCTTCCGGCAAGCGAGTGACGCCAGTTTCGATTGCGTCCGTGTAAGGCCTTCGAGTGCATTATTTGCTGTATTGAGTGGAACCGATAAAGCCCTTAGGCCGGCCGAGCCGATGGCCTGCGATCGGGCGTGGACCAGACGCGTTTGCGACGCGCGTCTGGTAAACTTTAGGCATCTTTTGCCGCATCTCAGTGCTGGGTAGCAATCGTGGGCGGGGCGTGTCGCCCCTCTATTGCGCAATATGGCACTGGTGCCCTGCGCGCTTTCTATAGTTGCCTTTTTTGCGCGGATTTGGTTATTGATGCGGAAAGTAATCCTCGCATTGGCCTTCGCGATACACATCTGCGGTGCAGCAATGCAAGCCGCCGCCAAACGCATATGCATCTCGCAACTCAACCTCGATCACGTTCATGCCCAGCTTGTCCATTTGCTCAGCTTGATAGACCTCAGATTTTTCAACGCAGACGGTTTTTGGATCAAGGACCAAAACATTCATGCTGAGCCAGGTTGATGAATAGCAAAGCGGCGGGGGGCTGTTATGCGCCGGCTGTGCGGCATCCACAATCTCCCAGCCATTTTTTTCGAACAGGCCGCGTTGCTCTGCGGGCAAACGGCGTTGCGGATTGTTTAAAATCAGCCCTGGGCGCAAAGGGGTGAATGTGGCATCGATATGGATAGGGTAGGGATCGCCGGGGAAATTTACCGTATGCACGCGATGATCCGGAAAATGCCTGCGCAGCCATTCGATGCCTTTTAAATTGGTGGTAAAGCCATGTTGAACAACGAGATCGCGGCCAAAGCGCAGAATGTCAGCTGCGTCAAAAAGCGGTTCTTCTTCTGTGGTGACAAAAAACTTCTCTTCCGCCCATTTGAGCCGTTTTTCAACTCCGATTTTATCCGATAAATAATCGGGATGATAATCGGCATTGGTCAAACGGGGTTTTGGCGCCGCTTCATGGCGAAAATTGCGGTCTTCCTCCCAGTATTTTTGCATCAGCGGCCGGTAGCAGAGATATTCAAACCAGCGGCAGCGATACGACATTGTGGCTTCCAATATTTCAGAGCCAACCGTCAGTAAGACATCGCGTGGTGGCATACATCCAAATTGGCTTTCGGTGTGAAAATCCGGCGTGATTGCGGGCGCTGAGAAATCAATTGGGGTTGGGCGATCCACGCGAATACCGCGCGCTTGCAGCAGCGCGGCAAAATTATCAAGCAGCTCATTGGCGCGATCGATTGTTTCCTGCGGGCGGCGGCCCCATTGGCCGCGCATGTCACTGTCTTCGGGCACTTTGGCATCTAGTGCGGGTTCTTCAGGGGGAATATGGCAATCATCGGCGCGACCAACGATTACATGTTTCAAAGGGTCCCATTCATTCCAGCTGTTTACCACGGATGCCATTTTAAATCTCACTTTTTAAGACGGTTTTCTTCTGCGCTCAAAAAGCTTAGATTTTCCGCCGGTGCAATCAAAAAATCGCAGTTTTGGGGCCGGAGTTAAAAAATTATGCGCGTGCGCCTCAGGCCGGTAAGGCGCTTTCAAAATCAACCGCCAGCCGCAATTCGCGCAGGGGGCGCACTTTTGCGATTGAAGCTTGATAGATGGGGTGAGCTTTATACGCCGCCAAAGCGGCTTCATCTTTGAATTCCGCATACACGACCCAATCAACCCGATCTTGCGCGATCGGGTCGCTTCCGATATTGCGCGCCACTTCAAAGCGCAGCGCGTTTGGAATTTCGGCCAAAAGCTGCAACCCTTCGCCGATTGCATCAATATCATCGAGGTTTTTAGCGTTAAAAAAGACGATATGTCGGATCATGTTTTGCGCGCCGCCTTCTCAGTAAGGCCGGATTGGGCCGTTCTTCGCTCAAGCTCTGCCATGACATGTGATAGGCTGATCTCGCGTGATTTCAGCAAAACGAGAAGATGATACATCACATCTGCCGCTTCGTTGATCAGGCCGTTGGAATCATTTTTAACCGCTTCGATGATCAGTTCGACGGCTTCTTCGCCAAATTTTTCAGCGCATTTTTCCGCGCCCTTTTCCAGCAATTGCGCGGTCCAACTTTCGCCGGATGGCGCAGATGAGCGTTGCGCGATCAGATTTTCAAGCTGCTCCAACGTCATGTTTCTATCCTCATAGCTAGGCCCGCGGCTTCCATATGCGCTTTGGCCTCAGCGATTGTATAATCGCCAAAATGAAAAATCGATGCGGCGAGCACGGCTGAGGCGCCCCCTAGACGTACACCATCCACCAGGTGATCTAGTGTTCCTACACCACCAGAGGCAATCACGGGGATATCGACCGCCTCAGCGATCGCGCGGGTCATTTCAAGATTGAAACCGGCTTTCGTACCATCGCGATCCATAGAGGTGAGCAAGATCTCACCGGCGCCCTTTTGGGCAATTTTAATGGCAAAGTCTACCGCATCCAGGCCAGTTGGTTTGCGCCCCCCATGGGTGAAAAGCTGCCATTGTCCAGGAGCTACTGTTTTGGCATCGATCGCGCAGACGATACATTGGCTGCCAAATTGATCTGCTGCCGCGCTGATCACATTCGGATCGGCCACTGCGGCCGAGTTGAAGCTGACTTTATCCGCCCCTGCGCGCAACAGAGCCCGCACATCCGCGGCGCTGCGCACGCCGCCACCCACGGTAAGGGGTATATAGCATTGCTCGGCTGTGCGCCGCACAACATCGAACATCGTGCCGCGGTTTTCATGCGTGGCATTGATGTCTAAAAAGCATAATTCATCTGCCCCCGCGTGATCATAAGCGCGCGCGGCATCCACCGGATCACCCGCATCGCGTAAATCCACAAAATTGATCCCCTTGACCACGCGCCCATCGGCCACGTCTAAACACGGGATGATGCGGGTTTTAAGCATCTAACGCCTTCAGGGCAGCGCCAAGGTCAAGCGCTCCATCATAAAGCGCGCGCCCCGAAATAGCTCCGTTTAAAGCGGCTCCACAGCTCTTCAAGGCCAATAGGTCGGCCAGCGAGGAAACTCCACCTGACGCGATCACCGGAATGGAAATCGCATCCGCCAAAGCCGCAGTGGCTTCAATATTTGGTCCCTTCATCGCGCCATCGCGGTTGATATCGGTGTAAATAATCGCAGCCACGCCATCTTGTTCAAACGATTTTGCCAGCTCGGTGACCTCTGTATCGGTCTCAACCGCCCATCCTTTGGTGGCCACCATGCCATTGCGGGCATCGATGCCAACGGCAATTTTATCTGGGAAAGTCAGGGCTGCTTGCCGGACAAGGGCGGGGTTCTCAACCGCGACAGTGCCTAAAATCACCCGCGACAACCCCTTTTCGATCCAATTCTCAATGGTCGCCATATCGCGGATACCACCGCCCAATTGAGCCGGCACGTTGCACTGCTTCAAAATGGCTTCAACGGGTTCGGCGTTGACGGGTTTTCCGGCAAAGGCACCGTTCAGATCAACCAAATGCAACCATCTGCACCCCGCGTCAACAAAGCTTCTGGCTTGGGCGGCCGGGTCTTCATTAAACACCGTGGTGGCGTTCATATCGCCACGCAAAAGCCGCACGGCTGCGCCGTCTTTCAAGTCGATAGCAGGATACAGGATCATTCTTTTCTCAAAACCTTCTTAACGGGGTGCATGTGCCATGTCAGAGCGCGAATTGCAATCAACGGATCGGCATCTATTGCATCCGCCCTTGCAGTATGTCGCGGGGGCAATGGAAGCCTGTTCTCTTGCCCGAATGCCGCTAGGGGGACCAAGACAAGAAATTGGCGATCATCTGCAGGCCAGCGATAGAACTTTTTTCAGGATGAAATTGTGTGCCAACCATTGTGTCTCGGCCCACGATTGCCGAAATCGGCTGCCCATAATCTACGCAGGCGATGCGTTGAGAGGGTGCATTAAGCTCCATGTGATAGGAATGCACAAAATAAGCATGGCTTCCATCGGGCACGTTGCGCAAAAGCGGGTGCGGTTGATCGAAGCTTAAATTATTCCAGCCCATATGTGGAACTTTAAGCGCAGGCTCGTTCGGCTTGATCTTGTGAATTTCCCCATCAATCCAACCCAGACCGCTGGTGGCTTCATATTCAAACCCTTTTTGGGCCATCATCTGCATGCCGACGCAAATGCCAAAAAATGGACGTCCGCGCTCGAGCACAGCTTCGATCATTGTCTCAAAAACGTCAGATTCTGTCAGCGCTTTGCGGCACGCCGGAAACGCGCCATCGCCAGGAAGCACCAAACGATCGGCTTTGGCAACCATGGCAGGATCAGCGCTCACGCGCACCTCTCCTGCATTGGTTTCTTGGGCCATACGTTCAAAGGCCTTGCTAGCAGAGTGCAGGTTTCCGCTATCGTAATCGATTATAACGGTCAGCATGATGTTTTACAGACTGCCTTTGGTCGATGGCAATTTACCTTGCATCCGCGGGTCATGTTCAACGGCTGTTCGCAACGCCTTGGCCACCGATTTAAAAACCGCTTCTGCAATATGGTGACTGTTGAAGCCATGGATCTGATCAATATGCAGCGTCATCCCCGCATGCGTGGAAAACGCCTGAAAAAATTCGCGCAATAATTCGCTGTCAAAGGCGCCGATTTTTGCGCTTGGCAGCACTACGTTCCAAATCAAAAAAGGCCGTGCAGATAAATCTAATGCACAGCGAATTTGTGCATCATCCATCGGCAATAAACAGCTTCCATAACGATTGATACCGCGTTTATCCCCCAAAGCTTGGCTGAGCGCTTGGCCCAAAGCAATACCAGTATCCTCAACGCTGTGATGGTCATCAATATGGGTATCGCCTTCGCAGCGGATACGCAGATCGATCAAGGAGTGGCGCGACAGCTGATCGAGCATGTGGTCAAAAAAGCCAACACCTGTTTGATTGTCATAAAGACCAGTGCCATCCAGATCCAGCGTGACTTCTATTTTTGTTTCAGCCGTGTTGCGGCTCACGGTTGCGTTGCGCATGAAATTCCGTCCTTCTCTTTGCACCACCTTATAGAGCGCTCTTGATGTCGCGCCAACCCCCATGAGCGCGGGCGCTGAAGAAGGCTGTTAGAGGTTCCATTCAAGGCTAAATGTAAGCGAGATCCTGCGCGTTGTTTTGGGCGCCCACACCCGCGAGCTGCGGCAAGGATGGCAGCAGGTATAGGCTGTCATCTCTGGCGCGCTGTCGCGGTGATCCGGCGCGGTAGAAATAGCTTTTTCGTGTTATCAGTCGTAGATCTTCCGCGATTGTGTTGGCACAAAACCTCCGATGGGTAAGGTCAAAAATTATGGCTTTTAATGGCGTGCATTTTAGCGCTCCAGAATCTGGGGTAAAATTCGTTGCTGCTTACTTAGGTGATGCGCCAAAGCTTTGTTTTCGACGGGTTCAGTGCAGAGAAAGCAAAAGGTTGCAGGGCCAATGCGCGCAGTTGGGCCTTTGTATAGCCGTGCGCCACAGCGCTCTATGTCAGAGTGGCGGTAATTTGAACCGCTTCTTAACTGCGCCAAGAAGTTTAAATTTTCCATTGATAGTGTAAAGCCGGTTCTGATGGTAGATTTGCCGTGTGAAAGAGCTAGATGTAAACTTCATTAACGTGGTGAAAGGTTTGTAAAATTATAGAAGAAAACGACATAATAACAGAAGCCTGCAGGCCGTATTTAATTTCATCTTCGATCTACCGCTATTCGAGTTACGGCGGCAATCATCCGCTGGCTATTCCGCGTGTTGCAGCGGCTTTCGATCTTATCTCTTCGTTGAACATGCGCAGTTTGGATCGCTACTGCACGGCGCCTCAGGCAAAGCCTGCGCTTTTGAAAACCTTCCACGCGCCAGAGTATATTGCGGCGCTTAAAAGGGCTGAAGATACGCAAAAAATATCAGAGCATGATCAGAAGAGATACCAATTGGGCACTGTCTCAAACCCGGTTTTTAAGGGTATGTTTGCACGGCCGGCCACGTCTGTTGGAAGTTCGTTATTGGCTGCTGAACTGGTTGCAAATGGTGGCGTTGCTTATGCGATGGGCGGCGGTTTACACCACGGGTTGACCGATCGCGCGAATGGCTTTTGCTTTTTGAATGATTTGGTATTTGCAATCTTACGGCTGCGCAGCCTTGGCGTAGAACGTATTGCTTATGTTGATTTGGATGCACATCATTGCGATGGGGTTCAGGCCGCGTTTTCGGGGGATCGTGACCTTCTAATGATCTCAACCCATGAGGCGAAAAGATGGCCTTTTACAGGGGGTCTCTCTGAAAATATAATTGATCAGCAGATGAATATACCCCTGTTAAAGAATTGTAATAATGAAGAATTTAATCTTTTCACGGAAGATTGTGTTTTTCCTGCATTGGCCCGCTTTGCCCCCGAAGCGATAATAATCCAAGGTGGGGCTGATGCTGTTTGCGATGACCCTCTGTCGCGGTTGGGGCTGTCAAATTACACGCTGTGGAACGCGGTAAAACGGCTAAAAGAAATGTGCGACAAAATCATTCTGACGGGCGGCGGCGGATATAACCCATGGACGGTGGCGCGCTTATGGGCTGGGTTTTGGTTGGTTCTCAACGATCGCTCGCCTTTTATCGAGCTTCCGAGCGGCGCGCAGCGCGGTCTTGAAAGCCTGTCTTGGCAGCGCAAACTGCGCCCCAGCCGTGATTTAATCACTCAACTTTACGATACTCCACCCGAAAAGGCGCAAATTATACGGCCGGAAACCGCTGCTTTGGCAAAACATATTCGCAATCTTCACGCGCTTTGAAAAACACATACGCCCGGCCTTTGGCGCTGCATCATAGCATTTTTTATTGGTTTGGCCCGTTTCTGACGCGATTACAGAGAATAAACAGCCTTCTGCGCGGGGCGGACCTTTCTTTATGGCGCTGCCCCGCTATGTCCAGCTTCATGAATACCCAGTTTGATAAATGTGTAAGAGGCGCGTTGATGCCTGCTCAGAGCCGGATTTTTTGGCTGTGAGCGGGCGTGCTGTAAAGGTTCCAAGTGGCCGCGCGGCGCGCCTTGCTCATATTGGTGGCCTTTCTTTGGGTATGATGGGCAATGTTGCTGGCCAAGGTTTGAAAGAGCTGGGTTCTGGCCGGCGGCCGGCGCTTCCACAGCTTTTAATGAGCCCTCAAAATATAAGCCTTTTGGCGCGTAAACTGGCAAAAATGCGCGGTGCGGCGATGAAACTGGGCCAGCTACTTTCAATGGATAGCGGCGATTTTCTGCCATCGGAGCTGGCAATGATTTTGCAGCGTTTGCGGGCTGAGGCGGATTTCATGCCCCCGAAGCAATTGCGAGATGTGCTGAACCAAGAATGGGGAATGGGCTGGATGGGGCGGTTTTCCCGCTTTGATGTGCGCCCGATGGCGGCCGCTTCGATCGGGCAGGTCCATTATGCCGTAACCAAGGCGGGCGAGGCCTTGGCCATAAAAGTTCAATATCCAGGCGTGCGCAACAGCATTGATAGCGATATTGAAAACGTATCCGCCCTAATCGCATGGTCGGGGCTGTTGCCCCCCGGCCTCGATCTGGGCCCGTTTCTGACCTTGGCGAAAGAACAGCTGCACGAAGAAACCGATTACGCGCGCGAGGCCAAGCAGCTGTTATGCTTTGGCGACCTTTTAAGCGGGGATACCCGCTTTGCAGTGCCGCAAGTGCACGCGGATTTAAGCACCGAAAATATATTGGCGATGGAGTTTATGCCGGGTCAGCCGATTGAAGATTTGCTTCAATTTCCAACAGAGGATCGACGTGCTGTCATGGAGGCTTTGATCGATTTGAGCTTAAAAGAACTTTTTGATTTCAAGCTTATGCAGACAGATCCTAATTTCGCGAACTTCCTCTATGATGCAAAATCAAAACGGGTGGTTTTGTTGGATTTTGGCGCAACGCGCCCGGTGAATGCGGCGCTAAGTGCAGCCTATGCCCGCTATCTGAACGCAGGTTTGGCAGGGCAAGAAACTTCTATGTGCAGTGCTGCGTTGACGTTAGGGTTCTTAAATGAAGCCATGCCGCAGAGCATGCAGGATGAGTTTGTCGAGATGATGCATCTTGCTTTTGCAGAGCTGGCAAAGGATAAGATTTTTCAATTTGGCCAAAATGAACTGGCGCATGATTTGCAACAACGCGGTTTGCAAATGGCCGAGCGCTCGCGCGAGATGCATTTGCCGCCGCCTGAGACTTTGTATATCCAGCGTAAAATGGCGGGCCTTTATTTATTAGGGCGTCGACTTAAGGCAGAAGTTGATTTGCAAAATTTGCTTAAACCTTACTTGCATGATTGCGATCAGGGCTAGCCGGAAAGGCCGATTGTAATCTTGCTTAAGCGGGTAAAGGGCGGATGTATTTGCCCAGATTACCATGTTTCGGAAAATGGCCGCAGGTCGAACTCATGGCTCCAGCCATCTTTGCTTTGATGGTATAAGCTCCAATACGCCTCCGCCACAGAGCTTGGCTTCATCAGACTGTCTTCGGGCAGTCTATCTGGATCTTTGCCCTGCGCCCGAAATCGCTCACGGATAAATCCAGTGTCAACGGCGGCATCAATAATCAGATGGGAAACGTGAATATTTTGCGGGCCCAATTCACGGGCCATGCTTTGCGCCAGCATACGCAACCCCGCTTTCCCGGCCGCAAATGCACTATAGCCTGATTTTCCCCTCAAACTGGCAGAAGCGCCCGTGAAAAATACTTTACCCCTGCCGCGTGGAACCATATATCGCGCAGCTTCTCGGCCCGTTAAAAATCCTGCGAAACAGGCCATTTCCCAAACCTTTTGAAAAACCCGCGTGGTCGTTTCCAGAATTGGAAAATGAACATTTCCACCCACATTGAAGATAACCAGATCAAGGGCCCCGATATCGCGTTCGATGGTTTTAAAAAGATCTGCGGTTTGGTCCTCATCGCGGGCATCCATAGAAAACTTATATGCGACCCCGCCAGAGGCGGAAATCTCATCGACTAGGTCTGTCAGTTTATCGCCATTGCGACGCGCCAAACAAACCACAAACCCGCCTTGTGCGAAACGCCGGGCGATGGCGGCGCCAATATAATCGCCCGCGCCCACGATCAGCACAATCGGCGTCGTCATAAGGATGACGCCGTCTGAAAGGCTGGGCGTTGGCTCAGATGTTCGCCATAGTGCAGGAGGTTTGGTTTGTCACTGAAATCCGCGCCAAGGCGTTTTGCCATAATCACCGCATGACCGGTCATGAAATCAGCCGCTAATAAGTGCTCGCCAAGCAGAAACGTTTTCCCTTCAAGCTGTTGCTCCACGCTTGTCAGCATCTGCCCCAGAAGTTTCGTAGCGCGTTTCACATTCACTTCGTTGCGCCGCTCTGGCGGCAATAGAATCGTTTCGACCACGATGGTGTTCATCGGCGGCATGATCATGCCTTCGGCGTAATGAAACCACTGCAAATTCACTGCAAACGCAGCCGAGTTTATATCTGGGATAAATCTTCCAGCGCCGTATTTGGCGAGTAAATATTGTAAAATCGCGCCGCTCTCATAAAGCGTGATATCGCCATCGACAAGCGTGGGCACGCGGCCCATCGGGTGCAAAGCCCGATAGGTGTCAGAGCGCATATCGGAGCTTCCAAGCTCAAAACTCTCAATCTCATAGCTGAGGCCAAGCTCCTCAAGCAACCAAGCCACGCGAACGGCGCGGCTGTTGCGGGCATAATATAGCTTCATTCGTTTTTCCCAATGCGACTAAAATAGTTTCAAAGAGTGACTTTGCAGGAAACGTAGCGTTACGATTTGATCTCTGTCAACTAAAGGATAAGCTGGCGTTAAATTGGGGTGTATAAAAAAGGGCGAGGCGCTATGATAACGCAAAATTGGCTGATCCGGGAAGATGATATGAGTGGGGTGACTCGCATCACATTATCATCCCCGCCGGTGAATGCCTTAACGGTTGATAATTTAGCGCTTCTCACCAATTTGGTGGCTGTCTTAGAGGCGGATAGCGCGGTGCGGGCGGTTGTACTTGCCAGCGCATTACCCGTTTTTTCAGCAGGTCTAAACCTCAAAGATGCGGTGCATTTTGATCTTCAGGCGCAAACCGCTGTGGTTGATGGGATGGACCAAGCTTTTGGCGCTTTGTTTTCGTTTCGCAAGCCCTTGATTGCGGCGGTTTCAGGCGCGGCCATTGCAGGGGGGCTTTTTCCTGTTTTATGCGCAGATTATCGAATTGCCACCGCCAAGGCTAAGTTTGGATTGGCTGAGGTGAAGGTGGGCGTGGCCATGCCTTTTTGCCCGATGGAGATCGCGCGCGCCGCTCTTAGTCCAAATGATCTGCGCCGCTTGATGCAGCGAGGAGCGGCTATTTCAGCGGATAAAGCGTTAGGATCAGGCCTGATTGATGAGCTTGTCGAGCCAAGCGAGCTTTTAAGCCATGCTCACAGTGTGGCGGCGGAATATGCTCAATTGCCGCCGCAAACCTATGCTGAGATTAAAATGCAGGTGAGAGCTGAAGCGATTGAACGCATTGAAAAAAATAGAGCACACCGGCAGGCCACGCCCGCTTTGCCTTGGTTTAGCCCCGAAACGCGGCCTGCAATGCGCAAGTTGATCGGGTGAGGTTTTCCCTGCGCGTCGTTTTTATTCCCTGGCATGGAAGTATTCCGATTTGACGCTTGCTGAGATCCCGCTGTGAAATACGTAATTTGGCAAGGGCGCTGCCTCAAACGTGCCGGTAAAGGAAACCGTTAAAATGACAGATCCGGGCGATGATTTGATAAAAATGCTTGAATTGACGCCTGTGGGGACAGATGCGTTTCAAGGCGTTGGAACGGGTGGTGAAACCACAATGCGCATTTTTGGGGGCCATGTAATCGCGCAAGCGTTGAGAGCGGCCTATCTGACGTTAGAGGGGCGTCTATGCCATTCCTTAAACGCCTATTTTATCCGAGCAGGAGATCCGGCTGTGCCGGTAATCTATCACGTTGAACGTACGCGAGATGGTGGCAGCTTCACAACGCGGCGTATCGTTGCACGCCAGCAGGGTAAAGAAATTCTTACGATGAGCGCGTCGTTCCAGCATCAAGAAGCCGGCGTTGAGCATCAGCACCCCATGCCCGCATGCGTGGGCCCTCAGGTATTGGCGTCGCGCAGCACCTTGCGTCACGCCGAGGTGCACCGTTTGCCTGAAAAGCATCAGGAAGAGTTTCTACGCCCGCGGCCTGTTGAGGTTCGAGAGGTTCAACCGCGCGATTCTTTCACGCCTGACCCTTGCAGCGATAAGAACCAATTGTGGTTTCGGATGAGGGCCGCGGCCAGACAAAGTGCAATAGTGCAGCAATGTTTACTGGCATATGCCTCGGATCTAAATCTGTTAGCATCCGGGCTACGCCCGCATGGCGTGACCTGGTTTCAACCCGGGGTTATGGTGGCCAGCCTTGATCACACAATTTGGTTCCATCGACCGACGCAGTTTGAAACATGGCATTTATACGCAATGGACAGCCCTTTTGCAGGGGGGGGACGGGCGTTTAACCGGGGTTCAATTTATGCCGCTAACGGCAATTTGGTGGCCAGCGTGGCGCAGGAAGGTTTGGTGCGGCAACCGCGCCGGTGAAGCGCATCATCGCCCATCTGTGGCAAGATCCGAAACCGGTGAATAGGTGGATCTCACCATGTTATGTTCACATTGCTAAGCTCAGTTATTTTGCTTCTGGTGATTTTGAGTTAGTATTTGCACGGTTCAATTTGCGCATACCTCCAATCCAACGGTCATAATCGGACGTTTTATTTCGCATATAAGTCAACACTTCTGGATGCGGTAAAATGAGAAAGCGTTCGTCTTTGAGCCCTTGTAGGCAGGCTTGCGCCACGTCACTTGGCTTTAAAATGCCATCAAGACTGGCAGCATGGCTGTCCAGCCCGGTAATCATATCAGTTTGCACGGCTTGTGGGCATAGCACCGATAGTTTGATCCCTTGATCCCCATAGGTGAAGGCTAACCATTCGGCAAAACCGATCGCGGCATGTTTGCTCACCCCGTAAGGCGCAGACCCAATTTGGTTTAACAATCCAGCCGCCGAGGCGGTTTGCAGCAAATAGCCCCCGCCCCGCGCAATCATGCGGGGTACCAAATGCCGCGCCACCCAAATATGCGACATGACATTGGTTTCCCAAACCCGCTGCCAGTCTTGATCTGAGGCGTCAAGCCCTGCCTGATTTAAAATTCCCGCATTCGAGCAAAACAGATCAATCGGGCCTATTTCGGCTTCGCTTTGCGCGATAAGGTTGATCAGATCGGCCTCTTTTGAAACATCGGCTTCTATGCTCACCCCATCGATCAGATCTGCGGTTTCTTTGCTTTTGATTGCGTCAATATCGCTGCAAATAACCCTCTTCGCCCCCTGTTTGGCAAAGCAGATTGCAAGCGCTTTGCCGATCCCTGCGCCTGCGCCTGTGACCACAATAATTTTATTCTTGATATCCACGTTTCATTATCTTTCGTTAGAGCAAGGGCAAAACGCAAAATGTCTTTTAAAAGAAATACTGATTGGTCATTTATTCACCCATTTTGGGGCGCGTTTTTCAACGAAAGCCTCAACGCCTTCGCGTAAATCTTCTGTTTGAAGAAGATCAGCCAGAACCTCGCGGCTAAATTCTAAGCTGGCAGGCAGGTTTTCGCGCTTGGCCAGATCGTTCAACACCCGCTTGGTGGCTTTCACCGCCGAGGGCGAAACAGAGGCGATTTCCTGCGCTTTGTTCAATGCGGTGTCTAAAAGTTCTTTGTCTGATGTAACCGCATTCACAATGCCCATATTTAACGCTTCAGCCGCCGAAATACGGCGCCCTGTTAGCATCATTTCATGGGCAGCAACGCGCCCGATATAACGACTGAGGCGCTGTATGCCGCTGGCGGCAGCCATGAAGCCAACTTTTACCTCGGGCAGGGCGAATGTGGCTGTTT
Source organism: Alphaproteobacteria bacterium US3C007 (assembly GCA_034423775.1). Taxonomy (NCBI): domain Bacteria; kingdom Pseudomonadati; phylum Pseudomonadota; class Alphaproteobacteria; order Rhodobacterales; family Roseobacteraceae; genus Thalassovivens; species Thalassovivens spotae. The sequence continues at coordinate 2,431,055 of CP139918.1, forward strand.
GCGCCGCGATGATAATATCGCAGGATAAGGCGGTTTCAAAGCCGCCACCCATTGCAAAGCCATTCACGGCTGCAATGACCGGTTTTTCCAAGTCAAACCTTTGGGTTAAGCCAGCAAAGCCGGTTCTGGGCATGGTGGCCGCGCCGCCCTTTGCCGTGGCTTTCAAATCATTTCCCGCGCTAAAGGCTTTTTCGCCCGCGCCGGTTAAAACGGCGACCCAGAGATCGGGATTTGCTGCAAATCCGTCCCACACGCCTGCCAATTCCGCATGCATGGGCGCATGCATCGCGTTGTAAACATCAGGTCGGTTGAGCGTGACCAAAAGGACTTTGCCATATGTGCTAAGGTTAACGAATTCATAGGACATTGCTGCTCCTTCACAAAAATAGCGTATCTCACAAGCCGATGTTTTGGCGGCTTGTGCCGGGCGCTACAACATAGATTTGCCGATGCATTTTATCAAAGTAACCGGTTGATCTCTGCAGTTCAACGGCGCTTTGGGGGGCAAGCTAATATTGCTCTTGTGCGATTGACCCTCCCACCTAAGACCCGCCCGCCATTTAAAAAGATGGCTGGCTGGACGCCGGACTTATTCCGTAGGCAAAGCGACCAATTGCAAAATAGATCTTAGCGATCTTCAATATTTACATAGTCGCGCGCTGTATCGCCCAGATATAATTGGCGGGGACGACCAATTTTCATTTGCGGATCTGCGATCATTTCTTTCCATTGCGAAATCCAGCCAATGGTGCGGCTCAGAGCAAAAATTGGTGTGAACATTGAGGTTGGAAAGCCCATCGCTTCCAGAATAATTCCCGAATAAAAATCTACGTTTGGGAATAGTTTCTTTTCAACAAAATAGGGGTCACTAAGGGCCACTTTTTCAAGCTCTTTGGCGACTTGCAGCAATGGGTTATTGGCCACTCCGAGCAATTCAAGAACTTCATCTGCCGATTGTTTTAATACGGTGGCACGCGGATCCGTGTTTTTGTAAACGCGATGACCAAATCCCATCAAACGAAACGGATCATTTTTGTCTTTCGCCTTGGCAATAAAGGTCGGGATATTCTCGACGGTTCCGATTTCGCGTAGCATTTCCAAACAGGCTTGGTTCGCGCCTCCATGCGCGGGGCCCCAAAGGCAGGCAATACCCGCGGCAATGCAAGCAAAAGGGTTAGCGCCAGAACTTGAGGCTAGTCGTACGGTGGATGTTGAGGCGTTTTGCTCGTGATCTGCATGAAGGGTAAAGATCCGGTCCATTGCGCGGCTAAGGATCGGATTCACTTTGTAATCCTCGGCCGGTACGGCAAAGCACATGCGCAAAAAGTTAGAGGCGTAATCAAGATCATTGCGCGGATATTCGAAAGGTTGCCCGATTGTATATTTATACGCCATGGCGGCAATCGTCGGCATTTTGGCAATCATTCGGATCGACGCCACTTCTCGCTGCCATGGATCAGAGATATCGGTGCTGTCGTGATAAAAGGCGGACATAGCACCAACGACACCCGTCATAATTGCCATTGGATGCGCATCCCGGCGAAAGCCTCGGAACAAATACATCATTTGTTCGTGAATCATTGTGTGATTGGTGACGCGGCTTTCGAAATCCTCTAGCTCCGCTGGTGAGGGCAATTCACCGTAAAGCAGCAGATAACAAACTTCTAAATAATGCGATTTAGAGGCCAGTTGATCGATTGGATATCCGCGGTGCAACAGCTCACCTTTGGCGCCATCAATGAAGGTGATGGTGCTGTCACAACTGGCTGTTGAGGTGAAACCGGGATCATAGGTAAACACGCCAGCATCTTTGTATAGGCTGCGAATGTCAATTACGTCTGGCCCGGCGGATGGGTGGTGAATGGGCAATTGATACACTTGACCGTTTAAGCGCAACTCTGCGGTTTGTTTTGTATCAGCCATATTCGTTCCTTTTCCCATTGGCACTATGGCCTTGTTCTTTCTGATTATGCGCGATGTGAGCAGATTTAGCTTTCTGCTATGGCGTCTTTGATTCGCGCTATCGTTTCGTCGCGGCCCAGCAAAACCATCATATCATACACGCTTGGAGTGGCTTTTCGCCCAGCAAGTGCGGCGCGTAATGGCGCCGCAAGCTGCCCGAATTTGATCCCGTTTGAGCCAACAAATTCGTGGAAAAGCACTTCCAAATGTTCCCGGCTCCACGTAGCATTTTGCAATTGCGGCGTCAATGATTGGAGTATACCAATGAATACAGAGTCAAGCGTTGCCTGCGCGGGCTCATCGATGGAAATCGGGCGTGTTTGTAGAATAAAGCGAGCCTTTTCAAGAAGTTCAGGAAGTGTTTTGGCCCTTTCCTTGAGGCAATACATGGCCGTATCCAACCCCTGTAACTGCGCGTCCGTGAATGGCGGCGCCGCGATCGCAGATTGATAATTCGTAATATCTTGCAGCAGTGCAGCATTTGAAGCGGCGGCTATATGTTTGCTTGAAAGATTTTGTAGTTTTTTGAAATCAAACCGCGAGGGCGATTTGCCTATGCCTTTAAAATCAAACCACTCTTGCGCCTCAGCATCGCTGAAAAATTCATCATTCCCATGGCTCCAACCAAGCCGGGCCAGATAATTGCGCATCGCAACCGCGGGGTATCCCATCTGTTGGTACTCTTCGACGCTGGTGGCCCCATGACGTTTCGAAAGTTTTTTGCCATCATCGCCAAAGATCAAAGGAATATGGGCATAGACCGGCAGGGGCCATTCCATAGCTTTATAGATCAGCATTTGGCGCGCGGCGTTGTTTAAATGATCATCGCCGCGGATCACATGCGTGATCCCCATATCATGATCATCAACCACGACCGCAAGCATGTAAACTGGTGAACCATCCGAGCGCAGCAACACCATATCATCCAGTTGCGTATTGCGAATGACCACCTTGCCTTGCACTTCATCATCGATATGCGTTTCGCCGTCGCGCGGGGCTTTTATTCGGATCACAAATGGCGCATCGGGATGCTCTGAGGCTGGAATATCGCGCCAGGGGCTTTGAAACAGCGTCGAGCGCCCTTCGGCGCGCGCGGTTTCTCGAAAGGTTTCGATCTCCTCTTGCGTCGCAAAACACTTAAAGGCATGCCCCGTTTTTAAAAGATGCCAGGCGATCTGGGCATGGCGTTCGGCGCGCTCATATTGACTGATAGCTTTTCCATCATAGTCTAAGCCCAACCAATCTAATCCGCGCAAAATGGCGGCGCTGGCTTGCGGAGTTGATCTTTGTCGATCCGTGTCTTCAATGCGTAACAAAAATTTACCACCGCGCCCGCGGGCGTAAAGCCAGTTAAACAACGCCGTGCGCGCCGTCCCTATATGCATATATCCTGTTGGTGAGGGGGCAATTCTCGTAACAACCTGTGACATTACAGATTAACCTTTCAGCAAGTTTACGGCGTTAATTTTCACCCGTGTCTAGCGATCCTGTGAGGCAAGGACAAGCATGCTAACGCTCAAGAATTTTTTGCGACGCGAATTGGAAAAACAACGGGTTGTTTTGTTTTACTGGCTACCGGTTGCCTTGGCCTGTGGGATCGGGTGTTACCTGTCGCTTCGCCAGGAACCCGCGCCAAATTTATTTATTGCGATGGCGTTGCTCGGGGGAATTTCTTATCTGGGCTATCATTTTCAAATATGCAGTTTAGCGCCGTTTTTCCTTTTGTTGGCTGTGTTCTGCCTTGGTTTTTTTGCGGTGGCCGGAAAGGCTCATTATGTCGTAGCACCCACGCTTACCTACCGATTTTATGGAGAAATTGAAGGTCGAATTATAGGTGTCGATCGCGCGCGCAGTGGTGCAGTAAGAGTGACGCTGGATCAAGTGGAATTGGAAAACATATCCAAAAGCAACACTCCCCATAAAGTGCGCCTTTCGATAAGTGACGCCCCTGCGGCGCAGCTTTTAACGCCGCAGGGGCGCCTGAAAACCAAAGGTTTTTTGATGCCACCTCCGCGCCCGTCCGAACCTGGAGGGTTTGATTTCCGGCGTTATGCTTGGTTTCGAGGGCTCGGGGCCGTGGGTTATACGCGGGAAGGGGTGCAGATCACCTCTGGCCCGTCATCCGGAATTTTTACCCGGCTTTTCGACAAAAGAATGGCGCTTTCTGCGCGGATAAAAGCCGGTGTTTCTCAGGTAGCATCTGGCCCCGCCGCGGCGATAATCACGGGCGACCGCTCGTCTCTGACGCGCGCGCAGCTACAGGATTTGCGGCGCAGCAATTTGGCGCATTTGCTAGCAATTTCGGGGCTGCATGTGGCTTTGTTAACCGGGGTGGTGTTTGGATTTTTTCGCCGCTTGTGCTTATTGAATACAAATGCCTTCCTGCATTTTAACGCTAAAAAAATAGCCGCGGGTTTGGCGATTTTGATCGGGCTTTATTACTTGCTGATTTCTGGAGCGGCTGTGTCAACGCAACGCGCCTTTATTATGGTTTCAATCGTGATGCTGGGGGTGTTTTTCGATCGGCGCGCTTTGAGTTTGCACAGTATTGCTCTTGCGGCTTTGGTCATTTTGGCTTGGCGACCTGAAGATGTAAGTTCAGCGGGGTTTCAAATGTCATTTGCCGCTACGATTGCGCTGGTTACGGTGTTTCAGCGTACTCCTGCCTTACCGGGGTTTTCACGTTGGCGCCAGTTGCCGGTGATTTCGTTGGTTTTGTCTTCATTGGTGGCGGGCTTGGCCACGGCGCCTTTTTCGGCGGCGCATTTTAACCAAGTGAGCCATTATGGTTTGCTGGCAAATATTCTAAGTCTTCCGGTTATGGGCTTTCTCGTGGCCCCCTCGGCGGTATTGGCCATGATGTTGATGCCTCTTGGCGCCGAGGCGGTTGGTCTTTGGGGGGTGGATCTTGGCCTTCGTTGGATTTTGACTGTGGCGCGGTTTTTCGCGCAGCCAGCAAGCGCGGTAACCTTTGTGACAGAGCCAGTTGCGTGGATCTTACCTTTATTCAGTGCATCATGCGCTTGGATCATTTTATGGCGCGGCTGGGGGAAGGGGGTTGGAGTTTTAGGCGTTGTCGCGGCTTTAATGGGCTGGCATGGAAGCGATCGGCCAGATATTTTGATCGCAGAAGATGGCGTGCTTGTCGGCCTTCTTTTGCCGGAGGGACGGGCACTTTCCAAGCCAAGTGGTGGAACGTTTTCGGCCCGTATATGGGCGCAAAACGATGGACGGCCGATGCCGCGCGAAAAAGCCTATGCATTGTGGAAAGATCGAAAAGGCGACCTTTATCACCACTGGTCGAAAAAAATGAAAGGATTAGAAATTATGTGCGGCCAAGGAGAAATACATATTTTGGCGCAGCAACGCCGCATAAGCGGGGAATGTTGGCATCTGTCTCATCGTAAAATAAAACGCAACGGTGCAACCGCTATATGGCTGGATAAGCAGGGGAAGCCGGCGAAGATACGCCACATAAATTCCGGCTTTGCCCGCTTATGGAGCAAGCATAGGTAGCGGGCCTACGCGATCGCTGGATTTTAACCCAGTGACCTTACCGGAAGACGCTTTTGCAGGGCCTCAATAGGTTCGGATCAATCCAACCAAACGACCCTGTACCTTAACTTTTTCTTGGGGCAAAATGCGCGTTTCATAGGCCGGGTTGGCCGCTTCCAGCGCAATCGCATCGCCGCGATGGAAAAACCGTTTCAGCGTGGCCTCGTGATTTTCAACCAACGCCACAACGATATCGCCATTGGTCGCTGTTTTTGTTTCTCGGATCACGACAACATCACCATCATTGATGCCGGCTTCGATCATCGAGTCGCCCTTTACCTCGAGCGCATAATGTTCGCCGCCTGCACGCAGCATATGACCTGGAACCGCGATGTTATGGGAAACTTGGCTGATTGCTTCGATCGGCACACCGGCGGCAATTCTGCCCATAACGGGCAGTTCCAGCGCGTGCAGCGCCTCAATCGGGGTGGCGCTTGATGGGCGCGTTTCTGGCCTTCCCCCTTCGATCACGCGGGGTGCAAATCCGCTGGGATCCCCCCCCAAGCTTTCTGGCAGCTTCACGATTTCGATCGCCCGCGCCCGATGTGCAAGCCGGCGGATAAAGCCACGCTCTTCTAACGCCGAAATTAATCTGTGAATTCCAGATTTTGACCTCAAATCCAACGCCTCTTTCATTTCATCAAACGAAGGGGGCACGCCGTCACGGGTTAGGCGCTTATTGATGAAGTTTAATAGATCAAGCTGTTTGCGGGTGAGCATCACATTCTCCAAGGCATAATTTTGCTTTGTTCTATAGATGTTCTTGATTTGTGTCAAGTTATTGCCGCGAAAGAGGCCTTTTTTTGCGCGGCGGCCGCTTTAAAGTGGGATATACTCGATCCTGTCCCCTTGCGTTGCGGGGGCCGCATAAGCTGGACGAATGGCCAAAATATTGGCTTCTGCCAGAACGCTTAGCAAAGCGCTATCTTGCCGTTCAAACACATGCACGCGCCCCTCGTGAAACTTTGCCCGCATATAATGTTCGCGGGGGCCGTTTGCCGCGACATCCTGCGCCAAGGGCGCGGATTGTCGGATTGGCGCGGATCTTGGTAAGCCCAAAAGAGCGTTCACAACTGGGAGGACAAAAATATGGCCGCAGACCAAAGCCGAGACAGGGTTTCCGGGCAGGCCGATCATGATCGTATCGCCCCACGCCCCGGCCATTAAAGGTTTGCCTGGGCGCATGGCGATTTTGTAAAAGCTTTGCCTTATGCCGATATCAGCGGCAACTTGCGCCACCAAATCATGATCGCCGACCGACGCGCCGCCAATGGTAAGAACCATGTCACTGCCGGCAGCTAGGGCGAAGGTGGCTTTCAAGCTGGCGCTAGTGTCGCGCGCGATCGGTAAAATGCGACATTCGGCGCCATGGCTGTTCAAAAGGGCAGCCAGCCCATATGTGTTTGACGCTAAAATTTGATCTGGGCCCGGCTGCTCTCCTGGCATTACCAATTCATCACCCGTTGACAGAAGCGCAATCGTTGGTCGCTTGTAGACCGGGATCTGCGCTATATTCATTGAGGCCAAAAGGGCAATATCCGCCGCATTAAGCCGTTTGGGTGCAGTCAGGCAACTGCCGGCCTTAAAATCATTGCCGGCTGGTCGGATATGGCTTTGAGCGTGGGGATCTGCGCTCAGCTCGATTCTATCTGCGGTGCGGATCGCATTTTCTTGAATAATGATGGCGCTGGTGCCTGCGGGCACGGGGGCACCGGTAAAAATGCGCACCGCTGTATCGGATGTCAAATCACCTTCAAATCGACGTCCTGCTGCGGCTTCTCCGATCACGCGATAACTATCGCCGCGTTTCGCTGCTGGCTGCGCGATCGCGTAGCCATCCATGGCCGCGGCATCAAATGGCGGTTGATCGCGAAATGCTGTCATCGGGCGCGCCAAAACGCGGCCCATGGCTTTGGTGAGATCTACCCATTCCACATTCGGTTTCTTGACCAGCGCGAAAAGAGCATCTAACGCCGCTTGGACAGAGATCATGGCGCTTCGTAGCGGCCCGATTTACCGCCATCTTTTAAGGCCAAATGAACGCCCCCGATCTGCATCGCCTTATCTGCGGCTTTTAACATATCATAGACAGTCAGCGCCGCGCCATTCACTGCGCAAAGCGCTTCCATTTCCACACCGGTTTGCCCTGATGTTTTTACCGTTGCCTCAATGCGCACCCCCGGCAAATCGGGATCGACCTCCAAATCGACAGCGATTTTCGTGATTGCCAATGGATGGCAAAGGGGAATGATCTCAGCGGTTTTTTTAGCGGCCATGATCCCTGCAAGACGCGCCACGCCCAATACATCGCCTTTTTTGACAAGGCCTTGGGTGATGAGATCCAGCGTTTCAGGCAGCATGCTAATCCAGCCTTTTGCCACAGCGATGCGATCGGTGTTTTGTTTTTGCGAAACATCAACCATATGGGCGTTTCCGCGGCTGTCAAAATGGGTGAGTTTGGGCATCCGAGCTTACCTTGGATCCGATAGCAGGCTGCGCGTTGCCGCCGCCACATCCGTTTGCCGCATCAGGCTTTCTCCGATTAAAAAGATACGCGCCCCGTGCCGCGCCATATCGGCCAAGTCATCTGGCGTGTTCAACCCAGATTCAGAAATCAAAACGCGCTCAGCGGGAACCATTTTTGACAATTCTTTGGTGGTTTGCAGCGAGGTTTCAAAGGTTTTCAAATTGCGGTTATTCACTCCAATTAGCGGTGAGCTTAACAATAAGGCCCGTTCTAATTCTTCTGCGTCATGGACTTCTATTAAAACATCCATCCCCCAAGCAAATGCAGCCTGTTCAAGCTCTTGTGCTTGGCTATCCGCGAGCGAGGCCATGATCAATAAAATACAATCCGCGCCCAACATGCGCGCTTCGGCAACTTGATAGGGGTCATACATGAAATCTTTGCGTAAAACCGGCAGCCCGCAGGCCTGCCGGGCTTGGGAGAGGAAGGATTTATCGCCCTGAAAACTGGGGCTATCCGTCAAAACTGATAGGCAGGATGCTCCGCCAGCCTCATAGGCTTGGGCCAAATCTGCGGGGTTAAAATCAGCCCGTATCAATCCTTTGGACGGCGAAGCCTTTTTGATTTCTGCAATCAGCCCATAGCCCGTTTTGCTGTCTTCAATGATGCGCTGTGCAAACGGGCGAACGGGCGCTGCGGTTTTGGCATCTGCTTCCACATCTGACTGCGCGCGTTTGGATTTGTCGGCTTTGATTTCTTCAAGCTTATAGGCTTTGATTCTGTCTAAAATAGTGGTGCTCATAGGGTATCCGATGTGAAGGAGGCCAGCTGCGCCAGTTTTGTTTTTGCGGCATGGCTGTCAATACTTTCGCGCGCCATTGCCACCGCCTCTTGTTTGTCAGTGCTGCGCCCGGCCACAATCAATGCAGCCGCGCTATTGAGGAGAACCGCGTCTTTATAAGCGGAGGCTTCACCCTCAAGCAGGGCGCGGAACGCCACCGCATTTTCTGCAGGGGCGCCGCCAAGAATAGCCGAAAACGGGTGCGTCGGGAGACCAAACTCTTCCGGGTGCACTTCAAATTCCGTAACCGAGCCATCCGGGTTAAGCGCGGCAACTTGGCTGGAGGCGCTGATTGCCAGCTCGTCGGTGCCGTCACCGCCATGAACCAACCAAGCGTTATGCGCACCCAATGCCCCTAATGTTTCCGCCATGGGCCGAATTAAATCGGCGCTATAGGCGCCGGTGAGTTGGCGCGTTACGCCCGCCGGGTTAGTTAAAGGGCCTAAAATATTAAATATTGTGCGCGCGCCCAGCTCCGCGCGCACGGGCCCTACATGTTTCATCGCAGGGTGGTGCATTGGTGCCATCATAAAGCAGATGCCAATATCACGCAAAGCGGCCTGTGTCTTATCGGCGCTGATCATCACATTCACGCCCATCTCACCCAGCGCATCTGCGGCACCGGATTTTGAAGAAAGATTTTTATTGCCATGTTTGGCCACGGGAACGCCCGCACCGGCAACAACAAAGGCAGTCGCGGTTGAGATGTTCAGCGTGCCTTTTCCATCGCCGCCAGTGCCAACAATATCCATCGCATCGGCTGGTGCCGACACCGCGTTGCATTTTGCGCGCATAACCGAGGCGGCGGCCGCAAATTCGGTTACGGTTTCTCCGCGCGTGCGCAGCGCCATCAGAAACCCGCCGATTTGGGCTGGCGTTGCGGCGCCTTCAAATAAAATCTGGAAGGCGGCCTCGGCTTCATTTTTTGTTAACTCGCGGTCAGAGGCCGCCGAGATTAGGGGTTTCATAAAATCGCTCATCAGCCCAATCCTGCAATGCTCAGAAAGTTTTTCAACAAATGATGCCCGTGTTCAGAGGCGATCGATTCTGGATGAAACTGCACGCCATGGATTGGCAGGCTGTTATGCTGAAGCCCCATAATGGTGCCATCGCTTAATTCTGCCGTGACCGTGAGGCAAGCGGGCAGGGTGGCTCGCTCTACGATTAATGAATGATAGCGGGTTGCCTCAAACGGGGTAGGGACATCTTTAAAAAGACCTTCGCCTGCATGATGCATCGTCCCCATTTTTCCATGCACAATTTCGTGGCATCTTATAACCTTGCCGCCAAAGGCTTGACCGATTGATTGATGCCCTAAGCAGACGCCCAGCAAAGGTGTTTGGGTTTCGCTTGCTGCGGCGATCAGCGCCAAACAAATCCCCGCTTGATCAGGATCGCAAGGCCCTGGTGACAATAAAATAGCCTCTGGTTGCAGCGCCATGGCGTCTTGAACATCCAGCGCGTCGTTGCGTTTGACCACAACATCCGCGCCAAGTTCCCCAAGGTAATGCACCAGATTATAGGTAAAGCTGTCATAGTTGTCGATTAGCAGCAGCATTGCGTTTCTTTTACCTTGTATTAAATGGGGCTGGCCCCCACACCTTAGATCGATCTATACTTGCTCAGGCTTCGGTGTCACCGTCAAGGGGCGCGAAGCAAAAACAAGTGTATATCACGCCAAATTATCGCGGCGTCAATGAGGGCAAGAGTAGTGAAGCGGGGATTTTTCAGTGGGCTGGTCTGGGGGGCGTTAAGCGCCGTCATTGTGATCGTTGTCGGGCTGGTATTTCAGAGCTATGAGCGCATCCAGATGCCAGAAGCCGAGGCGTTCGAGGTACCTGCCGGATCAGAATTCACCCGTTCGCGTGAAGATCAGGCTGCCAGTTTACCAGCGCCCGTAGAGGCGCCTCAGCAGCTTGCCAAAACGCCCGCCGAAGCACCTCAACCAGCGGCGCCTGATGTAGCCCCTGATGAGGATATCGCGTCAGCAACAGTGCCTAAAAGCGCACAAAACAAGCTCACAGGCTTAAGCACAAGCACCTTGCCGCAAACCGAAACCAATTTGCCAGTTTTATCGGATAGCGCTGAAAAGCCGACTCTCTCAACCGATGGCTTTGCGCAGCCGGGTCCTCCGAGCATGGATTTTGGATTGAGTTTTGATCTTGATCCGGCGCAGCCCGTTTTTCCCAAACAGATGATGTTGGACGCGCCTGTGCCCAGTGAACCCCAGGCAGGGCTCGATCTGGCAACCGCGCCGAGCATTGATAAATCAAGTGTAGCGGCCCCTGTTGCGAAGAAGGCTGTGCCCAAGGCCGAAGAGCCTTTACCCGCACCGGAGAGTGCATCAAAAGCCAAAGTAAGTGCTGATAGGGCGGTGGTTTTAAAATCTGAACCAGAGGACAACTTGAACAACCGGTCATCTACGCCTGATCCCGATCTCACCGCATCCGCAACCGTATTGGCCTCAACCTCTTCAACCTCTTCGAGCATTCCCTTGGGCACTGTTCTGGCACAGCTCGGGGCGTTCCGCAGTGCCGATATTGCCGAACAGGAATGGCAGCGCTTATCGGCTAAATTTGCAGAGCAGCTGAACGGCTTGGACCATGTGGTACAAATGGCGGAAGTGAACGGGCGAATTTTTCATCGCTTGCGCGTTGTGGGTCTTGAAGATTTGGCTGAGGCTTCGGCGTTTTGCGAAACCTTCGTCGCAAGAAACACCGCCTGCCTTCCGGTAGTGATGCGCTAGATACGCAGCTTTTTTGCACGTGTTTTAGAGCAGGTTTTGGATCAGCCATGCGCCGGTATACGGCCAAAATGCCTAGTATGGCTGGCTTTTCTGTGAATTTTTAGGATGATTTAGATGCAAACATCGCCGCATCTGCCGCGGCCCGGCGGATCGCGTTGGATTTATGCACCGTTTCCATATATTCGGCTTCGGGATCGCTGTCATAGACCACGCCGCCGCCCGCTTGTATGTAGAGCTTTTGATCTTTGACGATGGCCGTGCGCAGGGCGATGCACATATCCATATCCCCGCCAGAGCTGAAATAGCCTACGCCACCGCCATAAACCCCGCGCTTTTCGGTTTCAAGCTCATCGATGATTTGCATCGCACGCACTTTTGGAGCGCCCGATACGGTGCCCGCCGGCATACCCGCGAAAAAGGCGGATAGCGCGTCTTGATTTTCGTGTAATTCCCCAACCACGTTTGAAACGATATGCATCACATGGCTGTAGCGTTCGATAATAAATTCTTCGGTTGGTTTGACCGTACCCAGTTTGGCCACTCGGCCCACATCATTGCGCCCTAAATCCAGGAGCATTAGATGTTCTGCCAATTCTTTTTTATCAGCCAGAAGATCGGCTTCATTGGCGTTATCCTCTTCGCTGGTTGCGCCGCGCGGACGGGTGCCTGCGATCGGGCGCACGGTCACCTCACGGCCAAAGACACGTACTAGGATTTCTGGGCTGGCGCCGATCACTTGAAACCCATCAAAATTAAAATAAAACATGAAGGGAGAGGGGTTCGTGCGGCGCAAAGACCGATAGAGCGCAAACGGTGGCAGCGCAAAATCTTGCGTCCAGCGTTGGGCGGGCACCACTTGGAAGATGTCACCTGCGCGAATATAGTCTTTGGCTTTTTCAACCGCAGCGATATAGGCTTCTTTGCTGAAGTTGGACCTTGGATTGGGTGCCTCTTGAGGCGCGCCAAGCCTGCGCGGATCGGGCAAGGGGCGTTCTAAATCCCGCATCGCATCCTGAATACGTTCCGCTGATTTGGCATAGGCAGCTTTTGCCGAGATCGCTGGATCATACCAAACCGGCGCAACCAAAATCACTTCGCCTTTCACGCCATCCAAAACCGCCACAACGCTGGGGCGCAAAAAAACCGCATCTGGCAAAGCAAGCGGATCGGGGTTCATGTCTGGCAAATCTTCGACCAGCCGAATCATGTCATAGCCCAGATATCCAAAAAGGCCGGCGCTGGCTTGTGGCAAATCCTCGGGCAAGTCGATAAAGCTTTCTGCCAAGAGCGCGCGTAGCGCCTCAAGGGGGGGGGCTTGAACTGCTATAAACGCCTCATCATCGAAGCGCGCATCCCGATTGATAAAACTTTCGTTGCCTTGGCATTTCCAGATCAGATCCGGCTTCATACCAATGATGGAATAACGCCCGCGCACTTCTCCGCCGGTTACAGATTCCAGCATGAACGCATTCTTTTGATCACCTGCGAGCTTCATCTTTAAAGACACGGGCGTGTCTAAGTCAGCCGCCAATCGGGTGAATAGAACCTGGCTTTTCTCAAGCGCGTATTGCCGCGAAAAATTATCAAGATCGGGCGTTATCATAGCAACGACTTTACTGGAAATTGGCATGAACGGCATTGAGAGCCGCTTGGTTTAAAGACACATCCGCGCGTGCCTGAATTTGCCCCACATAGGCTTCAAATAAATCTTGTGACAGGCCATCGCTGAGCTGAGCTGTGATCTCTTGCGTGATGTCTTTGGCAAGCTCGGATTGGCGATCTGCGGGCATAATCTCTGTGACGAGTATAAGCGTTATCTGCCCCGCATCATCCAAAACAGTCACCGCGTCTGGCGCAAGTTCAAAGGCGCGTTCAATCACATTTGCGGTTGTTGTGGTTGGGCGCTCTTGACGGTTGAGCCCGGTTTCCTGTTGCAGTATTCCACCGATTTCCTCAATGCGCAGCGTCTTCGCCTCGAGCTGCGATTTCAAATCATCACCTTGGGCAAGCAGCGCGTTGCGCAACGCTTCGACGCGCCATGCCTTCATGACATCTTCGCGTATTTCCGGTAGAGGTTGGGGGCGCGGCGCTTGGGTTTCATTCAGCCTTAATGCGGCCAAACCACCATTGTCCAAGCGGATAATTTCGGGAAAATCTTCGCTCTTTACTTCAAATGCCGCTTGTCGAAACGCTTGATCTGAGGCCAAGCCCTCAGCCACACCAGCGTGATAGCTCAGAGCGCTTAGCACCAGATCGGTTTCTAACGCGATATCTTCCAAAGTTGCACCGGCGGCCAGAAGATCTTCGGCTTGCGCACTTACCCCGTCTACTTCTTTCGCGGCCAATTCCAGCGCCAGTTCTTGGCGCAATTGATCTGCGACTTCTTCAAGCGGTGTAGATTGTGCAGGAATAACATCCGTTACACGAAAAATTGCAGCGCCCAAATCATCGGAAAACGGCCCGATGGCCGTGTTCATCTCTGCGCTGAAGACAGCAGCGCCGCTGCCCTGTCCTAAAAAACTTTGGTCTATTGCGCCCAGGCTCACATCTGCGGCGGTTAAGCCGCGCTGCTCGAGTAGCGCATCAAAATCGCTTGTGCCGTTCTCCAGCGCTGCCGCGGCAGCATCGGCGCTTTGCGCATCCGAAAACACAAGGCGTTCAACGATCCGGCGCTCAGGCTGGTTATAATACGCGTTCTGTTTTTCATAAAAGGCAGCGATCGCCTCATCGCTTACGGTCATCTTTTCGCTAAGCTGCGCAAGATCCAAAGAGGCAATGGTGAGCTGTTTGCTTTCCGGAACGGTGAAGCGCTCAATATTTTCGTCATAATAGGCTTGCAACTGCGCCTCAGTGGCCTCTTGAAGGGGAACGGCAAGATCTGCCTCGTTCAATTGAACATGGGTGAAACTGCGGGTCTCTAACAGAAAATCAATCATTTTTTCTGTAAATACTGATGGCATCACATTGCCTGTCACCACGGCAGCTTGCACGATGTTACGCGTTGTTTCCTGGCGAATGCCATCTTCAAATTCGGCTTCGCTGAGGCGATTATTCTCCAGTGCAAACGTGTACGCTTCGCGGCTGAATTGACCATCTGAACCGCGAAAGGCACTGACTTTGACCAACTGTTCCAGAACCGCTTCATCGCCAACCGAAAGGCCAAGCCGGTCGGCTTCGACTTCAATCGCTTTTTGAAGCACCAAGCGGCTCAGCGTTTGTTGCGGAAGCCCAAATAATTGGGCCTGTTCGAAGGTAAGGGTTTGACCGAATTGTTGGCCTGTTTGCGCCAACTCTTGGCGCAAGGCCCGCGCATATTCATCGATCGAAATGTCGCGATCACCAACAGAGCCGACGCTGCGCATGGTGCCAGAAAGCCCCGACGCGCCAAATCCCCCCAGGCCAATGATGAGCAGACCCAACAGAATCCAAACTAAATATTTGGAAATGGATTTTGATTGTGACGCCATGGATCCCTCGTAGACTTGATATTTTCCCGCCTGTCTACGCCTCTGAGCTGTCGGGGGCAAGCTGGAAGGTGAGATTTGAAAGCCGTATGATCATCTCTTTCAAATTGGTTTGATCGATATTTGCAAATGCCAGCCGTAAATGCTTCGCGGCATTGGGAGTGCCTGGGGGTGCAAACATATCGCCAGGCAGGCATAAGATGCCCGCCTCTGCCACCAATTTTTGTGCCAAATCAACGCCCGAGTTGGCAAAGGGATGCTTGACATATGCAAAATATGCGCCGCAGCCCAGCAGCTCCCAGCCTTGCCTTTCAAGCGCTTCAAAATTTCGCTTTAGAAAGCTTTGGCGCTGTAAAATTTCTTTCCGCTGGCCGGCCAACCAGGGTTGAAGATGGGTAACCCCCCAGCGCGCCGCAAATTGCCCGACCCGCGAGGCACAAATTGTGGTGGTGTCGAGGTATTTTTCAACCTCGGCGAGTAAGGCTTTATGGGCAATGATGGCGCCAACGCGGTGGCCTGTCATGCGATAGGCTTTTGAAAACGAATAGAGCTGCACCAAATGCTGCTTCCAATCGGGCGCATCCAAAAGGCTGTGCGGACGCTTTGGATTGCTATGAAAATCTTTATAGGTTTCATCGATAATAAGCGTGAGGTCATGGCCTTTTGCGAGCTGATAAAATGCATTCAACACAGCGTCAGGATATTCCACGCCAGAGGGATTATTCGGGCTGACCAGACAAATGGCTTTGGTTTTTTTTGTGATCAATTGGTGGGCCAGAGATGCATCGGGCAGCAAATTGGCCCCCGTCGGCAAAGGCGTTGCCTCTACCCCCATCACATCGAGCCACATTTTATGGTTGAAATACCAAGGCACGGGCAAAAGCACATTATCCCCAGCCGAGCAAAGCGCCGTGATCACCGCGCAAAACGCTTGGTTGCACCCCGAGGTAATGGCAACTTGGCTGGCGCTTACCTGCGCATCATAGGCATTTGACCAATGCGCGGCAAAATCTGCGCGTAACTCAGCATCCCCCAAAATTGCGCCATAAAGATGCGCCTCAGGATCATGGCGCACAAAATCTGCAATCGCATCGCGCATATTTTGAGGGGGTGGGTCGCTTGGCGCGGCTTGCGAGACGTCTAATACCGGTCTGCCGCGCTCCGGATCATGGCTTTCCAGCCAGGCTTTTGCGGCTTTAATCGGAGCGGGTGCCGTGCGCGCGGTTGCACCGGCCAAAACCGGCTTTGATGGTGGGTTAGGTGCCACCATTCGCGGCTAATCCGTTCCGCGAAACGGCTCAACATATTGCAGGGCCATATCCCATGGAAAAAAGATCCAAGTGTCTTGGCTGACTTCCGTTATAAACGTGTCTACCTGAGACCGCCCCAGCGGCTTTGCATAAACGGTTGCCACATGCGCTTTGGGCATATGCTGACGCACGACTTCGAGAGTTTTGCCGGTATCCACGAGATCATCGATCACCAACACGCCGGTGCCATCCCCGACATGGTCCATATCCGGTGCTTTGATTACCCTTGGTTCGCTTTGGCTCTGGTGATTATAAGATTTAACGCTGATTGTATCAACAACGCGAATGTCCAATTCACGCGCAACGATCATTGCAGGTGCCATGCCACCACGGGTAATCGCAACAACCGCGCGCCAGCCGTTTTCGGTTAGTTTTGGATCATCAAGCCGCCAGGCCAATGCCCGCGAGTCGCGATGCAACTGGTCCCAGCTGACATGGAAACCTTTTTCATGGGGGAGACGTTCAGACATGGTTATTTCCTTCCCGTTACGGCATCTATATCCGGCGCATCTACAGCTTTCATTCCCACGACATGGTAGCCGGCATCTACGTGTAGCGTTTCTCCGGTAACCCCTGACCCTAAATCTGACAGCAAATATAGCGCTGATTTGCCGACATCTTCTGTGGTTACGTTTCTGCGCAGAGGTGAGTTTAACTCATTCCATTTCATAATATATCTAAAATCACCGATACCCGAGGCTGCAAGCGTTTTAATGGGGCCGGCCGAAATGGCGTTTACGCGAATATTATCTTTACCCAGATCTTCGGCCAAATACATTACAGAGGCCTCAAGGGCCGCTTTGGCCACCCCCATAACGTTATAATGCGGCATCACTTGCTCAGCGCCGTAATAGGTGAGCGTGAGCATTGAACCGCCATCCGTCATCAGCTTTTCGGCCCGCTGCGCCACTGCGGTGAAGGAATAGACAGAGATATCCATGGTCATTCTGAAATTGTCTAGGCTTGTGTCGACATAGCGGCCGCGCAGCTCGCTTTTGTCGGAAAACCCGATCGCATGCACAATAAAATCAAGCTTGCCCCAGCGCTGTTTAATCGCCTCAAATAAGGCATCGACGGAACTTGCATCCGCAACATCACATTCTGCCACGAAATCGCTGCCAACTTGCGCTGCCAAAGGCTCTACCCGCTTTTTTAGCGCGTCTCCTTGATACGAAAAACACATTTCCGCGCCGGCTTCAGCGCAGGCTTTTGCAATACCCCAAGCGATCGATTTGTCATTTGCCAGCCCCATGATTAAGCCGCGTTTGCCCTGCATAAGATTATGTGACATCTTGCTCCTCCGATCTATCTATGTTGCGTTGGTTTAGGCGATTGCACAGCGGTCATCAAGCCCAGAGCCCCTAAGGGGCCGTCAAGATTAAACAGGGATCGAAAAAAGGAGCAGCTGAAATGTTAGATTTGGATGAAGGGTTTACACAGGCCGACCCGTTTGAGCTGGCAAAATCCTGGCTAAAAGAAGCCGAAGCAGCGGAAATTAACGATCCAAACGCAATGGCATTGGCAAGCGTAGACCGTTTCGGCATGCCGAATGTAAGAACCGTTTTGTTGAAAGACATCCAAGCGAATAGTTTTGTTTTTTACACCAATTATGAAAGCGCCAAAGGCACCGAGCTGTTGGCCAGTGGCAAGGCGGCCTTTGTGTTGCATTGGAAAAGCCTGGCGCGGCAAATTAGAGTGCGGGGCCTGGTTGAAAAAGAAGAGGGGCCGATCGCGGATGCCTATTATAAAAGTCGGGCCTTAGACAGCCGCATCGGGGCTTGGGCTTCGCAGCAGTCGCGCCCGCTCGCCTCTCGAGAGGCGCTGATTCAACGGGTAAATGAGATCCGCGATGAAAAGGGTGAAAACCCAGCGCGGCCACCGTTTTGGGGTGGATTTAGAATCACGCCGCTTGAGATCGAGTTTTGGTCAGATGGCGCGTTTCGATTGCATGATCGCGCAGTCTGGAGACGAAAAGAGGTGACTGCGCCTTGGTCGGTACAAAGATTGAACCCGTGAAGCGCTGGCCCGATCGTTTTTCGGGTCTTTCGCTTGCGCGCTGGTTTTTTTATTGTTTGCTTTTTTATCAAAAAACGGTTCCTTTATCGCGGCACGGTAGATTTTACGGGTGGGTATGCGTGTGAGCGACGACAACGAAAATATTGAAAAACAGTCGGGCCACATAAAGTGGTTTGATCGCGTTAAAGGGTTTGGTTTTATCATATCCGATGAAACCGAAGAAGATATTTTGATTCACGCCAATGTGCTGCGCAAATTTGGACAAAGCTCTATCGCAGAAAACACCCATATTGAGTTTATGGCGCATTACACGGAGCGGGGCGTCCAGGCGGTTGAAATACTCTCGGTGGATCCGGTTTTAGATGCCTTATCAACGCTGGAAGATTTTGAAGACGTCGATATTGAAGATATCAGATCGTTGCCGCTGCAAGCCGCACGGGTCAAGTGGTTTGATGGTGGCAAGGGATTCGGCTTTGCAAATATTTTCGGAAATGATGAAGATATTTTTGTTCATATCGAAGTGTTGCGCAAATCAGGCCTGTCCAATTTACAAGCGGGCGAAGCGATCGCTTTGCGCGTTATGGAGGGTAAGCGGGGTAAAATGGCGGCAGATGTGTGTTCTTGGGAAATGGGCAGCTCTGAATAAGGCAAGATGGCTGTGCGCCTTTGCAATGCTGCCTTTTGCAAATTTCGCGCAAGCCAACTGCCCTAAGACAGATTTTATAATCAGCGGCAGTTGGGGCGACGCGGCCTTTAAGGTGGCGCTGGCAAGAACTCCGGAACAACGCAACCGGGGTTTGATGTTCGTGACAGATCTGCCAGACCAATCAGGGATGCTGTTTATTTACCCAAATCCGCAATCGGTTTCGTTTTGGATGAAAAATACGCCGCTTGGCTTGGATATGTTGTTCATTGATGAAGGCGGCATCGTTCAGCGCGTCAAGCATAGTGCAACCCCGTTCTCGACAGAGTTGATTGATGGGGGATCGGATATTCAATATGTTTTGGAAGTAGCAGCCGGAAGCGCGGCAAAATATGGCATATCAAAGGGAGATCGCAGCGCGCATCCGAGCATTGGACCCGACGCCGATCCACGTTGTGACCGTTTCTAACAGTTTCTGGCCAAATTGCACGTTTGAAGCGATCTTTCCTCTTTCCAATCTTCTGAGAACTCGTTAGAAGGCACGCCAGTCGGGGCGTAGCGCAGCCTGGTAGCGCGACGGTTTTGGGTACCGTAGGTCGCAAGTTCGAATCTTGCCGTCCCGACCATTAAAAATTATGTTCGAACTTTATGAAAACGCGTTGAAGGCTTGTTGTGCACATGCTTGTCGGATGCGATTTATAGCCAGTGTAAGCTGCTAGACGGTGCAAGATGAGCGCAAATTGCACTGACAGAGCAAGGTTGAACGCAAACCCGACTGCAGCCCGTCTTTGGATATACTATACCCAAATTACGCTGTATCGAGCGTATCGTGAGAGAATGCGTTTGCTCCGCCAAGCTGGCAGAGTTTTACGCCGCCGTTGACATATAAAGTTTATTCAGAGTCTAACGCTTGGTGTGGTGGTCCGTGCGCAATATTGTGAAAGAAAATGAGTTTAATTGAAGAGTTATGCGCATCATGCGCACGTGAAAAATGCGTTGAAAAGTTTGCAACGAAATTACGGTTTTAAAAACAAAGGCCTAATCAACGCCAAGTCTCGACGCATCTTTTAAGCCCAACCCAACCTTGTTTGAAATCGGTTCTGACATAAAGCTCGTCTTCACGGCGCCCTATTTGTGGCTAGGATCACTCAGGCATTCAGACAAGGCCCGTGTATTTCAGTCTTAGTGTTTTACTAAAGCTGTTTGTCCCGCGTCACTAAGCCAGTTTTCAATTAACATTTTGACAGAAACCCCATCAATTTTTTTTGTGTAATATTTGTTAGCGGTGATAACATGACCCCATGTCTGAGACCCATCTACTTTAAACTTTTCAGCATCAACCGAAAACCCAGCATCATAAAACTTGATATCATTTCTAATACTCTTCCGTACCTTATTCATATCTCCTTTGATGTATGGATCACCAATGTTCCAAATTGGGAAAACATGTTTTATTTTCATTGATATGAATTTAGATCTTTGTGGAAAGCATGCAGACCAATGCCCTTTGCAATGCTTAGGCATATTTCCGTAGACAAACTTATTTATTTCCACCCATGGACCCTTCGTCCAACCTTGGCGGACACGGCGAGATTCTGAATCTAACCAAAAACTATCTACGATTACCTTTGGATTTTTGTATTTTTTAATTAAGTCAGAGTTGAAGCCCAACCCGATTGCGCCTGCTGAGTAGCCAGCAAATACGAGATCATTCGCCGATCTGAAATCGGCATCCAGTTGATTGAAGACATCTTCAACAATTTTGCGACCACGGAAATAGACTTTTCTGCCATCCACGATATTCGTGTGTGCGCCTTGATGTAGATCACTTGTGCAGTAAGGAATAACAACAACATTAAAGCCTTTTTTCTTGAAATCCTTCACAATTGGATAATGAAGGCCGTAGTTTCCATCTGTAATCGGCTTTTTCCACCTGCTTTGACGTTTTTTGTAGGCATCAGGTGTCGTAGCTGCACCTCCACCCTCAAAATATATGAACCAATTTCTTGACTCAGATTTTGAGACCATAAATGCAGCCTGTCGACCATCGTTACAAACAGCGGAAGGATCTGTAGTTTTTAGTAAAGTAGCCTGCGCGGTTGTTGCTGCAAAGATGGCAAAAACGATTATGCAGCTGATAAATTTATACATTAGTCAACCCCTTAGACTTCGATGTCTAGCCCCCTATACTCGCCCATTGAGTTTTGGTTTCTCTAATAAGGTTTCTGGGACGGGTGGGCGCATGTTTAATGCGTGATGAGGTCTGATCTGGTTGTATTGCCTGAGCCAAACATTGATAGCGACCTGGGCTTGCCGTGTGGTGTGGAACCATTCAGCGTTTAGCACTTCTTTTCGCAAGGTGCCGTTAAAGCGTTCGTTGTATCCATTTTCCCAAGGGCTGCCTGGATAGATTTGCATTGGTTTGATACCGATCCTCTTCAGCCAGTCCTGTAGATGCGTGGCAATGAACTCGGGTCCGTTGTCAGAGCGAATAAACTCTGGCTTACCATGTTTAATCAGCAGCGGGTGCAGTGTCTCCAAAACGTCGTTCGCATTCATTTTGGATCGCACTGCCACGTAGAGCGCTTCACGGGTATATTCATCTAGAACCGTGAGCATTTTATAGCTGCACCCATTGCTAAGCTTATCGTGCACAAAGTCGATCGCCCAAATATGGTTGGGATGTGTGGGCCGCAGCCTGATGATGGAGCTGTCTTTGTGATAAAGCCGTTTGCGCTTCTTGTGCCGGCGCGGCAGCTGTAAACCTTCTTCGTTCCATAAGCGCTCGATCCTCTTGTGGTTAACACGCCAGCCTTCCATGCGCAGCAGGGCTGTGACTTTCCTATAACCATACCACCCATACTGTTTGGCCAGCCGGATCATCGCCAAGCGTAGTTTGGTATCATCTACTTGTTTGGCTTGATAGCGCAGACTTGAGCGGGCTACATCCAGAACAGCGCAAGCACGCCGCTCAGAAATATCCAGCTTTTGACGCGTATGAATAACAGCCTGACGAGGCTGAGCCCGCGTCAGGCCCGTGGCTTTAGATGATCAAGGCTCTCCTTCAGGATCACCTTGTCTAACTGCAAGTCAGCGACGATCTTCTTCAAGCGCTCGTTTTCTTTCTTGAGCGATTTCATCTCTGAAACCTGTGAACGAGAAAGGCCTCCAAACTTCTTACGCCAGTAATAATAACTCTTATCTGAAATCCCAGCTTTGCGACACGCACTCACAACGTCCAAACCATCGTGCAAATGAACATCAATCTCGCGCAATAACTTCAACACATCTTCATCAGAATAACGCTTCCGAGCCATGTTTCCTTACTCCCTATGCCAAAATATACTGGCACAGTTCTAGGGGGCTAAGACAGAGATATGTGGAGTCTCAAATGAATCAGAGTATGTAACTTAACTTTGACCTCTCAAATATTAAAGTAGGTGGAGTGGCGGACAGGCAGCAGCCCAACATTAATAGGGTTTTCCACTGCAATAAAGCATACCTTAAACCGCAATTGGGACAGTTACCGATAAAGACAATGCAAAAAGCGCCAATCACGCTCGTTAACAGCGACGCGCACAGGCGCGCGCGTTGCAAATAAAGGCGCTGCGAACAAGTATCAGATAACGCTAAATAACGTAGTTTGACTATCATTTGTCTAGCTGTATGTCTGGCCAAACAATAAAAAAACACCTCGCAAAACTGCTAAGGTGTTGATTTTACTGGCTCCGGCGGTAGGGATCGAACCTACGACCAATTGATTAACAGTCAACTGCTCTACCGCTGAGCTACGCCGGAACTGATGTCGCTATAGCAATACGAGAATTCCGCGTCCAGCGGTTTTTATATTAATTTTGTTTTTGTTTATGGCGTCAGCGATCGAAATTGGCTTTCAAACCGGATTGGGTCATCACAGATGGCTTTTTGGCGTTCACAAAGGTCGATCAAATGAGCAAATACGTTGCGCGCGGCAGCCGGGAGCAAAGCCTCAGATGTGTCATGATAAACGCTTTTTGTGATCTCTTTTATACTGCGCCCCTCTGCTGACAGGGCCGCCAATATCGAACGTTCTCGATGCTTTCGATGGGCAAGTAAGTCGCGAATGCGCGCGTTTGGTGTTTTAACAATATCACCATGGCCAGGGTAGAAAACATTCCAGTTACGCTGCAAAAGTGATTTGCAAGAGCGTATAAAATCACCCATATCACCATCGGGTGGCGACACCATCGAGCTGGCCCAGCCCATGATATGATCGCCAGTAAAAGCGGCCTCTTGCCAGCCAAAACAGAGATGATTTGAAAAATGCCCCGGGGTGTGAATTGCTTCCAGCTCCCAATCAGGGCCAGTCAGTTTGCTGCCGTCTTTCAAAGTATGATCTGGGATGAATTCGCTATCAACGCCCTCTCCACCGCCGCTATAGCCCGATTTAATAAGCGCTTTCATGCGGTCACTTTGCCCTGCATCACAGCGCCCAAATGCAAAAATGGGTGCGCCGCAATCCGCCGACAGCCGCCGCGCCAAAGGCGAGTGATCAAGATGCGAGTGGGTGACCAGAATATGGGTGATTTTTTGTGTGCCCTGAAGCGCTGCTTTGATCGCCCTCAACTGCGTTAAATGATCGGGGCCGGGATCAATAATCGCCAGATCAGAAGAGCCTAGCAGATAGGTGTTCGTGCCCCGAAATGTCATGGGTGACGGGTTTGGGGCCAAAATTCTACGAAGATTTGGCGCAATTGTCTGCGCTATGCCAACAGGCGGATCAAAGCTTTGGTGGGCAGAGTCCATTTTTGTTTCCCCGGTTCTAAACTTGTTCTAGATGTAGAGGTGATGTTTAGATCCTTCAAACGCTATTTGCCCTCGGGGCTGTATGGTCGCGTGGCCTTAATTTTGGTGTTGCCGGTGGTGCTGCTTTGGCTTGTGGTCTCCATCGTATTTATTCAGCGGCACTTTGAAGGGGTGACCGAGCAGATGAGCCGGGCCGTGATCAGCGAGCTCAGCTTGTTAAGTAAGCGGCTGATCGCGGATCAGGGTTTGACCGAAACGACGGAAAACTTGGCCAATGCTTTGAATATCACCATTGAAACCGTTGTTGCCGATGCGCCGGATTTGGCAACTTTTCGGCATTTTTATGATTTAACTGGATTGGTTGTTGTAAAAGAGTTTGAGCTAATGGACAGTTTAGTGGCGGTTAATCTTGATGCGCCTAAATTGGTACATTTGCGGCTTGATTTGGCGGGAGCATATTTTGATATTGAGTTTTCGCGTGACAGGGTGTCGCCGTCAAACCCGCACCAGTTGATTGTCAATATGGTTGTATTTGGTGTGTTTTTTACCTTGATTGCGTTTATTTATCTGCGCAATCAATTGCGGCCAATCACCCGTTTGGCCGCCGCGGCTGAGGCCTTTGGACGGGGGCGAACCCTACCATATCACCCCTCTGGCGCGATCGAAGTGCGCGCAGCGGGGCGGGCGTTTTTAGATATGCGTGCACGCATTGAACGCCATATTGAACAACGCACAATGATATTATCGGGCGTTAGTCACGATTTGCGTACACCTTTGACACGGTTGAAGCTGGGTCTATCTATGCTCGAGCATGACGATCGCAAATTGCTAGAACGCGATGTTGATGAAATGCGCCAACTTTTGGATGAATTTCTTTCCTTTGCCCGCGAGCAGGGCGATGAAGGGGGCAAATCAGAGGCAATTAATCCGTTCGAGTTGGTTCAAATGATTGTACAAGATACGACACGCGCCGGACATTCGGTCTCTTTGCGCTGCAATCCAAGCACCATTCTCGTTGAGATGCGCCCGCTTGCGATCAAGCGCGCGCTTGAAAACTTGATTATGAACGCGGTGCGGTATGGCACAAAAGCGGTTGTTGATCTTCAATATGAAGCGCGCAGCCTGGTGATTTCCGTGGAGGATGACGGGCCAAGTATTCCGCCCGAGCTTTATGAAGAAGCCATGAAACCATTTTCGCGTCTTGATCCTGCGCGCAACCAAAATAAAGGATCGGGGGTTGGTCTTGGGCTTCCCATTGCCGCTGATATTGCGCGTGCTCATGGTGGCCGAGTTGAGCTGTCTAAAAGTAGAGATTTTGGAGGCCTTTGCGCGAGCCTTATCATTTCGCGTTAGATGAAATTTGGCGGTTTTGGGATTGCAGATTTTACAGGCGTGAATTTAAGGGATATAAATATATACTTTTGTATTGAAAAATATCTTTTTGTCCTTTAAAGGAATGGGTAGGCGAAACATTTTGGATGCGTTTTGGTTTGGGTGGCTTTGTTGGTTTTGTGTGCCCGGCGCGTTTGTAGATGTTGCGTATGCGTATTGGTGACGAGTTTTGTGGAGGGGCGGCTTATACTTCTTTAAGGCGGCTTTATGATTAAAGGCGCTTTAAGAGGAACGCACCCCTCCACGGTTTCTTTCTGAACAGAGAAAAATTTTACGCTCGAATATGGCTGGCAGCTGCTTTCGGATCGGGCGCCAGTCTTTTTTTGTAAAATGCCTATGCTTGAGACCTCATAGAAATTTAGCATTTTTTATGGTCAAACGCGCGTGGCAGAACGTTTAAGTATGTAACATTTGTGGTCTCGGGCCCCTCAAAACGTGCTTGCAGCATTGCTTCATTATCATCTTTCCTTTTGGCAGATTTAACTTTAGCACAGATGTCTAATCAAAGGAGACGCCTGTGCCTATTTTGCAGTTCTTCCGTCAAAATAGTGCCTGGTTAGCAGCAGGGGCTTTGCTGGCATTTATGTCAAGCTTTGGCCAAACCTTCTTCATTTCTATCTTTTCAGGCCATATTCGGGCCGAATTCGGCCTCTCACACGCGGCTTGGGGTGGGTTTTACTCTTTGGGCACAACGGCGTCGGCGATTGTGATGGTTTGGCTGGGTACTTTAAGCGATGTCATCCGGACCCGAGTTTTGGGGCTTTTCGTTTTATCTGGTTTGATGGGGGCAACGCTTGTGATGGCCAATCTGTCGCATGTGTTTTACCTGCCTTTTGCAATTTTCGCGTTGCGTTTACTGGGGCAGGGCATGTGCTCGCATCTGGCAGTGGTGGCTATGTCGCGTTGGTTTGTGGCCAATCGGGGGCGCGCGCTATCGATCGCGGGGCTGGGATATTCCTTCGGAGAAGCTTTTTTGCCCGTGTTGTTCGTGTTTTTAATGGGCGTTGTGTCGTGGCGCTCTTTATGGTGCGTTGCTGCTGGGGTGCTTTTATTGTCTCTACCAGTTTTATTTCGATTGCTGCGTCAAGAGCGAACCCCGCAATCAATGGCGGAAGATAACAGTTCCTTGGGAATGGATGCGCAGCATTGGACGCGCGGGGCGGTCATCCGCCACCCGCTTTTTTGGTGCATGATGCCGGCATTACTCGGCCCTAGCGCGTTCAACACGGCGTTTTTCTTTCAACAGGTGCATTTCGCGGCGGTAAAAGGCTGGGATCATTTATCGTTGGTAAGTTTTTTCCCGCTATATACGGGGGCCGCGGTTTTGGCGATGCTGGCATCGGGCTGGGCGCTTGATCGTTTTGGCACCCCAAGGCTGATCTGGTTTTACCAATTGCCCATGTCGTTTGCGTTCTTGTGCTTTGCATTCGGACAATCGCAGATGATGTTCGTAACGGGTCTGCTGTTTCTGGCAATCACAGCCGGCGCAAATACAACGCTTCCAAATGCGTTTTGGGCTGAGTTTTATGGCACCCGGTATTTGGGTGCGATTAAATCATTGGCGGCCGCGATTATGGTATTGGGCTCTGCGCTTGGGCCGGGTATCACTGGTGTGATGATTGACTGGGATATAGGATTGGAAACTCAATATATCGCAGTTGCTATATTCTTTGTGTTGAGCACGGCCGTAATGTCATTTGGGGTATGGCGCGCAGCGCCGCATTTGCCTAAATCGATTGTTGTAAATAGCCCAAGCAGCCTTTAAGCGCTGCAAAATCATCCTCAACCAAGAAGATCGGAAATTCCGACATGTAATCTGAGAAGACGCCTTTGTCATGAAAGGTCGCGCCGAAATTTTTAGGCGTCACAAACGGCGCGATTGCGCGAGAAACCCCGCCAATCATATAAATGCCACCCAGAGGCAGATGTGCCAGGGCCAAATCTCCGAAATAAGAGCCCATGATTGATGCAAAGCATGCCACAACGTGGCGTGCCTCGCGCTGTCCATCCTGCGCGGCTTGCATAACTTCGCTCGCGCTGCGCGGGTGCTCGGGATCAAAAAATCTGTTTAAGGTTTCCAACCCGTTGCCAGACAGCACGGTTTCAACAGATGCAAACCCCCGCTCAGCTGCAATCCAATCAGATAATTCGCGCTGCAGCGCAGTTGCAACGGGCAACCGAACATGCCCGGCTTCCGCAGGTGGCACCAGCACGCCTTTAGAAGCAGGATAAGCCGCCGCGATATTGAAGCCGGTTCCAATTCCACAGACCAATTTTGTGGTCCCGGCTTTGGCTTTTGAAGGACCATAAAGATGCTTGAGGCTTTCCAAAGGCAGAACGTTTAGCGCATATCCTTGGGCTTGCAGATCATTGAGCAAGCCAACATGATCGGCTTGGGTAAGCGCGCGCAATCGATCCGGGCAAATTAGCCAGTCCAGATTAGTGACTTTTATCACCCCGTCGCGAAGCGGCCCCGCAGCTGCAACACAAATAGCTGTAACCTTGCTTAGGTTTTGCGCCTGCATATAGGTTTTGATAATATCTTCTAAGCAGCCATAGCCTGCATTCGAAAATTTTTGAATTGTTTCAGGGTTCAACGCGGTATCATCACTTAGAGCGATGCGGGTATTGCTGCCCCCCAAATCAATCAAAATATAGGTGTTTTCAGCCATTTTTTATCCCCGAGCTGCCGCCTGCTTTTGCTTCATCTGCTGTTTAGAGGCCTAAAGGCGATTGCTCAAGCCGATAGATCGAGCAAATGTTACAGAATGAAAGATCAGAGGGAAAGGCCACGTAAAGCCAAATGTTCTATATTTGTTCTCAAAATTTGATTGGAGACTCAGTTTAATCAGCCTATGTTTGGTTTGTAGAGTAAGGAACATCATGGCAGATCAAAAATTCATCTCTGTGCGCGGTGCCCGCGAACATAACCTAAAGTCAATCGATGTGGATATTCCACGCGATCAATTTGTGGTGATAACAGGTCTTTCCGGATCCGGAAAGTCATCGCTGGCCTTTGATACCGTTTATGCTGAAGGGCAACGGCGCTATGTTGAATCGCTCAGTGCCTATGCCCGTCAGTTTCTGGATATGATGGAAAAACCGGATGTCGATCAGATTTCTGGCCTCAGCCCTGCCATTTCGATTGAACAGAAAACCACCAGCAAAAATCCGCGCTCCACAGTTGGCACAGTCACCGAAATTTATGATTACTTGCGGTTGCTTTTTGCCCGGGCTGGCACGCCCTATAGCCCTGCCACTGGCTTGCCGATTGAGGCCCAGCAGGTGCAAGACATGGTCGACCGCGTTGCGGCGATGCACGAGGGCACCCGCGCCTATTTATTAGCCCCGATCGTGCGCGATAGAAAGGGTGAGTATCGCAAAGAATTCCTTGAATTGCGAAAGCAAGGGTTTCAGCGCGTGAAAGTGGATGGCGCTTTTTATGAGCTGGATGATCCGCCCACCCTGGATAAGAAATTTCGCCATGATATCGACGTTGTGGTTGATAGGATTGTGGTGCGTGCGGGCATAGAAACCCGCCTTGCCGATAGTTTTCGAACCGCGCTTGACCTCGCCGATGGTATTGCAATTTTGGAAACTGCCCCGGATGAGGGTGATCCTGAGCGGGTTACCTTCAGCGAAAATTTCGCGTGTCCGGTGAGCGGTTTCACAATTTCGGAAATTGAACCGCGTCTGTTCTCGTTCAATGCGCCCTTCGGTGCATGCCCGGAGTGTGACGGGTTGGGGCAAGAGCGGTTTTTTGATGAGCGATTGGTGGTGCCGGATGAAACCCTGAAAGTGCGGGATGGTGCCATCGCACCATGGCGGAAGGGAAAGAGCCCATATTTCACACAAACGATCGAAGCAATTTCCAAACATTATGGCGTGTCCATGAATGTCAGTTGGAAGGATTTGCCTGCCGCCGTTAAAAAAGTATTTTTGCACGGATCAGGGGATCAGGAGATTAAATTTCGTTATGATGACGGAGGCCGCGTTTATCAGGTAACCCGTGGTTTTGAGGGTGTCATTCCGAATATGCAACGGCGCTATCGCGAGACTGACAGTTCGTGGGTGCGCGAAGAGTTTGAAAATTACCAGAACAACCAACCCTGCGGAAGCTGCAATGGCTTCCGCCTACGCCCCGAGGCGCTGGCCGTCAAAATTGCCAACTTGCACGTGGGTGAACTTGTACAAATGTCGATCCGAGATGCGCTGAGCTGGTGCGAGGGCGTGCCCGAACATTTGAGCGATCAAAAAAATCAAATCGCGGCCGCGATTTTGAAAGAAATCCGAGAGCGGCTTGGGTTTTTGAATAATGTGGGCTTGGAGTATTTAACCCTCAGCCGCAATGCGGGCACCTTATCGGGGGGCGAAAGTCAACGGATCCGGTTGGCCAGTCAGATTGGCAGCGGGCTCACGGGTGTTTTATACGTGCTTGATGAGCCCTCAATTGGCCTGCATCAGCGCGACAATGACCGTTTGCTTACCACGTTGAAAAACCTGCGCGATCAAGGCAATACGGTGATTGTGGTCGAACATGATGAAGAAGCAATCCGCGAGGCGGATTACGTGTTCGATATCGGACCAGGCGCGGGTGTTCATGGGGGGCATGTTGTGTCCCGCGGCACGCCAGCAGAGGTCGCGGCCGATCCAAACTCTCTTACAGGGCAATATCTTCAAGGGATAAAAGAGATCGCGGTTCCTGCGGTAAGGCGCAGTGGGAACGGCAAAATGCTTACCGTGGTTAAGGCCACCGGAAATAACCTGAAATCCGTTACGGCGGATTTTCCGCTTGGCAAACTGATCTGCGTTACAGGGGTGTCAGGCGGTGGTAAATCCACGCTTACAATCGAAACCTTGTTCAAAACGGCCTCGATGCGTTTGAACGGGGCCAAACAAACACCGGCCCCCTGTGAAACGATCAAAGGTCTCGAATTTCTTGATAAGGTGATCGATATCGACCAGCGTCCGATCGGCAGGACGCCGCGCTCAAACCCCGCCACGTATACGGGTGCCTTCACGCCCATCCGCGATTGGTTCGCAGGATTGCCTGAGGCAAAAACCCGCGGCTATAAGCCCGGCCGGTTCAGTTTCAACGTGAAAGGCGGGCGCTGTGAAGCCTGCCAGGGCGATGGGGTTATCAAAATTGAAATGCATTTCTTACCCGATGTCTACGTGACCTGCGAAACCTGCAATGGCGCGCGCTACAATCGCGAAACGCTGGAGGTTAAATTCAAAGGCAAAAGCATTGCAGATGTGCTGGATATGACGGTCGAAGATGCGCAGGCGTTTTTTCAAGCGGTGCCATCGATCCGTGAAAAAATGGATGCATTGGTGCGGGTGGGTTTGGGCTATATCAAGGTCGGCCAACAGGCCACAACGCTGTCGGGCGGTGAGGCGCAGCGCGTCAAATTGTCAAAAGAGCTGGCAAAGCGCTCGACGGGCCGTACCCTTTATATTCTGGATGAACCGACGACGGGCTTGCATTTCGAAGATGTACGAAAATTACTAGAAGTGCTGCATGAATTGGTGGATCAAGGGAATTCTGTGGTGGTGATTGAGCATAATCTGGATGTTGTCAAAACGGCAGATTGGATCATTGATATCGGTCCTGAAGGCGGTAATGGGGGCGGGCGCATCGTGGCCGCCGGAACTCCGGAAACCATCATCAAGAAGAAAAGCAGTCACACGGGGCATTATTTGAAGATGTTGCTCAAAGACCGGAAATTAGCAGCTGAATAAGCCGCCTTTACTTGCGCGATGCATGAGCTCTCGCTGCGCTTGGAGTGGCGTGTCAGCGTCGCTCGCGGTGCGCGCAGGTCCTTGATGGACGGTTTATGTTTGTCGTGCAGGTTTGATTGGGCGGAGGCTTGGCTTCAAAGCGGTTTGTCAGGGCTTTAAAAAAGAGGTTTGAAAGGCCCTCTCGCGCAGGACCTCAACCCGTTTTTCTATTTTTCAGGAATTAAGCCTTTGGGAGAAAAGCGCAGCACCAGCAATAAGATAAGACCCATGGTAAAAAGCCGCATATGCGCCACGCTGCTGATCAAATGCTGTTTTAGGGGGCTTGCATCTTCCATTCCTGAGGTGATTGCTTGCATTAAGAAACCACCGATCGGTTCCACTTGCACCCAAAAAAACCAGATCACAAAACCGCCCAGCACCGCGCCAAAATTATTTCCAGAGCCGCCGACAATCACCATAACCCAGATCAAGAATGTATAACGCAAAGGTTGATAGCCCGCTGGGGTCAGCTGACCGTCCAGCGTGGTCATCATAGCGCCCGCAATGCCGCAGATCGCCGAGCCCAACACAAAGATCTGCAGATGCCGTTTGGTAACGTCTTTTCCCATCGCTTCTGCAGAGGTTTCATTATCGCGAATGGCGCGCATCATACGCCCCCATGGGCTGCGCAGCGCGTTTTGGGCCATCCAAAGCAAAAGCAACAGAACGACAGTAAACAAGCCAGCGTAGCAGAGCTTTACATAAATAGACGAAGCGGTCACAGCATTCATTCCAAGGTCCGTTGCGGTTGCCACGAAGTCTGGGTTGTTTTGCAAATCCACCTCGAAGGGAACCGGCCGAGGAAGGCCGATTACATTTTTGACGCCTCGGGCCAGCCAATCCTCATTTTTCATGATCGCTAAAATGATTTCCGCAATGCCTAAAGTGGCGATGGCCAGATAATCAGAGCGCAAGCCCAAGGCGGTTTTTCCAATAATCCACGCCACACCCGCTGCCAGCAGCCCGCCAGCGGGCCAAGCCAGTAGGATCGGCAATCCCAATCCGCCTAGATATCCCGTTGAGGCTGGATTGACCGCTTCGATCGCTGATACGCCGCCATCGAAAACAAACCTGAATGCGAAAAACCCCACAATCAGCCCAGCAATAATTCCCAATATTTTGGCTTTGCCCGATGGCAGGCGGACGATGGCTAAGCTGGTTAGCCAAAGGCTGGCAACACCAATCACCAAGCCCAGCATGGTCCTCAGTCCTCCTGCGCTCCACGCCTCTGTAACGGGTGGCATTGAAATCAGCACAGTGGCCAGACCGCCCAGAGCCACAAACCCCATCACGCCCACGTTAAAAAGGCCCGCAAAGCCCCATTGCAAATTCACCCCTAAGGACATGATGGCGCTGATTAGCCCCATATTGAGGATCAATAAAGCGCTATTCCAGCTTTGCAAAAAACCAGTCAACAGGATGAGCAATGCCATCGCTGCAAACAGAAAAATGTTTCTATACTGCGCCATCAATAGGCCTTTCCTTTAAACAAACCGGTCGGACGAAATAGCAGCACAATGATCAAAATAGAAAAGCTGACTGCAAATTTATAATCAGTGCTTAGCAATTGCACCAAGCTCGAGGGGGCCCAATCGCTTGGCACGAGATAGGTCACCACTTTTTTCCACGCATAGGTTATGGTAACTTCCGAAAAGGCGATCACAAACCCGCCGGCAATCGCGCCAACCGGATTGCCCAGCCCGCCGACGATGGCCGAGGAAAAAATCGGCAAGAGCAATAGCAAATAGGTAAAGGGCTTGAACACTTTATCCAGCCCATAAAGCGTGCCTGCAATTGTCGCCAGCGCCGCGACGATCATCCAGGTCACCATCACCACGCGCTCTGGATTGATCCCAGAGAGCAAAGCCAGATCTTCATTATCCGCGTAGGCGCGCATCGACTTGCCGGTTCGTGTGCGCTCAAGGAACCAAAACAGCAAGGCAACAACAATCACGGCGGCAATCACGGTCAAGCCTTGCGTCGTTTTAATTGCCAACCCCTCTTTCAACCCGGTCATGGCCTTAAACTCGCGCGCTGACATGATGAAGCGCTGACCATCGCTAAAAGTGCGATCATCGGGGCCGATGATGAAGCGCACGACGCCATTCATAATAAACATCACCCCCATCGAAACGATTAAAAAGATCACGGGTTTGGCTTTTTGAACGCGATAAAAGCGATAGACGGTACGATCGGTGAACAAGATCAACGCAATACAGCCAAGAATACTGAAGGGCAGGGCCAAAAGGGCCGTTGGCAAAACCCCAAAAGAAATTCCCATCGATTGAAGCCACCACGTGCCCAGAATACTCAGCGTTGCTCCAAAGGCCATCGTATCGCCATGCGCAAAATTAGAAAACCGCAACACCCCATAAATGAGCGTGATACCCAAAGCCCCCAGCGCCAATTGGCTGCCATAGGCAAGGCCGGGTATAATTACATAATTGGCCAGCGCAACCAGCGCATTAAGCAGATCCATCACAGGCATTCCCCTCTATCAATTCTGCGCGCGCGCAGACGCGTCTGAGGTGAAAGACCGCCACCGCGTAATCGAGTGCATTCAAAAACTTTACGCAAAGCTCTACCCCCCTAGGAACGATTTGCGGACTTCTGGATTGTTCAACAATTCTGCGCCGCTGCCGGTAAAAGCGTTGCGCCCTTGCACCAAGACATAGCCTTTATCGGCAATGCTCAGCGCCTGCCGCGCATTTTGTTCAACCATAAGGATCGGTATGCCGGTGCGGGCGACCTCGATGATCCTGTCAAAGAGTTCATCCATAACGATCGGGCTGACACCGGCGGTTGGTTCGTCCAGCATGAGTAATTTAGGCTTGGTCATCAACGCGCGCCCAACCGCTACTTGCTGGCGTTGCCCGCCTGATAACTCGCCGGCGGCTTGCCGACGTTTATCGCGCAGAATAGGAAATAAATCATAGACCTGCTCAAGCGTCTCGCGAAAATCATCCCGTCGAATAAACGCACCCATTTCTAGGTTCTCTTGTACTGTCATGCTGGTGAATATGTTGTTTGTTTGGGGCACGAATCCCATGCCTTTGGCAACACGATCTTGCGGTGAGAGATGTGAGATATCATCACTGTCAAGGCGCACTTGGCCTTCGCGCAGGCGAAGCATGCCGAAAACAGCCTTCATCGCGGTTGATTTTCCCGCGCCATTTGGGCCCACAATCACCGCGATTTCTCCGCGCTCGACCGCAATGGTACAGCTGTGCAGAATATCTGGCCCCTGCCCATAGCCGCCGGTCATCGTTTCTCCGATTAAAAATGGCTCATTCATGTCCAATTAACTCGCTTGCATCCAAGTAACCTGCAGATTTAGGCTGCTCATATTCATTTTCTTACGCCCTTATTCATGCGGTGGTTTTGTTTTTCAGGCCGGTGCCCAAATAGGCTTCGATAACCTGTTCATTGGCCTTTATTTCGGCCAGTGTTCCTTCTGCCAGTACGCGCCCTTCGGCCATACAGATCACTGGGTCACAAAGCCGCTCGATAAAATTCATGTCATGTTCGATGACAACGAATGTATAATTGCGCTCTTTATTCAGCCGCAAGATTGCATCGGCTATTGTGTTTAAAAGCGTGCGGTTCACCCCGGCTCCGACTTCATCCAGAAACACAATTTTTGCATCGACCATCATTGTACGGCCCAGCTCTAACAGCTTTTTTTGGCCGCCAGAGACTTGCCCAGCTTTATGATCGCGCAGGTGATCAATGGTTAAAAATTCAAGGACTTCATCGGCTTTTGCCGCCAGCGCCCGCTCTTCATTGGCGATGCGTTTGCGGCCAAACCAAGTGTTCCAAAGGGTTTCCCCTGATTGATTTGCCGGAACCATCATCAAGTTTTCGCGGCAGCTCATAGATGAAAATTCATGGGCGATCTGAAACGTGCGCAGCAGGCCTTTACTGAACAACTGATGCGGCGCCAATCCGGTGATATCTTCGCCATTCATTAAGACGCTGCCTGATGTTGGTGCGAGCACGCCGGCGATTACGTTAAATAAAGTGGTTTTTCCAGCGCCATTCGGGCCAATTAGCCCTGTTATAGACCCTGATGCAATTTCAAGCGAGGCTCCGTCAACCGCGTGAAACCCACCAAAATGTTTGTGAAGATTTTGAACTTTAATCAAAACAACTGCCCTTATTCATCCACTGCGCAGGGTTGAAATGCAAAACAGCCCGGTCTCCCGGGCTGTTTTTTGTTCTCACTTAAAGAGATTAACGGAACGCGACCGTTGCCACCGCGCCGTCTTTGATCTCGATCTCGCGATAGTTGCCGGCTGATTCGCCCGGTCCGATCAATTCAACGGCCGTTGCTCCCACGTAATCGATTTCCTTTCCGGCTTTGATCATATCAAGCGCCTTACCCAATTCGCCCGGCATGATTTGTTCGCCTGGCGCATTGGCAACCGCCATGAGGTGATCTTTCACTGCGGCTGAGTCGGTTGAGCCAGCGGCTTGCATAGCGAGCATGATCAACGCGGCAGCATCATAGCTTTCGGGCGCAAATGCGTCAGAACCGCCAAACGCTTCCGCAGGGTTGTTCAAAGAGGCGCCAAGCGCCATCGCAACGAACATGTCAGCGCCTTTGCTGTCGGTGCCTGGATATTGACCGAATGAGCCGGTCAAATCTGGGCCGATTTTGTCAACGATATCTTGACCTACCATACCGTCTGGCAGCACGAATGTGTCAAACGCGCCTGTGTCAAGCGATCCTTGGATGATTTGCGTGCCAGCACCGTTTGCATAGCCCGCAACAACCAGAATTTCGCCACCGGCTGAGGCCAGTGCGCCGACTTCGGCAGAATAATCGGCTTTGTCTTCATCATGCGCAGCAGATACGGTTACGGTGCCACCAGCGGCTTCGAACGCGGCTTGGAAGCTGTCGGCCAATCCTTTGCCATAATCGTTATTGGTGTATGTCAGAGCAACGGATTTGAAACCGCGATCCATGATATTTTGTGTCATCACAACGCCTTGACGCGCATCTGATGGGGCTGTGCGGAAAAACAAACCATCATCTTCAGCCGTTGAAAGCGCCGGTGATGTAGCCGAAGGCGATACCATCACGATACCATTCGGGCGTGCTACATTCTGCAGGATCGCGCCTGTGACGCCTGAACAATCCGCACCCATGATCGCATCTACATTATCCGATGTGATTAAACGCTCTGCCGCCGCGGTTGCGGCCGCTGCGTCAATGCAGGTCGAATCTCCGCGAACCGGTGTCACGGTTGCGCCATCGAGCAATTTGCCTGACGCGGTGACTTCTTTCATCGCCAGCTCAGCGCCCAAGCCCATTGAGGGGGTGATTGTTTCGAGCGGTCCGGTAAAGCCCAAAATCACGCCGATTTTAATCTCGTCGCTATGGCCGCCAGCGATTGCGGTGCCTGCTGTTAAAGCTGCCGCAGCCGTCGCCATTAAAAAGTTTCTCATGTTACTTCTCCCATGTAAGGATCACAAATCCAGCGCGAACTTTATGACGCTGTGTCGCAAAAGAAAAGTAGGAATGCTTAAATTATCAGCATAAGTGCAGGCTAAAGTGTCTTTCTGCGGTATAATTCCACCGAGAATTGCAACCAAATCAACCCGGGGTTGCTGACAGGCTGCCCCGCTCACGGTAGGGTGTGGTTTGATAATGCGCCCGGTAACATTTTGAAAAGTGAGAGGGTGAGGCAAAGCCACAGGCCAAGGCCACATTGATCACGCTCATATCCGTCTGCATCAAAAGGTTGCGGGCTTTTTGCAGGCGAAGTTCCATGTAATACCGCTTTGGACTGCGGTTTAAATAGCGCCGGAAAAGCCGCTCTAACTGCCGGGTTGACATGCCAACATATTTTGCAAGCAGCGAGGGGCTTATCGGTTCTTCGATGTTTGTTTCCATCATTTGAATGACTTGGCTTAGTTTTGGATGGCGGACGCCAATTCGCGTGGGCACTGATAATCTTTGGGTATCTTGGTCGGTTCTGATCGAGCTATAGATCAGTTGATCCGCCACGGCATTGGCCAAATCCTCGCCAAAATCCTCGGCGATTAATTTTAGCATTAAATCGATCGATGAGGTGCCACCGGCCGTGGTCATAAACTTACCATCTTTGATAAAGACGGATTTTGTTAATTCGACCTCATCGAAATCTTCGGTAAAACTATCTTGGTTTTCCCAATGTATAGTGGCGCGTCGTCCGTTTAAAAGGCCGGCTTTCGCCATCGTGTAAGCTGCGGTGCAAAGCCCGCCGACCGACAGGCCTTTGCGCGTTTCGCGGCGCACCCAATTCAAAAGCTTTTTAGAGGTTCGCCGCTGAATGTTCATACCGCCGCACAGGATCACGGTATCATCTCTTTTCAACTCAACAAGCCCGTCATCGACGCGAAAGGACGTTCCTGCGGAGCAAAAAACAATATCCGCGCTCTCGCCAAGAACTGTCCAACTGTAAAGAGGTTTTCCGGACATCCGATTTGCGATTCGCAACGCATCCAACGCCGCCGCAAATGACAACAATGAAAACTCTTCGATCAATACAAACGCAAATCGGCGCGGGCCACCTTGCTGGTTGGAAACTGAAATCAAATTGGATTGGGTTACCATTCCACTGTCTCTCTTATTCACGGGCCGAGGGTCTGGGCATTCGTTTTTTCAAACATCACTTGGTCAAAACTAATCGGTCGCGTCAAGATGTAGAATAACATTATGCTATGGTTCTTTCGCGGCGGATTTAGTATAGGAATACGAAACAATCCTTTGCTTTGGAGATCAAGAGATGGCGGAGTGGCAAAAATCTGATTGGCGTAATCTTCCGCGCGTGCAAATGCCCGATTATGTCGATGCGGCAGCTTTGGAGAAAGTAGAAGCACAGCTGTCTAATTATCCACCTTTGGTATTTGCGGGCGAAGCGCGTGACTTGAAAGCACAGCTTGCTTCGGCGTCGCGGGGGGAAGCCTTTTTACTGCAAGGCGGAGATTGCGCAGAAAGCTTTGAGCAATTTACTGCGGATGGGATTCGCGACACGTTTAAAGTGATGCTTCAAATGGCGATGATTCTCACTTATGGCGCGAAAGTGCCGGTGGTGAAATTGGGCCGCATGGCCGGCCAGTTCGCCAAGCCCAGATCTGCCCCAACCGAGACCAAAGAGGGCGTGGAACTGCCCAGCTATAGGGGCGATATCATCAATGAGCTGGCCTTTACGCCTGAGGCACGCATCCCGGACCCTCAAAAAATGACACAAGCGTACACCCAATCTGCGGCGACGTTGAACCTATTGCGGGCGTTTTCCAAAGGCGGCTATGCGGATGTACATCAAGTGCATAGTTGGACGCTGGGTTTTACTGAAAGCGACCGCGCTGCTGAGTACCGCAATATGGCAAATCGCATCAGCGATGCGCTTGACTTTATGAGCGCGGCGGGTATCGCCTCGCATAGCTCTCAAGAGCTGCGGACGGTTGATTTTTATGTGAGCCATGAAGCCCTATTGTTGGAGTATGAGGAAGCCCTAACCCGCTTGGATTCAACATCTGGAAAATGGCTGGCCGGATCAGGCCATCTGATTTGGATCGGCGATCGCACCCGCCAGCCAGATGGGGCGCATGTAGAGTTTTGTCGCGGCGTTCAAAACCCGATTGGGCTGAAATGTGGACCAACCACCACCGCTGATGATCTTAAAGTGTTGATGGCGCGTCTCAATCCTGAAAATGAAGCTGGGCGTCTGACGCTGATTTCACGCTTTGGCGCCGGTGCTGTCGGGGATCATTTGCCGCGGTTAATCAAGGCCGTGCAGGAAGAAGGCGCCAACGTGCTTTGGACCTGCGATGCGATGCATGGGAATACCATCAAATCCTCGACCGGTTATAAAACGCGCCCTTTCGACAGTGTTTTGCGTGAGGTGCGAGAATTCTTTGCGGTGCACACGGCAGAGGGCACTGTTCCAGGCGGCGTGCATTTTGAAATGACAGGCCAAGACGTAACCGAGTGTACGGGCGGCGTGCACGCTGTAAGCGATGAAGATCTATCCGCGCGCTATCACACTGCCTGCGATCCGCGTCTAAACGCCAGCCAGTCTTTGGAGCTTGCGTTTCTGGTGGCTGAGGAATTGGTTTGTCACCGACAGGGACGGGCGAAAACAGCTGTTGCGTAACAATGGGATAGCCCTCGGCGACCCTGAAGCTCTTGTCAGCGGCGTCTTATGTGCTTACGCGGCGCTGCGCTTGGCCGGTCATGAGGGTGAGCAGCCTTAGCCTTTCCAAATGGGGGGCGTTTTTTCAGCTAAAGGCTGAAAACGGGGTATTCCGGCGGATATTTTGTTGGCAGCCTCGGCATGGTGGTGGCTTGATCTGTCTTTGGGGATAGCTTAGCACCATCTGAGTGGTACAGGAGGTCATTTTGATCTGTTCAATGACTGGTTTTGCATCCGATACCGGGTGCCTAAATGGTGTGTCTTGGCGGGCCGAAATTCGAAGCGTAAACGGCCGTGGACTCGACATTAAATGCCGCATCCCCGATTGGATTGAGCGGTTTGAAGAGAGTTTGCGCACTGAATTGCAAACCTATGCGACGCGGGGGCATATTTCTGTTTCGCTGAAACTAGAGGCCAGTGATTCACCCTCAGATCAAGCGGTGCTTGGCGAAGAAAGCCTAGCGGCGATTTTAGGGGCGTTGGAACGTATCGAACAAAAAGCGATGGATATTGGCCTGAGCTTGGCGCCTTCGCGGGCGGCTGACATTCTGCCATTGCGCGGTGTGCTGGTATCTTCTGAGGTAGGGCAACAGCGATTAAGCGAGCAAGGCGCCGACCTGCTTGAGGCGTTGCGGCCCATGCTGCGGGCCTTCGCGGCAAGTCGCGCAGCAGAAGGCGCAGCTTTAAAAACGATTATTTCACAACAGTTGGCGGATTTTGAACGCCTTTTGGCGCAGGCTAAAACGTTGCTGCCACAGCGTGAAGCGGCCGCTTCCAAATCGCTGCAAAAGAATATTGATAAAATTTTTCGCGCCGAGAATGAAATGGACCCTCAGCGTGTTGCCCAAGAATTGGCGCTGATTGTGATAAAGAGTGATATTACTGAAGAATTAGATCGCCTCGACGCACATGTTGCCTCGGCGCGTAAATTGATTGAACAAAAAGTTGCCAATGGCCGGAAATTAGATTTTTTGATGCAAGAGTTTAACCGAGAAACCAATACGCTGTGCGCGAAGGCCAATTATAAAGAATTGACAGATCTTGGGCTCGGGTTGAAGGTTTTAACAGATCAGATGCGCGAACAAATTCAGAATGTGGAATAGAGTATGACCCAAGAAAACCGGCGGGGTTTGCTGATTATTTTATCCTCGCCCTCAGGTGCAGGCAAATCGACCCTGGCGCGCCGGTTGCGCCAGTGGGATCCTGAAATCCAATTTTCGATTTCGGCCACCACGCGGGCGCCGCGCACCGGAGAGGTTGATGGGCAGGATTATATGTTTATCGATCAAAAAGCCTTTGAAATATTGGTTAAAAACGATGAAATGCTCGAGCATGCTGA
Source organism: Alphaproteobacteria bacterium US3C007 (assembly GCA_034423775.1). Lineage (NCBI taxonomy): Bacteria > Pseudomonadati > Pseudomonadota > Alphaproteobacteria > Rhodobacterales > Roseobacteraceae > Thalassovivens > Thalassovivens spotae. Next base: position 2,471,539 of record CP139918.1, read on the forward strand.
GGTGTTTGGAAATTTTTACGGAAGCCCGCATGGCCCTGTGAAAGAGGCCATTAACGAGGGGAAAGATGTGCTGTTCGATGTTGATTGGCAAGGTGGTCAACAGGTGCGAAATTCCAGTTTGGGCAAACATGTGTTATCGATTTTCATCTTGCCGCCCAGTATAAAAGAACTTGAACGCCGTCTAAGAGCGCGGGCGCAAGACAGCGAAGAGGTGATTGCGGGGCGCATGGCAAAATCACGCAACGAAATCAGCCATTGGCCCGAATATGATTACGTTCTGGTCAATGATGACCTTGATGAAACAGAACAAGACTTGAAGAATATCATCACATCTGAGCGCATGCGCCTTTCCCAACAACCTGGTTTGGTTGACCGAGTGCGCCGTTTGAACAGTGAGTTTGAGGATCGAGTATGACGCTTTACCGCTTGAATGCCAAAATACCGCAAGTTGACCCTTCTGCTTGGGTCGCTCCAGATGCCAATGTCATTGGGAACGTGATCCTCGAGCGTAAAACATCGGTTTGGTTCGGTGCAACTTTGCGCGGTGACAACGAATTGATCAAGATTGGGGCCGGCAGCAATATTCAAGAAAATGTCGTTATCCATACTGATATTGGGTACCCTTTGCGGATTGGGGAAAATTGCACAATTGGCCATAAGGTGATCCTTCATGGATGTGAAATTGCCGATACCTCACTGATTGGAATGGGCGCAATCGTTTTAAATGGGGCGAAAATTGGAACAAACTGTTTGATCGGAGCGGGGGCGTTGATCACCGAAAATAAAGTTATTCCAGATGGTTCACTGGTTGTGGGCAGTCCCGGACGGGTTGTGCGCGCGCTCAGCGCGCAAGAGATGCAAGGTCTTGCGGCAAGCGCGCTGCATTACCAAGAGAATGCAGCGCAGTTTCGCGACCAACTGCAAGAGGGGGCAGTATTATGAAAAACCATGCTCGCAATTTGATGCGGCCCATTGGTCTGCCGGACAGTGCTAGCCGCCCGGTGGTGACCCCTTTATCCCCATCGGTTGTCTACGCCTCGGAGGGGCCGGATATGCTGGATGCTCAATATGAGGGAAGGCTGCAGGGGTATACCTATGCCCGCGAGGGGCATCCCAACGCAGAGGCGCTGGCCCGCCTAATCGATGATCTCGAGGGCGCGCATCATGGAATTGTGCTGGGGTCTGGAATGGCTGCGGTCAGCGCGGCCCTTTTGGGGGTGCTCGAGGCGGGCGATCATATTATTGGCTCAGACCAGCTCTATGGCCGTTCGCTGCGCCTTTTGAAAGAGGATTTGCCCAGATTGGGGATTGAAACCAGCTTGGTTGATACCACGCAAGCGGATTGCGTGGCAGCGGCGCGGCGCCCCAATACGAAAATGATCTTGATTGAGGCGGTATCAAACCCGACATTGCGCGTTGCTGATCTGACTGGCATTGCCGCCTGGGCGGCAGAGCAGCAGGTGATACTGGCAGTCGATAATACCTTCACCACGCCAAAAGCCATCCGGCCTTTTGACTTTGGTGCTGATATTGTGATCCATTCGGTAACAAAATTATTGGCGGGGCATTCCGATGTCACTCTGGGCTATGTGGCCGCAAAAGATCTCGGTTTGCGAGAAAAGATTTATACATTCTCGGTAACCACCGGGATGACGGCCAGCCCATTTGATTGTTGGCTTGCCGAGCGGGGATTGCTGACCTTTCCTTTGCGCTTTGAAAAAACACAAGCCACAGCGGGTGCTTTGGCCAAGATGCTTGCGCAACATAAAGGCGTGGCGCGGGTGCTGTATCCAGGCCAAGCCAGCCACCCTGATTTCACCCGGGCACAGGCCATTTTGGGTCAAAACGGGTGCAATATGGTGAGTTTTGAGTTGGCCAATCAGACGCGAGAAGCTGCTGAGCGTTTTACAAAAGCTGCCGATCAGATAGCCTTTGCCCCCACATTGGGGGATGTGGGCACAACGCTCAGCCATCCTGTCAGTTCATCGCATCGGGTATTGAGCGGGCCTGAGCAGCAAAAGCTGGGCATTTCGGAGGGCTTTTTTCGCGTCTCGGTTGGTTTGGAAGATGAGATTGCCCTGCTGAATGTCTTCGAACATGCACTTGCTTCTGTGTGATTATGACCCGCACGGGCATTGTAAAAGCCGCGAGCGATGGATTGCTTTTATCGTCCTTCTATAGCTTAACGGCAATAGGCGCTCAAAGCATTCCGTTCTATTTGGGTTCAAAAAGGTGACATGTTGGCAGAGGTAAATATTGCGTCCATCCTCCAGGGCATCCCCCTTGCCGCGCTTGCTATAGATGCCAACCAGCGCGTCTCGGTAATGAACGCAGAGGCGGTGTCTCTCTTGGGGGAGGGGTTGATGGATCGGCACTATATCACAGTGCTGCGACAGCCCGCTCTGCTCGAAGCGGTAGAGGCTGCATTGGCAACGCGCCTTACGCAGATCAGCCAGTTCGTCGTAAATGAAAGCACGCAAGATGTGCTTTATAAAGTGTCCTGCGCGCCCATTCACGAAAATCTGACATTGCTGTGTTTTGAAGACCAATCGGATAGAGAGCATGTCAGCCAAATGCGGCGCGATTTTGTTGCCAATGTGAGCCACGAGTTGAAAACACCGCTCACCGCGCTGTTAGGCTTTATTGAAACCCTAAACACGTCAGCGCGCGCGGATGCGTCAGCGCGCGAGCGATTTCTTAAAATTATGGAGCGCGAAGCGCAGCGCATGAACCGCTTGGTCTCTGATCTTCTATCCCTGTCACAAGTTGAGGCTGTTGAACGAATGCGCCCGAATGAGGTTGTTGATGTGTCGCGCTTGCTGCAGGAAACCGCAACAACATTGGCACCCGTTGCCGAAGCGCGGGGAGTGCGCTTGCACGTGGTTAACGCGGATCGCTTGGTCAAAATGGCGGGGGATAAAGACCAATTGAGGCAAGTTTTTATCAACCTTATTGAAAATGCGATCAAATATGGTGGGCCGAATAATGAGGTAAGCGTTACCTTATCGGATATCAGGTATCAGACCCGCCTGAGATGTGAGGGTATCGCTATAAGCGTGGCGGATAAGGGGCCCGGCATTGATGCGCTTAATATACCGCGCTTGACCGAAAGGTTTTACCGCATCGACAGCCATAGAAGCCGCGAAATGGGGGGAACTGGTTTGGGTTTGGCGATTGTAAAGCATATTGTCAGCCGCCATCGCGGGGTTTTGAAAATTGACAGTGCTGTTGGCAAAGGCAGTGAATTTAAAATTATTTTGCCAATCTAAGCCTTGCGAGCCTTTCTTAAGTTGGGACAAGCTGCTTAAAAATTGGAGTGTGGCGCATATTTTTTGTAAAAATATAAAGCCGTCATATAGCTGTTACAAAACTGTCGCAAAAGCATCGTGAAAAAGAGATAGCACCGCAACAGCCGGAAACGATGCAAAGTGCATCTGGCTTTACGTGACTCATTAAGGAGAGACCGATGTCTTTTGTTAAACTGGCGATTTGCGCTTTGGCTGTAAGTGCAACATCCCCAAATTTTGCTTTTGCGCGTGACAATGTGCACGCTGCAGGCTCATCAACCGTGCTGCCCTATGCCACAATCGTTGCCGAAGCCTTTGGCGAAAACTTTGATTTTCCCACGCCTTTGATTGAATCTGGGGGGTCAGGCGCTGGGCGCAAGAAGCTGTGCGAAGGCGTTGGCGCAAACACAACGGACATCGCCAATTCTTCAAGCCGAATCAAGCAAAGCGATATTGACACTTGCGCGGCAAATGGCGTGAAAGAAATCATGGAAGTGCGCTTCGGTTACGATGGCATTGTGTTTGCAAGCCGGTTGGAAACCACGGGTTTTGAAAATCTGACGCCGATGCAGATTTATCTTGCGACCAGCGATAAATCTGAGGCTTTGAATTGGACAGAAATAGATCCGTCTATGCCTAATCGAGAGATCATGTTGTTCATTCCGGGCACAAAACATGGAACGCGGGAAGTGTTTGAAACGAAAGTTATGCTTGCAGGATGTAAAGCCGCCGGCTTTTATAACACTTTCTTTGAGGCCAATGGGAATGATAAAAAGAAAGCCGAAAAGGAATGCTTTAAAGTGCGCACCGATGGTCGTTCCGTAGATATTGACGGGGACTACACGGAAACGTTAGCGCGTTTATCCTCCAACCCCAACGGCATCGGCGTGTTTGGGTTAAGCTTTTTGATGAACAATACCGATACAATTTATGCGGCCACGATCAACGGCGTTGAGGCATCGACGGAAACCATTGCAACTGGGGCATATCCCGTGTCACGCCCACTTTATTTTTACCTTAAGAACGCGCATTTAGATGCGATCCCAGGGCTTCAAGAGTTTGTTGAGTTTTTTGTGAGCGATGACATAGCGGGCCCCGATGGGCCATTATCGGAATATGGTCTTGTGTCCGATCCGCAGCTTGCTGAAACTCAAGAAATGGTCGCAAACCGCATTCCGATGGGTCCTTTGGAATAAACCCATGCGGATGTTTCAAGGGGGCGTGCCTCAGGTTTGGGCGGCCCCTGTTTTGTTGAAGGTTCAAACATGAATTCTGTTTTGCCCATCCTCTTATTGGCCTGTGTCGCTGTGTTTTTTCTTTGCCGTGCGCGGTCACTGAATTTGCGCGCACAAGGGCATATTATGGGTGCCTCCTCAACCCATTGGGGCTGGTATGGCGTGATGCAAGTCTCTATTCCGATCGTGCTTTTTTCTTCGCTCATATGGGGGCTTGAACTTTATTTTTTCAATTCCGCGATTAAGGCTTTGGGCGTGGATTTATTTGAAACCGCGGCCGACCTGCACTTGCTGCGCGAAAGCATACGCGCTTCCTTGAAAGCCGGTTTGCCCGGCTTGGCGCCGCAGGGCTTTATGGGGCTGCTCATGGCGGTGATTTCATATTGGTCCGGTGGGTTTGAAACGGTTATACCGCGTATAGGCGAGGCTCCTGATGTGGTTCATCCTGAGCTTGTTCTGCACGCTTTGCGTTTGAAAATGCAGTTTTCAACGTTGTTGCTAATCGGAACCAGCCTGATCGCGTTGGTTTTCGGCTATCGCGCCTGGGATAAAGTCTCAATCGAGTTTAACGCGCGCGACCGCGTTGAATTTGGTATTATCTCGGTGCTGGCGGCCTCATCCGTTGTGGCTGTTTTAACCACGGTCGGGATTGTTGTGTCGCTGCTTTCCGAAACCCTCCATTTTGCGCAAATGCACCCAATTTCCGACTTTCTATTTGGCACCGTGTGGAGCCCACAATTTCACTCTGGTGAGGTAGAGGGGTACGGGTCCGAGCTGGGTGTTTTGCCGCTGCTCTGGGGCACGTTATATATTTCTTTTGTGGCTTTGGCTTTTTCGGTTCCGATTGGGCTGTTTGCGGCGATCTACCTGTCAGAATATGCCACGCAGCGTTTTCGGGACATCACCAAACCTTTGCTGGAGCTGTTGGCTGGAATTCCCACCATCGTTTATGGATTATTTGCCTTGCTTACTGTGGGCCCGATGTTGCGCGATTCCTTCACGCAACCACTTGGTTTGGGGTCAAATTCGGATTCTGTTCTGGCGGCGGGTCTGGTGATGGGCATCATGCTCATTCCCTTTGTCAGTTCGCTGTCTGACGATATAATCAATGCGGTGCCTCAATCCTTGCGGGATGGGTCCTACGGGCTTGGGGCAACCCGCTCAGAGACGGTGAAAAAAGTGATTATTCCTGCCGCATTGCCGGGCATCATTGGTGCGGTTCTGTTGGCCAGCAGCCGCGCAATCGGCGAAACCATGATCGTGGTTTTAGGGGCCGGTGCAGCGGCGAAGCTAAGCCTCAACCCACTGGAAGGCATGGCAACAATCACGGCAAAAATTGTCAACCAGCTCACGGGTGATACAGAATTTGAATCGCCAGAAACCTTGGTGGCGTTTGCGCTCGGGCTGTCGCTGTTCGTGATCACATTATGCTTAAATGTATTGGCGCTTTATATCGTGCGCAAATATCGTGAAGAATATGAGTAGGGATTAAGGATTTGGATTTAAAAGCCCGTCACGCGAAAGAACTGCGCTTCAGGATGTATGGCCTAGTAGCGATAACGCTGGGTTTGCTGTGCGTGCTCGCCTTATTCAGCTCAGTCTTGGCTGCAGGTCTGCCGGCCTTTAAACAAACCTTCATACAGCTGCAGCTGGATTTGCCCGCCGCTAAACTGGATAAAACCGGCACGCGGGATCCGGAAAAGATGAAGAAAGTCTCAACGATCGGCTACTCGAAGGTGATCCGTGATCAATTGCAGCAAAACCTGAAAGATGCAGGGATCGACTTTTCAAAGCTGGATAAAAAGCAGCTTAAAAATATGATCTCGAAAGAGGCGCCCGCGCAATTACGCTATGCAGTGTTAGAAAATCCCTCGCTGCTTGATCGCCCGTTTGACTTTGAAGTTTTGGCCAATGGCCGGATTGACGGATATTATAAGGGGCGGGTGACTTTTGAAACCGCCGCGCTTGATGTTATGATTTCGCCAGATCAGCTGGTTTTGGCAGATGCTATGAAAGCCGCGGGTCTGTTAAAGACACGTTTCAACGGGCAATTCTTCTATTGGCCGGATGCCTCTGACTTGCGGCCAGAAGCAGCAGGGTTGGGCGTAGCCTTACTTGGCTCGCTTTATATGGTGATTATCGTTTTCGTTTTGGCCGTACCCCTTTCTGTATGCACAGCGGTTTTCTTGGAAGAATTTGCGCCGAAAAATTGGTTTACCGATTTGATTGAAATAAATATTTCAAACTTGGCGGCGGTGCCCTCGATCGTGTTTGGAATTCTGGGTCTATCGCTTTTTATTAATTTTATGGATTTACCCCAATCAGCCCCGATTGTTGGTGGATTGTGCCTGACATTGATGACCTTGCCAACGGTGATAATTGCCGCGCGCGCTGCGATCAAAGCGGTGCCGCCCTCGATCAAATCTGCAGCGCTGGGTCTTGGCGCATCCCGCGTTCAGGCGGTGTTTCATCACGTATTGCCCTCAGCAGCGCCTGGTATTTTAACGGGCACTATTTTGGGCCTTGCCCAAGCGCTGGGGGAAACCGCACCATTGCTGTTGATCGGGATGGTGGCTTTTGTGCGCGAATACCCATCACTGTCTCCCGATGGTATTTTTGATCCCTCAACGGCACTGCCCGTGCAAATATATAATTGGACGGTCAGAGGTGATCCCGCCTTTGTTGAGCGCGCCTCGGGTGCCATTATCGTCTTATTATGTTTTATGATAACAATGAATGCTCTGGCGATAATCCTGCGCCGCCGCGTTGAAAAGCGGTGGTAGGATATGCTTGATACAAATATGGAAGAAACCGTGTCTGAAAAATCAAAAATAATCGCTCAAGACGTGCGCGTGCTCTATGGTGATAAAGAGGCTCTTAGAGATGTGAACATTCGTATTTCTGAGAAAATGGTAACCGCCTTCATCGGTCCCTCAGGCTGCGGAAAATCAACTTTTTTAAGATGCTTCAACCGGATGAACGATACGATTTCGGATTGTCGTGTTGAAGGAAGTATTATGTTTGACGATCAAGATATATCGCAAATAGATCCGGTGATGCTGCGGGCCAAGATTGGCATGGTGTTTCAAAAGCCCAACCCATTTCCAAAGTCTATTTACGATAATGTTGCCTATGGCCCGCGCATACATGGCCGGGCGCGGAACAAAGCCGAGTTGGATGAGATTGTTGAAAAGGCGCTGCGCCGCGGCGCTATTTGGGATGAGGTGAAGGACCGGCTGCACACTTCCGGAACCGGCTTGTCGGGCGGGCAGCAGCAGCGTTTATGCATTGCCCGCGCAATCGCCACAGAGCCTGAAGTTTTGCTGATGGACGAGCCATGTTCTGCGCTTGATCCCATCGCGACCGCGCAAATCGAAGAATTGATCAGCGAGTTACAACAAAACTACTCTGTGATTATCGTTACCCATTCGATGCAGCAAGCGGCCCGGGTTAGCCAAAAAACTGCTTTTTTCCACCTTGGTAATTTGGTCGAGTTTGACGATACGAGCGCGATTTTCACAAATCCGAAAGATGCCCGAACCGAAAGTTACATCACGGGCCGGATCGGCTAAGGAGGCTTCCATGGTAGAAAAACATATTGTCAGCGGATTTGATAAAGACCTTGAATCAATAGAAGCCCTGATCATGAAAATGGGGGGGCTTGTTGAGGCGTCGATCGCAGATGCGACCCGTTCATTTGAAACCCGTGATAATCCATTGGCAGAAGAGGTTATCGCGCGCGATAAAATGATTGACCAGCTTGAAGCGTCGATCAATGCGCAGGCTGCGCGGGTTTTGGCATTGCGCTCTCCCAATGCGGTCGATTTAAGGTTGATCCTGTCGGTGATTAAAGTCAGTGGCAACCTTGAACGCATTGGCGATTATTCCAAAAATATGGCCAAGCGCACAGGCGTGCTGTTGGAACTGCCCGAGATAGAAAATGCGGGGTCATCCTTGCGGCGCTTGGGGCGCGAGGTTGAGCTTATGCTAAAAGATGCCTTGGATGCTTATATTCAACGTGATCCGAACTTGGCAGAGCAGGTGATTTTAAAAGACCGTGATGTTGACCAGCTTTATAACGGGATGTTCCGGCAATTCTTAACGTTTATGATGGAAGATCCGCGCAATATCACAGCCTGCATGCATTTACATTTCATCGCCAAGAATATCGAACGCATGGGCGATCATGTGACCTCAATTTGCGAGCAAGTTGTCTTTTTGGCAACCGGTGAGCTTCCCAGTGACCCGCGCCCCAAAGGCGATCTTACATCGCTGGATCCTGATATCAGCTTAAGAAAGTAATTGGACGCGCCGCATGGTAAAACCAGCGATCTTGATTGTGGAAGATGAGCCGTCACAGCGCGAGATATTGTGCTATAATCTAGAAGCCGAAGGTTATGAGGTGTTGATCGCCGAGAACGGTGAAGAAGCGCTTCTGGTCGTGGATGAAGCGTCACCCGACATAATTTTATTGGATTGGATGATGCCATTGGTCTCTGGTATCGAAGTATGCCGCCGTTTGAAACTGAATCGGGAAACGCGGGAAATCCCAATCATTATGCTCTCTGCGCGCTCAGAAGAAGTTGATAAGGTACGTGGTTTGGAAACCGGCGCAGATGATTACATGATCAAACCTTATTCGGTGATTGAATTATTGGCGCGGGTGCGCGGCCAGTTGCGCCGAACGCGGGCCGCCGCGATGGGGCAAAAATTGCGATTTGAGGATATTGTTTTGGACGCTGAAACCTTTGAAGTGTTTCGCGATAACCAGCCGCTGAAACTTGGCCCGACTGAATTTAGATTGCTCAGCGTTTTTATGGAAAAGCCGCGCCGCGTTTGGAGCCGGGATCAGCTGCTTGATCGGGTTTGGTCGCGTGAAACCGATGTCGAAACCCGCACGGTAGATGTTCACATAGGACGTCTTCGCAAAGCCTTATGCCAGAATGGCGGTACAGATCTTCTACGCACAGTGCGCGGTGCCGGCTACGCCTTGGGGTGAAACTGTTTCAATTTTGACCGGGGGCGACAGAGGGTTTGAACCGGATATAAAAGCTGCGGTCTCGCCTGAATGATAGCGGATTTAATGAAAAAAATAAATTCGCGATCGCGCTGTAACTTTTCGGATATTCAGGTCATAATGGCGCCAATTCGAAAAACAGCCCTGGGGATATCGATATGAAAGATGCAACTGACATGATCAGCGCGAAAGACCGACCAAATCTAAGCAGCTTCGATTGGCAAGATCCATTCAATTTTTCAGATCAGTTGACTGAGGAAGAACGCATGTTGCAAGAATCTGTGCGCGGCTTTGCGCAAAATGAATTGCAGCCTCGAATTCTGAACGCCTACCGGAATGCGACTATTGAGCCAGAGATTTTTCGGGAAATGGGGGCGCTGGGCTTGCTGGGCGTGACGGTACCTGAAGAATATGGCGGGTTGGGCGCAGGCTATGTGGCTTATGGGGTTGTGGCCCGCGAGGTGGAGCGCGTTGACAGTGGCTACCGTTCGATGATGTCGGTGCAGTCAAGCCTCGTGATGTATCCGATTTACGCCTATGGTTCGGAAGAGCAGCGCAATAAATACCTGCCTGGTTTGGCAGAAGGGCGCCTTATTGGCTGCTTTGGACTGACCGAAGCAGATGCGGGATCGGATCCGGCGGGCATGAAAACGCGGGCAATTAAAACTGCGGATGGATATCGCCTGACAGGATCTAAAATGTGGATTTCGAATGCACCGATCGCGGATGTCTTCGTGGTTTGGGCCAAATCAGATGCGCATGATGGTGCCATCAGAGGGTTCATTTTGGAAAAAGGGATGGCGGGTCTGACTGCCCCTAAAATCGATGGCAAGCTGTCGTTGCGGGCCTCGGTTACCGGCGAGATTGTGTTGGATAATGTCGAAGTCTCAGAAGATGCGTTGCTGCCCAATGTTTCAGGGTTGAAAGGGCCTTTTGGCTGCTTAAACAGAGCGCGTTATGGCATCAGCTGGGGCGTTATGGGCGCGGCCGAGTTCTGTTGGCATGCCGCCCGTCAATATGGTCTAGATCGCAAACAATTTGACCGGCCGATTGCGCAGACGCAATTGTTTCAGAAAAAGCTGGCCGATATGCAAACGGAAATCGCTTTAGGATTGCAAGCTTCACTGCGAGTGGGGCGTTTGTTGGATCAGGCCGAAGCCGCGCCTGAGATGATCAGCCTGATCAAACGTAACAATTGCGGTAAAGCGCTGGATATTGCACGCCTTGCGCGTGATATGCATGGCGGCAATGGTATTTCGGATGAATATCACGTGATGCGTCACATGAATAATCTGGAAACGGTGAACACCTATGAGGGAACGCATGATGTGCATGCGTTGATCCTGGGTCGCGCCCAAACCGGCTTGCAAGCGTTTTTCTAGTGGCCTGAGGGCATCAAATGCTTGGCCGCAAGCGCAGGCTCAAAAACCGGTCGAAGGCCCTTTTATATTCCCATGCGGTTGAAGCACCGCGTGGCCTAAAAAGGCTGGCCTTTTTCCTTTTGGCTGGGGTTCTGATCGGCACCGACTAGCGCAGAGTCTTCGGCGTATGAACATCTTCATCAATGAGATGTCATTGATGAAGATGCCAATCACGCAGGTCACACAGCTTGACGTGTGATTTGTGAAATTGATTTGTTCATTTTGTGTATCATCGCCTCTATAGGGTCTTTTTCTTTTTGTTCTAAGGGATGAAGCGGCTTGCGCGGGGGGCCGGCATCGATACCGCGCGTGCTCAGGCCATGTTTGACAGATTGCACGAACCTTCCTTGCGTTTCAAAAGCCTGCATCAAAGGCAGCATGGCTGACATGATCGCCCGACCTTTGACAAAATCGCCTTCGATCACGCAGGCCTGATAAAGCGCGACATGGGCCTCTGGTGCAAAATTGGAACCCGCGCAAACCCAGCTGCGCGCACCCCAAGCAAAAAATTCAAGCGCGTGAGAATTGCTTCCGCAGGACAGGTCGATTTGAGGATGCGCGCGCGCGAGCATATGCAAATGCTCCGGATTGCCGCTGTTATAGATCAACGCAGATGGAGGATTGGATGCAACAATTTGAGCAAGACAGCTTTCATCCAAATTAACCGATAATCGCTGCGGGTCATTGTGCAATATAAGGGGTAGCTTGGCTGCGCGCTCAATGGCCAATACATGCGCCGCGATTTCAGGGCCCGTTGGAAGAGCCACCGGCGGCGCCGTGACCAGAACTGCATCTGCTGCGTGCACCTTGGCTTGACGGGCATATTCGATGCACTCTTCGGTGCGTATGGCGCTGGTCCCGATGATCATGGGCACGCGCCCTGCAATCATTTCTTTTGCCACTCGCATCAAATAGACGCGCTCTTTCATCGACATTGCATAATATTCACCTTCCGTACCCGCCACAATTAACCCATCAATGCCGGCGTCGATCAAAAGGTCGATGCTGGCTTGCATGGCCTGTTTGTTTAAAGTGAAATCCTTGTGGAAAGGGGTAACAAGCGGGGTATAAACACCCTCAAATTTCATGTTTTGCTCCATCTGCAAGGGTACAAGCGGCTTATCGCTTGACCGCATAGCCGGGCGTCTCACCCCGATCTTTGCTTTGAATTATTGGGCCCCGTGCCTTTTGGGCGATTACGCAAAGATGTTTTATTTTTGAACTAGTCATCGCACCATGTCAGAACGCTCTCTATCGACTAAGCTAGCGTAATGCGTGAAGAGATCCATCTTAAAGGCTTAAAGATGTTTAAGATGGCTGCAGAAGCGTTTTTCAAAAGCTCGCAGGCAGTTTGTTTTAGGATCGCACGCTGCCCCGTTTAAGCTGCTGTTAAACTGCACTTTTAAGATCGTACGCGCCAATATCTTAGCAATTGGAACAGGTTCACTTCTATCAGATCTGCCTTCTTGACCGCGCTATAACAAAAGCGCTGTGCACCACATTCCGAGCCCAAAAACGGTATGGCCAAGCAATCCCATAGCGCGCCCAAAGTGCGGGTTTGGGGTTTTTGATAAGGCGATGCCAAGTCCCAAGCCGGGATGCAATAAAAACCATCCTGCAGCGATTGTCGCAATAGAAAATACCCAAACAGGCAGGAAGCTTGGCTCCCTTAGCCAGTCTGCTCCTATTAACGCGATGAAAAGAACGCCGTAGATTATACCCACGCCATAATGGAAGGCCCAGCCGATGCGGGTTTCACCAGCCGTTTCTTGCGCGATTTGAATATCTGAATGAAAAACCACGCCATGTTTTAAATGGAATACCCATCTGCCAACCAATCCCCAATTGGGGGGCGCAATCGCAAAGACGCGATTTAACAGAACCGACCATAGATCCATGAACACGGTTCCCCCAATTCCAACCGCGGTTGCTAAAAGAAGATTGCTCATATTCGCCCCTGATCAAATTTGAATTCCGTCAGTATAAACATCGCTATCATATTGAACTAGACAAAAAACGTTACCATCAGCTTGTAAAACACCCAAAGCAGACAGACCCATCAATTTGACGCGATACCGCGGCTTGCAGGGCGTATTGCGGGGCTGTTTTTTACCGGCCTGTGATCATCCGCCGTTCGGTGAAGCAGCCGTTTTCCATTTGCAATTTCTATTTTCCAGGCTGGGCTTTTGTAAATTTACAGAATTTTTGATCGAGGTTGGCAAAGAAGTCGCTGCGCGGGCGCTTCCCCAAGTCAGCTTACATTACGTATAGGATGTGCTAAAGTTGTTGTGCTTATTGGCAATTTTTAGGAACTAAGGCATGCAGATTTATACGCCAGGTAGCGAGATTGGGGTTTTGCAGCCTTGGCCTTTTGATAACCCCGAAAGCAATTATAAAATTCTGTCCGGGGCGCCCGCCGCATCGGGCCGTATTGATACGGGGGGGGCGGGCTATACAACCCGCTCGGGCATCTGGCGCTGCAGCACCGGTGCCTTTGAATGCACAGAGCAGGGTGATGAATTGATGACCTTTTTATCTGGGCGTTGCCATCTGACAGATCAATCAACGGGCAAAAGCCACGTGTTGGGCGCGGGTGACAGCCTTTTTATGCCCGATGGACACCGTGTCACATGGGATATTATTCAAGAGGTTACGAAAGTATTTTTTGGGAATAAATCCAGCGGATTTTAACGTTAGGTGTGTTTGTTGAAACGGTTTTTGGGAAGCGTTTCTGCGCCTTTCAAAACTGTGATCCGCAGCATATGCATCTGTCTGTATGATTTTATTAAGATAGGTTTCGAGCATGTACCCTTATCCCGAGCTTTATATTCTAAGACATGGTGAAACGCTCTGGAACCAGCAGGGGCGTCTTCAGGGGCAAAAAGACTCGCCTCTGACAGATAAGGGGCGGCAGCAGGCCTTGGCCCAAGGCGAAGTATTGCGATCTGTTAAAAGCTTGCCGCATATTGTGTTCGTTAGCCCTTTGGGAAGAACTTTAACAACGGCAAATCTTGCAGCCCCCTTCATCAAAACTCACGTAAAAGATCCGCGTTTGCTTGAAATCAATTTTGGCGCGTGGGAAGGGGCCACGCGCGATGCCATAAGTCAAAAATTCAAAGCGCCAGTGCAAGGATCTGAATGGTTTTTTAAGAGTCCAGGCGGTGAAACCTTTCAGATGATCTCAACGCGGGTCATGTCCTTTTTACAAGAACTTGAAGATCCGGCTATTATCGTTACGCATGCTGTGACCTCTAAAGTCTTGCGCGGCCTTTATCTGGGCCTTGATCAGGCTGACTTATTAAAGCTTCCCGCAGAACAAGGATGTATCTATCATTTATACAAGGGTACTGAGGCGGTGTTACGTTAGGCCTTGGTGGGACCTGCGATGCAGATTTAGCGCGGGGCTTTTTTTTATAGGTGCGGAGAAATGGTATTAAAATCGCGTTTTCACCCAAGACAGTTGCCGCGATTGTTCAAAGCTTATTCGGCGCCAGTATAGCTGAAGCGGGAAAATTGTGCTTCGGCGGCCAAACCTGACGTATCAAAGGCAATCATACCAACGAAGTTGCCCGTAAAAGATTTGCCTTCGCCTTTTCCTGCCTCATCCGACAAGCAGGCTGCATCTAAAACCGGGCCAATTGGATGCCAATCCTTGGCCTGTTTCCAGAAAAACTGTTGCTCAGCATGATCGGTCTGAAGACGCAACTCTACAGCGCCCTCAGCGATTGGCACGGGCGCGGCCAGTGGATAATCCATATCCGTATTCGGATAACGACCTGGGCAGGAAAATAGGGTTAATATCCGGCCAATTTCAGGATCATGCGAAAGCAGCAACGCATGAAATTTATGGCCGTTATAATAGGTGATCAAACCGGCGGCTTGCTGATAGGTTTGCGGTGCAAATTGCAGCTGGCATTCGGCGGAATAGATGAGATGTTGCTGGCGGCGCGCGAGCAATGCTTGTTCAAAGCAACTGCCGATGCTTTCCCGCCCTATTAAAATTAAGCTATTATTTTCTAACCGAAATAACCTTTCGGGAAACGGCGTTCTAAGCCATTGGAAATCAGAATGAAGGCAATTAAACTGATAATCTATTGTTTTGGTTTTGGCTTTTTGAACGCTGTGCTGGCCTTTGTCAGGATTGGGCAGGTTTGCCCGAACGGTTTGTCCAGAGCCTTCAAGATAAAGCCAGTTATCGGCTTTCCAAACGCAGCGCTCTAATCCTGTTTCACGGCCCAAGGGACAAAAGCGTCCAACCCCATCTGGACCGGGTATTGGCCGCCCCATCAAAAATGAGTGATAGGCCTCGCCGTCTTGGGTCTCAACATACTGACCGTGCCCGATGCGTTGAAACGCGTGGTCAGGCGTGTCGCTATGCGTCATCAGATGTTGTTCTGGATGGGCCTCATAGGGCCCCTGTAGATTGCGCGCGCGCGCCATGCTCACTGCGTGCCCATAGCCGGTTCCCCCCTCCGCAGTGGTGAGGTAATAATAGCCATTTCTTTTGAAAATATGGGGTGCTTCTGTCAGCCCTCTTTGGCTTCCGGACCAGATGTTTTTAATGGGTCCGAACAACCCTTTATCGGGGGCCCATTCCTGTAGAGCTATGCCATCAAAGCGGTGATGGGTCGGGTTAGAGCCTGTATCATGCGCGCCATGATTCCAAACCATATTCAAGAGCCATTTGCGGCCATCGTCATCGTGAAAAAGCGAGGGATCAAATCCAGACGAGTTTAGGTAAATTGGATCAGACCATTCGCCATCGATGCGCGAGCAGGTTGTGATATAATTATGGGTGTCCTTAAAGGCGCCGTCCAAGCGCTTCACATCTGTGTAAACCAACCAAAATAAACCGTCTGCATAAGAGAGGCATGGGGCCCAAACACCGCCTGAATCTGGGTTTCCACGCATGTCTAAAAGCGCGGGTCTGTTCAAAGGGGTTGCCACCAAGCGCCACGCGCTAAGGTTGGTTGAATGATAAATGCGCACCCCAGGGTACCATTCAAAGGTCGAGGTCGCTAGATAGTAATCGGAACCGACCCGAAGAAAAGACGGATCCGGGTGAAAACCTGGTAAGACCGGATTATCGATCACCCTCATATTACCCCGCTGTTTGATTAAGCAGTTTTAACGCTTCTGTTTTACCTAGTGCAGCGGGCCTCGCACAACTGGTTGACAGCTCAATCCACTGTTTTTTCTCGCCAGACTCCAGAATACCCGTCATCACGTCCACGACATGCGCTGCCAAATCCAAAGAGCAGCGATGCGGGCGGTTTTCAAGAATTGCCTTCGCCATATCAGCAAGCCCAGCGCAGCGGTAATTTGCCCGCTTTTCGCCCTGTCCATCGGTGGTATTGGTGATGCCGAAAGGATGATCATCTTGCTTGGTCTGCGCGGTGCCCCCGCTTGCGTCGGCGTGTAGTACGCTGCCCCCGAAGAAATTGGGATCAGGCACGTAGAGCGAGCCTTCACTGCCATAAAGCTCCATATTTTCATGCCGATGTGCGGAAACATCCCAGCTTGCACCCAGCGTTATAATCGCGCCGGATTGAAATGCGAGTAAGGCATGAAGTGTAGTGGGGGTATCTACGGGTACGCTCTCTCCCGTGCGCGGGCCCGTGCCAATGGTGCGGGTTTTCAGGCCGGTTGATGCCATCGCGCTTACAGCCTTGACCGGTCCGATCAATTGCACCAAATTCGTTATGTAATAAGGGCCTAAATCGAGTACGGGCCCACCACCAGGTTGAAAGAAAAAATCAGGGTTCGGATGCCATGCTTCCATCCCTCGCGACATGACATGGCAGGTGCCGCTTAAAACCTCTCCTATCGCTCCTTGATCAATCAAAGATCGCGCCAATTGATGGGCCCCGCCCAAAAACGTGTCGGGTGCCGAACCGATGCGCAAGCCCGTTTCATCGGCCAATTTGCGCAACGCCTCACCTTCTTCTAAGCTGAGCACAAACGGTTTTTCCGAAAAGGCATGTTTGCCCGCCTGTAGGATTTGTTTCGTGACCTCAAAATGCGCCGCTGGTATGGTCAGGTTCACGACTATATCGATATCGCTGCTTGCGAGTAGATCTGGTACGCTTAGCGCGCGCAGGTTAAATTTCTCTGCCTGAGTTTTGGCTATGGCCATATCAAGGTCTGCAACAGCGCGCATTTCTAGGGATGAAAACTGTGTTGCCAACTGCAGATAAGCCGTTGAGATATTACCACATCCAATAAGGCCAATGCCCATTTTCTTCATAGTTTTAGCGCCTTTCTTGCAGCGGCCTTTAGTTTAAAAGGTTATCAGTTTTTCGTAGGATCTTGTTGCAAAGCGCACACCATCTTTTGGATTGTCATGTTCCAGAACATAACGGCCAATGCCCGATGCACGTAAACATGCGCTGATTTCATCCCAATTCATCACCCCATGCCCGACATCAGCCCAACCGCCTTCATCACGATTTTCACCCTCTGGGGCGTGATCTTTTATATGGGCAGATATGATACGATTTTTGTAACGCTCTATCCATTCTACGGGCGATTCCCCTGCAACCGCCACCCAAGCCAGATCAAGTTCCAGAACCAGCGAGGGCGCGGCCTCTAACATAGCTTCGATGGGATATGTTCCATCCTCTAAAGGAATAAATTCGAAATCATGATTATGCCAGCCAAACTGCAATCCCGCCGCACGAATAGGCGCCCCGATCGTTTCAAGATGCGCGCCAAACTCAGCCCAGCCTGCGCGATCTGTTGGTCGCCGTTCGGGCTTTAAGAAGGCGATGATCACGGCTTCCATGCCAAATTCACGCGCAATATTTAAGGCATTTTCTGGTTCATTCTCAACCAGATCTATATCAAAATGGCCGGTGGTCATTGACAGACCATATGTGTCCAACAGCGCTTTGGTTTTGCTTGGATTTTCGTATAATGCCCCAAACCCCTCGACCTCGCGCAATCCTAGATCAGCCAGAGTTTGCAGCGTATCCGCCAAGTCAAAATTTCGAAACGAGTAAAGTTGCATGGAATGTGCGGGCATGAGTAATCTTCTTTTAATGTAGGGGCTAAGGGGGGGGGTTAAAGGCGTAATTCGGAAGCAGGATCAAACAGAGAGGCTTGTTTCGGGTCAAACCCGATGCTGACAAGGTCTCCTGGTTTCACGCGGGCTTGGCCATCCATCCGAAATCTGAAATAGGCCCCGCTTACGGTGCAATCAACGATCGTGTCCGAGCCCATCGGTTCGACCAAATCAACGGTGACTTGCGTGTGATAGGGGGCTTTGGCGCTTAAATCCCCCACGATCACATGCTCTGGACGGATTCCGATGGTTGCGGCGCAATTATTGGCTGGCTGTTCAGAGAATTCATAGCGATCGAGCGGTAATTTGACGTCTTCAAAGATAAAATGGTTATCTTGGATCTGACCCTCCAGAAAGTTCATTGATGGCGAACCAATGAAATTGGCCACATATTTATTGCGCGGGCGGTTGTAGATCTCATTTGGTGAGGCAAGTTGCATGATTTTGCCATTGCGCATCACCGCGATACGGTCGGCCAATGTCATGGCCTCGATCTGATCATGCGTGACATAAATCATCGTATTGCCCAATTGCTGGTGCAGACGTTTGATTTCAACGCGCAAATCAGCGCGCAGCTTAGCATCCAGATTTGACAGGGGTTCATCGAATAAAAAGACATCGACATCGCGCACCAGAGCACGCCCGATAGCTACACGTTGGCGCTGCCCTCCAGAAAGAGCGGCGGGTTTGCGGGAGAGCAAAGGCTCGATCTGCAAAATCTCAGCGGCCCGCGCCACGCGCGCTTTGATCTCCTCTTTGGGCATTTTCGTGTTTTTCAGGCCAAAGGATAAATTCCCCTCAACGCTCATTTGCGGATAAAGCGCGTAGGATTGAAAAACCATCCCGATGCCACGCTCTGACGGCTCGGCCCACGTGACGTTGGTGCCATTGATCAGGATTTGTCCATCGGTTATGTCGAGCAATCCGGCAATACAGTTCAGCAGGGTTGACTTGCCGCATCCTGACGATCCCAAAAGCACCAGAAATTCGCCCTTATGAACATTAAGGTCCAAATTGTGCAGAACACTTACAGATCCAAAATTCAGGTCTAATTTTTTTATTTCTACCGAATGCATAATGCAGCTTATCCTTTAACTGCGCCGGCTGCGATGCCGCGCACGAACAGTTTTCCTGAGATGAAATAGATGGTCAGGGGAACCAGCCCCGTGATGATTGTGGCGGCCATATTCACGTTATATTCCTGCACGCCCTGCGTTGAATTCACAATGTTATTCAATTGTACGGTCATGGGGTAATTTTCCGGCCCCGTATACACAATACCAAACAGAAAGTCATTCCAGATGCCGGTCACCTGAAGAATCACGGCAACCGTAAAAATTGGCAAAGACATGGGCACCATAATGCGGAAATAAATACCCCAAAACCCGGCACCATCCACGCGCGCCGCTTTGAACAACTCTTCGGGTAACGAGGTGAAATAGTTGCGAAATAACAGCGTCAAAATGGGCATACCAAAAATCGTATGAACGATAACCAGCCCACCCAGTGATCCATATATGCCAATTTCCCGCAGCATGATCACCAATGGGTAAAGCATCACCTGATAGGGGATGAACGCTCCAAATATCAAAATCGTAAAAAACACATTGGCGCCTTTAAAACGCCAGTTTGCCAAAGCATATCCATTGATAGAGGCGACGATTATCGAGGCAATGACTGAGGGGACCGTGATTTGAACCGAGTTCCAAAACCCGCGGCTTAAGCCTTCACATGTCAATCCTGTACAGGCCTGCGACCAGGCTTTCACCCAAGGCGCAAAGGTCACCTCAAGGGGCGGAGAAAAAATATTTCCCAGCCGAATTTCAGGCATGCCTTTTAAAGAGGTGACCGTCATCACATAAAGCGGGATGGCGTAATACACCGCGATAAACGCCAGCGTGCCATAGAGAAAGATATTTCTGCGCGAAAAGGTTTTGCGAGGTTTAGGGCCCCGAGGGCCAATCATGATCTCTTGCTCAGCCATGTTTTTTAGAACCTCCAAATTCAAGCATTGCCCAAGGTATAACAACCAACATAACGGTGAGCAGCATCATGGTTGAGGCTGCGAAGCCTTGCCCCAGGTTTTGCGCTTGAAACATAAGATCATATACATATTTTGCAGGCACTTCGGTGGCGATGCCGGGGCCGCCGCCGGTCTGCGCGACGATCAGATCGAACACTTTGACAATGCCCGTGGTTACGATCACCAAAGTTGTGATAAACACGGGTCGCATCATTGGAATAATAACGACCACATAGGTTTTCCATGTCGGAATACCATCAACGCGCGTGGCCTTCCAAACATCTTCATCAATACCGCGCAAGCCCGCGAGCATCAGCACCATCACCAAGCCGCTGCCCTGCCATAAGCCGGCAATGAGCACGCCGAAAATCGCGATGTCGGGGTTGTAGAGCGGATCGAAGGTAAAGCTCGCCCAGCCGAGATCCCTTACAATGCCTTGCACGCCAAAACTTGGGTTCAAAATCCACTGCCAGATCAAACCTGTCACAACGAAGCTTAAAGCATAAGGGTATAAGATTACGGTGCGAAAAACGCTTTCGAACCGCACTTTTTGATCAATTAAAGCCGCGAGTATAAAGCCAATCACGAACATCAAAATCAACATACACAGGCCATAGATGAATAGGTTTTCGATTGAAACCAGCCATTTCTTCGTGTCCCAAAGCCGCTCATACTGTTGAAAGCCAACCCATTTTAAGCGTGGCAGCAGTCCAGATTTGGTAAAACTATAGACAATAGTCCAAGCCGTACCGCCCACGAAAACAAACAGGGCCGTCACAATCATCGGGATTGCGGCGATCTTAGCTGATTTGTTTCTGAAAAGCTGATTAGGGCGCTTGTGTGACATTTGCGGCCTCAATATCCAATGCTTTGATATAAAAAAGGGTGTCAGCCCGCGCGGGCGGGCTGACATTTTGTTTTGGGTTTAGTCCGCGTTTGCGATCATTTTCACAAAGTCAGCTTGTGCATCCGCCGCTGAGATGGATGTGTCGGCAAAGAACTCGGTGAACAATGTGTTCATTTGGTTTGCCGTGTCAGGCGTTAGAAGCATATTGGTATCTGGCAACAACGCGCCTTGGTCAAGCAAGGCTAAACCTTTTTGCATGCAATCATTTGCCGCTGACAGATCAACATCGCCGCGTACTGGAAGCGATCCTTTTTTCAGGTTGAAGGCAACTTGAGTTGTTGGCTTAAGCAACAATGCTGCCAATTCACCTTGCGCTGCAACCTTAGCATCATCCTTCAGAACTGGGAAATAGAACGCATCGCCGCCTGTTCCCAATCTTGGGTTCATCCCCAAACCGGGCAAGCAACTATAATCTTCGCCCGCCACTGCGTTCGCAACCGCAAATTCACCCTGCGCCCAATCGCCCATGATTTGACCACCGGCTTGACCTGTGATGACCAAGTTGGTTGCGTCATTCCAGTTTTGAACGGTCGATTTTGCCGCCATGGAGCGCGCATTTTCAGCCGCTTCGAACAGTGAAGTTACTTCGGGGCCCGCTGCAACAGAGGCGTCTTTATCGCCATAAACGGCCATAAAAATATCGTTTGGCAGAAGCGAGGCCATCATCACGTTGAACGCGCCAGACTGTTGCCAGCCTTGCTGGCCCATCGCCAATGGTACTTTACCAGCAGCTTCCAGAGCAGCCGCACCAGCTACAAATTCGGTCCAATTGGTTGGAACCGAAACGCCAGAGTCTTCAAAGGCTTTGTGGCTGACCCACAGCCACTGCCATGAGTGGATATTGACAGGCGCGCAGTAAATACGGCCATCGACGGTGCAGGCGTCAAGCAGCGAAGAGGGGTTGACCATGTCTTTCCAGCCTTCGGCTTCGGCGATATCAGTGATATCACGCAAAAGACCAGATTCGATAAGTTCTTCTGCCTGACGGCCATGGTTGAATTGGAATGCTCCCATCGGCTCTCCGCCAATGATCCGGCTTACCATGGCCGCGCGCGCGGCTTCGCCGCCCACAATTGCGGCATCAACCCAGGTATTGCCCGTCGCGTCAAAGGCTTTTGCAAATTCGGCAACCGCAGCGGCTTCGCCGCCGGATGTCCACCAATGCATGACGTCCAGTTCAGTTGCTGCTGCATTTCCGGCTGCAACAAATGCCGTCGCTGTTATAAATTTTGATAGTAGTTTCACGATTGACCTCCCATGTCTGAATCGATTCCCTGCAATCTATAACGTTTTAGTTTTTGCTTGCAACAAATTAATAATATTCTAAACTCTCCCCATCTTGCGCGAGTGATAGCCCAGATTTTAAATCCGATCACCGGAAAAGGCTTGAAAAAATATATGTTAATATTGAAACTATCCTTGCTTATGCAGAAGGAAATCTGGGGTATGGCCCTCCAGGAAGGATAAAGTGACAAAAGATGGCGCGTAAACGTGAAACGGTTGATCAAGACTTTGCGGCGCGCCTATTGCCTGGGGAAAAACCGACTTTAAGAACTTTAGCCCGCCTCAGCGGGTTTGCCGTGGCCACCGTGTCGCGGGCTTTATCTGATGCGCCAGATATTGGCGATAATACAAAAAATCTTGTCAAACATATTGCGGAGGCCGTTGGGTATGTTCCCAATCGTGCCGGCGTCAGGCTGAGAACCGGCAAAACCAATGTCATCTCACTTTTATTGCCAATGACAGATGAAGAAACGAATATCTTTTATTCGATTATCATCCGATCTATCAGCGCAGAGTTTCTGGGCACCCCATATCATTTGAACGTCACACCGTTTTTTGCAGCTGGGGATTCGTTGTTGCCTGTGCAACGTATCGTCGAGAATGGGTTGGCAGATGGCATCATTATGAATCAGATTGAACCCGAAGATCCGCGGGTTGCTTATTTGTTAGAGCGTCAATTTCCGTTTGCGACGCATGGGCGCAGTAAGTGGCGCAAGCAGCATGCTTATTTCGACTTTGATAACCATGCTTACGTTTGGGATGCGATGCGCAAGCTTAAGGATCGAGGGAGATCTTCAGTACTTTTGCTTGCGCCACCGTTGACGCAAACCTACGCGCAAGAGATGCTTCGGGCGTTAACTGAAGCTGGTAAAGACCTGTCGATGACGGTGCGCTTTATTGAACGGCCTATCGAAAAAATACAGGGCGCCGAAAGCCCTGCGGCTTTTGCTGCTGCGATTGCCC
Source organism: Alphaproteobacteria bacterium US3C007 (assembly GCA_034423775.1). Lineage (NCBI taxonomy): Bacteria > Pseudomonadati > Pseudomonadota > Alphaproteobacteria > Rhodobacterales > Roseobacteraceae > Thalassovivens > Thalassovivens spotae. Next base: position 2,494,739 of record CP139918.1, read on the forward strand.
AAGAGCTCAAGCGCGCGCCTCATATTGATGCGGTGATTGCAGCGTCTATCGATGCAGGTCTCACCGCCGCGCAAGCTGTCGAAAAGATTAAGGGTGTGGTGGGCGATACGATCGATGTCTGGACAAAAGAATTACAGCCGTTTTTGGCCAATTTTCGACCAGATATCTTGACGACGTTCGAAAATGCATCTCCGGCAGGAACATTTTTGGCGCGCGCGGTTCAAAACGCCATTGCCCAGCCAAGCAGACCGCCATTGCAAAAGCTGGTTGGCCCAGAAGATATATAAGGGCTGGTTCTGAGCCCGATTTTAAAATTTTACCAAGGTGAGAATAGGAAAAACAGATGAAATCGCAGATCAAAGGACCAGGAATTTTTCTGGCGCAATTCGCCGGAGATGAAGCTCCGTTTAACTCTTTAGAGGGCATTACGAAATGGGCGGCCAGTCTCGGCTACAAAGGCGTGCAGATTCCAACCTTCGATACGCGCCTTTTTGATTTGGATCGCGCGGCTGAAAGCGCGACTTATTGCGATGAAGTCCAAGGCATTTGCGCCGATGCCGGTGTGGAAATCACCGAGTTATCAACGCATCTTCAGGGCCAATTGGTGGCGGTCAACCCGGCCTATGATATCGCCTTTGACGCCTTCGCTCCGGCAGCGTGCCAAAAAAATCCCGCAAAGCGTCAGGCTTGGGCCGTTGATCAAATGAAAAAAGCTGCCATCGCCTCAAAGCGGTTGAACCTGACGACCTCTGTTTCCTTCACAGGAGCGCTTGCCTTTCCCTATCTGTATCCTTGGCCGCAACGTCCAGAAGGCCTGATTGAAGAAGCCTTTGCAGAGCTGGGCCGGCGCTGGAAGCCGATTTTGAACCATTACAAAGAGCATGGCGTGTCAATCGGTTACGAAATTCATCCTGGAGAAGATGTGTTTGATGGCGCGACCTATGAGATGTTTGTGGATGCAACAGGCGGGCATGATTGTGCCCTAATCAATTACGACCCCAGTCATTTTTTGCTTCAACAGATGGATTATCTGGCTTTCATTGACCTATATCATGATCGGATCAATGCGTTTCATGTTAAAGATGCCGAATTTAACCCAGATGGGCGCCAAGGCGTATATTCAGGCTATCAACCTTGGGTCAACCGGGCAGGCCGGTTTCGCAGTTTGGGTGATGGTCAAGTTGATTTCGCGGCGATTTTTTCCAAGCTGACACAATATGGCTATAACAGCTGGGCGGTATTGGAATGGGAATGTTGTTTGAAATCCGCCGAACAAGGGGCGGCTGAAAGCGCGCCGTTTATTGCAAAACATTTGATCGAAACGCCGTTAAAAGCGTTCGACGATTTCGCTGGTGCAGAGCGTGACGAGGCGCAAATCAAAAGGATGTTGGGGCTGTGAAAACTTTAAAATTAGGCATGGTCGGAGGTGGCCAAGGCGCGTTTATTGGCGGCGTCCACCGAATGGCTTCGCGGCTTGATGGGCGTTGGGAATTGGTGGCCGGAGCTTTGTCATCCCACCCCGCGCGTGCAGAGGCTTCGGCCAAAGAATTGGGATTGGATCCAAAGCGATCTTACCAAAGCTATGCTGAGATGGCCGTGCAAGAAGCCGCCCGAGCGGATGGGATTGATGCGGTTGCCATCGTTACGCCCAATCATATGCATGCGGGGCCAGCCATAGCTTTTTTAGAAGCGGGTATTCACGTGATTTGTGATAAACCCTTGGCGGCCACGTCTGAACAGGCTCAGCTCATCGATGCCGCGGTAAGGGCTTCGAAGGCGCATTTTATTCTCACGCATAATTACACCGGTTATCCGGTGATCCGGCAGGCGCGCAAATTGGTCGAAAACGGCGAATTGGGCGAAATTCGAGTGATTCAGGCGGAATATGCGCAAGATTGGTTGAGCGAAGCTGCGGATAACAAACAAGCAGATTGGCGGGTGAACCCCGAAAAATCTGGGGCGGGCGCCATTGGTGATATCGGAACACATGCTTTAAACTTGGCCAGTTTTGTATCGGGCTTGCAGCCTCAAGCGCTTTGTGCGGATTTGCACAGTTTTGTGGATGGCCGTCGTGTGGATGACAATGCCCATATTATGCTGCGGTTTGAGAAGGGTGCGAAAGGTATGCTTTGGGCCAGTCAAGTTGCGGTTGGGTGCGAAAATACGCTTACATTACGGATTTATGGCGAGAAAGCCGGTTTGGAATGGCAGCAAGAAAACCCAAACCAATTGAGCTTTACGCGCTTTGGGCAGGCCAAACAGCTGCTTACCAGAGGCGGGGCAGGGTTTGGAGAAACTGCTGGCGATTGGACCCGCATTCCCCCTGGTCATCCCGAAGGCTATCTAGAGGGATTTGCAACGCTCTATAGCGAGGCGGCCGATTTAATCTCAGGCATAGGCGCGGGTGAGCTTTTGCCCAATTTAGACGCGGGTCTGGCGGGAATGTGGTTTATTCAAGCCTGTCAAAAAAGCTCTGAACTGGGGGCTGTTTGGGTGTCTCGAGCGGGGGATTAACGCTGAATTGTAAAGCGTACTTCTAAGCCTTGCGCCCCCTGCTCGAAGGTGACTGCGCCTTCATGCTGCGCTGCAATCGTGTCTACAATCGTGAGGCCCAAGCCAAAGCCAGGGTTGGCTTTGCTGTTCTCACCGCGTGAAAAAGGCGTTGTTAGCTTTGCGATTAACTCAGGGTCAATGCGTCCGCCCTGGTCAGCGATGGTCAGATGTGCCTGGGTGGCGTTCGCCTCAAGCGTCACATGCGCGCGGCGGCCATATTTAAGCGCATTTTCGATTAAATTCGTGGCAGCACGGCGCAGCGCCAGTGGCCGTGCGGTCACGATCACCTGATGCAGCCCGTCCATGTTAAAAGCGCGGCTGCGCGGGTTACGATCAAACACACTATGCTGCATTTTGATTTTCACCGGGGGTTCCCCTGCCAGCGTGACCGGGTGGCCAAGATCTTGATAATCATCCACGATGGCCGATATCAAGGCGCGTAGAGACAGCCGTCTTGGCCGCTCTGCGCTTAGCTCTGAGCGCGTATAATTTAATATGCTGTCGATCATATGCGTCATTTGATCAATATCCCGCTCAAGCTTTTCTCGCAGCTCTTCATCTTCAATAAGCGCGATGCGAAGCCGGGCCCGAGTGGCTGGTGTGCCCAGATCATGGCTCACGGCTGAAAGAACCATCGCGCGCTTTTCCAGCGCATCTCGTTCTCGCTCTCGATAGGCTTCCACTTGCGTTGCGATTTCCAGCAGCTCAAGGGGGCCTTCCACCGGCGAGGTTTCATTTATATCGCTGCGCCTTTGCGCGCCGAGCCGCGCGGCATAGGCGCTAAAATTGGCCGCCACATCTTGCAGGCGCAAAACCAAAAACCCAAGTCCGAGCAAAACCAAAAGCACCGCATGCGGGCGCCGGTCTGTGGGGGCGGCGTCACAACCCCAAACGTTCGACCCGTCGATTTTATACCAATACCCGTCTTGATAACGGGCAAAAAGGATCGGGTCCGAGCAGTATGAGGCCAATAAGCGAGTCACATCGCCAAGCGCAACTGCCGCTGATCCGTCTTTTGTTTTAGCGATTTCTCTTACTGGATATTGCAGATCTGAGGACACAATTGCGAGCGATAAGGTTTCTTGGGTTCGCAGCTTCGGACCGCTGGCTTTCAGCGAAAATACCGTAACATAAGGCGTTGCGGATTGATCGGTCAAAAGCCCAAATTTTCCCTTATTTGCGATCAGAATATCATTTGGTTTGAGTTGTGTGATCACCAGATCAGAGGGTGGGCTTGCCTGTTGTCGCAGCATGTCTGACAGCCTAAGGCCGCTGTTGAAGGCCCGCTGCAAATGGTTTTGCCAGACGAATTGGCTGTGCATCCAAATCCAAACCGACCCAGCCCCGATTGTGGCGGCGAGCATAATCAAAACAATTCCTGTAATACGCAGGGAATTCAAGTTTCGCGGCCACATCCTCATGCGCTGGTGCGATCCACATCCGTGGCGAAAATATATCCAACGCCGCGTTCTGTTTTCAGAAGTTGTGGTTCTTTTGGATTATTTTCGATCTTCTGCCGAAGCCGTCCGACCAAAACATCCAAAGCCCGCCCCGACACATCGCTCGGTTCATTTTCAATATCTTTTGTAACATCCATTGCCGATAAGATTTCGTCGCGGGTCAGGGGAATATGTGGGTTGGCAAGCAACACTTTTAAAAGCGCGGTTTCGCGGCGCGAAAGCACCACTTGAAATCCAGACGGAGATTGGACTTCGTCGCGTTTTCCATCATATTGCCAACCTGAAAAAAAATACTGCGATGTGTTGCGGCGATAATTCAAAGAGGCAGAGCGTTGGCCACGCCGCAGTACCGCGCGAATGCGCGCGAGCAGTAAATCGGGGTTGAACGGCTTGGCGATATAATCATCGGCACCAACCTCATAGCCTTGCATTCGCTGGTGATCAGCCGAAAGTGCAGATACAAGAATAATCGGCACATCATGCGTATTGCGCAGGTTAGCGCAGATCTGAACCCCGTTTTCATCGCCAAGCATCACGTCTAAAAGCACCAGATCAACGCGGCCTTTTTCCAGATGGGCTTTGACATCCCGGCCGGTGGCCGCGGCCATTACCATGTAACCGGATTTGCGCAGATATTGTGTCATCATGCTGCGCATATCATCATCATCATCCACCACCAAAAGCCGTTGTATTGCCATTTCATGCCTTTATCTTGCTAAAAGAGTTATTTGTGCTTCTCGAGGTTATCGATGTAACACTGTGCAACAAATTCCAGTCGAAGGTAACAGTTTGTAACAAAAGAAACGAAAAACTAACGATCGGCTGCTGTAAACCAAATCTTGGCGGTTGAACTTCGTGATGGGGCGGGCAATGCAGCTGCATTCGTCGCGTTGGGCGACATTTTGGGAGGAAATTATGACCTTAAAATCTGCTCTGGCAGCAACTGCTGCTGTAAGTATCATTTCTGCAACCGCTGGCTTTGCGGGACCGGAAGCCGAAGTTTTGCATTGGTGGACATCTGGCGGTGAAGCCAAGTCAGTTGCCGTTTTACAAGAAGAATTTGCCTCAAAAGGCGGCACATGGACAGATATGCCCGTTGCGGGTGGCGGCGGTGATGCCGCAATGACAGCGTTGCGTGCGCGGGTTCTTTCCGGCAACGCGCCAACAGCGGTTCAGTTGAAAGGCCCCGCCATTCAAGAATGGTATGAAGAGGGTGTTTTGGCGGATATCTCATCCGTTGCACAAGCCAATGGTTGGGCCGATGTTCTGCCAGCATCAATCGCGGGTCACATGAAATGCGAAGGCACATGGTGTGCGGCGCCGGTCAACGTGCATCGCATCGATTGGATCTGGGCGAACGCCGCGATCTTGGAAGCCAATGGCATCGCGATGCCAAGCACATGGGCCGAGTTTAACGCAGCTGCCGAAAAACTTCAGGCCGCGGGCATCACGCCTTTGGCGCATGGTGGACAAGCTTGGCAGGATGCAACCGTTTTTGAAGCTGTCGCATTGGGTGTAGGAGGAGCAGAGTTCTTCCAAAAAGCGTTCGTAGAGCTTGATGAGGCTACTTTAACCTCAGACACCATGAAAGCCGTGTTCGATCAAATGCGTACGATGCGCGGATTTGTAGACTCGAATTTCTCGGGTCGCGATTGGAACTTGGCAACAGCCATGGTGATGAATGGCGAAGCTGCTTTCCAAATCATGGGGGACTGGGCCAAAGGTGAATTCCTTGCCGCGGGCAAACAGCCTGGCAAAGATTTCCTCTGCGCCTCAACCCCTGGTGAGGGTTTCCTCTATAATGTAGACAGCTTCGCAATGTTCGATGTTGCGGGTGATGATAAAACGGCCGGTCAGCTGCTTTTGGCGGAATTGATCGTAGGCAAGAACTTCCAAAAGGTTTTCAACCTGAACAAAGGCTCAATTCCAGCCCGTACAGATGTTGCCTTGGATGAGTTTGACAGCTGCGCGCATACATCGGCAAAAGATATGGCCGACAGCAACGCCGGTGGATCATTATTGCCAAGCTATGCCCATGGTATGGCGTTGCGTGGGGCACAATCTGGCGCAATTACCGATGTTGTGACATCGCATTTCAACTCTGACATGTCCTCAGATGACGCTGTTCAGATGTTGCTGCAAGCTGTTCAAAACAGCATGTAAATGCAAATCGCCTTGCCCGATAGCTTCGGGCAAGGCAGTTTTTTTGGAGAAATATGATGACTGAGTGGCTTGAACGCCATATGCCCAAATTCGTAATGGCGCCGTCTTTCGTGGCCATTTTGATTTTTGTGTATGGATTTATCGGGTGGACTGCTTGGGTGTCGTTCACCAAATCTCGCCTTTTGCCAAAATATGATATTGTAGGAACGATTCAATATGACAGGTTGTTTCAGTCGCCGCGCTGGGAAACTGCGATCAATAATCTGTATGTTTTTGGTATCTTATTCATCGTGATCTCTATGTGTCTTGGCCTGATATTGGCCATCTTTCTAGATCAAAAAATTCGCGTTGAAGGGGTTATTCGTACGATTTACCTTTACCCTATGGCGCTTTCAATGATCGTGACAGGCACGGCTTGGAAATGGATTTTAAACCCTGGCCTTGGTATCGAGGCAACGGTAAGAAAATGGGGGTATGAGAATTTTACCTTCGACTGGTTGGTCAATCCTGACATGGCCATTTACACCGTTGTTCTTGCTGGGGTTTGGCAATCTTCGGGGTTTGTGATGGCGCTGTTTCTGGCTGGCCTCCGCTCCGTAGACGAAGAGATTATAAAAGCTGCGCAAGTGGATGGTATTCCAACATGGCGCATTTATTCGGCAATCATCATCCCCTCGATGGCCCCAATCTTCTTATCAGCTTTCATCGTTCTATCGCATTTGGCGATTAAAAGCTTTGATTTGGTGATCGCGCTGACCGGCGGTGGGCCGGGTTATGCAACAGATCTGCCAGCGACCTACATGTATACAATGGCGTTTTCCCGCGGTGATATCGGGCAAGCTGCCAGCTCAGCCATGATCATGATGGCGGTGGTATTCACGATTGTGGTTCCTTATCTCTATTCCGAATTGAGGGCAAAAAATGACTGATCTTTCCAACCCTCTTGCGGCCAAAAAACAATCTTATGGTACAGTGGCGCTGCGATGGTTGCTTTATCTGTTTTTGGGTATCTTCGTCGTTTATTATCTGATGCCTTTGTTCGTGATGGTCACAACATCGCTAAAAAGCCTTGAAGAAATTCGCACGGGCTCGTTGGTGGCTTTGCCCAGAGTAATTACGTTTGAGGCCTGGAAAACGGCATGGTCCGGCGCTTGTACGGGCATTCAATGTGAAGGGCTTCAACCTTATTTTTGGAACTCAGTTTTATTGGCTGTGCCCGCTGTGATTTTATCTACATTGATCGGCGCGTTGAACGGATATGTGGTTGCGCAATGGCAATTCCGCGGTGCCAACCTGATTTTCTCATTAATGCTTTTTGGCTGCTTCATTCCGTTTCAAGTGGTGCTGTTGCCGATGGCGCGGATGCTAGGGCTTATGGGGCTTGCAGGATCAATCCCTGGATTGATTTTCGTTCACGTTGTGTATGGGATCGGCTTTACAACGCTGTTTTTCAGAAACTATTACGTTTCAATTCCAGCAGAATTGGTGAAGGCGGCGAAAGTTGATGGGGCGGGGTTCTATCGCATATTTTGGTCTATCTTTCTGCCCTTATCGCTGCCCATCATTGTGGTCACCGTGATCTGGCAATTCACCCAAATTTGGAACGATTTTTTATTCGGCGTTTCGTTCAGCCAAGCTGGCACGCAACCGATCACAGTTGCGCTAAACAATATCGTAAACTCAACCACAGGCGTTAAAGAATATAATGTTGATATGGCCGCAGCGATTATTGCTGCCTTGCCAACATTGCTTGTCTACGTGGTTGCTGGAAAATATTTCATTCGCGGTTTGACCGCAGGCTCGGTCAAAGGATAACGGCTATGTCACCTGTTTTGGATATCAAAAATCTATCTAAGAATTTCGGCTCAATCGAAATTTTGAAAAATATCAACATTTCTATCGATGAGGGTGATTTTCTGGTTCTCGTTGGACCCTCTGGATGCGGGAAATCGACCTTGCTCAATTGCATTGCTGGGCTCGAGCCGATCAGCGATGGTGGGATCGCGATCAGTGGGCAAGATATGACCCATGTAAGCCCTAAGGATCGTAATATCGCAATGGTGTTTCAATCCTATGCGCTCTACCCCACCATGACGGTTGCGAAAAATATCACGTTTGGCATGAAAGTGCGCGGCGTTGAAAAAGAGGTTCAGGCGCAAAAATTGCAGGAAGTGTCACGACAGCTGCAAATTGAGCCATTGTTGAACCGGCGGCCGGGGCAACTTTCTGGGGGACAACGCCAAAGGGTGGCCATGGGGCGGGCGTTGGTGCGCGATCCAAAGCTGTTTTTATTTGATGAACCCCTGTCAAACCTCGATGCCAAACTGCGCGTTGAAATGCGCACCGAGATTAAGAAGCTACACCAATCCTTAGGGGCCTCGATGGTTTATGTGACGCATGATCAGATCGAAGCGATGACCTTGGCGACCAAGATCGTTGTTATGAAAAGTGGTGTTATCCAGCAGATCGGCACGCCTGCAGAAATTTACAATCGGCCCGCAAATTTATTTGTAGCAGATTTTATGGGCTCGCCAGCGATGAATTTGGTGCCCGCTTCAACGTCAAAAACATCTTCTGGCTTTGATATTATTATCCGCCGTGTTGGAGAAGATCCGCTGGTTTTGTCAGATACCAAAGCGCGCGATCTTCCCAGCGAAGTGATGCTTGGCCTGCGACCAGAAGATATCACTGATGGTCAATTCCGCAATGGATCGGCAAAACCAATGGCGCCCTGCAAAGTGAGCGTTGTTGAGCCAGCAGGGGCCGATACATTTGTTGTTCTCAGCCTTGGCGGCAAAGAAGTTACGGCGCGGCTTCAGGCGGAAACCTCGGCCGAAGCGGGGAAGTCGATGGAGTTTTGTTTTGATCTGAATAAGGCATCTTATTTTGATCGCGATACGGGCCATCGCTTGTCTGTTTAAGGCCTTTTTGGTTTTATGCATGCACCGGTGCTTCAGCGCGCTGCTTTCTGGTTCAGGTTTCAAGGCCCAAAAGCGCTGCGCGCTATGGTTTTCTTAAAGAAAGGGTTTTCGCGGGCCCTTTGCAGGGCTGCTGTCAAAGGCGTGATTTTGGCACTATGAAGTTTCTTGGCCTCTGATAGTCTTCGCTCTATCACAGAGCGAGGCCGGTTATGAAAACGCAGACTATGAAAAATGGGTGCAATCCCACCCACTTTTACCACCATAATTTGGTTGGGTGTTGATAATGGGCAGTCGGCTTTTCTCGCCCATTTCTTTGGCAGATGTTGAACTGCGCAATCGCATCATTGTGTCACCAATGTGCCAATATAGCGCAGATGCAGGATGCGCCACGGATTGGCATTTAATGCATTTGGGGCAGTTTGCGGTGTCTGGCGTGGGGCTGATCTTGACCGAAGCGGTTGGCGTGGAGATGGCGGGCCGGATTACTCCGGGATGCCTAAGCTTGTGCTCGGATGCGCAGGAGAGCAGCTTGAAACGCGTGTTTGATTTTTGTCAAAAGTTTGGTCATGCCAAAATGGGTATACAACTTGCCCATGCTGGGCGCAAAGGATCAACGGATTTGCCCTGGAATGGTGGAAAGCCCATTTCACCAAATGAGCCGCGCGGATGGCAAACGGATAGCCCGTCGGCAGTGCCGTATGCGCCTAAAGGGTGGGACGCGCCAGCCGCGTTGGATCAAGCTGGGCTGCTGCGGATCAAGAATGCCTTTGTAAGCGCCGCGCAGCGCGCTGACCGCATCGGGTTTGATGTTGCTGAACTGCATGCCGCGCATGGGTATTTGTTGCATCAATTTCTTTCGCCCTTAAGCAACCTGCGTGCGGATGAGTTTGGAGGAAGTTTGCAAGGCCGAATGCGGTTTCCTTTGGCGGTGTTCGAGGCTGTGCGCGAAATCTGGCCAAAACATAAGGCTTTGGGCGTTCGGCTTTCGGCTACTGATTGGGTCGCCCGCTCAAGCTGGACGCTCGCCGAGTCGCAGATCTTTGCCGGAGAATTGAAAACCCGTGGCTGCGATTTCATCGATGTGTCAAGCGCGGGGAATTCGCCAGAGCAAGAGATAGATGCCGGCCCAGGCTATCAAACCGGGTTTGCCGCGGAAATTAAGCGGATAACCGGTATGCCGACAATGGCGGTTGGTCATATCACGGATCCAAAACAGGCCGAGGCGGTGCTGCGTTCGGAGCAGGCTGATATGGTTGCGCTTGGACGCGCGATGTTAAACAATCCGCGTTGGGCATGGCAGGCGGCAGAAAGCCTGAATGCGAAAGCAGCATATCCCCCTCAATATAGGCGCTCGAACAAAGCCTTTTTAGCTTTGCCGGTGCCGGGAAACCCGCCGGTTGCCACAAAATGAAACTGCATTATCTGCCCCGGGCGTTGTTTTGAAATAAAACGTTTCGATCTGCTCAAACCATTAAAACGTAAAGCGCCTTTAAAACGCTGCGCCGGGCAGGGCGACGCGCCGGTAGGCTGTTTTCAACCGCAACTGGGGCTGTAAAGCACAGCAATACCACCTGAAAAAAAGGCGCCGCGCCTTGACAGGATTGGGTGATCACAATGTTTCTACATTGCCACAAATACTGATCGCTTGTCCGGATATGTTGCGCCCAAGAGGCGAGGCAAGAAAGATGGCTTGCTCGGCAACATCTTGCGCGCTGACCATGCGTCGGAGCGATATTTTATTCAGGTAGTCTTGCTCCATATCTTGATACGAAAGCTCTAGCGCAGCGGCGCGATCAGCAATCACTTTTTGCATTCTTGGGCCCTCGACGATGCCCGGCAATAATGCGTTGGCGCGTATTCCGCTTGGGCCCAATTCGATTGCCAAACTTTTCACCAAACCAATGATGGCCCATTTGGTGGCAGAATAGGGCGTTCGATAGCCATAGCCTAAGCGCCCTGCAACCGATGATATGCAGATAATCGAGGCGTTCTGAGACCGCTTCAGCAACGGCATCGCGTATTTTGTGCAGTAAAATTGACCATTAAGATTTACATCCACGGTGTCGCGCCATTTGCTGCTTTCAATATCTTCTATGGCGCCGGTTGGGCCTGCAATGCCGGCGTTGTTCACCAAAACGTCAAGGCCGCCCATTTCAGTGGTTGCCTCTTCAAATAATCGCGCCACCTGCTTTTCATAGGCGATATCGCAATGGCTGCGGCCCCACTCGGGTTGGCTGGCTTTCACATCAGCCAAGGCTGCGTTATCTGCGTCGCAGATATGGATCTTAGCACCATAAGAGGCAAAACTTTCCGCAATCACCCGCCCAATCCCGTTGCCACCCGCCGTGACCAAGACTTTTAAATCTTTACATAAATTCGTCTGAAAGCCCATAATCTTGTCCTTAGTGGCGATTTAAAAATTTACCCGGTCAGCGCCTTTTAAAGCCAGCATCTCTCTTGTCTGCGCAGGAGTGGCGATATTCAAAGAAAGGCCTTCGAGAATTTGCCGCATTTTGGTAACTTGATCTGCGTTGGATTTTGCCAATTCTTTAGGCGCGATCCATAAGGAATCTTCTAACCCGACGCGCACATTTGCCCCCTGTGCAGCGCCCATGGCCGCCAATGGCATTTGATGGCGCCCGGCCCCGAGGATTGACCATTGATACTCTGATCCAAATAAGCGATCCGCGGTGCGCTTCATATGCATCAGATCTTCAGGATGCGCGCCAATACCGCCAAGCAGGCCAAAAACAGATTGAATAAATAAAGGCGTTTTGGCCAAACCGCGATCAACGAAATGCGCCAGATTATACAGATGCGAAATATCGTAGCATTCAAATTCAAAGCGCGTGCCATTTTCATTGCCGATACGCAGGATTGTTTCGATGTCTTGGAAGGTGTTTTTGAAGACAAGGTCGCGAGAGTTTTCTAGATTTTCGCGTTCCCATGTATGGGTGAAGTGATCAAAGCGGTCTAGCATAGGATAAAGCCCAAAATTCATTGATCCCATATTCAAAGACGCCACTTCTGGCTGAAAGGTTGTGGCCGGTTGCATCCGCTCCGCCACGCTCATATGCGGACTGCCTCCGGTGGTGATGTTGATGACGGCATCTGTTGCTTGTTTTATCCGCGGCAGAAATTGTTCAAAAACGTAGGGGTCTTGGCTAGGTTTACCGGTATCAGGATCCCGCGCATGCAGATGTAAAATTGACGCTCCCGCTTCAGCGGCTGCAATCGCAGCGGCTGTGATTTCATCTGGCGTCACCGGTAAATAAGGTGACATGCTGGGTGTGTGGATCGCACCAGTCACGGCGCAGGTTATAATTACATTACGGTTTGGTTTGCTCATTTTAGCGATCCTGTTTTTGTTTATGCGCGGCAAGCGCGGCCAAACGCGCATCACGCCAGTACTGGCGCAGGTTCAGATCCTTTATATCCAGCGCAGCGCGTCTTTCCTGCGCTATTTTATCAATAGCCGCTTTGCTCCAATCAGGGCTTGCCAGAGGGGGCTCTGCCATTGCGCGATACATCGCGCCGTAACGGGCCGCATAATCGGCCAACCCGCCGGGTGCGTTTAAATCGATGGTTTCAAATGGCCCCATAAAGGACCAGCGCATGCCCAACCCATCGCGGATTGTTTTATCGATATCCTCAGCTGAGGCGATCCCGGCTTGCGAGAGGCGCAACGCTTCATTGAGCAGCGCGCCTTGCAGACGGTTGAGCACAAAGCCGGGTATTTCTTTATGCAATGTAATGGGGGTTTGGCCGATAGATGTCATAATTTGATGGACGGTTTTAATGGTATTCTGATCGTTCCATTCGGCAGAGGAAATTTCGACAAGTGGCACCAGATGGGGTGGATTTACCGGATGCGCAACCAAAGCGCGATGTCGTCCGGAAAGATCTGCCGTAAATTGTGAGGTCATCAGGCCTGAGCTTGAGCTGGCCAATATGGCCTCTGGAGGAGTGATTTCATCCAGCTCTCTAAATATCTTGCATTTTTCATCTAAATTTTCAGGTCCGCATTCCTGAATGTAATCAGCGCCTTGAACGGCAGCTTGGAGCTTGGTTACGCAGTGAATATGCGATTGAATTTCGCTTGTCTCTGAGCATAGATGATGGGCTTTAAGCAAATTAAGCTGCGCTGCAATGGTGTCTTGCGCTGCAACAAGCGCGTGCTGGTGAAGATCGTATAAATTTACGCGCCACCCAGCGCGGGCAAATACAATTGCCCATCCGCAGCCAATCAGCCCCGCCCCGATAATCGCTACTGTTTTACACTGATTTTCTAGGTTTCTTGAGACGGGCTCGGAGTTTTGCATGCAACGTGATCCCGCTGGGGTTAAAGGAAGGTACCATCATGTACCCGCGTTTCAGCCCCAGACGTGGGGCCAAGTTCAAGCGAATATGTCTTTGATCAGCGCTTTTGGCAATCTTGTTTTCTATATGGCCTTGTAGATTCAGTTTTCGCCGTCACTGTCAGTCGCGTTGGATGACAAATGGCTGAAAGCAAAGCTTGTTTTGTCGATCAACTGGGTAACGCGCGGGCAGGGGGGCCATGAAACCTCGATAAGCACTACCATTTTAAAGCGCAGGGTCATTGAAACTTTTAGATATTCTGCGTAAGCCACGCCGCAAGATATTTGGTATGTTTCCGGATCTTGTTCACAAAATGGGCTTTTAGAGATGTCTCTTCTTTTCTCTGTTTCAGAAGTTGTGGCGCCGGTTTTTATTCTGGCGGCTATAGGGTTTTTATGGGTGAAGCTGGGGTTTGAGTATCGGGTGCAGTTTGTTACCCGCCTGTCTATGAGTTTGGGTGTGCCTTGTTTAATTTTTACCGCGCTGATGCAAACGAAAATCGACGCTGGGTTTTTACAGATCACCGTATTTGCAAGCATTCTGGCCTACGCATTGGTAACAGTGGCGGGATTTGCTTTGGTCAAGTTGGCGGGCTTGGATCTGCGTACCTATTTGGGACCATTAATTTTTGGAAATACCGGGAATGTGGGCCTTCCGTTGGCATTTTTCGCTTTCGGCGATGAAGGTTTTGGCTATGCAGTTGTGATCTTTGCAATTATGGGCATGTATTCTTTCACGGCAGGAATTTGGATCGTGTCTGGGGGCGGTTCACTCTTTAAAATCGTAAAAGAGCCGCTGGTCTCGGCCACGTTTTTAGGTGCGCTGTTTCTGTGGCAGGGCTGGGAGACGCCGCCGTTTTTGACCAATACCCTTGAATTGATCGGGCAAATGGCGATTCCGTTAATGCTGATTACGCTTGGGGTAGCGGTGGCGCGTTTAACGCCAGGGCGTGTTTCAAAAGTGGCGTGGTTGGCGCTTATCAAATATGCCGGATGTTTGATCTGCGCTTGTGCGGCGGGATGGTGGTTTAATTTACCCGATATTGCCTTTGCCGTTTTGGTGCTGCAAGTCACAACGCCGGTCGCTGTGACATCGTATATGTTGGCAGAGAAATACGGTGCCGATTCACAAGCGGTTGCCGGGTTGGTGGTTATCTCAACGCTGTTCTCGGTAGCTTTGATTCCGATTACTTTGGCCGTTTTGATCGCTTAAGCGCGCAGGGTAGTTTTCCTGCCTGCCAAACAATGAAGGTCTGCCGTTTCAGGAAATTTGACCTACAGCGCGGCCGCCATCCTCAAAGAACGCAGGAGCTTCGTTTTTACTGGACAAAATTGGAACTTCGACGCGATAGTTTGCACAACTTGGTCAAAAAAAGGAGCAACATATGTTTATGTATGAGGCGTTGCTGCGCCGCGCAAAAAGCCAATCTCCTATTCGCGTTGGTCTTATTGGGGCGGGAAAATTTGGCTCAATGTTTTTGGCGCAAGTGCCCAATACACCAGGCCTTGAGGTGGTGGCAATTGCGGACCTATTCCCAGATCAAGCAAAGGCGACTTGTGCGTCAATTGGCTGGTCGAAGGAGTTAATCGCCCAAACAAGTTTCTCAGACGATGCGGTTGAAATGATGCAAAGCGTCGAGCTTGATGTGATCGTTGAAGCCACTGGAGATCCAATTGTGGGGATCACGCATGCGCGCCAAGCGATTGCCAACCGTCGTCATATTGTGATGGTAAATGTGGAAGCCGATGTGCTTGCGGGAAGTTTTCTAGCGCAAGAAGCCGAAGCGGCGGGGGTTGTTTATTCGATGGCCTATGGCGATCAGCCTGCGCTGACATGCGAATTGGTGGATTGGGCCAGATCTAGCGGGTTTCGTGTGATCGCTGCGGGCAAAGGAACCAAGTATTTACCCTCTTATCATATGTCTACACCAGACACTGTGTGGGACCATTATGGGTTAACGTCCAGCCAGGCGGAAGCGGCAGGTATGAACAGTAAGATGTTCAATTCCTTTTTAGATGGAACCAAATCCGCATTAGAAATGGCGGCGATTTCAAATGCCACCGGATTGGCGGCGCCCAGTCAGGGCTTGGCCTTCCCACCTGCGGGTATGGATGATTTGGCGCATGTGCTGCGACCGCGGGCTGAAGGCGGGCAATTGGAGTTGAGCGGACAGGTTGAAGTGGTGTCCTCTGTTGAACGGGATGGCAGGCCCGTGTTCCGTGATTTGCGCTGGGGTGTCTACGTTGTTCTGGAAGCCCCGACCGAGTATGCCGCCGCTTGTTTTCGCCAATATGGTATGAATACAGACGAGTCAGGCCGCTATTCGGCGATGTATAAGCCCTTTCATTTAATTGGATTAGAGTTAAATATTTCGATTCTGTCCGCGGCTCTGCTCAATAGCCCAACGGGCAGAACCAAGGGGTTTCATGCCGACGTGGTGGCGGTAGCGAAGCGTGACCTCAGCGCCGGAGAGAGGCTGGATGGCGAGGGCGGTTATACCGTTTGGGGTAAGTTATTGCCCGCGCGCACATCGCTGGAGATGGGTGCGCTTCCAATTGGTTTGGCGCATAATGTAACGCTCAAAACCAATATTGCCGCCGGCGCGTGCCTTCGGTGGGACGATATCGATATTGACGCCCGCCTTGAGGCTGTGCAAATCCGCAAGAAAATGCAACCAATCCGCGCGGATCATGTAAGCGAGGTTTAAAGGATTGTCAGCTCACCCTGCAGCAAACCAACCCGTTTTAAAAAGCCTTTGCTGCCAAGACGGGAGACTGCTTTTTGATATAAAAAATCTTCGCTTGCCTTGTTAAAGCGATCATTACTTAACACCATATAATCATTGCGATCGGCAAATCGGATCAGCAACGCGTCTGCCTTATAGCCTTTTTTCGAGACGGTAAGCATATGGCGGTCCACATCCAGCACGCGGCTGACGGCCATTGGAACGGTTTCATTGGGTTGTAGTAAGTCGTTTTCTTTCAAAGTGCGATAAACGCTGTGATCAAAGAAAAGATGCAGGGTGAAGCCGTCGTGGCGCAGTTCATCGGTAAAGCGTTTCAACGCGATCAAATCCCATTTAGCGAGGCCCAAAAGGTTATTCCCATCTATCGCAAGATTGGTGACAGGGCTAGGAGGCGCTACAGGGGCGGATGGCGGCTCGACCTCTAAACCTTGGCGGATTTTTCGATAGCCCCGATGCATGAGAAAAAAGGAAAATGCATAGACCACTAAGACCACAATTTTATCCGGATCGGTATATAAAAGCAGACATAAAGAAATGGTTACGGTGCCCCAAAGCGCATTTTCACCAAAGTAGAACCCAAATCCAATCAGAGCCAAGCTGATGATAAGAGGGTAATTATAAATCACAACGTCCAGCCAGCTCATGGGGTGACCAAGTTTCCTTTTCAATACCTACGCTTACCATTTCAGCCGTGCCCAAGGTTGTAAATTGGCAAATTGCTTTTTACCTCTTCAATCGTTTTGAAAGTGGGTTTTAATCGCCTGTAGCGAAAGCCACTGGCCCTGTTCAGCGATAACCGAGAGACTGTTTTGTGTAGGCTGTAGCTTGCCAAAGCGAGGTTTAGCTTTTTGCAGGCTGCGGGCTTTGAAAAAGAGGGAGAGGCCATCAGCCTACCACCGCATAGCAAAGCTTTTTTGAAGGCGCGCCTAGGATAGAGGCACGATCACGCCTAGCTTGCCTTTCAGGCGACCGCTTTGAGAGAGGGTTTTGCCGTCAGGCCCAGGGCAAGGCAAATATCGCGCGTCAGTTCTGGTCGATTAAGCGTGTAGAAATGCAAAGTATCGACGCCTTCCGAGCGCAAAGTATCGCAAAGCTCGGTACCGATCGCGGTGGATAATAAATCATGCCGGCCATCGCGCGTGGCGCGCTCAAAAGCTTCTTCTAGCCATAACGGCACGCTGACGCCGCATTTCTTTGCGAAGTTGCGGGTTTTTATCCAGTTTTCGATGGGTAAAATGCCCGGAATTATAGGGGCGTCGATCCCAGATTTCACGCAAGCATCGCGAAAGCGCAGAAAGTCATCCGCTTCAAAGAAGAATTGCGTGATCGCTTCATTAGCGCCTGCTTCAAATTTGCGCTTCAACCAATCAAGATCGGCAGCTTGGCTTCTGCTTTCGGGGTGCCCTTGAGGATAGGCCGCGGCTCTTATTTTGAAACCGCCCAGATTTTTCAGAGCAGCGATCATCTCGCAACTTGTCTGATAGCCCAAAGGGTGGGGGCGAAACGCGCCGCCATGATCAGGCGCCGGATCGCCTCGCAGAGCAACGATATCTTTCAACCCCTTTGCCGCAAGACTCCTTACCAAATTCAAGGTGCTTTCAGCGCTCATATCCACGCAGGTTAAATGCGCGGCCACTGTCAGATCTTTATGTTCTAAAAGCGTTTCCACCAAATCTTGCGTCAGGGCGCGCGGTTTATTTCCGGTTCCATAAGTGATTGAGATAAATTTCGGTTGAAACCCTTCCAGCGCGTTGATCGTGTTCCAAAGGCGAAACGAGTCTTTCAAAGAGGCTGGAGGAAAAAATTCAAATGATATTTCAGGCGTGCTCATGCGGGTTCCTTCTTGCTTGCATCCCTCATCAACGATCCTTAAACTTGAATCAAGTTCATAAAATTCACTAATATTATGAGTTCCATATGAAGATGCACATTGAGTTTCGCCATTTAAGAACGATAAAGGCGATAGAAGAGGCCGGTGGTTTGGCCAAAGCCGCGGATATGCTGCATATAACCCAATCCGCTCTAAGCCATCAGATCAAGGGTTTAGAAGATCAGGCCGGGGTTGAATTATTCGTGCGGCGTTCAAAACCGATGCGTTTATCCGCAGCGGGTCAACGCTTGTTGCGCACGGCCAACAAGATTTTGCCCGAGATCGACGCCTTGCAGGCAGAATTTGCCAGTTTGCGGGGCGGGCGCGCAGGGCGGTTGCATATTGCGATTGAATGCCATGCCTGTTTTGAATGGCTGTTTCCGGTCTTAGAGTCTTTTCGGAAAAACTGGGGCGATGTTGATGTTGATATTCGGCCTGGCTTGGCATTTGATGCCTTGCCGGCGCTGCAAAAAGAAGATGTTGATCTTGTTGTGTCTTCCGATCCCGATGACCTTCCGGGAATTGAATTTGTGCCATTATTTGATTACGCGCCCGTCTTTGTGGCGGCGCGATCGCATCCTTTGGCAAAAAAACCTTTTATTGAGGCGAAGGATTTTGCAGAGCAAACCTTGATCACCTATCCTGTTGAACGCAGCCGCTTGGACCTGTTCAGTCAATTATTAATCCCTGCGAAAGTCGAACCCAAAGCCATTCGACAGGCAGAGCTGACAGCGGTTATTCTTTTGTTGGTTGTTTCAAATCGTGGGGTTGCGGTTTTGCCAGATTGGGTGGTGCGCGAGGTCCAGTATAATTCGGATTATGTCACGCGGCCGCTGACCGAAAGTGGGATAACCCGCCGCCTTTACGCAGCCGTGCGCACGCCCGATTTGCAAAAGCCTTTCTTCGCCGACCTTATCGATTTGGCCGGAAAAGAAGCGCGGCGGCTTCAAAGCGCCTAATCCCGCATAGGAACGGGGCTTGGCGTTTCGTTTATAAAGGCTTCAACTCTGACGCCATTTGGCGTCCGTCACGTCCTTCTTGCAGTTCAAAGCTGATCTTTTGATTATCAGCCAATCCGGTTAAGCCCGATTGCTCCAATGCAGAAATATGAACGAAAACGTCTTTTCCGCCATCGTCAGGTGCAATGAAGCCGTAGCCTTTTGTGGTATTAAACCATTTCACGGTACCATTCGGCATGCCCCGTGTCTCCTTCTAAAGTTTGCCCCTATGCGGGGGTGTTCGTTCCGCCAGTTTGGCGGCTTCTCAAGCGACAACGGTTTCTGTGTCGCTTTAAGACATGATAAATTGGAACGGAGCTGCTTTAAAAATCAAGAAAAACCTGTTCATTTACGAAAACTTCTGCAAAATTTCGCTGAAAAAGGCGTTGAAATGAGAATATTCGGTTTAAAAAACTGCGATACTTGCCGAAAAGCAGTTAAGTTATTGGATGGCTATCGGTTTTTTGATGTGCGTGTCGATTTGATTCCTGACGAAATTCTAGACGCTGCTTTGCAAGAATTTGGCGATGATTTGGTCAATAAAAAATCTACAACCTGGCGTAATTTATCGTCGGACGAGCGGGCAATGCCACCGCGCGATTTGTTACGCCTTCACCCCGCAGTGATGAAGCGCCCCCTAATTGAGACACACGAGCAGAAACTTTACCTCAGTTGGAGCGCGAAAACGCAAGCTGCGTTGCTTTAAACCTTGCGTGAGCTTAGCCACTGGTCAAGCGAAAGAACTCCGCCTCCGTGTCTGACGAGATAGAACAACACAAACAGCCAAAGCAGCCTTTGGTCCATAATCACAGAAGAAGAACTGCGGTCAAACCATTTGCCCAAAGTGGTGGGATCCTCAAGCACCCCGTGACCAAATAGATCAGTTGCGGTTTGTACGGCTATGAAGGCAATCATGCCCAACGCGGCATATCGGGTGAGCAGGCCGATTGTAATCATCAGTGGAATGAGGAATTCTGACAGAACACCTATTAAAACGACCAGGTCGTGAAATAGGCCAAACTGGCTAGGATCATAGCCAAAGGCTTCCATTTGTTTTGGGAAGATTTGAACATATGCGCCAGCTGATGGGTGGAACAGCCCCAGTAACCCCGCACCGAGTTTGCTGAGGCCTGATGCCCAAAAATAAACCAAAAGCACCGCCGCAAATACAAATCTTGCCAATAAGCACAGATTGGGTACTTTCGCTGCCAGCCTGCCTGCAAAAGAGTTCATAATTTGAATAAGTTGGATCATGATGCTGCCCTAAAATGTGATGTCGTGAACGGAGTTTGCGTTTACAAGAAACTGCAGTCCCGCCTTGAGCGTAAATGCTGGGCCGCTGGTTTTTCCGATATTGCATGCGGTTCGAAATGTATGACCTGCAGCCAACGCGTCTAAAAACTTTATGAGTTCTTCTGGAACCGTTGTGATCTGGGGATCAAACTCAGGGCGCGTAACAAGGATCGCGCTTGCGCTGCTAAGCCGCTTTGGATGCCGCGTTGGTGCGCCTGACTGGGCTTTGCGGTAAATGGTGCCTAGCGGCCAATATGTCGGGATGATGAAACAGGCTGCGTCAAACTGACAGCATGCCGTTAAAAGATCTGTATCTTGGTGCTTAAGAAGGTTTTCCCAATTATATAGGGCGCAGTCGCGCGCATGATAAGATAACCTTATATGTTGTTCGAGCCTGGCCAAATCAGGTAGGTATCCCAACTCAGAAAGGGCAGGTATTTTTTGTAAAAATTTCGAAAACCCCACGCCATATTTATACAAAAGAGATGAGGTTGGTTTTTCTTTACTGGCGTATAAGCGCGCCAATGAATAAAAATTCTTCGGGCCAAGAACGGCTCTTGTTTTCGGGAAGTTGCTTTCCAAAGTGGTAATTAAGCCGTGGGCTATGGTGTTTCGGTAGATGTTCAACCCGCTGGTAGCAGGGAGGTGCTTGCCGGTTTTCAAATTCGCTGGGCAAGGCTGACCGGGGTTGGAAAAAGCGATGAAAAGCTCTTTTTGTGTCATTGAGACTGGCATCTTTGCTGTTCCAAAAGACAGGCAGCTTGCATCACTTCACTGTTTAGAACGGACCAATCAGGCACATCTGTATCCCATTCGATCAAGCTTGCCTTTGGACCTGTACGTTTCAAAACATCTTTATAAAGCGTCCAAACTGTATCTGCTACTGGCGCAGCATGAGAATCGATCAACAAAAGTTCGCCCTGTTCCAAAACATCTGTTGAATGTCCGCCCAAATGAATTTCACCAATGGCGGTGCAATTCAGCTCATCGATATAGGCTTCAGCTGACATGTTTAGATTGTGGCATGAGATAAATATATTATTGACGTCTAACAAAAGTCCGCATCCAGTCTGCGCCACCACCGCGTTTAAAAATGCAGGTTCCGAATAACAGCTTTCCGAAAATTGAAAGTAACTAGATGGGTTTTCAAGCAACATCTGCCGCCCCAATATAGTTTGAACATGATCCACGTGTCGGATGACGTGTTTTAAGGTTTTCTCGGTATAAGGCAGCGGCAAAAGATCGTTTAGAAAATTGCCTGCATGCGTTGACCATGCCAAATGTTCGGAAAAACTTGCAGGATCTAGCCAGTCGCATAAACGCTTTATGCGCGCCAAATGTTCTTTATCCAGCGGCGCCTCACCTCCTATTGATAAACCAATTGCATGCACCGAGATTGGCAGCTCAGCCCGTAAATGTTGCAATTGAGAGATTGGGCGCCCGCCTTCGCCCAAATAATTTTCAGCGTGAATTTCCAGCCATCCAACGGGATGCGGGCTAGATAAAATATCGTTGAAATGTTGAGATTTAAACCCGACGCCAATGCTGGCGGGAAGTGAATTTGCGATAAGATCTGGCATCGGCGTTCCTTGGTTCATCTTTGGATATTCCTCGAAAGATGATCGAGCCCGTTAAGAGGGCAGATCGCGCTCTAAGGCTGTAAGGGATCCCATACGGGCTTGATCGCCTGCGTCATTTGGCAGCTCGATTTCCAGACAGCTGCCTGCATCCACCAACGACCAGGCATTGCCTTGGTAATCCACGGTTGAAGTGCCTGCGCAGGTAGTGCCTGCGCCTGCAGCGCAATCATTTTGGCCGGCCAGAGATACGCCATAGCATTTTTCTTTGGCACCAGAGGCGGTAGCAACCATGGGTGCGCTCAAGGCAACGGCTACGGCCCCGATCAAGACTTTTGTTTTTAAATCTTCTGACATACTGAAACTCCTTTTTATCTATTAACGCCCTCAATATAGGCAGCGTTTAAATAAAAAGGCACATCACGTCTGATCACATTATTGTGGTAAGACCGCGCCCCTTTCGGAACAGAGCGCCGGCTTGGCTGAAACAGTTTTCAGCCAAGGTCTGTGTAATTTTTACGCGTTGTGAAATGAAATCGTTATCTTAAATCAGGTGCTGCAGACTCTGCTTTCAACGATTGTGCAATCTCATCTAGCGGCGCAACGCTTGTTTGCGTTTCGCCAAGACGGCGAATTGAGACGGTTTGGTTTTCCACTTCTCGTTTGCCGCAGGCCAAAATAACAGGCACTTTTGCCAATGAATGTTCGCGCACTTTATAATTGATTTTTTCATTGCGCAGGTCGAGCTCGGCCCGAATTCCCAAGCGAGACAGCAAATCAACCACCTCGCGGCAATATTCATCTGCATCCGAGACGATTGCCGCCACCACAACTTGCCGCGGGGCCAACCAAAATGGCAGCTTTCCAGCAAAGTTTTCGATCAAAATACCGATAAAGCGTTCAAAAGAGCCCAAGCACGCGCGGTGCAGCATCACGGGGCGATGTTTATCCCCATCTTCGCCAATATAATTGGCATCAAGCCGTTCGGGTAAAACGAAATCCACCTGCAAAGTCCCGCATTGCCAATCACGCCCGATGGCATCGGTTAGCACGAATTCTAATTTTGGGCCGTAAAATGCGCCTTCGCCTGGGTTAAGTTCAAACTCACAACCGGCCGCTTCCGTGGCCGATTTTAAAGCGGCCTCGGCGCGATCCCATACCGCATCACTGCCCGATCGTTGCTCGGGCCGATCCGAGAATTTAATGGCGAATTTCTCAAAACCCAAATCTTCATATACATTTGAAAGAAAATTGATAAATTTCTTTGTTTCATATTCGATCTGATCTTCGCGGCAGAAAATATGGGCATCATCTTGGGTAAAGCCGCGCACGCGCATGATGCCATGCAACGCGCCAGACGGCTCATAGCGGTTGCAGCTGCCAAATTCAGCCATCCGCAATGGCAAATCGCGGTAAGACTTTAAGCCCTGATTATATACTTGTACGTGGCAGGGGCAGTTCATCGGTTTCAACGCATTGACAGCTTTTTCGCGCGCATGGTCTTCATCGACCTCAACAATAAACATATGTTCTTGGTATTTTTCCCAATGGCCAGAGGCTTCCCATAATTTGCGATCCACCACTTGGGGAGTATTGACCTCGACATAGCCGTCCCGTGTTTGTTGACGGCGCATATAATCTTGGATCGTGGTGTATATTTTCCAGCCATTTGGATGCCAAAAAATTTGCCCGGGGGCCTCTTCTTGCATGTGAAACAGAGCCATTTCACGGCCTAATTTCCGATGGTCGCGCTTTGCGGCTTCCTCAAGCATATGCAGGTGGGCTTTTAGCTGCTCTTTATTTAAAAACGCGACGCCGTAAATACGCTGCAACATGGCGCGATTGCTATCGCCGCGCCAATAAGCACCGGCCACCGACATCAGCTTAAACGCGTCGGCGGGAACTTGTCCTGTATGTTGTAAATGTGGTCCACGGCACAGATCCTGCCAATCGCCATGCCAATACATGCGCAGAGGTTCCGCGCCGGGTATCGCCTCAATCAGTTCAACCTTATAGGGTTCATTTGACTGGGTATAATGCTGCACGGCTTCGTCACGCGACCAGATTTCTGTGCGAACTGCCTCGCGTTTATTGATGATGGCTTTCATAGTTTTTTCAATCAAACCAAGATCTTCTGGGGTAAATGGCTCGGTGCGGTCAAAATCGTAATACCAACCGTTTTCAATCACTGGGCCGATTGTCACCTTTACGTCGGGCCAAATCTCTTGCACGGCGCGGGCCATGATATGCGCCAGATCATGGCGCACCAACTCCAGCGCAGGTGCCACGTCTTTCATCGTGTTGATAGCGATTGCGGCGTCGTTTTCGATGGGCCATTGTAGATCCCAATGGGCTTCGTCTAGCGTTGCGCTAATAGCTTTTTTGCCCAGCGATGTCGCAATATCATTGGCCACTTCGGCTGCGGTTATCCCGGCCGCATAGCTGCGCTTGCTGTTATCTGGAAGGGTGAGCGTAATTTGGGACATCAGATGCCTCCTCGTCATTTTGGCGCCGACCATGCGCCCGGTTGCGGGTTTAACCTCTTTTGGCGCGTCTTGCGTTCATCGTCAAGCAAGCTTTTGCTAATTTTAAAAGCGCTGGCTTGACCAAGCAGGGGATGCCCTGTCACAACGAAAGCCAACCTTAAACGATAAGGATTTATGATGCCCGCTTTTTACACCACGCCGCAGGCGCGCCGGCTTGCCTATCACAAAACCGCAGGCGCTTCGCCCAATTTGGTGTTTTTGGGGGGATTTAAATCCGATATGCAGGGTTCAAAAGCGCTTTTCCTAGAAAGTTGGGCGCAGCAGCGCGGCTTTTCTTATCTGCGTTTTGATTATTCTGGTCATGGCGAGTCTTCAGGCGTGTTTACCGATGGATCTATTGGGAACTGGGCGCAGGATGCAGAGGCTATCATTAGCGAAAAAACGCAGGGACCTATCATGCTTGTCGGATCCTCGATGGGCGGGTGGATTGCGTTGCTTTTGGCGCAACGGTTGGCAGGTCGTGTTGCAGGTTTGATGACAATCGCGGCTGCACCTGATTTTACCGAAGACAGCATGTGGCCGAGTTTTTCGGCTGAACAAAAAGCCGAAGTTTTGGAAAAAGGTCTTACCTTATTGCCCTCTGAATATGGCGAGGCTTATCCGATCACTCGACAGTTGATCGAAGAGGCCCGTGACCATCTGGTGATGCGGGCAAGTCTGTCCTTGCCGTTTCCGGTGATCTGCTTGCAAGGCACACAAGATCGTAGCGTAACGCGCCAAACCGCCCTTAATTTGCTAGATCATATTGAAAGCCCGGATGTGTCATTAACTTTTTTGGCGGGGCAAGATCATTCCTTTTCAACTGCCGAATGTTTGGCTGTAATTGATCAGAATTTGAGGGTCTTATTTGAAAAATCAACCAAACATATGGGGCAGCCATAAATGACATTTTTTTTCATTTTGATAATAGGAATTCTGTGCCTCTTGGTGTTGGGTTTGGTGTATTGGGCCCCTCGTGAACCCGCAGATTTAAGCTTGGCAGCGCCCAAACCGATTGGTGATGATCTTGATCATTATTTGCAAGATGCAGAGAGCGCGTATTCCGATATTAAACCCTCTTTAGAAAAACGCATCATTTGGGCAAATGACGCCAAAGAAAAAACTCTGCTATCTGTGGTGTATTTGCACGGGTTTTCGGCAGCATCTGAAGAAATTAGGCCTGTACCCGATTTGGTCTCAAACGCTTTGGGCAGCAATTTGTTTTTTACCCGCCTGCAAGGGCATGGGCGCGAAGATAAAGCCCTAGCAGAGGGGACGGTTGCGGGTTGGATGGCGGATTTACAAGAGGCGATTTTAATTGGTGAGCGCTTGGGTGAGCGGGTTTTGCTTATCTCGACCTCAACAGGGGGCACCTTGGCGGCGGTGGCGGCGCTAAATCCGAAGCTGTCCCAAAAGCTTGCAGGCTCGGTGTTTGTATCGCCAAATTTTGGCATCCTAGATTTTCGCGCGCGGTTCTTAACATGGCCGTTGGCGCGCTATTGGTTGCCGGTTTTTGCGGGCAAAACGCGCCGGTTTGACCCCCGCAGCGCGGCGCATGCCGCGACGTGCAGCCTTGTTTACCCATCCGTGGCGGTTCTGCCCGTCGGTGCCTTGGTCAAACAGGTCATGCAATTGGATTTTGCACGGGCAAAAATTCCCAGCTTATTTTTGTATTCGTCCAAAGATCAGGTGGTACAGGCTGATAAAATTTTACAGGTAATGCATGCTTGGGGCGGCCAGAGCACAGGGCAGGAAATTCACTTGGGGCAACAGGATGATGAGAGCTTCCACGTGCTTGCCGGGCATGTCTTGTCGCCTAGCCAAACCAAGCCCGTTGCGGATATCATCCTCAATTGGGCCCAACGCGTTTAAAACGGGACCGGTTACCCCTTTTCGTCTCTTAGAAAAGTAAATCGGTGGCGTCTGCTTAACAGAAAAAAGCGTGGCTTTTACTGAAGCAGTATTTCGATTTCAGACGTGATCTTTCGCCCGCTGGGACGCGCAACTGATCCAAAACTCTTAACGATTTGGCCATTTTGATCGATCAACAATTTGTTAAAATTCCACGACGGAACGAAGCCAGCAGAGCGTTTCGCCCATTTGAAAAACGGATGTGCGTTTGGTCCTTTTACCTTGGTTATACCGGTCATGGGCATCGTGGTGCTATAACCAAGCTCGCAAAACTCTTTAACATCCGCGTTGCTCCCCAATTCTTGGTTGAAATCATTCGAAGGCACAGCCAGAACCACCAGACCTTGATCGTTATAGGTTTCATGAAGCTTTTGAAGCCCGCTCAACTGACCTGTGAAACCGCATCTGCTGGCCGTATTCACAACCAAAATTGGCCGACCTTCGTAATTCGATAAAGACAGCGCGCCCCCATCAATATTTTCAAAGGTAAAGTCAAGGGCGGTGGCAGTGCTGGCGGTGATCATCATTGCAAATAAAATCCATAGGCGCATGTGAGCTCTTTCAATCAGTCATTCAACTCGTAGACTTAAAGGTAGATCGGTTGTCGAAAAAACAAGAGCAGCCTTGACGCAGGTTGCTGTTGCTGCGGGCTTGGGCTGGCCTGACCAACGGCTTTAGATCGCAATCGGATATTCTTATTAGGGAGTTTCCATCGCTTCAAGCTCATCGATCATCGATGAGATCATTGATAATCCTTGCTGCCAAAATGTTGGGTCACTGGCGTCTAAACCAAATGGGGCCAACAGATCTTTGTGATGTTGGGAGCCGCCGGCCTTTAACATATCGAAATATTTTTCCTGAAAGCCATCAGGAGCCGCTTCATAAACGGCGTATAGCGCGTTGACCAAACCATCGCCGAATGCATAGGCGTAAACGTAAAATGGCGAATGCACGAAATGCGGGATATAGGCCCAAAAGGTTTCATAGCCATCCATAAACTCGAAGGCTGGCCCAAGGCTTTCGCCCTGAACACTCATCCAAAGCGCGTTGATATCATCGGGCGTGAGTTCGCCGGCTTTTCGTGCCTCATGCAATTTACACTCAAAATCGTAAAAGGCGATTTGCCGGATGACCGTGTTGATCATATCTTCCACTTTTCCGGCTAATAATACTTTGCGCTCATTTTGATCTTTGGCGTTTTCCAACATTTTTTTGAAGGTGAGCATTTCGCCAAACACGGATGCCGTTTCTGCAAGGGTTAGAGGTGTAGATGAAAGCATTTCGCCTTGCTTTGCCGCCAAAACCTGATGAACGCCATGCCCCAACTCATGCGCTAAAGTCATCACATCGCGCGGTTTTCCCAAGTAATTCAGCATCACATAGGGATGCACATCGGTCACGGTGGGATGCGCGAAAGCACCGGGGGCTTTGCCGGGTTTAACCGGCGCGTCTATCCACCCTTTGGTGAAAAACGGTTCAGCCAAATCTGCCAAACGCGGATCAAAGCTTGCATAGGCGCTCATCACGGTATCCCGGGCTTCGGGCCAATCCACCAATCGATCGCTTTCAAGCGGAAGAGGTGCGTTTCGATCCCACACTTGCATTTTATCCAGCCCCAGCCATTTGCGCTTGAGCTCATAATAGCGATGGCTGAGTTGCGGGTAGGCGCTTACCACAGCGTTTCGCAAAGCTTCAACGACTTCCGGTTCAACATGGTTGGATAAATGCCGACCGGTTTGTGGGCTGGGCATGCCGCGCCAGCGGTCCAAGATCTCTTTTTCTTTGGCTTGCGTGTTGTGCACGCGCGCGAAGGTTTTGATGTTGTCTTGAAACACGTCGGCCAAAGCATGCGCTGCGGCTTGACGGTTATCTCGGTTTTGATCGGTTAAGAAATTTAAAGTGCCCTCGATATTATGCGTTTCGCCCGCCACGTCGAAAGACAATCCTGCGATTGTTTCATCAAAGAGTTTTTCCCACGCATCCCCAACAACACCAAGATCATGCAGAAAATTCTCCAACTCATCAGACAGCTGGTAGGGCTTCATCGCTCGGATCTTGTCAAATACTGGCTTGTATCGGGCAAGTTCCTTGTTCTGCGCAAACCGCGTGTCTAAATACCCATCTTCAAGCCGATTGATCTCGAGGGTGAAAAACACCAAAGGCGTGGTGAAATTGGTGATTTTCTCCTGCGCATCCGACATAAATTTGGCGCGGTTGCTATCTGTGGTCATTTGGTAATAGCGCAGCCCCGCGAAAGACATGATGCGCCCCGCGATGGCGCTGATTTTCTCATTTCGGTGGATACAGCTGAGTAGTTCATCGGCGTTTAACGTAGCCAGCTTATTTTGATAATCTTGTGCGAATTGTGCACATTCGCCTTCGAGCCATTGCAAATCGCTGATCAATTGCGGCGCGTCTTCGCCCTCATAAAGGTCACTTAAATCCCATTCCGGTAGATCACCAAGGTTTTTATTTCCATGAGATGTGTTTGCATCGCGTGGGGCAATATTGGGAAAATACATGTAAAGACCTTTTGTTGTTCACCTAAAGAGATAGGCCGCTGGGTTTTGAGTTACAAGGGCATGTTGCGCGCTGGCGCTGACAGGCCGTTTTGGCTAGGTGATACGCAGATCAATCGGCGAAGCCGTACAGTTTCTTGGGGTTCTCAATCAAAATTTGGTCGCGCGTTTTTTCATCGCTGACCACGCGATAAAATGCATCCATCAAAGACCCTGCATCGGGCATTTCAGCGCCGTTGAGCATGATATGGGGCCAATCTGACCCCCATAGGCAGCGTTCTGGATTTGCGCGTACCAGCTTTGAAACAATTTCATCCGTATCAAAATAAGGCGCGTTTGCCAACCGGTAGAGGCCTGACAATTTGATCCAAACCTTGCCGCTATCTAACATATGATACAGCGTCTCAAGCCCGGCATTGCCTGTCCCAAGCGTTAAGTCGGGCCATCCGATATGATCAAAACACACAGGCACGGATAGGCTTTGCAGGTCGGGTTGTAATTCGTTCATGTGCAGATGGGCGTGCATAAGCATTTGAATATGCAAGCCCCGATCGGCCAGTTTGGGCGCCATTGCTTTGGCGCCTTTCCAGCTTAAAACACCCCCGTGGACGTAATTCAGCCGCACGCCAGCCATGTTCCAGGCTACGAATTGGTCAAGATCGGCTTCTGAAGCCTGATCGGGAAGCAAGCCAATGCCACGAAAACCTGCGCCCATTTCGCGCAGGGCCGCCACGGTTACGCTATTATCGGTGCCGTAAAAAATTGAATGCACGATAACCCCGCGGGTGCAGCCTAAATTTTCAAGATGGCGACGATACAGCCCGATCCATTCTTGAAATTTATAACCGCTTGGGGGGTCTTCCGCGCGGCCCTCATAAAGCGGGAATTCATTTGCGGCAGCTAAAAGGTGCACATGCGTGTCGCAACTGCCCGGCCGCGCCTTTTTATGGGGGGCGCGCGCCAAGGCTGGCGCGGGCGCGGTTGGCTTAGGGCTGGACATGAAGCATTTCCTTTAAGTCGGCCAGGGTATTTGCATCCTCTGGTTTTTTATCACCGCGCCAGCGTGCCATACGCGGAAAGCGCAGTGCAATACCTGATTTATGACGCGTGCTTTCTTGGATGCCTTCAAAGGCTATTTCGAAAACGTGCTGCGGCGTGACCTGGCGTACGGGGCCAAATCTTTGCAGCGTATTTTTGCGCACCCAGGCGGTAATTTTGCGAAATTCGGCATCGCTTAGGCCCGAATAGGCTTTGGTAAAGGGCACGAGCGCTGGACCATCCCATACAGCAAAGGTGAAATCAGTATACAGATTGGCGCGTCGCCCATGTCCGGCCTGAGCATAGATCATCACGCCATCAATGGTGCGCGGATCTAGCTTCCATTTCCACCAATGCCCCTTTTTGCGCCCCGCGATGTAGGGGCTCTGGCGTGATTTTATCATCAAACCTTCCGCAAGCGTAGATCGCGCGTCGTCCCGATATGTTGCCAAATCCCCCCAGCTCTTTGCTGGAAGTGAGCGTGAAGGGATGATCACATCCTGCGCATTGTGCGTTTGCAAAAGCGCCTCCAACGCAGACCGACGCTGCGCGAAGGGTTGCGCGCGTATATCGCTGCCTTTTTCCTCAAGCAGGTCATAGGCTAACAGCCGTATTGGCGCAGATTTGAGCAGGTTCGCCGGCACTGTTTTGCGCCCAAGTCGTTTTTGTAAAAGATGAAAGGGCAGGGGTTTATCATCTGCCCAAGCCAATAACTCTCCATCGATCACGGTGCCATGTGGCAGTTGTTCGGCCAAAGGGGCAAGCTCGGGAAACTGATTGTTCACCATCTCTTCACCGCGCGACCAGATGAAACAGTTTTTTTCGCGCACCACCACTTGGGCGCGTATGCCGTCCCATTTCCATTCGGCGGACCACTCGCTTATGTCGCCCAGTTTTGTGGGCTCTGTGTCTAAGGCATGTGCAAGGCAAAACGGATAGGGGCGCGATAGATTGATACTGGCGTTTTGCGCAAGAATAAGATCTTCCCAGCTGGTCATTTGTGGATTCCACTGGCCCATTAATTTATGAGCGAGATCGGCGGCATCCTGTCCGGTTGCTTGGGCCAAAGCGCGCGTCATCAACTTTTGACTGACGCCGATGCGAAAGCCGCCCGTGATTAATTTATTGAACACGAAACGCTCATACCCATCGCATTCTGTCCAAGCTGCAAGCATGAAGCCTTTGCGTGCAGCCAGATCCTGACCTTTCAAATTGAGAAGCGCTTGGATCCATTGCTGAAGCGTTCGCGTTGATTTGTGCTGTGCAGGCGGCAGTAAAAGCGAAATAGTTTCGGCCAAATCACCCACAATATGATAGGTGTTTTCCAACAGCCATAGCGGCAGCTCGGCGGCCTCGGCCGCCCAAATGCGCATCTCGGCGGTCGTGACGCTGCGCGCTGGCCTGCGGCCAGAAAATATAGCAATGCACCAGACGCGATCTTCTGGCGCGGCGCTTTTAAAATATTCAGATAGCGCTGCGAGCTTTGCGTTGGTTTGACTGGCTTCATCCAGTGTTTTGATCAGCTGCGCAAAGGCTTTCATTCGGCGCTCTCTTCCTCAGGCAGCTCAGCCTCATCCCCCGTAAAATCGGTTTTTACGATGTTTGAATTATAGCCCTGTTCGTTCAGCCAATTGTTAAAGATGTCAGTGTAACCATGTGTAACATAGATGTTTTCTGCACCAGTTTCTTTGATTGCGGCGTTTAGGGCCGGCCAGTCCGCGTGATCGGATAAAACAAAGCCCCGGTCAAAGCCACGCCGCCGCCGAATACCGCGCAGCGCCATCCAACCGCTTACAAACCCTGTTGACGTTTCGCCAAAACGTTTGGCCCAAGCGCTGCCAAATACCGAAGGGGGCGCCAAAATCAGCGCACCGCGCTGCGCTTTGCGATCCATATCGGGCATAATTTTCTGAGTTTTGGGAAGATCAAAGCCCTGATCGCGCAAGATCTGATTTGTGGCTTCTGTGGCGCTGTGCGTCAAGATTGGACCGATATTGGCATCCAAGCCGCATAGCAAGCGCTGCGCCTTGCCCAGACCGTAGGCACCCAGAATGCAGCATTTGCCGGCTTTGGCAGTTTCTGCCCACCAAGTGTTAATCTGATCAAAAATGGTGTTTTGAGGCTGCCATTGAAACGCCGGAAGGCCAAAGGTACATTCGCTAATAAAACTATGACATTTCAGTGGCTCAAAAGGGGTTGTTAATCCATCATTTTCGATTTTATAATCGCCAGATACCACCCATATTTCACCTGCAACCTCAATACGAATTTGGGCAGAGCCAGGGATATGGCCGGCGGGGTGAAACGAAACCAGCGCATCTTTAATCTGTCTGGTTTCTCCATAGCGGACGGTTTCCAATACGGGATTGTTTAAGCGATGCGATATCACAGGGGCAGCAATATCCGTGCTGAGATATCTGCTATGCCCAGGGCGGGCGTGATCGGCATGACCATGCGTGAGAAGGGCGCGTTCCACGGGGCGCCACGGGTCAATGTAAAACTCTCCGGCAGGGCAATATATCCCGCGACCTGTGAAACGAAGAAGTGCTGATTTGCTCATCGTTCAAACATAGATCAAAGCTGGGCTGCGGCCACCCTTGCATCTGCAAGATCGCCGCGTACACTGCGCGAAAAAAATGGGGTATAAAATGTCACGCATATCGAATTTTCGACAAAAAATGTTATCGGGGGCGCCTTTAGCGGGAACCTTCTTGAAAACACCACATTATATTATGATTGAGGTTTTGGCGCAGTCTGGGTTAGATTTTTTATGTTTGGATGCCGAACACGCGCCGTTTGATCGGGGCGCCATGGATCAATGTATTGCCGTTGCAACCGCGCTTGATTTCCCAATTTTGATTCGGGTGGGTGATGGCAGCGAGCGCGAAATTTTACAGGCTTTAGATTATGGAGCCGTTGGCATTGTTGTGCCTCATGTTGACAGCGTTGAAAAAGCGCAGTCGATTGCCCGTATGGCGCGCTTCGGGCATCGCGGTCGGGGTTATGCCGGATCGACGCGCTGGGCCGGTTATGCCACGCAATCAATGCCTGACCTTTTACAAAAGTCGCGTGATGAAACTGTTGTGATCGCCCAGGTGGAAGAGCCAGAGGCGGTTCTAGTTGCGAAGGATCTTGCGTCAATCGAGGGGATTGATGGTCTGTTTGTTGGGCCGGCTGATTTATCGGTTGGCTATGGTAAAACTGATCAAACCAGTGAGGAATTGCAAGCGGCATTGCGCAGTGTGGGCGAGGCGGCGCGCGCCTCGAACAAGGCGTATATGAGCTTTGTGGGCACTGTAGAGCAAGCCGCAGAATGGCGCGAGAAATATGGCTTAACGGTGTTTTTTGTGGCCTCTGAGCATAATTGGCTGCGCGCTGGCGCTGCTGCGGTTGCCAAAGGCGTGCATAAGCTCACTTAAAAACTGTTAAAAAGATCGCTTAGATTAGGCCGCCCCGCACGCCAGTAAGGGCTGGCCGACGAGCTTTTTGTACGCGTTGGTATCCCTTTACCCAAGCGCGCTGCCCAGCTGCATGGCAACGCCCATGTCACCATCAATGGTCAAACGTCCGCTCATGAAGGCAGATGCAGGATCTAAATCGCCGGCTAAGATATCTTGGAACGTCTCTGTATTTGCTCGAAGCGTTACCTCTGCCTCTTCATCGCCGGCACGCACGCCTGCGGCGTCAATCATAATGCACCCTTCGCCGTCGATATCGAATTTAGCAGAACCACCAAAAGAGGCTTCGCCCATTTTCTTTGTCAGGGCTAGGACAGCCTGTTCCAAAATTTCACTCATCACGAATTCCTTTTTGCCATTTTAACTAGAATAAAGTGACCCATCCACTATCTTATCCCTATGGAGAGTTTTCGAACAACAATCAAATGCCTTGTTGCCTCAGGCTTCATTTCTGTTTGTGCAACGCTTTGCTCAGCGGATAGCTCGGATCAAATCAGGCTTTTGTACAATGAGTTGGCGGCGTCTGACCAAGAAAAGTTTGCCGCGATAGAGCGAGAAATAAAGCAGCTTTGGTCTTTGTCGGGCTCGCCTGGCGTTGATTTGCTCTACAAGCGCGGCGAAAACAGTTTTAAAGCGCAGCGGTTCGATGTGGCGGCGCAGCATTTTGGTGCCGTGATTGAAATGGCGCCACAGTTTGCTTCAGGATGGTATGGGCGCGCCCGCGCCTATCATCACCTTGGCTATTTCGGCCCCGCTATAGAAGATTTGCAAGCCGCCCTGAGGCTTGATGCCTTGCATTATCCGTCTCTGGTGCTTCTGGGCCAAATTTTTGAGCATTTTGAACGTCCTGATCTTGCCTTTACCGCCTATTCCAAGGTTCTGACTATACATCCGTTTTTAGAAGACGTAGAAAGCGCCAGAGATCGCGTTGCATCGGCGACCGGCGAGAAAACGCTTTAATCCTAGAGGGTAAGATGCAGCAATCTGCGCGGGTGGTCGCCGTTCTAGGGCCCACAAATACCGGTAAAACCCATTACGCCATTGAACGCATGCTCGCCCATCGTACTGGAATTATTGGCTTGCCATTGCGGCTTTTGGCACGTGAGGTCTACGATAAAATTGTTGCCCTGCGCGGTCCATCAGTTGTGGCACTGGTCACTGGCGAAGAGCGGATCGTACCTCCACGCACCAAATATTGGATCTGTACCGTCGAATCCATGCCGCAGGCGATGGGGGTGGATTTTGTGGCGATTGATGAAGTGCAGCTCTGTGCAGATCCTGAACGCGGTCACGTGTTTACCGATCGCATAATTAACATGCGCGGCTTGCATGAAACGCTGTTTCTGGGCGCCGGCACGATGCGAAAGGTGATTTCAGAATTGGTGCCAGAGGCGCAATTTATGCGGCGGGACCGTCTGAGCACGCTCAGTTATACGGGCTCCAAAAAAATCAGCAGAATGCCCGCCCGCAGCGCAATTGTGTGCTTTTCAGTTGATAATCTGTATGCCATCGCCGAATTGATCCGGCGCCAGAAGGGCGGTGCAGCAGTGGTGATGGGGGCGTTGAGCCCGCGCACAAGAAACGCGCAGGTGGAGCTGTATCAAAACGGAGATGTTGATTATCTAGTGGCAACGGATGCGATTGGTATGGGGTTGAACTTGGATATCGACCACGTGGCTTTTGCAGGCTTGTCAAAGTTTGATGGCCGCCGGATGCGTGATTTGGCGCCAAATGAATTGGGGCAAATCGCCGGCCGCGCGGGGCGCGGGATGTCGGATGGCAGTTTTGGGGTGACGGGCGAGGCACCTCCGCTTGACGAGGGCATGGCGGCTGCAATTGTTGAAAATCGCTTCACACCGATTTCGAAATTGCAATGGCGCAATTCTGATTTGAATTTTTCTTCGATCGATGCGTTGATGCACAGCCTGTCTATATCATCTCAAGATGATCTTTTGGTAAAAGCTCGGGAAGCCGATGATTACCTTGCGCTGCAGGCCCTATGGCAAAGCGAAGATATTCGCCAACAAATGCAGCATCCAGAGCATGTGCGCCTGCTTTGGGATATTTGCCGAATTCCTGATTTTCGCGGGATAAGCTTGGCCGAACATGTCAGCTTACTCAGCAGTGTTTTCGGGCATTTACAGGGCAATAGGCATTTGCCGAATGATTGGCTTGCGGGGCATCTCAAACGCATTGATCGCGTGGAGGGTGATATTGATACATTGTCAATGCGATTGGCTTTTGTGCGCACTTGGACATATGTCAGCCAAAGAAGTGGTTGGGTAGATGACGAAAATCATTGGCGTGAGACGACGCGCGCTGTAGAAGATAGATTATCGGACGCGCTGCATATGCGTTTGACGCAGCGGTTTGTGGATCGAAGAACCTCGGTGCTGTTGCGCAGGTTGAACCAGAAGGAGGCCCTGTTGGCCGAAGTGAATGAAAATAGTGAGGTGACCGTCGAAGGAGAATTCGTTGGTCGGCTTGAAGGGTTTCAGTTTCGTCAAGATAAAGACGCGACCGGGCAAGAAGCAAAGACCATCAAATCTGCGGCTTTACAGGCCCTGACGCCGCATTTTCATCTGCGGGCGGATCGATTTTACAACGCGCCGGATACAGAAATTGATTTTACTGAGCAAGGCGGCCTTTTGTGGGGAACGCAGGCGATCGGCAAATTGGTGTCCGGAGATGATATTTTAAAACCACGGATCACGGTGTTCGTGGATGATGAGGCCGGCGCCGATGTGACGCAAAAAGTACAGCGGCGGTTGCAGCATTTTATTGATCGCAAGATCGCTAGCCTGTTTGAGCCGCTGATAAATTTACAACGTGATGAAACCCTAACGGGTTTGGCGCGGGGCTTTGCCTATCGCATGGTTGAGGGGTTTGGAATTCTACCGCGCGCGCAAGTTGCCGAAGATGTGAAATCTTTGGATCAAGATGCGCGCGGGGCATTGCGCAAACATGGGGTGCGTTTCGGTCAATTTACCGTGTTTATGCCCTTGCTGCTGAAACCCGCCCCCACCCGCTTGCGGTTGGTCTTATGGTCGCTTTCCAAGGGGCTGCAAACCTTTTCCGAAGCGCCGCCCCCCGGTTTGGTGACGGTTCCCGTCGATGCCCATGCGGAAAGCGGGCATGATACGATTTGTGGCTATCGCAACGCGGGCACCCGCGCCATTCGCATCGATATGCTGGAGCGTTTGGCAGATATGCTGCGCGGCGAAAACAGCCGGACCGGGTTTGAAGCGAAAGCAGATATGCTATCGATTACCGGAATGACCTTGGAGCAATTTGCCGATTTGATGCAAGGTCTTGGTTATCAGGCGGCGAAGGCGGAACGCGTAAAAACCAAGGCTGCCCAAGATCCAGTAGCCAGCGCAACGCCTGAGGTGGATAAACCCGAAATAGCCGCCGATTTGCCTGAGAAGGTGGCGTCCGAACCTGTGGATGCGGCGCAAGAGGCGGCATTGGACGTCAACCCCGCGAAGGTCGAGCCGAGCGCTGCGGAAGCGCTTTCTTCGGGCTCAGAGCGGACGGAGACGCTGCACGAGGAAGAGCAGCCCGCAGCTTCGATAGCGCAGGCAGATAGCCAATCAGCGCCCGCGCAATCACAAAGCGCTGAGACCATAGAGCCAGAGTTGGAAGTGTTCTATACATTCACCTGGGGGCATGTGGCTAAAAAACAAAGCCCGCCCAGGCATAATAAACCGAAACACCGCGCGGGTGATGAAAAGCAGACGCGCAAATCGAAGGGCAAGCAAAAACCATCGCGCGATAAAAAAGGCCCCAAAAATTTTGCAGCCAAGCCAGAAAAAACGCAGAAAATTGATCCAGATAACCCGTTTGCAGCTGCGTTGATGGGGTTAAAAACGCAGGATCGCTAAGTGTGGCAGAGGCGGATCGAATACGGTTGGATAAATGGCTGTTTTTTGCGCGTTTTTTCAAGACACGCAGCCTCAGCAGTAAACAGATTGAAGCGGGCCATATACGCGTGAACGCTGCAAAAGTTCTGAAGCCGGCAACCAGTATTTCGGTCGGACAGGTTCTAACTGTTGTGCAAAGCCGTTCTGTGCGCGTTGTCGAAGTTTTAGCCTTGGGGCATCGTCGTGGACCGGCTAGCGAGGCTCAGTTGCTCTATCGCGATTTAACGCCAAAGCAAGACCCCGAAAACCCAGCGCCGGGGCAGGATCGAAAAGGGCGCCCCACCAAACGAGAACGCCGCGCGCTGCGTAATTTTCGCAATGATTGGCTTGAATGATTCTTTCGACTGCTCTAGCTAAGGGTTTGGAAGATATGTGAAATGGACAGCGACGAATGACCTATATTGTGAATGACAGTTGCATTGGCTGCAAATATACCGACTGCGTTGAAGTTTGCCCGGTGGATTGTTTTTACGAGGGTGAGAACATGTTGGTTATTCACCCTGATGAATGTATAGATTGCGGCGTTTGTGAGCCTGAATGCCCCGCAGATGCCATCCGTCCTGACACCGAGCCTGATATGGAGAAATGGGTCGAATTTAATCGCAAATACTCGATCCTCTGGCCGGTGATTATAACCAAAAAAGATCCACTTCCAGACGCTGAAGAGCGCGATGGTGAAACCGGAAAGCTTGAAAAATACTTTTCTGAGGCTGCTGGCGAAGGCGGATAAACGCCACCAAAACCCATCTCTGGTGCCAAGGTTGATTTTGTGCTATGAACACGATCGAAAGCATGTACGAGCAGCGAAAAGTGGTGTGATACCCTGCATCTAATCATCCTAGTTGAGACTATGTTAAAAGAAGCCGAATGTTTTAGGCTTGTTGATCTGCTCGGCCAAAGAGAACCGCAAGAAAGGTAAACTGAATGTCCAAATCAAAACGAAATGATTTTCGTCCAAACGAATTTGTTGTTTATCCCGCGCATGGTGTGGGCCAAATCGTTTCTATTGAAGAGCAAGAAATCGCTGGAATAACGCTTGAATTATTCGTGGTGTCTTTCGAAAAAGACAAGATGACGCTGCGCGTGCCAACGCATAAGGCGACTGAGATTGGCATGCGCGCATTAAGCTCTCCTGATGTGGTTGGCCGCGCGATGACCACGCTCAAAGGCAAAGCAAAAGTGAAGCGGGCGATGTGGTCGCGGCGTGCACAGGAATATGAGCAAAAGATTAATTCTGGCGATTTGATTGCCATAGCGGAAGTTGTTCGGGATTTACATCGCAACGATGATCAGCGCGAGCAGAGCTATTCGGAACGGCAGCTTTACGAAGCGGCGCTGGAACGCCTGACGCGCGAAGTTGCGGCTGTTGAAGATGGCGATGAGGTTGCTGCGGCAAAAAAAGTCGATGATGTATTGGTGTCTCGCGCCGCGTAAAGCAGATGCAGTCTGATCAGGCTTCTCTCACTTGAGCTGCAGCTACGGTAACAGCGCGACGATTGCCATTAACACAAATATCTCTGAAACCTGTTCGGTTGCTCCCAAAATATCGCCGGTTTGCCCCGAGACTTTGCGCTGGGCAATCGCAGAACAGAGTAGGGCAGCGCAGCCTGTGCAGAGCAGAGCAGCAAAGCCTATCAGACCTGCAAAGGCCAGCGCGATTATGGCAGCTATGCCAACTCCTATCAGGGCGTGCTTGGGCTGAGGTCTGCCAACGCTATGCGATAAACCGCTGCTCCGGGCATGCGGTAGATAAACCATCAAAAGCGGCATGGCCGCGCGGGCAAGCACGGCGGTCACAATTAGCCCCACAAAGGCAAATTCTGCCTGCATCAGTTCTTTTATCAGCTGCCACCGCAAGAGCACGGACACAACCAAGGCTAGGGTTCCATAACTGCCAATTTGGCTGTCTTTCATGATCTCCAAGCGGCGCTGTTTCTCTTGGGCGCCCCACAAGCCGTCGGCGCAATCTGCCAGACCATCCTCATGCAGCGCGCCGGTGAAAATAAGACCAGTACCCAAGGCGATAAGCGCAGCTAGGCCATCTGGAATATTTAAAGTTACTGCGCATAGACCCACAGCCCAAACCAAAGTGCCCCAAACTATCCCGACAAGCCCATAAGCCCACACGGCCTTTGCCGTGCGCTGATAGGCGCCATCCTCCACTGAGATAGGGGTGCGGCTGAGCAGGCTGAGCGCCAATTTCGCATCGTTAGAATAGGTGGTGAACTTATGCAGGGTCATGTCGGTTAATACTCGTTGGATGCCTCTAAAACGCTTGTACTTCGATGGCAGCTGGGTAAATAGCTCAAAGAGTATATTGCGAACAAGGTAAAACTGATTATGGACACTTTTTCTTCTCTTTCACAATTCGTTGATCTGCTGCGTCAAGCACCGTCATTTGATCTTGAAAGCCAAGCAGCAGCCAAACAACGCAATATGCAATTGACCAAACCGGCCGGTGCTTTGGGGCGGATGGAAGAGCTTGCCATATGGTACGCCGCTTGGCGGGGGGATGCGCGCGCGTCTATTTCACAACCTGAAGTGCTGATTTTTGCCGGCAATCATGGGGTGACCTCGCAAGGTATATCCGCTTTTCCAGCCGAGGTTACAGAACAGATGGTGTTTAATTTTCAAGCTGGGGGCGCCGCGATTAATCAGCTTTCTGCCTGTTTTGGCGCGAAATTACAGGTGCATGGCTTAGAGTTAGATCGCCCAACACGAGATTTCACGCAAGGGCCCGCGATGGAGGAAGATGAGTTTCTTCTGGCGTTGCAAACGGGTTGGAACGCGGTGTCCGAAGATTGTGATCTTTTGGTCACAGGTGAGATGGGCATTGGAAATACAACCTCTGCAGCCGCGATTGCCCACGCGCTTTTTGGCGCCCGCGCGGAAGATTGGGTTGGTAAGGGCACTGGTGTTGACGCGGCCGGTATCGCCAAAAAAGCCCGTGTTATTGCGGCGGGCTTGCAGATGAACCCTAAGGCCCAGCAGAACGGATTAAAAGCTTTGCAATGTCTGGGTGGGCGTGAATTGGCCGCCATGGCGGGCGCGATTGCACGCGCGCGCTGTCTGCGCATTCCGGTGATTTTGGATGGTTTTATTTGCTGCGCCGCGGCAGCCTGTCTGCAGCAAATTAGCCCGTCCGTGTTGGATCATACTGTTGCGGGGCATGAAAGTGCCGAGCAAGCGCATAAACGCGTGTTGGCGCAGCTTGATAAAGAGCCGCTTTTATCTTTGGGGATGCGACTCGGCGAAGGTTCAGGCGCGGCGGTTGCGATTGGAATTCTTCAGGCAGCGCTGGCCTGTCATTCTGGGATGTCGACCTTTGCGGAAGCAGGGGTGAGCGATGAAAGCGACGCCTAACGTTGTTTTCGTATTTTACCGCCGTTGCAACGCATAAAACCCAGCAATGGAACCTACCCACTTGGCATGGATAAAATGATATTGAGCCCTGACTTGATATAACGCAATTCTTCTTCGTCAATGGCGGCCACCTGTCCACCATCCAAGCGGTCTCCTACTTTTACCATCCGCTTCGACCCATTTGGCATAAGAATTAAGGCTTTCCGGCTGTTTCCAAACCGATACGTGCCGAGCAAATTCACTTTTCTGAGATTGAGCCCTTTTTCCAACGTGGCGCGCTCACTTACCCGCGCGCTGCTTGGTTCGTCTGCTATTGGAGAATCCACATTGGCTTCATCTCCTTCATCCAAGGCGCTGAACAAGCGGCTTATCAAAGTGTCAGATTGAGCAATTTCCGTAAGCGCCGGCCGGATTTTGGGTCGGATAGAGGTGTTAAGCGCCTCTTCAAAGGCTTTCTCTTTTGCACGTAAAGCCGCGACAAGGGCCTGCGGGCGTATGAGAGGCCGGCTTTGGGCAAGCATATCTATTGCAGGCTCGGGTGCTTTTGGTGTTTGCGGATCGGTGCTGGCAATGGCGTCTTCTTCTGAGGAAACAGAAGGCGGTTTTGAGACGAGTTCAGAGGTCGGGTTAGTTTCTGAGCTTTGGTTTTCTGCGTTTTCGGTGGCCGCATTTTCAAAAATAGGGTTCGTTGCTTGATTTCCAAAGCCAGTCACG
This sequence comes from Alphaproteobacteria bacterium US3C007, assembly GCA_034423775.1. Lineage (NCBI taxonomy): Bacteria > Pseudomonadati > Pseudomonadota > Alphaproteobacteria > Rhodobacterales > Roseobacteraceae > Thalassovivens > Thalassovivens spotae. The sequence goes on from CP139918.1 coordinate 2,536,130, forward strand.
CTGGGAGGGTCAAGCCGCGTTAACGCATCAATCGAGGGTAGTGCATCCGGTTGTGATATTGCCGTTTTATTGCTGTCTTGTGTTATGATCGACGGGGTCAATTCTGCCAAAGGCTGCGGCGCCATTGAAGGCGGTCTCAGCGTCACATCTGGCAACACGCGCAATGCATTTATGTTAGGCGAAACCAGCGTTTTTGCAGAAGGTTCGTTGGGCATTTCGATAGCCGGGTCACCCGTTGCAAGCCCAAGCGGTTTCGCTTTTTTAAGCAGAGGGATCGCAAGGTCTTTTGTACTATCGGTCAAAAACTCATCCGGGCTTTGCAAAATAACCGGATCATGGGCACGAATATCTGCATCAATTGATGCGATATATAAATCTTCAAGAGCCTTCGTGCTTGCTTGATATGGAGCTTTTGGGGCCATTGGCCAAACCCCTGTTGATACATAAACGCGCCGAAGCTCTTCGGGGGTCATTGGTCCATTCGGGATAAATTCAGGCGTATTAAGCTGGGAAGACCTAGCCGTTTGTGGAATCTCGATTTTAGCTTCCGGTGCAAGCTCTGTTCCATCGCGCGTGCGAGTTGAACTGGGTGTTGCTAGGCTGTCTAACCGCGACAGTGCCCGCTTCATTGGCAGCTTTTCTACAATAGAGAGGTCAAAACCGGCCGATGTTTGAAGCTCGGATAGGCCGAGCAATGGCGTTTCGCTGAACACCTCTGCCTTTGCCTGCGTATCGGTTGTGGTAAAACCTTCCAGCCCGGTTAAGCCCCGACGCCGTTCTGCTTCCGGGGCTGGCGAGAGCTCTTGTATCGATCGCAAAACGTCGATTTTCTTATCTGCATCTGCATCTGCATCTGCATCTGCATCTGCATCTGCATCTGCATCTGCGCTCACCGTTTCTACTTTCAACGCAAGATCAGTACTTGGATCGGCGCTGCGCGTTACAATGAAATATGTTGCTGTAAACCCAGCCAGAAGCACCGAAGCGCTAAGCAGCATGACGGGAAGCCCCCAATCCCGCGCCTTCAACACGTATTTGCGCAGAATTGGTTGCAATCTCTGCACCAGCGGTACAACGCCTTCAACAAACAGCTTGTGTTTGCAGATTTTTATAAATTGCGTGGCGCCTACGCCGGCCATTTTGGTTTGGCGAAGAGCCGTTTGCAGCAGCGTTTTTAGAACGGCCCTTAGCGCGCTAACACCCGCGCTCAGGCGTTTTTTTGTATGACGCAGAACGTTCCGGATCTTCTCGGTTGTGACTTTGTGTTCAAAGCCGTGTCTTTTCAAGATTGGATCAGCAGAAGGGGACGCAGCGTTCGCAGTTATCCGAGTTTCATCTACATCGAAAACTGTAGGCTTATCAGCCTGCTCTTGCCCTTCTAACTTTCCTTCAATTTGAGAAAGAATGCGGGGGAAGGCAGTGCCGAGATCATTGAGACTGACGGGAACATTTTCGGCTTCTTCGTTGATTTGTTTGGTCAGCTGGGTTGAAAGGCGGGGCTGTTTAGGATCGGGGTTTGCCGCCTTTTTTTGCGCCGTTATACGACCTTTGTTGCGCGCAATGGGAGGTTCTGGTGGGAGCGGTTTGGGCGCGATTTTTAAAAGCGCTTCTGGGCTGGGAGATGGGGAAATATCAATTTCCTGATCATACCATTCCATTTGTTGTTGCCCGCCGAGAGCGGTTCCAAAAAACGCTTCGCCGATAAAACTGTCTTTGGGCGGAATTGCAACATTGCCCAAAGGTTTAAAGCTATGGGTCTCGGCAAAATTTTCTGCCTCTTGCAGCGTTTCGATCGCGACAGCCGCCACGTAAAGATCATTTTTTGACGCGATCCAATCAAAGCGCAATTCGGAGACATGATAGGGGGTTGCCCCTTGTAAATGGTCTAGTATGACCGCCTCAATATCGTTTGATTGCGCGCCGTGGGGGCGAAGCAATTTGATAAACTTAATTTGTTCATTCGGTATCACAAGTTTTACGTTATCGGCGCGCGAATCAAGGCTTAAAGCTTTGCGCCGGATATCGGCAACATCACTTTCTAACGCTGCAGAATCCAATTTCGCCGTGCCAATAATATTCCAGCCCGGTTTTGTTCGATGCAGCAAAGTGATGCCATCGAAGGAAAGGGAAAGGGCAAAGTCTGGTTTCATTTGCTCGAGTTTATCTTTTACAGCAAGGCTCGGTTTGACCGCGACTACGCCTTTCTAGACCAGGATAGCGTGAGGGAAAAGCAAAACTATCGCGGCAGGCAGAAAATTGCGCTACAGATATTTCTGTCACGTGGTGTAAATCCCTTACTGGAAAGAAAGGAGCTATCATGTATTTTAAACAATTTATATTCAGAAACACTATTTATCTCGCTGTCTGTTTTGTCATTATACCGCAGCTGGCATTCGCAACCCAGCCTGTCAGAATGCTGACGGTCACCGGTGCGGCAGCGGTAAAGGTAAAACCTAATCAGGCAAAGTTAACCTGGACAATTGAAGCCCGCGCAGATGCACCGGCCTCAGCAATGGCCGCGCTCAGGTCAAAAACAGCTTCACTCTTGGCCGCACTTGAAGCTTTTGGCTTGCCCAAAGAGGATCTAGCAAGCTCGGTTTTATCACTGTCACCAAATTTTCAATATATTGACCGGCAACCACCTAAATTGCTGGATTATAGCGCCACCACGCGGCTGGAGGTCACAATTAACCATCTTCCTGTCTTTCCAGAAATCGTTCAAATCGGCCTCGACCTTGGGGTAACGGCATTGGGAAATCTGGTTTTTCTGACCAAGGATGAGGCCCGATGGCAAAGCCTAGCTCGACAAAAGGCCATGAAAGACGCGCTGGTAAAGGCGCAGGATTACGCAGAGGCTGCTGAGGTGAAATTGGGCCAATTGATCAGCTTGTCTGATCGTCTCCCTGAGCGTGGTGGGCCTCCCGGTTTTTTGAGCGCGCAACGTAGCTTATCAGAGGCGGGAATTGTGCCACAAGACGTTGCGTTCAGGCAGTCGGTGATTGCTCAGTACGAGATACTGGTCAAGCCGGAATAGCCAGCTTGACCAAAAGTGCTTAAACGAATTTTGCAATCTCAAGCGCTTGATTCAGATCCGCGATCAAATCGTCACTATCTTCGATGCCGATTGAGAGGCGAACTACATTTGGCCCAGCGCCTGCGGCAATTTGCTGTTCTGGGCTTAGCTGACGGTGGGTGGTGGATGCAGAATGTATCACCAATGACCTACTGTCGCCCAAATTGGCCACATGGCTGAAAATTTCAAGACTATCCACGAATTTCAGGCACGCTTTATAGCCGCCCTTAAGCGACACTGTAAACAAGCTGCCCGCGCCTTTGGGGCAAATTTTTGCGACACGGTGGTTGTAGGGTGAACTGGGAAGCCCGGCATAGGTCACTGCTTCAACGGCCTCGTGGGTTTCAAGCCAAGCCGCAATTTTCTGGGCGTTTTCTACATGTCGCTGCATGCGCAGTGACAATGTTTCAATGCCCATTAACGTATAATGTGCGGATTGCGGGTTCAGCGTCATTCCAAGGTCGCGCAGCCCGATTGCAATGCCGTGAAACGTGAAGGCCAACGGCCCAAATGTTTCATGAAATTTAAGCCCGTGATATGCAGGTTCGGGCGCGCTGAGCGAGGGAAACTTATCCGAGGCCGACCAATCAAATTTTCCACTATCCACCACACACCCACCCGTGACCGTACCATTGCCGGTCAAGAATTTGGTCGTGGAGTTCACCACAAGTGTTGCCCCATGCTCGATTGGGCGGCATAGATATGCCGAAGCGCTGGTGTTATCGACGATCAAGGGAAGCCCTGCTTCATCAGACAGGGCGCTGATCGCCGGCAGATCGGTGATATAACCCCCAGGGTTTGCAATTGATTCACAAAATACCGCACGCGTGTCGTCATCGATTGCAGCTTTCACCGCGTCAAGATCATCAAAATCTACAAATTTTGCGCCCCAGCCAAAGCGTTTAATTGTTTGGCTGAACTGCGTGATTGAGCCGCCGTAAAGCCGCGTCGAAACAACAACATTGCGTCCGGGTTGCATCAGCGGAAACAGCGCCATAATTTGCGCGGCATGTCCGGATGAACAACAAACGGCGCCCACGCCGCCCTCTAGAGTTGCAATGCGTTCCTGCAATACGGCCACGGTTGGGTTGGTCAATCGCGAGTAAATATAGCCAACTTCTTGCAGGTTAAACAAAGCGGCTGCGTGATCGGCATCTCGGAACACAAACGCTGTGGACTGATAGATCGGTGTTTGCCGAGAGCCAGTGGCCGGATCAGGCCGGGCGCCCGCGTGTATTTGTAATGTATCAAACCCGTAGGTTGTTTCGCTTGTCATCAATCTATCTCCTAAATCAGTTCCAGTTGTGATAAGAAAGTCAGGCTGTTTAAACAATGCTACTATTCTATAATGAGCGCTTGCTCGCCCAAATTAGGAACATAATATCCTATTTTTTCGCAATTATTGGGAAAGTATTTCCTTTTCGGCGGCTTTGTCCGAGATGGAACTTGCAAGGCTTTCCGGTGAAAACAGATTTTTCTGTTCAGCGGATCCAATACCCCAAAGCTTTTAATTTATTATAGAGCGCAACCTCAGAGGTTGGCTGATGGCTGCGATCAATCATTCCGCGCAATCTGCGCCCTTGTTTTTGATAAATCATCCGTTGAAAAGCCGGGTGCTGCGACAGACGTGCGCGGATGTGGGCTTGGTTTGCAAGTTTTTCTAGTGTCGTGATGACTCGATCATCCTCTCGGGCGTAAAGAAGGGGTATCCTCCGATAATGACAGCTGGTCTTTGCGTCCAGCCATCCCCGGGCAAGTGTGTGTCTTCCCCCCCCAAAGCTGTGAATAACCATGGGCAAAACCACTTGGTCCAGCCAAGGGTCTAAAGATTGTCGGGTGATCCGAGGGCGCGTGCTGTTTTTGATCTTTTGGGCAAATTCTAGGAAGCGCGCGCCGAATTTAGTTGGGCTTTCGTAAAAGAAAAAGCTGGCATTGAAGTATAAGTACCGCCGCCAATCCTGAGCGGAAAATTGTTCATCTAGCGAAGAAGTGTAGTCAACGCCACAAATGTCATAACAATCTTTCCAGATATCCGCATAGTGATGCCCTGGCCCCAAAGGTTGCGGCCAAGTTGCTGTGCGGCGCAGCGAGGCAGTTGGGCGCGAAAAATCAAACGGCACATCGCATAGTTCATCCAATATCAGCGTGTCACTGTCAAAAAATAAAAACGGTTTATCGTTAGGGATGGCCTTCAAACATTCTATTTTGTTTCCGTAGGGATAGCTTTCGCCGAAAATCTTATTGTCAAAGGCAATGAATTCCGCACCAAGCTCTGCAATCAAATCTCGCGTGTGCTGAGAGCGGATCATCGGGTTCATGGTCCATGCTTGGTTTGGCCGTGGTTCAGCAATAAACACCCGCCCTTCGAATTTTGGGCTATTGGCCCGCAGCGAAGCTAAAAAAAGGATCACTTCAAATTCCAGCCGCCCGTTTTGTCCGATTAGCACCAGATTGAAATGTGGCAGGGCTCTACCGGGACGTCTTCTAAAGGCGGGCCATAAATTGGGTTTGCCATTTTGGAAAATAGGTGAAATCAGAGCAAGTCTTTCATTGTACAGGTATTGGCTGACAAGACCGAGTACAGAAGATTTTTGACAATTTTATGGCACTATATCTGAGACTTGGTAGTCAGATTGATCCTCTGCTTGGCTAAAGTGGATGAGGTCGGGCCCTTTTCAATGGCTTACTCTTCAATCTAGTTTCAGTTCTCTTTGTCGGGTCGGGTTTATAAATTATGGCTTGTGAAGCCTGGTATGGATGGTGGCGGCCTCAGCTTCTTCACGCCTCAAGTATAAGAGTGGGTAGAGGTGGCCATAACCGCGCATTTATTTTGATATGTCGGGGCGGTACTGTGAATTGGAAGGCAAAATTGCAGCTAGAGCCTACGTTATTTTCCAAAACTCTAATTTGTGCCTGCCTTGATCGTGCGTGTCGTTTCGGCGTTCAACCCAGAAATCTAAAGAATTGGATCTTTTGATGAGGCCTCAGTATAGCATTGTCGCGTTACAGTGTGAAATAGGCTCAATCCAATCTCGGCTAAGTTGATACTCAAATTAATTTTCCGTTCGGTTGCTTACTTTTTTCCAAAGTCGAAAATAGTATTTGGCTATATATTTATGGTGTTGATGCACCTCTTCGGAGCGTTTTTGATATTGGTTGCTTACGCGGATTACGGAACTGAGTCCAACTCAGTTGTGCAGTTTGAGATAATCCTTGGACTCACTTTTGTGCTGATTGGGTGGGTTCTGGGTTTTATCTTGATTAAACAGGGGCGCTCTGCACAAAAGTAACGGAAGCCGCAGGCTCAATTTCCAGAGTTTTTGGTTCAATTTGCAATGATAGACAGTTCATGCCGCATCCAGCCTTTCGATCTTTATTCACGCAGGTGATCGAAATCGCATCAGTGAATGAAAATTTGCCTCTTAATATATCGAAAAGGCAATTTATCACCTCATCGGCGTATTGCGGTTCGCTGTTGAAAAGTATCATTTCTAGTTGCTTTTCGTATCGGCAGCATGCGACTATCTTCGCAAAGCTCTTTGTCACTTATTAATTTATATTGCAGCAAAAAGGACGGAAAAGTCATGTTTAAGAATTTAACAATTATACTAATGGGCAGTATTATGGTTTCTGGGTGCCTTTCTGGAGGAGCTCCAGAAAGACCAAGAGATGTAGCAGATGTGTCTTCTTCCGACACATCAACGATTATTGATCCTAAAATCGTGAAGTCTTCGGAGGAGGGGATCGAAATTAAATATGCGCAATTATCCTTCGGCTTTGATGCAGGCTGTAACCCTTACAAAACATATTCTTCTGACTTAAACGAATGTGCCAAGTTGCCAGAAAATGTGAAAGATATAGCAATAGAGCACTGTGCTGAGAGCGGTAAGAAAGCCGTATTTTTAGGCAATAAAACCAGCCTGCTACAAATGACGATTTCTGAATTCAGTTGTGAAGAAACATAGACAAAACCTTTTTATGAAAGGGCTTTTTCCACGCATCGTGGATCAGTGATATTTGAGCCGCTGGGTGCGGTTGCGGGCGTGTTCGGGCAAATCTCAAAACTGTTCAATCACGTTCGCGCGCCACGAATTGTGGGCTTATCTCTTATCAGGTGATCAGTTTTCGGTTGCGCGGATGGGTAAAGTCCGGTCCGGTTGTCTGTAATCCACGGCTCTTGATTCAATTTCATGTCTTTCAGTTTTATCGCGAAACATGAATTTCTATGGCATCGGCCTCACCAGTTGATGCCTCGATCTGAAAGCCGGCGTTGAACCCGGCCCGGATAATCGGTGACAATCGCGTCGACACCTAAATCGATCATCTGATCAATCTCGGTTGGCTCGTTGGCGGTCCAGGCTGCAACGCACAGACCCAACTCTTTGGCAAGTGCTGTCGTTTTGGGGGTTATGTCAGCAATATAGGGGCACCAAAGCGCGCCACCAGCAGCCTCTACCATTTTCGGGATATTATCCTCACATCCAGAAAAACCGGGGCTTATGGAATGCGCTGAATCTTCGCCCTGATGCGGCATATTTTTGGGCATTTGGGTAAGAAATGAAATTGGAATATCAGGCGCTTGTCGCGCGCATTCGGCAAGCAGATCCCAATCGAAGCTGTGCAAAAGCGTGCGCTGGGCAACCCCTGCAGCGCGGACTAGCCCGATAATGATTTCGATCAATTGCCTGCGATAATCGATATCCTGCGCAAATTCGGGATCTGATTTGATTTCAAGCATGAATTTGGCATCGACAAATGGTGGTTGGCCTGCGGCTTTTAAAAGTTGGTAAAGGCTGGGAATACGAATATTATTCAGCTGGGCCCTTTCAGGAAAGCGCTGCCCATAGGCGGTCGTGCCATCAATCCACCCGATATCAAATTTTTGGATTTCTGCCCAGCTTAGATGGGCGACTTTTGGTTCTTCATTTAGAAAACCTTTATCTGGGCCGCGGCAAATCGCGCCATGAAGATGATGATTATGGGTAATGACTGGTACCATATCCGAGGTCATCAACACATCAAATTCCAATAGTGGGGTGCCCGTTTGCATCAGAAATTCAAATCCAATCATGGAATTTTCGGGCAAAATACCGCGCGCGCCGCGATGCCCGACCACGCGAATAAGGTTTGGACCCCCGCGAAAGGCTTCAACTGCGGGATGTTGCATCAAACTGGCAACCTGCGCCCGGTCTCGGGATCGAACAGATGGATGTTGGCGGGTTCAACGGCAAAGCCGATGTGAAAGGATTTGGTTTCTAAAAGATGCACGCCGGGTAAACTGGCGGTGATTGCTATATTGTCGAACCCCGTTAATTTTCCATGCAGCAGCGTGTTCGCACCCAGAGGTTCGGACATTTGTATCGAGGCGTTCAATGCTGCATCGGATGTTTTTACCAAATGCTCGGGACGGATCCCTAGCTTGACAGGGCCATCGCGGCCCTGAGCGGGCCCAATAGGCAGATCTCTTATTTTCACCTGGCCCCCTTCGATATGCGCATCGAAGATATTCATTGCTGGGCTGCCGATAAATTGAGCTGCAAATAGGGTTTGTGGTTTTTCATATACGTCTAAAGGCGTACCGATCTGTTCTGCGATGCCTCCATTCATCACGATCATACGGTCGGCCATGGTCATGGCTTCAACTTGATCATGGGTGACATATAGCGCGGTGATCCCCAATTTCTCTTGCAATTCCCGGATTTCAAGCCGCATTTGAACGCGCAATTTGGCATCAAGGTTTGACAGGGGTTCATCGAATAAAAACACCGAAGGTTCGCGCACGATGGCCCGCCCCATTGCCACGCGTTGACGTTGACCGCCAGATAATTGGCGCGGTTTGCGCTCTAATAAGGGCTCTAGTTGCAACAGTTTTGCTGCATCTTGAACCTTAGCGTCAATTTCGCTTTTGGGCAATTTCGCGATTTTCAAACCATAGCCCATATTTTGGCGCACGGACATATGCGGGTATAGCGCGTAATTTTGGAACACCATGGCGATGTCGCGATCCATCGGCTCTTTCTCATTCGCGCGTTCATCGCCGATAAAAATATCGCCCGATGTAATGGTCTCAAGCCCAGCAACCATACGCAGAAGCGTTGATTTTCCACAGCCTGATGGGCCGACGATCACGATAAATTCGCCATCCTTAATTTCAGCATCTATCCCATGGATAACATGCGTGGCTCCAAAGCTTTTCTTGATATTTTTTAACGTAACATTTGCCATTTCTATTTCTCACTATCGACAAGGCCGCGCACGAAAAGCTTTTGCATCGAGACAACAACGATAACAGGGGGGATCATCGCCAGAATCGATGTTGCCATGATCACGGGCCATTCAGCCACATCATCGCCGCTGGGGAACATTTGCTTTATACCCATCACGATCGTGTTCATTTCAGGGTCGGTTGTAATCAAAAGGGGCCAAAGATATTGGTTCCAGCCATAGATAAATAAGATCACAAAGAGCGCTGCGATATTTGTGCGGCTCATGGGCAGAACGATATCAATGAAAAACCGCATCGGTTGCGCGCCGTCAACGCGCGCAGCCTCGGCCAGCTCATCCGGAATGGTGAGAAAAAATTGCCTAAACAGAAAGGTTGCGGTGGCTGATGCGATAAGCGGGAAAATAAGGCCGGAATAGCTGTTCAGCATACCAAAGCCGGCCACCACTTCAAAGGTGGGTAAAATACGCACTTCGACGGGCAGCATCAAGGTTAAGAAAATCATCCAAAAGAAAATGGTGCGGCCCGGAAACCGAAAATATACAATGGCAAAAGCACTGAGCAGAGAGATGATAATTTTGCCAACGGCAATTCCGATCGCCATAATCAAACTGTTCATCAACATGGTGGCCACGGGCACGTTTACCCCCGATAACAAGGCGGTTTTATAATTTTCCCAAAAATGGCCTCCCGGCAGGAGAGGCATGGGCGGCGAGACGATCTCTGGTTGCGTCACGGTTGATGCAACAAAGGCCAGCCAGATCGGAAAGAAAATAATTAAAACGCCGGTAATCATGAAACCATGCGTAAGCCAAAGGCCCATGCCGCGTTTTTCAACCATGCCAGAGCGCTGTTCCATCAGTAATGCACTCTTTTCTCGATATATTTAAATTGGATAACCGTGAGCAGGCCAACCACGAAGAGAAGGATCACCGATTGGGCGGCGGATGAACCAAGATCTTGGCCGACAAACCCATCGGAAAATACTTTATATACAAGAATGGTGGTGGATTGCTGCGGGCCGCCTGCCGTAATCGTATGAATGACGCCAAAAGTTTCAAAAAACGCGTAAACGATGTTTACCACCAACAAGAAAAATGCTGTAGGCGATAAAAGTGGTAATATAACTGTGAAAAACCTCCGCCAAAACCGTGCGCCGTCGATCGCTGCTGCTTCAACAACTGAGCGTGGTACGGATTGCAGCGCGGCGAAGAAGAACAGGAAGTTATAGCTGATACGCCCCCATGCCGAAGCCACTACGACCAGCCCCATGGCTTCGCCACCATTGAGCACATGGTTCCAATCATAGCCCAAATGCCCCAGATACCATGAGACAACGCCGACGCGGGTGTTAAACATGAACAACCATAAAACCCCCGCAACGGCCGGTGCAACCGCATAAGGCCAGATGAGCAGGGTACGGTACACGCCCGAGCCCTTTATCAAACGATCTGCCAGCACGGCTAAAAACAGCGCTGGGATCATCGAACAGAGCGTGACCAACAAAGAGAACACGGCTGTGGTGATAAAAGATGCGCGATAATATTTATCGCTGATAAGAAATTCGAAATTTCCAAGCCCAACAAAGCGAGCAGAGAGGCCAAACGGATCGGGTATAAACAGCGATTGCCAAATAGCCTGTCCGGCTGGGTAAAAGAAAAATATCGCCGAGATCATCACCTGCGGTGCAATCAACACCAGCGGCAGCAGCCAACCGCGAAAGGTGACGCGCTTTTCCATAGAGGGCCTCGTTTAAAAAAGGTGCGGGCCCCTATGCCGGAGCCCGCGATTCACAATCCACTTAGCGGTTTGCTTGTTCAAAGCGGCGCAACAGAGCATCGCCGCGCTCTTTGGCGCTGTCCATTGCCTCTTGTGCTGATTTGTCACCAGACCAGATGGCTTCCAGCTCTTCATCGATGATGCCGCGGATTTGATCAAAGCTGCCCAGCCGTAACCCTTTCGAGTTTGCTGTAGGTTGCTTCGCTGTCATTTGGATCACAGCGATATCAGTGCCTGGGTTTTTATCATAAAATCCCGAGGCGCGGGTTGCATCGCCAGCTTCGGATGTGATCGGCAAATAGCCAGTGTTTTGATGCCATGCGGCTTGCACATCCGATGTAGACAAGAAGCTCAAGAATGCCCCAACGCCTTTATATTCATCTGCGCTATGGCCTTCCATCACCCAAAGTGATGCACCGCCAATAATCGTGTTTTGAGGCTCATCAGCGACGGCTTTCCAATAGGGAAGTGGGCGGACTTCAAAATCAAACTTTGCTTCCGAGCTGATGCCCGCATAGCCAGCCGAACTTTCGGTAAACAGCGCACATTCGCCGGCACGAAAATTTGCACCGCCTTCATTGCGGCGGCCTGTATAGATAAACTTTCCATCTTTCGCCCATTGGCCCATCGCTGACAGATGCGCCACTTGCGCCGGCCCGTTCAGGCTTAGTTCGGTATCAAGGCCTGCAAAACCATTGTCTTGTGTGGCAAATGGTACGTTATGATAGGCAGAGAAATTCTCAAGATGGATCCAGCTTTGCCAAGCAGTTACCAAGGGGCAATCTTCACCTCCGGCTTTAAGCTGGTCTAAAACGTCTCCCACTTGCTCCCAAGTTGACATATCGCTATCGGGGTCAACACCCGCTGCAGACATTGCATCGCGGTTTACCCATAAAACTGGTGTGGATGAGTTGAACGGCAAAGATAGCATATCGCCTTCGGTGGTTGTGTAATAGCCTTTGACAGCGCCGATATAAGCATCGGGGTCAAAAGATGCACCACTTTCAGCCATCACTTGGTACACCGGTTTAACAGCGCCTTTTGCAGCCATCATCGTGGCGGTACCAACTTCATACACCATCAGAATATTCGGCTGTTCTTTTGCGCGGAACGCAGCAATACCAGCGTTTAACGTTTCTGAGTAGTTTCCTTTGTGGGTTTGCACGACCTCGTAGTCGCTTTGGCCGGCGTTGAAATCTTCAACTTGCGCGGCGACCAATTCACCCAAACGCCCGGTAAACGCGTGCCAGAAATGCACCTCGGTTTTGGCCATAGCTGCAATTGGTGACAGCACAGCGGTTGCGGCGACAGCGCCGATCAAATGTTTTTTCATATTACTCTCCCGTACATCGTTTGCGATGCTTGTTACGCCGCGTGCCGTGTTGCCCGCGGACCTCGTTACTAAAGATGAGCTTATCAGCGCAAAAATATAATTCAAGATGCCGAATATATAAAAACGTATAACATTATATTATAAATATTTCGAATCATGAAGGGAGATGGGCGATGACACAACGAAAAGCGCCGCGTATACGCCAGTTAGAGGCGTTAATGGCTGTTATTACAAATGGGTCGGTCACCGCTGCAGCGGCTGATCTTGGAATCAGTCAACCTGCGGCCAGCCGTCTGATCGCCGATCTGGCAAAAGAGTTTGATTTTCCTTTATTTGACAAGCGTGATGGTCAGTTGGTGCCCTCGCAAGAGGTGCGGCTTTTGGTGCCCGATATCAAGCGGGTCTTAGAGCTGATGCGGCAGATTTCAGATCTGAGCCAAGATATCACAAATCGAAAAGCCGGTCACATCCGTATCGCATGCTTGCCAGGGTTTGCCACGAGCCATTTGCCACAAGTTGTTGCCGAGTTTTTAAAGGGCCGTCCAGGCGTGAGCCTCACCATCGAGCCTGATCGCCCGGAGCGCATTCTAGAATGGATGATAGGGGAGCAATATGATTTTGGAATCACGGACGGATTTATCGGACATCCAGCGGTAGACCGCCATTATCTTGAGATCCGTACGGTTTGTGTGTTTCCCAAAGGCCATGCTTTAGAGGCCAAAACGCAGATTGGGCCCGCTGATCTTGAAAATGAAAATATCATCCACACAAGGCGAGACAGTGATTTCTTCTTGAAATTATCGCGCTGTTTTCAAGATGCTCAAATTCCAATGAATTCGCATATAGAGGTCCGTCAATTCACCGCAGCCTGCGAACTGGTTTGCACTGGTGTTGGGGTGTCGGTCGTCAGTGAATTGGATGCGGTTAAGTATCAAAAGCTTGGTCTTGGATTTCGCCCCTTTACGCCCAGTCTACCGCATGGGTTGTCTTTGGTGCGGCCAATTTTGAAAAAACCCTCCTTGGTCACGTTGGAGTTTATGGAACATTTTAGAGACAGCCTTATCCCTTTCAGCATAAATCAGGCGCCATGAGGGGTATCAGTGCCGGATTACACACAAACGCATATTCATTTTTCGTATTTTTGAAATTTCAAGCTAAGATTTTAACCGCCGGTTTGCCGGCAATCGTGCAGTGTTAAATCCGCTTAACGCGCCAATCGGCAAAAATACCAGATTCTTTGCAGAAAATATCGGTCTCATGTCCGGAAAACATCCCGTCCTGTGTGACAAGCACGCTGCGCCACCCTCTGGCCGTGGCACCTAAAATATCTGTATGAAGCGTATCGCCGCACATTATAATTTCATTTGGGTTAAGCTGCGGAAGGCTGTTCTCCACCAATGTGTAAACTTCCGGAAAGGGCTTTCCGAAGAACCGTATGTCGGTGATGCCGCGATCTAACAGAAGATGCCCATAAAACCCTGGCTCCAGCGAGAAACCAGTTTCCCGCGGGGCCACCAAATCCGCATTTGCGATGAGCACAGGGCGGGCATTTGTGATCAGTGAGGCTTCGAGCAGCTGTTGTTTTTGCGCCGACCAATTGGCCGAGGATAGAAATAAAAACCCATCCACTGCCTCATATTCGCTAGCGTTCTGCCCAAGCCGGGTGTGCTGAAATTTGATATCGGTCAATGCGTCATCGGGATCGGCAATTATACCCCAGTGGTTTTGCGTCAGCGCAGATAGCGTGGCATCGCGGCTGGTGATGATTTCTGCGGCTTCTATCGTTACGCCTAGCCGATCAAACTTTTCCAATGCACGGGTGCGATCATAACTCGCGGCATTGGTGAGAATGCGTATTTCACAGCCCTGTTGGCGCAATTGGCTTAAGCGTTGATCCGCCCCTTCGATAAGGCAATCACCGACATTCAATACGCCAAAAGCATCAAAGACAAAGGCGCCAGCTTTCCCCGAGATCTCCGTGAGGTTTTCAATATCCAACATAGTTTTGTTTTGCGGGGCGGTCGGCAGTTTGTGTCGGATTTCTTGGTAACGTTGAAAGGCGGTGGCGGTTGATAGCATTTAAAAGTCACTTTTTGATCATTTCAAGCCGGAACACCCAGCAGACTCGTGCCAGCTTACCTGAAGCTGATCGAAAAAAAAGAAAAAACGCCAAATTTTTGTAGTTTTGTAGTTTAAAAATTCTCTTTTCATAATTTTTCATCAAAAATTTTTTGGAAATCTAATATTTTTGTTGTTTTGTTGTTTTTTGTGGGGCATGCTTCCCTCAAAGAAGAAGCAATGGCTTTGCGGTGCCGCGCATGGATGATATTTAGGCGCTAAAGCGTAAAAAATTAATTGCTCGATTTAGGGAGATGTAAAAACCAAACAGATCATGGGGGATAGGGCTGGGCCCGTCGGCTATGTCTATAATATTTCAACCCAAAGCGGATGCAATGTGAGCCGGTCAGGTTGGCAAGAGCGCCGCTTTTTTAGGTGTAATTGATTTGGTTTGTGAGTGAAAAAGGCGATGAAGATTATTTTTACAATGGAATATAATATGGTTAGATCTGACTCGCAAAATGCGAGGCGAAATATTCGCTTGCCCTTGCTGGTTTCTCTTTGTGAGTGGCAGAGGCAGATATGAGCGGGGGGTCTGTTAGCTTAAAAGGCGTTACCAAAAGTTGGGGTGACACAACGGCTTTAAACAATGTTTCGCTTGATGTTCCGGCAGGTCAATTTACGGCTTTGCTAGGTCCGTCTGGATGCGGGAAATCTACGGCGTTGCGAATTGTTTCTGGTTTGGATGATCCAACATCTGGGCAGGTGTTTATTGATGGCGAAGACGTCACGGATGCAGCGCCAGCGGCGCGCGACATTGCGATGGTGTTTCAATCTTATGCGTTGTTTCCACATCTAAGCGTAGCGGAAAACATTATTTTTGGGCTGCGCGTGCGCGGTCTGTCGCGCAGTGATCGTGACCAAAAGTTGAAGGCCGCGGCTGAGCTGCTGGGTTTGGGGCATTTGTTAGACCGTAGGCCAAGCCAATTGTCAGGCGGCCAACAGCAGCGTGTTGCTTTGGGGCGCGCGATTGTTGCCGATAAGTCTATTTTCTTAATGGATGAGCCATTGTCCAATCTTGATGCAAAGTTGCGCGCCGAGATGCGCGAAGAAATCCGCGATTTGCAACGCAGGCTTGGAGTGACGATGCTGTACGTGACGCATGATCAAGTTGAAGCGGTCACCATGGCGGATCAAGTTGTGTTGATGAATCAAGGTCAGGTTGAGCAGGTTGCATCACCGCGCGTGATGTATGAAACCCCGGCAACTTTATTTGCGGCAAAGTTTATCGGTACGCCGCCTATGGTGACGTTTTCGCCCAGCCTTTTGGCGGGCGCGGTTCCCTCAGAGCTTTTGCAGAAAAGCCAAAATTTAACCTTTGGCATTCGTCCAGAGGCGTTGGTGCCGGCTGAGAATGGCGTGATAGAAGGGCAGGTGGCCCAGGTTGAATATTTGGGCGCAGATGCGATGGTTGAATGTAAAGTTGGTGAAGAAAGCTTGCTCTGCCGAGCGCCGGGCCAAACTCGCTTGACCAGCGGAATGGCAATCAAATTGGCCTTTAATGTAAGCGATTTGCATGTGTTCGAAACGGCCTCGGGCCGGCGCGAGGATACGATGCGTTCAGAGATTGAGATGGCTTTGTCATCCCAAAACGCCGGCTCTGTGTCGGCACGTCAAACTCAAACCCAGAGGTAAATCATGTTTCCAAAAATGTTTAAGATAGCCAGTGTTGCATCCCTGACATCACTTGCAGCCGTTGGTTCGGCCTTCGCAGTCGATCTGGAATTTTATTTTCCGGTGGCCGTGGGCGGCGCTGCCGCAACTACGATTGAAAAGTTAACCGCAGATTACGTGGCCGCCAATCCTGGGGTCAATATCGAGGCAATTTATGCGGGCAGTTACGGCGATGCGGGCGTAAAAGCTTTGACCGCGGCGCGTGGCGGCAAACCACCTCAATTGTCGGTTCTTTTATCAACCCAAATGTTCACCCTGATCGATGAAGATGTTATTGTGCCATTCGACGATTTTGTCTCTGCAGAAGAGCAAGAAAGTTGGATAAATGGATTCTATCCTTCCTTTATGGAAAACAGTCAAACCGGTGGGAAAACCTACGGTATTCCGTTTCAGCGCTCAACGCCGGTTTTGTATTGGAATAAAGAAGCCTTTGCAGAGGCTGGTCTCAATCCGGATGCCGCGCCTGCAAATTGGGATGAAATGGTTGAGTTCGGCAAAAAGCTGACCAAAAAAGACTCTAGTGGCAACGTCACGCAATGGGGCGTTCGTATTCCATCAGCGGGCTTTCCTTATTGGTTGTTCCAGGGTCTTTCCACACCGGCAGGCGCAATCTTGGCCAATTCTGACGGCAATAAAACCAATTTCAACGATCCCAAAGTTGTTGAAGCATTAGAATATTTGGTTGATCTCTCTGCCAAGCATGGTGTGATGCAGCCAGGCTCTATCGAATGGGGTCCAACGCCAAAAGCCTTCTTCGAGGGGGAAACAGCGATGATGTGGACAACCACGGGTAACTTGGTAAATGTGCGCACGAATGCCCCGTTTGATTTCGGTGTTGCAATGCTGCCTGCGAAAGAGCGCCGCGGCGCGCCGACAGGTGGTGGTAACTTCTATTTGTTCAAAGATTCAACGGATGAGCAAAAAGACGCTGCGGTTGATTTTGTTCAGTGGATTACAAGCCCCGAGCAAGCGGCGGTTTGGTCGATTGCCACCGGTTATGTTGCGCCGCGCCCGGACGCATGGGAAACCGATGCAATGAAAGCCTATGCTGCTGATTTCCCCCCCGCATTGGTTGCGCGAGATCAGTTGGAATTTGCGGTTGCTGAGTTATCAACCTATGAGAATGGCAAAGTAACCCAAACGTTCAATGACGCGTTGGCCTCTGCAATTGCTGGTGAAAAATCCGCTCAAGAAGCGCTTGATCAAGCGCAGGCTGCAGCGGATAGAATTCTGAAACCTTATCGTTAAGTTTCACATCATTCAGGCCTGCCCAGCTTGCTGGGCAGGTTCACATTTCGAAAGCGCTTCATAAAAATGCGAAATTCTACCCGACATCAATGGATATATGCGTGGTTGCTGCTCAGCCCAGCGATGATTTTTTTGATCACATTCACCCATTATCCCGCGGTGCAAACTGTTATCAGTTCGTTTTTTTCAACGGCGCGAGGACGGCGAAAATCGGTTTTCATCGGCTGGGACAATTACACGACATTAATGGCCGACGAAGTGTTTTGGAAGGTTCTGGTGAACAATTTTTGGTACGCCGTTTGGACCATTCCGCTTTCAATTATCTTATCTTTGGCGATGGCGCTTTGGGTCAATGAAAAGCTGCGTGGACGCGGATTTTTACGTATGGCCTATTTCACACCAACGGTTCTGCCTTTGATCGCTGTTGCCAATATTTGGTTGTTTTTTTACACGCCGGGCTTTGGCTTGATTGATCAGATCCGTGGCGTGTTTGGCTACCCTGAGCAAAATTGGATGGGCTCGCCCGACACGGCGCTTTATTCAATGATTGCAGTGGCAATCTGGAAAGAGGCCGGTTTTTTCATGATCTTTTACTTGGCGGCTTTACAAACCATTCCACCCTCGTTGCGCGAGGCCGCATCGATTGAGGGGGCGGGTAAGTTCTATTATTTCCGGCGCGTCGCCTTCCCACTTTTGATGCCCACAACCCTATTCGTCTCGGTGAATGCTGTGATCAATTCCTTTCGCTTGGTGGATCATATTTTTGTGATGACCGAAGGCGGTCCAAATAATGCGTCGAGCCTCTTGTTGTTTTATATCTACGAAGTGGCATTCGATTATTGGGACACGGCTTATGCTGCAACGCTGACGGTGGTCATGCTTGCCATCTTAACGACGGTTGCAATCGGACAATTCTTTTTTCTAGATAAAAAAGTGCATTATAAATGATCGAAAATTCTTCTCTAGCGCCCCAGTCAGTTTTGAAACGTAAGCCGTTTGATTTTGACCGCTCTTTAAACACATTTGCCGCTTGGTGTTTGGCTCTTTTGTGGCTTTTGCCTTTGCTTTATGCTGTTTGGACGGCGTTCCATCCCAGTGAATATGAAACGCGGTTTAGCCTATTCGCACCTTTGACGTTGCAGAATTTTGTACAGGCTTGGAATGAGGCGCCGTTTGCACGGTATTTTTTAAACACTGTTATTCTTGTAACTGGCATCGTAGCAGCGCAGTTTTTCTTATGTACGCTCGCCGCTTATGCCTTCGCGCGCTTTACATTTCCAGGCCGAAACGTCCTGTTTACATTGGTGTTGCTGCAGCTTTTGGTAATGCCCGATATTTTGATTGTTCAGAATTATCAAACCATGCGGTCCTTCGGGTTGATTGATACGATCGCCGCGATTGGTCTGCCTTATATCGCTTCTGGCTTTGGGATCTTTCTGCTGCGCCAAACGTTCATGACGGTTCCCAAGGAATTAGATGAAGCCGCGCGGGTTGAGGGGTGCTCATTTTTAGGGGTATTATGGCGCGTTTACATACCACTCGCAAAACCAACCTATCTGGCATATGGGCTAGTTTCGGTGAGCCATCATTGGAACAATTTCGTCTGGCCGCTTATCGTGACCAACTCGGTCGAAACGCGCCCGCTCACCGTTGGTTTGTCGATCTTTGCCGTTACAGATTCAGGCATACAATGGTCCGTTATAAACGCAGCCACTTTGATGACATCGGGCCCGTTGCTTATTGCTTTTCTGCTCTTCCAGCGGCAGTTTGTGCAAAGCTTCATTCGCGCAGGAATTAAATAGGGAGAGGTCATGACGCTTTCGAAAATCGGAGCGGCCGTTACATTAGATAATATTGATGCGGTATTTAACTGGCTTTGCGAGCAAGACAGGCCGATTGAAATTCAAGACTTTACGCTACCAAATATATTGTCAGGCGATCTGTCGGGTTTGGTTTCTCGCTATCAAGAAAAGCTGCAAGCTCATAAAGGGCCACGCGGGTTGCATGGGCCGTTTTTTGGCCTAGACCTTGGCAATTTGGAGACAGCTTTTCAAAAATTGATCACGGCGCGATTACTCAGCGCGTTGGAAATTTGCGAGCATATGAACGCCCAATATATGGTTATTCATAGCCCGTTTAACGATTGGATAAAGTTGAATCAGTGGCAATATCCATTCGTGCAATCCGGCGTTATTTCTGCAATGGGTGATATTTTAAAGGTACCTTTACAACGCGCCGCTGATATCGGATGCACGTTGGTCTTGGAAAACTGTGATGACACGGATCCGGATATGAGGATGCGCGCTGTACGTGAAATTGATCATTTAAACCTGCAGCTTTCGGTTGATACTGGGCATGCGCAATTATCTCATTGCAATTATAAAGCCCCCTCGGTGGTGGATTTTATTGCGGCTGCAGAAAACCGGCTCGCGCATGTTCATTTACAAGACGTGGATGGGTATGCTGATCGTCATTGGCTTCCTGGCGAAGGTGCAATTTCTTGGCAGCCCGTTATGGATGCTTTGCAAAAGAGTGAATCTGCACCGAAATTAATCATTGAAGTTCGTAAAAACATAGGGCGTGTACCCAAAACCGCCGCTTTCCTTGAGCGTTTGATTGAAACCATGTAGGGAGCATTCATGTCAGCGAAAAAGAAGAAACGGCACAAGTTAATTGAGGACATCGTTCTTGAACGTGGAGCGCTGTCTGTCGGCGCTTTGGCTGAAGTTTTGGATGTTTCGACGCAAACGATCCGCCGCGATGTGGATAAATTATGCGAAGGGGGATTGCTGAAACGGCGGCATGGTCGCGTTGAGCTATCGCCGCGGCAGTCAAACACCCCATTTGATCAGAGGCTTTCGACCAATCTGGCGGAAAAGCGTAATATTGGCGAGGCTGCAGCAGAGCTGATCCCGGATGGGGCCACTGTTTTTATTTCGATCGGATCGACGCCGCTGAGCGTGGCACGCGCGTTACGCCGCCGCAAAGGATTGACGGTTATTACCAATAATTTAAGCGCGGCGTTGGCGTTGAGCGACGAAATGACCAATCGGATTATTTTACCCGGGGGCGAATTGCGATTGCCGGATCGCGATATTTTAGGGGAAGATGTTTTGGCGTTTTTTAGCCGCTACCGCGCCGAATTTTGTATATTTGGCGTGGCAGGTATTGCTGAGGATGGATCGCTGCTTGAGTTTCATGCCGCAGAGGTGCGCGCACGTGAGCAGATTATGGCAAACTCGCAACGGTCGATCCTTGTGATTGATCATTCGAAATTTGGCCGCTTGGCACCGGCAGCAGGTGAAAATATTGCCGATGTTGATACGGTTATCCTTGATCGTTTGCCAAATGGAAATTATGCGACTTTGCTTGAAAGCTTGCAGGATAACCTGATCCTAACAGATGCTGGTAGTCCTGTTTGATAGCGGGTTATTTCTACCCTAGCCTGAAAATTAACAGGTTCTGTTAAGGTGTTTAAGATGCGCAGACGAGTGATGATGCGAGGCCTATGAGGTGCTAAAATGACCCAATTCTTACAAATCTCTGATACGCATATTGTGAAACCAGGTAGCCTTGTCTCTGGGCGCTTGGAAACTTCGGGCCCTTTAAAGCGATTGGCTTTACGCATAGCAGAGCTGCAATTTGAAGTTGGACCGCTCGATGGCATCGTTGTAACGGGCGACGTGAGCGATGATGGCACGGCAGAAAGCTATGCGCTTTTCAAATCAATTCTGAAGCCTTTGGATCTGCCAATTTTTTGTATTCCTGGAAATCATGATGCTCGCGCACCTTTTCGCGCAGCATTTGACGGAGCAGGTTATTTGCCAAAGGCCGGTAAGTTGAACTGGCAACATAGGCTTGGCGCTTTGCAAGTTATTGGTCTTGATACCTTGATCGAAGGGCAGGGGGGTGGAGAATTAGATCAAGACTCTTTGCAGTTTTTGAAGACATGTTTAGCAGATTTGAAACAGGCCCCCGCGGTTGTGATGATGCATCACCCACCTTTTAAATCTGGAATGGCGTTTATGGATTCCATCGGCCTGCAGAACGGCACTGAGCAGCTTAGCGAGATCCTAGCTGAATATCAGGGTGAAATTTTGGTGTTATGCGGACATATTCATAGAAATATATCAACCCGCTTGGCGGGCCACACTGTTATATCGGCACCTTCGGTTTGCAGCAGTTTTCTGTTTAACACCCATCACGATGCCCCGATCGGATTTTTAAAACAAGAGGGTGGCGTATTGCTGCATCAATGGGCCGAGGGGTTTAAGTCAATCCGCATTGAGCCAGTGCGTGGAGATGGCCCATTTGGGTTTTAAAAGGGGTGCGTGCTGTGGGTCCAGCTTTGCCATGTTAAGATGAAGGTTAGCGTTCCTGTCGCGCGCTGAACTCTATCAGGCGTCTTGGAAAGTGAAGACTTATTGCTGAACACGGCTGTTCGGGCCTAAATAGATTTAACAGCCCTATGAGGGCCTTGGACATCTCAAGCGGAGGTGGAGGTGAACGCGAAGCGGGAGTTCAGCGTCGCAACACGCAGTCACAAGAACCAAAGCATCATGCCAATGACCATTGGTCTCGGAGAATCGTTTCGCTTTATCTTCATCACACTTTCGTTTCTGAGGCATTCTATGTCATACGCGTTACATTTCGTTAATGGCTCAGTTTGCAGGGGCTTGCTTCAAGTTTAGGCGCATCGTCTTGTTGAACCAAAGAGAATAGACATAAGATATCACATGCGTTTGCGGCTCTGACGTTTTCTAGAAAGTGGCTTCGAAATTATCAAAATTGAAGTCCATTTGTGATACTTTTGCCAGTTTGTAACGCTATAATGCGCAAAAAATACACATTACTCGAAACGATCTAGATAACGGTGATTTTGAGAAGACTGAATGTAGGCGGGCGCAGTTTCCATCAAACTGGTTGCTGCCGAATTTGCCGCGGTAAAAGGGAATTTGCAGGGAACCTTTTGGGATCCTTTCCCGGATTGGGTATTTTGTTGATTTCCATATAGTTTCCGTAAATGTTTACAGACTGTTACGCGGTTATTTCTGGTTTTTTCGCAACAGGGAAAGAAATCAGATTAGCAGGCAGGCAAAGTAACTGATTAGGGAAGTAAATTTCTGACAAATTTACGGTGATTTTGAAAACATAATTATCTGTTCGGTAGGCTGCTCTTCCCCCATTAGCAGATATTTGATCCCAGTGCAGCAAATGGTGGCGTTGAGTCCAATCTGTGGGTACAATTTCAGTGCCGCGCGCGCTGGCAGCACCTGAAACTTTATATTCGCGTGTTGTCATGTCAAACTACCGCGTTAGAGCCCATCGTTCATTTGGCTCGTATAATACTTTTAAACGTCCATAGCGTTTTTCGGACGAATTCGAACATGACAACCCTTAAAGCGCTAATCTAAGAGGTCGTTTTTGCCAGCCATTCTTTGCCTTTCAACATGGCATTCCAATAGATCCAGGGCAGAACTGACTTTTTTAGGAACCATGCGGCGCGCCTTGGCTTTGTGCTGTCCCACGGAAAGCTGGGCATGAGTTTTCCACCATAACCGAACTCTGCCAAAATAATTTTGCCGTGTTCGACGGTTAGCGGGCACGATCCATACCCATCATAGGCTTGCGGCATCGCGGCGTTCTTCATCTGCGCAATCAGATTGTCAGCCACAATTGGGGCTTGTTTACGCGCGGCGGCTGCTGTTTTGGCATTGGGGGTTGAGGTTACATCCCCAAGGCCAAAGATATTTGGGGCGATAGTGCTTTGCATCGTCGATTGGTCAACAGCCATCCAGCCAGCTTCGTTTGCAAGGGGGCTGTCTTTGATAAAGTCTGGCGCGCATTGGGGTGGACAGACATGCAGCATATCAAATTTGCGCTCTACCAGCCGCGGATCTTCGCCTTCTTTGGCCACCTTGAAGGTTGCTATCTGATTGGGGCCGTCGACCTTCACCAGAGTATACCCAAAGTCGAGATTTATTCCGTAGCGGTCCACGTATTCCATTAGCGGAGGCACATAATCTGCGCAGCCGAAGAGGACCGGCCCTGCATTGCAGAATGACACATCGATATCTTTGATTTTACCCGCCTGCATCCAGGTTGAGCATGACAAGTACATTGCTTTTTGCGGCGCGCCTGCGCATTTGATCGGCATAGGCGGTTGGGTGAAAATAGCTTTTTCCCCGCGCATTTTTTGAACCAGTTCCCATGTGTAAGGTGCAAGATCATATCGGTAGTTCGAGGTCACGCCGTTTCGACCAAGCGCTTCCTCAAGCCCCTCAATCGCAGCCCAATCTAGCTGAAGCCCCGCCGCCACTACGAGAGAGTCATAAGTAAGCGCCTTTCCGTCTTCAAGCTTGACGCTATTCTCGTCTGGTTGAAACGATGCGACGGTCCCTCTTATGTGTGTCACATAAGAAGGCATGACACTGGCCGTGGATCGTGCCGTTTCTTCCTTTTTGAAAACGCCGGCACCCACCATGGTCCAGCCTGGCTGGTAGTAGTGGGTCGGTGAGGGCTCGATAATAGCTATATCCAGAGACGCGTCCCGTTTATGCAGGCTGGCTGCCGTTGCAATACCCGCGGCGCCGCCACCTACGATAAGTATTTGATGATCTGCCATTATATTAGGGGCCTCCCAACCCTTGCCCTAACGAGCCTTACAGTTTGTTAATTGGCACTTTCAGGTAGACGTCTCCGTCCATATCAGCGGCAGGCATGTTGCCTGCATTCATGTTCACTTGAATCGATGGAATGATAAGTTTCGGCATTGCCAATTGCGCATCCCGCTTGGTGCGAAAATCAACGAATTCTTGTTCGGATTTGCCACCACCGACATGAACGTTTTTTATCTTTTGCTCTGCTACTGTTGTTTGCCAACAGAACGTCTCACGCGTTTTGGTTTTGTAGTCGTGGCACAAGAACAAGCGCGTCTCTTCAGGCAATGTTAATATGCGTTGGATAGAAGCATAAAGATTGGTTGCAGACCCGCCCGGGAAATCTGCACGAGCGGTGCCAAAATCGGGCATAAATAACGTGTCACCGATAAAGGCAGCATCGCCGATGACGTAGGTTACACAGGCAGGCGTGTGCCCCGGCGTGTGCATCACTGTGACATTAAGGTAACCGATGTCAAAGACATCCCCATTTGCGAACAATCTGTCGAATTGGCTGCCGTCCATCTCAAATTCGGTGCCTGCATTAAAGATCTTGCCAAAAACTTTTTGCACGGCGGTTATATTGGCGCCGATCGCAATTTTGCCGCCCAGCTTTTCGGCCAGGTAGGGTGCAGCAGACAGGTGATCGGCGTGCACATGGGTCTCGAGTATCCAAGCGACCCGCCAGTCATTTCGCGTGATTTCATCGATCAGCATATCGGCATGGGTCGTTTCGGTTCGGCCCGCTGCGGCGTCAAAATCCAAGATGGAATCGATAATCGCCACAGCGTTTGAATCTGGGTCTTTTACGATATGACAAGCCGCGTTTGTGGCTTCATCAAAGAACGTATGCACCTCGGGAGAGGACTGCCGCATTTTTTAAAACTCCACGACGGCGCGGATAGATTTGCCTTCATGCATCAAATCGAACCCGTGGTTGATATCCTCTAGCTTCAATTTATGAGTGATCATTGGGTCGATTTCGATCTTGCCGTCCATGTACCAATCCACGATTTTGGGTACATCGGTGCGCCCGGAAGCGCCACCAAATGCAGTACCGCGCCAAACCCGCCCTGTCACCAATTGGAACGGTCTTGTGCTAATCTCTGCGCCAGCAGGGGCGACGCCGATAATGATGCTTTCGCCCCACCCCTTATGCGCGCATTCCAGCGCTGTGCGCATAACGCCCACGTTGCCAGTGGCGTCAAATGTGTAATCCGCACCACCGCGTGTCAGCTCAACCAGATGCGCAACCAGATCCCCGTCTACTTTTGAAGGGTTCACGAAATCGGTCATACCAAACCGCTTGGCCATCTCGACCTTACCCTCGTTCAGGTCAACGCCAACGATTTGGTCTGCCCCCGCAAGGCGCAAACCTTGGATAACATTGAGTCCAATACCGCCAAGGCCGAAGACCACGCCAGTTGACCCAATCTCAACTTTAGCAGTGTTAATCACTGCCCCTATGCCGGTTGTGACACCACAACCAATGTAACAAATTTTATCGAACGGCGCGTCCTTTCGAACTTTCGCCAGAGCAATTTCGGGCACAACGGTGTGATTGGCGAAGGTAGAACATCCCATATAATGGTGGATTGGCGTCCCATCGAGCATTTTGAACCGTGTCGATCCGTCAGGCAAAAGCCCAGCGCCTTGGGTGCTTCGGATTTTCTGGCAAAGATTAGTTTTAGGGTTTAAGCAATATTCGCATTCACGGCATTCGGGCGTATAAAGTGGGATCACATGGTCACCCACCTCTAGACTGGTCACACCTTCTCCAATTTCGATCACTACGCCTGCACCTTCATGACCCAAGATTGCCGGAAAGATGCCCTCCGGATCCTCGCCCGAACGGGTGAATTCATCTGTATGACATAGACCTGTAGCTTTGATCTCAACCAAAACCTCTCCAGCGCGCGGGCCGTCGAGTTCAACGTCCATAACTTCAAGTGGTTTTCCAGCCTCCAAGGCGACAGCAGCACGTGTTCGCATTTTTTCTCCTAAAAAAATTGCTTGATTTTTCTTATGATTCGATCTCATCATCTGAGAAAGTGTCTCATATTTCAATAGGTACCTTTGAAGTGCATCTAGAACGTCTCATTCATCTGCTTGAAATTATCGCCGTCGTCGGTCGTCCGATCAGCGCAACCGAAGCGCAGATAGCAAGTGGGTTGCCAAAGCCAACCTGCTATCGCTTGATGCAAACATTGCAAGAACAAGGGCTGATCGAAGAACCAAACAATGACGGGCGCTATGTGATTGGTGAACGGCTGATCCGCATTGCTTTATTGGGAAAATCCGACGTGGATGTGCGCCGTGTTGCGGCGCCTCTTCTCAAAGTGGCGGCTACCAAATTCAATGAAACTGTGTTTCTGGCACGCTTCCGAGATGGCAAAGTCGAAATTATTCATGTTGAAACACCGGACGATCCCGCCCGTGCCTTCATCCATCCAGGGCTTGGTGAACGCCCGATGCATGCCTGTTCTTGTTCAAAGGCAATCGCAGCCTTCACAGAACAAAACTTTCAAGACAAAATTTTGCAAGGAAGTCTCCAAGCCTATACAGACCACACAAAGGCGACGCGAGAAGACCTGCTTGCAGAGTTCGATAACATCCGAAAGCAAGGTTTTGCCGATTGCGATCAAGAGATTGACATTGGCATCTCAAGCGTTGCCGCCCCAATCACAATCGGGAATATCGGTGCGACCTTTAGCGTCGGCGCAGTCGGACCCGTACGCAGGTTTGGCACAGATTACAGACATAATATCGGCCGTCAGCTGACACAGCTTGCAACAAAGATCAGCGGTGCCATTCAACTATGCAACGTCGCCGAGGTCTAAGGAGGAACCGCGGAAATATTGTATCAAACCCCAATGAGCGGGGAATAACTTTAGGGAGGAAGATCGATGAATAAACCGATGAAGCCGGATCCAACATTTCATGCATCCGCAAAACTAGCGATGGAAGCACCGCCTGAAAATTTTGCCTTTACGGTAATGCTGGGCAAAGACGCTGATCAACACGACGGACTAGCCGTTATTGACCTGCGCAAAGGGTCGAAAACCTATGGCGAGATCGTTCATAAGGTGATGACTGAAACCACCGGAGATGAATTTCACCATTTCGGCTGGAACGCGTGTTCATCATCTCTCTCGCCTCTATCGGGCCACGCGTTTTTAGAACGCCGCTATCTGATTGTGCCAGGCATCCGTTCGTCGCGTATATTTATCTTTGACGTCAAAGATCCACTAAAGGCTCATATTCATAAAATTATTGAACCGGAAGAACTGTTCGAAAAGACGGGGTATTCGCGCCCTCATACAATCCATTGCGGGCCTGAAGGGATCTATGTATCGACGCTTGGTGGGGGCGGACCTGATGGCACAGACGGCCCTCCAGGTATTTTTATTATGGATTGTGAAACATTTGAAATTATCGGTCGCTACGAAATGGATCGCGGTGCGCAAGACAAACACTATGATTTCTGGTGGAACTTGCCACAAAACTATATGGTCAGCTCAGAATGGGGTCTTCCACCGCAATATGAAAACGGCGTCGTACCAGAAGATTTACTGTCAAACAAATATGGCCATTCGATCCACTTCTGGGATCTGCGCGCGCGCAAAAATATCCAAACGATGGATTTTGGTGAAAACTACCAGATGGCGTTAGAGATCCGCCCTGCCCATGATCCGACCAAATCTTATGGGTTCTGCGGTGTCGTGGTTGATACAACAAACTTACAAGGCGCGATTTTTACTTGGTGGCGTGGTGATGATGGTGTGTGGCAATCCAAGAAGACGATCACGATCGATCCACGCCCGGAAGATCCAGAAAACCTTCCTGATTTGCTTAAAGGCTTCGGAGCCGTGCCACCCTTGGTCACTGATATCGACCTGAGCCTTGACGATAAATACCTTTATGTCGCCTGTTGGGGCTTGGGCGAGATGCATCAATATGATGTATCTGATCCAATGAACCCCGTGCTCAACGGTAAGGTGCAGCTTGGCGGTATCGCCACCGAACATAAGCACCCTAACGGCAAGGAGGTTATCTACGGACCGCAAATGGTCGAGATCAGCCGCGACGGAAAAAGAGTGTATTGGACAAATTCGCTTTATTCTTCATGGGACAACCAGTTCTATCCGCATCAGGAAGGCGGGCAAATGGTGATGGCGAATGTTGGAGAAGATGGCAGTTTTGCCCTTGATCCTGACTTCTACATTGACTTCCCAGAGAACACACGGGCCCACCAAATTCGTCTGGAAGGCGGCGATTGTTCCACCGATAGTTTCTGTTACCCCTCTGTATAAAATATGGAAACCATGACTGCGACGGCCCTTTGGTGGGCCGTCATTTTTTCGGGTATATACCATGGCGTAAACCCTGGTATGGGATGGCCGTTGGCTGTCTCAGCGGCTCTATTTGAACGCAAGAAAAGCGCCATGATCAAAGCCAGTGCAATGCTTGCGACGGGTCATTTTCTGGCGATGATTATCATCTTGCTGCCGTTTTCAATGATGTATTTCTTCGTCAATAACGAGCGTGAAATTCGGATGGGTGCAGGCGTGCTAGTGATTGCAATGGGGATCTATCTTTTGATCAATCGGCGGCACCCGAAAATTCTGGCCCGCATCCATCCTGCCAAGCTAGGGCTCTGGTCGTTTCTGGCCGCCACTGCCCATGGTGCGGGACTTATGTTGGTGCCTATTTATCTTGGTATTTGCGGACTTTTAGTGCTGGGCGAAAGTGTGTCAGAAACAGGTCATGCCGCTGCACAAGTGCTCATGAGCAACAATATAACGACAGCCTTTTTAGTGGCCGCAACCCACACCTTTGCGATGACTTTTGCAGGTGCTGCGATTGCGACCTTTGTCTACACTTGGTTTGGTTTGAAATTCATTTCAAAAAGTTGGTTCAATCTTGATTTACTTTGGGCGCTGACCCTTATCTTCGTTGGTGCATTTGGCGTTTAT
The DNA here is from genome assembly GCA_034423775.1 of Alphaproteobacteria bacterium US3C007. Taxonomy (NCBI): domain Bacteria; kingdom Pseudomonadati; phylum Pseudomonadota; class Alphaproteobacteria; order Rhodobacterales; family Roseobacteraceae; genus Thalassovivens; species Thalassovivens spotae. The sequence continues at coordinate 2,565,213 of CP139918.1, forward strand.
TCTGCATTTTCAGGTCATCAATGATGCCCAATGACCGCTGTGGCGGTGTTCATTGACCTGCCACAAATTCAACGCCGCAAAAGTCAGGGAATGCGGCCTAAGAAATAGCCGCGGCTGCATAGGTCCGGTTTGTCTCGAATAGCTGAACAAAGTAAGAGACAATGCGCCGATCTTTTCCAGCTACCGCGTCATCCCGCCAAATGCTAAAGAGGTCAGCATCAGTGGCAGCTTGCTTAGAAATCGCGATAAGTAACGGGTTTGCATGAGCGTCCTGTGCCGTTTCGATTGCTTCAGTAAACGCATCGTGTGGGCCGCGCCCGTGCCCCAGCTTATGTAAGATGGCTAAGACAGCAGAAGGCTCGTTCGCGGTCCGACTCTCTGCGCTTATGGCTTTAAATTCGATATTACAAATTAAATCCGCCAACGCCTTCTGCGATGGTACGATCGGCACAATCTTTGATAGCTCAGGCGACAGCCTGACTGTTTTGTCCGTAAGTTTGACAACCAAGCTTGCTCGATCACGTGATCTTGCTTTTCCAGGCTGTTTTCGGTGGTTTTCATGACTGCCTTTATCCGGTGTGTTTTGAAACGAGTTGATGCGTATATCCCCTCTATAGATCGAATGCATTGCTACGCGTTTGTCTGGAAATGGACACATATGAGGCGGTATTTGTTGATGTTTGTTACGCTTACTCAATAGCAAGACAGCAGGGGTTGTTTTTATACCCTTAAGTTGTATTAAATATACTTATGGTTACCACCCTCTGTGGGGCAAGTTTTAAATCATTCGGGCACGCAGTCATGGGTCAATTTATTTAAAACAAACTGGCAATGCCGGTTACTGCCACCCTCAAGCTGCCAGAGTGTGCAGACGAACAGGCGTGGGAGATCGCGCGCGGGCTTGGCTGGGATTACTACGTGTTGCGCAAGAAATGGCTAGCCTTTGCACAGGCGGAAACGGCCAAGGGCAACCCGCCCCAGAAAGCCGGCGCGGCCTTCGTCAGGTGGGCGAAGACGCAAGAGAAGCTGAGATAGAGAAAGAGCGATTAGGTGACAGAGGAAAGCACAGCAGCGTTGTCAGATCAGCAGATTGCGCACCTTGGGATGATACAGGGCGTAATCAATCGGATGGCCTCAAATTCATTCGCTTTAAAAGCTCTGGCCGTGACTATTGCGGCGGCTATCCTTGCTATTGCAGGAGCGCAGCAAGACGCCCCCGCTTCGGTTTCATATGTTGGCCTTTTCCCTGTTGTGGTTTTCTGGCTAATAGATGCGAAGTATCTGCGCTTGGAGCGATTATTCCGAAGTCTCTACGATCACATTCGGGAGGGCAGAGACTTTGAGGCGTTCAGCATGAACACCACCAGTTTCAACAAGGATGTTTCATCGACGCTACGGATCGCAGTTTCGTGGTCTGTAATTTGGTTTTACTTGGCGGTCGCAGCCGCGTTGGTTGCGGTTTCGTGTCTACCAATCATTTTAGAAAAGGAATTTAGATCATGATGCGCAGGTGCTTTTACAGCTTCCACTACAAACCCGATAACTGGCGGGTTGCTCAGGTTCGAAATATTGGGGCGATTGAGGGTAACATAGCTGCGACCGACAACGACTGGGAAAGCATCTCTTCAAAAGGTGATGCGGCTATCAAAAACTGGATAACCAACCAGATGAAAGGCCGTTCATGCACCATTGTTTTAATCGGGGCAGACACAGCCAACCGAAAATGGATCAATCATGAGATCATTGAGTCTTGGAATGGAAAAATGGGTGTTGTCGGCATCCACATTCATGGGCTGCTCGATAGCGATGGAAAAACTGCGCCAAAGGGCAAAAACCCCTTCGATTTCATCACTTACGGCAACGATAAGAAAAAGCTTTCATCCATCGTCAAGTGTTACACCCCAAGCGGTGATGACAGCAAAGAACGTTATGAATGGATAAAAGAAAACCTTTCAGGTGTTGCAGAGGAAGCCTTAAATATAAGAAACGAGAGCTAGGTCTGTGGTCAGTTTTTTCGAAAAGTTGGGACGGCAACTTTAGGAGGGAATTATGGCGTTCTTATTACGTAGAATGCTTGCCCATGCGTTGCTGCTCTATTGATGCTTTTTGGTTGTAAAGCTGCGTTACAAGCCGAGGGTGAAATGATAACTTCTGAAAATTTTATTAAGATAATTGAGAAAGAAATCATTTAAAAAGATCCAATGCAGACAGATGCATTTGCAAACTATCGGACTGGTTACTAGGCGCAGAATTTAACTCCGATTTTTGAATTATATGAAGATCAAATCGTTGATAATCAAACGTTGTTGGAATTGATCAAAGAAAATATTCGACTCAGTGCAGAATACATAAAACCAGACAGTTTGAACGGATTAAGTGCCGACGAAATTGATATCGTTAAAAGATATCTTACTGATTACAATAGGGATTATGTTAGCTTTTTCTCAAGAGTTTTTGGTCCAAAGTATCAGGAATATGAAGGAAAAGAAATAATGGTTACGGGTTATACATTTTATCGAAACTGGAACGCTGAGTGAAACGATGAAAGTATTTTTGTTTTTCCAAGCAATTTTGATTTTAGGGAGGAAGTAATGCCAGAGTCCATAAAAGTTTTTTATAACGGTGTTGTGACTGAGATGCAGCATTTTGGGCATTATAAATATATTGTTTACACTAATAAAAATGGGAACCAATATTTCGCCCGAGGTGGACCACATGGATCAGATGAGAGTTCAAAATATAGCAGTTAAATATGTTTACTTGGGTGAGCAACCTATTGCTGGAGAGAAATATTATCATAAATACATGGTCTAGACCGATAAGAAGGGCAAGAAACAAGGCGCAAAAGAAGGTTCTTCTAAAATCGGAAGTATGTTTGATGCAATAAATCCTGGTACAGACGGTCAAAACAACCATAGAACCATAGTAACACAAGTACGCGCTTGGGTATGAAAGGTGGCAAAACCAGCACGGTCGCGATCCATCCTAAATACCACGGCGCCATTCAGGAATATCTTGAGGCCTCTGGCCCCGGCGCAGACCCTTCCTCTCAGCTTTTTCAGGCGGTCGAGGGTGGGAACAAAATAGAGGTGGACCTCTTACGTGCCAAGTGTCCGGTCATCTTTTCATGAAATACGCCCGTATCGCAGGACTTGCCCGAAGGAGTCACGCGCCACTCTGCCCGAACAACGTTATCAATGAAGCCCTCGAAGCTGGCATAGCTGGTGAGTACATTCAGCAAACCGTTGATCACAGTTCGATCACGACAACTAATGGATATAACCATCCAGCCAAGAGGCATCGGATAAGCGTTAGTTTTTTGGGGTAAATTATTAATATTTGGAAGAAGGGGTCGAGTAAGGCTGGGTGCACTCTCAGATCTGTTCATCCTGCGCGGTCCGGTAGAATATATAAGATCCGACTATCGGCCGGAATTTATCGCCCAGAATGTGTGTGACTTGATTGCCGCCGTTGGTGCCAAGACGGCTCACATTGAGCTAGGCTTACCGTGGAAAACGGATACTGCAAAAGCTTCAATGCAAGGTTCCGAGACGAATTACTCAATGGCGACATGTTCTATACCTTGAATGAGGCCAAAATCTTGATCGAGAAATGGCCCGTCCACTACAAGACAGTTAGGCCGCACAGCGCTATCGTCTGCCTGCGCCGGAAAGCATCGTGCCAGTAGACCAGAGGCCCAAGATGTACTAACGATTAACCCAGACCACCCAAAATGTGGCACACCACTCATTCCTAAAAATTAGCCTTTTGGTCTGGGTGACGGTTGGTAGTTGGTGGGAAGCTTTTGGAACGTACGCACGCCCATTCAACAATTGGCCAAGCTAAGATCCTGAAGGCCGCAATCAAGAGAAAGGCAACCAGCACACAAAACAGAAAGCGTAGGACTAAGATCACCAGCAAACTGGGTCCCAAAAGCATCATCAGCGCTGTATCTTCAAAAACCGAGTGAAATAAATTGATAAAAACCAAGGCACTTAAAGCCTGCATTTTATTCACATGGCCGGCCTTTACCTCTTTGATCATAAGACCACCACCAAAGCCCAAGCCTAGGGTTAATCCAACAACCATAATTGTCGAAGCATTTTCATCGATCTTGATTAAATTCAAGAAAGGCCGCATACAAAGCGCTATCAGCCTTTCAATGCCGAGGATCTTGAGGATTGCCAGCGCCGTTAATAACGCAATTATTACAATTTGAATAAAGATCAGACCTTTGATTTGATCCACGCTCCACTCGAACCAGGATGGGGCAACTTGAAATTCCGGTAGATGTATCAAGGCTTTTTGTTGCAATAAATCAAAGCTTGTTAAAACTTGATTCAGTAAAAAACAAAAAATAACAGCCGTGAAAACGCGCAAGCAGACAACAAAAATTATTTTTGTTCCCGCCTGTCGAGAAATCACCGCCTCAACTGGCAAAGCATGCGCGAATAACATAAAGCTCGCAAGGATACTTGTTTCAGCGACGCTAAGTTCGGTGATCATCTCAAGAGATGCCAGAACGATCAAGCCAGCATAGGGGTTTGTGAGCATTGTTGTTGTCAGCACAATAGATAACGCGGCCGGCAAGCCAATCAATTCAGTGACCGGTTGCAGCCAAATATCAAGAATATCCACAGCACCCAAGTCTTGCGCAATTTTTACCACGATCAAAGTAGGAATCATTACGCGAAATAAGGACCAAGAGACTGTAATGATGTCCTCAGCCAGTTCTTTGAGATCAATCGAAAATAAGGTCATTTCTCTTTAGTCACAAATTTTTCTATATATCTGCCGTGTGTTTAAACTAAAAACGTGTATCCCTAAAAACTATTACGAGAGGTTTCAAGCCTTATACCTTGCCATAATGCAGTTATCCGCGAGCTTATGAACAACTTTTGGTCTTACTCACCTAATTTGAATCTGATTTTACGAAATTGAGGGTATTGCTGGTGTTTAATATATCAAATTTTAAGTTATTGATTTCTATTGGCAAATATTGCAAAAAATGAACGCTAAACTCCCATAAGCAAAGTTTGGATGTTTGTAGGAGGAAGGCGGTTTCACAGCCGTTTTTTATTCACGGAAAAAGGATGTTATCGTTGCGTGTGTCTACGACAGAATTTGTAGCTATGATGGCGATGCTGGTTGCGACAGTGGCAATGTCTATAGATGCAATATTACCTGCTTTATCACTTATTTCCGAAGAATTTACGCCACAAAGCCCTAATCAAGCGCAGATGGTTTTGTCTACCTTTGTCATCGGCATGGCAGCTGGCACATTATTTACTGGACCATTATCTGATAGCTTTGGACGAAAATCAGTTATCTATTTTGGGACTTCGTTATATATTTTTACCTCTATTTTATGTGTCATATCCCATAGTTTTGAGGTAATTTTAGTCGCTCGATTTTTGCAAGGCGTCGGAGCTTCGGCACCAAGAGTGATTGCACAAGCTTTAGTAAGAGACTTTTATCAAGGCCGTGAAATGGCTCGGATTTCGTCATTTATTATGATCGTTTTTGCTTTAGTACCTGCGGTCGCCCCATTGTTAGGTTCATTTGTTATAATCATGTTCGAGTGGCGAGCCATTTTTGTTATGTTCATAATTTTTGTTGTTGCCAGTACCCTTTGGGTCGGAATTCGAATTGATGAAACTGTTACGATTGAGCGGCGCATTGAATTTCGATTGGATCAATTTTTGCAAGCAACCAAAGAAGTTCTACACAACCCTATGATACAGATGTCGATTATCACGCTGGTTTTTGCCTATAGTATACTCTTCACGGGTATCTTTTTGATCCAACCAGTCTTTGAGCAGGTATTTCATCAAGCTCAGAGTTTTCCATTATGGTTTGCTTTAATAGCTCTGCTTGCGGCTTCATCTAGTTATTTAAACGCACAACTTGTTCGTAAGGTGGGAATGCGCAAACTCATTTATATTGCTTTTACAGCACAGCTGGGACTGAGTTTTATGATGCTTTTAATTTACGCATTAGGATATTTTGTCGGTAATTTTGGTTTTGCTCTTTTTGTGTTTTGGATGTTTAGCATCTTTTTCCAAGCTGGTTTAACCATGGGAAATCTCACAGCGCTTGCAATGGAACCGGTTGGCCATATTGCAGGAACCGCTGCGAGCTTAATCAGTGCTACAGCCACGATTGGATCAGTTATTTTAGCTGCAATTGTTGGTCAACTTTTTGATGGAACACTTTTGGTGATGATTCTTGGAGTTGGAACGTTTACTCTTTTGGGCATTGTAAGTGCCCACCAATTAAGACGGTATGAAAGGGGCAATATTCATCCGGACACAAAGAGTTTATAATATCATCCAATTAAAAAATAATTCCTAAGCCCATTTCGTTCAGTTTTTGCACCCCTGAGCTGAGCCCATGGCACTATACAAGCGCTGGATTTCAAGGCTCTGTCGTGAAAACTATGCTCACCTTGGCTCTTCCCGTAGCTTGTAAGCACAAAATATGCGCTTCATTTGCACGGCACTCAATATCGCAACGGCAAGACGTTAGGTCATGACCTACTGATATGTATCATATTCACGCGTTTGCGATACAAAAATTCAAAGATACCGGTCTTTCTTCTTAGGCCAGTAGCAATCCACCCTTAGGCGCAATCAATAGGTGGGGCCGCCGCTATGGTTAAATTTGTATGGGAACCATTGAGACTGGTTTTCAAAAGAGCGGGCCGTAATTTATGGAGAGCGAGCTTACTACATTCAGCTTGGGTTCAAACCGGTGACGCAGGAAACATTTATTGCGCTATATACATTTCAGTTTCCTAAAAGTTGGCTTGCACAATCGCAATAGGCGCAGCCATGCCATCTTTCAACTCCACGTGCAGCGGTGTTTCTGCTTTCGACGACCCTGCATTTTGCAAAATAATGAACAACATAAAAGCTTTGTACTTCCAATATGGTTTCGACACAGTGTTTGTACCTATAGTCAAGCCCATCTAACATGCGACACCCTGCGTAGTTGGTCTTTTGAAATAGACACGCATAGCATGAGTGTCGAAAATTTAAGTCAATGACACCTGTTTGAAAGGTGGTGCCCGAGGGCGGATTTGAACCACCGAAACGAAGGCTTACAGAGTGGCAACATTTGATTAATATATTTTAATAAATATGATCCACATAGATATATTTTGTAAGTTTTTAGTTAATCTGGTCCAGCTTGCTTGGCGCTGCGTTCTCTTAGCGAAATCAAAAGTCCCGACCCTGCAATTAAGCCCACTCCAATCAAGGTTGAGCCACTTGGAAGCAAGGCCCAAATTACAAAGTCAATTATCACCGCAAATGCGAGGTAACAGTACTCAATTGGTGCAACAAAGGCAGCGTCGGCCATCTGATAGGCTCGGATAGATGCGGTCATTGCGACGATGTGGGTGGCAGCAGTTGCGATAATCATGATAATTACCGGTGGTGCCAATGGCACCCATTCCTGGAATAAAAACGGATTTTTTAAAGCGACATCAGGCGTAATCGGAAAGATTGGCAAGAAAGATACCATAAATATGCCGAGGCCTGCATAAAATAGATTGTGTACACTGGTCAAAGCAAGACTGGGTTGGGTTTTGCAAAAGCCACGAGTGACAATTACTCCTGCTGCATAGCAAGCGCCCGCTAAAACGGGCATAAACAAAATTGGCCGAAACGCCGTAGAGCCCGGTTGAATTATTAACAAGGCTCCGAGAAACCCTATGATTATCGAAAAAATACGCCAACGGCCTATCCTTTCTTTTAAAAATAAGTGGGCGAACACACAAACAAAAATTGGGGCCATAAAAAAACATGCAGCCGCATCCGAAAGTGATACGAACGGGTAACAGCCATAAAAAAGTGTGTAAGCGAGACACATAAAAAAAGCGCGTACTAACGGCCAACTAAAGGTCGTGGGTGTAATATCACTCCATCTGTCTTTAAAGCGTGCCCACAGGCATAAAAGTGCAATGACGACTAAAGACCTCAGCAACATCAACTGCCAAATTGATCCCACTTGAGTGAGAAGTTTCACTACAGTGTCTTGAATCGCAAATCCTGCAGTCGATAGCAGCGCAAAGAAGATAGCTTTTCCATAGGGCGTCATAGGTTGTGCTATATAGGAATATTTTAAATCTGTAGGTTCGAAACCGACCCGTCCATCAATAGTACTGAGTATTTTGGTTCTTTACTGCCCCAGCAGTTTTAACGCAGTCTATCGCATCCGCATCCGGGCAGGCCATACAGACTTAAAAGGTGAATAAAAAGGTCGATATAACTATCAAAAACCAAAATTTTTTATACCCCAAACTCCCTTATTAGGTAGTATTTGGCGCTCTTAGGCTAACCAACTTAAGCATCTGAAGCTTAGAACGAGTCATGGTTTACCCAGAAGTTGATGTGTTTGCAAAAATGTTCATCGTAATTTGAGGTGAGTGCGGCATGAGGCGTGGATTGAACCAAACGTTTTGTGGCTGCAAGAAAAGCAGTTGATAGATTTTTGTCGTTTTTAAGCAGGAATTGATGCGTAATCTTTTATTTGGTGGCATCAGTGGAAACTTGGTTGAACGTGTAAAGATAGACTATAGGGAGTCTCCAGCACCCCTATAGTTGACAGACAAAGCAACAAGATCGGTTTAAACAGGGGAACGAAATGAAAACGCATGCACAGGCAGTGGTAATCGGCGGCGGGGTTGTTGGATGCTCGATCCTCTATCACCTCACGAAATTAGGATGGAACGATGTTATTCTGCTGGAGCGGGATGAGTTGACCTCAGGCTCAACGTGGCATGCGGCTGCCAATATCCACGGACTTCACGATAGCACCAATATAAGTCGCATACAGCATTACACCATGGGGCTTTATAAAGACCTAGAGGCGGAAACCGGCCAGAGTTGCGGCGTTTTCCAGCCCGGATCCCTTTATCTTGCGCAAACTCAGAATCGATCACACCAATTGCAGCTTCAGGCGGCAAAAGCGAAGCTTTACGGAATGAATTTTTCTGAAATCACCCGTTCAGAAGCTGAAGAGTTGCATCCACTGGTGAATTTTGATGGCATCCGCTCGATTATGTGGGAACCTGATGGCGGCAATGTCGACCCCTCGGGCGTGACCGCCGCGTATGCCGCCGGCGCACGTCAGAACGGGGCAGAAATATACCGCTTTACACCAGTAACAGGGACTGAAGTTCAGCCTGATGGCAGTTGGGTCGTGCGAACATCTAAAGGTGACATTAAAACCCAATGGGTGGTTAATGCCGCTGGTCTTTGGGGCCGCGAAGTTGCTAGGCTTGCAGGGGTTGAATTGCCACTGCAACCCACCGAACACCAGTATTTTGTCACTGAAACAATTGCCCAGATTGATGCGATGGACTGCCGTTTGCCATCGGTGGCAGATCGCGATGGTGAATATTATTTGCGTCAAGAGGGCAAAGGCCTTCTGGTTGGTGCTTATGAGCGCAACCTACGCTTCTGGGCCGAGGGCGAAACGCCTGCCGGATTTGGCCATGAGTTGTTTGAAGATGATCTGGAGCGGATCGAAGAAAATATGATGCGCGCAATCGAACGCGTACCTGCCGTGGGCGAGGCAGGAATTAAACGGGTGATCAACGGCCCGATGATTTGGTCACCAGATAGTAATGTATTGTTTGGCCCAGTGCCTGAACTGAAAAACTATTTTTGTTGCAACGGTGTTATTCCGGGCTTTAGCCAGTCAGGCGGTTTGGGGCTTTTGGCGGCTGAATGGATAATTGAGGGCGAAACAAAATACGATATGTTTGCGTGGGATGTGGCACGCTTTGGCGCATGGGCAAGCAAAGAATTCACCAAATCGCGTGTTGGTGATCAATATGCCCATCGTTTTAGCATCCACTTCCCCAATGAAGAGCGCTCTGCAGGTCGTCCGGTGCGCACGCGCCCCATTTATCAGATGCAAAAAGAGATGGGCGCGGTCATGGGGCTCAACTATGGCTGGGAACATCCGCTTTGGTTCGCCCAGACGCCGGGGGTTAAAGACACCAATGGTTTTACCCGTCAAAATTGGTTCGAGCCAGTGGGCAAAGAATGTAAAATGCTGCGCGAAAAAGCCGGTATTATCGATATTTCCAATTTTGCCAAATATGTGGTGCAAGGCAAAAAAGGGCGTGACTGGTTGGATGCGGTTTTTGCTAATAAAATGCCAACTGAGGTGGGGCGATCCTGCCTGACGCCGCTGATATCAAGGCGCGGCGGTCTGGCGGGGGATTTTACCGTCACCTTGATTGCACAGGATGAGTATTGGATTTTCGGCTCAGGCATGGCGGAGCGCTATCACAAACGGTTCTTTGATTCAGTGCCACTGCCAGAGGGCGTTAGGTTTGACAGTCGGACTGAAGCAGTCTGCGGGTTCAACCTGGCCGGTCCCCTATCTCGCAAAATTTTGCAACGCCTGACAAATACATCGCTGAATAACGAAGATTTTCAATTTATGCGCTCAAAATGTGCCGACTTGGCCGGTATTGATGTGAAAATGCTGCGTGTGTCTTTTACCGGCGATCTCGGTTGGGAAGTACATTGTAACACAGCGGATCAAAAGGCGCTTTACACAGCTTTACTTGAGACAGGCAAAGAATTTGGAGTTGGGCCAGTGGGCAGCCGCGCGCTTATGGCGATGCGTGTAGAAAAAGGATATGGTAGCTGGTCGCGTGAATACAGCCCCGAATATTGGCCGCATGAGCAGGGCATGGATCGCCTGTGTAAAATGGATAAAGATTTTCTCAATAAAGCCGCGCTGCAAGCGGTTTTGGCGCAAGAGCCGCGCGAACAGATGGTGTTGCTGCATCTTAATGAGGCCGCGGTAACCGCTTCAAACGCTGATGCCACAGGGGGTGAGCCCGTTTTCAAAGACGGTAATGGCGTTGGACGGGTGACATCTGGCGCATATGGGTATAGCGTTGGCCTCTCTTTAGCACTGGCTATGGTCAAAGATGTAGGACCAGGGGATGAGGTGGAAGTTATGGTGCTTGGCCAACCGCATAAAGCCAAAATACTGCATCAGCCCCCCTTCGATCCCACGGGTAAAAAACTGCGGGCTTAGAAAATCTTTAACTTGAGGTCGATGATTTGGTGTAGTCGACCACTTAGAACCCGCAATATTTTAGGTCGAACGAAGGGATCGTGTTCGTCTGATAGGGTTAAGACAGGCCAATGATGATAGATAAATTGATATCCGTAAACGTGAACACCTAATATTCAGGGTGGCTTCAAAAACTTTTGATCACGTGGTAGCGACATCGATATGAAAGCTAAAGTTTCATCAGCACAGTATTCAACTGTATCATACCTTTTCATAGAAGACTGGTTATACGCGTTGCGCCTCCTTTGTACTGAAGAAAAGTATCTTTCATTTTTGAAACACGCTGATTTAACGATCGAACACAACCTATCACAGGCTCGTGTGACATTAGATCAACTGGTTCGTCTTTATCAACTTTCTGCAGTGGAAACTGGTGATGAAATGATGGGGCTTTGGAAGCGCCCTATCAGAGCACGTGCTTTGCAGCACCTTTTGACATCTGTACGCGAAGCGACATCACTCACATCAGCGCTTTATAGGTTTTCAACGTTTTGGAACCTATTATTGGACGAGTATCAGTTCACGCTAAATGAAAAAGACAACAGGCTTGTGCTCGCGCTTGAGGCGCAAGATGAAAGCATGCCGCAGCGATTTGGACATATGCTGATCCTCAAGCTGGCGCATGGTCTTATTTCTTGGTTAGACCGTAAGGAGGTTCCTGTAAGCGAGGTAGGGTTTGCCTTTGATAGCCCCAACTTTGCAGATGATTATTCGGTAATTTTTCCGTCATTAGTGAAATTTTCTTGTCGGCAGACTTTCATTTCTTTTGATCTGGCAGATCTCGGCCCTGTACAAATCCGCAGCACAGCAGATCTTGACTTGTTTTTGGAGAATGCTCCGCGCGATTGGATTTTTACGCGCTCTCGCGAACATACCGAGGCATTGCGGGTCCGCAGTTATTTAAGCCGGATGGGTTGGGAATCCGCCAATCTGACCGAGGTTGCTCGCTCGATGCATTTGACGTCACGCACTTTGATCCGCCGGTTAGAAGCCGACGGCACATCATTCCAATCCATCAAGGACGCTTTGCGCCGCGATATCGCAATCCGTCACCTTTCAATAGGGTTGAAAAGTATCGAAGAGATTGCACATGAGGTTGGTTTTTCTTCTGCCGCAAATTTTCACCGCGCTTTTCAAAGTTGGACAGGCACCACGCCAAGCTCTTATCGAAACGGGAAATAGTGCATTAGATTAATTTGTCACTTTTTGACAATAACCTGTCATCTGAAGAGATGGATAAAGAAACTTAAGAACGTTATTCATCCATAAAATAACCAATTTATGTAAACCACTGCGTTTTCTTAAACTCGCCCTCTTCATGGATTTGGCGGGATGGGAAAGGGTGGCCTATCGAAAGGAACATTCTATGTCCGAAAAACTCAATGGAATTCTCGAAGCTGCTCGTCTTCATGCAGAAGAGGTGATTTTACCGCATGTTGATGACTGGAATATAACAAAAACTTGGCCCCGTGCTGCTTCTGACAAGGCAGGTGCTGCAGGCCTCATGGGGTTATACGCGCCCGAAGCATTTGGAGGGCAGGGCTTACCGCTATCAGAGGGTATACAAGTCTATGAACAGCTAGGGCTAGGAGATGGCGCTTACGCGTTTGCCCTTTCGATGCATAATATTTGCACTTTTGCTGCATGTGGATACGGCACCGAAGCATTTAAAGACGTATGGGGAATGGAACTCACCTCCGGTCGAAAGTTGGCGAATTTCGCATTGACCGAACCTCAATCGGGATCTGACCCAATGAAGATGTATACCCGCGCCACGATAAACGAGGATGGCACTTGGACAATCAGCGGTGCGAAAGCATGGGTAAGCTTGGCAACTGAGGCGGATGTCTACTTCACGGTCGTGAAAACAAGCGATGTACCTGGGCACAAAGATATGGCGATGATTGCTATACCTGCTGATGCATCAGGGGTCAGCTTTGGTCCAATGTATGATACGCCATCCTATAAGTTTCTACCGATGTCAGAGATGTATTTAGACAATGTCGTTGTCAGCGAAGATAATATCATCCTACCCATCGGTCAGGGCTTTCAAGGCTCGCTGATGGCGATTGATATTGCGCGCGTTTCTATAGCCTCAGGATGCTGCGGCCTGATGCAATCAGCCCTCGACACAGCCCTCTCTTATTCTAAAAATCGAAAAATGTTCGGCGCTACAAACCTTGATCTAGATGGCATCCAATGGATGTTAGGTGAAGTGGCAACTGATCTTGAAGCTTCTAAACTTTTGTATCGCAAAGCCGCAGAAGCGCTTGGCACACCAAAAGGGCCACTTATGGCCGCACATGCAAAACGATTTGTACCTGATGCGGCTGTTAAAGCTGCAAACACTTGTACACAAGTTTTGGGCGGAATGGGTTTGCTGCAACCTTATGGGCTGGACCGTTTGTCTCGTCTCGCACAAATGCTGCGGATAGTTGATGGCACAACAGAAATTAGCCGCGTTGTTATAGGGCGTGCCTTGCAAAAGCGTGCAGCTGAACTGCCAGATTTACCAATCCCCAAAGGCTTTGGTGAAGCGGATGAAGCCACTGTATCCGTCGCTGCAGAGTAATCCGTTGCATAGCGGAATTATAGAAAAAGGCTGGCGGTTTTTAAAGCTGCCATCTCAAACAGCCATGGTTGCTTCGTCCACAAAGCTGCCGGTCGCTGTGCGCTGCACAAAGGTCTGCTTTGTGGACAAAGCGCGGTTTCGTGGCATCCGGAATAAAGCCGCGCGCTCTGATCTATGTGATACATGCTTAATGACGCAATTTTAAAAATTGAGCGTTTCGCGCTTTAGCTCGGAAATTAGGAACTCAGCGGTTACTTTGATTTTTTGAAGGCGGAACTTGGGTGGATGGTAAAGCAGATACATCGCCATTTTTGTATCTCCGCTGGTTGAAAGAGGGCCGTCCTCAAGATCGATTGCCTGTAGGCGTCCATCAGCGAGTTCTGCCGCAACCGCCCAATTGGGAAGAAGTGCAAGCCCTCGCCCTTCTATCACATTCTCCATAAGTGAGGGTCCATGATTGCTGACAAATACTGGTGCCAGATCTATTGTCTTCCACGTTTCGTTCTTAGATATTTGCCACTTTAACACACCATGTGGCGTGCGATACATAACAACGGGGTGTTGATTAAGCTGATCTGACGACTGAGGAGCGCCGTGTTCGGAGATATAGTCGGGTGACGCCACCAATATAAATCGATGTTCACCCAAACGCCGCGCGACAACTTGCTCTGGCAATTCTGCGGCCGCGCGAATTGCAATATCTGCATCGTTATTCGAAAGATTGAGCATCTGGTCCGTGATATTCAAATCAAACAATATTTCTGGGTATAAACGTCGCAATCGTTGCAATGCGGGAAATACGTATAACTCGGCATATCCAGGCATGGCGGTAATGCGTACGTTTCCTGTTGGTGCAGAAGATTGAGCCTTCACCATCTCATCTGCCAAATCAATTGACTGCAATGCTGTTTTGATTTCGCTCAGATAGACCTTTCCTAGCTCAGTGAGACTGACCGACCGCGTTGTTCGAATAAACAAAGCTGCGCCAAGATCAACCTCCAAATCTTTTATACGCCGGGAAACAGAGGAAGACGGTACACCAAAATGATTGGCTGTTTCGCTGAAGTTTAATGTCTGCGCTAGCATTGCAAAATAGCGGAACGCGCGAAGCCTATCCATAACTCGACCTTTGCATTATTGCCTTTTGGACATCAGTCATAGCTAAATTTGTGATATTATCAATAAGATCAAACAAATTTATGATCTTTTAAGCAATGATAGAAAGTAAGAGAAAACATGAAAGCAGCCGTTTTTCACGAATATGAGGGCCCGGTTGAAATCGCCGAGGTCGCCAAGCCCGAATTACAAGATTCAAGCGTCTTAGTGGAAGTATATGCTGCCAGTTTGAACCCGATCGACAACATTCTACGGGCTGGTTATTTGAAACAGATGTTAGAGCTCACGTTTCCGCATGTGAAGGGCTATGATGTGTCGGGTACGGTTGTTGAAATCGGAGAGAATGTCAAAAGCGTTAAAATTGGGGATGACGTATTTGCCCGCCCTAACCAAATGGATGCTGGTTCGGTTGCTGAGTTTGCGCGCATTCAAGAAGACGAACTAGCGATCAAGCCTTCTAACATGACCCATGAACAAGCGGCCTCTGTCCCTCTCGCTGGGTTGACCGCGTGGCAAGCGCTGGTCACCAAGGGTAAGATTAAAAAAGGCAGTAAAGTTTTGATCCATGCCGGTTCGGGCGGTGTTGGGACCCTTGCCATACAGATAGCTAAGCACTTCGGAGCTTTCGTTGCAACGACCACCAGTGGCAAAAATGCAGGTTTTGTCAAAGAGCTGGGTGCTGATTTGATCATCAATTATACGACCCAGAATTTTGAAGATGAGTTGTCTGATTACGATTTGGTTATCGACACTATTGGAGGTGAAACGCTCGCGCGCTCTTTTAAGGTGTTGAAAAAGGGTGGCACGATGGTTTCGGTTAAAAGCCAAGATAATGATAACCTCGCTGAAAAATACGGCGTCCACTTTGAATGGTTTTTTATGTCTCCGGATGGCAAGATACTTTCTGAGCTGGCTAAACTGATCAGCCAAGGCACCGTCAAAACCGTCATAGATAGCATCTTTCGGATGAATCAAGCCGCAGAAGCATTCGACAGGCTGGCAACCGGTCGTGCCAAAGGCAAGATCGTTATAGCCGTCAAGTAATCGCTGTTCTTACATTTAACTCACGTGGTGAATGCCAATTTGTGCTGACGAAATGCCGCGAAACAGAAAGCCTTAATCATGTTTAAAAGACTTCTGGGCATTGCGCCCAACCCGACCGAAGACGGCGCCTTTATGCCATCACGTCTTGCCCTGAAATTAGCGACCTCCTCCAAGACGGATTACGATGGCGGCGCATATCTCAAGCCCTACAAGGGTGGAAAGTCCCGCGTTCTGGTGGTGTTGACCGAAGAACGCAATATGACAATGGCGAATGGCAAGAAGTTTTCGACAGGCAATCATCCAGTGGAAATGGCACTGCCCATGCTGCATCTGCAAGCTGCCGGGTTCGCGCTTGATATCGTCACCCCAACAGGTGCGCCGGCAGCTATTGAAATGTGGGCTATGCCGAAAGAGGATATTGCAGTTACAAAACTTTTTAGAGATTATGCCGATGCGATTAAAAATCCGGGTAGCCTGGTAAATTTCGCAGTCAATTCCTTGATCGACGATACGCCTTATGTTGGCGTCTTCATTCCAGGCGGCCACGGCGCGATGTTGGGCCTTCCTGAAAACGAAGACCTGGGTAAAATACTGCGCTGGGCACACGGAAAAAACATTTCCATCGTTTCCCTTTGTCATGGCCCAGGAACATTGATGTCGGCTAGAAACGATGGAAATTTCATCTTTGATGGTTACAAAATTGCTCTTTTCCCGGACAAAGTCGACAAGCAGACACCAATGCTGGGTTATCTGCCGGGCCATATGCCTTACGAGTTAGGCGAGGAATTAGGAAAGCTGGGATTAACCATCGTCAACAAAAAAGCCGACGATACTTGCCACATAGATAGAAATCTAATCACGGGTGCCAGCCCTATGGCTTCCAACAAACTTGGTAGGCTTGCGGCAGAAGCGTTATTGGAGACGGCCCGCTAATCTGCAAACAACGCAAGGCGTATTTCAGACATTCATGCGCTTTGCAGCATTGGTCACTTTGACCTCTAACAAACCATCCCTAACTGCCACGCGACAACTAGCCCGGTTTGCGCGAACCGACGCAGCCGAGGCATTTTTACAATTGCTTACTTCGTTGCCCGCCCCATGCGCCAAGTAGCGACGGTATTCTTGATACGGCCTACGATGATCGTCATATCCGCTTTTTCAAAATAGTAAGCATCGTGGTGGTTCAATTCGGAATCCGTCTTCGAGAACGGCCCTAGTTTCTCTACGAACTGGTTTTCGTTCCAAAGCACTCCAATATTGACGTTTAGCATAACCCACTTCTGGGCAATGTTTTGCTCGTCGGTTTGGGTCTTACTAGCGCCCGATCCTGTTAACGAAACGTCAGCCTGTCCACTGATTTCTTCGTCAATGCGCTTGGCTTCGGAAGGGCCTTTTTTGGCACCCCATCTCGGATAAAAGGTTACTTCCGCAACATATTCGCCGGTCGGCAATCCTGTCTTAGCCCCCTAGAACTGTGCCAGTATATTTTGGCATAGGGAGTAAGGAAACATGGCTCGGAAGCGTTATTCTGATGAAGATGTGTTGAAGTTATTGCGCGAGATTGATGTTCATTTGCACGATGGTTTGGACGTTGTGAGTGCGTGTCGCAAAGCTGGGATTTCAGATAAGAGTTATTATTACTGGCGTAAGAAGTTTGGAGGCCTTTCTCGTTCACAGGTTTCAGAGATGAAATCGCTCAAGAAAGAAAACGAGCGCTTGAAGAAGATCGTCGCTGACTTGCAGTTAGACAAGGTGATCCTGAAGGAGAGCCTTGATCATCTAAAGCCACGGGCCTGACGCGGGCTCAGCTTCGTCAGGCTGTTATTCATACGCGTCAAAAGCTGGATATTTCTGAGCGGCGTGCTTGCGCTGTTCTGGATGTAGCCCGCTCAAGTCTGCGCTATCAAGCCAAACAAGTAGATGATACCAAACTACGCTTGGCGATGATCCGGCTGGCCAAACAGTATGGGTGGTATGGTTATAGGAAAGTCACAGCCCTGCTGCGCATGGAAGGCTGGCGTGTTAACCACAAGAGGATCGAGCGCTTATGGAACGAAGAAGGTTTACAGCTGCCGCGCCGGCACAAGAAGCGCAAACGGCTTTATCACAAAGACAGCTCCATCATCAGGCTGCGGCCCACACATCCCAACCATATTTGGGCGATCGACTTTGTGCACGATAAGCTTAGCAATGGGTGCAGCTATAAAATGCTCACGGTTCTAGATGAATATACCCGTGAAGCGCTCTACGTGGCAGTGCGATCCAAAATGAATGCGAACGACGTTTTGGAGACACTGCACCCGCTGCTGATTAAACATGGTAAGCCAGAGTTTATTCGCTCTGACAACGGACCCGAGTTCATTGCCACGCATCTACAGGACTGGCTGAAGAGGATCGGTATCAAACCAATGCAAATCTATCCGGGCAGCCCTTGGGAAAATGGATACAACGAACGCTTTAACGGCACCTTGCGAAAAGAAGTGCTAAACGCTGAATGGTTCCACACCACACGGCAAGCCCAGGTCGCTATCAATGTTTGGCTCAGGCAATACAACCAGATCAGACCTCATCACGCATTAAACATGCGCCCACCCGTCCCAGAAACCTTATTAGAGAAACCAAAACTCAATGGGCGAGTATAGGGGGCTAGACAATCCGACCTCCTTCGCTGTTCTGGTATTCGGCCTTGGCTTCTTGGGAACGGGACTGGCTTACGTTCTTTATTATTATGTCATTAGCAAGCTTGGTGCGGTGCGTGCATCCGCGCTCACGTATGTCCCGCCAGTCGTCGCTCTTTTTCTGGGTGCGCTATTCTTAGGTGAAGTTATCGTCGTTTGGGATTACGTCGCCACCGTACTAATCTTTGCAGGTGTCATACTCGTCAACAAACGGCCAAAGTCGCAAATTTGACATTGGCTAAATGACAGCTTCGTCCGCATAGCTGACATTGGTATAGCGCACAGCGAACGGCAGCTCTGCGGACGAATTGGCCATTCAACGTATTTCCTCGAACGACCGGTTCTCCCCTAAGTCAAAAAATTCACAAACCACGCTCCAACATTCAGGGCTGGAACTTGTCCATCAGGTCACGGAAGCTCTTGTCATACGCGCTGAGAACAGGCTCCACATCATCTATCGACAGGCAAAGTGGGGGTACCATTCTAAGAACGTTCTTGAAGTTTCCGGACTTCGACAAAACCAACCCGTTTTCCCGTGTTCGCTCAAACACATATGCGGTTTCTTCAGGCGCGGGCTCTTTCGTATTGCGGTTTTTCACCAGCTCAATGGCTTGCATGAACCCGGTTCCTCGTACGTCTCCGATGATTTCGTAGCGCTTCTTCATTGCCTGTAACCCTTTGTGAAGTTCGGCGCCAACAACCCGCGCGTTTTCGACCATACCTTCTTCCTCGATCACACGCAGTACCGCGCGCCCTGCGGCACAGGCAACTGGGTTAGCACCATATGTGTGGAAGAGAAATTTTTCACCCATGACTTCGGCGACGTCGCGCTTTGCGATCACGGCACCAAGTGGGATTCCGTTGCCGATGCCTTTGGCCAGCACCAGGATGTCCGGGACAAGGCCATGGGCATCAGAACACCACAGCGATTTGCCCGTCTTGCCGAAGCCCGACTGAACCTCGTCGATGATCATCAGACCACCCGCGGCCCGTATGCGCTCTGCTGCGCTTTTCAGATATCCTTCGGGCATTTCAATGATACCCCCATAGCCTTGAACGGGCTCAACCAGCATCCCGGCCAGTCGGCCTGAAGTGGTGTAGGCTAGTGTGCGGTCCAGATCATCCAGATAGGGTTGGGTACCGGTGCCGAAAGCACCGCGATATTGGTTGGGTTCCACCGCGAAGGCTATGTTGGACAATTGCCCAATGTTCTGCCGGAACCCCTGAACACCGGTTACTGATTGCGCTCCATAGGTGACGCCGTGATAGGAATTGCGAAGCGCCACAATGTCATGGTTACCGGTCGATGCCCGCGCCATCATCATCGCCAGATCAATGGCCTCGGCGCCCGAATTTGTGAAATGCACGACCCAGTCGTGGCCTACCGGCATGGTCGCCGCCAATTCCTCGGCAAAATGTGCGGGCACCGGGTGGTGGAACATGGTCGTACAGTGGGTCAACTGCGCCACCTGATGCTGCACGGCATCGACAACCGCCGGGTGGGCGTGGCCCACGCTGATACATAGGTTCATGCCCAGAAGGTCGATCAGTTTGTTGCCGTTTTCATCCCACAGATATTGCATCCTGCCGCGTTTTAGGATCAGCGGTTTTTCATACGGCACGAAGGCGCGCTGTGAGGCCGCGTAGTATCGGTCGCGTTTTTCAATGATTGACTTAGTATCCCAAGAAACCGGAGCCGCAGATATTTGGTTCCCATTCACCATCTTGTCCTTTCACATTTTCGCCCTTCACTCGGCTTTGAGTGTTCGCCGCAAAGTTAACGACAGCCTGCTGTTGTGCATAGGGGACAGATACCCGCAATAAAAAAGACAGAAGCTCGACAAACGTCAGGCAAGCGCCGCGATCTCTTCGCCGATAACTCGAATGCCAGGTTCAATGGATTTCAGCGGTACCGAAGCGAAACCGAGGCGCAGCTTTCCGTTTCCCCGATCGGGTTCCATATAAAAAACGGATCCGTTGTCATAAAGAACGCCTTTGTTCTTTAACCTCGATTCAAGCTCTTTGGTATCAACGTTCGGCCCCACATCGGCCCAGAAACAAGTCCCACCTTCGCCAGGCGTCAATTGACTTGATGGCATGTGTCGCGAAATGGCATCTTTCATCGCCTGCCATCTGGATCTGTATCGCCGATGCAGGCTGCGAAGGTTCGCATCGTAATAACCAAGTCCGATGAAATGAGCCATTGCATCCTGTAAAATCGTAGGTGGATGCCGAAGGATCGCGCGCCTGAGAGCTCTCGCTTCGCGGATGATATCCGGAGGCGCGACCATGAAGCCCAGCCGAAGCCCCGGGGAAACCGTTTTGGACAGGCTGCCGACATAAATAACCGATCCTGTCTGATCCAAGGCCAGAACCGAGGGTAGCGTGTCGCGGACGTAGTTCATCTCAGCCTCGTAATCATCCTCGACAATGATCGTTTGGTTTGCTTGCGCCACATCCAGCAATCGCTTGCGGCGTTCCAGGGACATTGTCACTCCAGTGGGAAATTGGTGGCTGGGGGTGGTGTAGATCATTCCACATTCCGCAGGGATCGTATCGGGGTCCAACCCCGCCGAATCGACTTTCAGAGCTTGGATGCGGTTGCCCGAAAGCTGAAACGCATTTCGCGCTTCGGGGTATCCAGGCTCCTCTACACCGACAGCGCCGCAAGTGTCGTGAAAAAGAAGGCCGATGATAAAAAGCGCATTTTGCGCGCCCGCGGTGATCAGAATTTCGTCGGGGCTCACTCGGAGACCACGGTAGCTTAGAAGGCGCTTGCGCAGCTGTTCGACAAGCGCCGTGCTGTCCGCGCCGTCTGAATCGCCACTCCAGACAGGCAGGCGCTGTTTGTTAAGTGCCAACCGCATGCATTCCCGCCAGTTTTGGATTGGGAACTTGTTTGGATCGATCTGGTTGTAAACGAACGGAAAGGGAAATTGGTTCCAGTCAAGGGGATGCTCAATCTTACGCAAATCAGAAGGACGTTTGCCAAGTGAAGGGAGCCGACTGCTCACAACCGAATTTTCTTGAATAGCGTGTATTTTGACTTCGACAGAACCTCGCACGAATTCCAGATTTACAAAATATCCACTGCGGTCCTTTGAGATGACAATACCCATCTCCTTGAGTTGTTCATAAGAGGAAAAAACGGTGTTTCGGGACACACCCAACTGGCGGGACAAATCGCGGCATGACGGCAGCGGTTGCCCTGGCCCAATTGTTCCGGTTGAAATTGCTGAACCGATCAACTCACATATCTGAGCCCTGAGTGGCAAAGGCGAATACTCTGGCAAGTTGAAACGATGGCCAATCTTCATCTGTCCCTTCTAAAAAAATAACCTGTTCCGTGCAAGTGTGTCAGGCCACCACTAAAAAGACGGCAGAAGGCTAAGGTTCTTAATTCCGGACATTGGAACTGATTGCAGCATTAGTCACTTTGGGCTCTCAGCTGCCATTCGCTGCGTATATCACAAATGGCAGTGATGCAGAGGAAACCGGACACTCGCAGCTCTGTTAGTATCCACAAATCGACACGGAGTCGGTGCTTGGAGCGGGAGGGATGGATGGAGGATATCACATGTCCAAAATCCAACTTCCTGCAATCAAGCCAAAATCCAAGCCCTGGAACAAGGGACGCCTCATCGGTCAGAAACGCCCGCTCCTGCCGAAACAGGTCTGGGCCATCAGGGCGCGGCTCGAATTGGCCGGAAATCTCAGAGATCTTGCGTTGTTCAACCTTGCCATCGACAGTAAATTGCGCGGCTGCGATCTTGTCCGACTAAGGGTCGGAGACCTCGTGGTCGGCGATCATGTCCGGGAGCGAGTTTCGGTCATCCAGAGCAAGACACAGCGACCAGTTCAATTCGAAGTCTCGGAAGGCACACGGGATTCCATCTGGAATTGGGTTTGCAGTCCAGCGATGCTGGCGGTCATCCATCTCTTCCCGAGCAGGTTTCATGACCGGCCGCATGTGTCGACCAGGCAATATGCCCGGATTGTTCGCCATTGGGTGGCGGCGATTGGTCTTGACCCAAGCGGATACGGCACACATTCACTGCGACGCACCAAGGCCGCGTTGATTTACCGTAAGACCGGCAATTTACGCGCAGTCCAGCTTTTGCTTGGTCATACAAAGGTGGACAGCACGGTTCGCTACCTCGGTGTCGAACTTGCAGACGCGCTGAGTATTGCCGAGAAGATCGACATTTAAGGGTAGGGTGGGCGGCAAACGCTGCCCGCCATTCTTTTTAGACCTTTCGCTATGTCTTCGATCTTCCACTGGACTTCGCTGGCGACAAGAGCGTTACTGACGTCACAGAACACCCAAATCTCCTGCCCGGATTGTCGGGCTTTGGTCAGTACGGGGCGTGGATGCCTCGCGACTGGACGGAGATCAGAATGACCGAACAAATTACAGAAGCCCCTTCAGCGCTCCCGTCAGGAGTCAGGCCCACTGGGCAGCCTGGTAGACCCAAGAGCGATACCTTGCGCAGACTGTTGTCGCGCCGGCATGGGGCGACCGTTGCACAGCTTCAGAAACAACTTGGGTGGCAGCCTCATACGGTTCGTGCTGCGATCTCGCGCCTGAGATCGTCGGGCCTGTCGCTCGAACTCAACTGGTCTGGCAAGGTCGCCCGCTACCGCGCCGTGTCTGGCGAAGAGCGATGAAGGTGAGTGCCATCACTCTGGACATCCCGCAACTCGAAGAGGCAGATGCCGCCATGCTTAGAAGGCTTTGGACGGAGATCATAGGGAGCGCGCCGCCGAAAACCTTCACTGGACGCCTGATGCGGTTAGCGCTGGCATGGGATGCCCAAGCGGCGAGGGAGGGCCGCGAGCCAGTCAAAACTCGGCAAGAGTGGAACCGCATTATCAAGAGAAGAGGGGGTGGCGCTACTAACAGCCCCGCCAAAACTCCACCAAATCCGATAGCCAGCGGTGGGACCCGCATCTTAAAGAATTGGGGCGGTACCGCGCATGAAGTATTGGTGACCGAAGACGGCGCCTCCTGGAACGGGCAGACCTATTCCTCACTATCAGCCGTTGCGCGAGCAATGACTGGCACAAATCGGAACGGGCCAAAGTTCTTCGGGCTGCGTGAGGGGAGAAAGTCATGATCCGCAAGCGCTGCGCCATCTATACGCGCAAGTCGACAGAGGAGGGGCTTGAGCAGAGCTTCAACTCGCTCGATGCCCAACGGGAAGCCTGTGCGGCCTATATCCTCAGTCAAAAACACGAAGGCTGGGCCGAGCTTAGTGACAGGTATGATGATGGCGGCTTCTCTGGCGGTTCAATGGAACGTCCCGGCCTACAACAGCTGCTCGAAGACGTCAGGGCAGGGCGGATCGATGTCATTGTCGTTTATAAGGTAGACCGACTGACGCGAGCGCTGT
The DNA here is from genome assembly GCA_034423775.1 of Alphaproteobacteria bacterium US3C007. Taxonomy (NCBI): domain Bacteria; kingdom Pseudomonadati; phylum Pseudomonadota; class Alphaproteobacteria; order Rhodobacterales; family Roseobacteraceae; genus Thalassovivens; species Thalassovivens spotae. Next base: position 2,589,125 of record CP139918.1, read on the forward strand.
CGGACTTCGCGAAGATGGTCGATGTGTTTGACGGGGCAGAGGTGTCGTTTGTGTCTGTGACGCAAGCGTTTAATACCACGTCATCAATGGGTCGCCTGACCCTGAACGTGCTTTTGTCCTTTGCGCAGTTTGAGCGCGAGGTGACGGCTGAGAGGATCCGTGACAAAGTAGCCGCCTCCAAACGCAAAGGAATGTGGATGGGCGGTGCCATTCCCCTTGGGTACGATGTGGAGGACAAAGCGCTGGTGGTGAGCCCGACAGAAGCTACTGCGATCCGAACGATCTTTGCGGAATATCTCGCGCTAGGATCGGTACGCCAATTGCGCGCACGGCTTGATGCATTGGGCATCGTCAGCAAACAACGAACCAATCGGTTTGGTCGGGTCAGTGGTGGTACGACCTTCTCGCGCGGGGCCCTCTACAACATCCTGCGCAATCCAATCTACATCGGCAAAGTCCGGCACAAGGAGGAACTGCACGAAGGATTGCATGAGGCGATCATCGATGACGCCACCTGGAAGCTGGTTCAAACTCAACTAGCGGATCATGGTGGCAAAAAGATCAGGTCGACCCGGCGACCCGCCACGCGTCTTCTGGATGGGGTTCTATTCGACGCAAAAGGTCGAGCGATGCGAACGACTTACGCCAGCAAGTCAATCCACACAGATGGGACAACCCGAACGAAGCGATACTGGTATTACATGACGGCAGTGTCCGTTTCGGAAAACAAAACAGAGACCGAGCGCTTTCCAGCGGATGAGATCGAACGGGTTGTGATGAACGCGCTGAACGAGCGGCTCGCTGATATGCGGTGGCTAGCGGATCAGATTAACGGGCAGGTAAGAGAAACAACCGCGGTCTGCATTTTACGGACAATTGAACAGCGCGTCGTGGATGAGGACATCATCAACGACGATGCTCAAGCACGAGACTTCCTGAGCATCATTGATCGTATCGACGCTCACAAAAAACGGTTGGTCGTCTCGCTGAACTTCGCGGCGCTCGCGGAACCTGATGCCACTCACACACCAATATCCGCAACCTTCGAGATCCCGTTCCAAAAGCGTCAGAACGGATGTGCCAAACCGATCGTCATTGCCGCCGAACACGCTCCGCAACAGGACCCAGACCTTATTGCACTGATTGCAGACGCAAGACGGTGGGCAAGTGAACTCCTTGAAGGGAGAGCGTCTTCGATCCAGCAGATAACTGAACGGGAAGGTCTGCGTAGCGGATCGGTCAGCCGCATTCTTCCGCTTGCCTGGCTGGCGCCAGACATTTCAACGGCGATTCTGGAAGGTCGTCAGCCACCGCATCTCACCGCGAAAACACTACGCGCGCTTCCCGAGCTGCCATCGGATTGGGCCGAGCAGCAACGTATCCTTGGATTTGCGCAATCTTGAGTTCGTTTTGAGCAGCTCAAGACCACACGTGCAAATGCCCCGCTGAGACTTTCCCCAAAACAACCCCGAAAGTGCTGAGATCAGAGGCGATTTGTGAGGTCTCTGGCGCACCACTTCCCCATAACCCACGGAAATATAGACACTCTTCCGCACAAGCGCACCGTCGATAGTTTTAGGAAGTCTGAATGGTGGGCGACCCTGGAATCGAACCAGGCGTGCGTCTCCGCGAGGGAGTTACAGTCCCCTGCCACACCTTGCGGCCTGTCGCCCACTGCTCTCTTGAAAGAGCACACTGCCTCGTACAAGGGGAAAAACACGAGGTCAACCTGAAATTTATCACGCGTCCAAATCAGTTTATCCTGCATCAAAAAAACGATGTTTTTGTCGGAATTACCCGGTTGACGCACCGTGACGATTAGCGCGTGTTCAGAGCATTCATATCAAGGCTTAGGGAAAGGCCTCTGGTTTGGTACTGCGCGCCATATGATCCAAAACGGCATTTACAAATTTTGCCTCTTTTCCTTCTGGGTAAAAAGCTGAGGCAACTTCCATATATTCGGATATAATCACTTTCGGAGGAGCCTCACCGTCTAAAAGCTCGGCTCCGGCAGCCCGAAATAGGGCACGCAAGGCTGGGTCTAACCGCCCCAATGGCCATTTTGCAACCAAAGCCTGATCGGTCAATTGGTCGATAGGCGCCTGTAGGTTTACGGCCTTAGTGATTATATTTTTAAATAGGTCAACATCGCCCTCAACGAGCAGATCGCCCTCATAGTCAGCGCCGAAGCGATGGTCTAGAAATTCGGTGCAGATGGTTTCGCTGGTTTGACCAGAGCTTTCCATCTGAAACAGCGCTTGCATCGCATAAAGTCGGCTTGCACTTTTCATCTTACGCTTTTGATTTCCACTTATCGTAAAAGCGGTATCGGAATTTGTCATAATAGGCCTGTCTTGGGGGCTAAGGGGCCGGGGGCAAACCCGATTTTCTTTTGGTCACCTGACCAGGCGCGGCTATGCGCGATCAGATGCAACGCTGCGGCAGCGGCGCCTCCGCCTTTATTTTGCGCCTTCGGATCAGCGCGCGTTTCGGCTTGGAGGCGGTTTTCAACCGTTAAAATACCATTGCCAATGCAAAGCCCTTGCAGACCCAGAAGCGTAATAGCCCGCGAACTGTCATTGCATACGGTTTCATAATGCGTGGTCTCACCGCGAATAACGCAGCCCAGCGCGACATAGCCATCAAATTTCTGCAAGCGCTCGGCGATGCCGATCGCGGTCGGAATCTCTAAAGCGCCAGGGACTTCGGCCATCTCGAACGTGCCCCCCACATCCGCGATTTGCTGCGTGGCCCCTTGCAAAAGATTATCGGCAATATCTTTGTAATAAGGCGCCACCACGATCAAAAGCTTGACCGGTTGCTCAAAGCTTGGCTGAGCTAGCGTGTAATGTTGTTCTGACTGCGCCATTACCCTAACACCGATATTTTGCGCGTTGACACAATTTCCAGCCCATAGGCGTCTAAACCCACAACTTTAGGAATCGGAGAGTTGGTCAGAAGTTCTAGCTTGGACAGGCCGAGCGAAGATAATATCTGCGCGCCAAGCCCGTATTGGCGTAATTTCTTGGGCGAGCTTTCTTCACTACTTTCTAATTTCATCGCTGTGTCGCGCAATAAAACCACAACACCGCGACCCTCGCGCGCGACCAATTTCATGGCATCGCCAAATTCAGCGGCGCGCCCATTGGGGCCAGTGCCAATAATGTCGAGCATAGGGTCCAATGCGTGCATCCGCACCAATACAGGGTCAGATCCCGAAAGATCGCCTTTGCAAAGCGCAATATGCTCATCCCCGTGGGTTTCATCTACGTAACTGCGCATCACCCAACTGCCGCCAAATTCTGATATGATTTCTTTCTCGCTTTGAACCCGTACCAAGTTGTCATGCCGCCGGCGATAGGCGATCAAATCGCTGATTGTACCAATTTTCAGTCCATGACGCTGCGCGAAGCCGACCAAATCGGGCAGGCGCGACATGGTGCCATCCTCATTCATGATCTCGCATATTACCCCGGAAGGGTTCAAACCGGCCAAACGGCTGATGTCAACGGCGGCTTCAGTATGACCGGCGCGCACCAACACACCGCCTGTGCGTGCGCGCAAAGGAAAAACATGGCCTGGAGTCGCGATATCTGACGCAGATTTTGACGCGTCGATCGCCACCGAAACGGTGCGGGCCCGATCCTGCGCGGATATGCCTGTCGTCACCCCTTCGCGTGCCTCGATTGAGACCGTGAACGCGGTTTCGTGGCGCGATGAATTATGCGTACTCATAAGTTGTAGCCCAAGCTGGTCAATCCGATCAGAGGTCAGACATAAGCAAACCAACCCACGCCCATGCTGTGCCATAAAATTGATCGCATCCGGTGTGGCCATTTGGCCAGGTATCACGAGGTCGCCTTCATTCTCACGATCTTCATGGTCAACAAGAACAAACATCTTGCCGTTTCGGGCGTCTTCGATGATCTCCTCGATCGAAGAGATCATGTCGCTATAGGCGTTCTCGACCTCGCCCGCAGTTTCATAATTCATGGCTATGCTCCAGCGCTTTGGCCCTGCTTTAGTGGGTTTAAAAAGATTTGACCAGAGGCAGTATTGCTTTTGAACTGTACTCTGAACCGACAGCTTCTTTTCTTAAGCTGGAAGCTGGACGTTTTATTTTTCGGATCAAGATTGTAAGGAATAAAGCGAAACCGCTGCTGCGTTCGAAACATTCAACGATCCGAAGCTTTTAGCAGACTGTATTCTCGCCAAAACATTCACGGTCTCTTTTGTGCGCTGTCGCAAGCCTGGCCCTTCGGCGCCCAACACAAGCGCAAGAGGTCGGTCGCGTTTACCGACGCTCGCTTGCTCGATCGTGAGATTGGCCTCTCCATCGAGCCCGATAACCCAATATCCCATTTCTTGCAGCGCAATGATCGTATCGCTTAAATTACGCAGGCGCAGGTAGGGTTGGCGTTCCAATGCGCCGCTGGCAGTTTTTGCTAGGGCTCCAGTTTCTGGGGCGCTATGCCTTTGGGTGCCAATCACCGCATTGGCACCAAAGACTTCTGCAGATCGCAAAATCGCGCCCACATTATGCGGGTCGGTGACTTGATCCAACAAGACCAAACGCGGCGCGCCGTCACCCGCGGCCAAGGCAACATCCTGAAGGCTACCCCAGTTAAGCGGTTTCACCTCTAAAGCAGCCCCTTGATGCACTGAGCCGCTGTCTAGGGGCGCGGCAAAGCTGCGGGGATCGGAAAATTCAGGTTCGATACCCGCCACAGCGATTGCCTCTGCCAATTTATCGGCCGCGTTTTTGCTGACCACCAGCCGTAGTTTTTCACGTTGCGGGTTTCTAAGCGCATCTTGAACAGCGTGGATGCCAAACAACCAGATGGTTTCTTGGCTGGCAGCCTTTTTTTGTTGCTCTTTCTGAACAACCCATTTGGGTTTTCTCATGATGTCACTCTGCTCTATCCTTAGCGTATGCAGCCCGCTATCATAGACCGAGGGCACGAACCAGAGGGAAGCCAAGTTTCATCTGGTAGATCATTCCAGGGTCAAGGGGCTAATCTTAACATACGCTTGATCTGGGGCCAAATTGTCAGTCCCATACCAAGACAAGCCAGAATTAAAAACGCCAGGTAATTTAAAAAAGGTACCAAAGAGAGGATGAATAACAGAGCGGTCGCCAAACCTGCGGCTTTCAGCTGGTCACTCCGCTGATCCGGCGCAAATCCAGAAATATTTTCCAAAGCAATTTTGCCTAGTAAATATCCGGCCGCAATCCCCCCAAATCCGGCGGCAATGGCCGCTGCAAGCAGGAAGAAAGGCATAAGAATTACGCCAACGCCCGTGAGCGCGAAAACCAGCATCAGACCTAAAATCATGGCGAAGGCGAGGACACCATTCCATCCTGTGTTGAAGGGGCGCGTTTTTAGCGTTTCGGAGTTTTCAAAAATACGATGGGGCATAAACAAGCCAAATAAGATCATCAAAACGCCTATTTTCAAAATAAAGCCGACTTGCTGCAACAGCCACAGATTTGGTGGGACCGGTTTGCCGCGTTCAAAAAGTGCGGTAGGCGCGGGGGTCATGGTTACGCGATCCTCGCTGATAAGCGTCGTTAAGGCGGGCCCGCTGAGTTCTGTCGTTTCTGATAATCTGAGCTTTCCCAAGAGTTCAGCGCCCTCTTTAAATTCGATTTTCTGAGCTTTAATATCAAGGTCTTGGTGAATTACAGAGGCGATGACAACGGTTTCGCCCCTTACATATGCGGATCCGAAGATGGGGGCGTGCAGTTCAATATGTTCGCCAAAAGCGCGCAGATGCCCATCGATCTGGCCTTTAACTTGAATGCGTTCTCCCGCGATCTGCACGTTTTTTGAAACCGGCCCATTGATAAGAACGGACTGTCCTGTTGCGTATAAGGCGCCCTTGATCGCCGAGCCAATAGTGATCGTTTGTGCCAGCAAATGGGCTGTATCTCCCACTGTGGCCACGGGCGTGCTGAGCGTGATGGACTGCCCCGAAGCGTAAAGCGGACCTGCAATCGGAGCTGTGATATATATGGTTTGCCCTAGCAGATGTGCGGATCCTGCGACCGGAGTGCTCAAATTTATCGTATTCTCAATCAAAAAAATATCTGCAGCGTTTACATCACTGCGCTCCTGCGCAACGGCGTTGAAAGTAAATGATAAAAAAATGAAAAATTGGTAAACTGAGGCTTTGAACAAAACGATACCCTCCTCTTTAAAAATGAAACATGCGCGCCATTGGCACGGATGTTCACTAGCCGTTGAGAGCGATTAATCTTTGTTGAAAATGTGGCCGGATAGAGGCGTGATGCTCCCGCATAGCTGCGAGTATCGCCGGCGCTATGTATCCGTTGTGGCAAAGCTTTTTAAAGTCTTACCGTAGAACACGCTCGATTGGCTATTAATTAAGCCCCGCCATGCTTGGTTCGCGCAGCACATGAAAACCAGATGAAGGGGGCCGAGCAAAAAGGTTGAGCCAGCGCCGCATTGCTTTGTTTGCGGCGCTGTCGATCTTATCATTGTGAGGGCTGGATGATCCTGAACACACCGAACGCCAATATCGGATCCTTAAAGTCGCGGCTGCATAAGGTGGCGCAGGTTCTTGAGGAATTTATCGAAGAAATTGAAAATCTCAGGCAGCGCCTGTCAAGCGATGCGCCCGCTTCAGGGGGCGACATGCGCCGCCTGTTTTTAGAGCTGAGGAAATGGCTGATTTGGGCCCATGAATTGGAGCGATTAAGTGGAAAATACCGTCAAACGAACAGTGCGGGAGAGGCCGGTTACAGCCTCGACTTGGAAGCCGCAAGGCATCAAATTGGGCGCCGCTTGGATCGCTTGCGCCAAGCCGAGTTTGAAGAAGAAATTTCTGGATGAGTTGTCGGATGGCGAGTTAATGGCTCTGCCATATTTATTTGAATTTTGGGCTTTAGAGCATCAGATTCCTCCGTTAAATTATTGGAAAACATGGATTGTTTTAGGTGGAAGGGGTGCGGGTAAAACCCGCGCTGGCGCAGAGTGGGTACGCAGCCAAGCGGAGGGTGCACTGCCAGAAACTTTGGGCGCTGCCAAACGGATTGCGCTGATAAGTGATACATATGAGCAAGCCCGAGACGTGATGGTGCATGGGGAAAGCGGCATCTTGGCGTGCAGCCCACCAGATCGGCGCCCGCTATGGCAGGCCTCGCGCCGGCGCTTATTATGGCCGAACGGAGCGATTGCTGAAATCTGCTCGGCGTATGATTATGAAGCCTTGCGCGGGCGCCAGTTTGATGCGGCTTGGGCGGATGAATTGGCCAAGTGGAAACATGCCCAAGAGGCGTGGGATATGTTGCAATTTGCGCTGCGGCTGGGTGAAAACCCGCGCCAATGTGTGAGCACGACCCCGCGCAATATGCAGCTGTTGAAAACCCTTATGGCCGCGCCCAGCAGTTGCATAACCCATGCGCCAACCGAGGCCAATAAAGCGCATCTTGCCGCCAGTTTTCTAAAGGAGGTACGCCGCCGCTACGCGGGCACGCGCTTGGAGCGCCAAGAGCTGGACGGACTGCTGGTTGAGGATCTTGAAAACGCGCTTTGGACGGATGTTGCGCTTAACGCTGCGCAAGTCAAACAAGCCCCCGAGTTGGATCGTATCGTGGTGGCAATTGACCCCCCGGTGACTGGGCACAAAGCCTCAAATGCCTGCGGAATTATTGTGGCTGGCTTGCGAGCCAAAGGCCCTGAGCAGAGCTGGAAGGCTTATGTTTTATATGATGCAACAATAACCGGCAGCAGCCCCAGCGCTTGGGCCAATATCGCGGTCAAAGCTTTTCATCACTGGGGCGCGCAACGCGTGATCGCCGAAGTGAACCAAGGGGGCGATTTGGTCGAGGCGGTTTTACGGCAGGTGGCGCCCATGGTTCCCTATAAGGCGGTGCGCGCAAAATTTGGCAAATCAATGCGCGCAGAACCCGTGGCTGCGCTTTACGAACAGGGGCGGGTGTTTCACCTGCCTGGGTTAAACGCGCTTGAACACCAAATGTGTGAAATGACGCTGCATGGGTTTCAAGGGCAAGGTAGCCCCGACCGCGTGGATGCTTTGGTTTGGGCCTTGAGCGAGCTGATGCTGAAGCCCCATGTTAAATCAATAAAGCCACGAATGCGTTTGTTGTAACCTCGCAACGCCAGCGCCCGTTGCGATGCGGGCCTGTTAAACCCTTTGTGGTTTTTTCCAATCAAACGCCTTGCTTGATCAATGGGGCGGGCATTCATAGGATGGAATATATTTTAATGAGCCTTTTCAACCGGATGTTTGAAAAAAAGACAGCTGTTGCTTCGGCTAAACCGGCGTCCAAACGCCCTACGAGCTTTGGATCTGGCGCCTTGACTGCGGCGCTTCATTGGAGTGGCCGGGATAATTCGAGTTTAATCCAACAGGGATTCCTTGGTAATCCGATTGGGTTTCGGGCGGTTAAATTGATCGCTGAGGCGGCGGCTGCGGTACCTTTGATATGCGTGCTGCGCGGCAAGCGAATTGACACGCATCCGCTGGTCTCTGTGCTCAAATCCCCCAACCATGGGCAGACCAAATCTGATTTTTTAGAAGCGCTTTACGGGCAAATTCTGCTCAGTGGAAATGGGTATATCAAAGCGGTTCTCAACAGCGATGGGCATCCATCCGAGCTTTACACGCTGCGTTCGGAACGTGTTTCAGCAGTGATGGGTAAGGATGGCTGGCCAGTGGCCTATGACTATACGGTTGGCGCGCATAAGCAGCGCTTCACCGCAGAGGGGTCACATCCCGATATCTGCCATATTCGCAGTTTTCATCCGCAGAATGATCATTCTGGTCTTTCTGCTTTGCAGGCAGCCGCACGCGCGATTGATGTTCATAATGGTGCTTCTGCTTGGTCAAAAGCGCTGCTTGAGAATGCCGCCCGCCCATCCGGAGCGCTTGTGTATCGCGGGCAAGAGGGGCAGGGCAGCCTAACCGATGCGCAATATGACCGGTTGGTAGATGAACTCGAACTCTATCATCAGGGCGCGCGCAATGCGGGGCGTCCGATGTTGCTGGAAGGCGGGCTTGATTGGCGCCAGATGGGGTTTTCACCTTCGGATATGGAGTTTCACAAAACCAAAGAATTAGCCGCGCGCGAGATTGCGACGGCCTTTGGGGTGCCGCCGATGATTTTAGGCATTCCGGGCGATGCCACTTATGCAAATTATCAAGAGGCAAACCGGGCTTTTGTGCGCTTGACTGTTTTGCCATTGGTGCAACGCGTGACAGCCCATTTGGCGCGTTGGTTATCGGCCTCTTGGCCGCAGGATTTTCAACTATTACCGGATCTTGACCTTATACAAGCGCTGTCTCAAGAGCGCGATGCGCTTTGGCGCCGGGTAAGCGATGCGGGGTTCTTAACCGATAATGAAAAGCGCCACCTCTTGGGCTTATCCTCTAAAGCAGGCGCCCGCGATGGTTGATACGATCTTGCAGATAAGCGGCTCTCTGTTTTGGCTCATAGCCACGAGTGAATTGATTTTTAGAAGTAACTTATGGATGCGGCGAGGCTAGAAATGAACCCAAGCTTTCCAAATATTGAGCGTAAATTTTGCCTTTCTGAGCAGGGGTTGTCTTTGTCAGACGGGTTTGCCGTTGAAGGCTATGCCAGCTTATTCGGCATTGGAGATCATGGCGGCGATATTGTTCGAAAAGGGGCGTTTCAACATTCGCTGCAGGCGGCCGTTCGCGCAAACCGCAAGATTAAAATGCTTTGGCAGCATGATCCAGCGCAACCCATTGGCATCTGGGATGAGCTGCGTGAAGATGCGCATGGGCTCTACGCAAAAGGCCGACTGCTCGAGCCGATTTTGCGCGCTCGAGAGGCTGCTGCCTTGATCGCAGCCGGCGCTTTAGATGGGCTGTCGGTGGGCTATACCACCAAAGAGGCGGGGTTTGACGCCGCTGGCGCACGCTTGTTGAACAAGCTCGAGCTGTGGGAGATTTCACTTGTCACATTTCCAATGCTGCCGGGGGCGCGTGTGAGCGCGAAAGCCGATGAGCCAGCCGAGGAGAACCGGGTCCGTGAAGTCTGCGCTCTGTTTCGGCAAGCCGCGCGAAACTTAAAATCAACAGATCAAATTAACGTATCGGATAGAGGTATCATATGACGCAGGATCAACGACCAACGGGTTTAAAAAGCTCAGAATTTTCACTGGCTGATCTAAAGGGCTCTTTAGATGAATTTATAAGCAGTATCAATGATTTCAAGGTGAAATCTTATGAGAAAATTGACAGCCAAGAAGATCGGTTGCAGCGGTTGGATCAAAAGGCGCATGCGCTGTTTCGACCTGCCTTGGATCCCAATGCTCAGGCCGAGTGCCGCCACCAAAAAGCGTTCAAGGCCTATTTGAAATCGGGGGATGAAACCAAACTGCATGGGTTGGATATCGAACAAAAGGGAATGTTGGCCGCGGTCAATAGCGAAGGTGGCTTTCTTGTAGATGGAAAAACGGCGGATTTTGTTGATAGCGCGCTTAGCGCGGCGCACTCCATCCGCAGCATAGCGCATGTGGTCACCGTAGAGGCATCTGCCTATGATATTTTGATGGATCACGGGGAGATGGATGCCGGTTAGGCGACCGAGCAGGACGCTGTCAACGATACCGCAACCCCTAAATTGGATCGTATTCGTATTCCGCTGCATGAATTGAGCGCGATGCCAAAAGCTTCGCAACGCTTGCTTGAAGACAGCGCGTTTGACATCGAAAATTGGCTGGCCGGCCGCATCGCTGATACGTTCGCGCGGTTTGAAGGGCGCGCATTCCTGCGTGGAACTGGCGAGGATCAACCAAAGGGCTTTTTGAGCTATGACAAAGCGGCCGATGGCGCTCAAAATTGGGGGCAACTGGCCTATATTGCGACCGGAGGCGCGGAGAAGTTTAAAGAGGGTATGGCACCGGATAAATTGGTTGATCTGGTTTATGCGCTGGACGCGCGCTATCGCGCTAAGTCCCGTTTCGTTTTAAATTCAAAAACTGCCGGTCACATTCGAAAGCTTAAGGACAGCGATGGCCGCTTCCTATGGGCGGATGGGTTGGCCCTGCAAGAGCCGGCGCGCTTATTGGGTTATCCGGTGGTAATCTGTGAAGACATGCCGGATATCGAGCCCGACGCCTATGCGATTGCCTTTGGCGATTTTAGCGCGGGTTACACAATCGTTGAGCGGCCAGATTTGCGCGTTCTTCGTGATCCTTTCAGCGCAAAACCGCATGTGCTTTTTTATGCAACAAAGCGCGTTGGCGGTGCGGTGACGGATTTCTCAGCCATTAAATTGTTGAAATTTTCCACGTCATAGAGTGCGTATATCTGGCGCTTTTAAATAGTTAATTACCAATAAAAACAATTCACTAAATTTGTATATTGATCTTAATCTTGGATAGCTGAAATGTATTTTGAACTTGCGCCCATACCGGCCTCTGATTTGCCGCTTGATGCCGCCAAATCGCATTTGCTGCTGGGCTCGACCTTTGAAGATGCTGCTGTTCAAGAGCCTGTTTTGGCTGGGTTTCTGCGTGCCGCGATAACCGTGATTGAGCGCCGATTATCGCTGGTGATGTTACAAAGGCAATTTGGCTATGACGCGTTTGAGAGTCCAGAAACGCAAATGCTCAGCTTGCCGCTATGGCCCGTGAAACAGCTTTTAAGCGTATCGCTTCATATGGCGCATAACGTGAGGCATCTGCCAAAGGAAGGCTTTAATTTAAATCTCGAAAAGGGGCGCGCGCAGGTTCACGGTTGTTTTCCCAAATTGCTGAATGGTGGATTTTGTCGGATTAGCATAATGGCGGGCCAATATGTCAACTGGGCGGGTATCCCTGCAGATTTACAGCAAGCGGTGTTGTTATTGTGCAGCCATTATTATGAAAACCGTGATGAATCTGGGCTTGCCCAAAGCTCAATGCCGTTTGGAATTCTCAGCCTGCTCGAGCCGCACAAGCGGCCACGCCTTCGTGCAGGGCGGTTATTATGAGAAATAAGATCCCAAAACTATCGCATCTTTTGACATTGGAAGATTGCGTGAGCCTGGCTGATGGCGCGGGGGGCAGCCAAAAGAAATGGCAAAAATTAGGTACGCTTTGGGCACGGCTTGAAGTATCTTCGCATCCGCGCAGCGCGTCACAAGGGGGAATTTTACGCCGTATAAACTGGCAAATAACCTTGCGCGCGCTGCCTCCAAGCGCGAAGCTTTACCCCCATCCAGGCCGTCGGTTTCGCCTGAAAGACGCGCTATATCCCATTTACACCACTGTTCCCTATGATGCCTCTGGGAAGTATCTTTTGTCGACATCGTTAACCTGGGTGGCAGAATGAGCCACGTTGATTTTGCAGCTGTTCAGGCTGGGGTTTTCGCGCAGATCAGCGCTGACCCTGATATCAAAGCCCTGATTGGCGCGCATATTTTTGATGGGGTTCCCCCGGGCGTCGTTCCAGATCTTTATCTGCTCATCGGCCCGGAACTGGTGATTGATAAATCCGATTTTACACACTCTGGCAGCGAGCATCAGCTGCTGATTTCCGCGCTGTCTCGGGGGCATGGCTTCAAAGAGGCGAAACGGCTGGCTGGCTTTGTTGTGAACGCGTTGCACGCCAAACCGCCTAATTTAGACCAAGGGCGCGTGGTTTTCGTCCATTTTTCAAAGGCGAATGCATGGCGTGACCCTCAGTTGGATGCCCGCCGTGTTGACGTCACTTTTCTGCTTCGTTGCGCGCAAGATGACGCTTTATAAAGGGATTTTAAAATGACTGCACAAGCTGGCAAAGCGCTTTTGATCAAGGTCGATATGACCTCGGATGGGCAATTTGAAACCTTGGCCGGGCTGCGCGCCACGCGGCTAAGTTTTAATGCAGAAACGGTGGATGTCACCTCGCTTGACAGCCAGGGTGGCTGGCGGGAAATTTTGGCGGGAGCGGGTGTCAAAACAGCTTCGCTTACGGGCTCGGGTGTGTTCAAAGATTCCCATTCCGATATGCGCGTCCGGCAAATTTTTTTCGATGCTAAAACCCCAGATTTTCAAATTATCTTACCCGGGTTTGGAACGCTGCAAGGGCCATTTCAGATTACCAGTTTGGACTATGCGGGCACGTATAATGCAGAGGCAACTTACGAGTTATCTCTGGCCTCCGCGGGCGTTTTAAGTTTTGCGGAGCTGTAGAATGGTGAATCCCCAGCGCGGCGAGGTTGAATTGGTGATTGATGGAACACGGCATGTGCTGCGGCTTTCGCTGGGTGCGCTGGCCGAGCTGGAAGATCGCCTTGAAGCAGAAAGTTTGGTGGATTTGATCCAGCGTTTTGAGACGGGTGCGTTTCGTAGCAAAGATGTGATGGATTTGCTGATTTGCGGTTTGCGCGGCGCTGGCTGGACGGGCGGCTTCGGTGATTTGGCGGATGCGCATATTGAGGGTGGGCTTGTGACGGCCAGTGAAACCGCGGCGCGGCTTTTGGTGCTGGGGTTTGGAGATCCCGCAGACCACAGCGATGGCGCCAATGTTTGATTGGAGCGCACTCTTGCGGTTTGGGTTGTCTCGATTGCGCCTTTCTCCGTCCGAGTTTTGGCAGTTAACACCAAAAGAGCTGTCTTTGATGGCGCGGCCGCACAGCCTGCAGGCGCGGTTTGGTCAGCGCGAGTTGCAAACTTTATTAGAACAATATCCCGACGTGCAGAAAGCCTTTGATGATGACGTATAATGCCAAAGGAACCACCGCTGGCTTTGCGGCGCCTCTGGGTGAACAGTCGCTGAGCGATACGCAAGATGCTGCTGCTTCTTTCAGGCGAGAATTACAGCGTTTAAGGCACAGCTTTTCAGACACACAAAGCGGCGCAGCCGGGCTTCAACGATCGCTCAGCAAGGGGTTGAGACAGGCTTTGGATGGCGCTGTGCGAAATGGCGAGCAGTTCAGCGATGTGATTGGGCATATTCGAAAATCGTTAATCGACGCCACATTCAACGCCGCAGTCAAACCCGTAACGGCGCATTTGGCAAGCTCACTGGTGAACAATGCTCAATCTGTTTTGGGCGCCTTTTCACCGATTTCAGGCGGCGCTGGCTTTACCAATACGCGGGTCATGCCATTCGCAGACGGAGGTATTGTGTCTTCGCCCACCTATTTTCCCATGCGCGGTGGATTAGGGTTGGCCGGAGAAGCCGGTCCAGAGGCTATTTTGCCGCTTGCCCGCGGCAAAGATGGCCGTCTTGGTATCAAAGGGCAGGGTGGATTTTCTGCACCGGTCCACGTTTCGATACATGTAACAACCCCGGATGTCGAAGGGTTTCGCCGCACCCAATCGCAAATTTCTGCGCAGATTGGACAGGTGATTTCGCGCGCTCAACGCAACCGGTAAAAAAGGGCAGAAGCCTATGTCATTTCATGAAGTGCAATTTCCGACAACGATCAGTTTTGGCTCATTTGGCGGCCCCGAACGGCGTACCGAAATTGTCACGCTGAGCAATGGTTATGAAGAACGGAGCACGCCTTGGGCCCATTCAAAGCGACGCTACGACGCGGGTTTGGGGATGCGATCGCTTGACGATATAGCCGATTTAATCGCGTTTTTTGAAGCCCGCGCCGGGCGTCTACACGGGTTTCGTTGGAAAGATTGGGGTGATTTCAAATCTTGCCTGCCCAGTCAGGAAGTCGGGTTTAATGACCAAGTAATCGGGATCGGCGACGGGCAACAGCGGGAATTTGCCTTATCAAAATCTTATATTTCTGGCGAGGGCCGCTATACGCGCCCCATTTGCAAACCTGTAATCGGATCGGTCGTGGCCGCCATTCAAGGCGAGCCGCAATTTGAAGCGCGGCATTTTGAGGTGGAGTCGCGCACGGGCCTTTTGAACTTTCTTCGTCCACCCGCCTCCGGTTTGGATGTAACAGCGGGATTCGAATTTGATGTGCCCGTGCGCTTTGACGCAGATATAATCGAAACCAGTCTGGCACATTTTGAGGCGGGCGAATTGCCACGCGTGCCAGTTGTTGAGCTGCGCCTATGACGCAGCCGACGCTTTATCAGGCCTTGCAACACGGCCTCACCAGTATTTGCAGAGCTTGGGCGATCACAAGACGCGACGGGGTGCGGTTTGGCTTTACCGATCATGATCGACCGCTCTTTTTTGCGGGGTTGGAATTTCGCGCCGAAAGCGGGTTGTCTGCGATGAACCTATCCCAAACGACAGGGCTGTCGGTTGATAATACCGAAGCCTTGGGGGTCTTATGGGATGACGGGGTGAGCGAAGCGGATATCGCGGCCGGCAAGTTTGATGAAGCCAAGGTAGAGGTATGGCTGGTGAATTGGGCCAACCCACTGCAATATCAGCTGGAATTCTCGGGGCTGATTGGCGAGATTCAACGTAAAGGGGGCGCGTTTCAGGCCGAATTACGCGGCCTGACCGCTTTGTTGAATAAGCCTGTGGCGCGGGTCTACAGCGCCGGTTGTAGCGCGCTTTTGGGAGATCAAGCCTGCGGTTTTGATTTGACAACGCCGGGGTTCGTGACTTCGGTGGCGTTGTCGCGGGTCACGGAGCAGGGCGCGCTAGAGCTGTTTGATCTGCCCGCATTTGAAGACGGGTGTTTCGAACATGGCACGCTGAAGGCTGTGAACGGCAAAGCGCAGGGCTATCAGGGCTTGGTGAAGCGCGATCAGCGTTTGGGCGCGCATCGTTTGATCGAGCTTTGGGAGCCGCCAAGCCTGGGCTTTGAGGAAGGGGATCTGCTCGAGCTTACCATGGGCTGCGATAAACGTTTTGAAACCTGCCGGATAAAATTTGACAATGCGCTTAATTTCCGCGGCTTTCCCGATATTCCCTCAGGCGACTGGCTGCTTATTAATCCTGCCCAGCAAGCCGCATCGGATCATGGCAGCCGCAGATGATGTTGAAGCCCAATATGATTGTATCTACGGCGCGTGGTTGGCTGGGCACCCCCTTTCATCATCAAGCCTCGTGCCGCGGCGTTGGCGCAGATTGCTTGGGGCTGATCCGAGGGGTCTGGCGGGCGCAGATTGGCGCAGAGCCTGCGCGAATTCCGCCCTACTCGCCGGCTTGGGGAGCCTTGCAGCCCCAAGAATTGCTCTGGCAACATTTGCAAAAATATTTCTCTAGCATGACGATTGAAATGCAACCAGATGGCCGTTTGCAAAACGGGGCCGTGATCCCGGATGGCAGCCTTTTGTTGTTTCGCCTGATGGCAAAAGGGGCCGCCAATCATTTGGGTATTGCCGCGCAGCGCGCCGGCCGGCCAAGCTTCATTCATGCTTGCCACGTGAAAGGCGTCTGCGAAGTAGATTTAACGCTTAAATGGCGCCGCCGCGCGGTGGCGATCTTTCGTTTCCCAAAGCGAGGTTTTTAATGGCAACATTGGTTCTGGCTGGCCTTGGGGCTGGTATTGGCAGTTCGGTCGGGGGCAGCTTTTTGGGGTTTTCAATGACCAGCGTTGGCCGCTTTGCCGGCGCTGTCATTGGGCGTAGTCTTGATGCAGCGGTGCTGGGGCAGGGCTCTGAGGCGGTTGAGAGGGGGCGGCTTGAACGGGCGCAAATCACGCAAAGTGGTGAAGGGCTGCCGATCGCGCATGTCTTTGGGCGCACGCGCGTTGGCGGACAGGTGATTTGGGCCTCGCAGTTTTTTGAAAATAAACTGGTGACACATGGGCAAGCTTCCAGCAAAAGCCGCCCCGCCAGCCCAGATGTCATTGAATATCAGTATTCGGTGAGTCTTGCGATTGCGCTCTGCTGGGGTGAGATCACGCATATCGCGCAAATTTGGGCGGATGGGGTGAAAATATCGCCCGAACAGCTGTCAATGCAGGTTTATAAAGGCTCTGAAACCCAAAGGCCTGATCCCGCTTTGGAAGCGATCGAAGGCATGGGTCAAGTCCCGGCTTATCGCGGCCTTGCCTATGTTGTAATAGAAAACCTATCCTTGGCGCCTTTTGGCAATCGGGTGCCGCAATTTAGTTTTGAAATTTGCCGCCCGGCGCAGATTACTACAAAAACTCCTGCCGAGCCCGCGGCGTTGATCACGGGCGTCTCGCTTATTCCGGGAACCGGTGAATATGCTCTGGCGCGCTCATCGGTCTATTATGCACAAGGGTTGGGCAAGAACCGCAGCGCCAATGAAAATACCCCCTCGGGGCTTTCTGATTTTCAAACGTCGCTCACGATGTTGGAACAAGAGCTGCCAAAATGCAAAGCCGTATCACTGGTGGTCAGCTGGTTTGGCAGCGATCTGCGCTGTGCTCACTGCCGCTTGCGCCCCAAGGTTGAACAAGCTGTGCATGATGGCGTGCCGATGCCTTGGCAGGTCTCTGGTCTGGCGCGCGCGCAAGCCGCGCAGATCCCGCTGCGCCAGGGCCGCTCTGTCTATGGCGGTACACCTGCAGATGCGTCGGTTCTTGAGGCGATTGAGGCGCTAAAAGAGGCGGGTCAAGCCGTGATGTTTTATCCGTTTATTCTGATGGATCAGGGGCCTGATAATTTGTTGCCGGATCCCTATTCTGATCAAACGGGGCAAGCTGCCTATCCATGGCGAGGCCGCATCACGCTGTCAAAAGCCCCAAACCAACCCGGTAGCCCGGATCGTGGCCCGGGCGCGGCGGAAGAAATTGCTGCCTTTTTCGGGCAGGCACAGGCGGCTGATTTTACCGTCTCGCGTGATGCAGTAAGCTATAGCGGCCCCGCCGATGATTGGGGCTATAATCGCTTTATATTGCATTATGCTGCCCTGTGCGCGCGGGCGGGCGGGGTCGCTGCTTTTTGCATCGGGTCTGAAATGCGCGGCCTGAGCGCGGTACGAGATCAATCAGATAGTTTTCTGGCTGTCGCGCATTTACAGGATCTGGCGCAACAGGTGCGCCGGCTTTTGGGCCCCGAGGTAAAGCTGGGCTATGCCGCAGATTGGAGTGAATATTTTGGTTATCGCCCGGCAGAGGCCGACGGTGATATGATTTTCCATCTTGATCCGCTTTGGTCGAGTTCCGACATAGATTTCATCGGGATCGATAATTACATGCCCCTGTCGGATTGGCGGGACGGCATCGCGCATAAAGATGCGGCCTGGGGCAGTTTATACGATCTGGCCTATTTGACCTCTAATATCGCGGGTGGAGAAGGGTATGATTGGTATTATCCCACAAGCGAGGCTCGAAACGTACAATCGCGCACGCCGATCGAAGATACGGCGCATGATGAGGCTTGGATTTGGCGCTACAAAGATCTGAAAAGCTGGTGGTCGCAGAAACATTATAACCGCATTAACGGCCTGCGCAGCCCAGAGCCAACCCAGTGGCAGCCCAAATCAAAGCCGATCTGGTTTACCGAATTGGGGGTGGCTGCGGTTGATAAAGCAACCAATCAGCCAAATGTATTCTTTGATCCAAAATCATCGGAATCCGCTTTGCCCTATTTTTCGGTGGGCCAGCGGGATGATTATATTCAGATGCAATATTTGAGGGCGCTGCATTTATATTGGGCGAAGCCCGAACATAATCCAGAATCCGATGTCTATTCTGGGCGGATGCTGGATCGCTCACGGATGTTTGTGTGGACCTGGGATGCGCGGCCCTTCCCGTACTTTCCCGCTGCAGAGGATCTGTGGGCCGATGGGGAGAATTATGCACGAGGGCATTGGATCACAGGCCGAGTGTCGGGGGTGTCTTTGGCGGCGGTGGTGGCTGAAATCTGCGAGCGCTCTGGTTTGTTTGATTATGATGTATCCGATCTGCATGGCTATGTGCGCGGTTATAAAACCAATGGAGAGGAAAGCGCGCGCGGGTTGTTACAGCCCTTGGCACTGCATTTTGGCTTCGATGCGGTTGAGCGGCAGGGCGTTGTTCGGTTTTTGCAGCGCGGGGCCGGTCTGGAGCGGCCGCTTGATCTTGAAAGCTTGGTTGACAGTAAAGCGCTAGAAGCCCCGATTGAATGGCGCCGCGATGGCGCGACGGAACGGGTGGGGCGTCTGCAACAAAGCTTTGTTTTGGCGCAAGGCGTTTATGATGTGGTCAGCGAAGAGGTTCAGCTTGCCTCAGATTCGGAACTGAGTGTGTCGCAAACCGAAACTGGGCTGGTGTTAACCCGTGCTGAGGCGCGTCAGGCGATGCGGCGCTGGCTTGTCGAGGCGCGTTTGGCAAAAGATACTATCCGCTTTGCCTTGCCTCCTTCGCAGCGCCAGGTCAGTGCGGGAGACAGGGTTCGAATTGAGGTGGGTGGGCGGTCTGACAGCTATCGGATTGACCGGGTGGAGTTGGGGAGTTTTCAAACTTTGACGGGCGTGCGCAGCGATGCCAAATTATATCAACCGCAGCCCTATCAGGCAGATCGCCTGCGCCTTGATCGCTTTGTACCGCCGCTGCCGGTCTTTGCAACTTTTCTTGATTTGCCGTCGCTTAGCGGTGATGAGCAGCCCCAAGCCCCTTATGTGGCAGCCTCGGCAGAACCATGGCCTGGGCGGGTCGCGGTATATGCGTCATATAGCTTAGACGATTACGCGTTGGCGCAGGTGATCACGCGGCAAAGTTACATTGGACGGTTATGCTCGCCCTTGCCCGCAGGGCCTTTGGGTTTGATTGATAGGGGCACGCAGCTTTTGGTTGAAATGCCAAGCCTGCCCTTAAGCTCGATAAAACTCGAGGCCTTCTTGGCTGGGCAAAACAAAATGGCGATTGGCGATGGATCTGCTGGCAATTGGGAAATCGTACAATTTCAATTTGCCGCGCTTCGGCGGCGCGGGGTTTATCAGCTATCAGGACTGTTGCGCGGATTACACGGCAGCGATGCGATCATGCCCGATGAATGGCCAAGTGGCAGCTTGCTTGTAACGCTTGATCAAGCGCCGCCCCAACTTTCGGTTTCACCCATCAAAAGGGGGATAGAGCGTCATTTTCGCATCGGCCCCGCTGCCAAGCCATTTGATGATCCTATTTTTCAGAGCTCCTCACAGGTATTTCTCAATAATGTATTAAGGCCCTACCGCCCCTGTCATATAGAAATACGCATCAAGCCCGCGGTGATTGAATTTACATGGCTGCGCCGCGGTCGCGTTGACGCGGATTTGTGGCAAGAGGGTGAAATTCCGCTTGCCGAAGCTGCAGAGCGCTATCGCGTTCGCATTTTGGCACAGAGCGTGGTTCTGCGCGAGGCCTATCCAGAGCGACCGGTTTGGACCTATGAAAAGGCGTGGTATGTTTCTGATTTAAAACAAATAATATGAATGGGTTGAGATTTGAGGTTGCCCAATTATCCGATCGTTTTGGACCAGGCCCGAGCGGCTATATAACAATTTCAGAAAATCTTGAGGTTAGCGGTTAGGGGTTTTTGCTGTTCGTGTGATCTTTGCGCGGCTAATTATTCTGTACTAAGCATTCAAAAAAGAATATTATTTAGCCATCCTTAAGTATTGCATTTGACTTGCTTTGGTTGACGCTGTGGATTAAATTTATACTTAAGGCCCATATTAACGGGAGGCGCCGAATGAGGGATCCACAACACCATCTTGCCAAGCTAGATCCGGTTTGGGAGCGTATTCGACAAGAAGCCGAACAATCAATTCAGCGCGAAGCGCTTCTGGGCGGCTTCATGCATCAGATAATTTTGCAACATTCAGATATTGAATCTGCGCTTTCTCATAGTTTGGCGCAAAAACTGGCCTCGGCGCAGATGTCTGAACAGGCGCTGCATGATATGTGTGCGCTGGCCTATGCGAATGAGCCAGAATTGGCGCTGGCGGCGCGGGCAGATATTATGGCAAGCTATGACAGAGATCCGGCCTGTCACAGATATATGCAACCGCTGCTCTACTTCAAAGGCTTTCAGGCTGTGCAAGCCTATCGCGTTGCGCATTATCTGTGGAAAGATGGCCGGATTGATCTGGCCTATGTTATGCAATCTCGAACATCCGAAGTGTTTGGGATCGATATCCACCCGAATGCCCGGATTGGAAAAGGTCTGATGATTGATCACGCGCATTCGGTCGTGATCGGGGAAACGGCGGTGGTGGGCGATAATGTCTCAATGCTGCATGCCGTTACCTTGGGCGGGACCGGCAAGGAAGAGCAAGATCGGCATCCAAAGATTGGTGATGGGGTGTTGATTGGCGCCGGTGCGAAAGTGCTGGGCAATATTCACGTTGGGCGCTGCTCGCGCATCGCCGCAGGGTCGGTCGTGCTGGATAATGTTCCCGAAAAATCCACCGTTGCCGGCGTGCCTGCAAAAGTTGTTGGCACCGCAGGGTGCAGCACGCCTTCAATATCGATGGATCAATTGCTTTCGGGCGAGGCGAGCCTGGACTGATAGTGTAAAACCTTAGGGTTTTGAGGGCCTATATGGTTGAGATGTAAAAAGCCCCGGCTGATAAAGCGGGGCTTTTTTAATGTGGCGTGAGCCCGTGCGGCGGTTAGGCCAGCATCGCCATTGGGTTTTCAAGGTTTTTGACGATTACATTTAAAAGTTCGGCGCCCAAAGCCCCATCAATCACCCGATGATCCACCGATAATGTCAAGGACATCACGGTTGCTACGCCCAACTCGCCCGACGCGGTTACGACGGGCTTTTTCTTGCCCGCGCCCACGGCTAAGATCGCGCCATGGGGGGGATTGATCACGGCATCAAAATTATCAATGCCAAACATTCCAAGGTTTGAAATCGCAAAGCTGCCCCCCTGATACTCATCCGGGGCCAACTTTCGCCCCTTTGCCCGTGTTGCGAGATCTTTCATCTCGGTGCTGAGAACGGAGAGGCTTTTTTGATCCGCATCTTTTAGCACGGGCGTGATCAGCCCCCCATCGATGGCCACAGCCACCGCAATATCAGCAGGGGTGAATTGCAATATACGATCACCGGCCCAAATGGCATTGGCGGTTGGCACCGTCGTTAGGGCCAGCGCGCAGGCTTTGATCACAAAATCATTGACCGATAACTTCACGTCACGTTCTGCAAGCGCGGCGTTCATCTCACCGCGAAAGCCGAGCAAATTATCAAGCATAACATCACGGCGAAGATAGAAATGCGGGACCGTTTGCTTGGCTTCGGTTAATCTGGCCGCGATGGTCTTGCGCATACGATCCAATGAGATTTCTTCATAGGCACGCTCAGCATATAGTTTAGAGATGGTTTCAAAATTAGCCGATTGGGGCGCAGAGGCCGCGCCGCTTGTGCTTGCCGCACTGGCCATTGAAGCCACTGTTATGTCGGCAGACACAGCGCTCCCTGCCGCTTCAATATCGGCTTTTACGATCCGCCCACGCGGCCCGCTACCCGATAATCTGGTTAAATCAACATTGTTCTGCGCTGCCAATTTGCGCGCCAAAGGCGTTGCAAAAATGCGTACCCCCTCCGCTGCCTTATCTGCGGCGGCGGGGGGCGCCGATGCGGGAGAGGAGGCGAGCGTTGCGGACTTTGTTGGGCTTGATGTGGCTGCTTCGGCGGCCGGGGCAGGGCTTGCAGGCGCGCTGGGCGCTGCGTCGACCTCTGAGGAGGATTCACCATCTTCCAGTAAAACGGCAATCGCGCTATTCACGGCCACATTCTCAGTGCCTTCCGCGACCAAAAGTTTGCCAATGATGCCTTCGTCAACTGCTTCAAACTCCATCGTGGCTTTGTCAGTTTCGATTTCAGCCAGCAAATCTCCCGAGGCAACAGCATCGCCCTCTTTTACCAACCATTTGGCAAGTGTGCCTTCTTCCATCGTCGGAGATAGCGCTGGCATCAAAATTTCTATAGGCATGATCCGATCTCCTTAGCGGTAGGTAACAGAATGAACGGCGGCGATGACCTCATCGGTGGTGATCAGGGCATGACGCTCCAAATTTGCCGCATATGGCATCGGCACATCTTTGCCGGTGCAATTGATCACAGGCGCGTCCAGATAGTCAAAGGCGCGCTGCATAATCACAGCGGAAAGATGGTTGCCAATCGCTCCAACGGGGAAGCCTTCTTCCACCGTGACGCAGCGGTTGGTTTTTTGAACCGAGGCCAACACCGTATCGTAATCGATCGGCCGCAAGGTGCGCAGATCAATCACTTCGGCGCTTATGCCCTGCTCTGTCAGTTTATCAGCCGCTTCTAACGCGTATTGCATGCCGATGCCAAAGCTCACGATGGTAACATCTGTCCCTTCGCGCCAGACTCGGGCTTTGCCGAATGGAACCGTGAAATCTTCTATGTCTGGCACGTCGAAACTGCGGCCATATAAGATTTCATTTTCCAAGAATATCACCGGATTGTTATCGCGAATGGCGCTTTTCAGCAGGCCCTTAGCATCCGAAGCCGAATAGGGCATCGCCACTTTAAGCCCGGGAATATGCGCATACCAGGCTGCGTAATCTTGGCTATGCTGCGCGCCAACGCGCGCCGCCGCACCATTGGGGCCACGAAACACCATTGGTGCCCCCATTTGACCGCCCGACATGTATAGCGTTTTCGCCGCGGAATTGATGATTTGATCCATCGCCTGCATGGCAAAATTAAACGTCATAAACTCAACGATTGGCCGTAGCCCGCCAAAGGCTGCACCAACCGCTATTCCTGCAAAACCATGTTCGGTGATCGGCGTGTCGATCACGCGCTTTTCTCCAAACTCGTCAAGCAGGCCCTGCGAAATTTTATAGGCCCCTTGATATTCGCCTACTTCTTCGCCCATCAAAAATACGTTTTGATCTTGCCGCATTTCCTCGGCCATCGCGTCGCGCAAAGCCTCGCGCACCGTTTGTTGTTTCAGCGTTGTGCCTTCGGGCCAATCGGGCGCGGTATTCGGAGCCAGCGCGGCCGTTGCCGCTTTTGCCGGCGCAGCTGCCGGCACGGCTGCCGGCGCAGGCGCCTCTGCTTGCGACGGGGCGGGCGGCGCGGCGCTGGGCTGTGCTGCAGCGGGTTCGCCTTCAGCCAGTATGGTTGCAATCGGGCTGTTCACTTTTACGTTTTCGCTGCCCTCTGCCACGATAATTTGCCCAATTATACCTTCGTCAACGGCCTCAAATTCCATTGTTGCCTTATCGGTTTCAATTTCTGCAATGATATCGCCAGCGGCCACAACATCGCCTTCTTTGACCATCCATTTTGCCAATGTGCCCTCTTCCATTGTGGGGGAAAGGGCGGGCATAAGAATTTCAATTGCCATCATAAATCTCCTTATGCTTTAGGCGTAGATATCCGTCCAAAGCTCGTCTAAGTCGGGCTCTGGGCTGGTCTTTGCAAATTCGGCGGATGCGTTGACGATGTCTTTGACGTCTTTATCGATCGCCTTTAGCGCCTCTTCTGTGGTGTGTTTGCCCGTTAACAAAAGGCTGCGCACAGATTCGATCGCATCGCGCTCTTCGCGCATTTTCTGAACCTCTTCACGGGTGCGGTATTTGGCCGGATCAGACATGGAATGGCCGCGATAGCGATAGGTTTTGATTTCTAAAATATATGGGCCTTTGCCGCTGCGGCAATGCGCAACCGCTTTTTCGCCGGCGGCTTTCACTTCTAATACATCCATACCATCCACGGCCTGACCTTTGATACCAAAAGCCTCACCGCGGGTGTATAGATCCGGCGTTGAGGTCGAACGCTTTTGCGCGGTTCCCATCGCATATTGGTTGTTTTCGATCACAAAGATCACGGGTAAATCCCAAAGTGCCGCCATATTGAAGGTTTCGTAAATTTGCCCTTGGTTCGCGGCGCCATCGCCAAAATAGGCAAATGTGACGCGCCCATTATCAAGATATTTATCCGCAAAGGCTAAGCCTGCCCCCAGCGGCACTTGCGCCCCAACGATGCCATGCCCGCCGTAAAAATGCTTTTCTTTACTGAACATGTGCATGGAGCCGCCTTTGCCTTTGGAATAGCCACCGCTGCGCCCGGTTAATTCGGCCATAACTCCGTTTGGATCCATGCCTGCGGCAAGCATATGGCCGTGATCGCGATAAGACGTAATACGTTTATCCCCGTCTTCGGCAGCAGCTTCGAGCCCGACAACCACGGCTTCTTGGCCAATATACAAGTGGCAAAACCCGCCAATCAGGCCCATCCCGTAAAGTTGCCCTGCTTTTTCTTCGAACCGCCGTATCAGCAGCATGTCTTTGTAATAGCCCAAAAGTTCTTCGGGTGAGATATTGGGTTTAGCTGCCGCCTTTCGTGCCGCCATGTCGCGCCTCCGAATAAATTAGTTTAATGTTAAACCATTCCTTACAGTAAAATAAAAAAAGTTGCGAGCAAAATCTTTTTACGGTGTGTTTACGATGTGTTTACTGGGTTTTGGCTGACGAAACGTTAGTTGACAACCAGCTCTGAGCTGCGGACATAGCCCAAAATTTCTCGTACACGTTCGTCTAAAAGATCGATATCAAGATATTCGTCCGACAAGCGTTGCGTGAGGTTTTCCATCTGGACGACCTCGGTGTTTAAGCGCATCAATTCGCTGCTTAAATTGTCTGAGAAACTGGTTATTTCGGCGCGGCGCAATACGCCATATTCCCCTTGAATGGCTGCAAAGGCAAAATAACTGCCCAAGCCGGTGGCCAGCGAAACCACGGCCAAGAGGCCCCAACCGGAATATGTTCTTGTTTGCGTCATACCTGCCTGTCATGCCCATATGTTTGGACTTGATCGGATTATGACACAGGTGATTCGCCTTGTGAATCCCCAAAGTTACTTTTGACGAGATTTTGTTTCCTAGGGCGGCAGTGCGCCTAGGCAAAAGGTGGGTGTGCCGCCGGTTTCAGCAAAGACTCGCGTCTTCTCCCGCGACAGAGGCGTCGTATATTTCCTGAATTGATTGCGAAAGCCTTTGGTTGAATTCAGCGTCGGTTTGAGCTGCCGACAGGCCATCTAGCAGCGCCCGCGAAAAACTTGCGATCATCCCTGCATTTTGGCGGAGGCGTTGATTGGCGATGGGGCGGGTGTAACCGCCGGAAAGCGCCACCACGCGCAGAACATTTTGATGCGCAATCAAGGGTGCATAGCTGTTGTTCACTTCTGGCAGGGTCAGTTTCAAAATAACAGATTGATCAGGGTTTAACCGACCCAGTTGGGTTAAAATTTCGTCGCATAACAGTGTTTCTGACACGGCTTTATCCGCGCTTTGAATATTAATTTCAGGTTCGATGATTGGAATCAAACCATGTTTAAGGATCGTTAGCGCGACGTCAAATTGTTGCGCGACAATTGCGGCAATGCCCTTTGCGTTCGCAGAATGGATTACAGAGCGCATTTTGGTGCCAAAAATCCCAGCATCCGTGGCGCGCCTCAGCAGCGCGTCTAAGCCCGGTATCGGCTTTAAGATTTGCACGCCGTTTTGCGCCTCTTCCAAGCCCTTATCGATTTTCAGAAACGGCACCACGTTGCGCGTGCTCCATAAATAATCGGCAACGCTGATCTCACCGACCTGCCGCATCATGGTGTCTTCAAAGAGGATCGCCCCAATGATTTTGCGTCCATCAAATGCGGGCGCGGTCATCAGCCGGCAACGCATCTCGTGGATCAGGGTGAACATCTCTGCGTCGGATTGGTAGGCGTTGGTTGAAATTCCGTATTCAGCAAGCGCCTTGGGCGAGGAGCCACCGCTTTGATCGAGCGCAGCGATAAAACCCTGCCCCGTGGAAATTTGGTCCATTTGCGTAAGAGTGCTCAATGCGCCATCCTTTTTTTCAAAATGCGTTGTCCTGCCCGCTCAAAACGCAGGCAGACTGCCACCTTCTATCTTAGGGAAAGGTGGCAGCGCAAATATGATAGCGCCAACATATTGAAAAAAGTGATTATTTTTTAAAAAAAAGGGTGCCTGATACGGATGCTCGCTTACTTTTGCGTGAGCGCAGCGACGCCAGGCAATGTTTTGCCTTCCATCCATTCCAAGAAAGCGCCCCCTGCGGTTGAAATATAGCTGAAATCCTGCGCAGCACCGGCTTTGTTCAAGGCAGCAACGGTGTCTCCACCGCCCGCCACCGAGATAAGCTTGCCAGCTGCGCTCAGCGCTGCGGCTTTGCGCGCTGCGGCGTTGGTCGCGCGATCGAAAGGCTCTAATTCAAAGGCGCCCAATGGGCCGTTCCAAACCAGTGTTTTGGCTGCCTCGAATACGGAAGCGATGGTGTCAACCGTATCGGGCCCAGCATCTAAGATCATCGCGTCTTTTGGGCAGGACGCGGCGGGCAGGGTTTCATGGGGCGCATGGGCTGCAAAGGCGCGGGCGACCACAATATCCGAAGGCAAGATGATTTCGCAGCCGGCAGCCTTGGCTTTCGCCAAGATGTTTTGCGCTGTATCTGTCATTTCATGTTCGGCCAAAGACGCGCCGATTGCATGGCCTTGAGCGGCTAGAAACGTGTTGGCCATTCCCCCGCCGATCACCAAATGATCCACTTTAGTGACCAAATTGCCCAGAAGATCGAGCTTGGTTGAAACTTTTGCACCGCCCACCACGGCCACCACTGGGCGCCGCGGCGCGCCCAAAGCCGCCTCTAGGGCTTGCAGCTCAGCTTGCATCAAACGTCCTGCGCAGGCTGGAAGATGGTGGGTCAGGCCTTCGGTGCTGGCATGCGCGCGATGCGCTGCGGAAAACGCATCATTGCAGAAGATATCCCCCAACGCGGCCAGGGCGGCGGCAAATTCTGTAGTATTGGCTTCTTCATCTGCGTGAAAGCGGGTGTTTTCTAACATGAGAATTTGCCCTTCTCGCAACGCCGCGCTGGCGGCTTCGGCTTTGGCTCCGATTGTGGCATCGGCCCAAATTACGGATTGTCCAAGCGCGGTTTCCAATGCGGGGATCAGCTGTTTCAGACTTAGTGCGGCGCTGGCAACGCCTTTGGGCCGGCCAAAATGGGCCATTAGAATGGGCATGGCTTTAGCCGCTAATATGTCTTTCACGGTTGGAACAATTTTTTCGATCCGCGTGGCGTCGCTGACTTTGTCGGCCTTCATCGGAACGTTGATATCGACGCGCAGAAGCACCTTTTTACCCGATATGTCCATATTATCTAAGGTTTTCCAGCCCATCTATTTCCCGCTTTCTTTCACTAAATTGATTCGATTCAAGCTCTGTATAAATGATCTGACGCGCGGTGCACCTTGTTCCCCAAAGGAATCCAGCATAGGAAGCTGCACCAGTTATCAGAAAGGATCGATCATGGCCGAGAAAAAGGCATCTAAAGCGAAGGCGAAACCGGCGGCAAAAAAGCCTGCTGCAAAGAAAACAGCGGCAAAATCTAGCCCTTATAAAGATCCTGAGAATACAATCTTGATTGAATTGAAATCGGGAACCGTTGTGATTGAACTTTTACCCGATATCGCGCCTGGACATTGCGATCGTATGAAAGAATTGGCGCGCAGCGGTGCCTATGACAATGTGTGCTTTCACCGCGTGATTGATGGTTTTATGGCGCAAACCGGGGATGTTAAAAATGGCAATATGGAAGCCGATTTTGATCTGCGGATGGCGGGAACGGGCGGTTCTGAATTGCCCAATTTGAAAGCTGAATTTTCAGGCATCCCGCATGATCGTGGCACGATCGGAGCAGCGCGCAGCGCCAATCCTGACAGCGCAAACAGTCAGTTTTTTATAAATTTCGGCGATAATCACTTTTTGAACCGGCAATATACGGTCTATGGGCGCGTGTTGACCGGAATGGAATTGGTGGATGAGATCGAGCGCGGTGAGCCGCCGATGACCCCGGATCGTATGATTAGCATGAAAGTGGCGGCCGATGTTTAAACTAAGCGCGTTATGCGCCGTTTTAAGCGGGCCGGCCTTGGCGGCGGGTTTGGTGATTGAGGTCGCAGGCGAGCAAAGCAAGGGAACAGTTACCATTGATTTGTTTGAAGAGATCGCCCCGCAACATGTTGAGCGCCTCACCACGCTGGCAAGCGCGGGTGCCTATGATGACGTGGTGTTTCACCGTGTGATCGAAGGGTTTATGGCGCAAACTGGGGATGTGGAATTCGGAAAAGCCGGAGGCAACACCTCCATGGCAGGGCGGGGCGGGTCTGATTTGCCAGATCTGCCTGCAGAATTTTCCGATACGCCCTATGATCGCGGGGTAATTGGGATGGCGCGTGCGCAGAACCCCAACAGCGCCAATAGCCAGTTTTTCATCATGTTTGCCGAAGGATATTTTCTGAACGGGCAATATACGGTGGTGGGCAAAGTCACTGACGGAATGGATGTGGTGGATGCGATCAAGCTGGGCAAAGGCGCCAATGGCGCGGTTTTGGGCGTGCCCGATCGTATGTCGAAAGTCACAGTGACCGATTAAATCAGCCGGTTTTGAACATTTAAACGCGCCTCGGGCTCAGCCTCTGCCTGAGGCGCGTTTTTTATGTCACCAATTGCACCAGTGCGTGGCGCTTTTTACCAGCGCTCAGCTTGATTGGGCTGCCAAATGCAGCCGCATCCAGCATTAGGCCAGCATCGGTGAGCGGCTTATCATCCAGTTTGGCGCCATTTTCTGCGATCAAACGTTTGGCTTCTTTGCCCGATTTCACCAATCCTGCTTTGACGATCAACTGTACAATCGAAATTCCAGCGCCCAGATCTTCTGCGGTTAACTTCACGGTTGGTAAATCATCGCCAATGCCGCCTTTTTCAAACACTTCACGCGCCGTGGCTTGGGCTTTCTCGGCGGCATCTGCGCCGTGTAACAGCTTGGTTACTTCATGCGCTAAAATGGCTTTTGCTTCATTGATCTCAGAGCCTTCCAGCGCGCCCAGCCTCTCACATTCACCGACCGGCAGCTCTGTGTAAAGTTTTAAAAATCGCCCCACATCCGCATCTGTGGTGTTGCGCCAAAATTGCCAAAAGTCATAAGGGCTGCGCATATCTGCATTCAGCCAAACCGCCCCATCAAGAGATTTGCCCATTTTCTTTCCGTCTGAGGTGGTCAGAAGCGGTGAGGTTAAGCCGAACACCGCGTTGTCAACCACGCGGCGCGTCAGATCGATTCCATTGACGATATTGCCCCACTGATCCGATCCCCCCATCTGCAGCAGGCACCCATAGCGCTGGTTGAGCTCTAGAAAATCATAGGCTTGTAGGATCATGTAATTGAACTCAAGAAAGGATAGTGATTGTTCACGATCCAGCCGTGATTTCACGCTTTCAAAACTGAGCATGCGATTCACCGAAAAATGCCGTCCAATATCTCTTAGAAATCCCAAATAGTTCAATTCATCCAACCATTCGGCATTATTGATCATCAGCGCATCGGAAGGCCCATCACCATATGTGATATAAGAAGAAAACGCGTTTTTGATGCCGGCTATATTTTCGTCAATCTTGGCGGGTGTCAGCAATGGGCGTTCATCCGCCCGAAAGCTGGGATCGCCCACTTTCGTCGTGCCACCACCCATCAGCGTAATCGGGCGCCCGCCGGTTTTTTGCAACCAGCGCAACATCATAATTTGAATGAGACTGCCCACATGCAACGATTGGGCAGTTGCATCAAAGCCAATATAACCGGGCATCCCGCCCGCCAGTAAGGCTTTGTCTAAGCCCTCATAATCCGTGCAATCGGCCAAAAATCCACGAGACATCATGATGTCAAGAAAATCAGATTTGGGTTGAAAGCTCATGGGTGGCCTCACATAGTTATTTTTAAGCGCTTCTATACTGCGGAAGCCGGGCAAGGAAAAGGGATCTTCGTGGAAAAGCTTGTAACGGCGGTTGGCGCGATGTCTGGTACATCTTTGGATGGGGTGGATGTGGCGGAAATCACCACGGATGGTCAGAAAATCGCCTCGTTTGGGGCAAGCGCCTATCACCCTTATAGCGCGGCTGATCATAATATTTTGTCTTTGGTGCTTGGGAAGTGGCCCGAGGCACAGGGGCTAGAGACAGCGCGCGGGCTTATTCATCAGCGGCATTTAGAGGCCTATCAGATGCTTGATGTGGCTGAGCTATATGGGTTTCATGGGCAAACTCTGGCCCATGATCCAAGGGGAAGGGGAACTCACCAATTGGGCGATGGGCACGTTTTGGCGCAAAGGCTTGGCAAGCCCGTTGTTTGGGATTTTCGCAGCAAGGATGTGGCGCTGGGCGGACAGGGCGCGCCTTTGGCCCCGTTTTTTCATTTTGCCTGCGCGCAATGGGCGGGTTTGAACACGCCAGTGGCGTTTTTAAACTTGGGCGGTGTCGGCAATCTCACATGGCTCAACCCAAGCTGCGCGGCACCTGAAGAAAAAGCTGCCCTGCTCGCCTTTGATACGGGCCCGGCCAATGCCCCGCTGAACGATCTGATGCATCATCGTTTGGGGCAACCCGTCGATCAAGAGGGGCGCTTGGCCACCACGGGGCAGGTTGATCCAAAATTGCTGTCGCGTTGGAAAATGCATCCTTATTTTTTTCAAAATGTTCCAAAATCCTTGGATCGCGACGCGTTTTCGGCAGAGCTTGCAGAACTGGCAGATATGTCTTTGCCAGATGCTTTGGCCACCGCGGTGGCCTTTGCCGCATTTGGCGTGGCGGAGGCGGTTGAGCGCTGCCCAATTGCGCCCGCTGCACTTTACCTTTGCGGCGGTGGTCGCCACAATTTGGCGCTTTGTGATGCGATTTGCGCGCAAGTGGCCTGTCCTGTGCAGCCTGTAGAAGCGATTGGTCTGAACGGAGATATGTTGGAGGCCCAGGCTTTTGCGTATTTGGCGGTGCGGGTGCTTCGAGGGCTGCCCATTTCTGCTCCAATGACAACCGGGGTGCCTCAACCTATCTCGGGGGGGCGCATCGCGGGTCTTGATTTTTAATCTGAAAGTTTAAAAAATATTCCCTGTGGGCTTTGAACAAAGCGGGCTGAAGATCCCGGACGGGGCGGGTCAAAAAACAGCATAGACTTTGCCCGATTATTTACCTAAAAGCGGCTTACGTTAGCGCTAACAATTGTTTTATTTGATGGTGGCTGGCAGCCGGTTATAAAAGCCCAACGAAAAGAGGTGCTGACATGGTTTCACGCGTTATTCCCGTTGATCCGTTTGATTTGGTGATATTTGGTGGCACAGGTGATCTTGCAAAACGAAAAATTATTCCTGGTTTGTTTCGGCGTTTTGCGGCGGGTCAAATCCCGGCTGAGGCCCGCATTATTGGGGCGGCGCGCGCCAATTTGGACACGCCGACTTACCGGGCGATGCTGCGGGACGCGATTCTTGAATTTGGGGTCAAAAACCCAGATGCGGATGTTTTGGCCGGGTTTTTAGAGCGCTTTGATTATGTTGCAATCGACGCGATGGGGGAGGCTGGCTGGGAAGAGCTGGCGAAGAAAATGCGACCCGATACGGTGCGTGCGTTTTACTTTTCGGTTGCGCCAAGCCTGTTTGGCGCCTTGGCCGAACGGTTGCACAAGCGCGGCATCGCCCTTTCGGATAGTCGGATCGTGGTCGAAAAGCCGTTTGGCCGTGATTTAAAAAGTTCGCAGCAATTGAACGCCACATTGTCAGAACATTTCAGCGAAAAGCAGATCTATCGTATTGATCATTATTTGGGCAAAGAAACCGTACAAAATTTGATGGCGATCCGTTTTGGAAATATGCTGTTTGAGCCGCTCTGGAATGCGCAATATGTTGATCATATTCAAATCACTGTTGCGGAAACCGTGGGCGTGGGCGGGCGCGGCGAATATTATGATAAATCCGGCGCGATGCGCGATATGGTGCAAAACCATTTGATGCAGCTGCTATGCTTGATCGCGATGGAGCCGCCCGCACAATTCAATCCCGATGCGGTGCGCGATGAAAAGCTGAAGGTGATCAGAGCCTTGGACGCCGTACCAGCGCATCATATTGTGCGGGGGCAATATGCCAGCCCAGACGGTCAAGAAAACTATCGCCAGGATGTGAATAATCCGCGCTCTTTCAGCGAAAGCTTTTTGGCTTTGAAAACCCATATCGGGAATTGGCGTTGGGCCGGTACCCCCTTTTATTTGCGCACGGGCAAACGCTTGCGCGCCCGCAGTTCGGAAATTGCTGTGGTGTTCAAAGAGACGCCACATTCTATTTTTGGCCCAGAAGCGGGCAGCCATCGCAACGCGTTGGTGATTCGCCTACAACCGGATGAAGGCATCACAATGGATGTTACGATCAAAGAGCCGGGCCCGGGCGGCATGCGCTTGGTTGACGTTCCGTTGGATATGACCTTTGCCGAGGCGTTGGGCCCTGAGGCCGAAGAAGTGCCAGATGCGTATGAGCGCTTGATCATGGATGTTATTCGGGGCAATCAAACGCTGTTCATGCGCGGGGATGAAGTGGAGGCGGCTTGGCAATGGACCGATCCGATCATTGAAGATTGGGAAAAGCGCAATGATGTGCCCAAACCTTATGAAAGTGGCAGTTCTGGCCCCGAGGATGCGCTGATGCTGATGCATCGTGATGGTCGCAAATGGCGGGATATAAAATGACCTATCAGTTCGAAGAATACCCCACGCGCGCGGCGCTGGTCGAAAAGCTTAGTCAGGCCTTGATCGCCGATTTACGCAAGGCGCTGTCCCGCCAATCGACGATCAGTTTTGCGGTTCCGGGCGGCACCACACCTGGGCCAATTTTTGACCAACTCTGCCAAAGCGATCTGGACTGGGCGCGGGTGAATATTTTACTGAGCGATGAACGCTGGGTGCCCAGCGATAGCCCGCGCTCGAATACCGCCTTATTGCGCAACCGTTTGCTGGTGGGCCCGGTTGAGGCAGCCAGCTATGTGCCGCTTTACGCCGATTATGCAACGCCGGAAGACGCGATGGAGCCGTTATCGCACCAGCTAAAAGCCTGTTTACCACTGTCGGTTTTGCTGCTTGGAATGGGGGCGGATATGCATACGGCCTCGCTGTTTCCGGGCGGCGATCAACTGTCCTTTGCGCTGGGCGATAGCGCGCCGCCTTTGGTCGCGATGCGCGCGCCGGATGCGCCTGAGCCTCGTGTCACCCTCTCTGCTGCGGTTTTGAACGCTGCGCAATACAAACATTTGGTTATTTTTGGGGCTGAAAAACGCCAAGCATTAGAACAGGCGCAAAGCTTGCCTGCGCAAGAGGCACCTATTATGGCCGTGCTTGCCGGCACCACGGTGCATTGGGCCGACTGACAAGCATAGCGCTAGGCAAAAGCAAGGGGATAAGGATGTTTGATGCGTTAAAGCGCCATTGGGATGCGCAAAAACAACAGCCCATTATGGCGCTTTTTGAGGCCAAAAACCGGGCAGAACAATTTTCAGTTCAGGCCGATGATTTGCTGTTGGATTACTCTAAAACTCGGATCGATGCGATTGCGCGCAACGGCTTGCTGGATTTGGCGCAAGCGCGCGGATTAGAAGAGCGCCGCCTAGACATGTTTCAGGGCGCCGCGCTCAATGAAACCGAAGGACGGGCCGTGTTGCACAGCGCATTGCGCAATTTAGACGGGCCAGATGTCTTTGTGAACGGCCATAACGTGATGCCCGATGTGCAAGAGGCGTTGCAGCGGATGACCCATTTTTCCGAAGACCTGAGGAGGGGGCGATTTCAGGGGCCCGGAGGGCCAATCACCGATATCGTAAACATCGGGATTGGAGGGTCAGATTTGGGCCCCGCCATGGCTTGTTTGGCCTTGGCACCCTATCATGATGGCCCCAAATGCCATTTCGTTTCAAACGTCGATGGAGCCCATTTGCATGATATTTTACAAAATCTGGACCCAACGCGCAGTTTATTTATCATAGCGTCAAAAACCTTTACCACGATCGAAACCATGACCAATGCGCAAACTGCGAAAGCGTGGTTGGCCCAGCATGTGACGGATCCAGGGGCGCAATTTGTGGCGCTTTCCACCGCGCAGGAAAAAACCAAAGCTTTTGGGATTGCCGCCGAGCGGGTGTTTGGCTTTGCCGATTGGGTCGGTGGGCGCTATTCGCTTTGGGGCCCTATTGGGCTGAGTTTAATGCTGGCGATTGGCCCAAATGCATTTCGCGATTTTCTGCGCGGTGCGCAATCCATGGACCGGCATTTTTGCACCGCAGAGCTATCGCAAAATATGCCAGTTATGCTCGCGCTTGTGGGGCTGTGGCATCATCAGGTTTGCGGCTTTGCCACCCGCGCCGTGCTGCCCTATGAACAGCGCTTGAGCCGTTTGCCTGCCTATCTGCAGCAGCTCGAAATGGAAAGTAATGGCAAGCGCGTTGATATGAACGGTCAAGATTTGCCATATCCGTCAGGTCCGGTTGTCTGGGGCGAACCTGGCACCAATGGCCAGCACGCTTTTTATCAACTGATTCACCAAGGCACCGCGGTTGTGCCCTGTGAGTTTATGGTTGCGCGGGAAGGCCATGAAGCATCGCTTGACACGCATCACCGGCTTTTAATCGCCAATTGCTTGGCCCAGTCAGAGGCCTTGATGCGCGGCCGCACATTGGAGCAAGCCCGCCAATTGATGATAGCGCAGGGGTTAATTGGCGATGAATTGGAGCGGCAGGCGCGGCATCGCGTCTTTCCCGGCAACCGTCCTTCAACCACGCTCATCTATCCTCGGCTTAGCCCGTTTGTTTTGGGGCAGATTATTGCTCTTTATGAACATCGCGTATTTGCCGAGGGGGTTATTTTGGGAATCAATAGTTTTGACCAATGGGGGGTCGAACTGGGAAAAGAACTGGCCCGCGATATGGAGCAGTTGCTCAGTGGCGCGGCATCGGCCGCGGATAAGGATGGATCAACGCAGCGCTTGCTTGATTATATTCGCACCGCACAAAGTTAAAGCCAGCACTGCCTGCGCGCCGGCGCACCCGTTTGTCACCCAAGACCCCATTTTTGTTCAAGCGTTTCAATAGCCGCGATCCGATCCGCTGTTTTGGGATGGCTCATCAACCATGCGGGAAGACTGCCTATTTGCCCTGTCAGCTCTTCCAATTTCAGAAATAACGTTTTTTGCGCGTCGGTTCCCAATCCCGATTTGACCATCAGAGCTGCGGCATATTCATCTGCCTCGTATTCATCGCCGCGCGACAGACGCGCCATCAATAAATTTGCCACCAAGCCGGCAATCCATGGGCCTATCCCAGGCAAAACCCGCCCCAGCACCATCCCCAACGCGGCTCTTACGGCATTTTGGCCGGAAAAATCGATCATACGCCGACGTGCATGTCCCAGCGCAACATGGCCAAGTTCATGCGCGATCACCGAGGCCAACTCTTCTCCGCTGACATCGCCCGCCTTGTATTTATTGTAAAATCCACGGGTGATAAAAATCCGTCCATCCGGCGCGGCCAGGCCGTTGATCGGGTCGATCTCATAGATTTGAACGTTTAGCTTTGGAATATCCAGCGCTTTTGCCATGCGTTGCAACAGAGGGCTCAGCGCGGGATCCATTAAGGTAACAGATTGCTGATCCAAGGTTTTTGCAGTGCGCCAGGCAGAAAATTTATACATCACCAGCCCATAGATCAGAGCCAGAAGGATAGGAGAAAATCGCAACATGACTGTGATATGGCCTCAGGCTGCCGCCTTGACAAGCCCTATCGCACCAACTCTTTCATGCCACGCTCTAGCCCGGCCAAGGTCATCGGGACCATTTGGTCTTCAAAAATCTCTTGGATCATTTGAATGGATTGGGTGTAACGCCAATGCGTGTCTGGCACCGGATTGATCCAAATATTCGACGGCCATTGCGCGCGCGCGCGCATCAGCCAAGTTTGCCCTGGCTCTGCATTCCAATGCTCATTCGCGCCGCCTGCATAGGCCACTTCATAGGGCGACATACTCGCATCTCCGACGAAAATGCATTTATAATCAGAACCATAGGTGCGCAAAATCTCATGGGTTTGGGTTTGATCGTTCCAACGTCGTGCATTGTCGCGCCAGACCCCCTCATAAAGGCAATTGTGAAAGTAAAAATATTCCAAATGTTTGAATTCGGCGCGAGCAGCTGAAAATAATTCTTCTACTAATTTGATATAAGGATCCATCGAGCCGCCCACATCCAAAAATAGCAGCACCTTGATCGCGTTGCGGCGTTCGGGCCGGGTTTGCACGTCAAGATATCCATTTTCGGCTGTTGAGCGGATGGTGCCATCAATGTCCAATTCATCCGCAGCCCCATCGCGGGCCCAGCGACGCAGGCGTTTTAAAGCCACTTTGATGTTGCGGGTTCCCAGCTCAACGCTGTCATCAAGATTTTTAAATTCGCGCTTATCCCAAACTTTAACCGCGCGCTGATTGCGGCTTTCGCTTTGACCTATGCGCACCCCTTCAGGGTTATATCCATAGGCGCCAAAGGGCGAAGTGCCTGCCGTACCAATCCATTTGCTGCCGCCTTGATGGCGTTTCTCTTGTTCCTTCAGCCGCTGCTTTAAAGTCTCCATAAGCTTGTCAAAGCCGCCCAAAGCTTCGATTTCGGCTTTTTCTTCCGGGCTGAGATGCTTTTCCGCCATTTTTTTCAGCCAGTCAGAGGGAATATCCACCGCGTTCAGGACATCTGCATCGCTGAGGCTTTCTAAGCCTTTGAAGCTGGTTTGAAAGGCGCGATCGAACCGGTCAAGATGGCGCTCATCCTTCACCATGATGGTCCGGGCCAAATAGTAAAACCCCTCTAAATCATAGATCACCATGCCGGTTTGCACCGCATCTAGAAAACTGATGAATTCGCGCAATGAAACTGGAATGCCGGTTTTTCTGAGCGTTTCGAAAAAGGGCAGAAACATCGCGTCAGATCACCGTACGATCAATAATGATGGTGATGATCAAGCCGATCAGTGCAAATAAAATTCCATAGCCAGCGGCATATTGCGCCATATCCAGCCCTTTTCCTCTGCGCTTTCGCGCGATCGCCGCGCCTAAAATGGCACCAAATAATCCGCTCAATAGATACATAATTACACTCTGTTTTATGGGGGTTGCTTTCAGGATAAAAGCCAAGGCTCCGCTGGCTTTGATCTAGCCCCTTTATTTGTAAAAGTCACGCGCTCTGCTGATTTCAAGTAAAACTTTCGCGCGCTGCGATCAACGGCCGCTGCGCGCCATAAAGGCCAAGCGTTCAAATAAATGCACATCTTGCTCGTTTTTCAGCAAAGCCCCGTGCAGTTTTGGCAGGGCATTGGCACCATCCCGCTGAAGATCCTCGGCGCTGAGATCTTCAGCCAATAAAAGTTTCAACCAATCCAAAACCTCGGAGGTCGAGGGTTTCTTTTTCAGCCCGGGTTGCTCTCTGAGTTCGTAAAATTGGGTGAGCGCGGCGGCAAGTAGTGATTCCTTGATGTCTCCATGATGCACCTGAACGATTTGTTTCAAGGTCTCGGGATTGGGAAATTGAATATAGTGGAAAAAGCAACGGCGCAAAAACGCATCGGGCAATTCTTTTTCGTTATTTGATGTGATGATCACGATAGGGCGGTTTGTGGCGCGCACCGTTTCCCCAGTCTCATAGACGTGGAATTCCATTTTATCCAATTCCTGAAGGAGATCATTTGGGAATTCTATATCCGCTTTATCGACCTCATCGATCAACAAAACCACTTTTTTATTGGCTTCAAAGGCCTGCCATAACTTGCCTTTGCGGATGTAATTGGCCACATCGTGCACGCGTTCTTCGCCCAATTGGCTGTCGCGCAATCGGCTGACCGCATCATATTCATACAGGCCTTGCTGGGCTTTGGTGGTGGATTTTATATTCCATTCAAGCATCTCCAGGCCAAGCCCGCTGGCGACTTGTTTCGCCAGTTCGGTTTTACCTGTGCCAGGCTCACCTTTGATCAAAAGCGGCCGTTCCAGCGTGACCGCGGCGTTCACAGCGATAGTGAGATCTTCCGTCGCTACATAGTTTTTGGTTCCGGTAAATTTCATTCTTTTGCCCATATTCTTGCCAAGTTGCGCGGAACTTAGCGGGTTAATCATTTTGCTGCAATCTGTTGCTATTGAGTAGTGACAAGCCCGTCTTGTTACGGTAGGTGCGTGCCAATGGGAACGAAAAGTTGTGGAAGGAGACATGCATGTCATACTCTGATCCAAGCCAAGGGGTAGTAATGAAGCAAGAGAGTTTTATTCCGGATAGCTATACTCCTGCCGAAGACGAGCCATTCATGAATGAGCGTCAGGTGGAATATTTTAGAAGAAAGCTGTTGGATTGGAAAAATGATCTGATGAGCGACAGCAAGGAAACGATCGAAGGGCTTCAAGACGGCACGCGCAATATCCCAGATATTGCAGATCGCGCCAGCGAAGAAACTGATCGCGCGCTGGAATTGCGCACGCGGGACCGCCAGCGTAAGCTCGTGTCGAAAATTGACGCCGCGCTGCGCCGCATTGACGAGGGCGAATATGGCTATTGTGAGGTCACGGGTGAGCCTATTTCGCTTAAACGGCTTGATGCACGGCCTATCGCGACGATGAGTTTGGAAGCTCAAGAGCGCCATGAGCGGCGCGAAAAAGTGCACCGCGACGACTGAGGAAACCTGAAAAGCCGATCCGCTAGATCGGCTTTTTTATTGAGGTGAAACATGGAGAACGGCTTGCAGGTCCAGGTCGTAGGGGGCGGTATCGCGGGTTTGGCCGCGGCGCTAGCCTGTGCTCAAACCGGCGCCAATGTTCACCTCTGCGAGCAGGCTGCGGCGATCAAAGAGGTTGGGGCCGGTTTGCAAATTTCTCCCAATGGGCTGGCCGTGCTCAGCCGCTTGGGGCTGAAGGACGCGGTTGCGGATATTGCAGATCGCGCCGAAACGGTGGATTTGCGCGATTACAAAGACGGAAAATTGGTCTGCCGTCTTGATTTGAAAGCCCACGCGTCGGATCTGGATTTCTTGCTGGTGCATCGCGCCGATCTTATCCAAACCCTCTTTCAAGCCTGCAAAGCGCAGGGGGTGCGCTTTGCCTTTTCGCAAAGCCTTTCCAGCCAAGATCTTTTATCTGGCGCTTTCGGCCGCGAGGCGGCAGCGAGCCCCGTGGATTTGGTGATTGGGGCGGATGGGGTGCGCTCAAACATGCGAACGGCTTTGCTGGGTCCATCTGCGCCGTTTTTTACCGGGCAGGTGGCGTGGCGCGCGCTGGTCTCCAATAGCATGGATCATCCCAATAAGGTGATGGTGCATATGGGGCCCGGGCGGCATATTGTGAGCTATCCGCTGCGTGGCGGCAGCCTGGTGAATTTGGTGATGGTACAAGAACGCAGCCTATGGGCGGGCGAAGGTTGGTCTCATCGCGATGATCCTGCGCATGTTCGAGCTGCTTTTGCTGATTTTGGCGGGCTTGCACATGTGTTGCTGAACGCGCTTTCCGAGGTGTATTTATGGGGTTTATTCCGTCATCCTGTGGCCGAGTGTTGGTTTCAGGATCGCAGCGTTTTAATCGGAGACGCCGCGCATCCGATGCTCCCTTTCTTGGCTCAAGGGGCCAATATGGCCTTGGAAGATGCTTGGGTGTTGAGCCGGGCATTGCATCTTCATGGTGCAACGCGGCAAGGCTTTCAGCGCTATCAGTTTTTGCGGCAAGCCCGCGTGAAAAAGGTTGTTGCAACGGCCCAAAGCAATGCCCGCAACTATCATCTCAGTGCCCCGCTGACCCGGTGGGTCGCGCATAGCGCATTGCGCGGTTTGGGGGCGGTCGCCCCAAGCGCAATGTTAAAACGTTTTGATTGGTTATATCGCTTTAACCCCGATACGGGGCTGTCCTAAAGATCTAATTGCGCCCAAACCGGCACGTGATCTGATGGTTTTTCAAAGCCGCGGATGTCTTTGTCGATGCCGGCGTCAAGCAGCAGGTCGGCGCAGGCAGGCGTCATGAGAATATGATCGATCCTGATTCCGTCATTGCGGTTCCATGCTCCGGCTTGATAATCCCAAAAACTATAATGGCCGGGTTCTGCGTGCTTGCACCGAAACGCATCTGTGAAGCCCAAATGGGTGATTGCTTGGTAGGCTGCGCGGCTTTGCGGTAAAAACAACGCGTCATCTGTCCAAATTTCGGGGCGGGCGGCGTCCTCTGGTTGAGGGATGATATTGTAATCCCCGGCCATCAAGGCGGGCATTTCTGCGGCCATAAGCTCTATGGCGCGTTGGCGCAGGCGTTTCATCCAGGCAAGTTTGTATTCATATTTGGGGCCGGGGGCCGGGTTGCCATTGGGCAAATATAGGCCGCAGATTTTGAGCGCGTGCTTGCCGATGACAGTGGCTTCAATCCAGCGGGCTTGCACATCTTCGGGATCCCCGGGCAGGCCAAAGGAAATATCTTCCAGCGGCAGTTTCGACAAAATAGCCACGCCATTGAATGATTTTTGCCCATGGGTCACCACTTGGTAGCCACGATCCTCAAAGAGATCGCGCGGAAATCCTTCATCGACAGATTTAATCTCTTGCAGAAGAGCAATGTCCGGCGCGCTGCTGTCAAGCCAATCGCATAAGGCCGGCGTTCTGGCTTTAACGCCATTGATGTTGAACGTTGCTAATTTCATCTTCACCCCCAAGCTACCCTTGCCCTGAGCCTTTAGCGGTGTCTTGCGGTTTTTCGCAAGCGAAACTGCGATGTAAGAATCACTTAATACACTTAAAAGTTGTAAATTGAGCCGGGAAGAGTAGGTTTTTTATAAATTCCTTCAAACTAAGTAAAAATTTAAATTTATATATAACAGAGGTTTAAATATGTTTTCGGGCTAAATTTTAGGAATTTTCTTCAATAGCAAGAAAAAAAACTTGCAATACAACCTAAAGATGTAATTAATAGATTATACAACCTAGAGAGGAAAAAAACATGTTAGCCCAAAAATTCGAAATCCAAGCCGCTTCCGCCACTCAAGAAACTGCCAGCATGCATAGTGGCGAGGGCACCCATTTGTTCACATCCGCCTCAGAGCCTTTTGGTCCGATGCAGGCGTATCTTGGAGAAGGTGTTGAAATGTTCACCTCTGCCTCAGCGCCCGCCAGCGCCCATGATACGCTTCACGGTGAAGCTGTTGAAATGTTCACCTCTGCTTCAGCCCCCGTAAACGCGAGAGATACGTTTCAAGGCGAGGGCGTTGAAATGTTTACCTCAGCCTCGTCTCCAGAGCATGCGAGCGATGCAATTCAGGGCGATAATGTGCATCTTTTCACCTCTGCCTCAGCTCCCAGCCAAAATTCAGATTTGGACAGTGGCAATGGTGTTCACTTATTCACGTCTGCATCGTGAAGGCCGTACGCATCGATTTTGCTCACCCACCCGAAATGCCCCATTAAAGAAGCCTCGCGACCTCACCTAACCAGATTAAAACGGGGCTTCTTTATCTTCCTTGACCAAATAGGAGTAAGAAAATGTCAAACATCATTAGCTTCCCGCAAAGGATCCGCCCCTTGGAAGAGGCTGGCCGTATTGGCATTTTAATAGATTGCTTTTGCAATCGCCGTCGCACCACGGAGGATGTGTTTTGGCTGAAAGAAAACGCCGAACTGCTCAATTTGCTTGAAACCAGCAAGGTGACGCTGAACACCAGCGATTTAACCCATTACCAAAATTTTTATGACAGTTTAGAGCATAGATTATGCTTTTTCCCGCAATATTATCGGTTCATCTTATCGCTTGCGCTTGATCTGGAAGCTTTGGGGCTTGGGCAGGGTAAATCTGCGAAGCTGTGCGAGTGGGTTGTAGACCACAATTTGGTGGGTGCGGAATTATCAGATTTGCAACGCGCAGAAGCGGCGCGTTTATTGAAACGCGGTCTTGGCCGCGCACAGCGAGATGATCCGACCTTGGTTGACCGCTTACATGGTTTTATCGATCAATCCGAGACTTTTTCAATTCCGAATAAAAAGGCGGCGTATGAATTAACCCATATCGTTTTTTATCTGAGTGAATATGGGCGTAAAGACCCCGGTATCAGCGCCGATGCGGTCCGTTCATTGGAATTTGCAGGCTTGTTGGCGCTGCTGGATCACAACACGGACCTTCTTGCCGAGATTTGCATTGCGTTACGCTTTGCCGGCCAAACACCACCGTTGGGCTGGGAGGATTGGGTGTTCGAACAGCTGGCCGGGTTTAAGGCCGTAAAAACCGAGTTTCCCCGGAAAATTCTGCCGGGCGATGAATATCACAGTTATTTGATGTGCAGTTGGCTCGCGGCCTTATCAGGGACGCCGCTGTTTGAAGGCGCGAATGAGCCCGCCACCCTATCGTTTCACCCCGCGCCCAAACCGGTTTCAGCGCTGCGCGGAATGTCCGAAAGTATTTTTCAAATGGACAATGCAAGAAGCGCTGATTGGTTTAAGATGCGTGGTACTTTGACTGTAGATTTATCGCCCCAAGCTTATCGTGATCTGCAATTGGCCGAAGCTTCGAGCGATAAGTTTGATGAGTTTTTTCACGGCTTCGCGCGCTGCACGCCCGTTTTAAAATAACCCGTTCCATATCCAGCCTTTTATGCAGGCCCGCGCAGAAAGCCCGAATAGGCTGTCTGCGTCGGTCTGTTTGGTCGCTGGTTGAAATTGCGGGTTGTCACGCCGA
Source organism: Alphaproteobacteria bacterium US3C007 (assembly GCA_034423775.1). Taxonomy (NCBI): domain Bacteria; kingdom Pseudomonadati; phylum Pseudomonadota; class Alphaproteobacteria; order Rhodobacterales; family Roseobacteraceae; genus Thalassovivens; species Thalassovivens spotae. The sequence goes on from CP139918.1 coordinate 2,632,488, forward strand.
TTACATTGAAAAGCTGGTTCCGCAGCCACAAGAGCTTGTGGCATTTGGGTTTTCAATGATGAAGCGAGCGCCGATTAATTCTTGTGAAAAATCGATAACTGCATTTTCCAAAAAGGGCAGCGACGCGCTGTCGATGATCACTTTTTCAGGGCCGCTGCCAAGCACAAGATCATCATCTTGGGCTGTATCCAGCTTGATCTCGTATTGAAATCCCGAGCATCCACCACCTTCAACGGCCACGCGTAAAGCTTGACCCTGCGCAGAGGCTTTGATTTCTGACAACCGAGAAAAAGCGCGTTCGGTGACTTTTGGGGGCAGGTTCATTATGTTACTCTCCATCGAGGTGATCTGGCCGTACGATAAGAGTATAGGCATTCGCTTTGGATACGGCAAGAAAGGCAAACCGATGGGTGAAAAATTTAGTTGTGATCCCGCGCAAAGCCGCGGGCGCCGGTTTGCAGAGGATAGCAGCACGTTTCGATCCTGCTTTCAGCGTGATCGCGACCGGATTGTGCATTGCAGCGCTTTTCGCCGCTTAAAGCATAAAACGCAGGTCTTTTTGGAACATGAGGGCGATTATTTTCGCACCCGCCTGACGCATTCGATCGAAGTTGCGCAGGTGGCGCGCACGATTGCGGGGGTTTTGGGTTTAAACGCGGAACTGACGGAAACGGTGGCGTTGGCGCATGATCTGGGGCATCCGCCATTTGGCCATACGGGCGAAGAGGCTTTGGATGCATTGATGGCGCCTTTTGGGGGGTTTGATCATAACGCTCAAGCGGTTCGCATCGTCACAAATCTTGAACGCCATTATGCCCAATTTGACGGGTTGAACCTAACCTGGGAAACGCTTGAGGGGATTGCCAAGCATAATGGACCGGTCACCGGAGCGTTGCATTACGCATTGGCGGACTATAACCGCCTGCATGATTTAGAATTGTCTGGCTTTGCCAGCGCCGAGGCGCAGGTGGCCGCCTTGGCCGATGATATCGCCTATAACAACCATGATTTGCATGATGGATTGCGTGCCGAACTGTTTTCAACCGATGAATTGGCGGATCTGCCAATGTTAAACAGCTGTTTTGCTGCGGTAGATGCAAAATACCCAAATTTGAATTATTATCGGCGCCGGCATGAAGCTCTGCGACGCTTCTTTGGAATATTGGTGGAAGATGTGATCGCTGTTTCGTCAGATAATTTGGCAGACTTAAACCCACAAAACGTTGAAGATATCCGCCGCGCAGGGCGCCCAATGGTACAATTTTCACCAGCGGTTTGGACGGATTTGAAAGTTATCCGTCAATTTTTGTTTGAGCGTATGTATCGAGCGCCTAGCGTGGTGCTGGTGCGTCAAGAGGTGACAGAAACGCTGAATGATTTGTTTCCTTTATTTTTAGAGCGCACCGATTTGCTTCCAAAACAGTGGCGCAAGGATATTTTGGAGGCCACCGACGAAACCAAACGGGCCCGGCTTGTGGCCGATTATATCGCTGGCATGACGGACCGGTTTGCCCTGCAAGAACATGCGCGTTTGGTCACTGGGGCAACTCCAAGGCGAATTTCTGCGCTTTCAGGCGCATTGACGCGGCTGTAAACGGGGCCAGAGCGCAGATCCGCGGCGAAACAGCGATTGACCTAGCCGGAGCGCGTGCTACACCCCCGCCAAGACAGAGGAAGGCTTCAGATGAACCTATTTCACGATATTCGACTTTTGGTTGTGCACGCGCTGGATCAAATGGTGGCAGCCGATCAGCTTCCGCAGGGCTTAAGCTATGCAAACGTCACCGTTGAGCCGCCCCGCGATCCGCTGCATGGGGATATGGCCACCAATGCGGCGATGGTTTTGGCCAAGCCTTCGGGGCAATCGCCACGCGCCATCGCCGAAGCATTGGCGCCTCTGTTAAGGGCTGATCCAAGGATTGCCGGGGCAGATGTGGCGGGGCCAGGGTTTCTCAATCTGTCGCTTTGCACAAGTGTTTGGCAAGGGCTTGTGGGGCAGGTGCTGGAAAATGGCGCTGCCTATGGCCGCAGCGATTTGGGAAACAAACGGTCGGTAAATGTTGAATTTGTCAGCGCCAACCCCACGGGCCCGTTGCATGTGGGGCATACGCGTGGCGCCGTGTTTGGCGATGCGCTGGCCAATTTGTTAGATTATGCGGACTTTGATGTGACGCGCGAATATTATATCAATGATGGCGGCGCGCAGGTCGATGTTTTGGCGCGCTCGGTTTACTTGCGCTATCTCGAGGCGCATGGCCAAGAGGTTGCCTTTGAAGATGGCACATATCCGGGGGATTATTTGGTGCCTGTTGGTCAGGCGCTGAAAGATGAAGTTGGCGATGCCTATCTGGAGCAACCCGAAGATATTTGGCTGGCCGAAATTCGCGCCTTTGCCACCCAAGCGATGATGCAATTGATCAAAGATGATCTGGCCGCGCTGGGCGTCACGATGGACAGTTTCTTCAGCGAAAAATCGCTTTATGGTACTGGAAAAATCGAAGCGGCAATCGAAAGTTTGCGCGCCAAAGGGTTGATCTATGAAGGCGTGCTTGAGCCCCCGAAAGGTAAAACGCCCGAAGATTGGGAGCCGCGTAAGCAAACGCTGTTCAAATCGACCGAACATGGCGATGACGTGGATCGCCCGGTAATGAAATCCGATGGCAGTTGGACCTATTTTGCCCCCGATATTGCCTATCATTATGATAAGGTCATGCGCGGCTATGATCAATTGATTGACGTGTTCGGCGCGGATCATGGTGGTTATGTCAAGCGGATGAAAGCGGCGGTATCGGCGTTATCGGATGCTCAAACGGGGTTTGATGTCAAACTGACGCAATTGGTCAAACTGTATAAAGACGGCGCGCCGTTCAAGATGTCAAAGCGCGCCGGAACTTTTGTGACACTTCGCGATGTGATTGATCAGGTGGGCGCAGAAGTGGCGCGGTTTGTCATGCTAACGCGCAAAAATGACGCGCCGCTTGATTTTGATTTTGACAAAGTCCTTGAACAATCCCGCGAAAATCCGGTGTTTTACGTGCAATATGCCCATGCGCGCGTGTGCAGTGTTTTGCGCCGCGCAACGGCGGCAGGGATCGCGGTTGACGATGCCACGTTGCTACGCGCCAATCTAAGCGGAATGGAACACCCCTCAGAATTGAGCGTCGCGCGCAAAATCGCCGAATGGCCGCGTTTGGTTGAGGTTGCAGCGAAAGGAAATGAGCCGCATCGGGTGGCCTTTTACCTTTATGAACTGTCGAGCGATCTGCACAGTCTTTGGAATAAAGGCAATGAAGTTGAAGCTCTGCGCTTTTTACAGGAAGACAATCCTGCAGCATCGCAATCAAAAATCGCCCTCGCACGCGCCGTAGCGGTTGTTATTTCTGCCGGTCTTGGTATTCTAGGCGTAAATCCGGCAGAAGAAATGCGCTAGAAAAGCCATCGCTGCCGGCGAGCAAAAGAGAGACCGGAGAGGCGTTTAGCGTTTTCATCGGAGGGCATAATGGCAGAGTACGAGCATTTAGAGGCGCCGACCGCGCAGACCGACCAGCGCCCAGGATTGGGCGTGGGCATGTTTGCCAGCTGGATCGGGGCCGGGCTTAGCTTGGCTTTGGCGATTGCCATTGGAATGTGGGCCTATCAAACAATCATGCGCGATGTCAGCGGTGTTCCGGTGATTAAGGCGTCTTCAGATCCGATGCGGGTGGCGCCGGAAAATCCCGGCGGGCTTTCCGCGCAGAACAAAGGCCTATCGGTCAATCGGGTTGCAGAAGAAGTTGCCTCGAAAGCCCCCGATCAAGTGATGCTGGCGCCAAGCCCGGTTTCGTTGTCAGAAGATGATCTGGCGAGCGGGGCCTTACGGGCCCAAAATTCAGAAAATTCCGGCGTGGTTTTGAATGCGCCGATACCGCTTGATATTAACAATTTACCCGATGATCTTTTGAACGATAGCAGCGCACGCGACGGTATAGCATTACCGGCTGATGGTACGATACGAAAGCAATCAGACTCGATTGAAGACGCGCTGAAGCTTGCATTGCAGAACAATGAGAGCTCTGTGGGGCTGGCGCAAGCAATCCGGCCACCCAAACGCCCATCAAACCTGGCGCCCATCGGTTCAGCGCGCGCCGCGCAAGTGGCCTCAGTGCGTGATTTGAGCCCGTCGGATATCTCAGCAGGGTCAGCGTTGGTGCAATTGGGCGCGTTTGACAGTGAAGCGGTTGCGAAGGCCGAATGGCAGCGCTTGGACAAAAGGTTTTCAAGCTTTATGCGCGGGCGGGATCGTTTAATCGTGAAAGCCACCAGTGGCGGCCGCGATTTTTATCGCCTGCGCGCTGTAGGATTTGCCGATATCGATGATGCAAAGCGCTTTTGTGCAACGATGGTGGCGGGCGATGTGGATTGTATTCCTATTCTTGCTCGGTGATGGCAGGCCAAGAACTCGAATTTGGTCCCTTTATTTTTGGCTGCGCAGGGCCGGTTCTTAATCCAGAAGAAGAACGTTTTTTTCAACGCGCCAATCCATTTGGATTCATCCTCTTTGCGCGAAATATCACCAGCGCCGATCAGTTGAAAACGCTCTGCGCATCCTTGCGCGCTGCCGTCGGTTGGCACGCGCCGATTTTGATCGATCAAGAAGGCGGGCGGGTTCAACGATTGCGCCCCCCCTTGGCGCGCGATTGGCCGCCACCGCTTGAAGATGGCCGCGATTTGCCGGCTGAACAGCGCGCCGCGCATATTCAAGACCGCTATCAAGCGATCGCACGAGAATTAAGCGGCTACGGGATTGATGTGAATTGCGCGCCCTGTCTGGATATTGCGCGCGCTGAAACACATCCTATTTTGCAAAATCGTTGTTTTTCCAATGAGGCGGCACAGGTGGCTATGATGGGGGCTGCCGCGGCCCAGGGCTTGGCCGATGAATGCGTTTTGCCCGTTCTAAAACATATGCCTGGTCATGGCTTGGCGCGTGTTGATAGCCATTTGCAGCTGCCACGGGTGGGCGCGTCATTGGCCGAATTGCGCGATAATGATTTCAAGCCTTTTGCTGCTTTAAAAGACTGGCCAATGGCAATGAGTGCGCATGTGGTTTATGAGGTGATTGACGATCTTGCGGCTACAATTTCCCCAAAAATGATCACGTTAATCCGTGAAGAAATAGGGTTTGACGGCCTTTTGATGACGGATGATATCTCTATGGACGCGCTCGGGGGCAGCTTGGCAGAACGCAGCACGGCTGCTTTGGCCGCTGGCTGCGATGTGATTTTGCATTGTAATGGGGGGCTGGATGACATGCAACAAATCGCTGCGGCAAGCGGCGTTTTAAGCCCGGAGGGACAACGGCGTGCCTTCGCGGCCTTGCACAGACGCAGCGCACCCTTAGCCAAGGATGGTTGACATCACCGCCGCCAATGCGCAGCTTGTGAGCGTAAGTTAGCAGGATCTTTATGCAAAACCTATTCTCTCAAAGTAACGCCACGCTTTCGGTTGAAGACCGCCTCGCCGCGGAAGCTTTGATCGTGGATGTGGATGGGTTTGAAGGGCCGTTAGATTTGTTGTTAACGCTGTCGCGCTCGCAGAAAGTGGATTTGATGAAAATCTCCATTTTGACCTTGGCGCGGCAATATCTGGCCTTTGTCGAGCGCGCCAAAACGTTGCGTTTAGAATTGGCGGCCGATTATCTTGTGATGGCGGCTTGGCTGGCTTTTTTGAAATCGCGGCTCTTGCTGCCGCCTGACCCTTCGGATGAAGCCCCCAGCGGGGAAGAGCTTGCCGCGCATTTGGCCTTTCAATTGGAGCGTTTGCAAGCCATGCGAGACGCGGCAGCGCGCTTAATGGCGCGGGATCAAAAGGGCCGCGATTTTTTTGTGCGCGGCCTGCCTGAGACCGTAGAGCGCGTTAAAAAAGTGAATTATACGGCAACCTTATTGGATTTGATGCAAGCCTATTCGCGGATCCGCACGCGCGATGAATTCCGCCCCTTTGTGATGGATCGCAACAACGTGTTCACGATGGAAGAGGCGCTGGAACGCATGCATGGACTGATCGGATACGCGGCAAAATGGACGGATATCGCCAGTTATATCCCGAATGATTGGCTGGCTGACCCTCAGCGCCGGCGCGCCGCCACTGCCGCAACATTTGCGGCCACGCTCGAACTGGCCAAGGCCGGCCATGTTGAAATTCGGCAAGAAGAGAATTTTGCCGCGATTGAATTAAGAAAGAAAGACGGAGCTGCAAATGACCTCTGATCTGAGTGATGACCACCCTTCAGAAAGTTTGTTCGAGGCCCCCCCGATGGGCGAGCAAGAGCGGATGGTTGAGGCTATTTTATTTGCCAGTGCAGAGCCAATTACGGTGAAACAACTGAATGATCGCATGCCCCATGGTTGCGATTCTGCCGAGGCTTTGCTTCGGATAAGAAAACGCTACGAGGGGCGCGGGGTGCATGTTGTCAAAATTGGCGATGCCTGGGCCATTCGCACCGCCGCTGATCTTGGTTTTTTGATGCAAAAAGAAACCGTTGAAACCCGCAAGCTGAGCCGTGCGGCAATCGAAACCTTGGCGATTATATCCTATCATCAACCTGTCACGCGGGCGGAAATCGAGGAAATTCGCGGTGTCAGCGTTTCGCGGGGCACGGTTGATCAATTGCTCGAAATGGAATGGATTCGATTTGGGCGGCGGCGCATGACGCCGGGCCGGCCAACCACATTCGTGGTGACACCGCATTTCCTCGATCATTTTGGTTTGGAAAGCGCCCGTGACTTGCCCGGACTTAAAGAATTACGCGCCGCCGGATTGCTCGAAAGCCGGCCAGGCATGGGGCTTGATCCATCTGGTCCGTCAGAGGATGAGTATGACATGAGCGAAGAGCCCGAAGAGCAAAGCGAATTGTTCGAGGAAGAGTAATTCGCCGGTCAAGCGGCTTTGAAATGTTTGGAAAGTTTCAACCCTTGGCCCTGGTAATTCGATGCAATGCCGGCACCATAAATCTGGCTGGGCCGGCAGCGCATTCTTTCGTAAATCAACCGCCCCACGATTTGCCCATGTTCAAGCACAAACGGGGCCTCATGGCAGCGTACTTCTAAAACGCCACGCGAGCCGCCGCCACCGGCTGCGTCATGGCCAAAGCCCGGATCGAAAAAACCGGCATAATGCACCCGAAATTCGCCCACCATGGCCAGAAACGGGGCCATTTCGGCGGCATAATCAGGCGGGATATGAACCGCTTCTTGGCTGACAAGAATATAAAATGCGCCCGGGTCCAAAATAATTTGGCCGTTGCCGCTGTGTAATTCTTCCCAAAAATCTGCCGGTTCATAGGCTCCGATCTGTTCCAAATCGATTACGCCCGTATGCGGCTTGGCACGATATCCGACCAAACTGCCGTGACGCGGTTTTAAGTCGACCGAAAACCCCAACCCATCATCGATGATCGCCGGACCATTTACCAATGTTTCAGCCTTATGCAGCTCTAGCAACTGGCTGTCCGATAAAATGGCCTGGCCGCTTCGAAATCTTATCTGGTTCAAGCGCATTCCGGGGCGCACCAGGACGGAAAACGATCTGGGGCAAATTTCGGCGTAAAGCTGGCCTTGATATCCCGGGGGTATCCGGTCAAATTCGGTGCCTTGGTCGGTGATCACGCGCGTTAACAGGTCAAGGCGACCGGTCGAGCTTTTGGCGTTGGTGACGGCTTGCACGTCTTGGGGCAGGTTCAACCGCTCCATTAACGGCACCACATACACGCAGCCCTTTTCCAATACATAGCCAGCGCTTAAATCTATTTGGTGCATTTCAAAATCTGCTAGGCGCTGCTCAACCTTGGCGTTTTTTCCCGCCAAAAACGAGGCGCGCACCCGCCATGCAGTGTTTCCCAACCGCAGGTCAAGGCTTGCCGGTTGGATTTGCGCAGGGATAATGTCAGGCTCTGATGCAATCTCGCCCCGCTCAATCAAATCCGCAATTTCTTGGCAAGCTAGCACACCGGACATGTCTTTTCCTTTAACGCGGTTTTCAGTCAAACTCTTTAATCAGAATATGTCACAAAGAACCACTGCTCAATGGGCTTTTCTTTTCTGTTCAACCTCTCGGCTGAAAGAAACTGTTTCGGAAGGGTTTTGGCGCTGGACGGAAATATTTTGCGCCGTGGCTTTTTACAAGCTGTAAAGCTTAGCAAATTTCTGGATCACGCCATGCAATGCAGCAGCGCGTAGATCATAGCCCTTATGTCACTTTTGTTTGGTAATGCAAAACAAACCAACGCGGCAGCGGGTCAATGGCGCGGGGTTTAAGATCGCTTAATTTAAATGCTCTTTTAACATCTATGAAAGTGCAAGCATTGCCATTTGCGCTGATTAGATTAGCTTTCTCTAAAGAGGTAAGGGGGCTGTGATGCGGATCATTCAGGTAAGTTTATTGCTGTTTTGGAGCAGTTGTGCGGCGCTGATTGCGCAGCCCTCTGAGCAGCTTTATCAATTGCTGCATTTAGATGAGCTGGTCGAGATTGTCAGCGAAGAAGGGCTTGCCGATGCAAATGCTACGGCAGACGCCTATCTGCAGGGCGTTACACGGGGCAGCTTTGGGGCCTCGATTGCCAAGATTTATGATAAAAACAGCCTGACCTCGCGGGTCAAGGCGATGTTTGCAAAGGCCTTGCCTGCAACCTCAGCTGATAGGCTCATTGCGTTTTACAACAGCGATTTGGGGGTGCAGGTAAGCCAGCTAGAGGTAAGCGCGCGTCGGGCGATCACCGATCCTTCCATTGAAGAATATGTGATCGAGCTGGTGCTTGAGGCCGAAGCTCAGGGCAAACGGCGGCCACAGGTTTTGCGCTCTGCGATCAAAGAGATGGATTGGGTCAAACAAAACCTTGCCGGCGCATTCGAAGCGCGGTTTGCCTTTCTGGAGGCCCTTTCACAGGCCGAGGCTTTAAAGCTTGATCAGGGGCAAATTTTTACATTGATGCAATCGGATCAAGAAGCCTTGAGCAAAGAAATTGAAGAGTGGCTTTTGGGATATATGCATATGGCGTATTCGCCGCTTTCCGATGCTGAGCTAACCGCTTATCTTGCGTTTCAAACATCGCCCGAGGGAATGGCCTTGAACGCGGCCTTGTTTGACACGTTTAATAAATTAACCACTGAAAATGCAGAGCAGCTGGGGCAATTTACGGCCTCTGCGCTTTCGGCGCAGGATTTATAGAAAAGCCCGCTGCAAGGGCCTTGACTTTGCACAACAACTGCTCAATAAGCGCGGCTTCATTGGATGCATTTGCATTTGATCTCACATTCGCCTGATCGGGCGCGCTGTTCGAGGTGGCTGCCAGCCAAAACGTCCCGAAAGGGAGGCCAAAGAACGCGGCAATAAAAGGAAGACTATATGTTTGCGGTTCTTAAAACCGGTGGTAAGCAGTATAAAGTTCAATCGGGCGATATGCTCCGCGTTGAAAAACTGGCTGCAGATGCTGGAGAGACAGTTCAATTTAACGATATACTGATGATTGGTGGCGAAAGCCCGGTTGTTGGGGCGCCTATGGTGGCAGATGCTGCTGTGCAAGCGGATGTGGTCGATCAGATCAAAGGCGACAAGACGATTAACTTTGTGAAGCGTCGCCGGAAGCATAGCTCGCAGCGCACCAAAGGGCATCGCCAGCAGCTTACGCTGTTGCGGATCACTGAAATTCTGGCCTCAGGCGCCGGCAAGTCTGGCGTAAAAGCGGCCTTAGGCGCAGGGTCTGCACCGGCGGCGACTGCGGCCCCGAAAGCCGCAAAAGCGCCCGCAAAGGCAGCAGCCAAAGCGGCCCCGGCGAAAGCGGCACCTGCGAAAGCCGCCGCGCCTGCCGCTGATAAAGCTGCCGATGATTTGAAAAAATTATCCGGAGTTGGCCCAGCGCTTGAAAAGAAATTGGTTGCCGGTGGCGTTACCAGCTTTGCACAGATCGCCGGCTGGAGCCCAGAAGATGTTGCCTCCGTGGATGCCGAACTGGCGTTGAAGGGCAAGATCGAAAAAGAGGGCTGGATCGCCCAAGCCAAAGATTTGGCATAAGAAAAGGAGCACGATCAGATGGCACATAAAAAAGCAGGCGGTTCATCCCGCAACGGTCGCGACTCAGACGGACGTCGCCTTGGTGTGAAACTTTACGGTGGTCAATTGGCGATCCCTGGCAATATTATCGTGCGTCAGCGCGGCAATAAATGGTGGCCGGGTGAGGGCGTCGGTGAAGGCAAGGATCACACGATCTTTGCAACCACTGAAGGCAATGTAACCTTCCACAAAGGGTTCAAAGGCCGCACGTTTATTTCTGTTTTGCCAGCGGCTAAAGCGGCTGAATAAACGGCATCGCTGCCTTACATTTTGATGATTTAGGGATCGGCATTGCCGGTCCCTTTTTTTGGTTTTATCGTGAGGCGTTTGGAAGGATAAAAATGGCAGTTTCTCTGGGCGCCTTTGCGGCCTTTGCCGCCTCACAAATTGCAACGCCGGGTCCGGCAAATATGGCCATGCTCAGCACAGGGGCCGCCTATGGGTTCCGCGCGGCGCTGCCGTTTGTGGCGGGCGTGGTGCTTGGCAAGCAGCTGATCATTTGGCCGATTGGGTTTGGCCTCATGCGCTTATCTGATACGTTGCCTGGCCTGTTTGTGGCGCTTAAATTCATCTCGGCGGCTTACATTATTTGGCTCGCATGGCGGGTGGCGAATATGCGGTTATCGACAAACGGAGGCGCTGGGGCGGCGCCAGGTTTTATCGCCGGTTTATGGGTACATCCGCTGAACCCTAAAGCTTGGGCGATGATCGTGGCGGGGTTTACCAGTTTTGTCGATCCCGGAACGCCCAGTCTGCAAGCCACGTTTTGGATTGCCATTACGTTGATGGGTATTCAGTTGATATGCCACCCAATCTGGACGTTTTTTGGCGATCGTATCGCCTCTCTGATCTCAGGCCAGCGCGCCGAACGTTGGTTTATGCGCGCTCTTGCGGCGCTGACGGTGGGCTTTGTGGGTTATGCGCTGCTACTTGGCGGCTAGCCCTGGTCAAGAAGAGAAAAAGCCTGCAATCGCGCAAGGTTTTTCTGTCCCCCGCTTCTAACGCAGAGATTGGATTTTTTGGACTTATGGTATAGGCTGCAATCGACGTGTTTTATCTTTTTGTGTGTTGGTTTGGAGTTAGGCGTTGGGTTTATGTTTGACCGGAAACCGTTTGGTTTTACGATCTTTGGAGCTTAGGGATTGCGCTGAGATGGTGCGTATTCTTGCTGATCCGGCGATCTCTTATTGGGTGCCGATTTTGCCGTTTCCTTATACCGCAAGTGATGCCAAAGGGTTTTTCAATCTTCTGCAGGATAATCCACATCGGCAGGTTTGGGCGATCACGCTGAAGGAAGAATTTATTGGTCTGATTGAAGAGTATCCAAATTTTGGATTTTGGTTAGATCCGGCCTTTTGGGGCCAAGGCCTGATCTCTGAAGCGGCAGATTTGGTTTTGAAAAAATACTTTTCTGATCCGCAGGCCAGCCCGCTCTTGGCAAGCGTGCGATTGCAAAACCAGCGTTCTATGCGTGTATTGGCAAAAAATGGCTTTGCGCCAAATGGTCTGCCGGTGGCAAGCTATTCAAAAGCCTTGCGCCAATCGGTTCCGTTGCAACCGATGGCGCTGACCCCTGATCAATGGCATTTTTTAAACCCTGTTTTCATCGAAACGCAGCGGTTGCAAATCTTTCCGCTTGCCCAAGTACATCAAGATGCGTTGTTTGGCTGCCTTGCTCAAAAGCAAGTTGCACGGAACCTCGCGATTGTTCCACATCCTTTGCCGCGCGGCTTCGTGGGGCGGTTTATTGAGGCGGCGCGCTGGAAAGGCGCGTGGAATGGACTGTTTGCGCTTGCGGATAAAACCCAGAACGTGATCGGGATGATCGGCTTTCGCGCGGCCCCATTGAGCGCACCGGTTGCGGCAGATCTTGTATATGCGATACATCCAAAGCAATGGGGGCAGGGGCTTATGAGCGAGGCTGTAAATGCCTTTTGTGCCTTTTTATTCCGGCGCTATCCGCTTGAGGCCATCACTACAGATCATTTTAAGGATAATCCCGGCTCGGGGCGCGTGTTGCAAAAAACGGGTTTTATGCCAATACCGGTGCAGTCACATCCCAGCGAGATGGGAAAATCGGCGGCAAGGCTTGAGCCTGCGCCCATAACCCGATATCGCCTTATGCGACCCGCATAAGGACCCAGCACATGAAATTTCTAGATCTGACGAAAGTCTATATCCGCTCTGGCTCGGGTGGCGGTGGTTGCGTAAGCTTCCGGCGGGAAAAATACATCGAATATGGCGGGCCTGATGGCGGTGATGGTGGCAAAGGCGGATCCGTGATTGCCGAGGCGGTTGACGGGCTGAACACCTTGATCGATTTTCGTTATCAGCAGCATTTCTTTGCCAATAATGGCGGCGCTGGCATGGGGCAACAACGCTCGGGGGCGTCGGGCGATGATATCCTGCTGCGGGTGCCTGCCGGCACGGAAATTTTGGATGAAGATCAAGAAACGGTGATTGCTGATCTTACCGAAGTGGGTGATCGGATTGTTTTGGCAAAAGGCGGCAATGGCGGTTTTGGAAACCTGCATTTCAAATCCTCAACCAACCAAGCGCCGCGCCGCGCCAATCCCGGGCAAGAGGGGATTGAGCGCACAATCTGGTTGCGGCTGAAGCTCATCGCGGATGCAGGTCTTTTGGGCCTGCCCAATGCAGGCAAGTCAACCTTTTTGGCGGCCACATCGAATGCGCGGCCCAAAATCGCAGATTATCCGTTCACCACGCTTTATCCAAACCTTGGGGTTGTTGGGATTGATAATACCGAGTTCGTTGTGGCTGATATTCCAGGACTGATTGCTGGCGCACATGAGGGGCGTGGTTTGGGGGATTTGTTTCTGGGGCATGTGGAACGCTGCGCGGTTCTTTTGCATTTGATCGATGGAACCTCGGGTGATTTTCTAAATGATTACAAGACGATCATAGATGAGCTTGAGGCATATGGCGGCGCTTTGGCGCAAAAGCCAAGAGTGACCGTGCTGAATAAGGTTGACGCATTGGATGATGAAGAGCGTGCGTTTTTTAAAGCTGAGCTGGAAGCAATTGCTGGCGGGCCTGTTTTTTTAATGTCGGGTGTCAGCCGTGAGGGGGTTGAGGCGGTGTTGCGCGTCTTGCGCCATGAAATTGACGCAGGGCGCAAGCAAGAAACAAGAGTGGAACAGGAAGATTTGGAATGGCGTCCCTAAGCGCTGCAAAACGCATTGTGGTTAAAATTGGATCGGCTTTGCTGGTGGATCCAACCACTGGCGCTTTGCGCAGCGCGTGGCTCAAATCATTGGCAACAGATGTTGCTGCGTTCAAGGCCCGGGGCTGTGATGTGGTTTTGGTGTCCTCGGGCTCGATCGCCTTGGGGCGCAAAGTCTTGGGGTTGTCGGTGGGGGATGTTGCGCTTGAACAATCGCAGGCGGCCGCCGCTGTGGGGCAAATTCAACTGGCCCGCGCTTATGAAGAGGCATTGGGTCCGCATGGCATAACCACAGCCCAAATTTTGGTGACCTTAGAGGATAGCGCCGATCGGCGACGTTATCTGAACTCACGCGCAACGTTGGAAACTCTGCTCAGCTTAGGCGTTGTGCCCATCGTGAATGAAAACGATACCGTGGCAACTGATGAAATTCGCTATGGCGATAATGATCGACTGGCCGCGCAAGTGGCGGTTACGGTGGGTGCGGATCAATTGGTTTTGCTATCCGATGTGGATGGGTTTTATTCGGCCAACCCGCAGCGTGATCCATCGGCGAGGCGCTTTGAAATGGTGAAAGAGATCACGCCGCAAATTGAAGAGATGGCAGGCGAGGGCACCTCTGGCCTGTCCAAAGGTGGCATGAAAACCAAGCTGATGGCCGCCAAAACCGCAACAGGCTCAGGCTGCGCTATGCTCATTGCTGCAGGCTTTGTGGATCACCCGCTGACCAGCTTTGATGCAGGCAATTCCGGCACGTGGTTCGCACCGCAAATGGATCCGCAATCGGCGCGCAAACGCTGGATTGCTTCGATGAAACCGTTGGGGCAGATCGTGATCGATGAGGGGGCAAACAGGGCGTTGAAAAGCGGAAAGAGTTTACTGCCAGCGGGTATTTCTGGCGTGTCTGGCAGTTTTGAGCGCGGCGATTGCGTGGCCATTACGCTGGTCAATGGCGCTGCGGTGGCGCTTGGAATAAGCTCGTATTCTTCGACAGAGGCGGCGGCTTTGATCGGTTTGAAAACCTCTGAAATTGAAGCTGTTTTAGGGTATCCGGCCCGCGCCGCGCTGGTGCATCGCAACGATATGGCTGTGTAAGGAAAGGACCAAGCGATGAGTGAAGTTCAGCAAATGATGCAAGATCTGGGGCGGCGCGCGAAAACGGCTGCGGCCAGTTTGGCCTATGCGCCCGCCGCGCAAAAAACCGCAGCCCTGATGGCGGCAGCGGATGCTGTAATAGCGGCGCAATCAAAGATTATCGAAGCCAATAAACTGGATATCGTCTTTGGTCGTGAAAAGGGGCTGTCTGACGCGTTGCTTGATCGTTTGATGTTGGATCCTGCGCGCATCGAGGCAATGGCCGAGGGGCTTCGGAACGTGGCGCAGCAAGAAGATCCTGTTGGGCGCATCTTGGAAGAATGGGAGCGTCCGAACGGCTTGTCCATTCAAAAAGTGGCAACGCCGCTTGGCGTGATCGGGGTGATTTATGAAAGCCGCCCGAATGTAACGGCGGATGCGGGCGCTTTGTGCTTGAAATCTGGCAATGCGGTGATTTTACGTGGTGGCTCGGAAAGCCATCACAGCACGGCGGCGATCCATGCGTGTTTGGCCAAAGGCTTGGTTGCGGCAGGGCTGCCTAAAGAGGCAATACAAACCGTACCCACGCGCGATCGTGCGGCGGTGGCCGCTTTATTAACCATGACCGATTATATTGATGTCGTGGTGCCAAGGGGTGGCAAAGGCCTGGTTGGTTTGGTGCAACGCGAGGCCCGCGTACCGGTTTTCGCCCATCTTGAAGGCATCGTGCATATCTATATCGATGCGGCAGCTGATTTGGCCAAAACGCTGGATGTCGTGTTGAATTCGAAAACCCGCCGCACGGGCATTTGCGGGGCTGCGGAATGCCTGTTGATCCATCAGGATGTGGTAGACACCATTGGGTTTGAGGTTGTTCAAGCGCTCATTAAGGCAGGGGTTGAGGTGCGCGCTGGCGCCGGCGTTGATGGGTTTTCCGGAACGCAAGTCGCAAGCGCAGAGGATTGGGGAAAAGAATATCTTTCCAGCATAATTGCCGCCAAATCAGTTGTCGATATGGAAGCTGCTATTGCTCATATTCGCCAATTCGGCTCGGACCATACTGATTGTATTATGACCGAAGATAACACGGCGAAACAGCGGTTCTTTGCGCAGGTTGATAGCGCGATTTTGATGCATAACGCGTCGACGCAATTCGCTGATGGAGGGGAATTTGGCATGGGGGCAGAGATTGGCATCGCGACGGGAAAAATGCACGCTCGCGGCCCCGTTGGTGCGGCCCAATTGACCAGCTTTAAATATTTGGTGAGCGGGGATGGCGCTGTCAGGCGCTAAGATTGATCGTGATCAGGCTTGGCTGTACGCAGACGTTCAATTCGCGGCCGATTTCATGAACGATGCTGGGCAAAAACAGAAATTGCACATGCTCTGGAAGCGAGGCGTGTTTGGGGCACATGTTTGTCAAATGGTCCCAAATAGCCGCATCTACAATGATCTTGGTTGAATGACCCTCAACGCTTAACCGTGGGCCGCGCTCGGTCACCGATATTTCGCCGCCAAGCGGCAAGGCCGTTTCGATGCATAAAATCGCCAGAAAAAGCGCTTGTGCTTCGCGGCGGGTGAGGCTTCGATGGATTTTCCAGTGTAAATTTTGTCGGGGCCCGTTGATCAGCGGTATTAAGATGTCCAGTAGAGTATCGGTTGAAAGCTGGCGGTCACTGCCGCTTACGCCAAAGGCAACGCGAAAAAACTTAATTCGGCTGGCCGCATTTTGGCAGCTTTGGGTGATTAAAGATATCTCGGCTTCATGTTGCACCGCACCGGACAGCGATATCAGCTCTAACCCGTTGTGTATTGCGCCAATTGGGCTTATCAGGTCATGGCATATGCGCGAGCCAATCAAGCTTGCAAGATGAGATGCCGATTGTATCATTGGTAATGCCTCAGCGTCAGGAGTGGTGTGGTGGAGGACTTAAATCTTTTCTTAGAGCCCGGCATGCTGGTACGCCATCCCAGCCAGCCAGATTGGGGTATTGGGCAAGTACAGTCTCGTATTAACGGTCGCATTACCGTGAATTTTTCTGAAATGGGTAAGTTGGTCATTGATGGATCCAAAATTGCGCTTGTGCAGGTCTATGATCAAGAATAGCGATTATCAGAGCTGCATTAAACCTATAGTTGTAATCAATAAGGGCCGGATTCCGGTCAAATTGAAACGAAATTGTATCAAAACTTGCATAATAAGCGAAAGATACGACTAGATGATGCTACAGAGTGACACTGATTTGGTCGTGGAATTGGCTGAAACCAGGCCTGATTTGCGCGCGGCGCAACGGTTGCGCTACGCTGTATTTGTGAAAGAGCTGGGCGCTTCTGGAGCCGAGATAGATCATCAAAACGAGCTGGAAATGGACCGGTTTGATCCCTTCTGCGATCACCTTATCTTGAAGGATAAGGCTCGAAAAAACTGCCCTTTTGATGGGATTATAGGGGTCTATAGGCTTTTGCGTTCGGAACAAGCGGCGCGGATCGGACAATTCTATTCAGAAGATGAATATGACCTACAAAGATTATACGCCACTGGGCGTAACCTGCTTGAACTTGGACGCTCTTGCGTACATCCGGCGTATCGCGGTGGCCTCGCAATGTATCATTTATGGCAGGCCTTGCAGCGCTATGTGGCAGAGCACAAGGTCGAAGTTTTGTTCGGGGTGGCCAGTTTTCATGGTACTGATCTGCAGAAATTGGCGGAACCACTAAGTTGGCTTCACGCGCGCCACTTGGCCCCCGAAGCGCTGCGGGTCGCCGCAAGGCCAGGCGCGTTTCAGGCGATGGATCTGATCGCACCCGCAAGGATTGACCGGCGCGCGGCCATGTTGGCCATGCCGGCGCTGATCAAAGCCTATCTTCGGTTGGGCGGGTATATCGGTGAGGGGGCTTTTGTCGATTTCGCGTTTAAGACCGTTGATGTTTGCCTTATTCTTGATCGAGACAGTATCAGTACACGGCAGAAAATGCTTTATTCGGGTGATCTTTTAAAGTCATGAACACTTGGTATGGATCAGAAGATTCTGAGGCACTAACGGGTGTTTCTTTTGCCGGTTGGTGCCTTGTTGGTGTGCGGCTTCTTGGCTTGGCGCCGATCGTTTTAAGCGGGCTGCTGCTGAGCGTGCTGCTCCGAGGTCTGGAACGCCCGATTTTTGGTCAAAATCGCCCTGTAACGCCATATATTACGGTGGCTGTTTGCCAGTTTGCGCTGCGTATTATTGGTTTGCCTTGCCGCGTAACAGGCACGCCAATGCGCAGCCCGGGCGCTTTTGTTGCCAATCACAGTTCATGGCTGGATATCTTCGTATTGAACAGCTGCGCGCGGGTTTATTTTGTCTCTAAAGCAGAAGTCTCGGCCTGGCCTTTAATTGGTTGGTTGGCGCGGGCCACCGGCACCGTTTTTATTCGCCGCAGCCGGCAGGATGCTGCGCAACAAACAGAAATGTTTCGCGCCAGATTGCGAAGTGGCCATCGTTTACTGTTCTTTCCCGAAGGAACCTCAACGGATGGGCTGCGCGTTTTACCTTTTAAGTCAAGCTTGTTTGAGGCTTTTTTTGCGTCTGATGACACATGCACAGATCTATGGATTCAACCCGTGAGCGTAACTTTCTTTGCGCCATCACAGCGCCCAGCGGCGTTTTATGGCTGGTGGGGTGATATGGAATTTGCCACTCATTTCATCAAAACGCTGAGCGTTTGGCGGCATGGGCGCGTTGAGCTGTGTTTCAATGCACCGCGCCGCGTCGCGGATTTTTCATCTCGCAAAGATTTGGCTGTCACATTAGAGGCGGATATCCGCAATACGCAGGAGCGCGCGCTCAGCCTTGCGCGTGCTGCGCGTGAATAAGCGCTCCTAAGGCCGCAATTGGATCCTCCTGCTGCCAAATTTCTTCGGCATAGGCAACGAAATCAGCGCAGGATTTGAGTTGAAGAATTTTCGTGGTGTCCAGCCCGCCTTCTGCCACTATCGGTACTTCAACCATTTCGCTCCACCACGCGAAGAGCTCTGGATCGGCGATATCTCCTGCGTTCAGGTCATTTTCGTTTAACGGGCCGAAACAGACGTAATCTGCGCCGGCCTCGCCTGCATTCAACCCTTCATGCCGCGAGATACCGCAAAAGGCGCCAACGATTGCGTCTTTGCCCAGCTCGGTGCGCGCCGAGCGTATTGAGCGGGCGCCATCGGTTAGATGCACACCATCAAGGCCGAAACGTTCAACCAGAAAAAAATGGCTTTGCAGCAGCAACGGCACATCGCGGCTGTGACAAATCTCGCGCAACGTATCGGCAGCCTTGCCAATCATGCCTTCATCTCGCGTGCTCATTGCCAAGCGCACGCAAGCGATCTCATGCAGATCCAGCATTCGTGATAGTAAATCTGCATAGCTGCTCAGTTCAAATTCGGGCGGGCTAATCAGGTAGGTCTGGGGCTGCTCGATTTCGGCCATGTTTTGGGCTCCAAGTGTTTTTCGTCAGGCTAACGCGATTTGCCTGCGTTGACTATGGCTGATCTTTGCTAGGGGGCTTTAAACCCCGGTCTTTCTGGCGTAGAGCAAGGCCATTATTTAAGGAGGCTTAAGCCGTGCCTGAGTCACAGCGTCAACCCTATTTTGTTTTGGTCCGCCCGCAAATGGGCGAAAATATCGGCGCATCCGCCCGCGCGATGTGGAATTTTGGTTTGGAGCAAATGCGCGTGGTTGCGCCGCGCGATGGTTGGCCCAGCACGCGCGCGGTGGCGATGGCCAGTGGCGCGGGCCGGTTGCTGGATGCGGCGCAGCATTTTGATGGAGTTTCCGAAGCGGTGGGCGATACCAGTTTTGTCTTCGCCACAACAGCGCGCGGCCGCGGCTTAACCAAGCCTATTTTAGCGCCGGAAGAGGCGATGCGCCAAGCTGCAGAAAAAATCGCTCAGGGGCAAAAAGTAGCCGTGTTATTTGGTCCAGAGCGCGCGGGGTTGGAAAATGAAGATATCGCGGGGGCAAATGCGTTGATATCGGTGCCGGTTAACCCTGATTTTCCATCACTGAATTTGGCGCAATGCGTGCTGCTGATGGCCTATGAGTGGCGCCGCGCGCAGGGGCAGGTTGAGCTGGCGCGCATGGAACTGGCAAAAACCCAATGGGCAGAGGCGATTGAGGTTGAAAAGCTGGCCCAACATTATGAAGAACGGCTTGAGGATGCTGGGTTTTTCTTTCCCGAGGCCAAGGCGCCCGGCATGAAGGTGAATTTGCGCAATATGTGGTCTCGCTTTTCACTGACCCGCGCGGATGTGCAAATGTTGCATGGGGTGCTGCGGCAATTGGTGCGAGGTAACAAAGGCCAAGACTGACTTGAACAGCCGCCGTCTTAGGCTAACTTTTAGCATGTAGTGATAAGGGTTTTTTTACGAAGATGAATGATAAAAGATCGATATTTGAAGAGGTTGGATCGCAGAGCGCAGCAACTGACGGGGCGCCGGTTCAGGGTATGATTGATCAGGGTCGCGGCGCCGGGGCCCGGTTTTGGATCCGGATCTGGTTGTATCTTTTATTTGCTTTGGTGGTAACGATGATTCTGCTTGGGGGACTGACACGCCTGACCGATAGCGGTTTAAGCATCACCGAATGGAAACCCGTTTCCGGGGCGTTGCCCCCCTTATCTGCCGAGGCATGGCAGAGCGAGTTCGAGAAATACAAAGCCATCCCCGAATATGAACTTCAAAACAAAGGCATGAGCCTGGCAGAATTTCAATTTATTTACTGGTGGGAATGGGGGCATCGGCAACTGGGCCGCGTGATTGGATTGGTTTGGGCCGTTGGGTTTGCAGTGTTTTTCGCCGCCCGTAAAATCCCCGCTGGGTGGACTGGCCGTTTATTGTTGCTGGGTGTTTTGGGTGGCATGCAAGGCGCGATTGGGTGGTGGATGGTGGCCAGCGGCCTAACTGGCGAGCGTTTGGACGTGGCCAGCTATCGCTTGGCAACGCATCTGGGGTTGGCCTTTGTTATTTTGGGGTTCATCGCTTGGTTTGCGCTCTCGCTCGGCCTTTCAGAAAGAGCGCTTTTGCAACAGCGCCGCAGGCGCGAACAGCGTCTGTTTTCCATGAGCACCGGATTGATGCATTTTACCTTTTTGCAAATTTTAATCGGAGCGCTGGTGGCGGGAATTGATGCGGGGCGCAATTATATCGACTGGCCTTTAATGGCGGGCGGTTTTTTTCCCCCCGATCCATTCAGCCTAACGCCTTGGTGGCGTAATTTCTTCGAAGATGATGGTTTGGTGCAATTTATTCACCGGATGTCGGGTTATCTGCTCTTTGTCTTTGGCGTGGTGGTTTGGAGGCGGTCGCGCAAATCAGGAAATAGCCTGGTGCGCTCTGGCTTTGCTTGGGTGATGGGCATGCTCGTGCTGCAGATGGTGTTGGGCGTTGTCACCGTGATGCATTCGGCGCCTTGGTCCTTAGCGATCCTGCACCAATTGGGGGGCATTGCGCTGTGGGTCTTGGTTATTCGGGCGCGTTTCGTGGCCGGATTCCCGCCCGAGCAATTCATAAAGGGAGCCTAGATCATGAGCGCCTATCAGATTTTGATGGAGTATCAGCATCAAACAGAGGCATTGTCAAAAATCGCGGCCCGCCTTGACTGGGATCAGGAAACGATGATGCCGTCAGGCGCCATTTCAGACCGCTCACAGGAATCGGCCGCGCTTGAAAAAACTTTGCATGCCCGGCGCAGCAGCACCGAATTGGGGGAGTTGCTGGCCGCGGCGCGCCAAACACAACTGGCCGCTGCAGAACAGCGGCACGTGCAGTTGATTGAGCAATCCTATCAACGCAATTGCAAAGTGCCCGAAGAGATTTCGGTGGCTTTGGCCGGATTAACGTCAAAATCGCAACATATATGGGCCCAAGCACGCGCGGATGAGGCGGTTGCAGATTTTACACCGATATTGGCCGAGGTGGTTGCGCTGCGCCAGCAAGAGGCCGCCGCCTTGGCCGATGGCACAGGGCTCAGCTCATATGATGCCTTGCTTAAGGATTATGAACCCGATGGCAGCACGGCTGAAATTTCAAAAATGTTTGATGCCTTGCGCAGCCCATTGGTCGCGCTGCGCTCCGCGGTGCTTGAGCGCCCGTCTGCGCCTGAATTAGAGGGGCAATTTGATCCGCAGCTACAGTTGAAAATGAGCCAAGAGTTGGCAGAATGTTTTGGCTATAACATGGCCTCTGGGCGGATCGATAGGGCGGTGCATCCCTTTTGTTCCGGAACTGGCGCGGATGTACGGATTACCACACGCACCGATCCCAGTGATCCGTTAGGGTGTTTTTATTCGACCATTCATGAGGTGGGTCATGGCAATTATGAGCAGAATATAGATCAATCTTATGCCTTTACGCCGATTGGGCATGGCTGCTCAATGGGGGTTCATGAAAGTCAAAGCCGCATTTTCGAGAATCAATTGGGCCGCTCTGAAGCGTTCACCAGCTTTCTTTATGGCCGGATGCGCGACGTATTTGGCTCTTTTGGCGTTGGCTCTGAGCGGCAGTTTTACCAATCGGTGAATCGCGTCAGCCGTGGTTATATCCGAACCGAAGCTGATGAATTGCAATATAATTTGCACGTGATGATGCGGTTTGATCTTGAGCGTGATTTGATGTCTGGAGAGCTTGCGGTGTCGGACCTTGAAGCGGCTTGGAATGATCGGTTTTTGTCAGATTTCGGATATGCGGTTGATCGCCCGTCGCATGGGATGCTGCAGGATGTGCATTGGTCAATTGGGTTATTCGGCTATTTTCCAACTTATTCTTTGGGCAATGTCTATGCGGGTTGCCTGTTTGAAAGCCTGCAATCGGCGCTTCCAGATTTAGATACAGATCTAGCTTCGGGTAATTTAGGGCCTGCCTGTGCATGGTTGAAACAGAATGTGCAACGCCACGGTAATCTTTTGCCGGCCCATGAATTGATGACTGCCGCTTGCGGCAAGGCACCATCCGAAGCGGCATTCCTGCGTTATATCCACGCAAAGTTTTCAGACCTCTATGATTTGGCATAGATAGGTGCAAATCATTTTCTAGGCTTGGCCGCTTTGCGGGTTTAGAATTTAAGCCTCGCCTTCCGGGGCTTCTTCGTCCTCCGACTGTTCGACGATCCGGGCGACGGAAACAACTTCTTCGTTGTTGCCTGTGTTGAAAACTTTCACGCCTCCGGCGCTGCGCGAGCGGAAAGAAATACCTTCAATGGGCACCCGGATGGATTGGCCTTTTGAGGTGGCCAGCATGATCTGATCTTCCAAATCGACCGGGAAGCTGGCAACCAAATCGCCGCCCCGCATCGCTTTATCCATTGCAGCAACGCCCATGCCGCCTCTGCCACGGACGGGATAATCATGGCTAGAGGACAGTTTTCCGGAGCCGCGACTGCTGATCGTTAAGATCAGGTTCTCGGCGGCTGACATTTCGGCATAGCGTTCTGGGCTTATGGTTGCATTGGCGCTGACCTCTTCATCCTCAGTGCCAGCTCCTTCGTCATCAACCATTCCCGCGACGGCGCGGCGCATCTTGAGATAGGCGGCGCGCTCATCTGAGCTGGCTTCAAAATGGCGTAGGATCGACATTGAGACAACGCAATCATCACCGGTGAGGCGCACGCCGCGCACACCGGTGGATTTGCGCCCCTTGAAAACCCGCACCGCGTTGGTTGAAAAGCGGATCGCCCGGCCTGATTTGGTGACCAACATCACATCATCGTCTTGAGTTGCGATGCGCGCGTTTACCAGCTCTACATTCTCTGGCAGATCCATGGCAATCTTACCATTGGCGCGGACATTGGTGAAATCAGACAGCGCATTGCGGCGCACATCGCCAGCCGATGTCGCAAAAATGATTTGCACGTTTTCCCATTCCTCTTCGGGGATATCAACCGGCATGATTGCAGCGATCGAAACTCCGGTTGGAATGGGCAGAATATTCACTACAGCCTTGCCCTTTGAGGTACGCCCGCCTTGGGGCAGGCGCCAGGTTTTCAGCTTATAGGCCATGCCATCGGTCGTAAAAAACAACAATTGGGTATGGGTATTTGCCACGAAGAGCGAGGTGACCAAATCTTCATCTTTGGTTTGCATGCCTGACAGGCCTTTGCCGCCGCGACGCTGGGCACGAAAATCCACCAATGGGGTGCGTTTGATATAGCCCCCCGAGGTGATCGTCACCACCATATCTTCGCGCTCAATCAGATCCTCGTCATCCAGATCCCCGGACCATTCGATAATCTCTGTACGGCGCGGAACCGCAAATTGCTCTTTCACGCTGTTTAGCTCATCCGTGATGATCGCCATAATACGGTCACGCGAGCCTAGAATTTCTAGATATTCGCGGATTTTTCCCGCCAATTCTTGCAATTCATCGGTTACTTCTTTTACCCCGATTTGGGTCAGGCGTTGAAGGCGCAATTCAAGGATCGCGCGGGCTTGTACCTCTGATAAATGATAGGTGCCATCTGCATTCACAGGATGGGTCGGATCATCGATTAGTTTAATATATTCAAGTATCTCTTCTGCCGGCCATGCCCGCGTCATCAATTTGGCGCGCGCATCGGCGGCGTCAACCGAGCTGCGAATGGTCGCTACAACTTCATCAACGTTTGAAACGGCCGCGGCCAGCCCGCATAGAATATGGCTGCGTTCGCGCGCTTTGCGCAGCTCAAACGCGGTTCTGCGCGCCACAACATCTTCGCGAAAGGCGATGAAATTGGTTAAGAACGATCGCAGCGTCAATTGTTCCGGCCGCCCCCCGTTTAAGGCCAACATATTGCAGCCAAAATAGGTTTGCATCGGGGTGAAGCGGAATAGTTGGTTCAAAACAACCTCTGCGGTTGCATCGCGTTTCAATTCGATCACAACCCGAACCCCGACCCGGTCGCTTTCATCCTGCACATGCGAGATGCCTTCGAGTTTCTTTTCGCGCACCTGTTCTGCGATTTTTTCAATCATCGCGGCTTTGTTTACTTGATAAGGGATTTCATCAATGATGATGGCAAATCGGTCTTTTCGAATTTCTTCGACGCGGGTTTTCGAACGGATAATAACGCTGCCGCGCCCCTCTAAATACGCTTTGCGCGCGCCCGAACGGCCAAGCATGATGCCGCCGGTCGGAAAATCGGGCCCCGGTACATAACCCATTAATTCTTCGCTGGTGAGGTCGGGATTCTCGATCAAAGCCAAAGTGGCATCGATCACTTCGCCCAAGTTATGCGGCGGGATGTTGGTTGCCATGCCAACGGCAATGCCCCCCGCGCCATTGACCAGCATATTTGGAAATCGGGCTGGAAGCACGGTTGGCTCGCGGTCTTTGCCATCGTAATTATCTTGAAAATTGACCGTATCCTTATCGATATCGGCCAATAAGAATGAGGCCGGCTTGTCCATGCGCACTTCGGTATAGCGCATTGCGGCGGCATTATCTCCGTCCATAGAGCCAAAATTGCCCTGCCCATCCAGCAGCGGCAGCGACATTGAGAAATCTTGCGCCATGCGCACCAAAGCATCGTAAATCGCGCTGTCGCCATGCGGGTGATATTTACCCATGACGTCCCCCACGGGGCGGGCTGATTTGCGATAGGATTTATCATGCGTATTGCCGGTTTCATGCATGGCGTATAAAATCCGGCGATGCACCGGCTTTAATCCATCGCGCAGATCCGGGATCGCGCGGCTGACGATCACGCTCATCGCGTAGTCAAGATACGCGGTTTTCATTTCCTCCGCGATCGAAACGCTGGGCCCGTCATAGACAGCGCGTTGCGGGGGCGTTTCTTCGGTGGCTTCGGGGGTTTCTGGCGTGTCGGTCAAATAAACTGCTCTTTTCGATGCCTAATCTAAATCTTGTGATTTAACCTTAGCAGAACAACCATATACTGCGCAATGGCAGAGGCTGTTTCATTCGGTCAAAGACGGTAATTTCTGCAAGATTTAGGGCAGAATGCGCGTGTATTTTGCCCCTTCTAGGCTGACTCCGAATTTCAGACCGGCTTGGCCAAAAACCACCGCGATCACGGGGGCATTCAGCGTGGTGGTGTCAAGCCGTAGCGACTCACCATCACCCTGAAACGCATAATCAATATCGCCGCCTACGGTCCAACCGTCGGAATTGCGAAAATCGTCTAACGCTTTCGAGCTCATGAAAAACAACGCATGCGCATATTGTTGCGCGCCGAACTGCCAGCCATAGCCGGCGGAGGCCATAGAATAATATTCGACCGTCTCTCCTTTCGCGCGCAGTGCCCCGCGCCCGTAAGAGCCGCCAAAGCCAAAACTGGCCTCGGTTATCAGCGGCATGACCAACATACCCGCGGCGCGTTGGCTTAAGTCTTGCGTATGGGGATGGGTTTGATAAAGCTGCTCGAGCGTGGCGTCTACTCTGGCGTCAATTTTGGTGGCATCTTCTTTTAAATATTCGGCTTCTGCCTTTAAAGCCTCGGTATCAACAAGCGCCGCCGTGCAGCCGTTTAACATAACGACTGCGGCAGAAAGGCTTGCAAAGAGACGTAATTTTGAGGTCAGCTTGTTCATTTCATTTTGCTCGATTTATAGTGGTACCGGGTTGCCTCAGTCTCTAGCCTGTCTTACGCAGTTTGTCATCCTAGATTTCGCTCACATTCCTTTGAGTTTTTGGGCCGCATAGGGCGCGTAATAGGTTAAGATACCGTCACAGCCTGCGCGCTTAAAGGCCATCAGGCTTTCCAAAATGACCTTATCACCATCAAGCCAACCATTTTCGATCGCGCCTTGCAACATCGCGTATTCGCCCGACACTTGATATGCATATGTTGGGGCGCCAAATTCATCTTTGACCCGTCGGCAGATATCCAAGTAAGGCATGCCTGGTTTGATCATAACCATATCGGCGCCCTCGGAGAGGTCTCTGGCCACTTGGCGCAGCGCCTCATCTGAATTGGCTGGATCCATTTGATAGGTGGATTTATCGCCCTTTAAGGCACCCGCAGCGCCGACCGCGTCGCGAAATGGGCCGTAAAACCCGCTGGCAAATTTTGCCGCATAAGACAGAAGTATAACATCTTGATGGCCGGCCTGCTCAAGCGCCTGGCGCAAGACCCCAATGCGGCCATCCATCATATCCGAGGGCCCAATGATATCTGCGCCGGCTTCCGCTTGCGAGAGCGCCTGTTTTACAAGCGCTTCAAGCGTTGAATCGTTTTCCACTTTGCCATCGACAACAAAACCGTCATGGCCGTTGATATTATAGGGGTCCAACGCGACATCGGTCATAATGGCGATCTCTGGCACGGCGGCCTTGATCGCGCGCGTGGCCCGATTTGAAAGGTTTTCTGGGTTCCACGCTTCAGCGCAATCCTGCGTTTTCAGCGCGGGATCCGTATAAGGAAAGAGGCAAATTGCCGGAATTCCCAAGCCAGCAGCCCATTTTGCCGCCTCGACCACTTTGTCAACGCTGCGCCGGAAAACCCCCGGCATCGAGGCCACGGGTTGCTCGATATTTTGACCATCGCAGACAAATACCGGCCAGATTAGATCTCCCACGCTCAACGTGTTCTCGCGGATGAGCGCGCGCGTGGCTGCCGATTGCCGCGCGCGGCGAAAGCGGCTGGCGGGAAATGCCGCGATTGGGTTCGTTGCCATTATGATCCTCCAGTTGACCGGCCACATCGTGGCATGTAACAAGCAGCCGAGCAAGAGATTGATTGCGCTTAAAGCGCTGCCCATTCGATGCGCTTATTCGCCGTAACCCAGAGAAAATTATCGTGCTACTCATTGATAACCTTGATTTTACGGCTTTTACCAGCGTTTGGTTCTGGGTTATCCTTGTGCTTGTTTGGGCGGTGACCAGCCAATATATCCTGGGCGTTCCTTTTTCCGATTTACAGCGCGCGTCAAAGGCTGATGCGGAGGCGCAAGAGGAAGCTTTAATTCGGCTGTTTGCGCAGGCGCAGCGTGTGGCTCCCCCCGCGATTGCTGCTGTGCGCTTGGGCTTGGCCTTGGGGGCTGGATTCGCGGTGGGGTTTTGGGCGGTGGCAGCCTTTGGATATAGCAATGAGGTGCTGCAGGCTTTATTCCTTTTGGTGGTGCCGCTTTGGCCCGTCTTGCTCTTGCGCTTGCGCTTTGCCCGCAGTATTACCGGCGCCCAGCCCGATTTCGCGCAGGTCTACATAAAACTCCGATGGATCCGGTTTTGGACGTTTTGTATCGGCGTGCTCACGCTTTTTCTGACGGCGTTCTGGGGGATGATTTTCAATATAAATAAGCTGGTCCTATGAAAAAAGCCGGATGGTTTACTTTTTGCGCAACAAGGTTTGAATGATGGCCAACACCGTAACAATTGGGGGCGTACCAGAGGGGTTTGACGCAGATATTATTTTGCGCCAAATGCAGCGAGATGGGCGCCCTCTTATGCATATTGCACGGGATGATAAGCGGTTGGCGGCCTTTGCCGAAGCGGTGCGGTTTTTTGCACCAGACATGCCCGTGATAGAGTTTCCCGCTTGGGATTGTTTGCCCTATGACCGGGTATCGCCGAATGCGGATATTTCAGCCCGTCGGATGGCCACATTGGCCGGGCTTGTGCATGGCATGCCCAAACAATTCATCTTGCTTACCACGTTGAATGCGGCGATGCAGCGCTTACCGGCGCGCCAGGTGTTGCGCGATGCGGCATTTCGGGCCGAGGTCGGCCGGCCAATCGATGAAGAGGCGCTGCGTTCTTTTTTGGTTCGTATGGGTTTTTCTAAGGCGCCGACGGTGCTGGAGCCCGGAGATTACGCCATTCGCGGTGGGATTATCGATATTTATCCTCCGGGTGATTTGGGCCCAATTCGTTTGGATTTGTTCGGGGATGTATTGGATGGGGCGCGTCGGTTTGACCCGGTCAGTCAACGCACAACTGAAACATTATCTGAGATTGAATTATCGCCCGTCTCGGAAGTGATTTTGGATGAGGCGGCAATCACCCGGTTTCGTCAAAATTACCGTAGCGAATTCGGGGCAGCCCGCAGCGATGATCCGTTGTATGAATCGATAAGTGCAGGCCAAAAGGTTCAAGGGTTTGAACATTGGTTGCCGTTTTTTCACGCGCATTTGGAAAGCCTGTTCGATTACCTCCCAGAGGTTTGCGTGAGCTTTGATGACCAATTCGAGCCCGCGCGACTGGCGCGTTGGGAAGGTATTGAGGACCAATATGAAACGCGTAAATTGGCGATGCAGGCCAAGCAACGCTTGGATTCCGTTTACAAACCGGTCACGCCAACGGCGCTGTATTTAGATGACGCGGCGTGGGCGGCCAGTTTAAACGGGCATAAAGTGTTAAAATTGCATCCTTTGGCGCATGCCAGCGGGCCGGGTGTGATTGACGCGCAAGGGCGTATGGGGCGTAATTTTGCGCCAGAGCGCCAACAGGAAACGGTAAGCCTTTTCAATGCATTATGTCAGCATATTCAGAAAAAATCAGTGATTGGCCCCGTGATTTTAGCAAGCTATTCCGACGGCTCTTGTGAACGCTTAAGTGGATTGGTCAGCGATGAAGGGTTTGGCGATCCTGTCAAAATAAACACCCGGGCGCAAATTGGCGATGCGGGGCTTTACGTCACGGTTTGGGGGCTTGAACATGGCTTTGAAACCCCCGATTTCACGGTCATTTCTGAACAAGATATTTTGGGGGACCGTTTGGTGCGCAGCGCCAAAAAGCGCCGCAAAGCTGAAAATTTTTTGACCGAGACGCAAAGCTTATCTGCGGGTGATTTGGTGGTGCATGTCGATCATGGGATCGGCCGCTATCACGGGCTTGAATTGGTGACGGCGGCGGGGGCGGCGCATGAATGTCTGGTGTTGGAATATGCGGAAAGCGCGCGTCTCTATCTGCCCGTTGAAAATATTGAATTGCTTAGTAAATATGGCCATGACGAAGGCCTTTTGGATAAATTGGGTGGGGGGGCCTGGCAGGCCAAAAAGGCCAAGCTCAAGCAACGTATTCGCGATATGGCTGATCGGTTGATCCGCGTTGCTGCCGAACGGGCTTTGCGAAAAGCGCCGATTTTAGAACCGCCGCCCGGCAGTTGGGATGCGTTTTGTGCGCGCTTTCCCTATCAGGAAACCGACGACCAGCTGATGGCAATCGGAGATGTCGTAGATGATTTAACATCGGGCGCGCCCATGGATCGGTT
Source organism: Alphaproteobacteria bacterium US3C007 (assembly GCA_034423775.1). Classification (NCBI taxonomy): domain Bacteria; kingdom Pseudomonadati; phylum Pseudomonadota; class Alphaproteobacteria; order Rhodobacterales; family Roseobacteraceae; genus Thalassovivens; species Thalassovivens spotae. The sequence goes on from CP139918.1 coordinate 2,661,999, forward strand.
GATTTGCGGGGATGTGGGGTTTGGCAAAACCGAAGTGGCTTTGCGGGCGGCCTTTGTTGCCGCGATGTCAGGCACGCAAGTCGCCGTGATCGCGCCTACCACGTTGCTGGCGCGTCAACACGCGCAAAGCTTTGCCGAGCGGTTTCGCGGCTTTCCATTACACGTGCGCCAATTATCGCGATTTGTTTCGAACAAAGAGGCGCAAGCCACGCGCGATGGTATTAGCGACGGAACCGTTGATATTGTTGTGGGCACGCATGCCTTGCTCGCCAAATCGATCAAATTCCAGAATTTAGGGCTACTGATTATTGACGAAGAACAACATTTTGGGGTGCAGCATAAAGAACGGCTGAAGCAGATGCGCTCTGACATTCATGTTTTAACTCTGACCGCCACGCCGATCCCGCGTACGTTGCAATTGTCCCTTTCTGGGGTGCGCGATCTGTCGATCATCGGCACGCCGCCCGTGGATCGCTTGGCTATTCGCACCTATGTCAGTGAATTTGATGCCGTGACCATTCGCGAAGGATTTTTGCGGGAACATTATCGCGGTGGTCAGTCCTTTTACGTGGTGCCCAGGGTCAGCGACTTGCCCGAAATCGAGGCCTTTTTGCAAGAACAGTTACCCGAGCTGACCTATGTGGTTGCGCATGGTCAAATGGCTGCAGGTGAGCTGGATCGGCGCATGAATGCGTTTTATGATCGCCAATATGATATTTTGCTCGCCACAACGATCGTTGAATCGGGCTTGGATATTCCAAGCGCGAATACCATGGTTGTGCATCGCGCCGATATGTTTGGTCTGGCCCAGCTTTATCAAATTCGCGGTCGAGTTGGGCGTTCTAAAACCCGCGCTTATGCGTTTTTGACCACCAAGCCCCGGGTTAAATTAACCAACACGGCCAGCAAACGCCTGCGGGTGTTGGGCTCATTAGATTCTTTAGGGGCGGGGTTTACTTTGGCCTCGCAGGATTTGGATATCCGCGGCGCGGGCAATCTACTGGGGGAAGAGCAATCCGGACAAATGCGCGATGTGGGCTATGAGCTCTATCAAAATATGCTTGAAGAGGCGATTTCAAAGATCAAATCGGGCCAATTAGAGGGTTTGTCTGACGGTGATGATCAATGGGCCCCGCAAATCAATTTGGGCGTTTCGGTGCTGATACCAGAGAGTTTTGTCCCGGATCTCGATGTGCGGCTCGGGCTGTATCGCCGGCTTTCTGGGCTTAGCACGAAAGTGGAGTTGGAAGGTTTTGCCGCCGAACTCATCGATCGGTTCGGCGCCTTGCCCCGCGAGGTCAATACGCTGTTATTGGTTGTGCGGATAAAGGCAATGTGCAAACGCGCGGGTATCGCCAAGCTGGATGGGGGCCCAAAAGGCGCTGTTTTGCAATTTCACAATAATAAATTTGCCGCCCCTGAAGGCCTTGTTGAGTTCATTCAAGATCAACGCGGTTTGGCAAAGATTAAAGATAACAAATTGGTTGTGCGGCGCGATTGGACAAAAATCAGTGATAAGATCAAGGGCTCTTTTGCTATTGCAAAAGATTTAGCGGCGAAAGCCAAGCCCAAGCCCGTGGACAGCCCAAAACCTTAAGCGCCCTGAGCATCCTGCCATGCGTTGGGCCGTTTTGGAGTAATGTGCTAACGGCTGGTCTCTGTGAGACGGCGCTTCACATATGACGAGACGTGGCCGATCATGTCATCCATGTGCCGGTCCTCAAAGAAATGCCCTGATCCCTCAAGTTCCGTATGCGTGATGGTAATGCCTTTTTGTTCATGCAGTTTTTCAACCAGCCCAACCGTGTCGGCGGGCGGGGCAATCCGATCTTCGGTGCCATTGATGATCAAACCAGAAGACGGGCAGGGCGCCAAAAATGAGAAATCGTACATGTTGGCGGGGGGGGAGGCGGAAATGAAACCGGTAATTTCGGGGCGGCGCATTAACAATTGCATGCCAATCCATGCGCCAAAGCTAAACCCTGCAACCCAACAATGTTTTGAGTTGTTATTCATCGATTGAAGGTAATCGAGCGCCGCGGCCGCATCGCTTAATTCACCAACGCCTTGATCATACTCGCCTTGGCTGCGCCCGACACCCCGAAAATTAAAGCGTAGAACGGTAAAACCCATATTGTAAAATGCGTAATGCAAATTATAGACGACCTTATTGTTCATCGTGCCGCCAAATTGCGGATGCGGATGTAAAACGATGGCGATAGGCGCATCGCGATCTTTTTGCGGATGATAGCGGCCTTCAAGACGACCTTCAGGACCGGGAAAAATTACCTCAGGCATACGCTTTTTTCTCTCCTTGGCGCCGGCGGCTTATTGTTGACAGTTTATATCAACCATATTAGAACTATTCTAAATTGCTCTGCGGCGTTTGATTGGGGTTGCAGATAGTCTGTGCAGCAATGCAGGTCAATCAATTTGCGGGATGAAACGATGAAACTCAGCACGAAAGGCAGATATGCAATGGTCGCTTTGTCCGATATCGCCTTGCAACCGCAGGACGCGCTGGTGACATTGGCTGATATTTCCAAGCGTCAGAACATCTCGTTGGCTTATTTGGAGCAGCTGTTTGTAAAATTAAGGCGCTCTGGTTTGGTACAATCTGTTCGGGGGCCGGGCGGTGGCTACAAATTGGGCAAATCGCCCCATGAGATGCGGATTATTGATGTTTTGTCGGCGGTCGATGAAAAGCTGGATGCCATGCATAAAGGCGCGGGCGCCACTGGGGGGCTTTCTGGCAGCCGCGCGCAATCACTAACCAACCGCCTGTGGGAGGGGTTGAGCGCGCATGTATACGTATTTTTGCACCAGACCCGTTTATCGGATGTGATCGAGAATGATCTTATGCCATGTCCGGCGATTCCTTCGTTTTTGTCATTGGTTGATGAGGAATGAACCGGGTTTACTTAGATTATAACGCCAGTGCACCGCTGCGCGAAGAGGCGCGCGAGGCTATGGTGCACGCCATGGCGCTTGCGGGAAACCCATCTTCGGTGCATGCTGAAGGGCGTCAGGCGCGCGCTATAGTGGAAACAGCCCGCCAGCAGGTTGCCGCGGCACTGGGCGCGCAGGGCGCGGATGTTATCTTTACATCCGGCGCCACTGAAGCGGCTGGATTGGCGCTGACCGGACGCGGCATTCGCTGCGCGGATATTGAGCATGAAGCCGTGTCCTCATGGTGTCAGAGCGATTTGAGTTGCGGCTTAGATGGCGGGGTGGCTTGCCAAGCGCCCGGGGCAACGGCGCTGCAATTGGCAAATTCTGAAACGGGCATTCTGCAGCAATTGCCCGATGGTTTGGCGCTGTGCGATATGACGCAGGCGTTTGGAAAACTTCCCGTTGCGTTTCACTGGAGCGGCGCCACTATGGCGCTTGTCTCTGCGCATAAAATTGGTGGGCCCAAAGGCGTTGGCGCATTGATCGTTAAGCGCGGAACCGAGGTCGCAGCGCAAATCAAAGGCGGTGGGCAAGAAATGGGCCGCCGTTCGGGCACTGAAAACGTGATTGGAATCGCCGGTTTTGGCGCCGCGGCCGAGGCCGCACAGCGCGACTTGGCCGATGGCGTTTGGGAGCAAGTTGAAAAACTTAGAAACATTCTAGAAAAGGCGGTTGCACAATCCGCTTCGGAGACTATTTTTGTAGGTCAGGGTGGTCGCAGATTGCCCAATACGAGTTACATGATTTCGGAGGGTTGGCGCGGGGAAACCCAAGTGATGCAAATGGATTTGGCGGGGTTTTCAGTCTCTGCAGGCTCTGCCTGTTCGAGCGGAAAAGTAAAACGCAGCCGGGTTTTGCAAGCCATGGGGTTTTCAGCTGAGCAAGCAGCCTGCGCGCTTCGAGTGAGTTTGGGGCCGCAGAATAAACAAGAAGATATCGAGCGCTTTGTCGAGGTTTGGGGCGCTCATCAACATCGGTTACAAGGTCGCCGCCGTAGCGCCTAGCCAATAATAAGGAGGCCAAAATGGCTGCTTTGGATCAAATGGACGTCAAAGAGGGTGTCGATCAGGAAACTGTTGACGCGGTGCGCGAAGTTGGCGGTGCCTATAAATACGGGTGGGATACCGAGATTGAAATGGAATACGCCCCGAAAGGCGTGAACCCTGATATCGTGCGGCTGATCTCGGAAAAGAATGATGAACCGGACTGGATGACCGAGTGGCGTTTGCAAGCTTTTGCCCGCTGGGAGCAAATGCAAGAGCCGGATTGGGCGATGGTCAGCTACCCGAAAATAGATTTTCAGGATCAATATTATTACGCGCGCCCCAAATCAATGATTGAAAAGCCAAAATCGCTGGATGAGGTGGATCCAAAGCTTTTGGCAACGTATGAAAAGCTGGGGATTCCGTTGAAGGAACAAATGATCTTGGCCGGAGTGGAATCCGATCAAGAGGTTCCCGCCGAGGGCCGTAAAGTGGCAGTTGATGCGGTGTTTGACAGCGTTTCTGTGGGCACCACGTTTAAAGAAGAGCTGAAAAAAGCGGGTGTGATCTTCTGTTCGATCTCCGAAGCGATCAAAGATTACCCCGAATTGGTGCGCCAATATCTTGGCTCGGTTGTGCCGGTGTCTGACAATTACTATGCGACGTTGAACAGCGCTGTATTTTCGGATGGTTCATTCGTTTACATTCCACCGGGCGTGCGCTGCCCGATGGAGCTGTCTACCTATTTTCGCATCAATGCGGAAAATACCGGTCAGTTTGAACGCACACTGATCATCGCCGATAAGGGCGCCTATGTCAGCTATCTGGAGGGCTGCACGGCCCCCAAGCGGGACACCACGCAATTGCACGCGGCGGTCGTTGAGTTGGTGTTGCTAGAAGATGCCGAAATTAAATATTCGACGGTTCAAAACTGGTTCCCGGGCGATGAGGAAGGCAAAGGTGGCATTTACAACTTTGTGACCAAACGTGCAGATTGCCGCGGCGATCGCGCCAAAGTCATGTGGACGCAGGTTGAAACCGGGTCGGCCGTGACTTGGAAATACCCCTCTTGCATTCTACGCGGTGATGAAAGCCAGGGCGAGTTTTATTCGATCGCGATCGCGAACAATCACCAGCAGGCGGATACTGGCACAAAAATGATCCATTTGGGTAAAAACACAAAATCTCGGATTGTCTCGAAGGGGATCTCTGCAGGCGTGGCGCAAAACACCTACCGTGGGCAGGTTTCAATGCATCCCAAGGCCAAAAACAGCCGTAATTATACGCAATGCGATAGTCTGTTGATCGGTGATAAATGCGGGGCGCATACGGTGCCTTACATCGAGGTGAAGAACAATTCTTCGCGCGTTGAGCATGAAGCGACCACGTCAAAGGTTGATGATGATCAGCTGTTTTATTGTCGACAGCGCGGAATGGATGAAGAAGAGGCTGTCGCGCTGGTTGTGAATGGCTTTTGTAAAGATGTTTTGCAGGCTTTGCCGATGGAGTTTGCGATGGAAGCGCAGCAATTGGTTGCGATCAGTCTGGAAGGCTCGGTGGGCTAGCCGCGCCGTTGTGGCGATCCGGGGCAAGCTGCGTGCGATGAAAACGTTAGATCGGGTGTGTCAGAGTGGAAGAACAAACCCGTTAATCAATCAATTTGAGGTAAGAGATGTTAGAAATTAAAGATCTTCACGTGTCGTTGGAAGAAGAAGATAAGCAAATTTTAAAAGGCGTGAATTTAACGGTTGAAGCGGGCAAAGTGCACGCGATCATGGGGCCGAACGGATCTGGAAAATCCACTTTGTCTTATGTCTTAAGCGGTAAGGATGGCTATGAGGTGACGGGCGGAAGCGCGGCATTAGATTCGGTTGATCTGCTTGAAATGGACCCTGAAGAGCGCGCGGCTGCCGGCTTGTTTTTAGCCTTCCAATACCCGGTTGAAATCCCCGGCGTTGGAAATATGACGTTTCTACGCACCGCGGTGAACGCCCAACGCAAGGCACGGGGCGAAGAAGAAATGAGCGCTGCCGAGTTTTTGAAACTTGTCCGCGCCAAGGCGAAAACCCTGAAAATCGATGCAGATATGCTGAAACGGCCAGTGAATGTTGGGTTTTCTGGGGGTGAGAAAAAACGCAATGAGATTTTGCAAATGGCGATGTTGGAACCCAAAATGTGTATTTTGGATGAAACCGATAGCGGGTTGGATGTGGATGCGATGAAACTGGTCGCCGAAGGCGTGAATGCTCTGCGCGACGAAGGCCGTGGCTTTTTGGTGATCACGCATTATCAACGTTTGCTGGATCATATCAAACCGGATGTTGTTCACATCATGGCAAACGGGCGGATCGTAAAAACAGGTGGTCCCGAATTGGCGCTGGAAGTGGAGAATAACGGTTACTCTGATATTTTGGCGGAGGTTGCTTAATGGCCTTGCCACAAGTCAAACTGGGTGCATTAGAGGCGCGTCTATCTAGGATGCAGCCAATCGATACGGGCTGGAGTGCTTCGGCCCGAGCTGCGGCGCTCAACACTTTAAATGCGATGGGATTGCCCGACCGGCGCGATGAATATTGGAAATATACCAACCCCGCGGCGTTGGTGGCGCCCGAGGCTGCGCCGGCTCAGGTTTTAGGTCTGCCCGAAGCGGCGCTTTGCGGTGATCTCGAGCGCCTTAAAATTGTGTTCGTTGACGGGGTGTTTGACCCCGAGGCTTCGGATGATTTGATTGGCTCTGGGGTTCAAATCGACCGGCTGGCCGCCTGTCAAGATTTAGATTTGCATTGGGCAAAGCCGGTTTATGGATCCTTAGAGGCGCAGGGGCAGGTTCCGGTGGAACGGCCTTTGGCCGCGCTTAACACCGCGTTTGCGAGCGATGGTGTATTGATCCATGTCACCGCTGCGGTAAAGCCCATTTTAAATATCGTGTACCGACATGAAAATCCGCTATCCGATGTGATGCTGCACCACCTGATCAAGCTTGAACCAAACGCGTCTTTGACGTTGGTTGAAAACGGGCCTGTCGCCGCGCGCAGCAATTTGGTGATGGAGGTTGAGGTCGCGGATCAAGCGCAATTCCATCACATACGGGCGCAGGGCCGCGATCATGAACAACGCTGCTGCAGCAGCATCTTCGCTTCTTTGGGCCGGGAAAGCGTTTTCAAATCATTTACCTTAACGGTGAATGGCGTTTTGACCCGCAATGATTGCGTTTTGAGCTTGAAGGGTGATGATGCGGTTGCGCATGTTGCAGGAGCCTGCGTGGGGGATGGGGCGTTTCATCATGATGATACGGTTTTTATCACTCATGATGCGGTGAATTGCGAAAGCCGACAGGTGTTCAAAAAAGTCTTGCGGAACGGGGCTGTTGGCGTTTTTCAAGGCAAAATCCTTGTCAAACCTGGCGCGCAAAAAACCGATGGTTATCAGATTAGCCAATCGCTTTTGCTGGATGAAGACAGCCAATTTCTGGCCAAGCCTGAGCTGGAAATCTACGCAGATGACGTGATTTGCTCGCATGGGTCCACCTCGGGTGCGATTGATGAAGATGGGCTGTTTTATCTGCGCTCGCGCGGTGTTCCCACGCCGCTGGCGGTGGATATGCTGACTTTGGCGTTTCTCGCAGAAGCGCTTGATGAAATTGACAATGACATATTGTCAGCCACTATGCTTGAGCAATTAGAGGCGTGGCTGGCTCGGCGGCGCAGCTAAGCATGTCAATGTTGCGAAATATCGTAAGAAGCTACACCAAGCCAGGCCAAGTGGTGAGCGATTTGTTGCAAGCGGGCCCGCGTGAAGATCGCGCCTTGGCGTTTTTGGCCGCCGGTTGCGTATTGGCCTTTCTGGCGCAATGGCCGGGCCTCGCCCGACAAGCGCATCTTGAAGAAAAAGCTTTGGACATGCTGTTGGGGGGCGCGCTGTTTGGCTGGTTCTTTTTGGCCCCGTTGATGTTTTACATACTGGCCTTGCTGGTGAAATGGGTCTGGGGCGTTTTTGGGCCATCATTGTCGGCCTATAGCGTTCGCGTTGCTCTTTTTTGGGCGTTTTTAGCCGCCGCGCCCTTGATGTTATTGCATGGGCTGATCACAGGGTTTTTTGGTCAAACTTGGATTAAAGAAGCCGTTGGCTTTGTTTGGTTCGCGGTGTTTCTTTGGTTTTTGGCGGCGGGGCTGCGCGCGGCGCGGTCGGTGGCCCCATGACGGGTAGACTGATGATAAAGCAGCTTTTTCAAGATAGTTTTTTAAAGCCCAGAGAAGCGGCGCAAGAGGTGATTGCGTTCAACCTGTCTTATGATGCGATCTTTTCTTTGTTTCTGGCGATGGTTTGCGCCAGCACCGCTTTGATGTTCACCATTGATTTCATTTTGCCGCAAAGCGCCGAGGCGGTTGAGATCCTTGGCGTACCTTGGAAAATTTGCGTTGTCATTTTTGTTGTGACAACCGCGGTCGCGTTTGGCATTGCTTGGATTGGCGAGAAGCTGCAGGGCTTGGGTGATTTTAAATCAATTATGGCGCTGATGGCCTGGATGCAGGTGCTACAATTTGCATTGCAAATTATATCCTACCTCTTTTTACTCACCATGCCACCGGTTGCGGCCTTTTTTCAACTGGCGCTGATTGGGTGGTCATTTTGGATTTTTATCACCTTTATCGATGTGGCCCATGGGTTTGACAATATGATCAAGGCAACGTTCGTTTCCCTGCTGGGCAGCATGCTCGGGGTACTGAGTTTGGCGATGCTAACCACTTTATTTTTCTTGGGAACCTAAACTGTTATGACCTTTGATATCGCCTCTATTCGCGCAGATTTTCCAATTTTAAGCCGTGAAGTAAACGGAAAGCCTTTGGTGTATTTGGACAATGGCGCTTCGTCGCAGAAGCCTCAGGTGGTGATCGATGCGGTGACGCAAGCTTACGCGTATGAATACGCGAATGTGCATCGTGGCCTGCATTATCTTAGCAATCTGGCAACCGATAAATATGAAGCGGTGCGCGGCGTTGTGGCGCGGTTTTTAAACGCCGGCGCTGAAACTGAGATTGTGCTCAATTCGGGCACGACAGAAGGCATAAACGCTGTGGCCTACGGTTGGGCAATGGAAAATTTAACCGCAGGCGATGAAATTATCCTTTCGGTGATGGAGCATCATGCCAATATCGTACCCTGGCATTTTTTGCGCGAGCGCTATGGGGTGGTGTTGAAATGGGTCGATATCGACGCGCAGGGCAATTTGGACCCGCAAGCGGTTATCGATGCCATATCCGAGCGCAGCAAGCTGATTGCGATCACGCATATGTCAAACGTGCTGGGCAGCGTGGTGGATGTGAAAACCATTTGTCATCATGCCCGCAGCAGGGGTGTTCCTGTGCTTGTTGACGGCTCGCAGGCGGCGGTGCATCACGCTGTTGACGTGCAAGATATCGGATGTGATTTTTACGCGATCACCGGGCATAAACTCTGCGGCCCGTCAGGGTCGGGGGCGATTTTTATGCGCGCTGAACGGATGGCGGAAATGCGCCCCTTTATCGGCGGCGGCGATATGATCAAAGAAGTTCATAAAGACAACGTGATTTATAATGATCCGCCGATGATGCTTGAGGCTGGGACCCCCGGCATTGTGCAAACCATCGGATTTGGTGTAGCGCTGGATTACATGATGGGCATCGGGTTTGAGGCGATTCAGGCGCATGAAAAGACGCTTACCGATTATGCGCAATCTCAGTTGGGCAGTTTGAATTGGCTGACCCTGCAAGGCGCAGCGCAGGATAAGGGTCCGATTTTCAGCTTCACTTTGCAGGGGGCCGCGCATGCGCATGATATTTCGACGATCCTGGATCGAAAAGGCATCGCGGTGCGGGCAGGCCAGCATTGCGCGGGACCTTTGATGGAGTTCATGGGCGTCACCGCCTCATGCCGGGCGTCTTTTGCCTTTTATAACTCGCTCGAAGAGGTTGACCGCTTGGTGGATGGGCTGCATTTGGCGCATGATCTTTTGGTCTGATTGATCTCGCTAAACGGCGAAAAAATAAGCCAAGCGCTTTTCGGTTGGGCAGCCCCCGGTTTGATAAAGCTTTGATTTTTGGGTTTCGGGGGGGGGGCAACTTCTGAGAGCATTACGTGGGTTTTGAGGTGACTATTTCCTATGAAATGGTCATGCCAGATATCGAATGAGGGCGTTTTATACATCCTTTTTTACATCCGTAGATTTGCGCATTGGCCGATTTTAGAAACCAAAATGCGCGGCGCTACTTCATTGTTCGGTTTTGCTGTTGCAGTTGCGTTAGGGTGAAACGGGCTGCCATAATTCTGCACCTGTTGATCGGTTTGAATTCACTGCGCTTGACACTTTTTTGATATCCAAACTCTTATCAGAAACCGGCTTCATAAGCTTTGATGCGCCTTTTCCCTGCTCGCCCAGCCAAAGGGGCCAGTCCTCGGGCTCAAGGATCACAGGCAATCTGTGATGGATCTGTGCCATTTTGGGATTGGCAATGGTGGTTACGATTGCACAGCTGGTTATTTCGGCGCCATTCAACTGCCAGTTTTGCCATATCCCCGCCATTATAAGCGGGCTGCCATCCGAGCGCATGACGCGGTAGGGCACCGGCTTTTGACCTGCAACGCGCTGCCATTCATAAAACCCGTCTGCGGGGATTAAACAGCGTCTTGATCGACAGGCCTCTTTAAATGCCGGTTTTTCAGCGATCGTTTCTGATCTTGCGTTGATTAGCAAAGGGCCTCCCGCCATTGTTTTGTACCATTTTGGTATAAAACCCCAGCGCATTGGTTTGAGTTGTCGCATTCCGTCGGCCGCAATAAGCGTATGAATAAGGGTAGTGGGGCAGACATTGTAATTGGGCGTGCTTGGCAGGTCATTTGCGGGCGTTGCGTGAAACAGGTTGACCAGCGCGTCTTGCGGTATGGTGATGGCAAACCTTCCACACATCTCAGTCCCCTCTCTTTAACAAAAACTGTCTCTGCCCGAAAAATTTTAGCTGACGCGCCCGTTTAATGCCAGTGGCGGTATGAGCCAGCGAGCATTGCAAATGCTGCATGGCGGCAATTCTAACTTGGATGATGTTGCTCATGCAGAAAGTGCCTAATTAGGCGGCAATTCAAGCAATGGAGAATGAGATGCTTAGACAAATATTTAAATCATTGATCGTGGCACGCCAAGCCAGTGCTGCTTTTGAAACGCTCAGCCATTTAAGCGATCATCAGCTGCAAGATATCGGCTTCACCCGCGCAACCTATGTGAACGAAATCAAAGCTCAAGTTTTGGCTGAAATGGATGCTGCGGATGAAGAAAAAGCCGTCCAAATGCAGACAAATCCAAATTTGGTAGGGGCTGTTTAAGGGCCTTGTTGCAAGGATCCTAACGGTTCCGTCAAGAAGGGGCTTTCTTGATCTATTCGATATTGAGGATACCGTATAAATCAAATGGCGCCCTTCGAGAAGCGGTCGAGAAGACGCGATATCGGCTCACAAACTGGCCCGGCTGTAATAAAAGCCTGCATCAGCGCGGCGATGTGACAATTTGGCTGAGCCGTGAGGTGGAAACCGCATCGTGCGCAGGGCGCCGCAAGACGCGAGGCGGTCAGACAGTCTATTTGGGGTCAGGCAATCCTGACCTGCTTGAGGTGGCGTATAAACAGCTGCTGCGCCAGCGCGACGGGTTTTTGCACTGCCTGTTTAAGCTCATCGGTGTAGAATGTCCGCCTGCCTCATTTTTTTACCTTTTCACGCTGCGGGTCTGAGCTGATATTGGTGATGAACTCGCGTGCTGACGCGGATGGCGCGACCCAAGTTTTGGTATATAATACGGGCCTTAAAATATTTGACGCAGGCGAGTAGATATAAAATAAGCATAAAATAAAACCTAAACGCAAATCTTGGCGTAAGCGGCATCTTGGGGCAGGCGAGGTAATTGGGCGCGCTTGGCAAGTCACTTTTAGGTGGTGTATGAGACAGGATGCCCAGTGCCCTTTGTGCTTTGGTGATGGCAAGCCTTCCACCTAATGCAGGATACGGCGATATTTTAGAGCATAATCTGCATTTAATCAGCGCGGATAAACAGTGTTGCCCTTTGAAAGGTTGGTGGGTCTTTTTCGTCAGAATTTAGGGCGTTTTTGACCCTAATAAGTAAAATGATCCGTTCTAATACTCGCTGCGTTTAACTGGGCAGAGCTTACCCAAATTTCAAGCAAAAAGGCAGGGATCATGACAGCAACAGATCAGTTTGGCTTCGGAACTCAGATTAGAAAATCTCCTTATTTTGACGCCACAGTTCGCTGGGGGGCAAAAGGGTTTTCGGTTTATAATCATATGTATATCCCCCGTGACTTCGGAGACCCTGAGCAGAATTTTTGGAATTTGGTGAACGAAGCAATCCTATGCGATGTCGCCGTTGAACGGCAGGTCGAAGTGACAGGGCCTGATGCGGCAGCGTTTGTGCAACTGTTAACCCCCCGCGATCTTTCCAAAATGGCGGTGGGTCAATGTAAATACATTCTTATCACAAATGCCGATGGTGGGCTGTTAAACGATCCAATTCTTTTGCGACTGGCAGAAAATCATTTTTGGATTTCCTTGGCGGATAGCGATATTTTACTCTGGGCGCAGGGGGTGGCCGTACATTCTGGCTTGGATGTAAGTATTTGTGAGCCGGATGTGTCCCCGTTACAATTGCAGGGCCCCAATTCTGGGAAAATCATGAAGGCTTTGTTCGGAGAATCTATAGAAGATCTGCGCTATTATTGGCTGCGCGAGCTTGAGCTTGAGGGCATTCCACTGCTTGTGTCACGCACCGGCTGGTCAAGCGAATTGGGTTATGAGATTTACCTCAGGGATGGGGCCTATGGAAGTGAGCTTTGGGAGCGCATCATGGCCGCTGGCGCTCGGTTTGGTCTGAAGCCGGGGCACACGTCTTCAATCCGGCGCATCGAAGGGGGAATGCTATCTTATCATGCGGATGCGGATATTCACACGAACCCGTTTGAACTGGGTTTAGACCGGTTGGTTAACCTGGATATCGAGGCGAATTTTATTGGTAAATCTTCGCTGCGCCGTATCAAGGCCAAAGGGGTAGAGCGCAAACAAGTTGGTTTGGTTTTGGATGGCGCGCCTTTGACGGGACCCAATACCAGTTTTTGGGCCATTACAGATAAGGGAAAAACGATTGGCAAGGTGACCTCTGCGGTTTTCTCGCCGCGCTTGCAGAAAAATATTGCGCTTGCGATGGTGTCTGTAGATCGTACTGCCTTGGGAACTGAGCTGCGTGTTCTTGCGGGGGCGGAGCAGCGCACCGCATTGGTGGTTGAACGGCCATTTTTTGACCCGAAGAAAAAGATCACGGCCGCCGCGCTCTCAAATTGAACACTCTGTACAAAGCCAAGCTGCCCTTTAAAGCTTGCTTTGGCTATGCGGATGCACCGGCCAATCGGAGCAATTCTTTAGGCCAGCAGTCTCGCTCGCTTGGGACAGCCGATTGGTATGGTTTTCATGGTGTGATCCGTGGCAATATGGGGTGTACATTTTAGTGGCTAGACTCGCTCTCCTCCCAAACAGAGAGCCTAGCCACTAATGTCTCAAGCCTGACATGACGAGACGATGCAACACAACTCAAGCTGCGTTAAAGCGACAGTAATAGCTTAATTATTAAGCAACACAAGAACTTTTAGATTTGCATAGAATGCATATCGGCAATGCAATCTTGTGCATTGCTGACAGAGGCTGGTTTTCGCTATTAAATGGTCAGCAAGTTTCTCCTCCCATTAATTTGCTATTGTTGAAAATTCTCCTCCCAGATGTTTTCAATTTTTTTGGCAGTGCTTTTTAGCACTGCCTTTTTTTTTGAACGGAGGCAGCGCGCGCCGTCCGCGATCGTGACGCTACTTTTTCTGGGGTGCTTTTATGCCGGTTTTCAATATTTAGCTTGGGCGGTGCAAAATTTGCGCAAAAGCGCCAAATCAAAACCTGCCGCGTGATGTTCTTTTCGGCCAGAAAGCAATTACAGAAGCAAAATATGGGTTGCCTAAATATCCGCAAATTTTGACGCGTAGCGTTAAATTCGCCCTTTTCCTGTAGGAAGGCAGCATCAACCATCCTGCGGGCGGTTTTTTGCCGTTAAGAACGTGGTTTACCCGTTGCGATGGCGTATGAACGCGGCGGGGTTACGCATCTCAGAAGCCTTGGTATGGGCACTGCTCAAGCGGTTTTGAACGCGATATGCGCGTGCACTTCCCCTAATTTCAGCCCGTATTTTTTGATTTTTGCGCAAGCTCTAATGCCTCGGTGGTGGCCTCAAGAGACAGTAAAATTGAAGCATGGCGGTTTTTAAATTGAGCTGCGGGGTGCAAAACCTCAAGATCGTTAAACGGATCTGCAGGTATCGGGCCATCTGCGGTTAACATGGCCTGCAATTCTGCGCAGGCCACCCGAACTTGCATGGCGCTGCAGCCGATGATGGCTTTGGCGGTGATGCACGCGGCGGCCTGTCCCAACGCGCAGGCCTTTACGTCTTGGGTAAAGGCAGCCACGCGCCCTTCGCAGAGTTGGAGTTCAACACTCACGCTGGATCCGCAGAGGGGAGAACGTTTTTTTGCGCGAGCTGTCACATGCTCAAGCTCTGCATAATGTGGTAAATCGGCCGCCAAGGCCAAAATCTTTTTAGAGTATAATTTTATCAGATCTGGGTCGCCCGGCATAGTCTTTCCCTTTTTCCCGCAACACAATACATAAGGCGAAGCAGCGCAGAAGCAAAGGTTTGTAAGAATGGAATTTAACGTTGAGGAACTTGCATTTAACGAAGATGGCTTGATTCCAGCGATTGCGCAGGATGCCAATAGCAACGAAGTGCTGATGATGGCTTGGATGAATGCCCAGGCGGTAAAGCTCACGCTTCAAACAGGGCGGGTAACCTATTGGTCCCGCTCGCGTCGCGCGATGTGGGTGAAAGGCGAAACCTCGGGGCATATCCAGAAGCTGGTTGAGCTTCGCGTAGATTGTGACCGCGATTGCCTGCTGTTGTTGATTGATCAAACTGGGCCTGCGTGCCATACGAATCGCCGCAGTTGCTTTTACATCACCGTGCAGGATGGTGCAGAGCATGAACGCTTGCCGATTCTGTTTTAAGGCGCTGAAAATAAACGCTCTGTGATATCTTGGGCAGAGTGGCCGGCTTTTCGCAAACTGCTGAGCGCTTCAGAATCGCTGCGTTTTGCCAAGCGTTTGCCCGTTTCATCCCTTATCAAGGAATGGTGGTGATAACGAGGGGTCGGAATATTCAGCAATTGTTGTAACACGACATGAATTTGCGTCGCGGCGTTCAGATCTGCGCCGCGCACCACATCGGTGATGTTTTGCGCATCATCATCTATGACCACGGCAAGATGATAGGCTGCCCCCTGATCCTTTCTGCGCAGTACCACGTCTCCAACCTGCGCAATAAGCGCCTCTGCTTTGAGCGTGATCCGTTTCGAATGCTGCTCGCCAAATTCTTCATAGGTCACGGGTTTTTGTAGGGCTTTAACGGCTTTGCGCATATCCAAGCGCAGCGCGTCGCCGGGGCGGGCCTGCGACAGGCTGCGATGGCGGCAGGTGCCAGGGTAGATGCGGCCATCGGGCCCAAATTCGGGCACGCCTTCTTGGGGGGCTGCTGCGGCTTGCGCAATATCGGCCCGGTTGCAACAACACGGATAGATCAATCCGGCGCGTGCCAGCGCATCAAGCGCTCTTTGATAAGTGTCGGTTTCCTGCGATTGAAACCTAACAGGCTCGGGCCAAGCCAGTCCAAACCAGTGCAGATCATCGAAAATTTTCTGCGTCCATTCTGGTTTTGAACGGCTGTGGTCTAGATCGTCTATCCGAAGCAGCCAAAGCCCGTTTTTTACCTTGGCCAGTCTGTGGCCATATAAGGCAGAATACGCATGACCAAGATGCAGCGGGCCCGTGGGTGAGGGGGCAAATCTGGTTCGAAACGTCACAATTTTTCAAGAATATAAATATTGGAATTGATTTTTTGTTTTGGCAGATGGTCGCCGTAATCCTTCAAATGCAGCGCCGCTTGACCCTGTTTTACATAATTCTCAACCCGCCCGTCATAAGCAGGGTCTTCCAACGTGTGATCATTGAATGAAAACACCAATAGCCCTTTTGGAGCCAATAGAGCCATAATTTGATCCAATACGGCGAGCGGTGCGGCGCCGGCGCCAATCACACCAACCGCGGCAATAATGTTATAAGCCCCCAGTTTCACGTCCGGGCCGGTTTCGGGCGCAAACACCTCCAAGCGCCGATAGATTTTTTTTTGTGCTGCAACCTCCAGCATTTCATCCGAAATATCCACCCCGTCGATCGTAAGGAACCCCGCCTCTTGAAACGCCTGCCCAGAAATGCCCGTGCCGCATCCATAATCGAGGATGGGTATGCTCAGATCTTTTACATGCCGCGCCAGCGCCTCGGCAATTCTCAGCGGTGTGATATAGCCGTTTTCGCCGACTTCCTGATCATAGCTCTGTGCCCATTGGGCGTAAAAGGGCCGCAAATCGGTGCTGTCAGCGCTGTAAATTTTATCGAGATATGTTTTCGTCATGCCGTAAGTTAAGCAAATCAGATGCTAGGCGTCCAGAGGGGCTTTGGCCAACCAATCCTGCCAAGCGCTTTTTGCCCGGTCTGTATAGGCTCTATAGCGCTCTTTGCGTCCTTTACGGCCGTTCTTTGTGCCCTCTATCGGTCTGAACAGGCCGAAATTCACATTCATGGGCTGAAAGGTTTTTGCATCTGCGCCGCCGGTAATATGCAGCATTAACGCCCCTAAGGCGGTATCTTCCGGCACAGAGGGCAAAGGCTTTCCAAGGATCTCACTGGCCGCCATACGCCCTGCCAATAACCCCATTGCCGCGCTTTCGACATAACCCTCTACGCCCGTTATTTGGCCGGCAAAGCGCAGATGTGGGGCCGCCTTTAAACGCATCTGATGATCCAAAAGAGTGGGGGAATTTAAAAACGTATTGCGGTGGATACCGCCCAAACGCGCAAATTCAGCTGTTTCTAACCCGGGTATTTGCCGCAGAACCTCTTTTTGGGCGCCATATTTCATTTTTGTTTGAAATCCGACAATATTGTAAAGCGTGCCGAGGGCATTGTCGCGGCGCAATTGCACCACTGCATAAGGCTTTTGGCTGCTATGTGGATTGGTCAGGCCAACGGGTTTCATCGGCCCGAAACGCAGCGTTTCGCGGCCCCGTTCGGCCATCACTTCAATCGGCAAGCATCCATCAAAATACCCTGCTGTTTCACCTTCATGAAATTCGGTTTTTTCCGCCTCGAGCAGCGCATCGATAAAGCGTTCATATTGGCTTTTATCCATCGGGCAGTTTAAATAAGCGGTGCGCTCGGCCTCGGTTTCGCCCTTATCATAGCGCGATTGCATCCAGGCTTTGGACATATCAATACTGTCATAATACAGGATGGGGGCGATGGCATCGAAAAAGGCCAAAGCATCGCGGCCAGTTGTTTTTGCCAAAGAGGCGCCCAGTGCAGATGAGGTTAGCGGTCCGGTGGCCACGATCCAATGACCTGATTGAGGCAGCGCGTCGATTTCATTATTTACAATTGTGATCTTGGGATGCGCTTTGAGTTTTCGCGTTATGTTTTTGGCAAAAACCTCACGGTCAACGGCCAAAGCACCGCCCGCAGGCAAGCGATGCTCATAAGCGGTTTGAATAATCACGCCTTCGGCCTGTAACATCTCCCAGTGCAGCAGGCCGACGGCGTTTTGTTCATGATCGTCAGAACGAAAAGAGTTAGAGCATACCATTTCACCCAAATCAGCTGTTTGATGCGCAAATGTTTTCACTTGAGGACGCATTTCGTGGATCACCACATTCACGCCCATTTGGGCGGCTTGCCAGGCAGCTTCTGATCCTGCCATGCCGCCGCCAATAATATTTAATACCTCGCTCATGCGCTCTTCCTAACGAAATGCAACGGAATGACCAGCCCAAGACCCGCCTTTATTGAACACAGGCTTGGGGCTTTGGGCCGTTTACTGTGTCCAGTTAGGATCGCGTTTCTCAATGAAGGCGCTGATGCCCTCTTCGGTATCCCGATATAGCATATTTTCGACCATCACGTCGCCTGTGTAATCATAGGCCTCGGATAATGGCATTTGCAACTGATTGTAGAACGCTTCTTTGCCAATTTTTACCGCAACGCCGAGTTTGCTGGCCAATAATTCTGCCAAGGCCCGGGTCTCTGCGCTGAGCTGTTCTTCGCAGACAACCCGATTTATCAACCCGAGGTCTTGCGCGCGCGCAGCATCAATGAATTGCCCCGTGGTTAACATTTCAAACGCTTGTTTTCGGGGGATATTACGAGAAAGCGCCACCATTGGGGTAGAGCAAAATAATCCGATATTAACACCGTTAACGCCAAATTTTGTGCCCTCGGCGGCAACCGCTAAATCGCAGCTTGCCACCAATTGGCAGCCTGCGGCAGTGGCAATGCCATGCACTTGTGCGATCACTGGTTGTGGTAATTTCTGGATTGTTTGCATCATTTTTGCGCAGCGATTGAACAGTGTTTTGAAATAGGCTTTGCCGCCATCTTCGGCTTGCCGGCCTGCGGTCATCTCTTTGAGATCATGGCCGGCACAAAACGCTTTGCCGGCGCCCTCTAAAATAACCGCACGGATCGCTTGATCGTTTTTTAGGGCGTCAAATTCGGATTGTAACGCCTCCAGCATCCCCTCTGACAGCGCGTTTAATTTCTCTGGAGCATTCAATGTGAGATGGGCAATCGATCCCGTATCGTTACGTTCTAATAAAGCCATCTTGCCCTCCCTCTGATTTTCCGCGACCCTACGCTAAAATAAAGAGAGAGAAAAGTATGCCATTACCTTACACGGCAGAGACCTTAATGAGCTATCTTGAAAACGTGTTTCCCCAGATCCGCGGTGAGTTTGCCATTGAGGCGCTGCAGGAGGGGCACATAGAGGTGCGCTTGAAGGTGCAAGAGCGGCATTTGCGCCCTGGCGGCACGGTGTCAGGGCCGGCGATGTTCGCTTTGGCGGATGTTTCGGTTTATATGAGCGTTCTGGCCGCAATCGGGCCGAAAGAACTTGCCGTTACGACCAATGCATCTTTGGATTTTATGCGCAAACCGGATGCAGGTCGTGATCTGATTGCGCATTGTAAGGTGTTGAAAATTGGCCGTTTATTGGCTGTTTGCGATGTTCTCATATATTCTGAGGGTAAAGCCGACCCCGTGGCGCGGGCTTCCATGACATATGCCTTACCGCCCGATAAAACGATTAAAACGCAGTAAGATGTAATCGGAACGAAAAATGCGCTCAGCTCGCGAAGAGCTGGCGCATTATCTGTTTATGCCTGATACTCAGACTTTGGCGGCGGTTTGCCGGGGCGCTGGAGCCGCTGCGGCAGGCTTCGCGGCGGCCGTTTTGGTTAATGGATCGTCTTGCCGCTGAACAGAACCTTCGAAATGCGCACCCGATTCAATCGCGATTGTTTTGTGAATGATATCGCCTTCCACGCGCGCCGTCGCCGTTAGGCGAACTTTCAGACCCCGCACCCGACCGACGATTCGGCCATTTACAACCACATCATCGGCAATCACCTCGCCCTTGATCGTGGCGCTTTCGCCCACCGTCAGCAGATGCGCGCGTATATCGCCCTCAACCGTGCCTTCCACTTGAATGTCGCCCGTGGTTTTCATGTTTCCGGTAACGTGCAGATCAGATGACAGAACGGATGCAGGTGGTTTTGCCTTAGGTGCTGATGGCTTTGTTTCAATTTGATCAGCCGCATAAGCCGTGGGCGCAGGGGCGCTGGGCGTTGCTGCATCGCTGTCTTTTTGACCTGGTTCGTTTATTTTGCTTTTAGAAAACATCTTTCGCTGCCTTAATATAATTCATCGGATTTAACGCTTTGCCTTTATAGCGCAATTCATAGTGCAGATGCGTCCCTGTGGAGCGCCCAGTATTTCCCATACCACCGATTGCCTCTCCACGAGATACTCTTTGCCCCTTTTTTACACGGATCTTTGAAAGATGACCATAGCGTGTTTCATAGCCAAAGTCATGCTTGATTTTTACAAGTTTTCCATAGCTGGAAAACGTGCCGGCGAACGTTACAACGCCATCCGCCGTTGCCAGAATTGGGGTGCCCTTGGGCGCGGCAAGATCAATGCCGCGGTGCATGCGCCCCCAGCGGGGGCCGAATCCAGAGGTAAAGCGATGCGCTGCAGTGACTGGTGGCGCGAAAGGCAGTTTGTTTATTGCGATGCGGTAGTGATCCAGCTTAGCCACAGAGTTTAAAATGCCAAGCGCTCGGGCTTCTTCGGCAGAGAGGTCAGCGAGGTTCGTTTCAAGCCCGAAAGCTGGGCCACCGCGCCCCGAATATCCTTGGCGCACGGTGTTTAAAAGCGAGTCTGAGTTTAGGCCGCTGGCGCGTAAAACTTTATCCAATGGCTTTACGGATATTGTCAGGGCTTCTTCGATCTGGCGGAATAACTGTTCGTATTTCTGCTCAATGAGGCGAATTTCCAACTCAAGCGCATCTCGCGCGCTCAGCGCGGCGGCAAGATTTTGTTCGGTTTCCAGCTTGGCTTTGGCTGTTTGCGAAAGCGCTTGCGACACTTTGTCGATCGGCGAGGCTTGTTCGGGGCGCGGGGGCACTGATAATGCGTTAGGGGCGATGGACCCTTCAGCGCTTGCATTCCGTTCACCTGCATGCTGCCGCTTTAATGCCTGTAATTCGTTGAGCGCCAAAGCCAGCTTATACTGTAGCTGCTCTTGCTGTTCGCTTGCGGTTATTTCCGCGTTTTGCATTTGGCGCATTTCAACAAGCGCTGCTGAAAGCTGTGACTTAACTGATAGGCTTTGTTGCGTAATTGCGTTCAATTCTTCTGCAAACACCTCAGTTTCTGACGTGTTGATTGCGTTGTTTATGGGGCTTGCCGGGATTGATGGCGCGCCAATTCCCTTCGAAAACAGCATAAGGCCGCTAAAGCTGATCCAGAAAACCACTCCAATAGCGCAAATAAAAGCTAAAATCTGCGCCCTTGATGACAGGCTGAGCCTTGTGGTTTGCCCGGCAGTTTCCACGTAGATGGTTTTTTCGCTAAACCAAAAGAAAGATCTTTTTGAGGGGGGTCGCACAGTTTTCCTGCAAATTTGTAAGGCCAGATATATTGTATCGGTGATACTGATCGCACGCGATGAGGTCAATCAGCTTGCGGCGCCGCAATCGCATCTGATGCGCGGGTCATTTTTCTGGGGCGCTGTTTTCTAAAGGCGCTGTGCCGCGTTCTGTCGCTTTTTCAACCAGGCGCGTTTTTACCACCAAGAAAGGCAGGGTATTCAATATTTTCGGTTAAAGGCCAGTAAAAATCTGGCGGGATGCCCGCATCTGCCCGCTTTTCGGCGTTAAAGGGTGGTTTCAGATTGCCTTTGAAATATTTTCGCACCAGCGCATGAAAAACTTGCTTTGGATCTTTATCATCGCGCCCACACAAGAAATTAAACCATTTTGATCCATACGCTACATGTGTCACTTCTTCTGAATAGATCAGTTCCAGCGCGTCAACGGCTTGGGTTTCTTTTGCCTGTTTGAATAGTTTTATCATATTCGGCGTCACATCCAGGCCACGGGCCTCTAGCACCATGGGCACCACGGCCAACCGCCCTAAAAGGTCGGTTTTTGTATCTTCGGCTGCCCGCCACATTCCGGCATGGGCCGAAAGCGCGCCATAAAAGCTGCCCAAATTTTCTAAGCAATCGCACATTAAATTGAAATGTTTGCTTTCTTCTGCAGCCGCCTGCACCCAATCATCAAAAAAACCGGTTGGCAGGCGGGTCTCGCTGAACCGAACGATAATATCCCAATGCAGATCCACGGCATTCAGCTCGATATGGGCGACCGCATGCAACAGCGCGATCCGGCCCTCGGGTGATCCGGGCTTGCGCTTCGCCACGTCTTTTGGCGCGCATAAACGGGGGGCCTCTGGACGCGCCGGGTGATCTGGTGCCGGCGCCGTTCCAATTTCAAGCGTGTTGCCTGCAGCGCGCGCCTCTTGCCAGGCTTGGGCATATTGCAAAGACAGGGCGGTCTTTGCGCGCCCATCCGCAGTGTTCAGTACTTGTGCGCCCATTTCAGCAAGGCTTAATCCCATCAAGCGACCTCGTTTTGGTTACAGGGTTTGCGCCGCGGCCAAGACAGCTTCGACATGCCCGGCCACTTTAACTTTGCGCCACTCCTGCACCACTTGACCAGAGCCATCAATCAAAAAAGTGGAGCGTTCAATGCCAAAATAGGTTTTACCGTACATGGATTTTTCTTTCCAAACGCCAAATTGTTCGCAAATATCGCCCTCTTCATCTGACAGCAGGGGCATGCCGAGCGCCTGCTTTTCGACAAATTTATCATGGCTTTTCACGCTGTCTTTTGAAATGCCGACAATTTTAATGTTTAACTTTTCAAACGCTTCCTGATGGGCGGTAAACGCCTGAGCTTCTTTCGTGCAGCCACTTGTATTATCGCGGGGGTAGAAAAACAGGATAACCGAAGATGGCTGCAGCTCTGAGAGCGCTAATTCGCCGCCACCATCCCGCGGCAGCTGTACAATTGGAGCGGGATAAGGCAATTTTGTCATGATGCATTCCTTGGTGAAAATTTGGCGTTCGCGCTATCAGTTAGAACTAAATGACTGCGAAAAAAGAGTAGGGTGATAAAAGAGTGAGCGAAGAAGGGAAGAAAGTGATCGTTGCGCGTCATCCCTGGCGCTGGCTTGCTGCATTGGTCTCTGCGCTTAGCGCGCTTTTGGGAGCGTTGATCCTGTGTTTGTTGCTGTTGATCGCGGTTTTAAAGGGTCGCGATCTTCCGCTGCCATACTGGGTTGAAGAACGCATTGCGAGCGTTTTAAGCGAAAATCTTCCAGACGTTGAAGTTAAGTTTTCTGATTTATTCCTGACATTATCTGAAAACTGGGCGCCTCAATTTCAGTTTGAGAATGTTTCGATTTCGTTGCCAGGGGCGTTAGATGCGCCGCTTGATGTAAGAGCCCTGCGCGTTGAACTGAATTTACCAGCGCTTTTAGAGGGTCAGATCAGGCCAGAAACGCTCATAGCTGATGGCGTTTTTATGGCGTTAAGCCGGCAGAAGACGGGCGATATTTACGTTCAAAGCGTGGATTTGAAGCCAAGCGATGTGGCGATGACGCTGTTTCCAACATTGATCATGCCGATGGATCAAATAGTACAATCCGCCCTCTTTGAAAGTTTGAAGACAATTGCGATCAATAACATTGCGATTACTTATCAAGATTTTCTCAGCCGGCGAAATTGGGTGATTGATGGGGCAGGGCTTGTTTTGAAAAAACAAGGGGCGGCTTTATCGCTTGACGTCAGCATGGGGCTGCTGGCTGGAGGAGCGGATTATGCGAGCTTGCGCCTGGGCCTCGAACGACAAATTGGGGAGAGCGCTGCACAATTTGATGTCGCGTTCGAAGATTTGCCAGCGCAGGACATGGCGAGCCAGCTGCCCTTTTTTGCATGGTTGAACGCGGTTGAGGGGCCAATTTCCGGCGCGATAAGCGGCGCGATAGATGGATCAGGCGCTTTGGGGGCGCTCAGCGTGAGTTTGCAGGTAAAGCAAGGCGTGGTCAGACCCAATGAAACAGCGGTGCCGATCCAGTTTGAATCGGCGCAAACGTATTTCACCTATGATCCGCTGGATCGCCGTTTAGAGTTTGATCAAATTAAAGTTGTAGGTTCTGATGTGTCGTTTCTGGGGCAAGGTTACGCCGCGCTTGAGATGAATGAGGCTTGGCCCGATAGCTTGTTTGGCCAACTTAGATTGTCCGAGGCGAAAGCAAACTTTCAGAACAGTCAACTCGATGCAGTTATCTTGGATGACGCTTTGGTTGATTTCCGTCTAAATTTAACCCCGTTTCAGCTTGATATTGGGCAGTTTTACGCAACAAACAGTGCAAAAGAGATTTCAGTTCGGGGTCAGGCGCGGGTGAGCGCTGAGGCGCTGGGTTGGTCTGTGGCGCTCGACGCGCGCAGCCCAGTTTTAACCAAGGCCGCCTTAATGGAGTATTGGCCCGCTGGATTTAAACCCAGATCCAGAGATTGGGTGTCAAAAAATGTACAGCATGCGAGCTTACGTGATGTGCGTTTCGCCTGGAGATTGCCGGCAAGCCAGCCCCCTGTGCTAGAGCTTGGGTTCGCCTATGAGGATACTGCGCTACGGGTTACAAAATCATTGCCGATGATCACGCGGGCGCGGGGGCAATTTTCGTCAAATTCAAATCGGCTTGCAACGAATTTGAGTGCCGGATTTATGACCGCCAGCGGGGCCCGGCCAGTCGATGTTTCCGGAACGCGCTTCGTGATCCCCGATACGAAAAAAATCCCATCGGATGGGGTGGCGGATGTTGTCGTGTCGGGGCAGCTGGCGGATGTGCTGCCGCTTGTTGATATCATCGTGTCTGCGCGAAATAGCGAAACAAAAATTCCCAAAATACCGGGGGCGGGCGAGGTTGCTTTGACCGCGTCTGTTTCATTTTCGATGGTTGAAAATGGCGGCGACTCTGTTGAAATTTTTGCGAAAGGCGATGTGAAGAATTTTGAAGGTGAGCTCGGTGACACAGGCGCTGTGATCTCGAGTGATTTGGTGCAAATCGCTTTATCTCCCAAGCAATTGGAACTCATCGGAACAGGCCGGTTTGACCAGGTACCTTTCACGGCAAAGTTTCAAAAGGGATTGGGCCCAGATCAGGCGGATGTGCCCGCCCTGCTTGAGGCTGAATTGGATCTTTCCTCTGAATTGGTAAACCGCTTTACAGGGGCTGAGATCGAAGGCTTGATCAGCGGCAGCAGCCCTGCCCGGATAACCGCAAGCTTGCCAAGCGGCGCAGAAGCATCATTTTCGCTCAGCTCTGATTTGGTGGGCTTAGGAGTAAACGCAAAGCAAATAAATTGGCAAAAACCGGCTAATAAACCTGCTCAATTTCTGCTGACGGGGCGCTATAATACGCGGGCGCTGACCGATCAATTCTCCCTAACCGGCGCTGGTTTGAATTTGGAGGGCGCGGTAGATTATGCGGAACCAGGGGAGTTTAAATCGTTATCAGTGTCTAAGCTTCGAGTCGATGATACGCTGGATGTGTTCGGCAAGTTTGACCCTGCGATGGGCGTTGAAATATTTGGCGGATGGCTTAATTTTCCAAATCTGATGGCAGGCATGCCCGAAACAAGCGGTGCGCAGACGGCGCCGCTTGCGTTGAAGGTGGCTTTGGATGAGGTGGTATTGGGTGAAAATAAACTTACCGAATTTCGTGCGGATTTGATCAGCGCACCGCAATTGTCGGGTCCGTTTTCGGCAAAAGTGAACGGCGTGGCACACATTGAGGCAGTTTTATCGCCGCTTTATGGCCGCACGGCATTGGACGTTACGTCAGAACAGGCAGGGCGTTTGCTGACATCGGTTGGAGCTTTGCAAAGCGCCACAGGTGGGCGGCTGAAATTAAATTTAAGTCCAACGCAGCAAATGGGTGAAACTGATGGGCTTTTGGAAATCCGGAATGTCAAAGTTCAAAAAGCGCCCGTTTTTGCAGAGCTTTTGAACGCAATCAGCATTGTTGGCCTATTAGAGCAATTGACAGGGCCGGGTATTCTTTTAACGGAGGTGGATGCCAAATTCAGAAGCACTGAGGAAGAAATTATTGTTGAATCAGCCTCTGCGTTTGGGCCGTCCATCGGTTTGTCTTTGGATGGCTATTACAATCGAAAGGCAGAGAGCCTTGATATGCAGGGGGTTTTATCGCCAATCTACTTTATCAACGGTATTGGCTCGGCTCTGACCAGAAAAGGCGATGGTCTCTTTGGCTTTAGTTTTAACTTAGATGGAAAAAAAGGACAGCCCAGTTTAGAGGTTAACCCTTTGTCGATTTTAACGCCCGGGATTTTTCGCGATGTGTTCCGGCGCCCTCCCCCCAAACTTGAGTGACCGCAAAAGATGAACTTAACAGAATTTGATTTTGAGCTACCCGAAGAATTGATTGCCACGCGGCCGGTTTCTCCGCGCTCTTCGGCCCGATTGCTGGTGTCAAATGGGGAAGGGCTCGCGGATCGGTCTGTGGCAAACTTGCTGGATTACCTCGGTCCTAAAGATCGCCTCGTTCTGAATGATACGAAAGTCATTCCGGCCCGCCTCAGCGGCATTCGCCGGCGCAGCGCCGCTTCAGGTGGCAGTGGCGAAGCCCGGATCGAGGTGACATTGCTGCATCGGCAAGAGAATGGCGATTGGATGGCGCTGATCAAGCCGTTGCGAAAAGTCGCCCTTAACGAGAGGATCGAATTCGCCGGTGGCCTGTCGGCGCAGTTGCTCGACAAACAACAAGGGCAAGCAGTGCTGCGCTTTGATAGAAGCGAAGCGGCGTTTGAGAGCGCGCTAGATCGTTTTGGGATGATGCCTTTGCCGCCTTACATCGCGTCAAAACGAGCCGCTGATGCGCAAGATCGACAGGATTATCAAACCGTATTCGCGCGGCATCAAGGCTCTGTGGCCGCGCCCACGGCCTCGCTGCATTTTGATGCGCCGCTCTTGGCGCAATTGGCGGAGCAAAAGATTGGCATAACCTATGTGACGTTGCATGTGGGCGCGGGCACTTTTCTGCCCGTAAAAGTTGAGGATATTCGAAGCCATAAGATGCATTCTGAATGGGGAAGTGTTTCCCCGCAAGCCGCCGAAGAAATAGCCGCAACGCAGGCTGCGGGGGGGCGCATTATTCCAGTAGGAACAACCGCGCTGCGTTTGCTGGAAACCGCTGCGCGGCGCAGCGGCCAGATTGAGGCGTGGACGGGGGAAACCGATATTTTCATATTTCCTGGCTTCCAATTCAACGTTGCAAGCGCATTAATGACCAATTTTCATTTGCCAAAATCAACATTGTTGATGCTGGTTTCAGCGCTTATCGGGCTTGAACAGATGAAATCCATTTATTCCCATGCGATAAAACAGAAATATCGGTTTTTTTCCTATGGTGATTCCTCGCTTTTGGTTCCACAGAGATAGACAGAAGTAAGCGATTCGATTAGGGTGAACAGGCGGGCCTTTCTACCGTTCTGCCTGTCGTTCTGCGTGGTGATTGGAGCCTTCCCATGCTGTCAGTTTTTAAGAATTCTTGGGCCCTTTTATTGGGCATGATGTTGTTAATGGTTGGAAACGGTCTGCAAAGCACCTTGTTGGGGGTGCGTGGCGGCATAGAGCAGTTTTTACCTTTCGAAATGTCACTGATTATGTCCGCCTATTTCGTTGGGTTTTTGGGCGCCAGCCGTATGGTGCCCTCGCTCATTCGCCGCGTTGGCCATGTGCGCGTCTTTGCGGCGCTTGCCTCCTTCATTTCGGCTGTGCTGGTGCTGTTTCCATTATATTTAAATCCGATTTTTTGGATGTTTGGGCGTTTGGTCATCGGGTTTTGTTTTTGCGGCGTTTATATTATCGCTGAAAGCTGGCTGAACAACGCCGCCACAAATGAAAACCGTGGCCAATCCCTTTCGCTCTATTTGATATTACAAATGGTGGGGATCGTTGTTGGGCAAGGCTTATTGGTCACCAGTGATCCTGGAGGCTATGCGTTATTTATCATCATTTCGGTTTTCGTTTCCGTGTCATTTGCGCCGATCCTTCTGTCGATCAGCCCGACACCCGCTTTTGAAACCACCAACCCAATGCCGTTGAAAAAGCTGATTGAAACCTCACCTTTGGGCTGCGCGGGGATGTTTGTGCTGGGCGGGGTGTTTTCAGCACAATTTGGCATGGCGGCGGTTTATGGGGCGGAAGTGGGTTTGTCGCTGGGTGAGATTTCGCTTTTCGTTGCTACTTTTTATATTGGGGCGGTGTTCCTACAATACCCGATTGGTTGGTTGTCTGATCGAATGGACCGGCGCCGCTTGATCATGAGTGTGGCTGCAATCGGGGCCTTTGGGGCGCTTATTGGGGTGTTTATGGGGCAGAATTTTACTTTGTTATTGGTTTCAGCCTTCATCGTAGGGGGGACGTCAAATCCGCTTTATTCCTTGCTGATTGCACATACCAATGACTTTTTAGAATATGATGATATGGTATCGGCCTCTGGAGGTTTGCTGTTCATCAATGGGATTGGTGCAATTGCCGGTCCTTTGATCGTTGGATGGGTTATGCAGGCCATCGGAGCCTTTGGGTTTTTTGTGCTTATTTCACTTTTGATGGCAGGTCTTACGCTTTACGCGGCCTATCGCAGCACGCAGCGGGCGGCCCCATCCGTCGAAGAGGCAAATGCCTATCAAACTGTTATGCCCACGGCGTCTCTTTTATCGGTTGAGTTCGCGCAAGAAATCGCGATTGAGACCGCGCTGGAAGAAGAAGAAGAAAGCCAAGATGTTGATGGATGAAGTTTTATACATCTATATATAGAAAAATATTGAAAAACCTTTCATTTTCATTAATAAAAACCACAGAAGAACTGTAGCAAAATAAGGGAGCGGCCATGGCCCCTGATCAGATCTTAAAATTCTGGCTTGATGAGACTGCGCCAGAAAAATGGTATTCTGTTGATTTGGACCTTGATGCGGAAATCAAGCATCGCTTTGAGCCTGCTTGGTGCGAATTGATGCAGGGACGCTATGGCTTGTGGTTGACATATCCGAGCGGGGCTTTGGCTTATATCATTCTCGCAGATCAATTTTCGCGCAATATGTTTCGTGGTCAAGATAAAGGCTTTTCATCTGATACTGTGGCCTTGGCGGCGTCAAAATCGGCCATCAATCAGAAATGGGATTTGCGCGTTGATGAACCTGCGCGGCAATTTTTTTACCTGCCGCTGATGCATTCTGAGAATTTGATCGATCAGGATCGATGCGTGCGTTTGCTCAAAGAGCGCATGTGCGATGGCGGCGGCCAAAATTTGCTGCATGCCAGAGCACATCGTGAGGTTATTCGTAACTTTGGCAGGTTTCCTGAAAGAAACAGCGCGTTGTCGCGCAAGAGCAGCCAGGCCGAAACTGATTTTATTCGCGATGGCGGCTATGGCAGCCTGTTTCAAAATTTGACCGTTGCGATTTGATTTCGTGCTGGCCCATTGAACTCGATTCCAATTTAGTTTAACGTTAAACAAATTCTTTGAGATGAGGGAAGTGATGGCAGAGCGTGCATTTGATCTGGTGGTTATTGGGGCGGGGCCCGGCGGCTATGTGTCTGCAATACGGGGCGCCCAACTTGGCTTGAAAGTCGCCATTGTCGAACGCGAGCATATGGGCGGCATCTGTCTCAATTGGGGCTGTATTCCAACCAAAGCGATGTTGCGATCGGCGGAGGTGTTCCACTTAATGCAGCGTGCAAAAGAATTCGGATTAAGCGCCAAAGGCATCGATTACGATCTTGAGGCTGTGGTGGCGCGCTCGCGCGGAATTGCCAAACAGTTAAATCAAGGCGTTGGCTTCTTGATGAAGAAAAATAAGATCACCACCCTGATGGGCGAGGCGCGTATCTCAAGCGCCACCAGCGTGGATGTAACGACGAAGAGCAAAACGGAAACGCTGAAAGCCAAGCATATCATTCTGGCCACGGGCGCCAGAGCGCGCGAATTGCCCGGGCTTGAAGCCGATGGCGATCTGGTTTGGACGTATAAGCACGCGCTGACGCCGAGCCGCATGCCCAAAAAACTATTGGTTATTGGGTCGGGCGCGATTGGAATTGAATTTGCCAGCTTTTACAACACGCTGGGCACAGATACCACGGTTGTAGAGGTTATGGACCGGATCCTGCCCGTAGAAGATGCCGAAATAAGTGCTTTTGCGAAAAAACAGTTTGAAAAGCAGGGCATGCATATTCTGGAAAAGGCCATGGTCAAAAAACTTGATCGGGCAAAGGGCAAAGTGACGGCGCATATTGAACAGGCCGGTAAAATCACCACCGAAACGTTTGACACGGTTATTTCTGCGGTTGGAATTTTGGGGAATGTTGAAAATTTAGGCTTGGAAGATACGGGCATTGCTGTTGATCGCAGCCATATCGTAACCGATGCTTGCTGCCGCACTTCTATCCCAACCATTTTCGCAATCGGCGACGTGGCTGGCGCCCCATGGCTTGCGCATAAAGCCAGCCATGAAGGGGTTATGGTTGCCGAGTTAATTGCGGGTAAAAAGCCGCATCCCGTGCGCCCCGAAACAATTGCAGGCTGCACCTATTGTCATCCTCAAATCGCCAGCGTCGGGTATACCGAAGCGCAAGCGCGCGAGAAGGGCCATGAGATTAAAGTTGGGCGGTTTCCATTTATCGGCAATGGCAAAGCCATCGCTTTAGGCGAGCCTGAGGGATTGGTAAAAACCATTTTTGATAAAAAATCGGGCGAATTGCTCGGGGCCCATATGATTGGCGCCGAGGTGACCGAGTTGATCCAAGGCTATGTGATCGGGCGTCAATTGGAAACCACAGAGCAAGATTTGATGGAAACGGTTTTCCCACATCCGACGCTGTCTGAAATGATGCATGAAAGCGTGTTGGATGCGTTTGATCAGGTGATCCACGTTTAGACCATATCGGGCGAGCAGCACAAACTCGCTAAATGCGTTGCACTCCGCCGCCCAAAGATTTGCACTAGTCTGCGGCTTGCCCGCTTGAACTGCGGCAGATGTGCGCGTTTTTTATTGGTCCAACCTGAGCGCTGAGCGTAACGTGACATTGATAATTGAGTGTTTCAGCATCTCATCCTTTGATAATCGTCCATCGCGATCTTCATCGGCTTGAAAAAAATCTGCGGTTATGCCACGCAGCTGCTCTTTTTGGGTAAGCTTCCAGTCATCTGAGCGATCCCAAAGGTCAAACACAACTTTTCTTGCAGTTTCATAGGCCTGTGACCGCTGCGAGTCATCCGCAATAAGTTCCATTCCAAATCCCCAAAAAGAAAATTCTCTCCAGCTGAGCAGTCCGTCATCATTGGCATCCATTGACAGAAATATGTTTATAGCCTGTTCTTGATGCTCGCCCAGACTGACAAACCCGTCCTCATTGCTATCCTCGCTGGCAAAGGCAAGCGCCGCTAGATCTCTTCCCGGAGATTGCGCCACGGCCATCGTCCCAAAAATCGCATAAGCAACGATCCCCAATATGACTTTCTTCATAAAAATCTCTCCACTTAACTAATTAACCATATGCTCAGCCGTGACTGAGACAGACGCTGTTTCAGTTTTTCGCTGTGCAGGAACACCATGGGCATGGAAAAATGTTAAAAGTGAGGCATTCTTGCGTCAGGGTGTTTTTTCTTATTTTCAAAATTTGTTTTTAATTTTGGCCTGCTTATGCTTGCTGGGCGTTTTGTCTCATCGGCGGCGATCTTCTTGCTGGCGCGTCTTCTCATCATGTAGGATTTGATTTGAGGTCAAGAAATCGGGCCTGTGTCAGGAAAAATATTTTTCAGCGTATGGTAAGTTGGCTCAAAGAGGTTTTTTATCTGAATTTTGCAAAGTCAATTTCAAAAAAACGGATCTTTACTTTTAATCCTGCGCGGAAAACGCTGAGGTTGCCCATAAAAAAAGTGCTCTGCCGCCATATGTTAATTTGCGCCCCATGTATCGGATAGGCGGTAGCCCTGTGGCCATGGGTCATCTGGATCCAGCATATGCTGGTGAATGCCAGTGATCCAACCACGGCCGCTTATTTCAGGTAGAATGGCCGCGGTGCCATTTACGTCAGACAGACCCACAATGCGTCCGGCAAACTCTGACCCGATGATAGAGTGCGCTGTGAGCGTTTGGCCGAGGCGCATTTTGCCCTTTTTATGCAGAACAGCCATCATCGCAGAGAGGGCAGTGCCGGTTGGCGAGCGGTCAATCTTTCCTGGTTGAATGGCCACAGCAGATTTCATCCGCAGCTCCTCTTGATCTTCTTCCAATGGGCTTGCGAATTGGCAAAACGAAAAATGCCTCCAATCGGCATTGGTGGGATGAGAAAAGCGCAATTGCTGGTTGGCCGCGTCGGTTATTTTGCGGCCCAATTTGGCAAGATCAGCGGCTTCATCCGGGGCAATTTGAAATCCTAAAGCGGCGGCATCCACCATCACAAAACTATCGCCACCAAAGGCTGTGTCGACGCTCAGCGTGCCAATCCCAGCAACCTCAAGGGGCGCGGCAATTTGTTGGGCGAAACTGGGAAGATTTTGAACAAATATCCGTTCAGCCTTCCCGTTCTTGCATTGGGCTTTAATCTGCACCAGCCCTCCGGGGGCCTCAAGGCTAAATTCGGTGATCGGCTCTTGCATCGGAAGAAGGCCGCCATCGAGCAAAACAGTGGCCACGCAGATCGAGTTTGAGCCGGACATCGGCGGAGTATCTTCGGGCTCCATGATGATGAAAGCGGCGGCGGCATCCGGGCTTTTGGGAGGGACCAAAAGATTGACGTGGCGAAATACGCCGCCACGCGGCTCGTTCAGCATAAATTGACGCAGCGTTTCATCTTTTGCGATCCAGTTTCGTTGCTCCCAGATCGTGGCGCCCGGCGGCGGCGCAACGCCCCCAACGATCACATCTCCAACTTCGCCTTCTGCATGCGCCGAGATGACGTGGATGGTTTTTGAACTTCGCATATATCCTCCGCTTTATATGGCGAGGATGCGGGTGATTGCCGGCGCTTACAAGAGCGATTTGGCGGAGATCAGCTTTGCGCCGTAAAGAATTGCAATGCCCGTCATTATGGGATGATCTGTGCAGGGATATTTTGGGTCGATCCAAAGCAATTGATTTGGATCAAAGCGTGGCAGTGGGTTGTTTTAAGCCCGTTCTTGGGTGTTTTTGTATTTATTGCGTGCTATCTGCCGCCTGCTATGCGCTGTGCGGTAAGGTTGGCTGTATGCCCGCCGCTGATCTTAAGGCCATTGCCGAATTTTTCGACTTGTTTGGTTGCTTGTTTTAACTGCGCAGCGCTGGCCTTTGCCGATGAGCCCAGTTTTTTCGCGCTTTTTTCGGCCTTATCACCGGCTACGGTCAAGTTTTTAGCTTCGCCTCGCCCTGCTCAAGATCTGATGTATCCAACTCAAGCACGAGCTTTGCAAAATCAACCATGAGGCCTCCTTTTTGAAATTGTAACAACTTGAGTGACCCTTGGTCTTTTCAACCAAAGGTTTTTTCTGAGCCATTGTAATGAAGATTACTTAAGCAGCGCTTATGGCGCTTGGATTATCCAGCGCAGCGCAAGCATGGAAGAATTACGGGTTAATCAGGATGAAGATAGAAAGGGCAATGATGTTTCTGAAATCTTGGACATCAGTTTTTAATAGCGATAACTACCTATAATCCTCATACTCTACGTAACCAATCATAGGTGTCAGAACCTGGGTCACTTTGCCATGATGATCAACCAAGGATGAACAAATAATATCAGCCTTTATTAATATGTTATTAATGGTTCTGTCTTCTCGAAAGTCCGAATTTGCTGGCCACGTTTTAACTTCTGAAAAAATGACAGTCGATTTCATATCCACTGCAGTAAAAGTTTGCACACCATTATAAAACTTTTTAGCATCGTTAATGTCACACGGCAAAATGTGAAAGGGTCAGAACAGTTTAGTAAAGAAAGTTTCGTCTTCCAAAATATCTACAGGCTCATAGCCATAATATCTGTCCACTGAATAGCGTTTGCCGTTACGGGTTTTGATAGTGTCATGATTATCAAAAATATGTTCGCCATAAATTTTGATATTATTATACGTCACTCTAGGAACTAAAAAGAAATCGCTGGTAACCTTTCTCTCTATGAAAACCGAATGGGCAATCCCTTGCAGATGGGGCTCGGACTCCTCATCGACGTTGAAAAGTTCTCCTACAGGGTCGTATGGCAGATAGCTAGCGCTTGAGAAGAACTGATCAGTGTAAAAAAAATATTCCTCGTCCGCATTATAGTACAATTCATCCCTTAGCGTTTCTGTCGGCAGAATTGCGAAGGATGGAATGGCGTTTTTCACAGAACGCTCTTGTCGCGCCTTAAATTTTGCGATGGGTTCAAACTGCGATTTCTTTAGAGGAAAGGTGTTTGCAAACTCTTGCAGTCTCGCTCTTGATACAGCTTCAACGCTCTCTCCTAAAACAAAAGGGCATTGATCTACCTCTTCTGCCAGTGCGGGCTTGGTGAACATCATACAGGTTACTAGGAGGATTTTGAAACGCTTTAACGACATGAAACTCTTTACAAAAACATCTATACTATTGGTTACGTTAAAATACTGCGGTCATTTTCGCTGCACTAAGGCAATGATATGCAAACCTCCTCACCATAGAAAAAGGGCTTTTTTGTGGCTGAAAACCTGTGTTTCAAACCCGTAACCCTGCGCTATTCGGCCATTGGCTCGATTCCGAGCGGATTTACCCCGCGCCGATGGCCTTCGCAAAACTCCTGAGACAACCCATGTAATAGCTGCGCCTCTCGCGTGGTTTCGATCAAATCGGAGCAGCTACAAAACGCAGTGATTTCGGCCCAGCTTTGAGAGGTTAATTCTCCGCTCTGCATGTAAGTAAATGGCCCCATTTGTTGAAGCGCTTCGATCAAAAACTCACCGCCGTCGATATTTGGATAGCGCAGCGAAATATTGCGTTTGTTTAAGATTTCAGTACAGCTTTCTGTCCAATCTTTCGGCTTACCTGAATAAAACCCCATTTGCCGCGCATAGAGCCTTAATGCAGTTTCGAGTTTCCCAAAAAATTTGCACGACTTGAAGCAAACTCTAAGACCTGTTCGGCAAAGCTGGGCAGGTCAGCCTGTTTTGAACACTTTATTCAGATGTGGCAAACAGCGCGCTTATGCGCGCCGCCGCCCGCCGCGTCTGCCGCCACGCCCGCCGGCCTCGCCGCCGCTGCCAGCGGGTTTATTAAACTGGATCCATGCGCCGCCATGCGGATCATTATTGGTTAATAAATTGGCGGCCCGTATGGCCTCCATCTCTTTGCCGGGGCGCGCTTGGGTGGATCCAAGGCCGAACAGGGTGACAAAGGTTTCGTCATCCATTTCGGGGGGCAGAATGATTCCAGCAGCTTCGACCGCGGCCTTCTTCTCGGCAATTTTGGCTTGGGTCACAGGCAAAGCAACCGGGTTCATGATCGCAGAGGTCATCCCCGCGCCCATCGCCATGGGCAAAAAGGCGTTGTTGATCCCATGGCGGTTTGGCAGGCCAAACGATACGTTTGAAGCACCGCAGGTCGTATTTACGCCCAATTCCTCGCGCAGGCGACGCACCAATGTAAAGACTTGCTGGCCCGCTGTGGCCATTGCTCCAATCGGCATAACCAACGGGTCAACAACAATATCATAGGCGGGAATGTTGAAATCAGCGGCCCGTTCAACAATTTTTTTGGCGACGGCAAAGCGCACATCCGGATCTTCCGAGATGCCGGTATCATCGTTTGAAATCGCGACCACGGGCACATTGTATTTCTGCACCAAAGGCAGAACAAATTCTAAGCGATCCTCTTCGCCGGTCACCGAGTTTAAAAGCGGGCGGCCTTCTGCCATTTGAAGGCCCATTTCAAGCGCTTCAGGAACCGAGCTGTCGATGCAAAGCGGTACGTCGGTTAGGCCTTGCACCAGTTCGATCATTTGCTTCATCAAAGGGGGTTCGGTTTCATTCGGGTTTGGGTTGGAGTTATAGACCACCCCCGCATTGATATCCAAAATATTGGCGCCCGCGGCGACTTGCGCCAACGCATCTTTTTCAACGGTTGAAAAATCACCCGCCTCTAATTCTGCGGCAAGCTTTTTGCGGCCCGTCGGGTTGATGCGCTCCCCAATCACACAAAACGGTTCATCAAACCCCAGTGTTGCTGTTTTTGTCTTTGATTCAACGACTGTGCGCGTCATGGTTTATCCTTCCACGATTTGGGCTGGTATGCCCGATTTTCCGCCATGTTCGGTTACCCAAGTGGCGCTTGTTTTTATTCCACCCAGCGGGAAGATATGAACGTTGGTAATGTTAAAATCTGGATTTTTTGCTTTGTGCTGCGCAAGCTGCGTTAACACTTCGGTGGGTTCATAGGGCAGCAAAAGCTTGGTCACATCCATTGCGCGCTTTTGAAGAACCTTCAACGAGGGCCCAACGCCGCATGCGATCGCAAATTTTATCATGGTTTGTAATTTCGCCGGCCCTGCAATCCCGATATGTATCGGAATATCAATGCCAGCGTCTTTGATGGCGTTTGCCCATTCGATAATCGGGCCGGCCTCAAAGGCAAATTGGGTGGCCAAAGCCATCTGCGCGCCCGTTCTTTGTGAAAAGGCCTGCTTCCAGTGCAACGCGGCTTCGACATTTTTCATGCTGCCATCGGGATCTATGTCTTTATTGCCTTCAGGATGCCCGGCCACGTGCAGGTGTTTAAACCCCGCTTTGTCGAATAGCTCGGTTTCAAGCAGCTGCATTGAGCTGTCATAATCGCCATGAGGCGTGGTGACGCCGCCGGCGAGCAGCAGGGCCTGATCTACGCCCGCTTCGCCTTGATATTGTGCGATCCAATTTTCCAGCGTGGCTTTATCCTTGATGATCCGCGCTGGAAAATGCGGCATCACCGCAAATCCTTCTTTTGCCAATCGCGCTGCGGTGGCCACCATGTCTTCGATTGGCGTACCTTCGATATGCGCGATATAGACCCGCGTCTCTTGCGGCAGGATCGCCCGAAAATCTTCAACCTTTTGGGCGGTTCTGGGCATCACCTCGATCGAATAATCTGCGAGAAAGCTTTCCAGATCTTGATTAAGTACGCCGGTCTGGTTTGGTTTTTTTGTAAAGTTGAATAAAGCCATTTTACCCTCGGGTTTTGCGCGTGTTACGCCCAGCCATCATTATCGATTAACGCTTTTAATCGCGTTTTGTCATATTGTTCTTCGAGCGCTTGCGCTTCGGCTAAAACAATCTCTTCGGCGTTGCCGTCGCGCGCTTCGGGGGCGCTTTTGCGCCATTCGGCCAGATAGTCATCCGTGCCCGCCAATCCGCCTTTCATTGCTGCGCGGTCGATCGCCTGTTCAAAGCGTTCGCTGAGCTGTTGTTTGCAGCCCCGGCGGCCTTTGCCCACGATAACTTGCGCTGGGA
Organism: Alphaproteobacteria bacterium US3C007; assembly: GCA_034423775.1. NCBI lineage: Bacteria > Pseudomonadati > Pseudomonadota > Alphaproteobacteria > Rhodobacterales > Roseobacteraceae > Thalassovivens > Thalassovivens spotae. The sequence continues at coordinate 2,699,057 of CP139918.1, forward strand.
TATCGCGCCAATACACTATGGTGACGTCGGGCATGGATGATTCCTCCTTTTCGGTGCGCTGTGTGTATGACACTAGGCTTGGGTTCTTAAGTCGGTTTTCGACTTTTACACAGCTGTCAGCGACCTCTGTGCTTTTACTTTTAAAACGCCCTCTAGACCAGTTTCTCTGGCCCTCAAAATTTACAAGATAGATATGAATTTATCGGTTCTTTTCAGCCGGCGTGCTGCGGGATATCGGCGCCTTGATCCGAAAAACTTTAACTGCTCTCTTGCGGGGGCACAGGATGCAGCCTATCGTGGGGCTAACTTAAAAATTTAGGAGGGCGCAGATATGGCGCCTAAGCGTCTCAAAGGTGCAGGCGCGTTCCCGAAACCGGTAGAAAGCCCTGCGCCGATACCGCCCAGCCCAACCGAGCTTTACGCCGCTTTGGATCTGGGTACGAACAGTTGTCGGATGCTGATTGCCCAACCCAAGGGCAGCCAGTTTCACGTGGTTGATAGCTTTTCCAAATCTGTTCAATTGGGGACGGGCTTGGAAAAAACGGGCCGGCTTAGCCGCAGCTCAATGCAGCGCACGATTCACGCGCTTCGGGTGTGCCAGCTGAAGTTGAAACAGCATGGCGTGACGCGGATGCGACTGGTCGCCACCGAAGCATGTCGGCGCGCGGCCAATGCGCGTGAGTTTATCCGCCAGGTGAAGCGCGAGGCGGGCTTGCAGCTGGAAATCATCGAGCCGGAAGAAGAAGCGCGGTTGGCGGTGATTTCCTGTGCACCCTTGGTGAGCACTAAAACCGAGCAGCTTTTGGTGGTAGATATTGGCGGCGGCTCTACCGAATTGGTTTGGATTGACTTATCTTCTGTGCCACAGCGCGAGCGGCCGCGGGCCATCATGCGGCTGCACGCCGGTTTTCACCCGGCCGAAAGCCCCTTTGCCGCCGCGAAAGTTGTCGATTGGATAAGCGTGCCGCTGGGCGTTGCCACATTGCGCGATCAATTCAATGATGTTGAAGACGATTCAGCCCGCTATGCATTGATGAGCTGGTTTTTCGAAGAAAACTTGGCAGAGTTTGCCCCTTATCGCGATGAGCAACCCCGTGATGGATTTCAAATCATTGGCACATCGGGCACGGTCACGACGGTTGCAGCCAGTCATCTTGGGTTGAAGCGCTATGATCGAACCAAAGTGGATGGGTTGCGCATGACCTCGGATCAGATTGACCGTGTGATCAATTCTTACTTAGCGCTGGGCCCGGCCGGGCGGCAGTTGGATCCGCGTATCGGCAGCGACCGGCAGGCTTTAATCATGTCGGGATCGGCCATCCTGCAAGCTTTGTTGCGCTGTTGGCCAACCGAGCGTCTTTCAGTTGCGGATCGCGGTTTGCGCGAGGGTTTATTATACGCCCAAATGAGCCGCGATGGCGTATTAGAGGATGCACCGCTGTAATGGATCAGGACAAGAAAAATACATCTGGGCGCGGTCAGCGTGATTTAAAGGTGAAGGTAAAATCGGCGCGCGGCCGCTCGGTATCTCAGGTGCGCTGGTTGCAGCGGCAATTGAACGATCCTTACGTAAAAAGAGCCCAATCCGAAGGATATCGGGGGCGCGCCGCGTTTAAAATTTTAGAACTTGATGACAAATACGGATTTTTGAAACCTGGGGTGCGGGTTGTTGATTTGGGATGTGCGCCAGGGGGCTGGTGCCAAGTGGCGGCGCGGCGGGTCAATGCGTTGGGCGATAAAAAGAACAAACCCACAGGTTATGTGTTGGGCATAGATTTACAAGAAGTCGAGCCGGTTGCGGGGGCTGAGATATATCAGCTGGATTTCTTGGAAGAAGAGGCTGATCTAAAGGTCAAAGACTGGCTTGGGGGCACGGCGGATGTTGTGATGTCGGATATGGCGGCGGCCAGTTCCGGCCATAAGCAGACGGATCATTTGCGGATTATTTCATTATGCGAGGCCGCTGCTTATTTTGCCTTTGACGTTTTGGAAGAAGGGGGAACCTTCGTGGCAAAGGTGCTGTCTGGCGGAGCGGAAGGTGAGTTGCAAAAGCTTCTTAAGCAAAGGTTTACCAAAGTGGCCAATGTCAAACCACCGGCCAGCCGAGCCGATAGTTCAGAAAAATTTGTCGTGGCTTTGGGCTATCGCGGCGCGCCCTAACTGGGCAATTTGGCTTGGGCTGGCACCAAAACGCTGTTTAAAAGCCCGGCTCAGGGCCGATTGGTTTTCATAGCCGCAGCGCAAGGCAATTTCAGCCATCGTTAACGAAGTGCTTTCCACCAATTGGCGGGCAACGCTCAAACGTATATGCCGGTAAGCCTGGCCTGGGCTTGCCCCCAATTGAGCTTTGAATTGGCGCTCAAGGGTTTTGGGCGGACAAGCGATCTTCTGGGTGATTTGAGAAAGCGTTAAGGGCCGTTCGATATTGTTTTGCATCACAGCGAGCGCCCGCTGCAGGGGCGTGCCCGCGCGTTGGCTTTGGGTGTTTTGTAAGGCGGGAAACGGATCATCGCGTAGCATCAGGGCATCGATATCCAGCACCATAGAATTGCCAAGATGGCTTTGAATGATCTGACGCGTTAAGTCAAAGCTGGCCATCGCGCCTGCGCAGGTGATCCGGTTGCCATCCTTCACAACGCGGTGGCGCACACTGTCTACGCTCAGGAATTTTTCGGCAAAGCTTTCCAAAACATCCCAATGAATCGTGGCCCGCCGGCCCTCTAAAAGCTCTGCGGCGGCCATCAGCCAGGGGGCTGTGTCCAAACCAATCATTACTTTGCATTGGCCTGCGGCATTGCGCAGCGCTTTACGGGTTTTTGCGTCGTCATGCAGGTGATGCTGATAGCTTGACAGCACAAATAAATAATCGACGAATTCAAGATCTTTCAACTGTCCTTGGGGCAGAATCGGCAATCCGCTTGAGGTGTGCACTGCCGCGCCATCCAGCGTCAGAAAGCTCCAGTCGAACACACGCTGATGCGCAAGCGTATTGGCTGCGCGCATGGGCTCAAGACAGTTTGCCAAACACATATTGGAAAACTGGTCGAATAAAACGAAGGCCACTTTGATCGCAGCAGCAGGATGTTTTGACCATTTCTGCATAATATTTGTCGTTTAAGGCAAATATAAACGGGCTGCCAGCGCGTATTGTTGGACTTGGATCAAGCGATAAGGGATTTGATATGCCGCTTACAATGAATCGTGACGTGTTTATCACATGCGCCGTTACTGGATCAGGCGCCACGCAAGATCGCAGCCACCATGTGCCGCGCAGCCCGCAGGAAATCGCCGATAGCGCCATTGCAGCTGCCCGCGCAGGGGCGGCAGTGGTGCATTGTCATGTCCGCGATCCTGAAACCGGTGCGCCTAGCCGCAACCTGGCCTTTTATCGCGAGGTGACCGAGCGCATCCGCGCCTCGGAGGTTGATATGGTGTTGAACCTGACCGCGGGGATGGGCGGGGATATCGTGTTCGGGGATGCTTCGGCGCCTTTGCCGTTGCAACAGGGCACCGATATGGTGTCGGCCGAAGAACGCATTGCGCATATTGCTGAATGCCTGCCCGAAATATGCACCTTAGATTGCGGCACAATGAATTTTGCCGAAGCCGATTACGTGATGACCAATACCCCGGGGATGTTGCAGGCAATGGCGCGCCGGATGAGCGAACTGGGCGTAAAGCCCGAAATAGAGGCCTTCGATACGGGGCATTTATGGTATGCCAAACAGCTGGTACAGGATGGCGCGCTGGCCCCACAAGCTTTGGTTCAATTATGTATGGGGGTGCCGTGGGGCGCGCCTGATGATCTTAATACGTTTATGGCTATGGTGAATAATGTTCCCGATGATTGGACGTTCAGCGCGTTTTCTTTAGGCCGCAACCAAATGGCTTATGTGGCAGCGGCGGTGCTGGCCGGGGGCAATGTACGCGTTGGGCTGGAAGATAATTTATGGCTGGAAAAAGGCGTTTTGGCTGAGAATTATCAATTGGTCGAGCGCGCAAAGACCATAATTGAAAATATGGGTGCCCGCGTGATGGGACCTGCAGCTTTGCGTGAAAAGCTTGGGCTGATCAAACGCGCCCCGCGGGGCTAGCGTAGATGGCACGGCGGGTTGTGCTGACCGGGGCAGCTTCTGGCATTGGCTTGGTGATGGCCAAACGATTTTCTGATCTGGGCGATCAGGTGGCGCTGTGCGACAGCTCGCCCGCGCATCTGGCCGCAGCGCAAGAGGCGCTTCCAAATGCTATAACGGCATTGGCTGATGTGACCGACGAAGATCAAATGCAGCACTTTTTTGCACAGGTAACGGAACGTTTCGCGGGGGTTGATATTTTTATCAGCAATGCGGGCACGGGCGGGCCGGCAGGGCCGCTTGACGAATTGCAATATGACGCGTGGCAAGCCTGTCTGTCGGTAAATTTAAACGGTGCTTTTCTGGGTGCGCGTTGGGCCTCAGAGATGATGCGCGCGCAGGGCGCGGGCGTGATCTTGTTTATGTCGTCAAGTTCTGGGCTGCATGGCGTCCCCATGCGCAGCCCCTATGTGGCGGCAAAATGGGGCTTGATTGGCCTAACCAAAACATTGGCGATGGAGCTTGGCCCCAGCGGCGTGCGGGTAAATGCGATCTGCCCCGGCGCGGTGGAGGGCGATCGCATGCAGCATGTGCTTGAGATCGAGGCAAACGCAACCGCGCGCAGTCTAGAAGAGATACGCCAGCAATATAGCCAGGGCGTGTCGTTGCGGCGTTTCGTCAGCCCAGAAGATATTGCCGATATGGCGGTGTTCCTAAGCTCAGAGGCAGCCCGACAGGTGACTGGTCAGGCCTTGGCGGTGGATGGGCATACCGAAAGTATGGTTTAGCGCAAAGGCGCGCAGGCAAGGGGAATATGTGAAATGGTTCAGAAAACGGCAGCAATAATCGGCGGTGGAGTGATTGGCGGCGGTTGGCTTGCGCGCTTTTTACTGAATGGCTGGAACGTCAATTTATTTGATCCCGATCCACAGGCTGAGCGCAAAATTGCCGCCGTTTTGGAAAATGCCCGCCACGCATTGCCAATGCTTTATGAGCGGGATTTACCCAAAGAAGGTGAATTGACGATCTGCAAAACCATCGAGCAGGCGGTCAGTGCTGCGGATTGGATCCAAGAAAGCGTTCCTGAGCGGCTCGAGATTAAGCATAATGTGATTTCAGATATTCAAAAATACTGTTTGCAAAACGCTATCATAGGTTCTTCAACATCGGGGTATAAGCCGTCTGAATTGCAAGAAAAATCAGATTTTCCAGATCAAATAGTTGTCGCCCATCCGTTTAACCCTGTCTATTTGCTGCCTTTGATTGAACTTGTTCCTAGCCCCCGCAGTGGCACAACGCATATTGCCCAAGCGCAGGCGCATCTAACCGCGCTGGGCATGTTTCCTTTGCTGGTGCGCAAGGAAATTGATGCGCATATTGCCGATCGTTTTTTAGAGGCTGTTTGGCGCGAGGGCTTGTGGTTGATCAAAGATGGGATCGCCACGACAGAAGAAATTGACAATGCTATTCGCTATGGGTTTGGATTGCGCTGGGCGCAGATGGGGCTTTTTGAGACGTATCGGATTGCGGGCGGTGAAGAGGGCATGGCGCATTTTATCGCCCAGTTTGGGCCATGCCTCGATTGGCCTTGGACCAAATTGATGGATGTGCCCGAATTGACAGATGAGTTGGTTCAACAAATTGCCGATCAATCTGACGCCCAATCGGGGAATTTGTCGATCCGCGCTTTAGAGCGCAAACGCGATAACAATTTGGTGGCGATTTTGCGCAGCCTTAAGCAGCAGGGCAATGCCGCTGGGGCTTTGATTGGCAAACATGATCGTAATCTACAGCCCAAGTTTAAGCCCGCGACGAAACTGCGCAGCGTATCGCGGGTGATCCCCGTTGATTGGACGGATTACAATGGCCATATGAATGAGGGGCGCTACGGGCAAGTGTTTTCCGATGCTGCGGATAGTTTTATGATTTCGATCGGGGCCGATGCTGCATATATCGCCGCTGGGCATAGCTATTTTACCGCCGAAACCACTGTGAAATATCTGCAAGAAGCCCATGCCGGGCAGCATATCTACGTTGAAAGCGAGGTTTTGCTTGCCGAGGGCAAAAAATTGAAGCTGCGCCATTTTATGCGCGCCGATGATGGTACGACCTTAGCAAGCTGCGAGCAATTCATGCTGCATGTCAGCCTGAGCACCCGAAAATCATGCGCGCCTTTGCCCGAGGTGGCGGATCGTTTGAATGCGTTGAAATTGGCGCTTAAGGAGCAAAGCTTATGAATTTTGGATTGAGCGAAGAGCAGGAGATGATCGTCAACACGGTGCGCAGCTTTGTTGAAAAAGAGATTTACCCGCATGAAGATCTGGTCGAGCAAAGCGCAGAGGTACCCCGCGAAATCGCCCAGGACATCAAACAAAAAACCATTGATATGGGTTTTTACGCGTGCAACTTTCCCGAATCTGTGGGCGCAGCTGGTCTTTCCCATGTTGATTTTGCCTTGGTCGAGCGCGAGTTGGGCCGAGGCTCGATGGCGCTAACGCATTTCTTTGGCCGCCCTCAAAATATCCTAATGGCTTGTCAGGGCACGCAGGTGGAACGTTATCTGCGACCCGCCATACGTGGCGAAAAAATGGATGCGCTGGCGATGACTGAACCGGGCGCAGGATCCGATGTGCGCGGCATGGCCTGCAGCGCCCAGCGCGCGGGAGGTGATTGGGTTTTAAATGGCAATAAGCACTTTATATCAGGCGCGGAACATGCTGATTTTGTTATTGTATTTGTTGCCACAGGGGTGGATGAAACGCCGCGGGGCCCAAAGAAACGCATCACCACATTCTTAGTGGATCGGGGCACTCCCGGTTTCACCATTCGCGAGGGCTATAAATCGGTCAGCCATCGCGGATATAAAAATATGATTTTGGAGTTTGACAATTGCCGATTGCCAGATGCGCAAGTGTTGGGTGAAGTCGATGGCGGATTTTCGGTTATGAATGAATGGCTTTATGCAACGCGAATCACGGTGGCCACGATGGCGGTTGGGCGCGCCCGCCGGTGCTTTGAATATGCATTAAACTATGCTGCTGAACGCAAACAATTCGGGCAACAGATTGGGAAATTTCAGGGCGTAAGTTTTCAAATTTCTGATATGATCACCGAGATCGACGCGGCCGATTGGCTGACCTTGGCCTCTGCATGGCGGCTGGATCAAGGGCTGCCCGCAAACCGCGAAATTGCCAGCGCGAAGCTTTATGCCAGCGAAATGCTGGCGCGCGTCACCGATACCACGCTGCAAATATTTGGCGGTATGGGCTTGATGAGCGATTTCCCAATCGAACGGTTTTGGCGCGATGCCCGCGTTGAGCGGATTTGGGATGGCACGTCGGAAATTCAGCGCCATATCATCAGCCGCGATTTGTTGCGCCCATTAAATGCTTAGGTTGCTTTGAGATAAGGCAAGGGGGATAAATTGCAGGATCTCAATCGATTGTTAAACCCGAAATCCATCGCTGTGATTGGCGGCGGCGTCTGGGGGCGATCGGTCATTGCGCAATGCCAGAAAATAGGCTTTGAGGGACCGATTTTTCCGGTACATCCCTCTGCTCAAACGCTTGCAGGTTTATCAGCATTTCAGGATATTTCAGATCTGCCGATGGCGCCTGATGCCGTGTTTATCGGGGTAAACCGCCATGCAACCATCGACTGTCTTGGCAAATTGTCTGCATTGGGGGCAGGGGGCGCGGTTTGCTTTGCCTCCGGGTTCTTAGAGGCGCAAAACGAAACCGAAGATGGAGAGGCCTTGCAAGAGGCTTTGCTTCAGGCCGCGGGCGAGATGCCCTTCATCGGGCCCAATTGTTATGGGTTTGTAAATTATCTTGAGGGGGCTGCGCTCTGGCCTGATCAGCATGGTGGGGTGCGTGTGAATTCGGGTGTGGCCATCCTCACGCAAAGCTCAAATATTGCGATTAATATCACCATGCAGCAGCGTGGCCTGCCAATTGCCTATGCGGTGACGGTTGGCAATCAGGCGCAGATCGGGATGTCAGAAATTGGTCTGGCCTTGCTGCGCGATGCGCGTGTCACCGCCTTGGGGTTGCATATTGAAGGCGTGGGAGATTTGCGGGCGTTTGAAGCTTTGGCGGCAGAGGCGCGGCGCCTTGGAAAAGGCATTGTTGCGTTAAAAGTTGGCCGCTCGCTGCAAGCGCAGGCGGCCACTTTATCGCATACCGCCTCGCTTGCGGGCGATGCTGCGGCGGGCGATGCGTTGCTTGCGCGGCTGGGCATTGGGCAAGTGCGCTCGTTGCCCGAATTGGTCGAAACTTTGGTGCTGCTAAACCAGATTGGGCCACTTACGAGCCATCATATCGCTTCGCTTTCCTGTTCGGGGGGCGAGGCCAGCCTGATTGCCGATACTGCTTTGGACTATGATGTGGTATTTCCACCTCTTGATGGGCAGCAGCTTAGCGGGTTGCGCGCTGCTTTGGGGCCAATGGTGTCTCTGGCCAACCCTCTGGATTACCACACTTATATTTGGGGCGATGAGGCGCGCATGACGGCGGCGTTTGCGGCAATCCTCAGCGGTGATGTGGCGCTGGCTTGCGTGATCGTTGATTTCCCCCGCTCTGATCTATGCGACCCCTCGGCTTGGCGCTGCGTGATTGCTGCTGCGCGCGCGGCCGCTAAGACGAGCGGCAAGCCAGTGGTCCTTCTGGGCAGCTTTCCAGAAAATATCCCTGAAGCGTTGGCCTTAGACCTATCCGGCGGCGCTGTTGTTGCGTTGCGCGGCTTGCCCGAGGCGCTCTGCGCAATCGAAGTGGCGGCCTTTATCGGCCGCCGGCACCTACCGCATCTGCCGCCGCCCCTTGTTTTAGGCGCACCGCCGCGCCGCATCCAGCTGATCTCTGAGGCGCAGGCCAAGCAAGATCTTGCCAAATTCGGGGTTTTAATCCCGGCAGGTGCGCTGGTGGCTTCCGCGGCCACGGTCGAGCGGGAAGCGGAAGGGCTTGGCTTTCCCGTCGTTTTGAAAACCATGGGCTTGGCGCATAAATCGGAAGCAAATGCAGTGCATTTGAACCTTGGCAATCTGAAAGAGGTTCAGCGCGCCTTGTCTGAGATGCCGCAGGGCAGTTTTCTGATCGAAAATATGGTGCAGGGGGCGGTGGTAGAGCTATTGCTCGGGGTTGTGCGCGATCCGGCGCATGGGTTTTTGTTAACGCTGGCAGCTGGCGGTGTGCTGACTGAGCTGCTGGAAGACAGTGCGTCCTTATTGTTGCCGGTGACCGCACAGGATGTTGAGCATGCGCTGGACAGCTTGAAAGTTAACAAAATTCTTCGGGGCTTTCGGGGCAGGCCAAGTGGCAACCGGGCCGCGGTGATTGCTGCTGTTTTGGCGCTTCAGGACTATGTGCTTGCGCATAAAGATCAGATCGAAGAAGTTGAAATCAACCCGCTTATTGTGACGCCAAACGCGGCGATTGCGGCGGATGCATTGATCAGAATAGGACAGTTAGATGACACAGACTCCGATTAAAACCTCGCGGCGTGGCCATGTGTTAGAGGTGACTATTGACCGCCAAAAAGCCAACGCGATTGATCTGGCCACCAGCCGGATTATGGGAGAGGTGTTTAAAAGCTTTCGCGATGACCCTGACTTGCGCGTGGCGGTTTTAACATCAGCGCATGATAAGTTTTTTTGCCCGGGCTGGGATTTAAAAGCGGCGGCAGAGGGCGATGCGGTTGATGGTGATTATGGCGTGGGGGGCTTTGGCGGCCTGCAAGAATTGCGCGGGTTGAACAAACCGGTGATCTGCGCGGTGAACGGTATTTGTTGCGGGGGCGGATTGGAAATTGCCCTGTCTTGCGATCTGATATTGGCCGCAGATCATGCCCGCTTTGCGCTGCCCGAAATTCGCAGCGGTACCATCGCCGATGCGGCCAGTATCAAGCTGCCCAAACGCATCCCCTATCATATCGCGATGGAAATGTTGTTGACCGGACGGTGGTTAGAGGCCGAAGAGGCCGCGCGATGGGGCTTGATCAACCATCTTTATCCCAAAGAAGATCTGATGCAAAAGGCGCGTGATCTCGCCGATCTTTTGGCCTCGGGTCCGCCCTTGGTTTACGCCGCGATCAAAGAGGTGGTGCGCGAGGCGGAAGATATGAAATTTCAAGATTGTCTGAATAAAATCACGCAGTCACAATTTGAAACGGTTGAGAGGCTGTATACATCCGAAGATCAATTGGAGGGGGCGCGCGCGTTTGCAGAAAAGCGCGATCCCATATGGAAAGGCAAATAAAGGCAAACCCGCGTTAGGCGTCAAATCATTCTTAGGCTGATCAGGCGGGATCCGGGGCTGTTGCGTTTGCGGCAGTTTGGGTCAGATATCCAGCGTATTCTCTTTTTCCCAGGTTGAAAAATGCGCGGCGAATGCATCCCATTCCTGATGCTTTAACTTCAAATAAGCGGCTGAAAACTCATCTCCCAACATCGATTTTAAGCCTTTATTCTTGTTAAATTCACGCAATGCGTCCAACAGGTTCAAAGGCAGGCGCGGGGCACCGCGCACCTTATGCCCTTCGGCATACATATCAATGTCATAGCGTTTGCCTGGATCGGCATTGGTGCTCACCCCATCCAGACCAGCGGCAATAATCACGGCTTGCAATAAATAGGGGTTGGCGGCTCCATCCGGTAGACGCAGCTCAAACCGGCCAGGCCCGGGCACGCGCACCATATGGGTGCGGTTATTGCTGGTCCATGTTACGGTATTGGGTGCCCAAGTGGCCCCCGACATCGTCCGCGGCGCATTGATTCGCTTGTAGCTGTTGACCGTGGGGTTGGTAATTGCGGCCAATGCGCTGGCATGTTTCATAATGCCACCCAAAAAGTGCCGCCCAGATTGCGACAGGCCCAGATCCATCGCATCATCGGCAAAAACATTTGTTTTTGCCGCATTGCCGGCACCATCCCAAACCGAAATATGGGCATGGCAGCCATTGCCGGTGAGCCCTTCAATGGGTTTTGGCATGAAGGTGGCGCGCAGACCGTGCTTTTCTGCAACGGATTTGGCCATGAATTTGAAAAAGCTGTGCTTATCGGCGGTTTTTAACGCGTCATCGAATTCCCAATTCATTTCGAATTGGCCATTGGCGTCTTCATGATCGTTTTGATAGGGGCCCCAGCCCAATTCTAACATATAATCGCAAATTTCGCGGATCACCTCATAGCGGCGCATCACAGCTTGTTGATCATAGCAGGGTTTTGCGGCGGTATCGAACGGATCGCTGATTTGATCGCCCTGTGGCGTGAGTAAAAAGAATTCAGCCTCAATGCCGGTTTTCACATGCAACCCCTGATCTGCAGCCCGATCAATAAGCTTGCGCAGCACGTTGCGCGGGGCCTGCGCGACATCTTCGCCCTCCATCACGCAATTCGCGGCCACCCAAGCCACCTCTGGCTTCCACGGCAATTGAATAACCGAAGACGCATCAGGCACCGCCAGCATATCAGGATGGGCGGGGGTCATATCAAGATAGGTTGCAAATCCGGCAAATCCGGCGCCATCCTCTTGCATTTCGGCGATGGCCTGCGCGGGTACCAGCTTGGCGCGCTGACCGCCAAAAAGATCGGTAAATGACACCATAAAATATTTGACACCTGTTGCTTTTGCAAATGCGGCGAGATCAGTGGTCATCTTTTTTATCCTTTCGACTGTGACAGGGGGCTTGGCAGTTTAAGAGTTTAAAATGGAGCCTCCGCGCCGGGTATCCAGCTGGTCCCGGCAAGCGGTACGCCAGCCATGGCGGCAGCTTCAATCGTGAGGGCGCAGAGATCTTCGGGTTCCAAATTGCGCAAATTGTTTTTTCCGCAGGCGCGGGCGATGGTTTGTGCCTCGAGCGTCAAAACCTTAAGATAGTTCTTTAACCGTCGGCCAGCTTCGATCGGGTCCAGCCGGGCCATCAGTTCGGGATCTTGGGTTGTGATGCCAGCAGGGTCATTGCCCTCATGCCAATCATCATAGGCGCCCGCTGTGGTGCCCAATGCCTGATACTCGGCCTCCCATTTGGGATCATTATCGCCCAGCGCAATCAAAGCGGCGGTTCCGATGGAAACAGCATCTGCCCCCAGCGCCATGGCTTTGGCGACATCCGCGCCATTGCGAATTCCGCCCGAGACGACCAATTGAACTTTTCGGTGCATCCCCAGATCTTGCAGCGCTTTTACCGCCGGGCGAATGCAGGCCAAAGTGGGCAGGCCGACATGTTCGATGAACACATCCTGCGTGGCCGCTGTGCCGCCTTGCATCCCGTCAATCACCACAACATCTGCCCCTGCTTTCACGGCAAGAGTTGTATCAAAATACGGGCGGGTTGCGCCTATCTTTACATAAATCGGTATTTTCCATTGGGTGATTTCGCGCAGTTCGGTCAGCTTGATTTCAAGATCATCGGGGCCGGTCCAATCGGGGTGCCGGCAGGCTGAGCGCTGATCAATACCCTTTGGCAGATTGCGCATATCGGCCACGCGGTCCGATATTTTTTGGCCCAAAAGCATTCCGCCACCGCCGGGTTTCGCCCCTTGCCCGACCACCATTTCAATTGCATCGGCTTTGCGCAGATCGTCGGGGTTCATTCCATAGCGCGAAGGCAAATATTGATAGACCAGCTTATCAGAATGCCCGCGCTCTTCTGCTGTCATGCCGCCATCGCCGGTGGTGGTTGAAGTTCCCGCTGCTGTGGCGCCGCGCCCCAGCGCTTCTTTTGCAGGCCCAGATAGGGCGCCAAAGCTCATCCCCGCGATGGTGATCGGAATATCCAGTTTAATCGGATTTTGCGCGTAGCGCGTGCCCAATGTAACCGAGGTATCGCAGGTTTCACGGTAGCCCTCTAAAGGGTAGCGAGAGACCGAAGCACCCAAGAATAAAAGATCGTCAAAATGGGGAACCGCGCGTTTTGCGCCGCCGCCGCGTATGTCATAAATACCGGTCGCCGCAGCGCGGCGGATTTCGGCGTTTACCGCCGGCGTAAATGTGGCGGATTGTATCGGTTCGGTGCGCGGCGTTGCCGCGGTTTCAGGGGGTTTGTTCATTCTTCACCTTAATAATCGCCGGCATGATCGACGTCAAAATTATAGAGTTTGCGCGCCGATCCATAGCGCTTGAACTCGCTGGGTTTGGCCGTGCTTTCGGCGCGCTCAAGCAAAGCCTGCACTTCCGCCAAATCTTCGGGCCGCATCTCTTTTTCTATACAATCCGCACCTAAGGATTTAACTGCCCCGCGCACGAACAGCTTTGCCTCATATAGGCTATCGCCAAGCGCTTCGCCCGCGTCACCGCAGACAACCATTGTGCCGGATTGCCCCATAAAGGCCGACATATGTCCGATATTGCCATGCACCACGATATCAATCCCCTTCATAGAGATCCCGCAGCGAGAGGAGGCATTGCCTTTGATCACCAAAAGCCCCCCATGGCCCGTTGCCCCTGCATACTGGCTGGCATCGCCCTCAATAATCACCGTGCCGGACATCATATTTTCCGCAACGCCCGGGCCTACAGAGCCATTAATGCGCAGACGCGCCTGTTTGTTCATTCCTGCGCAATAATAGCCGGTTGAGCCCTCAACCGTGACGTCAATTGGTGCGTCTAATCCAACCGCAATCGCGTGGGCGCCTTTGGGGTTTAAGATCTGCCACGCTGTGAGCTTGGTGGCGGTGTTTTGATTTTGCAACTGCGCATTGGCCTGTCGCAGGTCTGTTTGGTCTAGATCGATTATCTGCATTTAATGGGTCCAAAAATAGACAGTTGCGGGCTCCGGCTCCCAAATATGGGCGTCGGCTATTCCGGGTAAATTCACCAAAGCCCGATATTCCGAGCCGAAGGCAACATATTGATCGGTTTCGGCCATCACCGCCGGTTTGCAGGCAATCGGATCGCGCAGCACGCCAAACCCATCCTTGGTGCCAACGACAAAGGTGAAAAACCCGTCCAGATCATCAAGGCTGCTTTGCAGCGCTTCGCCCAACGAGCTGCCGTTTTGCATTTTCCAAGTCAAATAGGCCGCGCCTACTTCGGTGTCATTTTCGGTTTCGATCACCACGCCTTCGCGCTGCAATTGACGGCGCAGCGAATTGTGGTTGGACAAGGATCCATTATGCACCAAGCATTGATCCGGGCCGGTGTTAAAGGGGTGGGCGCCCATCGTGGTCACCGCGCTTTCGGTGGCCATTCTTGTATGGCCAATGCCGTGGGTGCCTTTCATCAGCGGGATATCAAACCGCTCTGCAACGCTTTTCGGGAGGCCAATATCTTTGTAAATCTCGATATTATCGCCCGTGCTCATAACTCTGATGCCGGGATGAGCCCGGCGAATTCGGGCGCGGAGCTCACCGACCTGGTTTTGCACAATTTCAAAAACCGCATGGCTGTTTTTGCGCTGCAAAGCTAGCGGCTGCTGGAAGGTTGATTTGAAATCTGCCTCTAGGGCGGCAAAATCTTGATCCGGGTGTGCAGATTGGATGGTGATTTTGGCGCGATCCTCCACAGCCTCGCTATAGATGGCGATCCCTGCGCTGTCGGGCCCGCGATCCGACATAGTGACGAGCATATCCGTGAGCATGCGCCCCAACGCAGCTTCCAGCGAGGGGTCTTTTAAGAAAAGCCCAACAATTCCGCACATTATATAATCCTATGAGTCTGTCGTAAGTTACTGCGTTGCAATTTTTGGCTGCAACCGGGCCCCTGCAAAATACTTTAGTAAGAAAATTATATGTTTCCAGTCTTGATTGGAGCTTGTTTCAAAAAACAGAGAATTTGCATAAAATTTCTGCACAAAAAAGGGCAGGCTTGCATAAGCCTGCCCAATTCTTTTATGTCGGCCTCTATTTTTCGGCGTTTTTGTATTTTTGCGCTTCAGAGCTGTTGCCCATCACCAAAACCACAATGCAAATGATGACCGCAATCAATGTATACCAGCCTGGCGCGCTGCCGCCCCATCCGGTAAACATCACGCCGCTTGCACCTTCGGCAAAGATCCCCGACCAATCGCCGGTGTCATATGGAAAACCCATTGTTTTTCTCCCTTTTCTAGATCAATTGGATGCGGGCGCAGAGGCAGGAATGCCCTCTGGATAGCCCTGAGCAGGCACTTTAACAGGATCAAGCCCGGCCAGTTCTGCCGCTTCCGGAGTGCGCAGCATACCCAACCCTTTGAGGATCAAGGACACCACATAACCCGGGACAAAGCCCAGCAAGAAGAACACAACCGCACCCACGATTTGCCCCGTCAGCGAAATGGTAGGCCGTACGGCATCGCCCATAAAGGCATCTAAAGCGGGATATCCACTGGCAAAGACCCCCAGCATAATCAAACCAAAGAGGCCGATCGTGCCATGCACGGTGACAGCGCCAACCGCATCATCTATCCCCATCCGCTCAAGAATATTCGCGCAAGGCTGCAGAATAACACCTGCGGCAAAGGCGATGATAAAGGCCAGACCCGGGAAATAGATATCCAAGCCCGAGGCCACCGAAATAATACCGGCCAGCGCGCCAGACATCATCCAGAACGGATCTTTGGTGTAAATCCAAGCACCAATAATCCCGCCGGCAATGCCCATTAGGATGTTGAAGGCCAAAGCTGAAAGCGTGATCGGCGTGCCATAAATCGTTGCCGGTGCGTTTTCATACCACGACCAACCTTCGCCGGGCACAATCACGCAGGCCATCAAAAAGCCCCAGAAGCCAACGATAATCAACATCAAGCCCGTCACCGTCATCGGCATGTTATGTCCAGCGATGTGATTGGCGCTGCCATCGGCGTTGAATTTGCCAATTCTGGGTCCAAGATTCACCAAAACGCCAAGCGCGAAGAAGCCTGCCACTGCGTGTACAAGGCCTGCCGCGCCAAAATCATGTAGCCCCCATTGCGTGACCAGCCAGCCATCCGCGTGCCAGCCCCAGGCCGCCGCAACCACCCAAGCAAAAGAACCGAGAACGATCGCCAGAATGGTGAAACCCACCGTTTGAATACGCTCGATCACCGCGCCGGACATGATAGAGGCCGTGGTGCAGGCAAACAGCGCGAAGGCGCCAAAGAAAACGCCCGAGGCTTGATCGGCAATATTTGGCCCCATAGCGGCCGCGCCATCCCCCCAACCCAAAGCGATTGAGCTTGCATATTCGGCGCCGGAAATTTCCATGGCGCCCATAGATAGGCTGAGACCGGTTGGAAACGCCCAATAAATCCACCAACCAAAGAAGTAGAAAGTGGGAATCATAAAGGCAAAAGCCAGAATGTTTTTAACGCCTGAAGAGAGCACATTTTTCATTCTAGAGGCGCCCATTTCATAGGCGAGAAATCCCGCGTGAATGATGATCATTAGCGGAATCGTTAAATAATAATAGGCTTCTGCAAACATCGTGTTTGTCACGCTGCTGCTGGCTTGAAGAGCGGCAACTTGCGCAGCCAATTCTGCAATTTGTTCTTCCACGATCTGTTCCCTTCGTTTTTTAATTTTGCTCCCGTGCCGCTCCGCGGGCATTCTGATGTGCCATTGCGGTTTGGCCGCTTAAGCAGGGCCTAAGCGTGGCTGATGATTGCAAATTTTCAGGTTATTTTAACGAATAGTTTTTGGGGCCTAAGCCCTTATTAATTAGAGGCTGAAGAGTGAATGAGAAAATTAATAGCAATTATTTTCAGTGCTTTAGAAGGTTTCTATGGAAGGGGGCAGGCTATTGAAAGATTTGTTTTTATTATTTTTTGAGATTTAAAACCGCAGGTGGCGCTCTGTCCGCTTTGACGATCTTGAAATTGCAGTTGGTTTTGCGTTTCCTGGGCTGTGAGGAAAATATCGCGGCGCGAATGAATAAGAATGAGATGGCAGAACCTGTGATCGGCGAGGGCTCTCTGCCTGGAAAAGTGAGGAATGCATGCAAAAACGTATCGCAGTGATCGGAGCCGGGCCATCGGGGCTTGCACAATTGCGTGCATTTCAATCCGCCGCCACCACAGGCGCTGAAATTCCAGAGGTGGTCTGCTTCGAAAAACAGGCCACGTGGGGTGGTTTATGGGCCTATGATTGGCGCACTGGTCTGGACGCAAATGGCGAGCCCTGCCATAGCTCAATGTATCGCTATCTTTGGTCAAATGGGCCCAAAGAGGGCCTTGAATTCTCGGATTATAGTTTTGATGCGCATTTTGGTCGATCCATTGCTTCTTACCCTCCGCGTGCCGTTTTGTTTGATTATATCGAGGGTCGCGTAAACGCCGCTGGGGTCAAAGATTGGATCCGCTTTAACACGGTGATCCGTTGGGTGTCTTACGATCCTGCCAGCGAAAAATTTCACGTCACTGCCCATGATCATGAAAAGGACAGCAGCTATACTGAGCTCTTCGATCACGTGGTGGTGGCTTCGGGTCATTTTTCAACACCAAATATGCCGTATTATGAGGGGTTTGAAAGCTTTAACGGGCGGATTTTGCACGCGCATGATTTCAGAGATGCGCGCGAATTCACCGATCAGGATATCTTAATTTTGGGCACTTCTTATTCTGCAGAGGATATTGGATCGCAATGTTGGAAATATGGCTGCCGCTCGGTGACTGTGGCGCATCGAACCGCGCCGATCGGGTTTGATTGGCCCAAAAATTGGCAAGAAGTGCCCGCGCTAAAGCGCGTAGAGGGCAAAACTGCATATTTCATTGATGGCAGCAGTCGCGAGGTTGATGCAATCATTCTATGCACGGGTTACAAGCATTTCTTTAATTTCCTGCCGGATGATTTGCGTTTGGTCACGGCCAACCGGCTGGCTGCAGCTGATCTTTATAAAGGGGTGGCTTGGGTCCATAACCCGAAATTATTTTACCTTGGCATGCAGGATCAATGGTTCACTTTTAATATGTTTGACGCTCAAGCATGGTGGGTAAGGGATGCGATTATGGGGCGGCTTGTGATACCTCAGGATAAAGCCCGTTTGCTGGCAGATGTGGCCGAGCGGGAGGCGCGCGAAGAGCGCAGCGATGATGCAAAATATGCAATCGCCTATCAGGGGGATTACGTGAAAGAGTTGATTGGCGAAACCGATTACCCAGATTTCGATGTTGATGGCGCCTGCGAGGCGTTTTTCCAATGGAAGGCGCATAAGGGTCAGGATATTATGGGTTTCCGTGATAATGGCTACAAGTCGGTGATCACTGGGAAAATGGCACTGGTTCATCACACGCCCTGGAAAGAGGCTCTGGATGATTCATTGGAAAGCTATCTTCAAAGCTGAAAGGTTTTAGCCAGGCAAGGCGTCTTTGCTTCTTCGAAAGAGCCTTGTTCTTCTGCCTCCGCAGCGCTTTGTGCACTTGCGTTTTGCCTCATTGAACGTTGTGGATCGATGTTTCGAGCGCATGTAAAAACGATTTTGCCGATGAACTGGCCGAAAACAGCCAATAGGTTTCGTGATCCACGCATAAAATTATTGTGCCCAGATGCTCCATCTGCGTGCGCGCAACCGCGTCAATCGCGAACCGCTCGGGGTGCAAATCAATTGGACAAATGCGCTCAAGCGCGCTGCGGCACCCAGGTCCGGATATTTCCAAACCAACCCAATTATGGCTTTGATCTGTTGTATAAACGGCGCTTGTCATCAGGGTTTTAATCTGTTGCTCCGCGCGCCCGATATTCTGCGCTCGCGGGAAAAGCACAAACATCTGATCCAATCCCATGCGTAGCACCCGCGAGTCCAGTGGTGCCGCGCATTGGCTCTGCCCAATATCGGGCATATCGATACCAAAGCCTGCTTTCAAAGCCTTTTGCACGGCTTGCTCCTCTGCCAAGGGAACCGCCATCGAGACCATGCATATATCGCTGATCTCGCGCAGGCTGATTGGTCCAAATTGTGCTTGATAGCCGTTAAGAAATTCTTCCGAGGTTAATCTATACTCAGCCACGTTGCCGTCCTCCATCCGGATCATAGAAATGAGGCGATACGATCTTTACTTGCACCTCTTTCTTCTGGGCCGGGTTGACCGCGCGCACCACTTCTCCCATGCGTTCATGTCCCGCCTTTATAAAGCCCAAGCCGATCGAATGCCCCAAAACTGGTGAGTAGGCCACCGACGACATCCAGCCTTGATCATTGGCCATTGTTGCTGCGTCACTCAGCGCAATGAAATGCGCCCCTGCAGACAGCGCTTGGCTTTGATCTACGGGTTTAAACCCGACAAGGCGGATCGCATCCTCGCGGTTCATTTCCGGACGTTGAGACAGGGTTTTGCCGATGCAATCCTTCTTGGCGCTGACAAATCCGCCCAGCCCCAAATTCAACGCTGATGTTTGCCCGTTTAATTCATTGCCCGCGGCATGGCCTTTTTCGATTCGCATCACCCCAAGCGCTTCGGTGCCATAAGGCACGGCGTCAAATTCCTGCCCCGCTTGCATCAAGCAGTCCATCATTGCAGTGCCAAAGCGCGCGGGCACGGCGATTTCAAAGGCCAATTCACCCGAAAAAGAAATTCTGAACAAACGGGCTGGCGTGCCGCCGCAGACGGTTGTTTCCGCGCAAGCCATGAAGCCGAAGCCTTCATTTGATAAATCGAACGGTTTATCGACGAGCTTTTGCAACAGCGCGCGCGAATTCGGCCCGGCTACCGCAAATTGCGCCCAAGCATCCGTGCTGGAAATCATATGAACATCAAGCTCAGGCCACAGGCATTGCCGCGCAAATTCTAAGCGCCGAAAGACCAAGACGGCATTGGCCGTCGTGGTGGTCATCACAAAATGGTTTTCGCCCAACCGAGCTGTTGTGCCATCATCATAAGCGATGCCGTCTTCGCGCAGCATCAGCCCATAACGCACTTTGCCCACGGGCAGTTTCAGAAAGGCATTGGTGTAAACCTGGTTTAAAAACAGGGCAGCGTCTTTGCCTTGGATATCAATTTTTCCTAAAGTTGTGACATCGCAAATGCCCACCGACGCTCGGGTCATTTCTACTTCGCGATCAACGCTGTCGCGCCAGCCTTTTTCCCCGGGGCGAGCATACCATTGGGCGCGTAACCAATTCCCTGTTTCCACGAAGGTCGCGCCATTTTCTGTGGCCCAGCGATGGCTGGGGGTCAGCCGATAGGGGCGGAAATCCTTGCCGCGCGCGCGCCCAGCCAAAGCGCCCATGGGCACCGGCGTGTAGGGGGGGCGGAAAATCGTGGTGCCGGTTTCTGGGATCGTTTTGCCCGTACATTCCGCCATAATCGCCAAAGCCGGTATGTTGGAGGTTTTGCCCTGATCCGTGGCCATACCCAGCGTGGTATAGCGTTTGAGATGTTCAACCGAGCGAAACCCTTCCTGATAGGATTGGCGAATATCCTTGACCGTCACATCGTTTTGTAAATCTATCCAAGCGCGGGCTTTGCTAGCGCCGACATGCCAGAACGCGGCCCCCATGCTGGCTTCATCGCTGGCTTTGGGTGCGGCTTTTCGCGTGGCTGTGAAGCCCAGATCTTTGACCATCTCTTTGGCCTTTTGATGCGCGCCGCTCATCGCTTGCGACAGTGTTAGATCGCCTTGTGCGGCCCCCACAACCTGCATTCCTGAGGGAAGATGTTTGCCGGGTACAAACGCGTTTATGTCTTCTGCCCAGCTTGGTCGGCCACGTTGATGGCAGGTTAAATGGACATTCGGGTTCCAGCCACCAGAAACGGCTAAGCAATCTGTCGTAATCCTCTGGCCGGTTGTTAGGGTGATCTCTTTCAAAGCCTTGCGTCCGGATGTGTCCATCACGCCTGCGCCCATGACAATCTTAGCATGTGGAATGTCGGTCAATGGCGCAATATCCCGGCTGTCAATAACCGCAGCCACCGACACGCCCTGAGCGCTGAGATCGCGCGCTGTGCGCCACCCATCGTCATTATTTGTAAAGATGCTGATCCGCTTTCCCGGTGTGGCAGCAAACCGGTTTACATAGCTGCGCACCGCGCCCGCAAGCATAATACCGGGGCGATCATTATTGCCAAAGGCAATCGGGCGTTCCGTTGCGCCCGCGGCCAAAACGGCGCGCTTTGAATAGATGCGCCACAGGATTTGCCGGGGTTTTCCCCCAGAATGGGGCAAGTGGTCGGTGCGGCGCTCAAGCGCGCCATAAATGCCGTGATCATAGGCCCCATAGATTGTGGTGCGCGACATCAGCCTTACATTGGGCAGGCTTGCCAGCTCTTGCCAGAGCGCCTGCGCCCAATCCGCCCCCTTTTTTCCATCAACCTCGAAGGTTTCGCTGTTGAGCCGCCCCCCCCCTCGGAAATCTTCATCTGCCAGAATAACCTGTGCCCCGCTGAACGCGGCGGCGCGCGCAGCGGCCAAACCACTAGGACCCGCGCCGATAACCAAAAGATCACAATGCAAAAACCCTTTGTCATAAATGTCTGGATCGTCTTCTAAAGACAGACTGCCCAAGCCAGCCGCCGCGCGAATGGCTGGTTCATACAGTTTTTCCCATGCAAATTTGGGCCACATGAAGGTTTTATAATAAAACCCGGCGCTTAAAAATGGCGATAGATAATCGGTAAAGGCCATCAGATCGAACTCTAAAGAGCCACGATGATTTTGGCTTTTCGCGCTGAGCTGGTCGAATAACTCGACAGTGGTGGCCCTGGTATTCGGCTCTTGAAAGGCACCTTTGCGCAGTTCAACCAAAGCGTTTGGTTCCTCAGAGCCGGCGCTAAAGATACCGCGCGGGCGGTGGTATTTAAAACTGCGCCCCACCAGCGTTTGGCCATTCGCGATCAATGCTGAGGCCAGCGTGTCACCCTGATAGCCTTCAAAGCGCCGGCCATTAAACTCAAAACTTAAGGGTGTTTTGCGATCGATAAAACCACCCGCGATACGACGAATTTGTTTCATTTGCTGCGGCCTCTTTCTTTTGCGACATCGCGGGCCAATCGAACCGCTGTGATGTCATGGGTCAGCGTGTCGCGGGTGACCACCAGCCAAGACCGGTCGCCTTGTTCATGATACCAAAGTTCCTCATGCATCCCGGCCGGATTATCGCGCAGATAGCCATATTCAAAAAACCGATCGGCGGCATCTGCTGCATTTGGATCAGGCCGGTCGATCAGGCTTGCATCGCCCAAATAGACAAATTCGGCTGCGTCGCGCGGGCCCAGCAGTGGGTGGTTGATAATCATGAAAAATCTCCTGCGCGCGCTCTGCTGCTAAGCTCGAGCGCGGGTAAGAAAGGAAAGCGGTATTGCGGGTATATAATCATTTCAAGTTCAACGCTTCGGTGCTGGGGTTAGTGTAAATTCGGTTGTGAGCCTTGGCCCTTTTCATCGATCAAATGGCCGCGTTTGAACCGATCAAGGCGCAGCTCTGTTGCGACAGGGTGGGGGGCATCAGTCGCGAGCAAATGGGCATAGCATAAGCCACTGGCCGGGGTGGCTTTAAACCCGCCATAGCACCAGCCGCCATTGAAATAGAGCCCGTCAATATGGGTTTTGTCGATAAAGGGCGAACCATCCATAGACATGTCCATAATGCCGCCCCAGCTGCGCAACAAACGCGCCCGCCCGATCATCGGCATGATCGCCATTCCGCCCTCAGCCACATCTTCAACCACCGGTAAATTGCCGCGCTGGGCATAGGTGTTATAGCCGTCAATATCACCACCAAAGACCAACCCGCCCTTGTCAGATTGGCTCACGTAAAAATGGCCGGCACCAAAGGTGATCACGCCGGGCAGGGTGGGTTTCAGACCTTCGGTGACAAACGCTTGCAACACGTGGCTTTCGATTGGCAGGCGCATGCCGGCTTGGGCCATCACGCGGCTGGATGATCCGGCCACGCAAACGGCCACCTTGCGCGCTTTGATGGGCCCTTGACATGTTTCCACCCCGCTGCATTGGCCGTTTTCAATGTGAAACCCGGTGACTTCGCAATTCTGAATGATATCTACGCCTCGGCTATCAGCGCCGCGCGCGTAGCCCCAGGCCACGGCGTCATGGCGCACGGTGCCGCCCCGTCTTTGGTACAGCCCACCCTTGATGGGAAACCGCGCATTGTCAAAATCCAAAAAGGGAAGTTCGCGCCGCAATTGCTGCTGATCGGCCAATTCCGCATCTGCTCCGGCCAACATCATCGCATTGGCGCGGCGCACAAACGCGTCGCGTTGTGGATCAGAGTGAAACAGATTGAGGATCGAGCGTTGGCTGACCATCGCATTATAATTAAAATCTTGTTCAAGGCCCTCCCAGAGCTTCAATGACAATTCGTAAAAGGGTTCGTTGCCCGGCAGCATGTAATTTGAGCGGATAATTGTTGTGTTGCGCCCTATATTGCCCGAGCCAAGCCAGCCTTTTTCTAACACTGCAACATTGGTGATCCCGTAGGTCTTGGCCAGATAATGCGCCGTCGATAGCCCGTGGCCGCCACCGCCCACGATCACAACGTCATATCTGTCTTTCGGCTTTGGATCCCGCCAAGCAGGTTTCCAACCTTTATTTCCAGTCAATCCCTGCGTTAGAATTTTGAATGCGGAATAATTCATGCTGACAACACCTTTGTTCCAATACCAGCTTACCGGATCACTTTGCATATACTTTTCTAAAAAGGACGCTTATTATAAATAAATGGAAAAAATTGGTACAATGCCTGACCAAAGAGATCAGACGGATATCATCCGAATTGGCGTTTTGCCGATCGATGGCTTTGCCTTGATGTCTTATGCATCCACGGTTGAGCCGTTTCGCGCGGCCAATATGTTGAGCCGGCGTATGCTTTATGAGGTTGTGAATATTGGCCCATCGCTTGAGCTAATATCGAGCTCTGGCGCTGCCAGTGTTGCGCCGCAGGCGACGCTTTTGACCGCACCGCGCCTTGATTATCTGTTTGTTGTTGCCGGTGGCAACCCCGCCACCTTTGCGGATATGGCTGTCTGGAATTGGCTGGCGAAGATCGCCCGATTTGGCGTGCGCCTCGGTGGGGTGTCGGGTGGGCCAGTCATCTTGGCCAATGCCGGCTTGATGGCAGAGCGGCGCATGACCGTGCATTGGGAACATGCCGCAGCGCTTGAAGAAAGCGCGCCGCATCTGCTGCTTGAACGCAGCCTCTACGTTATCGACCGGGATCGTTTGACATGCGCGGGTGGAACGGCTGCGCTGGATTTGATGCTGGCCTTGATAACGCAGCATCAGGGATCAGTTTTTGCCAGTTTGGTCAGCGATTGGTTCTTACATACGGAAATTCGCCCCGCGATCGGACCTCAGCGCAGCGGGTTGATCGCGCGGATCGGATCAACCAACGCACAGGTGTTAGAAACGGTGAAAGCGATGGAGGCGCATGTTGCGGATCCGCTGACGCTTGAACAATTGGCACAGGTGTCAAAGATTTCACCGCGCCAGCTAAACCGGTTGTTTTCGCTTAAGTTGGGGCGGTCAACGATGGGCTATTATCGCGATTTAAGGCTAGATAAGGCGCGCAATTTATTAACCAACTCACCGCTGTCACTTACCGAAATTGGGCTGGCAACCGGCTTCTCAAGCGCCTCGCATTTTTCGCGCGTATTTCGGGAATATTTCGGCCGCGCACCGTCGGAATTTCGCTAGATACTTGTCTAAGGGGCTGAGAAATGCCTATGTAAACGCAGCTAGGAGGGCACATGCATTTACTTGTTTTACAACATGCTCGGGCAGAACATCCCGGTATTTTCCGCCAATTTTTGCAAGAAGATGGTCACAGTTGGGATGCGGTGCATCTTGACGAGGGAGAGGCTTTGCCTGCCCTAGAAGGCTATGATGGGCTTTGGGTTATGGGCGGACCGATGGATGTTTGGCAAGAAGAGGCGTATCCTTGGCTCATCGCTGAAAAAGCCTTTATTCAAAAGGCCGTTGAAGAAAAAGGCCTGCCGTTTCTTGGGCTTTGCCTTGGCCATCAATTGCTGGCGGAAGCACTGGGTGGCAGCGTTGGCAAATCGGAAATTCCGGAAATTGGGGTCTGTGAGGTTCAATTAACCGAAGCCGGTGCCTCCGGAATTTTATGCGATGGATTGCCCGAGCGCATGCATTGCCTGCAATGGCATGGGGCGGAAATTAAAACGCTGCCGGCAGGGGCAAAAGTTTTGGCAACATCGCCCAATTGCGCCGTGCAAGCGATGAGCTGGGGCCCTCGAGCTTATTCGCTGCAATTTCATATTGAAATAGAACAGAGCACGGTGCAGGACTGGGGCAAAATTCCAGAATATGAAGCCAGCTTGACCGCGGCGCTGGGCGCCAATGGCCAAAAGACGCTTGAAGCGGATTGCGCTGCTCAAATGCACGCGTTTAACGCCATGGCCGAGCGTCTATATCTGAATTGGTTGCAAACTGCGGCCCGCGCGTAACGCCGCGCTCCTATGCCGCGGCAGCCCGCGTTAGGGATAGGCGCGCCGTTTCAAGATGTTCTTTCATATTGCTTGCGGCAGCTTCAGGCTCACGGCTGTAAAGCGCGTTTAAGATGCGCCTGTGTTGCGCGTTATATTGCTGTATAATGGCAGTGTTCAACGTCAAACTGCGCATTCTTGTCCAATCGCTTTGACCGCGCACTGATGTGATCTGATCCATGATCCAGATTAAAAGAACGTTGCCAGTGCATTCGACCAAGGCGCGGTGAAACTCTGTATCGGCTTCTGCGAAGGCGGCGGCGTTGTCAACGCTGGCCTCCATTTTTGTGCATAATTGCCCCAAACGATCGAAGTCAGCACGGCGACCATGCAGAACAGCCAAGCGGCAAATATGCGGTTCTAGGGCAAAGCGGGCATCAATCAGCTCAAGCGGATTCGCCGTTTGGATGACGCTGGGCTGGGGAGGCGGCGCCTCAAATGTTACATAAGTGCCGCTGCCTCTTTTGATATCAACCAGATCTGTGTCCATCAATTTGATCAGAGCTTCGCGCACGGTGCCGCGCGACACGCCATAAGTTTCGGCCATCTCGCGCTCGGCGGGAAGTTTTTCATGCTGGGCAATAACGCCTTGAATGATTTCCCCACGCAATATGCTGGCCAGATCAGCCGCATTCATCTTTTTCTTCTTCACCTGCATTAGATCCCTTTTTGGTCCAATTTTGTACCAATAATAGGAAATGTCAAGTAAAATTCAGCAAGTGGTACGAAATAGGTTGACTTTTGGTTTGCTTTTATCAAGCTCGACTTAGGTCTGGGCGGAAAAGCTGCCGCATAACGAAGGCAAAGCAGTTGGAACACTTTTAGGGAGATGGGTGAATGGCGTTCCCCACACATGTAGACTACCTCATCATTGGCGCGGGCATTCATGGGTTATCCACAGCCTGGCGCTTGGCGGATCGTTTGATCGCTCAGGGTCAAGATGTTGAGGGCCGCGTTGTTGTTTTGGACAAATCGGGGATTGCGTCCGGAGCGTCGGGAATTGCCTGCGGCGTGGTACGAAACAATTATTTTCAACCTGCGATGCGGGAACTTATGGCGCATTCCGTGGATGTTTGGGAAAGCGATCCGGCCGGACTCAGCTATCATCCTGTGGGCTATATGCAGATTTCTTGCGAATCGATGCGTGAAGACGTGACCTCGATTTATGAGCAACAGCGAGCAATCGGTTATGAAAGCGAGTTTATCGAGGGTGCGGATGCTTGCGATTCTTACATGAAATCCATGTTTAGCGATTGGCAGGCGCAAGGTATTACCTCGGTCCTGCATGAGAAGCGGGGGGGGTATTCGAACAACACCAAATCGATGTACGGGCTGGCCAAGAAGGTCGAAGAGCGCGGGGTTCGGATTATCTCTGGTGTCGAGGTGAAGGGTCTGACAAGCGAAAGCGCCAGTTCTAGCATCAAATCTGTTGAGACATCCCATGGCACGCTATCTTGCGCGCATGTGGTTGTGGCGCCCGGTCCCTGGGCCCGAGATTTCTGGGATATGCTGGGCATGCCCAAAAAGATCAGCCTAAAAGATTTAACGGGAAAGATGCATCACGACATCGATATGTGGCGATTCTGGCAACTTGAAGAAGGCGTTTTGCAATTGCCGCCTGAGGTGCTGCAAACCAATGATGGCAAAATACCACCGGTGATACATGTCGATACCGATGCCCCGCTACACTCTTGCGTGGATGGCAGCGTAATTACCGAAGATCTGTGGGGCATTTATTACAAACCTGATTGGCATTTTAACGGTATTCAAGGGGGCGCCTCGCCCTATAAAGTGGATACGCCGGTTGAGCGGGTTGCAATTGACCCTTACGGCCCCTCGTCTCCTGAATTTGTGGCCTCTGACGGTTTTGCTCATATGTGGGTCTCGGCCTTGGCGCATTGCCATCAGCGCTTTGAAGGCATGATGGGTAAATATCACCGTGAAGCATCCGGTGGCATCGGCTGTTTCACCGCCGATAGCTTTCCGGTTTTTGACCATTTTCATGAGAATGCCACGCTGATTGCGGATAGTAATCATGGGTGGAAAATGCTGGGCGTCGGACATTTGATCGCCGATGAAGTGCTTGGCGAAAAGCAGAGCTTGTTAGAGCCTTTCCGCTTTGACCGTTTCGAAAAAGGAAATCTGCACCCAGTATCAAACAGCCCATATCCTTGGAGTTAGTGGCTGGTGAAATCAAAAATATAAAAAAAGGCAAAAAAATAAAGATATAAAAGGGGAGAATTAAAGTGGCCGAAATGGACCTTGAACGTTTTGTGGAAGCGCCTGGGCGCGATGCGAAGATCAAAGAAGTGCGTAAGATGATCGATTCCCTCGGCATCGAATATCTGTATCTTCAGTTTGTCTCTGTAACCGGAAAAATTATGGGCAAAGGCATTCCCTCAGATCATTGGGAAACCGTTGCTAAAAAAGGCTTTCAGCTGGTTTATGGCGCAACCGTCAACTTGTTCACGGATCGCGCGGGAAATTATATGGGATATGGACCCGAGGCTGCGGAATTGGTTGGTATTCCCGAGCCTGAGACGTTTATGCAATTGCCTTGGGCACCGGAAATTGGACGGTTTTATTGCACTTTGTTTCGCAACCGCGAAGAGAAAGTGGATCCTGGCGCTTATTTGACTGCAGACTCTCGGGGCAATCTGCGCCGCATGCATGAAGAATTTAAGGCCAAGCATGGGCGCCAGCTGCGCATCGGCACCGAGCCCGAAATGATGTGGCTGAAATTTGACGAGAATGGCAAGCCAAAAGACGGATTTTCAAAACCTTATTGTTATCACATTGATCAATTTGAAAGCCTGCGCCCCGTGACCATGAAGGTTATGGAATACACTCGTAAAATGGGTTTGGATATGATTCAGGGCGATCATGAAGATGCGCCTGGTCAGCTTGAATTAAACTGGATGTTTGATGATGTGCTGCGCAATGCCGACCGTCTGACAACTTACCGTCAGATCTGCGCGCAAGTGGCGCGCGAGCATGGTATTTTTGCATGCTTCATGACGAAACCGTTCATGGGCGTGTCAGCCTCTGGGTGCCACCATAACATGTCGCTCTGGCGGGGCGGCGAAGATCAGTTTGTCAAATGCGGAAATGATCCGGATAACCTGCCGGGCATGCGTGATAATTACATGTATGTAAAGGGCGGCAGCAACACGTTTATGCCCGATGATGATGATCCGCAAATGCCGGGCGCCGAAGGGCTGGTTGCGATTGGCGGCGTGGTGAAAAACCTGCAAGCGTTGACCGCGATTGGCTGTTCGACGGTGAATTCTTACCGCCGCTTGTGGGATACGGGCTTTTGGGCGCCGGTATTTGCCGATTGGGGCTTCCAAAACCGGACCACGGGCTTGCGCGTCTCGGCGCCGGGCCGGTTCGAATATCGCTCGGTGGATTCAATGGTCAACCCGTATTTGATGGGCACAACATTACTGGCCGCAATGGATGATGGGATTGATAACAGCATCAGCCCGGGCGAGCCTGAAGAGCGCAATATTTATGAGGCGATCAAAGAGGGCAAAGAAGTCAAGAAATTGCCAATGTCTTTGGGTGAGGCGCTGAGCTATCTCGAGCAAAGCGAAGTGGTGCGCCGCGGCATGCCGGGCGAAATGTATCGTTTGTACCATGAATATAAATATGACGAATGGGCCCGCTTCATGTCCACGTCAACCGATTGGGACAATGAGATGTATATGGAGTGCTTGCCATAAGGCATTTCCAAAATTGTAATGCGGCGGGCTAACCCCGCCAAACTTCTGACGCAACCCGATGGAGGTGGGATGTAATATGTGTGGTATCGCAGGATTAATTCATAAGGGCAAAAGCTCAAATGTGGGGGGGGAGATGACAGCAATGTTGCAGGCCCTCAAGCATCGCGGGCCGGATTCGACGGGCTACGCTGTCTATGGCGAGCCAACCGAAGGCGATTATGTGCTTCGTTTGAAAGTGGCGGAAGCCGAAGATATGGCCAAAGGCCGTGGCATTCATCAGGTTTTGGCGGATCGCATCACGGAGGTGGAAGCGATCATGCAAGAGCATGGCGTGACGGTGAAAACGAAAGAGCACGCAACCGAATATGCTCTGCGCTATCTGATTTCCCATGAGGGGGATACCACCGCACTGGCCGAGCATATTGAAGAAACCGATGGCGTTGAAATTTTATCGCTTGGAAATGGCCTAGAGCTGATCAAAGATTTGGGCGATGCGTCAGATGTGGCCGGGCTTTATGGTCTGAATGAATTTAACGGAACGCATGGCATTGGCCATACGCGAATGGCAACCGAGTCGGATGTGGATATTCGCTCCGCGCACCCCTATTGGGCCTTTCCCTATAATGACGTGAGCGTTGTACATAACGGACAAATCACAAATTATTGGATTATGCGCCGCCAGATGGAGCGCAAAGGCCATCGCTTTATGTCAAATTGTGACAGCGAACTTTTGGCTGTTTACACTGCGAACAATTTAGCAAATGGCGTAACGCTTGAGCAATCATTGCGCAATTCAATCGAAGAAATTGACGGCGTCTTTACCTATTTGGTCGCTACCAAAGATCAACTGGGCATGGCCAAAGATACGATGGCTGCAAAGCCATTGGTGCTTTACGAAAGCGATGATTTGATCGCTATGGCATCAGAAGAAGTCGCTATTCGGGCCATTCTTCCCCAAGAAATTGACACTTACGATCCCTATGATGAGGAGGTACGCGTATGGCAAGCCTAAGCGATACTGAACTAAAGCAAATGAGTCAGGAAGAGCGGGTGACCGCGCTTGGAATGCGCACCGAGGCACTGACGGGAAAATCGCTTTACATTGAGTTTGATCCGGATGCGGAAGAGCGCTTCACATACCCTTGGGCGCCCGAAGTCGATTACAATAAGCGCACCGAACTTGATACAGATGAAATGACCACCACCGAGGTGAATTCCAAAATTCGGGCCCTCATGGCCGAAGGCTATGGCACGATTGTGCTGAAAAATCCGCGCGGAAAGCATTCGCTGGGCGTGGGGATCCTAAGCCGGTTGAATTTAATTATTGAGGGCTCGTTGGGCTATTTTGGTGTTGGGTTGATCGATGGTCCGAATGTGCGCATCAACGGGCGCGTGGGCTGGTCTTGCGGCGAAAATATGATGGCTGGAACGATTGTCATTGAAAAAAACGCCGGTTCGACCTTTGGCGCTGCGATCCGCGGCGGGGATCTGGTCTGTCGGGGGTCGGTTGGCTCTCGGACAGGTATTGACCAAAAAGGCGGTACGATACTTGTCGGTGGTGACACGGGGGCTTTATCGGGCTTTATGATGCAACGCGGTCGGATGGTTGTGTGTGGAAATGCGGGTAAAAACCTTGGCGATTCAATGTATGACGGCACCATTTTTGTGGGCGGTAAGATTCAATCGCTTGGAGTGGATGCAATCGAGGCGGAATTGACTGACCTTGATCGCGACTGGCTCACCGCAAAGCTGACCCAATATGGCATGATGCCCGATAAGGGTGTTGACCATTTTACAAAGATTGTCGCTGGGAAACAGCTTTGGAACTACGACAATCTTGAACCCAATGAAAAGAAAATAATTCTGTAAGTCTAAGGAAAGGATAATACCTATGGCTGACGGTGATATGCCAAGAAAGAAAGCGCTGGATCGTGATGTAAACCGCATCGGTGACAGCTTTGTATTCCCACCCCGTGTGATGGATGACATCCATATCAAATCCGAGCTTGGACGCTATCGGATGCGCGGCTTCTCTTTGTTCAAGAAAATTCCACACTGGGATGATCTAACCTTCTTGCCGGGCACGTTGACGCGGTTCGTGATCGAAGGGTATCGCGAAAAATGTGAAACCAAAACGGTGATTGGTCCCCGCGCAAAGCGTCCGCTTGAGCTGGATATTCCAATCTATATCACAGGGATGAGCTTTGGGGCGCTGAGCTATGAGGCGAAAACCGCGCTGGCGCGGGGCGCCACAATGGCGGGTACCGCAACTTGCTCGGGTGAAGGGGGGATGATCCCGGATGAGCGCCGCTATAGCTCAAAATGGTTTTATCAGTGCATTCAATCGCGCTACGGGTTCAACCCAAACCACTTGGTCTTGGCGGATGGCTGCGAGTTTTTTATCGGACAGGGCTGTAAAGTGGGCCTTGGTGGGCATTTGATGGGGCAAAAAGTGACCGATCAGGTGGCTGAAATGCGCTCATTGCCCGCAGGCATTGACCAACGTTCACCCGCGCGCCACCCTGATTGGCTAGGCCCTGATGATCTGGCGCTTAAGATTCAAGAGATCCGCGAAGCCACAGATTGGCAAATTCCAATCCAGTTAAAACTGGGTGCGGCGCGGGTTTATGATGATGTTCGTATGGCGGTGAAATGCGATCCAGACTCGATTTACATCGATGGGATGGAAGGCGGCACAGGCGCCGGGCCGCATTTGGCGACCGAAGACACAGGGGTGCCCGGAATGGCCGCGATCCGTCAGGCGCGCAAAGCCATCGATGATCTTGGCAAACGCGGCGAAATCAGCTTGATTTATGCAGGCGGCATCAGAAACGGTGCCGATGTTGCGAAAGCCATTGCGCTGGGCGCAGATGCGATCGCCATCGGGCATTCCGCGATGATGGCCTTGAATTGCAACAAGGATATCCCGGAAGCCAATTATCCCGAAGAAATCGGTGCAGAGCCCGGATATTGCTACCACTGCCATACCGGGCGCTGCCCTGTTGGCGTGGCGACGCAAGATCCCGCGCTGCGCACCCGTCTTGATCCGGATGAAGCTGCCGAGCGCGTGTATAACTTTTTGCACACGCTGACGATCGAAGCGCAGCTTTTTGCCCGCGCCTGCGGCAAAACCAATCTGCATAGCCTTGAGCCTGAGGATCTGGCCGCGTTGACGATGGAAGCCTCTGCCATGGCAGGCGTTCCTTTAGCTGGCACGAACCACACTGTGGGCGTCGAAGATTACCACCATCTCTAAGGAGGAGTTACAATGGCTGGAACACAATATCGCGGATCTGAAATCAAAGACGTCAATCAGTTTTTGAATGATGCTGATGGTTTGGAAAGCGAACGCGAAAAAGAAATTGGTCAGCATATTGGCTATCGGTATGATGTGAACTTGGTGCCCGATAAAAGCCGGATCACGCCCTATTTAGCCAAATATATGGAAATTATGGGCTGGGATGATCTGAACTGGCTGGAAGATATTCATATGGGCTATGAAGAGGGCGCGCCGGCGGTGTTTGACCGCAACAATAATGGCTGGGTGCGTATCCCCAGCAGTATTGATCTGCCGGATAATCAACAGGATCGGGATATGATTGCACGCGAATTGCTCTTGAAGTTTCAGATGTCTGATCGCCATCCTTTGGCCAATCTGCGCAAAGCCTATATGAAGTTTTAAGGTCTTGCTGCGCCCGCTGAATATTGCATGTCTGCAAACGCATCCCAAAGCCTCGATATCTGAGGCGATTGCGGAGGCGATGCCACTGGCAGAGGCAGCTGCAAAAGCGGGCGCAGAATTTATATTTTTGCCCGAATATTGCGGTGGATTGGCCAGCGAAGGCGCCGCGCTGCGGCCCCCCGTTGCACAAGAAAAAGACCACCCGATGCTGCGGGTGTTTCAAGCTTTTGCACAAAACTATCAGGTTTGGGTTATGTTGGGCTCGATCGCTGTAACCGCGCCTGATGCAAAAATACTAAACCGTGGCTACATCATTGACTCCGCAGGTAATGTTCAAAGCCATTATGATAAAATACATCTGTTCGACGTAGAAATTTCGGAACAAGAAGTATATCGGGAAAGCGCGCATGTCACGCCCGGCGCTGCGGTTCAAGTGACGCCCGCCTGTGGTATGCAGTTGGGCCATACGATCTGTTATGATCTGCGGTTTCCAAAACTGTTCCGCGATTTGGCGCAAGCAGGGGCAGAGGCGATTGCGGTGCCGGCCGCGTTTGTAAAGAAAACAGGGCAGGCGCATTGGCATGTTCTCAACCGCGCGCGGGCGATTGAAAATGGATGCTTTATCATCGCCCCGTGTGCGGTAGGGCCTATTCCGGGGGGGGGTGAAAGTTACGGTCACAGCTTGATTATAGACCCTTGGGGGCGGGTTTTGGCTGATGGCGGTGAAGATCAGGGCTTTATTCAAGCCACGATTGACCTCTCTCAGGCGCGGTGGGTGCGCTCAAAAATTCCAAGCTTAACGCATGACCGGGCGTATAGCCTGCAGTCGGCAGAAATGACAGAAAGATACCAGGATCTATGAGTTCAGTTGCATCCCTTTTGGGCGATAGCTACGCCAACCACCCTTTGAAAGACCGGTTTTTAAAATGGCAATGCCATTGTCGGCAAATGATGATGCGTGATAATATGGGCCGCCCGGATGCCACAATCATGCCCGAAGTTTATTTGAAAGACGACGCGCAAGCGATGGGAACCATTATCACCATTATGAACAAACTGCCGGCCTATTCTGAAACACCCGAGATGCTGCATATGGCGCGTAAAACCAACGATCCTGCGCAGCGCCGCAACCAAGCGATCCAATATTTTTCCGCAACCTTTTACCAAAAGCACAAACAGTTTTCGGATATCTTAACCTCGACATTTCCGCCCCATTCCCCAGGGGCGGCCAAAATTAGGAGCGCGGAAACCTGTCGTCTGGTTTTTGCAGCCTATGCGCAAAGCTTTGAAATTCGGTGTAAAGTCTGGAAACTCACCCCCAAAAACCTTTTGAATCAATCGACAATCGCGCATAATCGCTTGTTCAACCCAGAGCTGCCGGGCAATACGATTGTTTTGGGCTTTGAACCGGATTGGTCAAGCTCGCAAGAATTGAAGGTTTGAAAAAAGCTATGGCCTACGGATATGTGATTGCGCAAATCAACATTCATGACCCAGAAGCCTACGCCACCTATGTGAAAATGGTTCAACCCACTTTGGATCTTTTTGGTGGTCAGTTTTTGGTACGGGGCGGAAAAGCCCGCAGCTTTGAAGGCGCGCCGCCGGGCGATCGGCATGTTATCATTCAATTCCCCAGCTATGACAAAGCGATGAATTGGTATGCCTCGGATGCCTATGCGCCAGCCAAGAGGCAAAGGCTCTCTGCCTCATCCAGCGTTCAAACCATCGTTGAAGGTGTTCTGTAAGCCCCTTTATTGGAATCTGCACATCGGGTTTTACGCGGTTTTTTTAAAGCGTTGAGGCGTTTGGTTGCTGATATCTTTGCCGGCTCGCAGATACCTCCAAAAGCCAATTTTCAACCCGATCGCGCTCTGGAAAACTAGGGCCATCGCTTGCTTTCAGCAAATAATAGCCATGATCTGTTCTGGCCGAAATGTTACCCAATGGTCGGATAAGTTTGTTATCTTCAAGCAGATGATCTACCAAATGGGCCCATCCAAGCGCAATTCCCAATCCGTTTACGGCAGCTTCAATCGCAAGAGGATAGGTGTTCAAGCTGACTGTTTCTTCAAATTCAGCCACTGCGTGATGCATCAAATCAAACCAAGCGCGCCAGGTCATCCACTCGGTATGCATGGTGTGAATGCCGATTAAGGAGCTTTGCGACATTGCGGCCAATGTGGTGATGCCGGGGTTTTTCCGCAAAAATTCCGGCGAACAGACCGGGAATATTGTTTCGCCAAATAATAACTCTGCCGAATAGCCTGACCAATGCCCATTGCCCCGTAAAATTGTTAAATCGACATCTTCCGCCAGACATTCATCATCGTCATCTGAGGACAGTAAGTTGATGTTAACTGGTTCGTAAAGCGCGTTGAAGCGCGGTAATTTGGGCATCAAATAAAGCCCCGCCACCGAGTTGGTTGCCGCGATTGTCACAGCATTGTTTAACGTGGCTTCCAGCAGGTTTTGTGAGAGGGCTCGCAACTGATCAAGCAAGGGTAAAATATCATCAAAAAACCTTTGCCCACGCGGGGTTAGGTGAATCGAGCGGTGTCCGCGATTGAATAAATTTATTTTATAATGCAGCTCTAAAAGCCGAACTTTCCTGCTGATGGCCGTTTCGCTGATGTTCAGCGCTTTAGAAGCACCTGCAAAACTGTTGTTAACCGCCGCAGATTCAAATGCAAGTAGATAATCTAGGCGTGGTAATACATTGTTTTTATTCATTTGTTTTGACCAATCATAGTTTAATTTAGTGAAAACGAGAATGGCGTTAGCGTAACCTTGTCTGAGATATATTGCCACTAATTTTTAGACCCTAAGCCCATAAAATCTATGTGCGGAAAACGTGACCAAATTTGCGAAGCTATGGGCATGCCCGAATTCGGGTAGAGCCAACCAAAAAAATATATTAGGGGGAAAAAATGAATAAATTTACTCGGAAGGTTGCAGCTGGAGCCATGTCGTTAGCGGTCGGTTTTTCAGCTGGCCAAGTATATGCGGCGGATTCAAGTAAGCCCATCGTTATACCCACTCACAATTGGTCTAGTCAGGTTGTGATGGCCTATGTAATCGGCGGTATTTTTGAAAGTATGGGGAATAACGTCGATTATGTTCCCGCCGATACGCAAGCTGTTTATGAAGCCATTCGTAATGGTGATGTGACGATTTCGCACGAGGTCTGGCAATCCACATTTGGAGCTTCTTTTTACAATGCAATGGCAAAAGGAGGTATAATCGACGCCGGGACTCACGCGGCCATGACGTTAGAGGAAATGGGAGTTCCACAATATGTAATCGATGATAATCTTTGCCCAGGTCTTCCAAATTGGGAGGCTTTGAAAGATTGTCATGAGGTTTTTGCAACTCCGGACTCTGGCGGAAAAGGCCGCTGGCTTGAGGGTCCGCAGAGTTGGCATGGTAACCAAATGCCAGAACGTCTTGCAGGGCTTGGTTTGGACGACAAATATATGGTCAAATTCGCCGGATCTGCTGACGCAATCTGGGCAGAGCTATCATCAGCAAAAAAAGAGGGAAGAGGCGTAATTACTTTTAATTGGACGCCTAATTTCACCGATGCTGATGGTTTTGTTTTTATTGAATTCCCGCCATATTTTGATGGATGTCGCGTAGGGGATGGAGGTGACGGTGCTTGTGGTTCTCCAAAAGGTTGGCTGAAGAAAGCGGCGAATTATAAGTTTCCTAAGACACATCCGGCTGCATATACGGCATTTACAAAAATCTCCTTCACATCAAACCAAATTGGTCAAATGGCCGCTTTAGTTGATATTGATAAGATGAGCCACCAAGATGCGGCTAAAGCATGGCTTGCCGCTAATGAAGAAGTTTGGAAGCCATTTACGCAATAGTTTAGTTTGGCTTCGCGTTTCAACTAGCTTTAAAACAAAGAAGGTTGTGCGCTTTCAGCGGATTTGTCTGCAAGCGCACAATTTTCGAGTTGAAAAGAGCAAGTGTGGGTCAGTGCTGTCGCACAGTATATCTTGAATTTATGTGGTTGAATGCGGAAATTGGATCCTCTGCCGGCGACCTAACAGGAAATAAAAATGAATCATCCCAACGTCCAGGCTACTGACAACCGTCCAATAATTAAATGTGAGTCAGTTTATAAAATATTCGGTGAAAATTCTAAGAGGATGCTTCAACAAGTAAATGGACAGGTCGATACAAAGCAGTTTCAAGCTGCCGGCTTAGTTGTAGGGGTTAACAATGCCAGCTTCGAAGTTTCAAAAGGAGAAATGCTTGTAATAATGGGTCTATCGGGCTCT
This sequence comes from Alphaproteobacteria bacterium US3C007, assembly GCA_034423775.1. Classification (NCBI taxonomy): domain Bacteria; kingdom Pseudomonadati; phylum Pseudomonadota; class Alphaproteobacteria; order Rhodobacterales; family Roseobacteraceae; genus Thalassovivens; species Thalassovivens spotae. The sequence goes on from CP139918.1 coordinate 2,736,170, forward strand.
GGAAAATCAACGTTATTGCGCTGTATTTCACGACTTTCAGAGCCAACTTCGGGCCAAATATTTATAGATGGCGAAGACCTAGTGGGAATGAGCCCGCGAAAGCTGATCGAATTACGCCGAAATAAAATGGGGATGGTTTTTCAAAACTTTGCTCTGTTGCCACATAAAACCGTGCTTGAGAATATCGCGTTTCCATTGCAAGTGAAGGGTCAGACCACGGCTGATAGTATAAAACGTGCTTTGGAAATGGTAGAGCTTGTTGGCCTGGCAGGTCGAGAAAATTACTTTCCAAGAGAGCTTTCTGGCGGTCAACAACAAAGGGTGGGTATCGCTCGCTCGCTCGCGGTTGAACCAGATATTTGGTTTCTTGATGAACCATTTTCAGCGCTTGACCCCCTTATCAGAAAAGAAATGCAAGATGAGTTCATGCGTTTGCAGGGCGTGCTGAAAAAAACAATTCTCTTTGTTACGCATGATTTTAACGAGGCGTTACGTCTCGCGGATCGGATCGCAATTATGAAAGATGGGATAATTGAACAGCTTGATACCCCTGCTAATATCGTTCTGAACCCAGCCACCAGCTACGTGCAAAAATTTACTGAAGAAGTACCGCGAGAAAAAGTACTGAAGATAGAGGCGGTAATGGACCCACCGTCTGAACATGCCACTGATGCAACGTTCCAAATCTCAAAAGACGCGATTATTGAAACAGTGGCTGAAGCCGTACTTTCTGCAAAGAACCCAGTGGATGTCGTGGATGCGCAGGGAACCATTGTTGGCTCGGTACAAGCATCAAAGGTAATCCGTGTGCTATTCGGCAAAACTGTTACCAATCGGGTTATGGAGTAAGCTGAGAAGATGGTAATGATAACCCGCAATTCCAAGCTTGTTCAGTTTGTAATTCTCTTGATAATATTTTTCAGTCTTTATTTTGGAATAGAGGCCGCTGATGACAATATATTGTGGCGCTTTCCTGCCCTGATTGCTGGGCTTCCAGGTGCAATAAATGTGTTTGTCGAGCATTTGATGTATGATTGGATGCCGATACAAATTTATGATCCTGAACTCGACGATTACGAGGACTCAGCTTTAATTAAAGAAATCACAAGAAGCTTTTCTCGTGCAGTTCTCTTTTTTATAGAACTAATCCGTGAGCTACTTCTCGGGGGTGTAAAAACTATCGTAGCGTTCACGAGCTGGGATTTTGTGGGAGAGAATGACTGGGCGGTTTGGCCCGCTTTACCCTGGACATTCGTTGCAGGAGGCGCTGCATTTTTAGGCTACACATTGAAAGGCAAAGGTTTAGCTTTTTTGGCGGGTAGCTCTGCCGCCTACATAGCTATTTTTGGTCAATGGGAGCCCGCGATGGAGACTTTATCCTTTGTCTTAGTCGCAGCGCCAGTTTCATGTTTTTTAGGTTTGGTATTTGGGGTCCTCTGCTTCAAAAGCCGGTCAATAGAAATTGTCATGATGCCGTTATTAAACATTGCTCAGACAATGCCTCATTTTTCCTATTTGGTGCCCGTCATGGTCTTTTTTGGCGTGGGAGATCATGCTGGGGCCATCGCCACTATTATCTTTGCCACGCCTCCTATGATACGTCTCACCTTGCTGGGGCTTAAAAGCGTACCGCCGGAGGTTTTTGAAGCAGGTATGATGAGCGGCTGCAATGATTATCAGATCTTGATGCAAGTTCTCATTCCCACTGCGAGAAGAGATATTTTGATCGGTATCAACCAGGTTATAATGCAATGTCTGGCGATGGCCGTTATTGCGTCATTTATCGGTGCGAAAGGCTTGGGTTTCAATCTTCTTCTTGCGCTGAACCAATTACGTGTTGGTCAAGCATTAGAGCTTGGGATTTGCATTGTATTGATAGCGGTGGTTTTGGACAAATTATCGCTGGCATGGGCCAATAAGCCGGTGGATTATTTTGCGGATCGAGGGATCTTAATCCGCCATAAAAATATTCTGACATTGCTCGGAATATTTTTGATCAGCGTTCTGTTTTGTGTTTTTGGTCGTTATGCATTCAGTGAAGAGGTAAACTACCTCTACCTGATCCCCCATAATCAGGGAATTACTACAGAAAATTTCTGGCAAGCCGGTGTCGATTGGATGGTTGAGCATTGGTATCAAGGTCTTCAGGGATTTAATACAGCACTTATAAAAGGCGTTTTGATGCCTATGAAGGCGGCTTATCTCGGCATGCCGGTGATTGCGACCTTCGTGCTAATAATGGGTGTGGGATATATTATTGGGGGACTAAAATCAGCTTTAGTGGTGTGTGGGTTTTTGATGTTTATCGCACTGACTGAGTGGTGGGATCGAGCCTTAATCACTGCTTATATGGCATCATTTGCGGTAATCGTATCTGTGAGCTTAGGAGTGTTAGCAGGCACGTTGGCCGCACAACATCAAAAAGCGAGTAAGATGATCTTACTGGTTTGCGATACGTTTCAAACATTTCCATCGTTTATTTACCTGATACCTGTAATAATGCTTTTTGGTGTTACTGACACATCCGTTCTAATCGCGGTTATCGTTTACGCGACAATACCAGCAACTCGCTATACGGTTGAGGGGCTCAAAAGCGTACCTCAATCGTTGCATGATGCAGGCTCAATGTCAGGCGTGAATAAAATGCAAAGATGGTTAAAAATAGAATTGCCAATGGCATTTCCTCATATAATGCTTGGGGTCAACCAGACTGTCATTTTTGCTTTATTTATGATAATTATCGGAGCGATGATTGGAACGGATGATTTAGGACAATACATCCTAAAAGCTCTTTCTGATAAAAATGGAACCGGAAATGGCCTCATGCTAGGCCTGTGCGTCGCGTTTATCGGTTTATCCGTTGATCACTTAATTCTGACATGGGCAAACAAGCGCAAAGCGTTGCTTGGTTTAGTATAGGGGGCTGGAATGAATACACCCGTTTTATTTTCAACACCCGAAACAAAAGCAGGGGTTCGCAAGCCCGGTATGATGGTTTTGCCGCAAGGGGTTGAAAGGCATCCTGTGCCTGGAGGGGGCAGCCGTGCCGTACCAATTTTTGCTGGTGATCAGATTACGCTGCAAGATGTGGAAGGTTTGCAACCCATTGAAATGGTATTTTTTGGGCCCGACAAACGATCAGATGCCGCGATGTTGGGGGCCAAAGGCGGGCGCAGCCCAGAGGGGTTGATTGCCGCGCTTACCGGGCACCCATCTGGTAAAAAAGTAATCGCTGCGCTTGAGAAAACAGGGTTTTCAATCGCCGATGCCGATGCCAGTCTCGTGTTTGAAGGCGGCTCGCGCGCGGGAGAGACGGCAAGTTTTCAGGCCGTATCGGATGGATTATTGATCATATGCGCCGCGGGTGGCGCGATGGATGCGCATCAGCAATGGGCCCCAAGCGATGTGGTGTTGTTTATCACGCGGATTAATAAGCGGCCCTTGAAAGACATGTCATTGGTGCATGACCCACTGGCCGACCCTTTGGTGAGTTTGCATATTCAACCAGGCGAGGCAAAACCTTATGAGGTGAAGGCGGGGGAATATATTCAAGTTTTAGACGTGCAGGGCAGAGAATGCAGCGATTTTCAAGCCTTTTCGCGCCGCGCTTTGGACGCTGGATTGGAGCGCGATATCGATCCCACAACGACGCGGTCTTTGATGGGGGCGCTTTACCCCAAGCCAGGGCTCTTGGCAAAATACTTTAGCGTTGATCAGGAACCTTTGGTCGAGATTATCCAAGACACGGTGGGCCGCCATGATACATTTGGATTGGCCTGTACCGCGCGGTATTACGAAGATCTTGGCTATCCGGGCCATGTCAACTGTTCGGATAATATCAACCTTGAAATGCAGGCCTATGATGTGCGTCCGCGGGGCGGCTGGCCAGCGATAAACTTCTTTTTCAATACGATTTTAGACGAGACCAATGCGATTTCGATGGATGAGCCTTATTCGCGGCCCGGAGATTATGTTTTGATGCGGGCGCTCACAGATTTAGTTTGTGTTTCAACGGGTTGTCCGTGTGATGTTGATCCAGCAAATGGCTGGCAGCCAAGCGATATTCAAGTCTGGACCTATCGCGAAAATGAAGATTTCAAGCGCTCGATTGGCTGGCGCAAAACTCCGGGGGCTGATGTGGAAGAAACGAAAAAAACTGGGTTTCACGATTGTTTTGCCCGCCATACGCGCAATTTTGTGGAATATGCCGGATATTGGCTGGCGCAGGACATGATGCATCATGGCAGCATAGCTGAATATTGGGCTGCGCGCGAAAAAGCGGTTATTATGGATCTATCGCCGCTTCGAAAATATGAAGTGACGGGCCCTGATGCCGAAGCGCTGATGCAGCTATCTATCACGCGGGATGTGAAAAAAATTCCGGTCGGCGGCATCGTCTATACCGCGATGTGCTATGAACATGGTGGTATGATTGACGATGGCACGTTGTTTCGCTTGGGGGATACCAATTTTCGGTGGATCGGCGGCAATGACCAATCCGGGCTTTGGCTGCGCAAACAAGCCGAGGAGCGTGGCCTAAACGCATGGGTGCGTTCTTCCACGGACCATCATTGCAATGTGGCGGTGCAAGGGCCGTTGTCGCGCGAAATTCTGAAAGATGTGATTTGGACGCCCCCCGCGCAGCCCACTGTTGAAGAGCTGCAATGGTTTCGCTTTTCGATTGGCCGGATTGGCGGCTTTCATGGCCCCTCCGTGGTGCTCAGTCGGACCGGATATTCTGGAGAGCTGGGCTATGAGGTGTTTTGCCATCCGAAAGACGCAGAACAGGTTTTTGACGCGATTTGGGCCGCAGGTGCGCCGCATGGGCTTACGCCTTTTGGGCTTGCTGCGCTTGATATGGTGCGGATTGAGGCTGGGTTGATCTTTGCTGGCTCGGAATTTGATGATCAAACCGATCCAATGGAGGCAGGCATTGGTTTTACGGTGCCTTTGAAAAGTAAAACTGATGAATTTATCGGCCGCGCAGCGCTCGAGCGGCGCAAAGCCCATCCGCAAAAGAAACTTGTCGGGCTTGAATTGGAGGGCGGTGTTGTGCCAACGCCGGGCGATTGTATCCATATCGGGAAGCCACAAGTGGGCGTTGTGACCTCGGCGATGCGCTCGCCTGTTTTGGGCAAAGTGATTGCTTTGGCACGGATAGATTTGGCCCATGCCGAGATTGGCACTGAGTTGGAAGTTGGGCGGCTGGATGGGGACCAACTGCGCTTACCAGCTAAAATTGTTGCATTCCCGCATTTCGATCCGAAGAAAGAGCGGGTGAAGGGCAATTATGAGGGCGTGCGAGGCAGGTGATCAACGCCAAAGCGCCTTCGGGCCGCCTATCCTGCCGCAAGCGCGCTGCGGCCTGTGAGATGCGCCGCTGGTATGTGGCTGGTACAGTTCTTTGGCCATACGTGCGCAGGGGTGAATGGCTCTGATCTGCCATTTGAGCCGTCGATATGAGTTGCACGCAAGACCGCCAAAGCCTGCGCAGCATTGCTTGGTTGTGTTTTTTAAATCTATGATAGTGGCGCTGCGCGCTGGCGGCTTTGTATTTAGGTTTCCCCAGTAAAACGCACCTTTCCGATATAGGCAAGGTTGCGGTTCCGCTGAGCATAGTCAATGCCGTAGCCGACCACAAATTCATCCTGAATGCTGAACCCGATCCAATCGGCTTGAATATCTACTTCGCGCCGCGACGGTTTGTCGAGCAATGCGATGGTTTTCATCCGCGCAGGGTTTCGCGAAGCCAGCAGGCCGGTCACATGATGCAGCGTAAAACCGGTATCCACGATATCTTCCACAACCAAAACGTCTCGATCCTCAATTGCCCCGCGTAAATCTTTTAGGATCCGAACTTCGCGCGAGCTTTCCATTCCGTCGCCATAAGAAGAGGCTTCCAAGAAATCCACCTCCACGGGCAAATCAAGCTCGCGGACCAGATCTGCGATAAACACGAAAGAACCGCGTAGCAAACCAACCACCACCAGTTTATTGGTGCCCGAAAATTCATCTCGGATTTCCCGGCTTAAACTCTCAATTCGGGCCGCGATTGACTTTGCCGAGATCATTTCATCGATGACATATGGACGCTGCACGGCAAAACCCTCTTGATTTTCGTGTCCTACATTACTTAAAGAATGCCGACTGTCACGTCAAAAAGAAGCGAAATGCCAACTCATCAAGAAACAAAAATTTTACCCTATAGCGCCGAGCAGATGTATTCACTGGTGGCGGATGTTGCTGCTTATCCAGAGTTTTTGCCTTGGTGTTCGGCGGCGCGTCTGCGCTCGACTGTGCTCGAAGGTTCCAGCGAAATTCTGGAAGCTGATTTGGTAATTAGTTTTAAAGTGTTTCGCGAACGCTTTGGCTCGCGCGTCACTTTATGGCCGGCCGATCTTAAAATAGATACAGAATATCTTGATGGCCCTTTTAAATACATGGTGTCAAATTGGGCATTTCGCAACGTGGAGGGCGGCTGCGAAGTGACTTTCTTTGTTGATTTCGAATTCAAAAATGCGATCTTGCAAGGCATTATTGGCGTTGTGTTCAACGAAGCGATGCAGCGCGTTGTGCGGGCGTTTGAGCGGCGCGCCGCTGATTTGTTCAAGGCATGAAAAAAGGCGCTTTTCCTAAAAAGCGCCTTTAAACTTGGTATCGCTATAATAAGCTGTTTAGCTGTTTAGCTGTTTAGCTGTTTAGCTGTTTAGCTCATAGGCGCGTTCGCCGTGCACCGACAGGTCAAGCCCATTGCTTTCGGTTTCGGCATCGACGCGCAGCGGGAAGATCAGGCCAACCAGTTTGATCAGGATAAACGTTACAACAAGCGTAAACACACCCACAATGAGCAACCCGCCCAGCTGCGCGGTCCAGCTGCCTTGTCCGAACAGAGCGATCATCACCGTGCCAAAAATTCCTCCGACGCCGTGTACGGCAAAAACATCCAGCGTATCATCGATATTGAAAATATTGCGCACAAAATTGACCGCTTCTTGGCATAATATGCCTGCCACGGCGCCGATGATTAAAGCCTCTACAGGGCCCACAAAACCCGAGGCAGGCGTTATCGAGGCAAGCCCGGCAATGGTGCCGGTGACCAATCCCACCAGCGATGCGCGGCCATATTTTATTTTTTCCCAAAGAGCCCAGGTTAAAGAGGCGGTGGCTGCGGAAATATGGGTCACGGTTAAGGCCATTGCGGCGCCGCCATCAGCGGCCAGTTGCGAGCCTCCGTTAAAGCCAAACCAGCCAACCCACAGCATTGCCGCGCCGATCATCACCATCCCAGGATTGTGGGGTGGTTTGCTTTTATCGCGCCGCGGACCCAACATCGCAGCTATCAATAAGGCAGCAAGGCCGGCGGTTTCATGCACAACGATACCGCCTGCAAAATCGCGGACGCCCGTCTCGCCGAAGATGCCGCCATCGGCCATCATACCACCGCCCCAAATCCAATGCACAACCGGCGCGTAACAAATCAGCATCCAAAGGCCTGAAAAAGTAAGAACAAAGGCAAATCCGATCCGCTCTACATAGGCCCCAACGATCAAGGCCGGAGTGATGATTGCGAAAGTCATTTGAAAGGCGAAGAACAGCACTTCGGGCAGCGTGCCAGATAGGCTTTCGGCATCGACACCAGCTAGAAAGGCTTTGTCCAAGCCGCCCCAAAATCCGCTGTCTGCAGGCCCGAAGGCGATTGAATAGCCCGCAGCCAGCCAGAGCAAGCTCATCAGGCACGCGATTGCGTAGCATTGCATAAACACGCTTAATACATTGCGCGCGCGCACGAGCCCGCCGTAAAATAAGGCAAGGCCGGGTAGCGTCATAAACAGCACCAACGCTGTGGCGACGATGATCCAGGCGGTATCTGCTGGGTTCATTTGATCTTCTCCCTTTGAAGTTTCGGGAGGCATGGCGCAAAAAGCAGCCAAAAAGAAATATAAAGCTTAAAAATAATGCAAAATGCACAGCTATATTTTTTAAGCGTCTATATATGTGGCGTAAATTTTAATGGGTGCCTATTTTTTAAGCGAAATCTGAAAGCCTTCAAGCGCCGCGCAAAAGAGGCGTAGCGCATGATCGCGCGCTGCCTGTCGCACAGCGTCGCGCCCGATACTACCAAACTCTTGTGTTTCGACGCTAAGAAGTTTCGTTTTATGCGCCACGCCAAAGCACACACGCCCCTCTGGCTTGAAATCAGACCCGCCGGGCCCCGCGATCCCCGTGATCGAGACGGCTAGCTGCGCTGCGCACCCGTTCAGCGCGCCAAGCGCCATTTCACCCGCGACCTGTTCGGATACAGCGCCATGCTGTTCTAAGCTGCGCTCTGAAACGCCCAAAAGCTGAGTTTTTGAGAGATTAGAATAGGTCACAAGGCCGCATTCAAAAATTTCGGAGGAACCTGGTTGTTCGGTCAATTTGGCAGCAACAAGGCCACCAGTGCAGCTTTCAGCCGTGGCAAGTTTGATCCGTTGGTCGCGGGCGAGGCGGATGATCGCTTTTACACTCATGAAAGCAGACCATGGAACAGCCCCGCCAAGGCAATCACACCAAGCGCTGCGAATAGGCCGGCGAAACAATCATCCAACATCACCCCGATTGCATCGCTGCGCCGATCTGCCCAGCCGATAATGCTGGGTTTCCAAATGTCAAAAAGGCGAAAAAGCAAGAAGGCAGCAACCCAGCCCGGCCATAAGGCAAAAAGCGAGGCGCCAGCATGGGTTGCTCCAACGGCTAAGGGCAAAAGTGCAATCCATTGCCCGGCCACTTCGTCAATGATCACTTCAGAAGGATCATGGTTTTTATGCAATTGCGTATAGCTCTGCGTGGCCCACCATCCAAGAGAAAGGATGAGGGGCAGGGCAATCAGCGTGCCTAACAGCCCTGCCGAATGAAACATCGCGGCGAAAAGCGGCAATGTTGCAAGTGAGCCCCAGGTGCCGGGCGCGAAGCCAATGAAGCCAAGCCCCATCAGCGTAGCGATATTGCGGCTTAGGCTTTGCATAATAAGGCGCTGGCAAGACTGGCGATACCTTCTTGGCGCCCGGTAAAGCCAAGCTTTTCGCTGGTTGTGGCTTTCACGCTGATCCGATCAGCCTTTATGCCCAGCAGATCAGCCAGGTGAGATTGCATGCGCGCAGCATGCGGTCCAATTTTTGGCATTTCGCAAATGATCGTGCAGTCGATATTGCTGATGTAAAAGTCATGTTTTGCCACCAGAGCTGCAGCATGCTTCAAAAAAACTGCGCTGGCTGCGCCTTTCCATTGCGGGTCAGAGGGTGGAAAGTGGCGTCCAATATCCCCTAAGGCCAGCGCGCCATAAAGCGCGTCGGTGATGGCATGCATCGCGACATCGGCATCTGAATGGCCTTTAAGCTGCGCGTTATGGGGAATGGCAATGCCGCAAAGAATGACCTGATTGCCTGGTTCAAACGCGTGTACATCATAGCCGTTGCCCAACCGGATGTCTTTCATCTTCGATCCTTCATTATTTTGCTGGCCCGCTCGAAATCTTCGGGGATTGTTATCTTTATGTTTTCTTCATGCCCGGAAATGATTTTTACGCTCAACCCGGCCTGCATGGCGACTTCTACATCATCGGCGGCGGCTCCGCAGGCTTGCGCATGTGCTTGCAAGATGCTTTCAAAGTCAAACCCTTGGGGTGTTTGGGCGCGAAATAAATTCTCTCTTGCAACCGTTTCATCCACCAAGCCATCCTGCCCCCGCCAAAGCGCATCGGTGATCGGCAGAGCGGGCGCTGCGCCTGAATGTGTTTGCAGCGCCTCGATCACATCAGTGATACATTTTGCGCTGATCAAAGGGCGCGCCACATCATGGATTAAAACCTGTTTTGGCGCAGCGGCGCGCAAAGCGCGCAAGCCATTGTAAACAGATTGATTGCGGGTTGCGCCGCCAAGCGCGGTTTTAATCGTCGGATCGGTGAGCCTATTTTGATCTTCGGGATGCAGCACCACGAGGATTGTATCGATATTGCGATGCTGTTTAAAGGCGTTCAGTGTATGGTCGATCACCCGCTTTCCCGCGAGCATTTGCCATTGCTTTGGGTCATTGCCGCCTGCGCGGGTGCCACGCCCTGCGGCCACGATAAGAGCTGCTATCGACATTTTTTTTCCATCCTGCACCATCGTGTTTACGGTTTTCTGATTTCACTGGCAATCAGAGATAGTTGATTAAATTTTAGGCATTTTTTTAAAATTGGTTATAAATTTGGCGTGTGGTGCTTGTTTCGCGCTGAGAGAGGCTCTACCCATGCCTCGAACATGATTGGAATGGCAATGATCGATCTGGGAGCAATGAAGATAGAGACACCTGTTTTTCTGGCGCCATTGGCCGGGATCACAGATCTGCCCTTTCGAAATCTAGTCACAGGGTTTGGGGCGGGTTTGGTTGTGAGTGAAATGATTGCCTCGCAGGATATGGTGATTGCCCGCGCGGGATCTCGTGAGAAAGCTGAATTGGGGCTGGGGTTCGAAAAAACAGCGGTTCAATTGGCGGGGCGCGAGGCGTTTTGGATGCGCGAGGCTGCGCGGATGGTTGAAGATCAGGGGGCGCGGATGATCGATATCAATATGGGTTGCCCTGCGAAAAAAGTGGTGTCCGGCTATTCTGGTTCGGCCTTATTGAAAGATCTAGATCACGCTTTGCGTTTGATCGAGGCGGTGGTTCAGGCGGTGAATCTTCCGGTCAGCTTAAAAACCCGCTTGGGTTGGGACGATAATTTGTTGAATGCACCGGAATTGGCGCGTCGCGCCGAAGCTGCGGGGATTTCAATGATCACGATACACGGGCGCACGCGGTGTCAGTTTTACAAAGGGTCGGCGGACTGGTCGGCGATCGCAAAGGTGAAAGAGGCGGTTTCAATTCCGGTTATCGCCAATGGTGACATCACAGATTTAGAGGCTGGCCGCGCGGCTTTAAAGGCATCGGGGGCCGATGGTGTTATGGTTGGACGCGGCGCGCAAGGTCGGCCTTGGTTTTTATCGCAGCTTGCTGCCGGGCTCTATGGGAAAAAAAATGCCGTATCGCTCAAAACCAAAGATTTGATCGAATTGGTTCAGAAACATTATCAGGATATGCTTTCGTTTTACGGAGAGGCTTTGGGAATCCGCGTGGCGCGCAAACATTTGGGATGGTATATGGACGAGGCCAATGCGCCGGCTGCTCTGCGCCGTGAAATTTTAACATCACAGAACCCAAAGCATGTGCTTTGCAATTTGCCCGAAGCGCTGGCCCAGCGTGAGGGGGTATGAGCGAGATGTCGATGGGAGCAATCTGGTCTTCTTTGCCAGTGCCGGTTTTGGTGATCGGTGAAAAGGATATTATAAGCGAGATTAACCCTGCTGCAGAGGGTTTTTTGAATATGTCTGAGCGGGCTTTGGTGGGGACCTCGCTGTGGCGCTGTATTTCGATAAACACGCAGGTTTCTGAAAGCTTTGAGCGCGCCCGAGAAAATTTAACGCCTTTATTTGTGAATGATGTTTCGGTTGAGATGGGCCCTAAATCGACGGTTTTGTGCAATTTGAAGTTCACGCCTTTGCTGGGCATGGCGGGTTTTATGCTGTTGCTGATCGAGCCGCGGAATTTGGCCGGCCGGTTGACGCAAACGCAAAGCGGTAAATCGGCGGCAAAATCTGCTATTGGAATGGCTGAAATGCTGGCGCATGAGATTAAAAACCCTTTGGCTGGTATCATGGGCGCGGCCCAATTGCTGTCGATGAGCTTGCCGCCGAAAGATTTAGAGTTGACCGATTTAGTGGTGGCTGAAACACGGCGTATTTTGAAGTTACTTGAGCAGGTTGAACAATTCGGAAACCTGAAGCTCGTCCAGAAATCTGCAGTTAATATCCATGATATATTGGATCGGGTGCGCCGATCTTCGCAATTGGGGTTTGGCGCGCATATGACCTATATTGAAGAATATGACCCGTCATTGCCAGCGGCCTATGGGGATGCCGATCAATTGCTGCAAGTGGTTTTGAATCTGGTAAAAAACGCCTCTGAAGCCGCCTCGCCATCGGGAGGGAAAATTCGCCTCAAAACCTATTACGAGCATTCTTTTCGGATGCGCCGTTCGGATGGCTCAGGGCAAAATCTACCGCTGCAAATTGAAATCTGTGACGATGGGCCAGGCTTGCCCAACGATATCAGGTCGGATGTTTTTGATCCTTTTGTGTCGGGGCGCGAGAATGGCACAGGGCTTGGCTTGGCCTTGGCCAGCAAAATAATTTCAGATCATGATGGATGGTTATCGGTGGATTCTGTGCCGGGCAAAACGGTGTTTCGCATCTCTTTGCCCTTGGTGCCACGCGAAGAGAAAGTGAAAGGATAAATTATGGACGGAACAGTACTGGTCGCAGATGATGACAGAACCATTCGCACCGTTCTCACCCAAGCGCTGACGCGGGCAGGCTGCCGTGTCCATGCGACGTCCAGCCTAACCACGCTGATGCGCTGGGTTGGTGAGGGCAAAGGGGATGCGGTGATAACCGATGTTATGATGCCCGATGGCAATGGTCTTGAGATGCTGCCAAAGATTTCTTTAGATCGCCCCGAGCTGCCGGTGATCGTAATCTCAGCGCAAAACACCATTATGACGGCGATCCAAGCCGCAGAAGCAGAAGCTTTTGATTATCTTCCAAAACCGTTTGACCTGCCCGACTTGATGAAACGTTGTGCCCGCGCGCTTGAACAGAAACAGCCCGTGGCCTCCAAGCCGCAGCTCGAGGTCACGCCGGATGTGGAAGAGGATGGGTTGCCCCTCGTGGGCAAAACGCCGGCGATGCAAGGCCTTTACCGCTTAGTTGCACGGGTAATGAATTCTGATCTGCCGGTGCTTATCTCCGGTGAATCTGGAACCGGAAAAACGCTTATCGCAAAAGTTCTGCACGATTATTCAGATCGGAGAAATCTGCCTTTCGTGGTGGTGAATGAAACAGATTTGGTTGCTTTAGACGGGCCAGCGAAAATCCTTGCCCGGGCCAAGGGCGGCACAATTTTATTTGAGGAAATCACCGATATAAATGAAGAAGGTCAGGGCCGGATTGTGAGAATGATTGACAATCCGGGCGAGTTTTCACCGCGGTTTATCGCCACCATGCAAGGGGAGGTGAGCGGTGAGGTTGGTCCAAAAATGGTGCGCAGCGATCTTTATTATCGCTTGGGGGGCGCCACGATCCATGCGCCTGCCTTGCGTGAGCGCGTGGATGACATCCAGCTTCTAAGCGCCTTTTTTCTGGCCCGCGCAGAACGCGATGGTGGCCTTCAACGCGTTGTTACCAAAGAAGCAGAACAATTGTTTCGAAATTATAGCTGGCCGGGAAATGTTCGACAGCTTGAGAATGTTGTAAAGCGGCTTTCGCTAACCGCGCGCGCTTCGGAAATCACGCTGACCGAGGTGGAACAAGTTTTGGGAAGCCAACCGGCCATGAACTCGGCGCTGCAAAAAGGCTCATCAGATCGGTTATCTGCGGATGTTGAGCGCCATCTCAGGCGGTATTTTGATTTGCATGGCAGCGTTTTACCGCCGCCGGGCCTGCATGCGCGCATTTTGAAAGAGCTTGAACATCCATTGATTTCCATTGCCTTAGAGGCGACAGGGGGCAACCAAGCCAAATGCGCTGATCTTTTGGGGATAAACCGCAACACTTTGCGCAAGAAGATCAATGAGCTTGACATTAAGGTCACACGTCGACGAAAACTGATGTAAAGAAGTCACAGTGATCGGCTGATATGCGGCAGCGCAAAATGTTTAAACATCGGAATCGAGACTAGCATGAGCGTGCGCGCGATGCGGCTTCGATGGGTTGATCTTGTCAGTCTTAGGCGTTGGCGTCGGCTGGTAAGTTTTATAAATCTGGCTCTTGTCTGTTTGGGGCCAGCGCTTGCCGCGTTAACCTATGTCACCTTAGGCCCTTTGGATGCTGGCTCGGGCTCAACGCTTTTGCGTTTGGTTTTATTTTCCGATTTTATATATGTGATGTTGATCGTTGCACTGGTGTTGCAGCGCGTTTTGCGCATCATTGCGCAAAGGCGGCAAAAATCCTCGGGCTCGCGCTTGCATTTGAGGCTGACAGGGGTGTTCAGCATTATGGCGCTTTTGCCGACGATTACGGTTGCAGCCTTCGCGCTTTTATCAATTAACATGGGATTCGAGGCGTGGTTTTCAGACCGTGTTCAGCGCGTCATCGGCGCATCATTATCGGCTGCAGATTCCTATCAGCAAGACCAAAGACGTGCGCTTGCAGAAGATGCAGACGCGCTTGCCGAAGCTTTGGAAAGTTACCGACGCGCCCGCGGTGTGGTTGACTTGCAAAACTTTCGAGTCTTTTTGAGCGATGAACAAGTTAAAATACAACGGGGTTTGCGAGAAGCCTTTGTGATCAATGGAATGGGTGATTTGATTCTGCGCGGAAACCGGTCTTATTTGTTTGATTATGAACCCCCGTCTGCCCAAGATTTTACAGCTGCCTTAACCGAGATTTTGCTGATTGAAGATCTTCCAAATAACGAATTACGGGCTTTGATATACCTGTCAGGTTTTGCGGATTATTACCTGTTGGTATCGCGCGATATTGACGGAAATTTATACGGTTTGCTTGACGAAACCCGCGAAACCGCCAAGCTGTATCAGCAGTTGGAAAGCGAACGTGGCTACGAATTGTTTCAATTCGGTTTGATTTATTTGGCGTTTGCAGTGCTGTTAATCGTTTCATCAATTCTATTGGCCCTGCTCTTTGCCGAGCGGCTGTCAAGGCCGATCGGCCGTCTTGCCGGGGCCGCTCAGGCGGTTGGTGAGGGTAATCTTGACACCCAAGTCATCGAGGAAGAGGGCGATGATGAGCTGTCATCGCTGTCGCGTTATTTCAACCAGATGACGCGGCAGTTGAAACAGCAACGCGACCGTTTGCTTGAGAATACGCAACAAATAGAACGACGCGGACGCGTGTTTGACAGCGTTTTATCTTCGGTTACATCGGGTGTGTTTGGGCTTGATCCCAAAGGAATGATCACATTTGCAAACCCTTCTGCCGAAAGGCTTTTGGGGAAAAATAAAACCGATAACGCATCTCAGTTGAGCCTAGCAGTGCCAGAATTCGCGCCTTTGCTTGAGCGTCTGCAAAACAGCCGGTCAGATAATTTACAAGAAGAGGTTAAAATTCTTCGACTTGGGCGTTTGGAAAGCTTTTTGGTACGCCTTGCACCGCGCCGGCGCGAAGATGGACGGCTTGAAGGCTATGTGGTGGCCTTTGATGATGTAACAGATCTGGTGTCGGCCCAAAGATCTGCGGCATGGGGGGATGTGGCGCGGCGCATTGCCCATGAAATCAAAAACCCTTTGACGCCCATTCAGCTCTCTGCAGAGCGCATTCAACGAAAATTTGCGCCACAACTCGGCGCTGAGAGTGGCCAACTGGAGCAAATGACGGATGTGATTATCCGACAAACCAATGATTTACGGCGTATTGTGGATGAGTTTTCTAAATTTGCCAGAATGCCGGAATTGGTCAAGAAATCTGAAAATTTAAATGAAGTTTTGGCTGCCGCCGTCACGTTGCAGGAATCTGGACAGCCGGGTGTAACGTTTGAATTAAAGATGCCCGATGAAGAAATTTGGGCAGAAATTGATGCAACGATGTTGTCGCAAGCGCTCACCAATGTACTCAAAAATGCTGGAGAAGCAATTGAGGCTGGCTGGCGGTCGGGCCTAGGCACTGACAGGCAGGGTGAGATACGGGTTGAAATGCAAGCCGCGCAATCGGGCTTTACCATCGCAATCTCTGATAATGGGATCGGATTGCCTCAAGATCGGAGTAAACTGTTCGAGCCCTATGTGACAACGCGTGAAAACGGAACAGGTTTGGGGTTGGCAATCGTAAAGAAAATCATTCAAGAACATGGTGGAACTTTAAGTTTGTTGGATGCCGCGCCCTTTTCAAACGGCAGTCATCCAGGGGCAAAGGTTTTGATCGACTTAACCCATAGTGATCAAACGTTAATGGATTCAAAGCAAAAGGAACCAAATTAGCATGGGCGATATTTTAATCGTTGATGATGAGCGCGATATTCGCGAGCTGATTTCAGATATTTTACAAGATGAAGGATTTGAAACCCGCATCGCAGGAACAGCTGAAGAGTGTATGAAAGAAGTAGACGCCGCGCCGCCCGGCTTGTTGATCTTAGATCTCTGGTTGAAAGACCGTGATCTTGACGGGATTGATATCTTAAAAAAGGTGAAGAAGAATTATCCCCATGTGCCCGTTGTGATTATATCTGGGCATGGCAATATCGAAATCGCAGTCGCCGCGATCAAACAGGGCGCGTATGATTTTATCGAGAAACCCTTCAATATTAACCAGCTTTTGGTTGTTATTCGGCGCGCGATGGAAGCATCCCAACTGCGGCGTGAAAATTTGGAATTGCGCTCTAAAGAGGAACCAGCCAGCGATATGATTGGACAAAGCTCAGGGTTCAAGACGCTTTTGTCAAACTTGGATAAGGTCACCAAATCAAATGCGCGGGTGCTGTTAACGGGGGCTTCTGGCTCAGGCAAAGAGGTTGCGGCGCGCTATATCCATGCCCATTCTGATCGCGCGCATGGCCCCTTCATTATTGTGAATTCTGCGTCCATTGCGCCCGACCAGATGGAAAATCTACTGTTTGGAAGCGAATCCACGAAACCTCAAGAAGGCGAGGGTTTATTTGCTCAAGCAAATGGCGGATCGATTTATTTTGATGAAATCGCAGACATGCATCTAGAGACGCAATCCAAAATTTTAAGGGTCTTGGTGGACCAACAATTTCAACGGCCAGGCTCGCATGATCTGGTTAAGCTAGAAATGCGCGTGATTTCTTCAACCAGCCGGGATTTGCCTGCTGCAATTGAACAAAAAAGGTTTCGCGAAGAGCTGTATCATCGGTTGAATGTGGTACCTATCTCTGTGCCCGCGCTTAGCGAAAGGCGCGAAGACATTCCGCTTTTGGCAAAATTTTTTCTTGAGCAATTTCATCAAATTCAAGCTTATCCGCAAAGAACATTAAGCGATCAGGCAGCCGCGATGTTACAAGCGATGGAGTGGCCTGGTAATATTCGTGAATTGAAAAACTTGCTCGAACGCATTTTGATTTTAAGCGAGGGCCAAGGTGAAATCACTTCTGATGATTTGCCAACCGACACGGCGTCACAGGCGGCTGGGGCCAATGGGCCGGTCTTGCAGGGTTTGGCATCTTTGCCTTTGCGCGACGCGCGCGAGGCTTTTGAACGCGAATATTTGATGGTTCAAATCGAACGTTTTGGAGGCAATATCAGCAAGACAGCCCAGTTTGTTGGGATGGAGCGAAGCGCGTTGCATCGCAAATTAAAGTCGCTCTCGATCGTCTCTGGCGTAAAACAGCTGGATTGAACCGGTTAGGGGTTCGAGATATGGTGTAGATCGAAACCGTTTCGGTGGCGGGTTTGCGCACTCAAATACTGTTCCCAATAGAAGGGAAAAGAAATGAAGATTATTATTTGTGGTGCTGGCCAAGTTGGCTGGCAAATCGCGCGACACTTATCGGGCGAGCGCAATGATGTAACGGTCGTTGACAGCAATCCTGATTTGGTCAGGCGCGCTATGGATACGCTTGACGTGCAGGGCGTATCAGGCTTTGCCTCTTATCCCGATGTTTTGGAAAAAGCCGGTGCCAAAGATGCTGAAATGATCATTGCGGCGACCCATTCGGATGAGGTGAACATGGTCACCTGTCAAGTGGCGCATTCGGTGTTTGATATTCCCCGAAAAATAGCCCGGTTGCGCAGCAAATCTTATTTAGATGCCATTTATTCGGATCTTTATCGCCGTGATCATATGCCGATTGATGTGGTGATCAGCCCGGAACGCGAAGTTGCGGATGCGGCGCTGAAACGGCTTTCGGCCCTTGCTGCGTTTGATACCGAATTGTTTCTGGATGAGCAGGCTCAATTGCTGGGCCTGCGGCTTGACGAAAATTGTCCGGTGCTGAACACGCCCTTGCGGCAGCTTAATGATCTTTTTTCAACGCTCAGGGTGATCGTAATCGGGGTTCGCCGCCAAACCGCTTTATTCGCCCCCGAGGCGGGGGATCAATTATTCGCTGGTGATGAAATTTACGTGATGTGCCACGCTGAAGATACGGTGCGCACGATGGAAGTGTTTGGAAAATCGCAAGGCAAGCAAGATCGGGTTGTACTTGTAGGGGGCGGCAATGTCGGGCTGTCAATTGCCAAATCCTTAGAATCTCGGACCCAACGCGTGCGCAGCAAGATCATTGAAAAAGATAGAAATATCGCTGAACATGCCGCCAATGAGCTTGAAAAAACCATTGTCTTGAATGGTGATGGGCTCAATTCCGCGTTGCTTGCAGAGGCCAATATTGGCAAAAGCGATGTCATCTTGGCGGTGACAGATGATGATAAAACCAATATGTTGGCGGCAGTTCGGGCAAAAATGTCGGGGTGCCCCCGATCGATTGTTTTAATCAATGACCCGTCCTTGGTACCGCTTATGGCGCCTTTGGGGATTGATGCGTTTATCAATCCGCGCGCAACCACCGTAAGTTCGATTTTGCGACATATCCGTCATGGGCGGGTGCGTGGTGTTTATTCAATTGGTGATGCAGAAGCTGAAATTATTGAAGCCAAGGTGTTGTCAACATCGCCGATTGCGGGGCAGAAGATTTCCGATATCGACTTTCCCGAAGGTGTTTTGGTTGGAGGGGTGCTAAAATCGGGCATAATGATGAAGCCCGTAGGGACAACCCGTATTGAAGAGGGTGATGTCATCGCTTTGTTTTCTTTGGCTAAGGATATCACCGAAGTGGAGCGTCTGTTGCAAGTTTCCATAGATTTTTTCTAACCTATGCAGCGTCACCTTTTATATTTGCCCTTCGCGCTGCAAATATTTGGCGTGATGGCGATTTCGATGATTGTGCCAAGCCTATATGCTTTGGTAACAGAGCAGTTTTTCGAGGCCCGCATGTTTTTCTACACGGGGCTTTTGGGCGTTACGTTTCTAGCGCTTATCGGGCTTGCGCGTTCAAATCAAACTTCGCGTGAAACGGCGCTTGATCAAATGTTATCATTGGCGTTGATCTTCGTTTTTTTGCCCGTGTTTTTAGCCATTCCAGAGTATTCAGTTATTCGAACAACGTCGTTTTTAAATGCCTATCTCGATATGGTAAGCGCCTTAACCACAACTGGGTTTGAGGTGTTTCCTGCAGGGCGCTTGTCCGATGCTTTACATTTATGGCGTGCGCTCGTGGGCTGGATGGGGGGGGCTTTAATTTGGGTGGCTGCGGTGGCAATTTTAGCACCGCTGAACCTGGGTGGGTTTGAGCTTACCGGGCAACACGCGAACGCACGGCGTCAAGCGAATTTTATATCTACTTCTGAAAGAAAATTATTTTTAATGCGCAGCGTGCAAACTTTGATGCCACTTTATATTGGCCTGACTGCGGTATTATGGCTGGGCTTCATTCTGTCTGGTGCATCTGGATATAACGGCTTTATCTTTGCGCTATCCGTTCTGTCGACAAGCGGAATAACGGCCTATCAGGGGGTTGCAGGCCTGTCTTCGGGGATTTGGGCAGAGGTTTTGATCGTTTTGTTCTTTACGCTGGCGCTGAGCAGGGTTCTTTGGGCCCCCGAAAAAACAACGGGCTTTGCCAAGGGGCTCTTGAGAGATGTCGAATTGCGCCTGGCCATTTGGATCACCATTTTGCTCAGCTGCGTTCTCTTCATTAAGCAAGTTTCTTCATCGGCCGCGCCTTTGGCAGAATATGGGCCAGAGGGTTTGCTGGCTTTGATATGGGGCAATCTATTCACTATTTTATCTTTTTTAAGCACGACGGGCTGGTCGAGCCAATATTGGGAACCCATTGCGCCTTTGAGCAACGCGGGAATCCCAGGGTTTTTATTTTTGGGCTTAGGCCTAATTGGTGGCGGTATCGCAACCACTGCCGGCGGCGTAAAGCTGCTTCGGTTTTATATTCTGTATTTAAACGCTTTACGCGAGGTCGGTCGTTTGGTGCATCCTTCCTCGGTCGGAAAAACAAAAAGCCAAAATCAGTATGATCTCGGGCAGGGGGCTTTTGCAGCCTGGATTTTCTTTATGCTATTCGGTCTTAGTTTGGCTGGGATCACGCTGTCTCTTGCGGCTTCTGGGCTTAGTTTTGAGACGGCTCTGGCTTTATGCGTCAGCGCCATCAGCACCACTGGGCCCGCTTTGATGATGGTCATAGAAGGCCCTTTTGATATGATTGCATTACCCGGTCTGGCGAAGGCGATATTATGCCTTGCGATGGTTTTGGGGCGGCTTGAAATACTGGTCATTTTGGCGCTTTTGCGCCCTGAAATTTGGTTGCGCCAATAAGTTGCATCGCCTAGCTCTTTGAATTATGAGTCGAGTGTAAAGAAAAAGCTGTCGGCGCGGCTTTTACACCCTGCATATTCAAGGCGCTGCAAAAATAAAAAGGTAATACAATGGCCTCTGACCGTCAAAATCTTCAAGATGCATTCTTAAATCACGTTCGCAAAACGAAAATTCCGGTGACCGTGTTTTTAATCAATGGGGTGAAGCTTCAAGGTGTGATCACTTGGTTCGATAATTTTTGTATCTTGCTTCGCCGAGACGGGCAGTCACAGCTTGTGTATAAGCACGCAATTTCCACGATCATGCCGTCTCAATCGATTTCGCTTTATGAAGGTGAAGATCAAAATTGATAGAGCATGAGGGCAGGGTTACGCGCGCCTGGGTGCTGCATCCTGAACTTAAAACCGTGTCCGGCCGCCGCGATCCCGTGGCTGCCTTGGCTGAGGCCACGTCCTTGGCGCGGGCTTTGCCCGAGCTGGATGTTGTTGGAGCAACAGTTATTGGCTTGAAAAAGCTGCTTCCGGGCACGCTTTTTGGTTCTGGAAAATTGACAGAATTAAAAGAGATTTTTGAAGAGCACAATGTCGAACTGGTGCTACTGGACGGCCATGTCACCCCCGTTCAACAGCGCAATTTGGAAAAAAAATGGGGCGTAAAGCTTCTGGATCGCACGGCGCTTATTCTGGAAATCTTTTCAGACCGGGCTTCAACGCGCGAAGGCGTGTTGCAAGTGGAAATGGCAGCATTAGGGTATCAACGCACCCGTTTGGTGCGCGCCTGGACGCATTTGGAGCGGCAGCGCGGTGGTCTGGGTTTCGTGGGTGGCCCAGGTGAGACGCAGATTGAGGCGGATAGGCGCGCGATTGATGATCAATTGCTGCGACTGCGCCGGCAATTGGATAAGGTTGTAAAGACCCGTGCGCTACATCGGGCCGCGCGGGCCAAGGTGCCGTTTCCGATTGTGGCTTTGATCGGATATACAAATGCGGGTAAATCAACTCTATTCAACCGCCTGACGGGCGCGCAGGTGATGGCGAAAGATATGTTGTTTGCAACGCTTGACCCCACGATGCGTAATTTAACGCTGGCAACTGGGCATCGCGTCATTCTATCCGATACGGTTGGGTTTATCTCAGACTTGCCCACGGAATTGGTGGCGGCGTTTCGCGCAACATTGGAAGAGGTATTAAGCGCTGATATCATTATCCACGTTCGTGACATTGCGCATGCCTCAAGCGAGGAGCAAGCGACAGATGTAGAGCGTACGCTTGAAAAGCTGGGTGTGTCTTCACAGGTTCCGCTTCTAGAAGTTTGGAATAAAATTGACGAGTTAGAGGAAGAGGCCCGCGCGTCGGTGTTGCTAAGGGCTGAGCGGCAGGAAAATGTGATTGCGATTTCGGCGCTGACTGGTGCAGGATTAGGGGGGTTGCAAACGCGTATTTCAACCCAGCTTAACGTGTCTCGCTATGTGATGGATGTGAAGTTATCGCATGCCGAGGGGCGGCGCAGGGCATGGCTGTATCAAGAAGGCGTAATCTTAAAAGAAGAAACCACCGAGACCGGTTCGATATTTGAAGTGGAATGGGATGACGCGCAGCGCCAGCAATTCGACGCTCTGTAAGCCTGATATCATTTTAGGCGTGGATTAATTTGGACGAATATGGGTTATGCCTATGGCACCAGCGCGCGCCAACTCCAAATCAAGTGACATTGGAATATAGTCTTGATTGCGCCACAAGGCGCTGAAATTATCATAATATTGCGATAGAAAATGTCCCGATTGGCCGGTGGTTGTGATGAAAACGGAACTGTTCGGGTCGGCTAAATCATAAACGCCCCGATAGGTGGCCGCGTGTATGTTGTGAAAAGGATGGGGCGGGTGCCCCGATGTTTTGCCACGTTGCAACGTGTGGTCGCCGCCACTGGTGGGTTGAATAATGTTCAAAAAATACCCAATCAAAGGGATATGTCCTAAAGTGGGATGCAGATGCTGCGCGCGATGCGCCATGCCCCACTCTAGCCTGCTTGGGTCACGCCCGTAATGCTCTTGCAGCCAGATTAACGCGTCTTCCAATGCCATTTTGGCCATGACTGCGCAGGTTTCGATCGGTTGTGTTTGTACGATGTCGCACCAATGGCTGGCACCATCAATATCGCGAAACACCCGTTCGATGAAAAGCGGTTCTAGCGCTGGAAACGCCTGGCTCAGATCTCCCAATTCATCTTGAATAAGGCGGCGTTGAAGCGCACGCATCCAGGCTGCGTAGATCAAGGGTTGCGGATCATGTTGGTTCATATCGCCGTTCCAAGAGGCCAATAAATCCAATGCGTCTTTTTTGCGTTGTTCCAAGCTGCCATTTGGAGCTGATTGCCCAGTATACCACAAATCACTGGCAATGAGGGGAAGCAGGGTTTGCGCCGCAAAGCTGACACTGTCGGATTGGGCTTCGATAAAGCTGTCTTTGGTGTGAATTTCGCGCGCTTGCATCAGACGGTTCCAGCGTTGGATGCGTTGGCTGTCACCCCAGCTAAAGGAGATATGGTTGGGGAAGGCCGCTGCTGTCACTTTGTTATTTGTATTTCCCAAAATACCTTCTTCAGGAGTTTTGTTTTCGGGGTTTTGTGCATAGCTTAACATCCCGCGCCATTGATTTTCGGATAAATGTCCCAAGCTGGGCATACGGCCCTGCGTTTGATGCGCTGTATTGCGCCGCGGCAAAGCTCCAACCGTTTTTTGGACGATGCGCGTTTGATCAACCATAATTATGTTTTCTGAAGGTGTGATTTGCGGTTCCAAGGCGGCCAACGCTTGGTCGATATTTTGGGCCTGCATCAGCTCAAATTTTGCACTGAAGGTTTTGTCTTTCGCGTTAAAACCGGTCCAAGCCAGCGCGGGTACAAATCCTTTTGGCGTGACCGAAGCAAGATTAAGCTGGGTTTGACTGAAAACAGGCCCATGGGTTGTTGCGCGTAACGTCATGGTGACGGGTTTTTGATCTTTAATGTTTATGATTGATGCGCGCGTGGAAAAACGCCGAAAGCCCGTTGGGGTTTTGTAATAATCGGAACGCGCCGGATCGAGCTGCTCCATGTAAATATCCTGATCATCCGCAAATGAGGCGGTTATCGCCCATCCCAAGCGGTCACTGCGCCCGGTTAAAATCAGCGGTATACCGGGTATGCTGCCTCCAATAACACCGCCGCTTTGCAGTTCTAAATGGGCCAAATACCACTGCCCGGGAACGGATAATGCGCCATGTGGGTCATTCGCCAGCAATGTGCCTTGGTTTGCAGAGCGGCTTGGAGCGGCTGCAAACGCGTTGGAGGCTCCTGCAAAGCCGCGTTTTGGCAGCACCCAATCCGAAATTGCCGCCCAGTCTTGCGCGCTGTCTGTGGGGCGCTGCCCTGTTGGCGATAAAGGAGGGGTAAAAAGAGAAGAATAACTGCGCGGCTTTGCGCCGATATGAAAGGGCGCATCTGGCAGGATTTCCTCAACATGGTCACTGTTTTCCAAGATTAAGGAAACCTGTGCTCTGAGAATTTCTTCTTTCAAATGACCGCTCTGCTGAAAGCCGATAAGCTTTAGAAGGGCCAAGCTGTCTATGGGTTGCCAAGCGGCAAACGGGCTATCAAACAGGAACATCTCAGGCGCACCGCGGCCAAGCGCCGCGCGGTTAATATGCTCGATTCGCGCATTTACGCCTGCGGCATAGGCTGAAAGAGCAGCTTGCGCTTGCGCTGTTTGATATTGCAGCGAGTCGGCGGCATAGCTGTAAAGGTCTAACCGGCGCATCAACTTATCCGTTTCAAGGGATCGAGCACCAAAAACCTCCGACAGGCGCCCTTGGGCGGTGCGCCTTAGCATCGCCATATGCCAAAGCCTGTCTTGGGCATGCACAAACCCCAATGCGAAGAAGATGTCATGATCGTTTTCGGCCTTAATATGGGGCACATTCGCGGTGTCTCGGATGATTTCAATAGATCCTTGGGCCTGAGAAAACTGCAAATTTTGAGCGTAGTTGGGCAGGGATTGCGCAGCCAAATAGTAAATCAAGGTACCGGCGCACAGGATCGCGATCAGGACAAGCACCGTAAGCCGAACCATCCAACGAAATACCATTGCCATCCAAAATGCCTTTTTAACTGATCTGACCTCTTGCATCGCCTAGCACGAGCAGACACAAGTAGAAAACAAACTTTTGGGAAAATATTATGGCTAAAATTGCATTTTTAGGTCTTGGCGTGATGGGATACCCAATGGCGGGGCATTTACAGGCTAAGGGCCATAGCGTGACGGTTTATAACAGAACACGAGAAAAATCGTCTGCTTGGGTGGCAGAGTATGGTGGGGCGCAACAAAATACGCCGCGCGCGGCCGCTGAGGGCGCAGAATTTGTCATGGCCTGCGTGG
The DNA here is from genome assembly GCA_034423775.1 of Alphaproteobacteria bacterium US3C007. NCBI lineage: Bacteria > Pseudomonadati > Pseudomonadota > Alphaproteobacteria > Rhodobacterales > Roseobacteraceae > Thalassovivens > Thalassovivens spotae. The sequence goes on from CP139918.1 coordinate 2,760,986, forward strand.
GCAATGACCATGATTTGCGTTCGGTGGTTTTGGGAGATGACGGGGCCTTGGAGGGCATGTCCGACGGCAGTGTTTTCGTAGATCATACGACGGTTTCGGCTCTGGTCACGGATGAGTTATTCTTAGCGGCGAAATCCAATGGAATTGATTTTGTAGATGCTCCGATTTCTGGGGGTCAAGCCGGCGCGGAAAATGGTGTTTTGTCAATCATGTGCGGGGGCGCGCAGCCGGCTTATGATCGCGCCGAGCCGGTTATGGCGGCCTATTCGCGCATTTGCCGGCGCATCGGCGAAAGTGGCGCTGGACAAAAAACCAAAATGTGCAACCAAATTGCGATTGCAGGCTTGGTGCAAGGCCTCTCAGAGGCACTGCATTTTGCAGAAAAGTCTGGCTTGGACGGGCGGGCCGTTGTCGAAGTCATCAGCCAAGGCGCAGCGGGAAGTTGGCAAATGTCAAATCGATACGAAACGATGGTGGATGATCACTTTGAGCACGGGTTTGCGGTGGATTGGATGCGCAAGGATTTAAAGATTTGCCTTGAGGCAGCGGGCGAAAATGGTGCCTCGTTACCGGTGACGGCCTTGGTCGATCAGTTTTACAATGATGTCCAGAAGCTGGGTGGGGGGCGTTGGGATACCTCAAGTCTCATTAAACGATTGCGCAGTTTTGATTGAAAAGATCCCCATATTTCAATGTTTTTTAATTTGGCCATTGTGTTTACAGGGTCAACCACCATATGGTGTAGATGGTAGGAGCGATTTAAATCAGGCTCCACCAAACAGTTTCACTGACCTTCGATCAGGCCTTTATATAGCCTTGAAGAGCAGATTGATTAGACCACGTTCGGTCGACATATCAGCCTGAACCGCAATCGCGGAAGGGGCTTAAATTGGCAAGTTTTGATACCCAACAAGGTCAAAGCTGCTGGAGATGAAAAGCGATGCAACGCGCGCGGAAAACAACAGTTAAAATCGGGGGCCACGGCTCTTTTCTGTTGAGGTGTGCCGAGCTTGCCCGTAAAAGACGCGCCCCAAAGGCTTTCGGTGTGACGCACCGAGCCAGCGGTCAGCCGCGCAATTGGAAAACATGCCTAAGAAAATGCTTATCGATGCCACCCACGCCGAGGAAACGCGCGTGGTTGTGGTTGACGGAAATAAAGTTGAAGAATTTGATTTTGAATCCGAAAACAAACGCCAGCTTGCTGGAAATATATACCTAGCCAAAGTTACTCGTGTAGAGCCGTCTTTGCAGGCGGCCTTCGTCGATTACGGCGGAAATCGCCACGGATTTTTGGCGTTTTCTGAAATCCATCCCGATTATTATCAAATCCCGATTGCCGACAGGCAGGCTTTGATGGAAGAAGAGCAGGCCTATGCCGAAGCGCAGCAAAGGCAGGAAGAGGAAGAAGACGCGCCCAAAAAACGCGGACGAGGGCGGCGCGGGCGTTCAAAAGCGCAGACCATTGCCACCGAAGACGCGGTTCAGCAGTCTGAGGTTGATGAAGATCAAGTTTCCGGAATGGAAACGATCGATTTAACGGATGAATCGGAAATATCAGGCGTGGGTGCAAAATCGACGTCGCCGGAAACGGCTGATGGCGATGACGCAGCCGTTGTGGGCGATGATCTAATGGGCGCGCAAGACGACAGTTCAGAGGGTGGTGAGACTATTGCTGCGCAAGAGATTGCTGATGAGAAAGAGCAAGAGACCATCGCTGAAGCGGCGCAAGTGCCAGGCGATCAGGGTGCAGCAGGCAGTTCTTTGGAAATTAGTGATGAGCAGGATGTCAAAGACGCAGATGACGCCGGCGAGGAGCGCAAACCAAGCTCGGCAGAGCGTGATGAAACAATCGAATCTATATCCGATGATGATGACACATTCGATTTACGCCCAGCGCGCAAGCCGCGTCCGCGTCGCTACAAAATCCAAGAAGTCGTTAAAGTGCGGCAGATCATGCTGGTGCAGGTTGTCAAAGAAGAGCGTGGTAATAAAGGCGCCGCACTCACAACTTATTTGTCATTGGCTGGGCGCTATTGCGTTTTAATGCCAAACACAGCCCGTGGCGGCGGCATCAGCCGTAAAATTACCAATGTGGTTGATCGGAAGAAACTGAAAGAAATCGCCCATGAATTAGAGGTGCCGAAAGGCGCAGGCCTGATCATTCGGACCGCCGGAGCGAAGCGCACCAAAACAGAGATTAAGCGTGATTGTGAATATCTTCAGCGGATGTGGGAGCAGATCCGTGAATTGACGCTGCAATCTATGGCACCAGCGAAGATCTATGAAGAAGGCGATTTGATCAAAAGATCCATTCGCGATCTATATAATCGGGAAATCGATGAGGTTCTTATCGAAGGCGATCGTGGATATCGCATCGCCAAAGATTTCATGAAAATGATCATGCCGTCGCATGCCAAAAACGTGAAAAGCTATCAGGATGCGATGCCCCTATTCGCACGTTATCAAGTGGAAAGTTATCTTTCTTCGATGTTCAACCCTACGGTGCAGTTGAAATCGGGTGGTTATATTGTGATCGGCGTGACGGAAGCCTTGGTCGCGGTAGATGTGAACTCGGGCCGCGCCACAAAAGAAGGCTCGATCGAAGATACGGCGCTTAAAACCAATTTAGAAGCTGCTGAAGAAGTGGCGCGCCAATTGCGATTGCGTGATCTTGCAGGTTTAATCGTGATCGATTTCATCGATATGGATGAGCGCAAAAACAATCTGGCGGTTGAGAAACGCATTAAGGATAAATTGAAAAGCGACCGTGCCCGCATTCAGGTGGGCCGCATTTCAGGTTTTGGGTTGCTCGAGATGAGCAGACAGCGTTTGCGCCCCGGCATGATCGAGGCCACCACGCAACCATGCCCGCATTGTCATGGAACGGGCTTAATCCGTTCTGAAGACAATCTGTCTCTGTCTATTTTGCGGCAAATTGAGGAAGAAGGTGTGCGCCGACGGTCGCGTGAGGTCTTAGTGAAGTGTCCGGTTGTGATCGCGAACTTCCTGATCAATCAAAAACGGGATCATATTGCACAAATTGAAGCCCGCTATGGTTTGTCTGTAAGGATCGAAGCGCATCCGCATCTTATTAGCCCCGATTTTGAAATTGAGAAATTCAAAACGGCCACGCGGGTTGTGCCAGAGGCATCAATGCCTGTGATCTCTGCAGAGGTTGTGCATATGGAGCAGGTGGAGGAAGACGTTGCCGAGCAGGAGGCGCAAGCTGATCTTGACGCGGACGCTGGCGATAGTGACGCCAAGCCGAAGAAACGGCGGCGGCGGCGGCGGCGGCGTAAATCGTCAAACGGAGAGGCTGACAACGCTCCAGAGGCGGCCACTTCCCTGCAAGTAGAAGACAATGGAGAGGCCTCTCCCCCTGCGGAAGAAACACCCCAAGGCGCGTCTTCAGAAGAAGATACGTCTGCAAAAACCAGTGAACCAACGCTAAAAGAGGGCGAAAGTGCTTCGGTTGACAGTGAAGCAGGCGCAGACTTGAACAGTGCACCTACCGCGACAGACGAGAAACCAAAGCCTGCCCGCAAGCGTACCCGTAAACCGCGGGCTGCCAAGAGTGTTGAGGCCGAGCCTGAGGCAGATCCAGCCAATTTAGTGGCCAGTACCGCCCCTACCGCTGATCCGTCGGATTCTCCAGAAGAAGCTGAGGTGAAGCCAAAGCCAAAGCGGGCGCCACGAAAAACCAAAAAGCAAAAAGAGGCAGAGCTTCAGGCCGCTGAAGCGCAAGCTGCTTCTGCTGCAGAGGACGCCGCTGAGGCACCCCAGCCCGCTCAACAAAGTGAAGCCGTTGAGGCCAGCGTGGAAACACCGAGCGCGCCGAATGAAACCGTGTCAGAGCTGAAAGCTTCTAGCGCGGCATCAGATGAAACCAGCGTCGAACCCAAGCCCAAAAAGCGGGGTTGGTGGTCGCGAGGAAGCTGAGACAAGCGCCTGCCTCACGTAAAATGGGGCAGGCGGGCTCAGTTTTTTTCGATTTTATACAGGGTAACCCCGTCACTTTGCTCTTCGATATCCAACAAAATATGGCCTGATTCTGCGCAATAATGCGGCATGTCAACAATCGCGGCTGGATCCGTCGCAAAGACATGAAGGATATCGCCCTGCGCAAGCTTAGAAAGCGTTTTGCGGGCTTTTAACACGGGCAGAGGGCATAAAAGACCCTTCGTATCGAGTTTTGTAATCATGGGGCCGAGATATTATTTTACTCTAAAGAAGTCCACTGACTTGTGATTAGCCCTATGCTGGCCTAGATGGAACGCAAGAAGCGGGGGTTTGATGTTTGGAATTGACATAATTGATGCGGGTTTGCTGCCTGGAATGTTGGTTGCATTTCTGGCAGGCATTCTATCCTTTTTGAGCCCTTGTGTGTTGCCAGTCGTTCCGCCCTATTTAGCATATATGAGTGGAATTTCAGCGACTGAATTGACGGATAAATCTGCCTCTAAATCGGCTGTATTGCCGGCTTTGTTTTTTGTCCTTGGATTGTCGACGGTGTTTTTACTTTTGGGCTTTACGGCATCAGCCTTTGGCCTTTTGTTTTTAAGTTACCAAAGCAGTTTCAATACGCTGGCCGGACTTTTGGTCATGCTTTTTGGGCTGCATTTTTTAAGCGTCATTCGAATTGGGTTCTTGGATCGTGAGGCGCGCTTTGATGTAGGAGATCGCGGCGGATCTTCGTTTGGTGCATATATATTGGGGCTGGCCTTTGCCTTTGGCTGGACGCCCTGTATCGGGCCACAACTGGGCGCGATATTATCTTTGGCAGCCAGCGAGGCGTCGATTGCCCGCGGTACCATTTTATTGGCAGTTTACGCCTTGGGCTTGGGGCTGCCATTTTTGCTTGTTGCCGCTTTTTTGTCAAAATTGACTGTTACGCTGGGTTGGATGAAACGGCATATGCAGCAGATCGAGCGGATCATGGGGCTGCTGTTATGGACCATCGGGTTATTGATGTTGACAGGTGGGTTTTCCGATCTGTCTTATTGGTTGCTTGAGCGGTTTCCTGCGCTTGGCGCGCTTGGATAGGCTTTTCATCGTTGCAATGCGCTTTGCGCGTTGGGAGGGATGGGGCAATGCAGGCACAAGACGTTACACGGCGATTGATTTTTTACGTACCGGGGTTTGATCCTTTTCCCCTGCGCCGCTATCGTGAATTGTATCGCAAGGAAGCAAAGCGACAAGCTGCCTTGGCTGGGTATCAGATTTCTCAATTGCCACCCGATCCCGCTTTGGGCGCAGATTGGGGCGTGGACTCTGTGTTTGAGGGTCAGAGGGCCTTCGCCGCTTTTATCGTTTTAGGCTGGTCTGATCTTGTCAAACACGCCATGTCTGCCGGCATCTTGCGCACCTATGCGGCGTTGTTTCAAACGCTCTGGATCTATCTTTATAGCCGCGCCTTTTTTGATTTGATTCAAATGCGCAAAGGGCCGGTTATTGCCGCGCTTTATCCTGTAGTGATGCTGCTGAGCCAGCTTTTTATTGCACTTTTTACGGCTTGGCTTGTGAGCTTGAATTTTAGCAGCTTTTGGTTGAGCGTGCCTTTCGCCAGCGTCATTTTTATTGCTATTTTACGCGGTTTTAAGGCGTTGGACCGGATCTTTTTTGCCTATTATTTAATGCAGGATTTTGCCTTTTCCGCCCAGTTAAGAGGTGCTTATCCTGCGCCTTTACAACAGCGCATCAATGCCTTTAGCGCCCGCATCGAAAAAGCACTCAAAGAAAATTGGGATGAAATATTGGTGGTGGGGCATTCATCTGGCGCGCATATCGCGATCAGCGCTTTGGCGCAGATTGAGCGCTCAGCCGCCTTCGATCAGGCCCCCGCTACGGTTGGGTTTCTATCGCTTGGTCAAGTGATCCCCATGGTGGCTTTTCTTCCCAATGCGGGCCAATTGCGGCGTGATTTGTACGATATTTCGCGCAGTACTGCTATCTACTGGGTGGATATTACGGCTCCGGGTGATGGATGCTCTTTTTCCCTTTGCGATCCAGTTGCGGTTTCTGCGCTACCATTGGCTGGTCAAACTGGCCCTTTGGTTTTATCCGCGGCCTTTTCGCAGGCGCTGTCCCCCAGGCGTTGGCGGCGCTTGCGATGGCGATTTTTCAAGCTGCATTTTCAATATCTATGCGCCTTTGATGAGACCCATCATTATGATTACTTTGCAATTACGGCCGGCCCGATCACCTTGCGCAAACGCTTCTGCAATCGTAAGCCGTCAAAACAAGTGCAAAAGATTGCCTATAACCGCTACCGAGAAATCGCGTGATCGATCTGCCACCAAAGCCCCATTCAAGACCTGAAAAATATTCTTTTTTGAAATATTTAAAGGCCTTTCGCCAAGATATATTATCTGCGCAACCCAATCATTTGTATCGCGCTTGGATGGCCGAATTTCGAACACTTTTTTTTCATTCTTTTTTGATCAACCAGCCGGCCTTAATCCAACTTGTTTTGCAGCAGCGCCCGGATGATTTTCCGAAATCTTCGCGGATTGCGACGGGCTTATATTCTTTGTTGGGTGACAGTGTTTTTTTAACCACGGGCAGCACTTGGCAACGGCAGCGGCGCATTGTGAACCCTGCCTTTGAGGGCGGGCGGCTTAAGCAGGCTTTTCCGGCCATTCAAGCCGCTGGTGATGCGTTCTTAGCCGAGCTTTCGCCCGGAACGGTCGATGTAGAGCCATTGGCCAGTAAATTGGCTGCAGATGTGATTTTTCGCACGCTTTTTTCTGTTCCAATCGAAGATAAAACCGCGAGCAAAGTATTTGACGCTTTTCGAACCTATCAGCGTCAACAACCGGTTGCTAATCTGCCTGCGCTGGTGCCCGCGCTGCGCTGGCTGCCATTTTGGCAAAATCGCCGGGTGAAAAGGTCGGCGCTTGAAATCAGAGGCTTGATCACGCATCTGACCCATATACGACAAGACCAGATTGCCGCAGGCCGCGCACCGCAAGACTTGGCGACGCGGCTGTTGAGCACGCAAGATCCCGAAACAGGCACGCGGCTTTCCCTATCTGAAATGGTCGATCAGGTTATGATTTTCTTTCTTGCGGGCCATGAAACCAGCGCTGCTGCGCTCAGTTGGGCGTTATATTTGCTGGCACGCTATCCTCAGTTTCAAGATCAAGTGGCGCAAGAAGCCGCCCATCTGACGGGTTCAGAAGACTTTGCCGCAATGCGAAACCTGCCATTCACCCGTGATGTATTTCGCGAGACGCTGCGCCTTTATCCCCCCGTGCCGATGATGGTGCGCGAGGTCAAGCAAAGGGGCGAAGTGTTTCGGGGCCGCCGCGTGCCTAAAAATAGCTTGATCATAATTAGCCCTTGGTATGTGCAGCGGCAGAATAGGATCTGGGAACGTCCGGATGAATTTGACCCCATGCGTTGGCAAGAAATGCCGATTGCTGACTGCCAGCGTCAGGCCTTTTTGCCATTTTCGTCTGGGCCACGCATCTGCCCTGGTGCAGGTTTTGCGATGATTGAAGGGCCTTATCTATTGGCGCGCATCGTTCAGAAATATCGGTTAAGCTGCCGCGATTTGCCGGTTCCGCAGCCCTTGGCGCATCTCACTTTAAGGGCAAGGTCAGGAATTTATCTGCGTTTTGATCCCCGCTAAGGCTGTTGCAGAACCGCAGGTTTTATCGCAGGAACGAGTGTTAATTATCGTTATGGCGGCTCAATCGCATATAATATTGTAAAACATAATCGCGAATTGCGCTTGCCAAACCTTCTTCAAAGGGGCGCTCTTCATCTACTTTGGCTGCCAATGCGTTGATGGCAAGGTTTTCATCGGCGGCAATTTGGCGAAAAGCAGTCCAAAACCGATCTTCAAGCGAAACGCTTGTGCGATGGCCGCGCAAGGTTAATGAGCGTTTTTTGGGCTTGAGGCTCATCGATCGCTTTTATGCCCCTCAAGATGCGCGTCTAGGCCACTTTGCGCGTTTTGTTCTGCCTTTTTCTGGGCTTTTGTCCGCCCGAATTTCACCGCGTTTTCAGTGGCTTTGGTTTTTTTCTGAGCGGCTTGTTTTGCTTTTCGGAATTGGTTGAGATTGATCGATTGGCTCATGCTTTGGGCCCGACCATGTTTTCCGGGCGCACCACCCGTTCAAAAGTTTCTGCATCGACAAAGCCAAGCGCGATAGCTTCTTGTTTCAGCGTGGTGCCGTTTTTATGCGCTGTTTTGGCAACTTTTGTGGCGTTATCATAGCCAATCTCAGGCGCTAGCGCGGTGACCAGCATCAAGCTTTCACGCATCAGTTTGTCAATACGGGTTTCATCGGCTTCCAACCCATCGATCAAATTATCGGTAAACGCATCGCATGCATCACCGAGCAGCTGCATAGATTGCAACACGTTATAGGCCATCATGGGTTTATAAACGTTCAGTTCGAAATGCCCTTGGCTGCCAGCAAACCCGACCGCGGCATCATTGCCAAACACTTGCGCACAGACCTGCGTGAGGGCTTCGCATTGCGTGGGGTTTACTTTACCCGGCATGATCGAACTGCCAGGTTCATTTTCGGGCAAGACCAATTCGCCAAGACCGCAGCGGGGGCCTGAGCCGAGCAAACGAATGTCATTGGCAATTTTAAACAGGCTGGCTGCCGTTGTTTTTAAGCTGCCCGATATTTCTACCATCGCATCATGCGCGGCCAATGCCTCGAATTTATTTGGCGCTGTCACAAAGGGCAAACCCGTGATTTTCGCCATATTACGCGCGACAAGAACATCCCAACCTTGTTTTGTATTCAGGCCCGTACCCACCGCGGTGCCGCCTTGGGCCAATTCATAAATATCCGTGAGGCTGGTGTTGATCCGCTTGATCGCCATCGCAACTTGATGCGCATAGCCAGAAAATTCTTGTGATAACGTCAGCGGCGTTGCATCTTGGGTATGCGTGCGTCCAATTTTGATGATGCCCTCAAACGCCTCAATTTTCGTCAAAAGGGCCTTATGCAGTTTCTGCAAACCAGGCAGCAAAACCTTTTCGGCAGTCATCGCAGTGGCAATATGCATGGCGGTTGGGAATGTATCATTTGAGGATTGGCCCATATTGCAGTGATCATTGGGATGCACTGGCTCTTTTGAGCCGATGGTGCCTCCCATTAGCTCGATTGCTCTATTGGCGATCACTTCATTTGCATTCATGTTTGATTGCGTGCCCGAGCCGGTCTGCCAAACCACCAAGGGAAAATTATCGTCAAACTTGCCGTCGATCACTTCGGAAGCGGCCTCGATAATAGCGGTTGCGCGCGGGCTATCCAAACTGCCCAACTCTAGATTGGCCTCTGCACAGGCGCGTTTAATCACCCCTAAAGCGCGAATAATTGCAATAGGCTGGCGCTCCCATCCGATCGGGAAGTTTAAGATCGAGCGCTGCGTTTGAGCGCCCCAATATTTTGTATGCTCAACCTCTAACGGACCAAAGCTGTCGGTTTCTGTTCTGGTCTCTGTCATGGGGGATCTCCGGTTCGGGTTATTTCTATCGCTTTTAAAGCCGAGTTGCCGCCTGAGCAATATCCCGGCTTGTATAAATTGAAGGGTATAGTTCGCTTGCTTTAAGCGGCGAATTTATTTCCGAAAGCTGTCCAAGCTGACCACATCTGCTTTCTGTGTGTCGCTGTTGGGCTTCTTAAGCTCGGGCTCATTTAACCCAAGAACCTCAAGCGGTCTTTCTGGCGTTTCCTGGGGGTCTAAATCCTCATCAACATGCTCCTCATTGGTTTTTTCAAACCGAACCCCAAATTCAACTGAAGGATCCACGAAGGTTATGATCGAGGCATAGGGGATATAAAGCGCTTCGGGTTCATCGCCAAAGCTGAGTGTTACGGAAAACCCATCCTCTTGGACCACGAGATTTTCAAACCAATGCTGCATGACGATGGTGATTTCTTCGGGATAACGCGTTACCAGCCAATCGGCGATTTCAACATCAGGATGCATGGTTTCCAAGGTAATGAAGAAATGATGCTCCCCTGGAAGCCCGTTATCGGCCACGCGTTGTAAAACTTCCTTTATAAAGCCGCGCATCGCCCGGTTCATAATGTTTCCGTAGTCTAAATCGCCGCTCATCTCGAACCCCTGCTTATTTGAAACCACAATAAAAGGTTTTGCGCATTGTGAAAGGGTGCTCAGCGACAAATCCCAAAGATTTTCGATTTAAGCTGATAATCGCGGGTTAAGGGCCGATCTAAACGGCATGCAGGGCAGTGTTTAAGAATATATGTGACGATTTTACAAAATACCCTCTGTCCTTCTGCAGCCTTAAAGCCCGAAGGTCGGCGCAAAACGCGAGAAGATCCTTTTTAGGTGTCATGATGGGCACGGCTGTCCGCGGGCGCTTCAGCCCGCTTGTGCATGCCATAATCCCGCAAAACCTGCGTAACCTTAAGCCGGTAATCTGAAAATATCCCTTCTCGCCCCAATCTTTGCGCCGCTCGATGCTCGGCAAGCGCGCGCCATCGGTCCACGGCAGCTTGATCTTCAAAAAAGGAAATAGACAAGAGCTTGTCGGGGTTGCTCATGCTTTGAAAGCGCTCAACGCTGATAAAGCCTTCAATCTCCTCTACCATCGGGCGCATAGCCGCGGCTATATCTAGATAATCTTGCTTGCGCCCAACCGCTGGTATAACTTCGAAAATTATAGCGATCATTTGCGCTTCCTCTCACGTATCCACCACATCTTGCCTCAGTCTTGCAGACAGTTTTGGTTTTGAACAGGTTTCTTGAGGGGCTGTAACAAAGTGCGAACGGCAGAAACGGGCCTGTATCTTGATAGAATGACCCGTTGTTTTTGCATAGCGGGTATGTGCCGGCAGATCTAACCAGCCGGCAGGCTTTGCACTATCTCATTATCGGATAAAGGAGATTGATATGTCTAAATTTGTATCGCAGCTAAGCCGAAAATTCTTGGCCTCATTCGATAAATCAGCCGCATGCCACACCGAAAAAGCACGCGGTTTATATTTGTGACGATGTTCCAGTAGGGCAGGGTGCAGTGGGCTGTGTTTTGTGAAAACATGTTGCTTGCGCTCTGCCTTTGGTTCATCCATGTCGGTTCTCTGATAGATTTTTGGCGGGTGTGCGGCCGGGCAGTTGTATTTTTTGATCAACCTAGCCTTTGAAAAGACTATAAGATTTGTTCTAACGGGGCTATCTCAGGTTTGATTTCAGTGAGTTTTGCAAACCGCCACTTATTTCTTGGGTAAAGTAGCTTTTCAGAAGTAAATAAGAATGCTGATGGGGTTGAGGACACATCTTACGCGGGCGTGTATTTAAGTGGGTTTGGTCTTTGCCCCTTGCACTTAAAATCTCTGCGGCTTTGTGATGATGGCACGAGATCACGATCAATCTGGTATTTCTCATACCCGATTGTCACCAAAGTTTTTGGCAATGGAAAGAGCCAAAAATATTTAGAATTTAATGGACCTAAATTATTTCTTATTGGCGAATGGTGCAAAGCCTGTATGCATTTAAAGCGCGAGGGGGATGTTGGTTTTTTATGTAGAGCGGATTGAACACCAACAGCGCCTAAACGCATCTGTTTCAGACGGTGTTTCTTCATCTCACCACATATCCGCACTTATTTTTGGCATTTGGCAGAGGCTTTTTAACAGATTTTGACCTGATGATTGCCAAAAAAGGGCGATTGTCTTCCTTTGGCGTATTCGGTGTTCAGAGCATGCCAGAAATTCCTACGGGGCAAACATGGTGCAGCATCTTTGAAAAGATATAGAAATTAAAGGCTGTTTTCAAACCGCTGCTTAGCCGGATAAGGTTCGACAGCCAGCTTGGCCCTGACAGAATTGGGGAAAAGTGAAGGCTTCTGTTGCCAGGTGCCTTCGAACCCCGCCTAAAGCTGCAAAGCGTTAGGGCTTAAGTTTTCAATAGTTCCGGTCGCTTACGCGGCCATCGCCATTGGAGCACGATTGTCATTTGCAATTGTACATTTTGAACCGATACGGTGGTATCTCGCCGAAACAAAGCTAACCCTTTTACACGTTCGTCGATCCTATTTCGACCCCTCAGCCGCCAAATGAACGGATTTTGGTGGAGTCGCCGGGTACCGCCCCCGGGTCCGATCCGGTTATTATGAGCGCGTTTATGTCCATAGTTCCAAAGAACATGTTTAGAATATGATAGGCTTGGGCTGATTTCAATAGGCAATGCCGCGATCGCCTAGATCAAAGACTTTTTTCAAGCTTAGATCTTTCAGTCAGGATAGACCTTTTTTTGGTTATCAATGTCGGTTTTGTTTTTTTGCTTGGCTGCAAAAACATTATCCGCGAGGTTTTTGGTATAATCGCTCAGGGCCAATAGCGCATGCTCTATCTGCTGTTGATTACGTTGTTCAAGCGCATCTGCGATATCTGTGTGCAAGCTGATAATTTTTTCTCGGTTGCGCGCGGTAAAGGTGATCATGTTCATCAGCGGCTGCATCGCTTCAACAGCTCCGGTTAATTGATAAGATAGGATCACGTTATGCGCCGATTCTACCAAGGCCCGATGAAAGGTTACATCAGACGCACACCAGCCTTCATCGCTTAATCCCGGTTGGGTTTGACGGTGTATTTCAGCGCGCATGGTTGCCAACTGGTCTGCGGTGCGGCGCTGGGCGGCGAAAGGCGCGCAAGAACGTTCAAGCGCAAAGCGCGCCTCGCAGGCCACGTCAAAGCTGACATCATTCATTGATAACAGCAGCGTTGAGGTGGTGATTTGTTGGCTATGGGCCTCTTCATAGCTGATCTGGTTGATAAACGCTCCTCCAAATGCGCCGCGCTGCGTGCGGATCAAAGATTGAGCGGCCAGCCGTTTTAAAGCCTCGCGCACGGTGGGGCGCGAGACTTCGAATTGCTCTGCCAACTCTGCTTCTGAGGGCAAGCGGTCATTCACGTTTAACTGACCGCCTATAATCGCGTCGCGAATGGCCTTTGCGATCTGAGCTGAATAATCAGTATTTTTTGTGGGATCAATTTTCATTTGTCAGACAATTAAAAGTCTGACATTAGAAAAGCAAGCTCTATATGTGAGTCGATATTTGGCCGATCCTCTCTGTGATCTTATTAAATAGGTCTATTTTATGAACGAAAAACAGATCCCTTTTAGAAATGTGTTTTGGCTTGGTTTCTTTGCCTGCGTTCTACTTGCGTGGTGGGTTATGTTTGATATGAGCCTGTCCATGGGGCTGGATCTGATTGGTCGGCCGGGTATGATGGCCGAAAAAATGCGCGGCATGGACCCTAGTATGGGAATGCCGATGCCGATGGCGCGGTTCACCCCCGTATTTGGAATGTGGGCGATCATGATGGCGGCGATGATGCTGCCCACTATGGTGCCAACGTTGCGCAGTTATGAGGATTTGATGATCAGTGCGGATGGAACGCGGGCCGGTTGGCTGGGCGTGGTGTTGGGCTATATGGTTATCTGGCTGGTTTTTGCTGCGGCGATTGCCTCAGTGCAATTGTTGCTGCTCTATCAAGGCATCGTCGACATGTTGGGGATAGCCAAATCAAAAGCAGTCTCCGTTGCGTTATTGGTTGCGGTTGGCGCGTTTCAATTCACGCGCATGAAAGAGCTGTGTCATGGGGTTTGCCACAGCCCAAGCTTGTATTTCTTGGGGAAGTGGAAGCCGGGCTTTATGGGCGGTGTTCGTATGGGGCTTGGCCTTGGTGCCTTTTGCGTGGGCTGCTGTTGGGGTTTTATGGCTTTGGGGTTTGTCGGGGGCGTGATGAGCTTGCTGTGGATGGGGGCTGCGACTTTATTCATGGTCCTGGAAAAATTGCCGCAAATAGGACAGCGGGTTACAAAGCCGATGGGTATTTTGTTGATCTTGGGCGGCGGTGTTCTCGCCGTTGCAGGGTAAATTTGTAAATGGGAGTGATGAAAAATGGCGGTTAAAAAACGTCCAGATGCGGATAGGTTGCCGATCAGTCAAAGAATTGATCAGCGAATGGACAACCCTAAACGCCGGAAGATGAACCCCACGGATTGGGCGATTAAGGGCGAGCTGTTCATGAATTGCTCTTGCACCGTCTTTTGCCCCTGCGTGGTATCTTTGGGTGCGCATCCTCCAACAGAAGGGCATTGCCATGCTTGGATGGCGGTTGTGATTGATGAGGGCCATTATCAGGGCGAAAGCCTGTCGGGTTTGAATATTGGTCTGCTTGTCGACATCCCTGGGCGGATGGGCGAGGGCCAATGGAAAGTGGCGGCCTATATTGATGAGCGCGCCAACCAAACCGCGTATAATGGCTTGCTGAAAATTTTCAGCGGTGCGGCTGGTGGAACGACGGGATTATTCACCATGCTGGTCTCTGAGATCATTGGCGCCGAGCGAGAAAAAGTGGAAATCATGCGCGAAGGCAATCGCCGCGGGTTGTATATAGGCCGTAAAATCGCCGGCGAGATTGAAGCTTTAGAAGGCAAAGATGCAGACAGCCCGGTTATGATCCAGAATTCCAAATATTGGATGGGTCCCAATATCGTTGCGGCGCGTGGTTTAAAATCAAAAGTACGCGACTTTGGTCGTATTTGGGATTTTGGCGGCAAGTCAGCTGAAATTTGTCAAATTGATTGGCATGGGCCGAAATAGCGGCTCTTTTTGAAAATTTTTGGGTATTCCCATATTTGTCAAAGGTTGAATAGCGATGGCTTTGATTTCTCCTTCGCGCCGTTTGCGGCGCACTCCGTTCTCTGATGGCGTGGAAGCCGCAGGGGTAAAAGCATATACGGTTTATAACCATATGCTGCTGGCAACGATGTTTCGTTCGATCGAAGAAGATTACCATCACCTTAAATCTGCGGTGCAGATCTGGGATGTGGCCTGCGAGCGCCAGATTGAACTGCGCGGCCCTGATGCGGGGCGGTTAATGCAGATGCTGACCCCTCGAGATTTGCGCTCAATGCTGGCTGGTCAGTGTTTTTACGTGCCAATCGTGGATGAAACCGGTGGGATGCTGAATGATCCGGTTGCCGTCAAGATTTCGGATGAGCGTTGGTGGATTTCCATTGCGGATAGTGATCTGCTGCATTGGGTTAAAGCGATCGCGCATTCTTTGCGTCTCGATGTTTTGGTGGATGAGCCTGATATCTCGCCCTTGGCCATTCAGGGCCCAAAGGCGGATGATTTGATGGCGAACGTTTTTGGCGATGCCATTCGCGATATTAAGTTTTTTCGTTATGGGATGTTTGATTTTCAGGGCCGCACCTTGGTTATTGCGCGGTCGGGATATTCAAAACAAGGCGGATTTGAAATTTATGTTGAAGGTTCGGATATTGGGATGGATCTTTGGAACGCGCTGATGGAGGCTGGAAAGCCCTATGATGTATGGGCGGGTTGCCCGAATTTGATTGAGCGGATTGAGGGTGGATTGCTAAGTTTTGGCAATGATATGACAATGCAAAACACGCCGCATGAATGTGGTTTGGGAAAGTTTTGCAACACGCAAACGGCGATTGGGTGCATCGGGCGCGACGCGTTGCTGCGGGTTGCCAAAGAAGGCCCTGTGAAACAAATTCGCGCGCTGGAAATTGAGGGATTGCCCGTGGGCCCCTGCGATCAGCTCTGGCCGGTGATGGCCAAAGGCAAACAAGTCGGCGCGGTCAGCTCAGCCGCTTGGTCTCCTGACTTTAAAACCAATGTTGCGATTGGTATGGTGCGTATGACGCATTGGGATGCTGGCACCGATGTTGATGTGGTGACAAAGGATGGCGTGCGCGCAGCGCGCGTGCATGAGAAATTTTGGATTTAAAGGAAAACTTATGTTCAATGCAGTTTTGATTGAAAAAGACGAAGATGGAACGGTAACAGCTGGGATAAAAGCGTTGTCGGAAGAGCAATTGCCTGACGGGGATGTGACCGTTGCGGTGGATTATTCTACGGTCAATTATAAAGATGGTTTATGCTTTACCGCCAATGGCGGTGGTTTGGTGCGTAATTATCCGCATGTGCCGGGGATCGATTTTGCCGGAACGGTTGAGAGCTCGCAGGATCCCCGTTATTCCGCAGGTGATAAGGTGGTTCTGACCGGTTGGCGCGTTGGCGAAGCACATTGGGGGGGCTTCTCTCAAAAAGTTCGGGTGAAGGCGGATTGGCTTGTGCCGCTACCCGATGGCGTGACACCGCGACAAGCAATGGGGGTTGGCACTGCGGGAATCGCTGCGATGTTTGGTATTCTTGCGCTTGAAGATCACGGCCTTACACCCGAAAAAGGTACGGTTTTGGTGACAGGGGCCGCGGGCGGCGTGGGTTCAATTGCGGTCGCGATATTGTCGAATTTGGGTTATAAAGTTGCCGGCGTCACGGGGCGGCCTGAAAGCGAAGCCTATTTAAAATCATTGGGGGTTAGCGAAATCATACCGCGCGATGAGGTGAATGAGGCGATTAAACGGCCGATGGAATCGGCGCGTTGGGCGGGGATCGTAGATGCGGTTGGCGGCGAAATGCTGGCGCGTGTTTTAGGCCAATTGGTTTATGGCGGTTCGGCCGCGGCGATTGGCAATGCGGGCGGTGCGAAACTGCCCGCCAACGTTATCCCATTTTTATTGCGAGGCGTTAACCTCTTGGGCATCGACTCGGTTATGCAGCCTTATGAAAACCGCCTTCGCGCCTGGCAGCGGATCGGCAAAGATTTACCGATGGACAAGCTTGAGGCGATGATTAGCCCAGCCGTATTGGCTGATATGCCCGAATTGGGGGCGCAAATCCTGAAAGGTCAAGTGCAAGGGCGCGTGGTTGTGGATGTGAATGCGTAGCCCCATTTAAAACGCTCCGCCGCTGGGTTTTGAAACCTTGTTCGGGCGGAGCTTTTTTTTTGAAACAGGTGCGGGCTGTATTAATCCCGCACCTTTTTTTTGGTCAAACCGCGTCTGGCGTTTCAGCTTTGGTGTTTGCATCCGCGCTTGGGTCATAAATAATCTCGACGCCGGCTTTCTCGCGTATGCTGTCTTTATAAATAGCCTTTATCAGCGCGATCCCCATCAATGCCATCACCATACTGAAGGGCAGGGCGCCAATCACCATAGCCGTTTGAATTGCTCCTAAGCCCCCGATAATCAACAGCGCGCCAACCACCAATCCCAAAGCCGAGCCCCAAAAGATAATATGCGGGCGCCCTTTGGGCCCTTCATCGCCACCGGAATTGATGGTGTTAATGATCAAGACCGCGGAATCGGCTGAGGTGACCAAATAGGTCAGCAAGAGGATCACCACGACAACCGCCATCATCCAGGCCTGCGAGCTGCTAAGAATAACGTCGAGCATCACAAAAAGCTGTGCTTGTGAACCCGCCGTGATGATGCTGTCGCCAGCGGTGCCATCCAGCGTTAAATCAACGGCGGTTCCCCCAACGATGGCAAACCAAATAAAACACATGGTGGCGGGAATAAGCATTGCGCCCAAGACATATTCGCGAATGGTGCGGCCTTTTGAAATTCGGGCAAGGAAAACACCGACAAAAGGTGCAAAAGCGATCCACCAAGCCCAGTAAAACACCGACCAGGCGCCTTGCCACGCGCTTAACGCATCGCCGGTTTCACTGCCGTCGGCCTTCCAGACGGTGAATAAGGTTTTCGGAAGCGTGACAAAATAATCAAACATGCCAACGATCAGCGCCTGCAGGCCAAAGAATGTACTGCCGAAGACAAGGAAAAAGAACAATATGAAAAAGCTTAGACCCATATTGATGTTTGAAAGCCATTTGATCCCTTTGCCCACGCCCGAAAGCGCCGATAGGGTTGAGGCGCCCATTATCACCAAAAGCGCAAGGATGATGCCGGCGGTCGAGGCCGTGCCTTCCGCGTTTAACACCCAGTCTCCGATACCCACACGGTGCAAGCCTGCAACAAATTGCTGAACGCCAAAGCCCAAGGTTTGGGCCACGCCAAGCACCGTGGCCACAACGGCTACGATGTCAATAATGCTGCCGACCGGTCCCGAAAGGCTTTTGCCGAATAAAGGCGCAAGACCGGATCGAATGGTGAGGGGCAGGTTACGCCGATAAGAGAAATACGCCAGCGCTAGGCCGACCAACGCATAGCAGGCCCAAGCAGAGACGCCCCAATGCAAGAATGACCAGCGGTAAGCTGCGCGCACATTATCGGCCTCATATCCCGTGGACAATCCGCGAATGACGTCGGGATTATTACCAAAATGATAAATTGGTTCGGCGGTTGCAAAGGTGAGCATTCCGATCCCGATCCCAGCGCCGAACATCATCGAAAACCAAGAAAAATTCGAAAATTCGGGTGTGTCGCCAGGTCGGCCAAGCAAGAGCTTGCCCGAGCTTGGAACCAGAGCAAATAACAAACAAACCACAACATAGAAGGCGATGACGAAGATATACCAACTGGCAAAATTGGTTAACAGAAACGAATTTAAGGCGCTTAGGACATTGCTGGCGTTTTCTGGAAAAACAACCGCCCAAATAATCAGCGCGCTTACCAATATTTTCGCACTGATGGTGACGTCCTTGCTGAATCCGGAATAAAACCCCGTATCAGATGTTTCTATTGGAAGGTTCATTAATGCTGGCTTTGTGGCCATTTTGTTATCCTTTTTACTGGTAAACGATCTTGTCTAACAAAATTTTTTAGCTTTGCGTTTAGATGAGTTTGCCGCTTAACCCTTAAATCTTATCAGTTTTTTTACGTTTATTTCGCTGCACTCATGGTTGGCCACTGGCTGCTGCATGGGCGTATTTAAAAATATTCTTTAATAAATAGTCTTTAGTATTGTTTTTATATACAAAAGTATAAATTTGGTCAATCTGTGAAAATTGGGGGGTGGCTTGGTCGAATAGGCTTGTAACTGGGGCTAAAATTGGGTCCTGTCTTCCTCTCATTATACCGGGGTTGCCATGCTTGATTGTGCGTTTGTAAGATCTCAATTTCCCGCTTTCAGCGAAGCTGCTTTGCAGGGACAGGCATTTTTTGAGAATGCGGGCGGCTCTTACACCTGTCAGCAGGTGATCGATCGTTTGTTCCGATTTTACACACAGCGTAAAGTTCAACCCTATGGGGCTTATGCAGCCTCTGGGTTGGGTGGCGCCGAGATGGATGAAGCGGGTGCGCGTTTATCCGCCATGATGGGTGTTGCGGCGGAAGAGCTTAGTTTTGGGCCATCAACGACCCAAAATACCTATGTGCTTGCGCAGGCTTTCAGGGCTTTTTTGGCAAAAGGCGATGCGATTATTGTAACCAACCAGGACCATGAAGCCAATTCAGGGGCGTGGCGGCGGCTTGAAGATGCGGGCATTATTGTCAAAGAATGGGGTTTAAACGCTTTAACCGGCCAATTGGATATTGCCGACTTAGAGAATCTATTGGACCAAGACGTAAAATTGGTGTGTTTTCCGCATTGCTCAAACGTGGTGGGGCAAGTGAACCCCGTTGCGCAGATTGTTGCTTTGATACATGCAAATGGATCTTTTGCCTGCGTAGATGGGGTGAGCTATGCGCCGCATGGCCTGCCAAACCTTGCCGAATTGGGGGCAGATATCTATCTGTTTTCTTCCTATAAAACCTATGGTCCGCATCAGGGTATTATGGTGGTGCGCGAAGCGTTGGCGCGGCAATTGCCCAATCAGGGGCATTTTTTCAATTCGGATTACCTAAGCAAACGGTTCACGCCGGCAGGGCCTGATCATGCGCAAATAGCCGCCTGTGCGGGTATGGCTGATTATATTGATGCACTATATGAGGCGCATTTCACGGCGGCTGCAGTACCAGTAAAGCGCGCCGAGGCGGTTCATGATTTGATGCGGGCGCATGAGCAAAGCTTACTACAGCCTGTGCTTGATCTTTTGCGCGCGAAAAACGCGGTGCGGCTGCTCGGGTCTGACAAAGCCGAAAATCGCGCGCCAACCGTTGCGATTGATCTGGGAACTTCGGCGCGGCCCATGGCCAAAGCCCTCGCCGCGCGCGGCATCATGGCAGGTGATGGGGATTTTTACGCCAATCGGGCGTTGCGCGCGATGGGTGTTGATCCTAATCAAGGCGTGTTGCGGCTGAGTTTTGTTCATTATACGAACCAAGCCGAAATTGATAAATTGCTGAATGCACTAGATGATTTACTTTGATCCAGATCAGGTTGCGGCATCGTAAAAGCTAAAAATATGCGAGGGAATGTGCAGCAAAACGCTCCGATTATTTACTGGGTTCGCCGCGATTTACGTCTGAGTGACAATCCAGCGCTTCGTGCCGCGGCTGAGCAGGGCAGGCCGGTGCTGCCGGTGTTTATTCGAGACGCGGCTGTGGATCGTTTAGGTGCGGCGCCAAAATGGCGGCTTGGGCTGGGTTTGGAACAGTTTGATCAGGCGTTGCAGGGGGTTGGAAGCCGGCTGACGTTTCGATCTGGCGCAGCGCTGGAAACCTTGCGCGCGCTGATCAAAGAAAGCGGTGCCGATGCAGTGTTTTGGGCGCGTGAGTATGACCCTAAATCGGTACAGCGCGATAGCGATATAAAAGGAAAGCTGAAAGATCTTGGGATTAATGCGCGCAGTTTCGGCGGTAAATTGCTACATGAGCCGTGGAGCGTAGAAACCAAGACAGGCGGCTATTATAAGGTGTACACGCCTTTTTGGAATGCGGTTAAAAATCGAGACATTCCCGCGCCGCTACCCGGCGTGGTAAAACTTCAAGCACCGGCTAATTTTCCACCTTCAGAAAACCTGTCTGGCTGGTCACTTGGATCTGGGATGCAACGGGGGGCGGCGGTCGTGCGCTCGTATGTAAGGCTGGGTGAAGAGGCAGCGCAAACGCGTTTGGCCGATTTTTGTCAGTCCGACATTGCCTCATATAATCGGTTGAGAGACGTTCCGGCCGTTTTGGGCACCTCTGGTCTTTCGGAAAACCTGGCTGTTGGGGAAATCAGCCCCTATCAATGCTGGCATGCCGGCCTGCGGGCCTTGCAGGATGGCAAAGAGGGCGCTGAGACGTTTTTGAAAGAGATTGTTTGGCGCGAGTTCGCCTATCACCTGATGCATCATACGCCGCATATTTTGGATCAAAATTGGAAACCTGGTTGGGATAGGTTTCCTTGGAACAAAGATGAACAGAATCCGGCAGTACTGGCATGGAAACAAGGCCGCACAGGCATGCCTTTTGTTGATGCTGCGATGCGCGAAATGTATGTAACCGGGCGCATGCACAACCGAGGCCGAATGATCGTGGCCTCCTTCCTTACAAAACATCTGATGACTGATTGGCGTATCGGATTGCGATGGTTCGAATCGTGTTTGATCGATTGGGACGCTGCCAGCAACGCGATGGGTTGGCAATGGTCGGCAGGGTCGGGGCCGGATGCCACTCCGTATTTTCGGGTTTTTAACCCAGAGACGCAATTGGCCAAATTTGATCCCAAAACCCTGTATCAACGCCAATGGCTGGCCGAGGGATCTTCTGCGCCAAGCCGTACCGCTTCACTTTATTTTGAGGCTATACCAAAAAGCTGGAATTTATCTGCTGATTTGGCTTATCCTAACCCCGTTATTTCGCTGGCCGAGGGACGTCAGCGTGCGTTAGATAACTATAAGAACCGTGACTTTTAAGAGGTAATGATGCTGTTTACGTCGACCCAAAATCAAAAGAACTTGCCACGCTATTTTTCAAGAGTGTTTGATATGGCCTGCAATATGAATTTTGGCCAGTTGGACTTTGCTCTAAGCGATGGCCGCGTGTTTCGGGCGATTGGCAGAAACCAGGGCCCGATCGCGCAGTTGAATATTCACAATCCTGATATTTTTGCGCGCCTGATCCGAGAGGGGGATTTGGGGTTTTGTGATGCCTATCTGGATCAGTGGTGGAGCACGCCAGACTTGCAGGCGTTTATGGATTTGATACACGCAGATAATGACGATTTGTATGATGGATTTCCGGGAATGGCGTTGGTGCGTTTCTATGAAAAATTTCGATTTTGGCTACAGCGCAACTCAAAAAAACAAGCGTTGAAAAATATCAGTTACCACTATGATTTGGGCAATGATTTTTATCAGTTATGGCTTGATGAAACGATGACCTATTCCTCTGCCTTGTTCAAAACCGGACAAGAAAGCTTAGAAAATGCGCAATTGGCTAAATACGCCTCGATGGTCGAACAGATGGATGTGCAATCGGGTGATCATATTTTAGAAATTGGCTGCGGGTGGGGTGGATTTGCAGAATATGCTGCAAAAGAGCATGGATTAAGGGTAACCGGCCTTACCCTGAGCAACGAGCAGCTTGTATTTGCCCGCGAACGCATTGAAGCATTGGGCCTGTCCGATTTGGTAGAGTTCAAGCTGCAAGATTATCGGGATGAAACCGGGCAATATGACGGGATTGCAAGCATCGAAATGTTTGAAGCTGTGGGTCAAAAATATTGGCCTTCATATTTTAAAGTTTTGCGCGATTGTTTGAAACCCGGGCGGCATGCGACGCTTCAGATTATAACGGTGCAAGATGCGCGCTGGGACGTCTATCAAAGAGGTGTGGATTTCATTCAGAAATATATTTTTCCGGGTGGAATGCTGCCAAGTCCGAGCGCTTTGAGAACCGAGATTGAAACCGCCGGTCTGAATGTGGTCCGATCCTTAGAATTTGGCGAAAGCTATTCGCAAACCTTGCGCCGCTGGCATGATGTGTTCAATGGAAAATGGGATCAAGTCGCGGCTTTGGGATTTGATGAGCGCTTTCGCCGCATGTGGAATTTTTACCTTACATCTTGCGCTGCAACGTTTTCGACCAGCAATTGTGACGTCACGCAGATTACCGTGACCAACCGGTAGCCGGCTTTTGGGCGCGTTATGGGGTGTGATCTTTACCTATGCCTTGCACCCGCTGCGTCTGATCTATGGTCTTTAAAAACAGACCCACAGTTCACAAAACTGCAATAGCGTAGCGGGGCTTTCGCTTGAGTTATGTGCCCAGAGCCACTAAGGGGTTGGCACACACGGTCGAATTGAAAGGGGTTTCATGCATTATGCGCCTGCCTTAGAGCATTTGGTTGGCAATACGCCATTGATCAAGCTGCAAAATGCCAGCAAGGAAACCGGATGTACGATTTTAGGAAAGGCTGAATTTCGCAATCCAGGCCAATCTGTCAAGGACCGCGCAGCTTTGTTCATCATCAAAGATGCAATCGCAAAAGGCATGCTTCGTCCCGGTGGCGTAATCGTTGAAGGGACCGCAGGGAATACGGGGATTGGATTGGCCGTGGTTGGCGCCTCAATGGGTTTTAAAACGGTGATTGTAATTCCCGACACCCAAAGCCAGGAAAAAAAAGACGCGTTGCGTCTGCTTGGGGCGCGGTTGGTCGAAGTACCCGCCGTGCCGTATAAAAACCCAAATAATTATGTGCGCTATTCCGGCCGCTTGGCGGCTGAAATTGCTAAAACCAGCCCAAATGGCGCGATTTGGGCCAATCAATTCGATAATATTGCCAATCGGCAGGCGCATATTGAAACCACGGGTCCTGAAATCTGGGAGCAAACCGAGGGCAAGGTAGATGGCTTCATCTGTGCTGTTGGTTCTGGGGGAACCCTGTCTGGCGTTGCGGCAGCCTTGCAGCCGAAAGGCGTTAAAATAGGATTGGCTGATCCGATGGGGGCTGCGCTTTATTCCTATTACACCGAGGGCGTTTTCAAATCTGAAGGCGGATCTATTTCTGAAGGTATCGGGCAGGGGCGTGTGACTGCAAACTTAGAGGGTTTTCAGCCGGATTTTGCCTATCAGATCAGTGATCACGACGCGTTGCCGATCGTTTTTGATCTGATGCAGCATGAAGGCTTATGTTTAGGGGGGTCGTCAGGGATCAACGTGGCAGGCGCGATGCGCATGGCCCGCGAATTGGGACCCGGACATACGATTGTAACCATTCTTTGCGATTCTGGCGCGCGTTATCAGTCAAAGCTGTTTAATCGCACGTTTTTGCGTGAGAAGGGCCTGCCTGTCCCTGATTGGCTGGAAGAGACGACGAGCGTCGTGCCCGAAGTGTACGAAACCCCGTGAAGGCGGTCGCTAAATTATGGGCTTGGGGCCTACTGTGGTTTATTTGGATGGGTCTCAGCCTAGCCGCTTTTGCCCAATCGAGCCTTCCGGATTATACGCGGTGGAGCTCTGAGTCTGCTTATGTAGAGCGGCAAATCTTGCAACAGAACGTTTCGGAAAGCCTGCGCGGTTTGGTTGCAGACTGGCGGGATCAATTTATCCGGGCAAGCGATGCGAATTCGGGGCGTATTGCGACGTTACAGGAACAAATATTAGCGCTTGGTGATCCCCCAGCGGAGGGGCAGAACGATCCTTTGGCGCAGCGCCGAAGGGCGTTGAACGCGGATTTGGCAAAGCTGCAAGTGCCCGTTGCGCAAGCGCAAGAAGCCCTGAGTAAGGCGCAGGGGCTGGTCAAGGAAATCGATCAGCTGATCCGCGCTGAACAAAAATCAGCATTGTTCGAATTGTCAAAAAGCCCGCTCTCGATAGTGGCTTGGCCTAAAGCTTTGCTAGAGCTCAGCGATATTATGGGCGGCTTACTAGGGGAAACGTTTGAAACCATACCGCTTGCGCTGACGCTGCTGGCGGGGAAGCAGCTTCTTGCTTCTTTTGTGTTGAGCCTTCTTATCGCGTTGCTATTACTGCTTGCCGCGCCGCGCATCGTGCAGCGGCTTAGCAGAGATCTGACTTATCAACGCCAGGGTCTGGTCTCGAGCACTGGTTTTTTAAGCACGCTGGTGATCGCTGTGGTGAAAGCGTCGGGGCTGCATTTTCTTTTATTGACGCTGTTGGAAAACGGTTTTTTGGGATTTCAAGGCACGTTGTTGATCGAGCGGGCGCTAGATCATTATTGGGCGGCTTGGATTTTTGGGGCGTTCTGGCTAGGGCAACGCTTATTCGTAGGAGAAACAGCGGTTTTAACCGCGGATGGCAACCAAAGTGACGAGCGCAATGCCCGATTGGTTGGTGCCTTGGCAATTGTGTTTATTGTTCATGCGGTGCTCGAACTGGTCGCGCATCATGAAGCCAGCTCACAGCATGTTCTGGTGATTTGGACGTTTCCCCTTTTGGTTTTAACAACGTTGATTTTGATGCGCTTGGCGCAACAACCTACTGAAAACGCTGAGGAAGCGGTCGCGCTTGGCGCGTCTGCAGAGAAAACAGCGCCGCTTTACCAAACGATGATGTGGTTGCTCAGACGCGTTTCTCGCTTTGTTGCGATTATTGCCACTTTGGCTGGTGCGCTGGGCTATATGAACGCCGCCAATGCTTTGCTGTACCCGTTTGTGCTCACGCTTGGCTTGTTGGCGTCAATTTTAGTTTTGCAGCGTTTGGTGAGCGATACATATGAAGTTTTCCTTGGCAAGGCCGGCGCAGGCAAGGATGCGTTGCTGCCGATTTTAATCGGCTTTTCGTTCCTTATATTGGCGCTGCCGGTTTTTGCGCTTATTTGGGGCGCGCGGGCGGTGGATCTGATAGAGCTTTGGAGCCAGGTGTTGAGCGGTGTTCAAATTGGTGAAACGCGCCTGTCACCTGGTGAGTTTTTAACGTTTGTCATCATTTTTACCGCGGGCTATATGGCCACCCGGTTTGTTCAATCGGCGTTAAAAGGCTCTGTACTGCCCAAAACATCGATTGATCCGGGCGCTCAAACAGCGCTTGTATCGGGAATTGGATATATCGGCATCTTCCTGGCCGCGCTGGTTGCGATTTCTTCGATTGGGATCGATCTGTCATCTCTGGCCATCGTTGCGGGTGCGTTATCGGTTGGCATCGGCTTTGGGTTACAAAATATCGTGTCAAATTTTGTATCTGGCATTATATTATTGATCGAGCGCCCAGTGAGTGAGGGCGACTGGATCGAGGTGGGCGGAAAAATGGGCTATGTGCGCAATATTTCTGTTCGCTCCACGCGGATCGAAACGTTTGATCGCAGCGATATTATTGTTCCAAATGCGGATCTTGTTGCCGGGGTGGTCACAAATTACACCCGCGGCAACACTTTGGGCCGGGTTATTGTTCCCGTTGGCGTGGCTTATGGAACGGATACCAAACATGTGGAAAGGCTATTATTAGAGATCGCAGGAAACCACCCGCTGGTGATGGGTGATCCTGCCCCATATGTGGTTTTTAGCGCCTTTGGTGATAGCAGTTTGAATTTTGAAATCAGAGCTATTTTGCGCGATGTGAATGCGATGTTGCGCGTGAAAACAGATTTAAACCATGAGATTGCGGCCGTGTTCCAAGCCGAAGGGATTGAGATGCCCTTTGTTCAACGCGATATTTGGCTCCGAAACCCAGAAGCGCTTACCGAAGGCGCAAAAAACTCAAAAAGTGGCTAACCATTCACGGTTAACGGTTCCGAGCCTCGTAACGGATACGCGGTTTCGAAAATCAGATCGCAGCTTGAGCGCAGAAGAGCTATGCGCCGCCTCTGATAAGTGATGTGCCTGTTTACGATCAATTGCGTATCGATCGGTGTTGTGGCTCCGTGTTAAGTAAGGGGCATTTCCTGCGGCAAGAAAGGTTTGCAAGCTGAGTGCAATAGGCAGACGCGTTATCCCTCTGAACAATTTATAGGGTCTTGAAGTCTTGCGTTCTGTCGCTTTTCTGGTGGAGGCATAAGGCCTCTTGCAAATCACCCAGTGGTCGGGCTAAACCCCGCATATGGACAGGTGGCCGAGTGGTCGAAGGCGCACGCCTGGAAAGTGTGTAGGCGGGAGACCGTCTCCAGGGTTCGAATCCCTGTCTGTCCGCCACAAACTCGGTTGTAAGTAAATTTATATTAAATAAAAACAATAACTTAGGTTAAGATTATATCTGAGTGATCTTATTGCAGGCAATTTTGCTGTACTTTTTGCTGTACATTTTGCTGTACCTCATCATTTGAAAAAATAAGCCATTTGAGCTACAATTCCGAATGAGTATTATTGATCGTTGGGGTCTGTTTTACCTCTATAAGCGCGCGCCTGTGCGCGTCGCTGTTAACCAGCGTGAATGGTACTTTTGCATTGTCTTAATAGGAAACCGTCTCGACTATGGGTTGAGGCAGACTGTTTTTAACAGTGGAAAAGCCTGTTAATGTTCAAATGCTGCCTCTCCGCCACTCCAGCGGCTCTAATATCTGAGCGGTCGCAGTTAAATTATATGCTCCGACTCATTTGGGACTCCACATATCTTGGCTCTACGTTATTCTGGAGTAAATTGTTGGAGGAAATGTATGCTTAATTTTGGGAAGGTTAGCGTGACGAAGGGCTTGGGTGAATGGATCGCTCTACACAAACGTATGGCACCTAAAATGTCTGAGGCTGGTATGTCCTTTCGTTTTGTGGCGGCGGACCCAAATGAAGAAACACTTTTCTTAGTCATTGAAATGACTGGAGACGTTGGCCAAATACTAGAGTCAACAAACAGTCCGGAAGCTTTAAAAATGCGCGAAGCATCTGGCGTGAGAGTAGAAACACAAGAAATCATCTCTGCTTTGCAGGAACATAAAGTATGGAACACAGAGGCGACGTCTACCTCTCAGAAAATTGCTGGTGAAATTGAAATTCCTGATGATTTTGATTTAGAGGATAGTGCTAGTTACCTTAACTTATCAAATAAAGAGTTATTAGTTTGGAGTGGTATAAGCCTTGAGGCAGATAAGTTGTATTTCATCGCGGAATGCGAAGACGTAAATATGAGCGGTTGTGAAGCTATTTCAGAAATTCACGCTTTATATTATCCATGATTTTGAAAGCGAACTTCGTGCGCACCAGACTTATGGTATTACTGATAACGCAGGCTACGTAGGTGGAGCCTGACCTTGCTTTTTGACAGATATAAGAAGTTCTGGGAGGAGGGCGATATTGAAGCCTTCACATCCATTATCCATGCAGACATTGAAATCATCATGCATTCAACGGGTGGAGTGATAGATTATGACCTTTGGATGGAACGAATTTCAGCAGTGATGCTTTCAGATGCTTATGCGGAAAATATTAGATGCCTTTATGAAAATGACGATATTATGGTTGTTCATCAAATAACCAATGCAGCTAATGGCACTAGAGACGCTGTCATGTACGTGTTTACTAAAGAAGATGGAATGCTGACAAAGCTTGAAACTGGGGCGACTCCTTTACCGCCAAAGAAATAAACCCACCCGCTCCGATATCTAAGGGGTCACCGATAAGCCGCATGGAAAACTAAGTTTTAGACTTCACATATTTCCGTACCGCATTATTCTTAGGAAGATAACTGGAGACACCCAATGCAACCGAAAACCACTTTGACCATTGCTTCAGTGATAGGCTTGATTTTTTCTTTCGCGATGTTTTTAGCGCCTGAGTTTGTTACTCGTGAGCAATTTCCAAACTCAGAAGGGCAAGGTTTTGCTGATCTTGTGACGCTTCGCTATGCGATCGCAAGCATAATTCTAGCCTTGGTCATAATAAGTTATCATTTGCGCGACATTACCGGCCATGCATTTCAGATACATGTAATGAGAGGATATACTCTAGCGTTCAGTGTGGTGTGCATTACCAACCTTGCGCTCCAGCTCACTGGTAAAATATCTGCGCTTCCACCAATTCTGGGCACAGGTATTATCGCAGTGCTGTCTTTACTGACTTGGCGGCGTTTAGTTAGCAGGACAAAAGAGGAAGCCTGATAAAAAAGTAACCCGATGCGCACCATAACCATGGCATTAATGATGACGCTCACAACGAAGGTCAGCGCAGGAAGCGAAGATATTTGCACAGCCAATAGCTTGGCGCATAATATGTGCAAAGAAGCAAATAGGCTTGAAAAAGTACTGGCTTCTCAGCTTCCTTTGAAATTGGAGGAAGGCTTAGAGTTCACTTCAGTATCTTCAGATAAAAATCAGCTTATTACCTATATGACGATTTTGTATGAGCGTTCTGTGCTTGAAGATAAAATCAGAGATGATGGGCGCTCTATGAAAAGTTTAGAACATGCTATGGAAATAATGAGCGCTGATAGCGCATGTTCCAATGAAGCCAGTAGGGCGTTCATTCAGCTGGGAGGTATTAGACAATTTATATATACATTTCAGGATGGCGCAGAATTCTTAGATATTTCGGTGGAAAGGTGCTGAGCAGCCTATCGCCATAAGACTCTGGCTGGCTTATAAGTTTGGCGAAAGTAATCCCATAAGTCCCATACTAGAAGTAATTATGGTGAAGGCGGTACATATGTGAGGTTACGTTACGTATTAATTGATTTAAAACTGATCAACCTTCACGCTTGCCCATCTTTAAGCTTATGGAGATAAAAATATGCTCAAGGAACGCTTTTCTAAACATTTTTTTGTTATCCACTCTTTTGTATCTGATGAGGCGCGGCAAGAATATTTAACGCCGCCAGAAAAACGTGATCCGCCCCAGCCGCAAAAGTCAGAATTGCAGTGGGCAGTAGAAGCGATTGGCGAATATGCCCAATGTATGCAGACTTGGTGTGGAAACGATGACTTTTTCTACTGTCATTGGATTGCTGAAAGTGAAGATGATGTTTATCAGCAACTGAATGCCTTTGAACTTGAGGGTGAAGTGGTTAATTCTAGGGTCAGCGAGATGCACCAATTTATGTCCGCTTATCGGGCCTCCGATGAAATTATGCGCCAGTATCCTGATGAAGGTGACAAATGGGACTGAACACCATGAGCATCTCGCTCATAGCATAACCAGTTCAATACCTAGCGCCTGTTTATTTACCCGGTTATTTAAACACCTAAAAACTTAGTCTTAAAGGCAATTGCGAGATATTCCTTAGCGGCTCTTGAATGCTCTTTTTGTAGTGCCGCGATGTCTGCATCTGACTTTAAAGAGGCGGCTTCAAGTTTACTTTTCGTTAATTCATATCTTTGATCTGCTTCGTCCATGAGCAATTTGCAAACCTCATTTAAGTGTTTCATCTATCTAACCTCTAGAAATCAAGTAAATACGAGCTGAAGAAATAGTTTGGCCAACCTCGCTTGATATTCATGGCGGCCCAGCGAGTTTTATTCATCAGCAGCTTGAGAATAATCATTGCGTATCAGTTCGTGTGTTAGACGCTTTTTATATCTACGTTGTCTGCGCCTAGCTTTACTGGAGTTTGCTCTCCAGCCTTCTCGTTTATCTTGTACGAGATCATCTAGGTCATCTGCTGTTTCTATGTATTCAGCGTCTGCTTCATAAGTTCTTCTTGCCATGCCTAAAACGTAGGTCAAATCTGAAAAAAGTCAGGTAGGGCGACCGTAGGTTAGAAAGCAAGATGATCATTTTGAAAGCCACGCGCATACAGTTGGCTACGTTTATAAGCTTTGCTTTTGTAACCGTGCAAAAAAGAAAAGGCGATGCTGTGAAGCACCGCCAGTAAATTGAAAACTTCTGGGAGGAAGAATTTTCAAATGAAACAAGCAATCTGGGAGGAGTAACTTGTTGTCAATAAACTAGCAATAATTCTGCATTGCAGCAATGGTCAAGATTGCAATGCTGCTATGCGGAAATCACATAACCCATTGCAAAGGTTGGATTATATATAGGGCAATAAAGCGGCTTGTTGCTCAAAAAGTAATCTAATTATAAAAACACATTGCTTTGCTTATGAATAATAGGCTCGAAGTTTAGTGGCCAGGCTCTCTGTTTGGGAGGAGAGCGGGTCTGGTCACATAAATAATTATTTAACTTTTCTTTTTATTGCTTGGGTTCCTACTGAAAGAACGGGTTATTCGTTTTGCTTTAAAGTTAGGGTTACGCCTGTGCTTCTTCTGGCGCAGAAGAAAGACGACGAAAAGTGCAATGCAAGAGAAGAGTATAAGGTCAAACATGTCTGGTTACTTCTGGTTTGGACATAGTGGGATACGCTGGCCACGAGGCCTTCGCGTTCATGGATTCCAAGGCCAGCTTTGCGGACAAAGCCGCTTTTTTCTGCATAGCTGATTAGTGGCCGCTCTTGGCTTAACGACCACTTGTGCTGGCCTCAGCGACAGTCATCTTAAATGCAATCTCGAGTACATTTGCAACGTCGTCATTAGAAACACCTTCTCTTTGCATGCGCATGGCCCCGCCGTGCTGTGCATCAAAGAAAAGTGCCGCGATATCCGTAGGAATATTAGCAAATTCGCCGCGTAATTTTGAGCGTGTTATCCATGCGCTGTAGGTGTTCAAAAGTTCAAGCCTCATTTGGCTAAGTTTTGCACAGGTGGACGGACCAAGTTGCTTTGATTGCGCACGCATCATCGCAAATAAACAACCTTGTGGAAGTCCAAGCCGGGTACGATCTTGCGTTATAAAACCTATGAGTGCCTCGATAGTATCCGATGCATGCTGATCTGTTTCAAGAATTTCAATAACAGGTTTAATTGCGAGGCTGTGATAGGCGTCTAGAGCACTCTTTTTTAATCCATCATCACTGCCAAATTCCCGGTAAACGCTTGGTTTAGATGCTCCCGTTAATTTGCATATATCGTTTATCGAAACATTTGCAGGCCCGTCTAACCAGTATTGAAGCAAAGCAGTTTGCACCACGTGATCTCGATTCAGCTTTTTGGGCCGGCCCCGTGCAGAAATAGACTTTTCATTCATAATCGTACCTAGGGGTATTTAATTATTGACCCTACCTTTTCGTACCTCTAGTTATTTAACGATTCTTAGATGTTAACCATAAAGGAAGCAACATGTTCAAAGATCCCATCGGGGTGCTGGGTCGAATAAATGCGGCTAGCTTGATGACTATAACACCTGAATTTTACAGACTATTGCCAAAACGTATGACGGGTGCAGGTAAGATTAATCATAAGCCTAAAAGCTATACGATTAGTCCTGCATATATGGAGCTTGATGGACTGAAAGTCCGATTTGCCACGGGCGGTAATCCGGATGGACCCACAGTGTTATTCCTTAGTCCTCTTCCTCAAAGCATATTATGTTTTGAACCGACTTGGTCAGCGCTTTGTGCCAGTGCCAATTTGGTCGCATTGGATTTGCCGGGCTTTGGACAAAGTGAAGGTGGCTTAAGCTATATGAATTTCGCGGCGCAAAGCGCCTTTCTTCAAAAGTTTATCAACAAACTTGGTCTTTCTGATATTCATATCGTGGCCCCAGATGTTGGGATGCCCGTAGCGCTCCATTATGTTTTGCACCGCGAGCACAGGGCAAAAAGTATTTTAGTTGGTGCCGGACCAAGCGTTCAACCGTCTGCAGATGGGAGTCTGGTCAGGAAGATGATTGCTTCGCGATTTTGGCGCTTTGTTTTCACAGTTACCGGCGCACCGGCATTCGTCGCTGGCGCTAACCAGTTGGGTTACTTAAGTTATAGTCCTTCAGCTTCGGAGGTCGCTGATTATGTTGCCTCTTATTCTGGTAGAGTTGGTCCAGTTACTAAATGGTTCAAAGGTTACCCAGAAGGTTGTAAAGATATCGATCCATATCTCGCTACGTTGAATTTGCCTGTCCACGTTTTATGGGGCGAGCAAGATGCATTTTTGAAAGTAGAAAATGCGGAACAATTGCATGCGCGGCTACCTAAAAGTAAATTAACCATCTTCAAGAATTGTGGCCATTTTTTCTATCAAGACCAAAGCATAGAATTCACCCAAATCCTGCAGACATGGATCAATGGCGGCTATGACCTCAGCGAGTAAAGTGTGAGGTTTGATAGTAACGACGCGTTTGTTAGCGTGGCCTCAAAAACGCCATTCGCCGTCAGTTAAATTAATTGCTGCGAATAACTACTGACTTTTAAAATGCGCGAACAAATTAGAAAAACAGAGCTTAATGAAATAATGCTGTCTTGAAACTATATTTTCTTATTTATGTGTATAATTTCGACCAATACTTGGTTGAAATGGATTTTGCAAAAGCGCGTTGACAGTGGCAAACGTGCTAGGGTTCTATTTGATCACTTTGCGTTAATGGTTCAAATTTTGGTGTTGATGGGGCAATTCTAACAGAAAATTTAATTGAGCCTGAATTTGATGAGGGGCGTTTGACCATTTTATACAACTCATAACCCCTCTTAAATGGGACTTACTGCCTAGTTTCGCCCGCCGGATGCGAAAGCCCTTCTTCTTTAGATGTGTTTCACGCTTAGATTGCTAGGATTTTTCTAATGTGCGCATAAGGAATGACGGCGCGCCATATCTTTGAGAAGCTCCATAAAAACTGTCGCAGCAGGCGAAATAATACGTTTTGAATGCCACTGCAAATAGAGCTCTCGAGTTTTTGTAAAGCCTTCGATCGGTACAAAACATAAATTCTCATTGGTTGGAATCATCACTGCATTTTCGGGCAATACAGATACGCCTATGTTTTGACTGATCATCCAAACAAGAGATGTTGCGTCAGACGTTTCAATATCTGCATGAATGAAGTCATTGATATTCATCTCCGCATCTAGGCCTTTACGGATGGCTGAATCATCACTTAATTGAATGACGGTGGTGCTTGCAATATCATTAAAGTTAACTGTTTTTTTCTTTGCCAGCGGGTGCGTTTCACAGCAAACAAGCCCATACTTATCTCTCAAAAGCAGATCGCTTGAAAGTTCGTCACTTTTTTTCCAGTGCTCGTGCAGGCCAATTTCGACGAAACCCAAATGCAGTTGTTCGCTCACATTCTTTGCATTTTCTTGATGCACCGAGAATTCAATATTCGAATAACGTGTTCGAAACTCCACTAACGCTGGTAGCACTAAAGTTGAAACCAGTGAGGGCGACGAGGCTATTCGTATTAACCCTTTTTGTTTTCCGCCAAAATCTCGCATATCGCGAATGGTTTGATCAAATCGAGATAATACTTCGAGCGCATCGCGCACAAAATAATGACCAAATTCTGTTATGATCAAAGGGCGTTGTGAACGATCGAAAAGGATAACACCAACATCGTCTTCGATTTGCCTGATCGTCTCTGACATTGCTGAGAGCGCAACATTGCATTCTTGTGCTGCTCCAGTCAAAGACAGATTGCGCGCTACTGATACCGCATATCGTAGATGGCGGATTCCTAACTTCGTAGAATTCGAATAAACTTTCGTCATTATTAGATTGTATCGATGTAAGGAGTTGGCATCAATAGGCGAAACATCTTTGGCGTTTCGTCTTGGACATTACAAAACGGGGATAATAAATCTTGCTGCTGAACGTCGTTGGTGAAATTTCATTCTGGCCGAGAACGGCTGATAAGACCAGGCAGGGAGCGGCTTGATGGACAAATCGTTCATTGACTGTCTAAAAGATGTTTCCCGGTCGCCTCAATCGATCTTAAGTGAGCAAAAAGATAAGTTGCCCTACGAAACGGGGGCAAGGTGGGAACGCGGTCAGGCAATATTTGTTCTGCGACCAGCAACGAATGAAGAAATTTCCGATATGGTTGCTGTCTGTGTTGAGTGGGGGGTGGATATCATTCCTCAATCAGGAAACACTGGTCTTGTGTGGGGATCAACACCCGATACTACGGGTAACCAGATCTTGTTGTCACTGGACAGGATGCGCACCGTTTTTGAATTGGATCTTGTCAATCGAAGTGTCCGCGTTGGCGCAGGGGTCCGCTTGTCGGAATTGAATGCCAAGTTATCCGAGCATGGTCTATTTTTCCCAATTGACCTTGGCGCCGATCCTATGATTGGCGGTATGATTTCAACAAATACCGGTGGTTCGAAATTTCTCAGATACGGAGATGTTCGCGCAAATACGCTTGGTTTGAAAGTTGTGCTCGGAGACCATGATGGAACCTTACTTGATTTAAATAGTGCGTTAAGAAAAAACAATGTTGGGGTTGATTGGAAACAAGTGTTTATTGGCACCTCTGGTGCGTTTGGTATTGTTTCCGAGGCGGTGCTAAGCTTAGAATTGCTTCCGCAGCAAACAGCTGTGGCGCTGTTGATGCCCACCTCTCTGGCTTCGGTTCCGATGGTTTTAATTGAAGCCGAGCGTCGGTTGGGGCCACAACTTTCTGCCTTTGAATATATGTCATGCAATGCCATGGAAGCCACGTTTGCAAACGTTGCCTCTCTTAAAAACCCGTTCAGTGGGACTGAGTTGCCTGAATTTGTAATTTTGATTGAAATTTCGCGGCCATGGATGTCGCGCCAAAGCGAACAAACCCTTGATCAGGTGATGGAAGATTTTCTCGTTGAACTTTGGGAACATCCTGACAGACCGCTGAGCAATGCGGTGCCAGCTGCCCCTGAAGACGTGTGGCCGCTGCGTCACTCGATAGCGGAGGGTGTGCGCAAAGCGGGATATCTAATTGCGTTCGATTTAGCTTTTGAACGCGGACGTCTCCTTGATTTTATAGCCTACACTAAAGTGGAAATTCCAAAGAGATTTCCCAGTGCACGGGTTTTTGATTTTGGCCACTTGGGAGACGGTGGTGTGCATTTCAACCTTATTATTTCTCCGGATGAATTTTTGGACGATGTGGATATCGTGGAAGGCGCAATACGAGATTGGGTCATAGAAACCTGCGTCAGAAAGTTTGATGGTAGCTTTAGCGGGGAGCATGGAATTGGCCGCAAAAATCAAAAATATTTTAATAAATATTCATCCAAGCTGATCACTCAAATTGGCGCAGGTCTAAAGCAAGCCTTGTCGCCGGGTAACTTGGGCGTGCCCCAGTTTCACAAGGGGTGTGACGAAAATTAAGAAACGAGCT
Source organism: Alphaproteobacteria bacterium US3C007 (assembly GCA_034423775.1). Classification (NCBI taxonomy): domain Bacteria; kingdom Pseudomonadati; phylum Pseudomonadota; class Alphaproteobacteria; order Rhodobacterales; family Roseobacteraceae; genus Thalassovivens; species Thalassovivens spotae. The sequence goes on from CP139918.1 coordinate 2,796,604, forward strand.
TACTGAAAAAACAAAGGAGAACTATAAAATCTAAAAAATAATAATACTGGGGGGAGTACGGAAAAAGACCTTGGAGGTAATGGGAGTTATTCCAAAATTTGTGTCAGTTCCGGTCTGACGATCGCGTTAGGTAATCACAGTCCTCTAGATAACAAAAAATCGAAAAGGAGATCAATTCATGTCAAGTTTTAATTTGAGCCTTGGAGGCTTTGGCAAAAGTCTGAAAATAGGCCTGTCAGCAGCAACGGTTGCATTGACAATGGTGTCTGCAGCACAAGCGGCGGATAAAACTATAAAAATCGGGGTGGTATATGACTATACGGGGCCCTTGGCTGGTGGCGGGTCAGAATTGCACGCGCTGGGTACCAAAATAATAATCGACAGTATCAATGCCCAAGGTGGTGTTGAAGGTTACATGATCGATCCGGTTTACGCCGACGCTCAGTCTAAACCAGAAGTTGCGATCAACGAGGTTGTCCGATTAGTCGAACAAGAAAAAGTTGATATGCTCTTGGGTTTTTATTCCTCGGCGCAATGTGTTCCAGTGGCTGCCAAAGCGAACGCGATGAAGAAATTCATGTGGATTACAACATGTATTTCACCCTCAGTTCTAAAAGACCGAGACCTAGATTACGTTTTCCGGCCCCAAGTTCACGGTGGCATGTACGGTGCTGCTTCAATAGACTTCTTGCACGGAACCTCGCAAGAAAAACTGGGTATGGATCCCAAAGATCTTCGTATCGCTATCATTCATGAGGATGGTCCTTATGGATCAGGCGTAGCAGGTGGAAATGAAAGCGCCGCTGAAAAATTAGGCATGAATGTGGTTATGAGCGAAGGTTATTCTGCGACCGCACCCGATTTATCTTCACTTGTCACAAAACTTAAGCGCAGCCGCCCTGACGTTATCTTGCACACTGGTTATAATCCTGACATCACCTTGTTCTTACGTCAGGCTAAAGAACAAGGCTTACGCTTCAAAGCTTTGATTGGGCATGGTGCCGGTTATGGTGTTCCAGATAAGCTGTACGACGCGCTCGGCAGCGATATTGACCATATCTTTAATGTTGACCCAGTTTCCATTTGGTTACTAGATCCTAAATCTCTGGCGGCAGGTTTGCCAGAAATTACAGAAATGGTTGGTACTGAATATCAAAAAGCCAAGCCAGAAATGAAGGTGAAGTCAGCATCATTAGGGCAGGGCGCATCAAACTCATTTGTCTTTTTTGATGATGTTTTACCGAGGGCAATTAAGAAATATGGTGGTATCGATTCAGAGGCTCTTCGCAAAGCAGCTATGGACACTGACATCGCAACTGGCGGGACATTGCTCGGATATGGTGTAAAGTTTCCACAAAAAGGCGAAAATGACATGATGGGCCAGAACAAGCGCGCATCCCCTGTTGTGATGCAATATGTGGATCGCAAGGTCTTTATCGCATGGCCCAAAGCGTTGCAGACGATCGATCCTGTTCTGCCGCTGCCAAGTTCTTCGTCTTTCTCCAAGTAGAAACTTCGTTTGCATTGGTTTTGACGTCAATCAACTGGAAAATATTGAATATGTTACAAGTAAAAAAACTGTCCAAACGTTTCGGTGGCTTTACGGCTGTTTCAAACGTAGATTTTAACCTTGAAAAGGGTGAAATCCTCGGCTTGATCGGACCGAATGGATCGGGAAAGAGTACCATTTTTAATATGTTATCTGGGGCGTTAAAGCCAAGCACGGGGTCTATACAATTAGACGGTCTGGAAATAGCTGGCTCACCTCCAAATTCGATATGTAGAATGGGGGTGGGTCGCACGTTTCAAATTCCACGGCCAATTCGTCGGCTGACAATTCTTGAAAATGCTGCACTGGCTGGGTTTTACGGCCAAGCTGGTGCGGTCACGCGTGCTCAGGCTTGGCGCAGTGCCGAGGAGGCCTTGGATCTTGTGGGCCTTCCCACAGATGAGCTTGCCTCAGTGGATATATTGGGCGCCGCCGGTTTGAAAAAGCTGGAACTCGCCAAAGCGTTGGCGACTAAGCCAAGTTTGTTGCTCGCGGATGAAAGTTTGGGTGGGTTGGATCACGAAGAAATGGATCAAGCCGCCGATATGTTGAAAAATATCCGAGACGAACTGGGTGTTACGATTATTTGGGTGGAACATATTATGGGTGTTTTAATGCGTGTTGTGGACCGCGTTATGGTCTTGGATCATGGCGAGAAAATTGCTGAGGGGCTCCCTCATGAAGTCGCCGCTAATCCAAAGGTTATAGAAGTCTACCTTGGAAGAGACGCCGACGAAGCAGCGGCGGCTGCCAGTCGTGTTTGAAAACTTAATCTTTAAACAGGAAAACTGTTCAAGATGTTGAATGTACAAAATGTAAACGCTGGATACGGAAAGTTTCAAGCCTTGTTCAACGTTTCGCTTGACGTGCGAGCAGGTGAGGCTGTTGCCGTCATCGGACCGAACGGGGCTGGTAAATCAACCTTAATGCGGGTGATTTCAGGAATGATCCCCGCAGCTTCCGGTAAAGTTGAAATGGAACAAAAATCTGTTCTGGATGCCCCCGAACATGAAATTGTTGGTATGGGAATAGCGCATGTTCCAGAAAACAGAAGGTTATTTCCAAGAATGACCGTTGAAGATAATTTGCGCATGGGGTGTTTTTTACCGCAATTTCGTAAGCGCTTTGAAGAACGCCGCGCATTTGTCTATGAGCTTTTTCCTCGAATGGAAGAGCGGCGTCATCAGATGGCGGGTACAATGTCGGGGGGCGAACAGCAGATGTGTGCCATCGGGCGGGCGTTAATGTCAGATCCAAAAATTTTATTGATGGATGAACCGTCGGCGGGCTTAGCGCCAGTGGTGGTGCATCAAGTTTTCGATCTAATTGAGAAAATTCGGAGTGATGGCTTAACTGTTCTGATCGTTGAACAAAATGTAAAACAAGTGCTTCGGGTCGTAGACCGGGCTTATATTCTAGAATCAGGCAAGCTGCATTCAGAGGGCACTTCAGATGAGCTGCTGCAAAGCAAAGAAATTCAAAAATCGTTCATGGGAGTATAAGAATTATGATGGCGGAATTCATGGACGGCTTGTTCAGCATCTTTTTTATTGAAACCTTGATGAACGCACTTTTGCTGGGTGGCGTTTTCGCTTTGTTGTCATTGGGATTGAACTTAATTTTCGGTGTGATCGATGTGGTTTGGATTTGCTATGCCGAAATTATCATGTTGGGGATGTACGGAATTTTCTTTCTTCACGCAGAGGCTGGCATGCCAATCGTACTCGCCTCCTGCTGTGGGGTGGGCTTGACCGCGCTAATCGGTTGGTTAACGCATCGGTTCATTATTGGCTATTTACTTCAGGCCGAACCCATCAACCAGTTGCTCGCAACTGGAGGGTTGCTGTTTTTCTTTCAAGGGGTCGCGATGGTGGTCTTTGGTATCGAATTTCGCAACATAGGCATCAGCTTAGGCAGTCTGGCTGTTTCGGAAGATATCTATCTTTCATGGACACGCCTTCTGTCGTTTGCTCTGGCAACGCTTGTTGTTATAGCCCTCTATCTGTTTCTGACACGTTCGTATTTAGGGGCGGCCATTCGCGCGATCAGCCAGGATCGCGAAATAATGATCTTGATGGGGGTTGATACCAAAAGATTATATTTGCTGACATCAGCGATTGGCGGTGGTCTGGCGGGCTTGGGCGCCGCGTTGTTGGTGCTTCAATATGATGTTCACCCATTCATAGGACTTAGCTTTGGCCCCATTACATTTATGATCTGCGTGATGGGTGGTCTGGGCAATTTAGTTGGCGGCTTTTTGGCGGCTTTCGTCTTTAGTTCGCTGATTACGGTTGGTGGATATTTTGCCGAACTAGAATGGGGTTATGTAATGGCGTTTACGTTTTTCATAGCCGCTATGTTTGCTCGGCCTAAAGGTTTATTTGCGAGGAATTCATGAATACCAAACTACTCATCCCCGCAATCGCGGCCGTTCTATTTGCCCTACCGTTTTTAGGCTTAGACAGCTATCAACTGCATCTCATTATCATGATTTTGATATGGTCATTCGTTTACACAAGTTGGTCGATCATGGGACGGTTTGGACTTGTTTCCCTTGGCCATGGTGCTTTTATGGCAATGGGCGGGTATGTGACTGCCCTTGCTTGGAATGAACTGGGCATTTCGCCATGGCTCTCTGTTCCTGGCGCGATGATCTTGGCGGGGGCGTTGGCTCTGCTGATAGGATATCCTTGTTTTCGGTTTCGGATCACAGGTCATTATTTTGCCTTGGTAACGCTTGCCTTGGCAGAAGTGGTGCGTCAAGTACTCGTAGCAACGCGCGATACAACAGGAGGGGCCTTGGGCTATACGCCAGAAAGTCATGGTGCTGGTGGATCGCTCTACGCGCTCCAATCAGATGACCGTCTCATCTTTTATTTCGTTGCACTAATCGTATGGATAATCGGAATTTTGATTTGGCGGGCTGTTGATCAATCTATGTCTTATTATGCTTTAGAGGCAATTTCAGAGGATGAAGATGCGTCTGCCGCAGTTGGCGTCCAGGTAACAAAAGAGAAATTGAAAGTGACGGTCTTAAGCGCAATGATGACGGCGTTTGCCGGGGCGCTTTACTGTCAATATCAAATGTTCATTTCTCCCTCAACGATAGGCGGTATTGGGCTTTCGCTTCAGATTGTTTTCGGGGTCGTTGTCGGTGGAATTTATAGCACACTTGGTCCCACAATAGGTGCCGTCATTACCTTAATGCTGGCAGAGTTTTTACGAATTTGGATGGGTACAGGAGTTGTCTGTATCACGGAGAAAGTATGTTTGAACCTGGCTGGAATGCCCCTATTCGTTTATGGGATTATGTTGGTTTTGTTTATTATTTTCTTACCGAAAGGGATTGCCGGGGCCTGTGCTGACCAGTGGCTGGCATTTAAATCTAATCGTAAAGTAAACACATGATTTAGCAGTGTGCTTGGGCGTTATCGGGAATTACAAATCAAATCGTAAGGAAAGAAACCTATGGCGCAAGTGACTTATAAAGTTGGAGTGGTTGGTCTTGGTGCTGTGGGTGCCCGCATGGTGAAAAATATGCAAACTCATGATTGTTTTGAACCAGTTGCCGGGTTTGACACATCCGTTACCGCTTGTGCGGCGCTGACCGAAATAGCCCCAAAGATGCGCAGTTCTAACGATTTTGAGGCTTTACTATTAAGAGATGATATCGATGTTTTATACGTCTGTACTCCACCGAAATCACACGCTGAATTTGTCCGTCATGGAATTTCTAAAGGTTGGAATATTTTCTGCGAAAAACCTTTAGGGGTGGATGTGGCAGACAGCGAACGGTTGGTGGAGGAAATGAACGGCAGCGGGTTAGGCCAAGCGGTGAATTTTGTGTATTCTGGCGCCCCCGCAGCACTTCGCGCTAAGAAATTAATAAATGAAGGAGCGATCGGTGAAATTTTGGGGGCGGAGCTTGATCTACGCTTAAGTAATTGGCCGCGGGCTTTTCAATCTGGCGCAGAATGGTTGTCAACACGGGCTGAAGGTGGCTTTGTTCGAGAAATGATGTCTCATTACGCCTATCTCACGCTGGTTTTAATGGGGAAACCAAACCTGAACAATCAAGTTTTAGCCCATTTTGAGCCCAATGGCGGTGCCGAAAACTTAATGTTGGCGATCTGGGATACAGCAATGGGCAAGGTGACAGTGTCGGGCGTTGTTGGCGGAAACCGAAATGACACGGTGAGCTTTCGGATATTGGGCAGCAAGGGATGCCTTTTTTTTGATAATTGGTATGGTTTATTTTTAGAAAGCAAAGCTGGAACGGAACGGGTTTTGGACTTAAAACAACAATCTCCTGCAGCGGCTTATCAGGGGCAATTAGATCAGTTAGCGTTACAACTTAATGATAAAAAACAACGACTGGCAACGTTTTCAGATGCGCTTTGTGTTCAAAAGCTTATCGAAAAAATGGTTGCTTAATTCCGATGAAACGATTGCGGTTTTATCGCCTTTTCTGCTGTCACTTATTGAAAGTGGCCAAAGAAAATCTGAAATATAAAACGTGTTTGATGATGGAAATGTCAGCGGCATGCCGAAGTTCATGTTCTGCAAAAGCGCCGTTGTTTTCATTTGGATTACACGTTGTAAATGGCCCTTTGATGAATATCGACAAAGGCTGCAAAACTATCATTGAAGGATAAGGCAGTGGATCGTATTCTGGGGTTGCCTGCAAAGTATATTCAAGGATCGGGAGCGCTCGATCGTATCGGGGGGACTGCAGCGGCCCTTGGCAATCGCGCGCTTGTCTTCGCTGATGATTTTGTGAAAGAGCTTGTGGGCACGCGCGTGGTTACAAGTCTTGAGGCTGCAAATGTGGTGTGTCTGTGGAAAGATTTTGGCGGCGAATGCTGTGGCCCTGAAATCCACAGACTCAAAACGAGTGGCACATCTGCAGATTTGGTGATCGCGATTGGTGGCGGTAAGGCGCTTGATACTGGGAAGGCTGTTTCTGTAGAGTTGGATGTTCCTTTCGTGTCTGTGCCGACAATTGCATCCACTGATGGGGCAGTCAGCTCCATTGCTGTCGAATATTCTGAAAACCACACTCATATTGGGGTCATGCGCTTAAATTGCAGCCCGGCAGCGGTTTTGGTGGATACACAAGTCATTGCAAACGCGCCCGCTCGATTGCTGGTTGCGGGTATGGGGGATGGGCTGGCAACTTGGGTAGAGGCGCGAGCATGTTATGCAAAAGGGAAGGTTAATTATCGCGGTGGAGCGATTTCGAATGTGGCGATGACAATGGCGCGGTCTTGCCATGATACGATCTTAAAGTTTGGGCGCGAAGCTTTGACTTCGGTAGAGAAGGGCGAAGTGAGCGAAGCCGTTGAGCGGGTGGTCGAAGCAAATATTTTTCTCAGCGGTGTTGGGTTTGAAAACACGGGTGTCGCGGGTGCTCATGCATTCGATGCGGCTGTTTCACGTTTCAGTTCTAATCATAGCATTCAACACGGAGAGCGAGTTGCCTTGGGCGTGTTGTTTCAGCTGGTATTAGAGGGTGACAAGGATACGGTTGCCGAATTAATGCCCTTTTATAATGATGTGGGCTTGCCAACAAAATTATCAGGCATTGGCCTTAAGGATATCGATTCAAAAGGTGTTCAGGAACTGGCCACAATTATGATGCGCGAAAAATCTTCTATCTGGAACCTGCCGGTTGAGTTTACCCCAGTTGACATCCGTAATGCGCTATCACAGTTTTTATGAAGCTCAGTCAAAAACTGATCTGTGTCTCTGACCTAGGCACTCCTTCATCTTGGCGTGCTCAGCGGCGCTTGTTACAGAATAAACCGGACGCGTTGTAGGGTTAAATTATCGCACTTTCCGCGATAATAGATTTTATCCATTTTTGGAACGCAAGCACAGGCGGATGGTGGGTGCTGCGTTCTGGCCAAACCAGAAAATATGATCCAATAACAGAGGTTGCGGACCCACCCAGGCCAATCAACTTTCCTTGCTTAAGTTCGTTTTCGACCAAGTATTTGGGCACAATCGCCGCTCCAAGGCCAGAAACAACTGCTTGTATCATAGTTGCAAACTGATCGAATTGAATTCCCATGACGTTATCAATATCCAGCCCATGTTGTGCAAACCAACGGCTCCATGCATTTGGCCGTGTCTGCAAATGCAGAAGCGGCATTTTTTGAATTTCTTTCAAATTGTCGGCAGCCCTTGGGCCTACAATCAGTGGGGCCGCAATCGCAACCACTTCTTCTTCCATCAAGCGTAAGCTATTTGCGTTAGGCCAGTCATCCAAACCAAAATGAATAGCTGCATGAAAATTCTCGTTTGAGAAGTCAAAAGGGCGGGTTCGTGTGGAAAAATTAACTGTTACACCGGGATATTGGGCGATGAAATCCGCCAAACGTGGTGCCAGCCAATGTGTTCCGAATGCGGGCAGTACGGCTAAATTTAACGCGCCCCCATTTGGGTTTGTACGCAACTTAACCCCAGCATTGGTGATCAGGCTAATGCCTTGGTGCACCTCCTCAGCATAAGATTTTCCAGCTCCTGTTAAATGTAACCGTTGTTTATCCCGTTCGAAAAGTTGTACGCCAATTTGTTGTTCCAATTTTTGTATATGACGACTGACCGCGCCTTGGGTCAGGTTCAGCTCATGGGCTGCTTCTGTGACTGATCCGCGTCTTGCAACTGCTTCGAATGAGGCAAGCCAGACGAAAGGAGGCAAGAACCTCCTTGGGATTGAAACTTCATTCCATTTCAGCATGATCTAATTCCAAAAATTCTTAAAATATACCCGTTATAAGTTATATAAAGCAGTGTATTTGTTTTATAACAAGAGGGCGAATTTCAAATTGTAATGACTGCAGGGAGAAATATACCAGTGTTCATTCGATCTGACCGCGCTGCGGATTTAAAACTGTCGGAAATGGTCCAGAGTTCAGAAAAAGTGCAGGCTTACAGGGGAGTGGGTGAGGATCTTTTTAGTTTCGGTATGGTCGACCTTGACTTTCCAAGGCCGGAAACAAAATGGCTGTCGTTTAATGCACCAATTTATCCCACTAGAGCATTATATTCGGCAGATGAATTGTCGGCGCTTGCTGGTGCTTCGCGGGCAAACCTGCATATTTCATATGCCACCTTTACTTCATTTTGCAAATTTGCGCCTAACTTCGTGCGCGGCATCCTTATCGTGGATGACTTGCCTAAAGCCTATGCAATAATTGGCTGGCGATTGGGCCGGGGAATTGGTCCGCGCGAACCTATCGACACGATGGTAGGAGTGCAGGGGCAATCTACCTTCGACGCATCCTCAATCTTGCTGGCGTCTGCGCTTACGGGTTCACGAGATGTTTTTGGCGAATGCCTTGAACCCTTAAGAGGTCGCCGAGACTTTATAATTTCAGAATTGAACAAAACAGACCGCTCCGATTGCCTCATCCCAGTTGGTGCGGTTTATGCCTTCCCCTGCTGTGTGAAAACCTTTGGCTTTAAAATGCCGAATGGAACCGAAATCACCAGCTACGCTGAATTTTGTCCCTATCTCTTAAAGGCTGCTGTTGCGGTTGTTCCTAGCCACGCCTTCGGTTTGTCAGGCCATTTTCGATTGTCATACGCCTATGCGATGGCAGAACTCAAACAAAGCTGCGCGCGTATCACCAAAGCTGTCGCAGCGCTATCACAAAGGATAATTGAATGTCACTAAAACCCAAAGACGTCCCAGGCTTGTCCCGTTTTAACTGGGATGACCCATTTTTTTTAGAGCAGCAACTCAATGAGGAAGAACGGATGATGCGCGATGCAGCCCGTACCTTTGCTCAAGAAAAACTACAGCCTCGCGTTATTGAAGCCTACGCCAATGAAACCACAGAAACAAAAATTTTCCGTGAAATGGGAGAAATGGGTTTGCTTGGCGTTACCGTTCCTGAGGAATACGGCGGTTTAGGCGCATCTTATGTCACTTATGGGCTGGTTGCGCGCGAAATTGAACGCGTTGATTCTGGGTACCGTTCGATGATGTCCGTGCAATCCTCATTGGTGATGTATCCGATATATGCCTATGGCTCCGAAGAACAGCGTCAGAAATATTTACCCAAATTGGCCAGTGGCGAATTCATCGGTTGTTTTGGGCTTACTGAACCAGATGCCGGTAGTGATCCGGGTGATATGAAAACCCGCGCAGAAAAGGTGCAGGGCGGGTATGTCCTTAACGGTTCTAAAATGTGGATTTCAAACAGCCCAGTCGCAGATATATTTGTGGTTTGGGCAAAATCTAACGCCCATGGCGATAAAATTCGCGGCTTCATTCTGGATAAGGGTATGAAAGGTCTTTCGGCGCCTAAAATTGGCGGTAAAATGTCATTGCGTACCTCAATCACCGGCGAAATCGTTATGGATAACGTGGAAGTGAGCGAAGATGCACTGCTTCCGAATGTCGAAGGTCTTAAGGGGCCGTTTGGGTGTTTGAACCGGGCGCGTTACGGTATTTCATGGGGTGTTCTGGGCGCCGCAGAATTCTGCTGGCATGCATCGCGCCAGTATGGTTTGGATCGAAAACAGTTCAATAAACCACTTGCTCAAACACAACTTTTCCAATTGAAATTGGCCAATATGCAAACTGAAATCACACTTGGTTTGCAAGGAAGCTTGCGCATTGGTCGCCTAATGGACGAGGCAAAGGCTGCGCCAGAAATGATCAGTATGATGAAGCGCAATAACTGCGGCAAAGCCTTAGAAATTGCTCGCCATGCTCGTGACATGCACGGAGGCAATGGAATTTCCGAGGAATTTCAGGTGATCCGCCATATGGTTAATCTGGAAACGGTTAATACCTACGAAGGAACCCATGATGTGCATGCCCTTATCTTGGGCCGCGCACAGACTGGCTTGCAGGCCTTTTTTTGAACATCTAGGGGAATATTTATGGATCGCGCAGATATCGTTCACGAGGCTTTTCTTGCCAGAGTGAGTGCAGGCGAATTTCCCAGTGGTGATGCGCCATACGGCCCTTTGTCTGGCTTTGAGGCCGTTGCGATTTTTCGGGCTCAATGCCTGAGCCGAAATCTTGATCGACGGTCGCGCAAAATGCAAAGCGCGGGACAAGGGTTTTATACCATCGGTTCATCCGGGCACGAAGGCATGGCTGCGGTTGCTTCTGCATTACGGCGCGATGATATGGCGTTTCTGCATTATCGGGATGGGGCGTTTCAAACGCGCCGTTCTGCAATGGTGCCTGGAACAACGCCTGCTTGGGATATGCTGCTCAGCTTCTCCACCGCAAAATCGGATCCTTTGTCTGGGGGGCGTCATAAGGTACTTGGATCCAAGGCTATGAACATCCCGCCCCAAACCTCTACAATTGCCAGTCACCTTCCCAAAGCGGTCGGTGCGGCATATTCCATTTCATTGGCCAAACGACATCCACCTGAACACAAAGTTTTGAAGGATGATAGCATTGTCATGTGCTCGTTTGGTGATGCGTCGGCGAACCATTCCACAGCGCAAGGAGCAATAAACACAGCCTGCTGGACCTCCTATCAATCTGTCCCACTACCTCTATTGTTTGTTTGCGAAGACAATGATATCGGCATTTCCACGCGCACGCCTCAAGGTTGGATCGGCGCAAGCTTTGCCAATAAACCAGGTCTGAAATACTTCAAAGCAAACGGCCTTGATCTATTTGACACTTTTTGCGTAGCACAGGCAGCTGCAGAATATGTCCGCAAAAGAAAAAAACCCGCATTTTTACATCTGTCGCTGGTTCGCCTTTACGGTCATGCAGGTGCAGATTTGCAACAAACTTATCTGGCGAAAAGTATATTTGAGGAATGGGAGCAAAACGATCCGCTGCTGCATTCGGCGCGCTTGCTTACCGAAAGCGGCGTTCTAACGGCCGACGAGGTTCTTTCAATATATATTGAGACTGAAGAGCAATGCGCTCGAGTCGCTGAGGAGGTGATTCAACAACAACGTCTGTCTACATCGCAGGAGGTCATGGCCTCTATTGTGCCACCCAAAAGAGAATGTAAGCTCACCAACGGTCCATCTGAAGAGGCACGAGAGACTGCATTCGGTAGCGACATACAACAAATGGAAAAACCTCAAAATATGTCGAGGTTGATAAACTGGGCATTAACCGATCTTATGCTCGAATATCCTGAAATTATAATGATGGGCGAAGACGTGGGCCGTAAAGGAGGCGTTTATGGTGTGACACAAAAGCTTTGTGATCGTTTCGGTCAGGATCGGGTGATCGACACGTTGCTAGATGAGCAATCCATACTCGGGTTGGCTATCGGTCTGGCCCATAACGGGTTTATTCCGCTGCCTGAGATCCAGTTCTTGGCTTATTTCCACAACGCCGAAGATCAAATTCGCGGCGAAGCCGCAACGCTCTCTTTTTTTTCCAATGGACAATTCACAAACCCTATGGTGCTGCGCATAGCGGGACTGGGTTACCAAAAAGGGTTCGGTGGGCATTTCCATAACGATAATTCGCTTGCAGTCTTGCGCGATATCCCTGGTGTGATCGTTGCTTGCCCATCCCACGGTGCCGACGCTGTTAAAATGCTGCGCGAATGCTTGCGACTAGCGCGCGAAGAACAGCGGGTTGTGGTGTTTGTAGAACCCATCGCGCTGTATCCAATGCGTGACTTGCACGATGAAAAAGACGGCGGTTGGATGCACACTTACCCCGCAATGGATGAAAGCGTTTCATTGGGTGAAGTTGGCGTTACAGGCAATGGCCCTTTGGCTATCATCACTTATGGCAATGGTCATTATTTATCACAACAAGCCGCTAAAGTTCTGAAACAACAAGGGATTGAAATACGTATTGTCGACATCCGCTGGATTGCCCCTCTTCCTGCCGAGGGCATATTATCCGCCATTGACGGTGCACAAAAAGTTCTGGTCGTAGATGAATGTCGCGGAACCGGTGGCCAGGCCGAAGCCTTATTTGCGATGCTTACGGAACGCAGCGATCTCCCCGTGTCACGTCTTGCTGCGGAAGACAGCTTTATCGCGACGGGTCCAGCATATGCCGCCACAATGCCCAGTCGTGAGAGTATAATCGCGGCTGCTACGAAGCTTTGGAATACATTATGAAACAAACCGCAGTTGTTATCGCGCCTGGCCGGGGCACTTATAATAAAAACGAACTCGGTTATTTGAAACGGCATCACTCGAACGCTCCAAATCTTGACCAATTTGATGCTTACCGCGCCACGCTTGGCCAAAAAAAAATCAGTGAGCTAGATACGTTTCCCCAATTTTCGGGTCCCACGCATACGCGCGGTGACAATGCGGCACCGCTTATTTATGCCTGCGCCTATTCTGATTTTGTTTCCATTGATCGTGATCTTTTCGATATTGTAGGGATAACGGGCAATTCCATGGGTTGGTATATCGCGTTGGCTTGCGCGGGTGCACTTGATCCCATGGGTGGGATGCAGGTTGTCAACACCATGGGAAAGCTTATGCAAGATCACATGATTGGTGGCCAACTGATCTATCCTTTTCTAGACGATAATTGGCAAGAAATTCCCGGCAGACGCGACAATTTGCTGTCTGAAGTCGCCACGATCAACGCCCGCCCAGATCACGATCTGGGCCTATCCATTGATCTTGGTGGCATGTTGGTACTTGCGGGAAACGAGGCAGGTTTGAGCGCATTTGAAAGATCAGTCCCAGCTTTACAGGGGCGTTTCCCGATGCGCCTACAAAATCATGCAGGTTTTCATACCCATTTGCAAAGACCTATTTCCAAACTTGGCTTTGACGCGCTTTCAGAGCAGCTATTTGTCCAACCGACCACCCCGCTCATTGATGGTCGTGGTGCAATTTGGTATCCCAACTCGACAGATATTAGCGCGCTATATAACTACACGCTAGGGCATCAGGTTGTTGAACCTTATGACTTTACGGCAGCTATTCGCACAGCGGCGCGTGAATTTATGCCAGATGTTTTTATCGTTTTGGGCCCAGGCACCACGCTTGGCGGTGCTACGGCTCAAGCTCTTATTCGGGCGAATTGGAGAGGATGGCGCTCAAAAGTAGATTTTCAACAGGAATCTCAAACTCAGCCTAGACTTTTGTTACAGGCTAAAATGCACGCCTCAGATTGATTGCGTTATACAATGAGCATTTAAACATCAGAAACGATTTAAATCGCAAGTCAATGGCGGCTAAGTTTACCGGTTGCGTTATAAGGGCCTGTCAGATCTTACCAGAATAAACCGTCTTGCCATACTGTCTTCGGTAATTAGCAATTAGGCTATGTCCAAGCAAATTTCATTCCGCTATTTCAAAATCTGCCCTGAGATCACCCAACTTGCAGTTATGCTTTATGTGTGGTTTCCGCTTTCACTGAGAAATGTAGAAGACCTGCTTTATGAGCGTGGAGCAGATTTAAGCTATGACTCTGTCCGGTACTGGTGGCATAGGTTTGGCTCTCAATTTGCAAACCAGATCAAAAAGAGACGAGCAGGGGGTATGCAGTCAAGCAACTGTAAGTGGCACCTTGATGAAGCCTTTGTGAAGATAATTGGTGAAAGGCATGACCTCTGGCGTGCAGTTGATCATGAGGGCGAGGTGCTAGAAAGCTACGTCACCAAAAAGAGAGACAAGAAAGCCGCGTTAAAGTTCATGAAAAAAGCCATGCGGCGCCATGGATCACCCAATGAGATCGTTACAGATAAGCTTCGGTCCTACAGCGCAGCAGCAAAAGAGCTGGGCTGTTTAGAAAAGCAAGTTACCGGGCGGTGGGCGAACAACCGAGCTGAGAATTCACATTTACCCTTCCGAAGACGAGAAAGGGCAATGCTTCGGTTTAAGCGAATTCACAGCCTCCAAAAGTTCGCCTCAACCCACGCCTCATTTTACAATCACTTCAATTCACAAAAGCCCCTCTCCAAGCGCAGTAGTTTCAAGCTAAACCGTGACGCGGCTCTCACCGAGTGGCGCTCTCTTATCGTTTCATAAAGTGCACGCTCCCTAGGCTTCTGATGCTTGAGCGAATTGGTCTAAAAGCAATATCTTCAGGCTTCTGATGCTTGGGCTACTTTGTCTGACAGCACTGCTAAGACAGTTTCCCGTAGCGTTGTGGGTGCCTATATTGAAAGGCGCTACGTTTTTAATCCTATTGTTCCAGTCTATCCGCAATCGCTGCGATCCGGTACATCTCACGCATAACCGGTTTTTCTATCAATTTGCCGTCGATCACAATCAGACCCGTATCCGCGTTCTCAAATTCGTTAATAATGCGACGGGCGCGATCAATTTGCGCAATGCTCGGTGTGAACACTTCATTCAGCGCAGCAATCTGTTTGGGATGCACGGAGCCCTTACCCGAAAAGCCCAAGTCGCGAACTTTTTTGGCCTCAACGCGCATCCCTTCAGAGTCATCAAGATCAAGGAATGGCACATCAATCACGTCTAATCCGGCGGCTGCAGCGGCATGCACCACGCGCGAGCGTGCATAGATCATCGCGTCAAATGTGTTTTGGCACCGCAGTTCAGCCGCCATATCAACGCCGCCAAAAAACATTGCATCAATTCGGTCCGAAGATTTGGCAATCTCAAACGCCGCTTCAAGCCCCTCATTGGTTTCAATAATAACGTGCAACCGCGTTGTATGGCCCGCTTCTGTTAACAATTGATCCAAAATCACCACTTCGTCTGGCGTACGCAGCTTGGGCATCATCAAGGCGGGTGGCGGGGTCTTGCTGTTTAAGACGGCGTTCACATCCTCGATCCCAAAGCGTTCGCGCATCGAGTTGATGCGTAGGATCCGCTCGACACCGTCATCGGATTGCGGGGTTTCAAACAGCGCCAAAGCTTTTTGCCGCGCTTCGGCTTTGTCTTTTGGGGCAATCCCGTCTTCAAGTTCAACGCACACGATATCTGTGCCCGAGGCCAGCGCTTTTGGGAACATGTCAGGGCGTAAGCCTGGTGTGAAAATGAAACTGCGGCGCGGGCGAATAATCCGGTTTGTCATGTCAGATGCCTTTCAGGTGATGCCATGCAGCGTTTTTGTTTCAAGATAATCTTCCAGCCCCATTGACCCGCCTTCGCGGCCATTGCCCGATTGCTTATAGCCGCCAAAGGGGGACCCGTAATTGAAGCCCCCCCCGTTGACGTGAATGGCGCCAGCGCGCAGGCGCGCGGAAACACGCTCGGCACGAGCCGCGCTGCCAGTTTGCACATAAGCGGCCAGACCGTAGGGCGTGTCATTGGCAATCGCAATCGCCTCATCTTCATTTTCAAAGGGAATGATCACCAAAACGGGACCAAATATTTCTTCCTGCGCAATCGCCATATCGTTGGAGACATCTGCAAAGATCGTTGGCTTCACATACCACCCAATTTCACAGCCTTCGGGTTTGCCGGGACCGCCTGCCAATAAGGTTGCCCCCTCGGCAAGCCCCTTATGGATCATGGCTTGCACACGTTCATATTGAATACGGTCAAAGAGAGGGCCGATATGATCACCCGCCTGCGCCGGATCCCCGACCGCCGTTGCTTCTGCCGCCCGCTTTGCGATTTTGAGCACCTCGTCATAACACGCGCGCTCGACCAAAAGCCGGGTTGGAGCATCGCAAGATTGTCCGGTGTTAAACATGCATTCACCG
Source organism: Alphaproteobacteria bacterium US3C007 (assembly GCA_034423775.1). Classification (NCBI taxonomy): domain Bacteria; kingdom Pseudomonadati; phylum Pseudomonadota; class Alphaproteobacteria; order Rhodobacterales; family Roseobacteraceae; genus Thalassovivens; species Thalassovivens spotae. The sequence continues at coordinate 2,812,759 of CP139918.1, forward strand.
ACCGAGGCGGTAACGCGCTCTGCAAGGTCGCAATCTGCAAAGACGAGGTTGGGTGATTTGCCACCCAGCTCAAGCGTCACCCTTTTGACGGTTTCGGCGGCATCCTGCGTGACGGCTGCCCCGGCACGCGTTGATCCGGTAAACGACATCATCTGAACATCGCGGTGACGCGACAGCGCCGAGCCAACCGTGTCTCCAAGGCCATTGATTAGGTTAAACACTCCAGCTGGATAGCCGGCCTCATGAATAATTTCTGCATAGATCATTGCGGAAATCGGCGTATGCTCGGAAGGTTTTAAAATACAGGTACAGCCCGTGGCCAGTGCCGGAATAACCTTAAGCGCGATCTGATTCATCGGCCAATTCCAAGGCGTAATCAGCCCACAAACGCCAATCGGTTCGCGTATCAAAATATCGCTATTGGATAAAACGGAGCGCTCTTCAAGCGTTTCAAGCGCCTCTATGAAGCCAATAAGATGGCCAATCGCGGCATCGGCCTGCGCGTCGCGCGCCATGCTAATCGGGGCGCCCATCTCTATGCGCATCGCCTGTGCAAGATCCTCGAACCTCTTTTCAGTGACAGCTTTCAACGCTTTGAGAAGCGCCAAGCGATCGGCTTTGCTGGTTAAAGAAAAGCTATCAAAGGCAGATTTTGCGGCGGCGACCGCGCTGTCCACATCCGCTGAATTGCCCAAGGCGACCGTTCCAATTTGTTCTTCCGTGGCAGGATTCAGAACTGGCATTGAGGCTTCTGAGATTGGGTTAACCCACTGCCCAGAGATATAAAAGTTTGAAAGGTTTTTCATCTGATTTTATCCCGATTTTTTCCAGGCGTAGTGTTCATATTGCTTATCAATAGGTGTACGTACCAAATGGTTGACGTAGTTGCTGATCGTTTTTTGAGCCAAGCCCAGCACAACCTCCAACAAATTCTGATGAGTGAAACCGGCGCTTAGGAACTTTGAGATTTCAGAGTCACCTGCGTGCCCATGATTGCGCAACAACAGCAAAGTAAAATCGCGTAAAGCTTCGAGCTGGGCCGTGGGAAGAGCTTTTTCGTTGCGCAGAGCATTTGATATCGCCTTATCAATCTTCATAGCCTTGGCCATGTAAGTATGCGCTGGAACACAGAAATGACATTGATTTTCGACATTGATGCTCTGCCAAACCACAGTTTTTTCTTCATTCGTAAAGCTTGTGGCCATGAATACTTTGTGCAGTGCAGCATATGCTGTCAGCGTTTCTGGAGAATCTGCGGTTACGGCGTAAAACCCATTTGGCCCCGAATGCTCACGCAATTGCCGCAAGAGTGGTTTGCTTTTCTCTGGGGCTGTTTCAACATCGTGCTTTTGGAATGCGCTGTACATTATTCGGTTTTTTCCTTCCCTTAGCGTGCTTTAGCCAAAGCGCTTTCTACCAAAAGCTCCATTTCGGCGCGGCTCGCGGTTCTGGGGTTTGTACCTGCCGCGCTATCTTGCATTGCCTTTTCAGCGATGCGGCTGGCACAATCTGCGGGCACCCCGATTTCACTTAAAGAACGTGGGATATTGATATCGTTAAGAAGGCGCTCAACCTCTATAATGAAGGCGTCAACTGATGCATCTGTGAGGCCCATGGCATCCGCCATACGCTTTACCTTGTGCTCCATACCCGGCAAGTTGAACCGCAGAATAACTGGCAATATGATTGCGTTGGTGAGCCCGTGCTGTGTATTGAATTCAGCCCCCACCATGTGCGAGATCGCGTGCACATGTCCCAAGCCTTTTTGGAAAGCGATCCCGGCAAGGCAAGATCCGACAAGCATGCCACCACGCGCGGCCATGTTCTCCGGCGCGCGTACTGCCACCGGTAACCATTTTGCGACCAGAGCCAGCCCTTCCAGTGCAAGGCCATCACACAGTGGATGAAAACCCGGCACGCAATAGGCCTCAATTGCATGCACCATGGCATCCGCGCCGGTCCAGGCGGTCAGATTGCCAGGCAGGCCAAGGGTCAGTTCTGGGTCAAGCAGCGCCAAAGATGGTTTCAATTGCGGATGGTAGATGCAGAATTTCATGCCTTTACCCGTATGGGTGACCATCGCCGTACTTTCAGTTTCGGCGCCAGTTCCGGCCGTGGTCGGAATGGTGATCAGCGTTGGAAACGCTTGATCAGGGCCAATATCTGCCGGCTCGGATTCCCATTCAAACTCCCAAAGATCTCTGTCATTTCTGGCGGTAAGGCAGATGGCCTTGCCTCCATCCATCGCACTGCCGCCTCCAATCGCAATGATCGCATCGTGATTGCCCGAGCGGAATTTATCGCGCCCGGCGCCAATTTCATCATCGCGCGGGTTTGGCGATATTTCCGAAAACAAGCCAGCGGACACGCCTGCGTCAGACAAAACCCTCTGCAACCTTGAAATGAAAGGCAAATCTCGGCTGCCTTTATCGGTGACGATCAAGGGGTTTTTCAGCCCCAGCGCCGCGCAGTGTTGTCCAATTTCCCCCAGACGGCCCGGCCCATACGCGATGGGTATTGGGAAGGTCCAATCCTGTGGTTCCAAAATGTTGGCGTCAGTCATGCTATCTACTGCTTTCATTGATCAGTTCGCAGGGCGTTCCGGGATAGAACGATCCAGCCCGCGTACAATTTTTTTGTCTGGGTCAAAAAATGGCGGTTGAACGATTTGAGCGTCGTGTAGGCTGCCGTCAGGCAAGCGCATAGCGAGGGTTCTGCCGACCCAATCGCCGCGCGTGTTAAAATGCACATAGCCAACGCCAAGGCCCAGCGTTGGAGAGGGGATCCCTGCGGTAATGCGCCCAACCTCGCGGCCACCGTCGAAAATCAGCGCGCCTGCAGCCGGGGTTTTTGTGCTACATGTCACCCCAAAGAGGCAGCAGTGCCTTTCTTTCGTCAAAAGCGCAGTTCGACCGATGAATTCGCCTTTGTCCATGTTAACGAAAGGTGCCAAGCCAGCCTCAAACGGCGTCATATCCGGCGTGATATCGGTGCCATTTCCAAGAATACCGCCTTCGATCCTGCGGATGGTCAAGGCGTGGGTGGATGAAAACTCCATGCCATGCGGCGCGCCGCAATCCATCAGATGATCCCAAAGCGCCAGATGATCCGTCTGCGCCCCGTTGCTGTAAATTTCATAGCCAAGTTCATTGGTGAAACCGGTGCGTGAGACATAGAGCGTTTGACCGCCCAAGTCATAATATCCGGAACGAAAATATTTCATTGTAACGTCAATCGCCCCGTTTGAGGCGGCCGTCATGACCGCCATCGAGGCCGGCCCTTGAATTTGCAACACGCGACTGCGCGGGTCCCGTATGGTGACGTCTAAGCCCTCGGAATGCGCCACCAACCAAGCTTCCATTGGGCCATCGGCCTGCACATACCAAAACCGGTCTTCAGCCAACCGAAACATTACCCCATCCATAAAGATGCCGCCTTGCGGGGTGCAGGCAATTGCGTAATATCCGCGGCCTTCGGTCATTGTTGCAATCTTTCGAGCAAATACTTTTTCTAGAAAAGGAACGGCATCCGGCCCGAAGATTTCGATCGGCTTTTCAGGCACGTCAAAAATAAGCGCCTTTTGACGCAGACACCAATATTTATCGAGATAATCTTCACCCATATAAATTGTGAAGAACCGCCCTGCATAAACCCCTTTCACCATTTCTGGTCGGCGTGTGCGTTCGATAAATGGAGATTCCTCAAAACGGCGGGCGCTTATAGCGATATTGTTATGCAAATCAGAGGCTTCTTGAAGATTGCTCATGTCTTCTCCATTCGATCGTTATCTGGGCTGGGGCGTAGGATGGTGGGCGGCGCATGTGCCGTGACAGATGGCGCTGAGCCTGTGAACAGTTCAACCTCGATCAGGCAGGAATGGGCGCTGGGGCCTTGCCCCAGTTTTGATGTGCCCTTGTCACGGGTCAGCACGTTGGGGTTGCCATGTTTGCACAAACCGGTTTCATCTGGATCATACCAGGCACCGGTGCTCATCTGAACAACTGCAGGGCGCATGGTGGGGTCAACCACAATGCCTGCCAGGCAGGCACCGCGATCGTTAAACGCGCGCACGAGATCCCCGGTTTTAAGCCCGCGCATATCGGCATCCTCAGGGTGCATGTGCAATGGTTCGCGGCCTCCAACTTTATGGGCCTTGCTGACAGAACCATGATCGAGCTGGGAGTGTAATTTTCCCTTTGGCTGGTTTGATATCAGATGAAGTGGATAGTCAGCCCTATTGCCCAACCATTCATAGGGTTCCTGCCAAAGCGGATGTCCGGGGCAATCGGCGTAGCCAAAATCTGCAACCGTTTTTGAAAAGATTTCAATTTTACCGCTAGGCGTGGTCAGCGGATTTGCCGCAGGATCGGCGCGAAAATCCTCTAACATGACGGTGGGGTGCGCAGGCTCTGCAAGTTTGAACCAGCCCTTATCAAGAATACGGTCATACTCGGGCATCTCAACGCCGTCTTGATAAGCTCGAGTGATGGTTTGTTCGTATATTTGCCTCTGCCAATCAGCAGCGCTACGCCCTTCGGTGAAAGCCTCTGCAACACCCATGGCCTCAGCAATATTGGCAAAAATCTCATAATCGTCGCGGGCCTGCGCAAAGGGTTCTGTCAGTTTCGCCATGGCGACCACATAGGGGTCGCGCGGGGTTATCGCGATATCGGCCCGTTCCATCGGCGTGGTGCAGGGCAGCACGATATCAGCGTGTTTGGCAAGTGAATTCCAGCACCACTCATTGACGATGATCGTGTCTGGCCTTTGCCAAGCCTGCATCATCAGGTTCAGGTCTTGATGATGGTGAAAAGGATTGCCTCCGGCCCACCACACCAGTTTAATATCAGGATATGTGTACTCTACCCCGTCAAAATCGAAGGGCCGACCCGGGTTAAGCAGCAAGTCAGTGATACGGGCCACTGGAATAAAGTTTTCAATTGGATTTTTTCCCTGTGGAAGAGATGCTCCGGAAATGCTTTTGAATTTGCCCCCGATGTAATTCATTGCGCTGTAACCAAATCCAAACCCGCCACCAAGCAAACCGATCTGGCCGAGCATTGAGGCCAATGTTATACCCATCCAGAAGGGTTGCTCACCATGGTCTTGACGCGTGAGCGACCAACTGAGTGAAATCATCGTGCGCTGGGCTGCCATGCGGCGGGCCAATGCGCGGATCGTCTCTGCAGGAATTTCACAAATCTTAGCTGCCCAATCCGCGGTTTTTGCGATGCCGTCGGGCTCGCCCATCAAATAAGGCAGAAAGGCTTCAAATCCCTGCGTGTAACGATCCAAAAAGGCCTGATCCGTAAGCCCTTCGATCTGCAAAGTATGCGCTAGCCCCAGCATCATCGCCACATCCGTATTAGGGCGCAGGGGCACCCATTCAGCGTCAACATCTTCAAGCATGTCAGATTTTATGGGGCTGACATTGATAATCTCGATCCCCGCGCTGCCTGCGGCCAACAAGGCTTCGCGCTGAATATGACAGCCGGTGCCGCCTTGACTGATCTGACCGTTTTTCAGCGGCACGCCTCCGAAACAGACGAAAAGCTGCGTGTGGTCCCTGATCACTTCCCAACTTGTACAGGTGTCCAGATACGCGCGAAAGCTGCCCAGGATATGCGGCACCATGGCCTCAGCAGCGGCGAAACTATAGGTGAATTTTGAACTGGTAAAGCCGCCGATGCAGTTCAAGAACCGCTTGAGTTGACTTTGGGCATGATGAAACCGGCCGGCGCTTGCCCAGCCGTAAGAGCCGCCATAGATCGCCTGATTGCCAAAGTCGCGGCGTACCCGCGTAAGCTCATCCGCAACCAGACGGTTCGCATCCGCCCAGCTTACGGCCACGAACGGCTCGCGCCCGCGCAAGTCGGTGCTATGGCCAGCTTTGCCCTCTAACCAGCTTTTGCGTATCATAGGCATATCTATGCGCATTGGCCCATGCTGCACATCCAAAATGCCTGGCCCGATGGGCGAGGGGTCTTGGTCATGCTCAAAGGGTAGCAGCTCTTGCACGCGGCCATTCGCGACCTTGGCGCGATAGGTGCCCCAATGCGTACTTGTCAGGGGCAGGGCAGGTGTTTTTACCATAGCGCTAACCTTCAGCTGGCTGGGTTTGATGTGTAGCGTTCCTGCAGCTTGACGCTCCAGGCAGCGGTCATTCGGTCTGCGATGATTGCGATAATCGCCATGCCAATCCCGGCGGTCATACCAACGCCAAAATCACCATCTCCCAGCCCGATATAGACTTGTTGACCCAGGCCGCTGGTGCCCACTAAGGCCGCGATAACCAGCATAGAAATCCCGAACATGATTGTCTGATTAAGGCCCAGCATCATTTCGGGAAGAGCCAAGGGAATCTTTACCCGCCACAATAATTGCCAACGGGTGCAGCCCATGCAAGTGGCCGCTTCAACCACCTCATGTGGTACGCTTCGCAATCCATGCTCAGCATACCGGATTGCAGGGACCATGGCATAAGCCATCACGGCCAGGAGGGCTGTGAACTCGCCAATTTTGAAGATCATTACAAAAGGGATCAGCAGCACAAAGAGTGGCATGGTTTGCAGCGTGTCATTAATGGGCTGCAAAACCCGCGAAACAGATTTGAATTCAGAGGCCAAAATACCCAGTGCAGAGCCAAGGGTGAATGACAAAACGACGCCAATGCCGCAGAGATAAACACTCAGTAAGGTCTGCGGCCAGATGCCTGACAGTAACAGATAGGCGAGCCCGATTAAAACGGACAAAGCCAGCTTTGGACCAGATAATTGCAAGCACACAAAAGCCATAATCAACCAGAGCGCAGGCCATGGCATGCGGGTCAATCCAAAAAACAGCATAATCGCCAGCAATCCAATCACCACCGCAAGTCTCTGCCGTCTTCGCAGCCCTGCAAGCGCCATCAATGCCAGTGCCGTCAAAGCATAACCGGCCTTCAATGCGGGGGTAAATGTGAACCCCCAAGAAAAGGGCGAAATCACCTGCTCTAACCCCATTTTGATTGGAAGCATTAGGTAAAAGAACGCCCAAGTTTTAATCAGCGCAATCCAGGCTGCATATTCAATGATGATATAATCGATCGCGTTGTTTAAAGGGCCAGAAGGGTCGTAGACCCAAGACTTTGGATAGGTTTGAAGTGGTGGCAAAATAAGGCTAATAAAATAAAGGCATAAGGCGCCCGTAACGGCGGTTAAAGTGAATTGGTGACGCCAGTAAAACGGTTCGGAAACAAGGTTCGTTTCCTTTGGTTTTCGATTTGCAAACCCCGCCGTTATGCGATCCATAACCATGGCCATCAAGGCAATCACCACGCCTGCCACCAAGCTTTCACCAAACCGTGCCTTGCGCATCGCCGATAAAACTTCCCAGCCAATATCGGAGGCCCCACCAATAATTGACGCAATGATCACCATTGAAAACGCCGCCATCGTGGTCTGGTTAATCCCTAACATAATTTGTCTTGCTGCGCTTGGTACGCGCACCCGAAAGAACAATTGGGTCGCGGTGGCCCCCGACATCAAACCAGATTCGATCACTTCCGGCGCAACCCGGCGTAGACCAAGCAGCGTGTTGCGTACCATTGGAGGGAAGGCATATAAGATGCCCGCAATCAGCCCCACCACGACGCCAAAGCCAAATAGCAGCAGGATAGGAAGCAAATAGGCAAAGGCTGGAATAGTTTGTAGCGCATCTAAGGTGACCATGATGGCACGTTCCGCGCGCGGATAGAAAAACCCTGCGGTTCCGATGGCAAACCCAATCAACACGGCCAGCGGCACCGATACCACCACCAAAGCGAGCGAATTCATCGACTCAATCCAAAGCCCCACAATCAGCATGTAACTGACAGAAAAAGCTGTAAAAACGGCAAGCTTCCACCCTGATGCCGCATAAGCAATACTCACCAATATAAAGACTGAGACGGACCAGGGCAGCCAGGTTAAAACGCTGCGCACCGCATCCATAGGCACGTCAAGGCCCATAGAAACTGTACGAAAAAATGCCCCTGTTGCCTCTACGACCCACGTCATCATGGTGTTTAGAACCAATACGATCGGCATAACCCATTCGTCGGGAAAGACGATCAGCCATGGGGCCGCGTCGCGCAGGGCCAACAAGCCTAAGGTCACAGCCAGTATCGCAAACCAAAGAAGCAAGGAAAAACGCCCTGCCGGCTTTTGAGAGTGTTTGACGGCATCCGTTTCGGCGCGCATCATCCGGCCTCCTGCTGCCGCGTGGTATCAGGTTTAACTTCTGAACCCTTCGACAAAGCACATACCACCGAGGTCGGGGTAACAACGCCGATGGGGTTCCCATTCTGGGCAACCGCAACGCCGTCGCGATGAATTGCCAGATGGCAAAGCAGATCTTCAACGCAAACCGTTTCTTGCACTTCAAACATGCCCGCTTGCACCGTTGCGGTATCGTCGATCACATCGCGCGCCAACAACACGCGCGCCAAAGGTACATCACTGGTAAATTCGGCCACGTAGTCATCTGCCGGATTGATGATCAATTCAGCGGGTGTACCGATCTGAACAACCATGCCATCGCGCATGATCATCATTCGGTCGGCAATGCGCAGCGCCTCTAGAAAATCATGCGTGATGAAGACGATGGATTTTTTCAACGTGGATTGGATCCGCAGAAATTCATCTTGCATCTGGCGCCGGATCAACGGATCAAGCGCGGAAAATGGCTCGTCTAGAAACCACAGCTCTGGCTCTACCGCCAAGGAACGCGCAATCCCCACCCGTTGTTGCTGCCCCCCGGAAAGTTGCCGCGGAAAACTTTTTTCGCGCCCTTCCAGCCCAACCAGCTCAATCACCCGCGCTGTTTTTTCGTGCTGCTCTTTGGCCGACAAGCCTTGCAGGCTAAGAGGAAATGAGATGTTTTCTGCCACAGATAGATGCGGAAGCAAACCGAAGCTTTGAAAAACCATACCCATTTTGTGACGGCGGATATCGATCAGCTCAGACTTGTTTTTCTTAAGCAGATCTTCGCCATCGAGTAAAATTTCCCCGCGGGTCGGCTCGACAAGGCGCGACAGGCAGCGCACCATCGTGGATTTACCAGAACCGGACAGGCCCATAATAACAAAAATCTCACCCTCATTCACGTCGAAAGAAACATCTGCAGCCGCTGGGATTGCGCCGTTCTGCCTTATTTTATCAACCAATTCTGGGATGTTATCGCTGGCGAGGCCGGTGGGGTGATCAAAATAAGAATTGGGAGTGTTGCCGTATATTTTCCACACATTTCGACAGGCGATTTTAACGGTGGCTTCGCTCTTTTGTGTCATGCTCCCCCCCTTTAGATGCGCCAGAGCAGTCCGGCGCCTCTGGCCTGTTTTAACGTGGCCCGCACATCATATCAGAACTTTTTGTTATGGTTAAGTTGTGAAACGGGGCGGTGGAATGAGACCGCCCCGTTTGAATGTTCAGCTGCCAGCAGGATCAACTGCCTGCGGCAACCCAAGGCTTCCAAGTGGCTTCATTGTTCACCATCCACTCTGCGATCACCTCTTCAAGTTCACGTTTGTTGAAATCGATTTCTAAAAGAAGCGAATTCTGCATAGCATTGTCGATGGACAAAGCTTCTATGATTTTGAAGGCGCCGGGCCAGGTGGTTTCAAAGTCACGCGACACGATTTTAGAGATATTGGCCTGCTTGAAGCCGCAATCGCCTGTTTTGTCGGGGTAAATGCCGGGTTCAGGGTTGGTGTCGCAATCTTCGGTATAGCCGGGGAATTGAACCCAGTCAAAATCCATTTCTGAGTGAACCCAATGCGGCTCCCAAAACATCACCAACATGGGGGATTGTGTCTTATAGGCGGCCTGCATTTCGGCAATCATAGCGCCTTCTGATCCGCCGGCAATCGGTTCAAATGGTAAGCCCGCGCTGTTGACCAAATCCTTGGAGCGCGTGCCCCAATCGGCGGGATAGGTTATTAAACGTCCCTTGGGGAACGTTTCAGCCGCGGCAAAAAGCTGCGAGCAGGCGATCAGTGCGTTCACATCTGGTAATCCGGGGCATTGTGCGTTCATGTAGCTTGGATACATCCAGCTTTCTGTTGGCTCAAGCCCTGTTGAGCCCAAGACGACAATATCGCCATTGGCAACAGAATTGGGGTAAATGTCTCCCACGTTATTGCCCCATGTTTCGGGCTGCAGATGTAGATTTCCCTGCGCAATGGCGGCAAATTGCGGCACCGCGCCGGCGGTAACATATTCGACAGTATATCCTGCAGCTTGCAAAACGCTGCCCGAGATATGCGCCGACACATGCTGTCCTGTCCATTCATTGACGGCGATTTTAATTGGATCGCTGCTATCGGCAGCGGCGCTGCTAACCAATCCAAGCATGGCAAAGCCAAGAACGCTGGTTACTTTACTAATCTGTTGCATGGTTTCTCCCTTTGATTGTCGACGTTCCACCGTTGGTGGCCGCCCCTTTTCTTTCTTATTGTAGATAAAACTTACCATTAGAAAGTTTTTTATGTCAATGGTTGTGTTTTTCAGGTTTTTCGTCAAAACTATGGCAATAATAACAATGTAGATTTCTGAGGGTGCTCCCATATGCGAACCAGTTCCATCCGAGCTATTAGACGCGTCGAACTGTCTCGTGCTGCCTTTGAGGCGGTGATTCGATACGGTTTGCGAAAAACTACATTGGAAAAAGTTGGCGATATTGCGGGTGTTTCAAAAGGTGTGGTGCTGCACCATTTTAAAGATAAAAGTGCTTTGCTTGAAGCCGTTTTTCGAAGATCAAACACGTTGCTCAGCGGATCTGTTGTTGAATTATACCGCTATGCCGAAACCCCGTATGAACGGCTCTGGGCGATTATCGTCGCCAATTTTTTTGAAACTATTTTTAACCGTCAAGTGTGCCAAGCTTGGGTGTCTCTGATTTCTGAAGTGCCCCATAATACAGACTGCCAGCGCGTTCAGATTGCCAATAATGAACGCATCAGAAGCAACTTGATGCATGAGTTGAAACATTTTTTGCCAGAACAGGAGGCCGAGCAGGTGGCGCGCCATCTTGGGGTTCATATTGATGGCATTTGGGTGCGCGCTGGCCTGTTGCCGCACCCTGTCGAAACCAATATGGCCATATCGGAAATGCAATTTGCCATCGAAAAAATGCTGCCTTTGGATGAAATAAGCGCCATCAAGCATAAAGAGGCCCGCAAGAAGATTAAGTCAGTTGCAGATATTGCGCTGGGCTCTAAGGCTTTTAAAGAAAAATTCCTGCAAGTTTAGAGCGCCGTTTAATCAATGGGATGGAGATTTCGACGCGGGCGACGGAGCGCCAAAAGTGGTTCCAGCATGCTCGCCCCGGCGATAAGCAAAACGCCCGTAAGTTCACGGATACCAAAGGGTTCGCCAGCTAAAAGCGCTACCGAAATTGCCCCAACGACGATTTCGGTCATGAATAATAGGCCAACGATACCTGGGCTTAGATATTTTGGCCCCCAAAGCGAGGCATAGGTGCCGGGCAAAACCAGAAGAGCCATGAAAATCAGTAGCAATGGCAGCGCCGGTAAAGCCTGCTCAACTTTTGGTATATAAGCGGGGGCCAGTAAAAAGGCAGCGCTTGCCGAAAAGATCAGCGACCACTGAAAAAAACCGGCCGTCAACTCGATGGCTGAATGGCTTTCAGACATGCGCAGGCGCACCGTCGCTATCGCCCAAAGAACCCCCGAGGCAATACCAAGCCAATCCCCTATATTTTGCGGGATGGGAAACCGCGCGCCCAGGCCAAAAATGGTCAACATGCCTAGAATGGCCATCGCCATAGCAAGTATGCGGCTTGGGCTGATCGCATCGTTTAGAAAGATCCGTGCCAATATCGTCGCCCATATCGGCGTGAGATAAAACAGCAGCATGGCCCGCACCACATCCGTGTATACGATTGACGTTGAGTAAAGCAGCAATGCTCCGCCCGATAACATTGCGGTTAGTTGCAATGAAAGCCCACCCTTTTTGACATGCTTCCATCGCTTTAGGGTAACGGGAGTAATGCAGATTGTCGGTATAAGAAAATAAACAACGGTGATCCAAAGACCGTGAATCCCTGCGTCTTCGAGAGCCCTTAGGGGAATCCAGAATAATCCCCACACAGCGCCTGCATAAAGGCAGGCAAGTTTCGCTTTGACTTCAAGGGATGCGTTCAACAGGTTGCCTCCGCAAGGCTCAGGCAAGTGGATTGATGATGCTCACTCAGAGTGTGCAGAGCCGATACATTAAGGTCAACACCAATCCCCGGCTTATATGAAAGATGGGCATACTCTCCTTCCAGATGGAACGCTTTAAGCGCAAATTTTTCGCCATATGGGATATATGCGGGATATATTTCGGCCAGTTCAGCGTTGGGGATTGACGCGCAAACATGGAGCATCGCCGCGGCCGCAACAGTCATAGAACTCGAGCAATGTGGCGAGATCTGAACGCCTTGCTGCTTGGCCAGTTCTACAAGCTCAAGCAGGTCCAAAATTCCCCCTACTGCGGCTATGTCAGGGTTTAGAATATCGGCGGCACCTGCAGCCAGTACGGCACGAAAATGTGCCAAACCGCAATGTTTTTCACCCGTCACACCGCGCAGCCCCGTGTCTTTGCGGATCTGAGCAAGGGCCTGACTGTCGTTTCCGTCGATGGGTTCTTCAAACCAATAGGCATGCGCGGGTTTGATTGCCTGTGCGATCTGTATCGCGGCGTCGGCATTGCCTTGAGCATCCAAATCAACCAGAAGCGCAATGTCATCGCCGATCGCGGCGTCCTGCGCCGCGTGGTTCAGCATGGGGTGGATTCTGATCGCCCTATACTCTTGAGCAACAAGATCCGTTGCGCGTGTTTCAAACGAAGCGACACCCCATTGCGTGGCGCTCCGGATATTTCCATGAATCGGAATGGCGCGGTTGTGATCGCCGCCCAATAAGTCGCAGAGCGGTGCGTTCAAAAGTTTGCCTGATATATCCCATAAGGCCATTTTTAACGCGCTACTCGCGGCGCTAAACTTCAAGCGCAGATGGTGCGCGGCAGCCTGCTTTGCCAGATCAAGAAATGCCCAAGGTGAAATAGATTTTAGTTTGTTTGCCGATCGACCCAGTGCATGAATGATTTCTGCAACCGCTTTTTTACGATAGGGCAGCACAAAAGCTTCACCCCAGCCATATATTCCGTCTTTCGTGGTGAGGCGAACGAATAAGCATGGTTTTACGTGCCCCCATTCATCGCCCCCCATTTCGGGAGCGGTAATCCAAGTTTCCAAACGCAACAAGGCAACCGGGCCGAAATTTAGTCCGGTCGGAATTTTTACAGATGCTAAAGCCGAGTTGAGTTGCACCAACGTCTCCAGTCAGTATTCAATTTTTACTAACCTTTGGTCAGTATATTGTCAAACGGTAAGTATATCTTTAAAAGAAAAGTTAACAAAACGTCCACGCAGGCGGTTCAAGAATCAAACAAGGCGTGGATTGGGCGAAATTTTGCGGAGAATGTCGAAATGGAATTCGATTACATCATTATAGGGGCAGGATCGGCTGGTTGTGTTTTGGCCAATCACCTCAGCAGTGATGCACGCAATCGGGTTTTGTTGATTGAGGCCGGCCGTGATACGGGCGCGCTTTCCCTCAAAATGCCGGCGGCCGTGTTGTCAAACCTGACCAGCACAACGCATAATTGGGCGTTTCAAGGTGAGCCTGAGCCCGGGTTGGATGGCCGCGTTATTCAACATGACCGCGGCAAAACAATTGGTGGGTCGTCATCGATTAATGGCATGGTCTTCATCCGCGGGCATGCGTTGGATTATGATGGGTGGCAGCAGGCCGGATGCCCCGGTTGGGGGTACGCAGATGTTCTGCCATATTTCAAACGCATGGAAAACTATGGCGGCGGCGGGGATGCGTTCCGCGGCGCAGGTGGTCCGCTTCACGTGCACCGCGCGGATCCTCAGGATCCAATCACGCTGGCCTTTATCAAAGCGGGCCAAGAGGCTGGATACCCCATAACAAACGATGTGAGCGGCTATTGTCAGGAAGGTTTCGGCGTCTCGGATCGCACCGTTTTTAAGGGCGAGCGCTGGAGCACCGCGAGGGCGTATCTTGATCCCGTGCGCAAGCGATCAAACCTGACCATACTGACGCGGGCGCTGGTGCAGAAAATTAATTTTGACGGTACCAAAGCCGTGGCAGTGACCTATAAAACCGGCGCTGGCATCTTGCGCAGCGCCCATGTTCGAAAAGAGATTATTCTGAGCGCGGGCGCCGTTGGGTCGCCGCAGATTCTCATGCTTTCAGGTATCGGTCCGGTTGGGCATCTTCGAGATATGGGGTTGGACGTTCTGAGTGATCTTCCAGGTGTTGGCCAAAACCTGAATGATCATCCTGATTTCGTGCTGAAGTATAAATGCAAGCAGCCCGTTTCGTTTTGGCCCAAGACAAAGCCGCTGGCCAAACTAGGGGCCGGGATTCAATGGATGATGACACGCGGCGGCATCGTCGCCTCTAACCTGTTTGAAGGTCTGGGCTGTGTCCGCTCGGGGCCGGGCGTGGACTATCCGGATTTGCAGATCATCATTTCGCCGATTGCGGTCGATGATAGAACATGGGCGCCGCTTCAAGAGCATGCCTTTCAAATTCATGTTGGGCTGATGCGGGCGCATAGCCGCGGCAAAATAGAGCTGCGCTCTTCCGATCCTAGCGATCCGCCGCGCATCTTGGTGAACTATCTCAAAGACGCGCGCGACCGAGATCTTATGCGCAAAGGTATCCGCTTGGTCCGAGAGCTTGTTGAGCAACCTGCCTTTTCCGATCTTAAAGGGGATGAGATTTTTCCGGGCTCTGACATCCATTCAGACGATGAGCTCGATCAGGTTCTGACATCTCATACGACAACACAATGGCACCTGTCCTGCACGGCCCGGATGGGGGCAGCGACGGATAAGGGGGCCGTAGTGGATGCGCGCGGGCGGGTGCATGGTGTGTCTGGGCTGCGGGTGGTCGATGCCTCTATCATGCCGTTTGTAACCAACGGGAATACAAATGCGCCCACCATCATGCTGGCCGAAAAACTCAGCGATGATATTTTGGGTCGCGCGCCCTTGCCGCGGATTGATGCGGATCTGTGGCAAAATGCAGAGTTTGCGCCATGCCCATAAGCAAGCGACTACTCGAAAAAAAAGAGGGAAGACATGATTGGCTATGTGATGATCGGCACAAATGATCTGGATCGAGGCGCAAGATTTTACGATGCTCTTCTGGCTCCGCTTGGATTGGTACAGGTTGAACGTGTAGAAACCTACGCGGCTTACGCCCCTAAAGCTGCAAAAGATGCAATTGAATTTTACGTCACTAGGCCCTTTGATCAAGCCTCGGCAACGCCCGGGAACGGAACGATGATCGCCCTGTCCGCTCCAACAATGCAAGCGCTTGAGCAGTTTCATAGGCTGGGTTTACAAAACGGCGGCAGCGATGAGGGCGCCCCTGGTCCGCGCGAAGAGGGAAGCAGGATCTGCTATGCTTATATTCGCGATTTTGACGGGAATAAGATTTGTGCCTTCTATGATGGGGTGAAAGTGCAGGCCGCTGATGAATGAGCATCCTGCTCTTGATCCTGCGCATATCTTCCCGACCTATATTGGGGGCAACGAATTATCGCCTTTTCATCATTGCTATGCCAATGATCAGACGGTGTTACGCCTAGCAGCGGGCCGTTTCTTTGCCTATCATAACGGCGATCCTTCAGAGTTGGGGTATTGGGCCCTGCGAAAACAGGCAGCGCTATTCGATGTGCCCGAACGCCCTGTCGAAATTTCTGGCCCCGATGCTGTTGCCTTTCTCGAGCGCATCGTCGCCAGACGGATCGGCGATATGAAAATTGATCGCGGGCGCTATGCGTTGATTTGCACCCATCAAGGTGGTATTTTTATGGATGGCATCTTGTTTCGACTGGCGGAGACCCGCTTTTGGTTTGTGCATCCTGATGGTGATCTAGAGCCATGGCTTTTGGCCCATAGCCATGGCTTTGATGTCACGTTTAGCGATCCTAAGTCGCGGGTATTGCAGCTGCAGGGGCCAAACTCATTTCCTATTATGCAGGCTGCATCTTCGGGCGCGCTCACCGAAAGCTTGAAATATTTTCATTCTGGCTTTTTTGATTTTGACGGTCAGCAAGTCTATGTTTCGCGCACGGGGTGGACCGGAGAATTGGGGTATGAACTCTACACCCTTGGCGATCAAACAGATTGTCCGCGCTTGTGGGATCACTTGATGCAAAAAGGAGCCCCTCATGGTCTGGTTTTCAGTTCCATGCAGGCGATGAATACACGCCGGATCGAGGCTGGCATTTTAGATAGCGGCAGCGATTTTGACATCTCTATGACCCCTTATGAGGCAGGGTTGGAGCGGTTTGTTGATCTCAGTAAAAAAGGTTTTATAGGCCGCGATGCCTTAAAGGCGGCCGCTCCTGCAACCCGAATTTTTGGATTGCGCTGCATTGCGGCCACCCCATGCTCCGGCGATTTAATCCTTAGCGGCAGTGCGCCCGTTGGGATGGTCACAACTGGTGCGCTTTCACCCTATTTGAAGTGCGGAATAGGGTATGCCCGGTTTGATCAGCCCGATGAGTGGTCTGGCAAAACGCTAACCTTAAAATCGCAGCAATCTGACAAGGTCACTTGCACGATCGTTGATCTCCCGTTTTATGATCCAGAAAAACGCTTGCCTCGCGGCTTGCCATTGCAAGGCGCGGGGCAGATTTAAACAAGCTTATTTTCTGATGAGAATCTGGCCTTAGCCAAGGGCTGTATAAGAGATGCAAAAGGAGAGGTATTTGATGCTCAAGGGACATCTCAGCGCGGAAGCTCAGCGCTTTCTTTGCAACGAGGAACCCGCGCCGTCGGGGCGCTCGGAGACGACATTGGCGGATCTGCGGTCCGCGACAAAAGCCTATATCACTCCGGCGGTTAGGCAGGTTTTGGCAACCACCAAAGTGACAACCCGCCATATCATCATCAACGATGTCGAGTGTTTAGAGGTAAGACCGCCTAAAACCACGGTATCTTGGCCGATACTTTATGGGTTCGGTGGAGGGTTCATCCAAGGCAGTGCATATGAGGACTTAACCATCGCAGCGCCCCTTTGCGCGATGACAGGTGCTGCGCTGATCATCCCAAGCTATCGGCTGGCCCCAGAACATCCTTGGCCCGCTGCCATTGATGATGGGTTTTCTGTTTATCAGGCGCTTTGCGAACGACCATTTGCATGTGTTGGCGAATCTGCTGGGGGCAATCTGGTGCTTGCTGCGATGTTACGCGCAAAAAGGGCAGGCTTTCCTTTGCCGCGCGCAGTGGCGCTTTTGTCGCCGTGGTGCGATCTTGATATGTCGAGTGACAGCCAGATGTTCAATGACGGGCGGGATCCTTCATTGAAGATACAAGAGTCTAAAACGGCTGCGCGGCTCTATGCTGGTGATCATGACATCACAAATCCCGATATTTCTCCAATCAACGGGTCTTATGATAGCGCGTTTCCGCCCTGCCTCATTACAACGGGCACGCGAGACTTGTTGCTGAGCTTGTCCGTGCGTCTTTCACGCTGCCTTCGAGAAAGCGGTGTAGAGGTTGATTTGCAGGTCTGGGAGGGGCTGTGGCATGTTTTTGAATGGCACCACCGCATCCCGGAGGCGCAGCAATCTATGCGCAACATTGCGGCTTTTTTGAAAGGGCATTTGACTCCATGAACCTATCTGACCTTCTGTCAACGGTGTTTGCGCGGCGCTATCGCCGCAGGATGCCTTTACAAAGTGATCGTCGACCTCTGAGCGCATTGGCAGATGACTTGGTTGGAACCACAGGGGAAATCTCTGGCTTGGCCATCGCCGAGGATATTCTGTCGCGCTTCGAGATAATGGATGACGCGCAGAAATTAGAGTTTTTTCACTATCTTGCGACGGCGATGAACATTGATCCAGCGAGCGTTCGGCGCACCCTTGAATCTTATGAAAAAACACCGTCAAAAGCATCTTACCGCGCCTTTGCTTCAGCTGCAGAGCCGGCCCGACAGGAAATGGTGCGGCGTTTAAATCGTGTTCCAGGTGCCACGGGAGCTTTGGTTCGAATGCGCGCCGATCTTCTGCGGATCGGGCGGGGCGTGCCAGACCTTGAAGCTTTGGATCTGGATTTCCGGCATCTCTTTTCCAGTTGGTTCAATCGTGGTTTTCTGGTGTTGCGCCCGATTAACTGGGAAAGCCCGGCGCTTATTTTGGAGAAGATTATCGCCTATGAGGCCGTCCATGCGATCGATAGCTGGGATGATCTGCGCCGCAGATTAGAGCCAACGGATCGGCGTTGTTTTGCGTTCTTTCATCCCTCTATGCCAGACGAACCGTTAATCTTCGTGGAGGTTGCGTTGAACAAAGGTATTCCGGGATCGGTTCAAAGGCTGTTGGCGCAAGATCGCAAAGCGCTTCCCGAAGCAGAGGCCGATACGGCAGTTTTTTATTCGATTTCCAATTGTCAGCCTGGTTTGGCGAGTATTTCTTTTGGCAATTCATTAATTAAGCAAGTGGTGTCAGATCTTGCTGCCGAGCTGACGGGGCTCACAACATTCGTTACTTTGTCACCCATTCCCAGTCTGACCAAGTGGCTTGCGCATGAAAACCACGCATGGGACAGCGAACAACCAAGGCAGATGAAAGCATTGGCCGCCGATTACTTGCTTAATGCGAAAGCGCAGGATGGTCTGCCGGCTGATCCGGTCGCGCGTTTTCATCTTGGAAATGGCGCGATTATCCATGCGGTGCATGCGGATGCTGACATTTCAGAAAATGGAAGAAGTCAATCGGGTGGTGCCATGGTCAACTATCTTTACGATCTGCGTGATGTGTCTCAGAACCATGAGGCTTTTGTAAGCACTAAAGATGTGGCGGCAACCCCGGGTGTACAGGCCCTTGCTCGAGAAGCCGCGCGTGCGCGGACAGATGAAAGGTAACGCAGTGGCAAACCCGCTTTATGATGGTCTTTTTGGTCGACATGCCGGCAAAACAACCCCTTTTTTGCATCTTTTGGATGGGTCGACGATCACGCATCAGCATTTTCTGAGCCGTGCGGCCCAAATTGCCAATGTGATGCTCCAGCTTGAGCTAAAGCCGGGTGACCGAGTCGCAGCTCAAATTGAAAAATCCCCCGAGGCATTGGCCCTATATGCAGCATGTGCGCAAGCCGGTCTGGTTTTCCTGCCATTGAACACGGCCTACACAGTCGATGAGCTTGCCTACTTTATAGACAATAGTGGTGCCTCGTTGATCGTTTGCGACGGCCGCAACCAAGCAGCGCTGGCGCCTTTGGCTGGTAGGCTGGGGGCAATAATAGAAACGCTGAATGCGGATGGAAGCGGCTCGCTGAACGCCAAGATGCAAAAAATGCCCATTCTTTTTCCAACGGTGGCCCGTAGCGAGAACGACCTTGCGGCCTTTCTTTACACATCCGGCACCACAGGGCGATCGAAAGGTGCCATGTTGACGCAGAAAAACCTGTTATCAAACGCATTGGCGCTGGTGGAAGCTTGGCAGTTTACGGAAGATGACGTCTTGCTTCACGCCCTTCCTATTTTTCACACGCATGGTCTTTTCGTGGCAACCAACATTTCGTTAATTTCGGGTGGCAGCCTCATCTTCCTTCCGAAATTTGATCTCGATGCGATCGCCAAACATATGCCCAAAGCAACAACCTTGATGGGTGTACCAACATTTTACGCGCGTTTTCTAGATGATCCGCGTTTTACCGCGGCATCAACCGCGCATATGCGGCTATTTATCTCTGGCTCGGCGCCGCTTTTAGCCGAAATCCATTCCCGCTTTGAAGCGCGCACCGGCCATCGCATTCTTGAACGATATGGTATGACCGAAACCAATATGAACACTTCGAATCCCTATGAAGGGGATCGGCGCGCGGGAACCGTGGGCTTGCCCTTGCCCGGGGTTGAGGTCAGGATTTGCGATGCTGATGGCCATGCGTTGCCGCAAGGCGAAATTGGCGAGGTTGAAGTGCGTGGCGCCAATGTTTTTCAAGGATATTGGCAAATGCCTGACAAAACCGCTGCAGAATTGCGTGAAACTGGGTTTTTTATCACGGGTGATCTGGGGCGAATTGACGAAGATGGGTACTTGCATATTGTGGGTCGCAACAAGGATCTGATTATTTCCGGAGGTTATAATATCTATCCTAAGGAAATTGAGCTGGTGCTCGATGATCAGATTGGCGTTTTGGAAAGCGCGGTAATCGGCGTGCCCGATCCAGATTTTGGCGAAACAGTCTTGGGTGTTATCGTTGCAGAATCAGGCCAATCACCTGATCTTGACGCGATGATGGACGCCATCCGCAGCGCGCTTGCCCGCTTTAAGCACCCGCGCAAATTGATCCTGCTTGATGAATTGCCGCGCAATACGATGGGCAAGGTTCAAAAGAATATTCTGCGCGGTCAATATAAAGACATGTTCGCATCAAGTTGATCCGCGCTGTAGGGCGCCCAAGCGCCTGCTATTGCTGCTTAAGGGGTCTGACTTAACTTCTCTTTAAATGCCTATCCAGCCAAAAAAACTTGGCGTGTTTGCGACCCAAGGGAACAAGTCTTGAATGCAAAAGATATCGAAGCTGATGACGGCGTGTTTCGGGAGGACAAACCGATAATCTGCCTATTGTGCCACCAAGCTTACAAAGGGATTAAGCCCAAATCTGGCTGAAAGGGGCCACTGTATGATCCGAGGGCCGCTGAATCTAATGTGCATCTTCATCACTTTTGCGTCGGAGGGCTTGACCATGTCAGGTTTAACTGAATCATTTTCATGACTGCCCGCCCGTTCATTCATGAAAACCGGAGTCAACATGTTGTGCGGTGCGTTTTATTTGTGCAGATATGTCCAGCTGCGGTGCAAAAGGCTGAGACCTATTTGTGGGAATGGCTATTATTCGCCCCGATATTCACTCACTGAACTGTCATGGCCTACGGGGATCAGTAATGGGAAAAGCATCGGGCTGGATTTTAATGCTGGATTTCAGGCGGACAACCCTGCTGTTGCTCAGCGTGTCATTTCTAGATGGAGGATTTTTGGTGGCAGCCCGTAGGGGACTCTAGTACATTCGCTTTAAAGTCATTTATATTCTTGAAATATTAGATTTACGTGTGCTACCTACGGGAAAAACCTACGGGATATTATTTGATGCCGAAACTACCGTCTTATCTTGAGAGGCCTTGGAACGTGTATCATGCCACCTTGAAAGTACCCAAGGACGTACAACATTTTTTCAATCAAACTAAGTTTTATGAGAGCTTGGAAACTGATAGCCTTGCTGAAGCAAACATTAAAAAGCTGCCGCTTATATCAAAATGGAAAACTCAAATAAAAGTTGCGAGATCCTCAAAAAAGTTAGGTGCCGATTTGGGTATTGATGAACAGGTTGCATTTTACAGGGGAGAGTTAGAGCGGAATTGGAAGGGGTTTGAAGAAAATGGCCTCAATAGTGTGGCTGATATTCTCGACGAAAAGTATTTACGAGATCATGACAATCAGACGATGTACGATATCCCACTGAGGACAGACACCACAGATCAAGAGAAGTTAGCAGCCGTTACCATTTTCAAGAGAGTTTCGGGTGAGTGGACTGCTACGCATGAACGGGTTGATGAGTTCGTGGCTCAAGCAGAGTACACCATGCAGACTGCTGATGAGTGTCGGGGTAATTTAAAATTGTTTACCGATAGATTTGAGGTGTTTGAAACCATTTCAGAGAGAGATATTGAGGCGTGGGTTCTTGAGTTACTTGAAAAACTGTCGCTCAGAACGGTAAAAAAGAAGATTGGTTTTGTCAGGTCATACTGGCGATACTGTAAGAAGAGACATTTCACAAAAGCGAACCCGAGCTCTATCCTAACAGAAGATATTTATCCTGAAAAACGAAAAACCAAGGCCACAATTACTAGGCAGGTAAAAGCTAAACGAAAAGCGTTTACGGTAGATGACTACCATAAGTTACTTAAAGCTAAACCTAACGATCAACTCCTTTGCGACCTCATAACATTAGCTGCGTATACTGGTTGTCGGAGGGAAGAGATTTGCTCAATGCCCTTAAGTAAGGTGACCTCAGATAGATTTATTGTAGAGGATGCTAAAACAGAATCTGGATGGCGAGAGATCCCGATACACAGCGAGATTAAGCAATTAGTATCTCGGTTGGTTGATACGAGTGAGGATGGCTTTTTACTTTCTGGGTTGGATGCCTCTAATAATAAATACAAGAAGCGAGGCAATGCCTTGGGGCGCAGGTTCCTACGCTTGAGGGATAAATTCTACAATCATCAATATGTTTTGCACAGCTTCAGGAAGACTCTGGCTACACAGATGATGACCGCTGGTATTCCTGAAGCTCATGCGGCTCAAATAGTTGGTCACGATTTAGATACTATGACGTATGGCTTATACGGTGAGGATATAGGATTTGAAGCCAAGGTGGAGGCAATAGAGAAGTGTACCTATGTTTTGGGGAATTAGTTCTCATATCTAACCTACAATAACCATCCTGCTGATCTCATGCTTCTTGATTTCATCTTCTGTCGTCCATCGAATATCCCCAGATCTCTCACGTTCAATAGTCCAGAGGGGAGGGTGGTCTATTTTCTCTTTAGTAGACTTGTTTAGTTGGAATGACGCCCTTCACACCACCTCTAGGGCCTTTGACGTCAATCTGATGCCTAAAAACCATGTAGACCTACGCCGTATGTGTCATTGATGCAGAGCTGGTTATTTTTTGAAGTTATATGGCCAGCGAATTGTAACTTTGTCCAATCGGCATATTCCAAATAGTGTGCGTTTTCGATTGAAGATAAAAGGTGCGCACTGATTTCTGGATAAAGATGTGACGAGACTTTGACCCCACGCTTTGCTGCTAACTTTGCGCTTCTCAGCCATTGGGTAGCTCCGCCAATTTTAGCAACGTCGGGCATCAGGTAGTCACTAGAACCTAAGTTCAATGCTCTTTCAACTTCTGTCAGCGACCATAAGTTTTCACCAAGTTGTATTGGCGTTTTAATTTGCTTCGTCAGTTCTGCGGCTTTCTCCAACATGTCAGCCGAAATTGGTTCTTCGATCCATGTAAGTCCAAGGTCATCAAGTTTTTTGCAACGCTCAAATGCCTGATCAACGGTTAGTCCTTGGTTATAATCCACCATCAATTCGATGTCGTGACCAAGTTCCTCTTTCAGACGGCTCAACAAACTGACCTCTTGTTCAACTGTTTCGTAGCCCAGTCGGACCTTCATTCTACTATTACCGTTAATTAGAAAGGTTTCTGCCTGTTTCAAAACCTGATTAATGCTACCAATGCTTAAACCTGAACTTTCGTAGGAAGGTATGGGCGTCTTTATACCGCCCCAAAGACGATACAGTGGCTTTCTCAGCGCATGAGCAAGTAAATCCCAAGAAGCCATATCGACCGCAGCAAAAGCCATTGTCAGGATACCTGTGCCGCCGAACAACTTAAACTTATCTAACAGGTAATCTGTATTCATTTCTGGTGAGCAACTTCTGCCTTTAACCTCTTCAAAGGCGACTGATACTGCACTAGCTAATGCTGGTAAAAGCTTGGCGTTAGGTGAAAACAAGTAACTGTGACCTTCGATACCACATTTGCTTGTCATAGTTACCAAAACGAGTGAAGCATTCTTTAAGGCACCACTCGCAGTTAAAAGGGGTGAAGGTAATTCTGGTGTTGCGGTTGTAACTGATATGTCTGAAAGGATAATTTGGTTCGCAGCACTGGCATCAAGTTCAGAGATAAAGTCGCTTATGTTAGACGGTTTTGTCACCTCAAAAATCCCTTACTTAGTTCAATAGGACTGTTTCCTAGGTATAACTCCTCTTATACCACCTCTCGGCTCTTCTACATCACCATTACGCCTAGGTATGAGGTGAATATGCACATGGAATACGGTTTGTCCCGCTGATTTCCCTGCGTTGATGCCAACATTGAAGCCAGTCACTGTTTTATCCTCATGCATTATGCTTTGCCTCTGCCGTGAAAGAAGATCGTGAATAGCATTGAGTTCTGGTTGGTAGAGATCAAAGAAATCTGCAACATGTCTCTTTGGAATTATCAGAGTGTGTAAGTCTGTAACTGGAAAACCATCTCTGATGGCAAAGCATAGTTCATTCTCGGCTATGATCCGCCCAGCGCAGTTATTACAAAAGACACAATCAGCATCTCTATCACTGTAACTGTCTAGTATGCCCCTAAAGTCAGTATCATCCTCTGCCCGTTTGTTGGTATTGCAGGTCTGACACAATGCTTGAAAGTTACTCAGATCGTCGGGGCCACCCTTTGATCGTGGCATAATATGATCAACATGGAGTGCTACTTGGGTTTCGTGCGCACCGCACAATTCACAACGGTATTTTGCTCTTTTAAGGACATTGTATCTTGTGGAGCCTGAAACATAACCACTCTCGGAAGCTCTATGCTGCCATATCCGGTCACCACGTTTATCTAGGTAATCTGAAATACTCTTATCGCATTCGGCTATCAGTGACGCTCTTTGGGCTTCTGTAAGAGCTTCTGAGTTGAGCCTATAACCTTTAGTCGCTCGACCAGATCTGATGGGTTCTACTACACCATTTTTCGTTAGGACTTTCCCAACCATCTGTTTTGTTCTTTTGCCGTAATATTCCATTTGAGATTGATCATAGGTGAGAAGTGCTGATGCGATCTGATCTACTGATGCCTCACCAGAATTTTCTAATAACACTTTTAGCATCACGGGCTGGTAAATGTGTGACATCTGCATGCGTTTGGTGATGTATTCTTCTAGATCTAAGGTCATTATCTCAACTTGTTCCAGTAATGGAGGAGGGGGTGCTATAGGCGGAATAACAACAAAGTAATAACAACCACCAACTTAATAACTTATTCAGATTTACAACAAACAAGTTACTCACTCTTTAGTTCTGTCCACTTATAGAATTTATCCCTTCTAGCTACATACTGATCAGTTCTTTCAATTCTGTTTGGTGTGTGGAAGGTAACGTCTATAGGTTCTTTATATCCCTCTATGTTACCCTTTACTGGTGTTGTTGTTTCTAATCTCTCATTCTTAATGTCTTGCTGTATTCTGTATCCAGTGAGTTGAAATGTACTGTTAGATACAATCCTTCTAAGCTCTTCACCCTTCTTGTAGTTGATTAAGAAACTGTCATGGATGCAAAGAACTGGTTCATTCTGTTTAGTGAAGTAATCAATAACCATATTAGCTATTTGACCATCTACTGCCATTAGCTCAAGTCCTAGTCCTTTACATAAGAACTGTTCCATATGAGGTTGTTCATCAAAGAAGGATTTAAGGAGAGATGAGAGGGTATTGTTGGTTAGGCTGGCCGCAAGTTTGTCCTTTCTGTCGTTATTCCTAAAGGCTGCATAAGCGTCACTTGGCGTGGAAGCATTGATAGCCATAAGGACTAGTAGTTTAACGTACTGTCTCTGCTGCTGTGGGCTTGTCTGAGTAAGTAAATGGTCTTGTAGGCTATATGGGTCTGCTGGAAGCTCTATGCCTGCTCTGTTGGATAATAATGTAGGGTGTAAAGCCTTTAGATCATATTCATAGGTTGGCTCATCATTTATGTAGGTGTGGCTTCTGTATTCCTTATCTATCTGTTGCCACCAACCACCATAAAACCTGCCATTGAGTTTCCAGTCACTCTCTAGTCCTCCACTAAAGATACGTCTTACGAACTTGTTGTCTGGCCCAATAGAGATTGTTGTCCTCTGACCTGCTCTCTTGCCCTTTTTTATAGCTCTAGAGAAGGACGCCTTAGAGAATGATGGAATATCAATGAAGGAAGTCGTTAGAAGGGTATTATAGGTTTGTAGTTGGTTTCGTATTGTATTGGTAAAGTCAGTATCGTGATACTCAAGATCGACTGTCGTGTTTCTCCGATCCTCATCATCGAAGTACTTTTGTCTGAGAATAATACATTCCTGATTATAGTGTTTGTCTATGTCGTGTAGCTCTACTGTCAGTTTATTGAAGTGTTCTACCAGCTTCTGACTAGGTCTTATTCGTGTAGAGAAACTAGGGCCAGTACCTGATCTCTCATTGTAATGTTTTAAGACGCCTAAGTATCCATGCTCTTCCAGTAACCTCTCAACAGCTATTATCTTTCTGTTGATATATAACGCATTGTATCTGCTATTTGGCTTGTAGTTCCTTGGGTGCTTGTGGAAGCCAGTAGCCAGATTTGGGTCAGTCAGCCAACGAACATAAAGATCTAAGAGAAGAACCCTCAGCATATCTTTTACTTTGATCTTGCCTTGATTATTAGATCTGGACTGTAACTCAGCACAGCCAAGTTCATCGAATAGAAGGTTAGTTAAGTCTCTTATCTCAGGATGGTTTGACCAAGTATGTACGTCTAGAACTTCTGAAAAGTATCTGTCTATGGGGTCTAGGTTATCCATACTTCTATTTGTCATCCCACATAGCCCCCCCAATTACTGGAACAAGTTGAGACTTATTGAGTGTATAAAGCAAATGTTTTTACGCTGCCTGCTTGGGTTCTGTTGGTCATGTGCAGGTTACTTGTTTATTGATAATATTTATGTATTTATTAATTATATCAGAGATTTAATTCAGACATCTAAAGTGATAATTGCGGTTAAATGCTTTGTGCTTTGGGTAGACCTTCTGCGCCGTGGGTGTCTTCAATTATCAGTGCTGGGCTCATTGCACTCAGGCATTCGAGACATAATCAGATCACTTGAAGGACGAAACTTTTCAGGTAATTCAGCTAGTACCTCATCCATAACTTCTGCCGAAGAGGATGCTATCTCACACCCATAATCCGTAGGAGATTTATCTGGGTTTTCCGCAAGCCAAACTTTCAAGTCATTTCCTTCAAAAGCTACTGCTGCGCCTGTGCCAAGAAGAGGAACTGCTACAATCAGTCGTTTAAGCCTAGCCTTCGCCTTCTCTTTAGAAATAGCTTTAGCCATCTGCTTTTTATGTAGTGCAGCTGCTGTTGCTGCGTTAGCTGATAGAGTGGCGACTTGGGCTGTTGCACTGGCTAAACTTAAGCTGGTTTGCAGAAGAGCTAATCCTAAACCAACGGCTAATAAGAATAAGAAAATAGCTGATCTAAACAGCCTGAACACAAATCTGATTAATCGCAGCATGATAATCGGTTTCCTGATTTAGACTTTCGGGTTTCTACCATAACTTAGACAAATTAAACAAAGGCATTGACACTGGACCAGCAGAACACAACAGGGCTTTCTATGCTTAACGCAAACTCAGTTCGCTACCGTATTCTCACGGCTCAAGATAGGCTTGAGAAAACACCTGAACCAGCAGCCCCTCAGAAGTCCACAGAGAATCTCTACAAGCTCAATACAGACGGCTCTTTGATATGGGTTTATAAAGTAAGTTTTTGCTCACTGGTGGGCCACTAAAGCGGTTATTTGCATTCAGTCGCTTTGATTTACCCTAACTGTAAGCTCCTCAGCGGTTTCAACCCTTTCGCTATAGCGGTTGACCAAATAATCTGAGCATCCTCGGGTTAAAATCGTGAACTTCACAAGCTCCTCCATCACATCGACCATACGGTTATAAAATGGAGAGCGTTTCATTCGGTCATTCTCATCAAATTGTTGAAACGCTTTTGGAACTGATGATTGATTAGGAATGGTAACACATCGCATCCAACGACCTAAAATACGTAATTGATTAACAGCATTAAAACTTTGTGAGCCGCCATTTACTTGCATGACCGCTAATGTTTTACCTTGTGTCGGACGAACAGACCCTATGGACAATGGTATCCAATCAATTTGAGCTTTCATAATACCTGTAATCGTTCCATGGCGCTCTGGGGAACACCATACCATTGCTTCACTCCAATTGACTAACATTCTCAATTCTTGGACTTTGTGATGGGTTTCGTCGCTGTCATCAGGTAATGGTAGACCACTCGGATTAAATGTTTTTGTTTCTGCTCCTAAGAGCGATAGTACTCTAGCTGCCTCTTCGGTCATCAGCCTACTAAATGAACGTTCACGAAGTGAGCCATAAAGCAGCAAAACCTTAGGCTTATGTTCTATATTTTTCTGATTAAGCAGTACCTTTTCATCGATAGAGCTAAATGAACCGTGATCAATTTGTGGGGTGTCTGAGTTTTTAGCTCTTTTATTTTTCATTTTTGAATATGCTGATTTCTTGTGGTTGGTTAGGCCAATGCATGTTGTCTTACAGCATACCGCTTGCTTCATTCGAAGACCAGAAAGGTTTTCATCTCAAAGCTATAGGTAGTTCTATGCTTATTTGTAGCTTTCCAGCAAAAGCTTCTAGGTGGTTTTGATAATGGCTTACCTTAAAATCATATGGGGGTTTTGGGCGGCGCTTTTGCTCTACGAGCGCAAGGACTTACTTTAAATAACTGAATTAATTTCGCTGATGGGGTCATTTTCCACTGGAGGGGGTCAGGCGGCTAATCGTTTGTAGACCCTTTGGACTGACTTAGCATTCCACTGACCTTTCCCTGACATTGTAGGTATCTCTTCTTGATTAAGTGCCTTGGCTACCCTGTGCAGCGACAGGGAACCGTCAGGATTAACCCTTTCAAGTATTGGCTTAAGTCTGGTGGCTTTTAGATTAGCGTTCTCCATGCGCTTCTCTGTTGCTGCCTGAAGGTCTTCGGTGCGTCCCACATACCCTCTGAAACCACCTAGTTTCACACCTCTAGCTTTAGCAGCAGCCAATGCAGCTTTGGTTCTTGAACTTATAGCTTGGGCTTCTTGTTGGGCTACAAGGGCCAGTATTCCCACGGTGAGTTCATTGGCTTGGGGGTTATCACTGGCAAGAAAGCGTATGCCTGACTTCTGTAAACCCAATAGGAAGTGGGCATCACGGCTTAATCTATCGAATGACTTAAGGATAAGGGTGGCATTGTAGACCTGACAGAGTTCTATCGCTTGATTAAGGACAGTTCGGTCTGTCTTACGTCCACTGGCTACCTCTACAAACTCTTGGATGAGTTCCCCGCCTACGCCCTCAATATAGCGACCCACATGGTCACGTTGGGCTTCTAATCCTAGTCCTGAGATACCTTGTTTGTCAGTCGATACTCTAAGTAGTGAGATGAACCTCTGTTTCATAATAAGAATCCCTCTATTGTGTCGTGTCCACCAACGACCGTTGATGCTAGTGACACAGTTAGGATGTCTATAAGAATGTAATGTTTACAATGTATTTAGAGGATATTTCTAAGGTGATAATAGCAGCTAGTTTATACCCATGCTTACTTGATTTATATGGGACCCCTGATATAATCAAAGGTAGATTCGATGGTACTTAATAACTACCTATAGGTGTAAAATAAAAAAAATACTTTAGCCCGTCTGCTGTTTCACTGCGTATCGGTACTTCTTCACTAATAGCCTTCACCTCACCCCAAATCCCCTAGAAATACAAAAATAAGAAATAAGTTTGACCTGAACTGAGGTGCTTCGTATCGTTTGTTAGAATTGAGAGGATTTAAAGAGGGAGAGTGAAATGAAACATTCAGGTGGCTGCCACTGTGGACAGGTGAAGTTTGAAACTGACTTAAACCCAATGCTTTCGATGCAATGTAATTGTTCCTCATGCCGACGTTTAACTGGGTCTGTGAATATGGGTATGTATTATCAAGAAGATGAAGTGAATTTTTCGGGGGACCAAGTTTATTACGAGTATGAAGGTGGTAGTGGTGGAAATATGAAGATGGGTTTCTGCCCCAAATGTTATGTCAGAGTTTCAGCCAGACCAGAAATATTAGAGGGCGTTGTGGGTATGCCACTCGGAACATTTGACAAGGCTAAAGAAGTTGAAGGTTTGAAGCTGGAAATCTGGACAAGTGAAAAGCTAAAGTTTCTTAAAGACAACGATTGTTTTGAAATGCGGGTTGAAGATAGCGGCTTGATGGAGCGTCTTGCGACTTTAATCGAGAGTGTTGAAAACAGATAAGCTGCTTCGAAAAGGTATTACTTACCTAAAGAATGACCCTACCGATTAAGCAGGGCCAGTTTTAAAGCGAGGGAGAAAAAGTAAGTCTATAATTGATACGGATAAAGACAGGAATTGTTTAGCTGAAGTATTTTTCATAGTGGCTTTCACGTTCAGCTTTTAGCATCCCCGCTGTATCATCCATAAAGTTGTTTCTGTCCTCTCTGGATTGAAAAACCCAAATACAAACTGTGTCTTTGCCATGATAAATAGCTTTTAACTCATCATCTATGTCACAAATGTTTTGTGGTATCTCGGCTTTGATACAGTACATTTAAGTTAATCTTTCTCAGTGTTATTGTTCAGTACTCCGTTGATAAACTCAACTAAGACTGGCCCACTCAAGGGCATAACTTCCCTCACACTAAAGTTCTCACGTTGATCTTCGATAAAATTCACCCTGTGCTGGTCAGCAACTGCTCTAGTTTCTTCATCAGGGTAAGTGTTGATGCCAATAGCTGAGGTATCTCCAGTCTGAACAAATAAGGAGATAATATTATTGGGAAAGGGCCCTGACTTACCGTATTGTTGCGCCCAACCCTTAAGTTCCTCTGGCGTATCAAACTCAAACATTACAACATTTGCCACAGTCATTGTCATTAGCCCTTTTCATTCTCATAAACTCGAATGCAGCACTAATTATTCAGCGGGTCAACTGATTGATGATGGCACTGGTGTTTTAATAAAGGACAGCATTGAAAGGATTGCCATTGGCTCTAACTCTAGCAAGTAGCCAATGAACTTGTCACCAGTGGGGTACCGTATAGGCCAGATACGAAGTATGTACCCACGGCAGATAGACTAACCGAACTGACCTTTTAGCATATTTAAAAGTTCTTCATGGTTTTGGGTAGGACTGTCACGGGTTATCGAGACTTCCACTCCATCTTTATGTTTCTTGTTACGACGTAAACGACCCGATTGCTTGGGTTCCAACACATTGTTCGCTTTGGAATATACGCTCGTAACAGCAAAATTGGTTGCCATAGTGTGAGTGTATAAATTCATATTACCACCTCACTTCTAATTTGCTTTGTGCAAGAAAATACGGTGGAAAGTAAAAATTGTTTAACTAAAGGGTTAAAAAATACGTTCTGAGGCGATAGTATAAGCGCCCAATTTATATCAATCTACGCCACCAGCATTCGCTTAAAACCTAATCACTCAGAAAGATAAAAATAAGAAATAAGTTTGACCTTTGATTAATGTCCCGTAGTTTAAATATGTGGTCAAAAACTAAGGCGATTAACTGAACTATGAACTCTCGATGGGAATATACGAACACAAAGATTTCTCGGGAGTTTAACCCACAAAATTATTCCAGCCACCTTAACGATATGGGATCTCAAGGCTGGGAGCTAGTGACAGTAGATACTTATGCCGACCAAGGTTTCAATTTACTGTACTGGAAAAGGCACTCTGCTTCTAAAAGTTTCCCAAAAACAGAGGGGTATTCCGTCGGGAAAGATGAGACGATTGATAACGACCTCAAAATGAAAGAAGAGACATCTATAGTTGAAAGAGTGCAAACATTGTCTTCCATCGCAGCGGCCAATGCCCCCAAACCAGTCTTCGCATCTATTGTTCGTTTCGTCGTAAAACCAGGCCATATGAGTTCAATGTTTGATGAAATAACAAAGACTGGTTCGGAAGAAGCGGTAGTTCAATACACACTTCAAATCTCAGATTCTGAAATACTTAATGTAACTATGGTACCTGAGTTAGATGATATGATTACGAAAGAAGAAACGGGGGTGAATTGGTTAGATACTGTCGAACATATGTTAGTTAAGTTCTCTAATGGCAGTAGGACAGATGCATGTTCAGGAGCAATATTGTTTGATTGGCATAATGACCAAAATGAATTGCAGTTGCAAAACAAAACTAAGGTACTGTCGGCTGTAAAGTATCGGGTCAAAGAAGGCTGTGTGGATGAGTTTCTAGACTTCGTGATGACCCCATCAGAAATTCCTATGAAAATACGCAAGACAATTATTCAAACTGATGAACAGGAATTTTACGAGTTAGGTATCGCAGGTTTAGAAGAAAAAATTGAAACGGAAGACGAAGAAGTTACGTGGCTTGATACCGTAGAGCATTTACTTGAATTTTTTGGTGATAGCCGGACTAACGCCTGTTCTGGAGTGGTCAACATATGGAACAACCCGAAGTTTCTACAAGATTGATTGTGCAGAACATTATCGAAAAATGACCCCACCGATTAAGCAGGGCTAGTTTAATTACATTGCAAAAGTGTACGATTCCCTATGTCCCCGTAGCTTTGAAATTGAAGCGGAATGTCTGAGGAAAATATTACCAGTCACGACCTACGGGAAAAACCTGCGGGAAATATCTTTAACCGAAGCCTGTTTTTGTCATGTAAATAAGGGGTTTTAAAAACGTGGCAGCCCGTAGGGGAATCGAACCCCTCTTTCCAGGTTGAAAACCTGGCGTCCTAACCGATAGACGAACGGGCCACTATCGCTTCGTGCCGTGTCTTTAGGCAATGACCAAGGGGCTTGCAAGCGAAATTTGAGTGATTTTTAAAAAATCCACTTTTTATTGAACTGGGAGTGTTAAAACCATCTGCTGGCATTTCAATCTAGGCCAGCGCGGCATCATCGAGCACCAATTGAATGGATTTTCGTCCGTTCCAGATGTTCAGGTTTAATTTTCCTGCCAAGTGAAACCGTTTTCCCCCATGCGCAAGCAAAGCAGGGCCAAGCGCCGTTTGAAACGCATTAAATGCAATGCCTTCAAGCGCCGCGCCCTCGGGATCTTGCGCGCGAAACTTGAGGTGCTGATCCCCAACGCGCTTTGCAAAAGACAGACGCATATCGCTAAAGGCAAAGCGCGGCGTAGGAGCCCCCGATCCGAAGGGCCCAGCTTTTTCCAGATCTTCATAAAGCTCAAGGGAAGCTGCAGAGGCCATTAGTAACGCATCGAGTTGTAAATCTTTTGCGCCCCCTGCGGCGCTGCCTTGTTTTGCAAGCAAGTCAGACAAACGCGCCATTGCCGGGGCCAGTTGGGCTTCTGTTAGGCTCAGACCAGCCGCCATTTTATGTCCGCCGCCCTTTTCAATCATTCCTTCTTGCACCAATTTTTGAATTGTCGCGCCTAGATCAACACCGCTGACGGATCTGCCCGAGCCCTTGCCCGACTTGCCGTCAAATCCAATAACGATGGCTGGGCGATTGGTGGCTTCTTTTAGCCGCGCGGCAACAATTCCCACGACGCCTGGATGCCACCCTGCGCCGGCGGCCCAGACAAGGGGGCCCTCTAAACCGCGCTCGCTGGCTTGGTCGATCGCCGCTAAGCGCACGCTTTCCTCCACGTCTCTGCGATCTTGGTTCAGCTCTTCAAGGCGCTCAGCCAGGGCTTGTGCGTGAGAGGGATCATCGCAAATAAGTAATTTTGCGCCCAAATCCGCTTGTCCGACGCGGCCGCCCGCATTGATGCGCGGGCCCAAAACAAATCCAAGATGATAACTGCTGGGCGGGCTTTGTAAGTTTGCGCAATCTGCAAGGGCCGTCATGCCAGGGCGTTTGCGCTGCGCCATAATGCGCAGACCTTGGCGGACAAATGCGCGGTTCACCCCGATTAAGGGGGCAACATCGGCAACCGTCGCTAAAGCCACCAAATCGAGCATTTGCATCAAATCTGGACCTGATTGATCCATTTTTCGCAATTGTCGACCCGCTTCTACAAGGCATAAAAATACCACAGAGGCAGCGCATAAATGCGCAAGGTCGCTGTCTTCATCTTGGCGGTTAGGGTTCACAACCGCGCAGCATTGGGGCAGCGTCTCTGCCCCCAAATGATGATCTAAAATGATCACTTCGGCAGGTTGCGCGGCCTGCACAGGGGCATGGCTCAGCGTTCCACAATCCACACAGATAATCAGATCATGATGTTGACCCAAGTTTTGCATTGCTGGTTCATTGGGGCCATATCCCTCTTCAATTCTGTCCGGGATGTACAGCGTTGCGGCTTGGCCAAAATGTTTTAGCCACGTGATCAACAAAGCTGCCGATGTGGCCCCATCAACATCATAATCCGCAAAAATCGCGATTCGCTGTTTTTTGAGCATCGCCTCAATCAAGCGACTGGCCGCCTTATCCATATCGCGCAATCGCAAGGGGTCCGGCAATAGGTCACGCAATTGCGGGTTAAGATAGGGTTTGGCCTCTTGGCCAGAAATATTTTGCCGCGCTAATACTGCAGCGACGGCAAAAGGCAGGTCATGATCTTGTGCAAGTGTTTCAGCGGCACGGCGCGTCGCGTCAGATGGCCCCATCCAGGGGCGACCGGAGATCGAAGACTCAACGTTTAGAAAGGCCAAACCATCTCCTTTAATCGCGCGGCTCCGTTGGAACGCGATAGCTCATTCGGCGCACAGAGCCGGTTTTAGAGCGCATGAGCAAGGTTTCGGTTGTTCGAAATCCAATCTCACGCTTTATCCCCGGCAAGAGCGAACCGCCTGTCACGCCGGTTGCCGCGAAGATCACATCTTGGGTAACCATGTCATCGCGCGCATAGATACGATTTAAATCGGTTATACCGGCTTTGTAAGCGCGTTTTTTTTCATCCTCATTGCGGAATAAAAGCCTACCGAAAATTTGCCCGCCCATACATTTTAACGCAGAGGCTGCCAAAACCCCTTCTGGGGCCCCGCCATCGCCCATGTAAATATCAATGCCCGTGATGCTTGGTTCTGCGCAATGCATAACACCGGCCACATCCCCATCTGTGATCAGGCGAATGGCTGCCCCCGTGCTGCGCACTTGTTCAATCATTTTTTCGTGCCTTGGTCGGTCAAGGATGCAGGCGGTCAAATCAGATGCAGAACAATTTTTGGCAGAGGCCAGCGTCATAATTCGCTCCGCCGGGCTCATATCAAGATGCAGCAAATCATCGGGAAAACCCGGCCCAATGGCCAATTTTTCCATATATACGTCTGGCGCATGCAGCATTGAACCGCGCGGACCCATAGCGATCACGGTCAATGCATTTGGCATATCTTTGGCGGTCAGCGTAGTGCCCTCTAGCGGGTCCAAAGCGATATCCACCCCAGGCCCATTGCCGGTGCCGACTTCTTCACCGATATAGAGCATAGGGGCTTCATCGCGCTCGCCTTCCCCAATCACTACCACCCCGGCAATATCCAGTTTGTTTAATTGGTCGCGCATCGCGTTCACGGCCGCTTGATCAGCAGCTTTCTCGTCACCTCGGCCAATTAAATCAGCTGATTCCAGGGCCGCGGCTTCTGATACGCGCGCCAGCCCTAAAGACAGCATCCGATCACTAAAATCTGTTTTTGTCATTTTTGTTTTAAGTCCTTTTACTAGGAGCAAAGGGTGGTTTGCTCAAACCGTTTCAATGCGAAGCGCCACCGGCTGGGCGGCCAATACATCCGTGTTCGGCAATTCGGCCAAGGCTTTGTTTAAGGCCTGGCGCGAGGTTTTATGCGTTACGATCAAAACAGGGGCGGTTTCTTCGGAATGGCCATATTGGCGCATTCGATCGATCGAGATCCCTGAGTCAGCTAGGATAGCGGCAACGCGCGCCAAGGCTCCGGGCTTATCGAGCAATTGAAGCCGAAGATAAAACGGGGCAGGCGTCACGCTTTGCGTGGTTTGCGCGCGTCGAAGCGATTTGGCGGGTTGCCCAAACGTGCTGATGCGCGTGCCACGGGCCAGATCGCAAATATCGGACAGAACTGCGCTTGCGGTGGGGCCTTCACCAGCGCCCGCGCCCCGCAGCACAATTTGCCCCACATTGTCTCCTTCCAGCACCACCATATTGGTGCCGCCTTCCAATTGCCCCAGCGGCGATTGTGCGGGTACCAAACAGGGGGTCATGCGCTGTTCTAAACCGCGATCGGTGAATTGAGATACCCCTAGCAATTTGATGCGGAACCCCATATCGGCGGCTTGTTCGATATCATTGATCGAAATTTGTCCAATGCCTTCAAGCTCTACGCCTTCAAAATTTACCGCGGTGCCATAAGCAATCGAAGAAAGCAAAGCCAATTTATGCCCTGCATCGATCCCGCCCACATCCAGTTCGGGATCCGCTTCTAGATAGCCCAGCGCTTCAGCCTCGGCAAAAACATCGGCATAGGACAAACCTGCGGTTTGCATGCGCGTCAGGATGTAATTGCAAGAGCCGTTCATCACGCCTAAAATGCGGGTGATGTCATTTCCGGCCAACCCCTCGGTCAAGGCCTTCACCACTGGAATACCACCCGCAACAGCAGCCTCAAAACGCAGCACTTTACCGCCATTTTCCGCTTTTTCGGCCAGTTTTTGCCCGTGATGCGCCAACAGCGCTTTATTCGCCGTGACCACATCTTTGCCCGCGTTCAAGGCAGCCTCGGTTGCCTCTTTGGCTGGCCCTTCATGGCCGCCCATCAATTCAACAAATATATCGACGTCCGGGCGCTTGGCCAAAGCAACCGGATCCGCTTCCCATGCATAGGGCGCTAGATCAATACCGCGGTCTTTCTGCGCGCTGCGCGCTGACACTGCCGTTATAACTATCTCGCGCCCCGTACGCTGGCGCAGCAAGGCAGCTTTTTCTGCAATTATTTTTACAACACCGACACCCACGGTGCCCAATCCGGCAATTCCCAGTCGTAATGGAGCGCTCATCTACAATCCGATTTTTTATATAAAAACGACTCCTGCTCTAGCGTTTTCACCGCAGCGCTGCAATCACTCTGTTCCTCATACCGTAAAAGATTGACAGAAAATCATCTGATGCTTTTATTTGAACAAGTGTTCATATATTGCTGTGTTATGGCTCGAACCTCTGGATCTCACGCATTAAAAACTGGCCCAAAAGTCCGACTGGCCGCTTTAAAGCTGTTTGCGCTTTACGGATATGCGGCTGTGTCTATGCGTCAGATCGCGGCAGAGGTTGGCGTGCAAGTGGGTGCGCTTTACAATTACACACCGGATAAACAATCCTTATTGTATGATTTGATGCATACGCATCTTACTGATTTGTTGCAGACTTGGCGTTCGCAAAAAACGGATACCGCCCCCGAAGAACTGGTGTTGCAATTCGTGACCTGCCATTTGAATTATCATCTGGATAAATCAGAGGCAGTGTTTATCGCCTATATGGAGTTACGCAATCTTTCTGAGTCAAATTTTGCTAAGATTGAAACTTTGCGCAAGAGCTATGAATTAGAGCTGGAATCTATCATTACGGCCGGACAAGGGGCATGTATTTTTTCGGTTGAAGATCCAAAGATTACAAGTTTCGCCATTTTAGGAATGCTGAAAGAAGTGGGCACTTGGTTTGACGGCGAAGGCCGCTTAACAAAGGATGAAATTATTGCGCTGTACCGTGACCTTGTGCTTCGCATGTTGGGCGTGCCTGCCAGCAAACCGTGATCTGCTTTTCTTTGCTTGAACCAGCGATCGCGCCGAAACGCGCCGCGTACGGTTGATGGGCGTCTTATTTCCTGGCGCCTGTCTAGGCTGACCGTTGCGCGAACAGATCCGCGTGTTTACGATTTTCCAGCGTGGTTACGATTTCAATGTGCCGTAAAAACCGGCTCTGAAGGCGCACTCGGAATTTTGAAACTTGAAAATGGCTTGCTAAACTTGGTGCTGGCACATTTGGTGTTTAAAAAAGGAACCGTTTGAAATTGGGCAAGCCGCCAAGCTGGGAAGTATTCGGCGCTGGAAGGTCGGAAACAGACTGAACAATGGTTTGGAAACCACTAAGTTTTAAAAAACTCAGGAGAAAATAAGATGCAGGTCGGATTTATTGGTTTGGGAAATGTTGGAGGCAAATTGTCAGGCAGTTTGCTGCGCAATGGTGTATCTTTACAGGTTCATGATTTGGATGAGGCTTTGGTGGAGGCGTTTGTGGCAAAGGGCGCCAAAAACGGAGTAAGCCCGGCTGAAATGATGCAAAGCTGTGACATAGTGATCACCTGTTTGCCAAATCCAGCCGCTTCTGCCGCGGTGGTTCAAGCGATGCTTGCGCATGTAAAGCCCGGTAAAATCTGGTTGGAAATGTCGACCACAGACGAAGCGGAAGTCAAACGACTTGGTGCGTTGGTGCAGGCCAAAGGCGGACAAGCCGTGGACTGTCCTGTTTCAGGCGGATGTCATCGTGCAGATACGGGAAATATTAGCATTTTCGCTGGTTGTGACCGGCACAGTTTTGAGGCGGTTTTGCCGTTTCTTACAAAAATGGGGCGGCGTATTTTGCATACCGGAGATCTGGGATCTGCTAGTATTCTAAAAGTAATCACAAATTATATGGCCACGGCAAATCTGGTGTCTTGCGCGGAAGCCTTAACCGTCGCCAAAGGGGCGGGCATGGATCTTAAAGTGGCGTATGAGGCTTTGAAAATCTCTTCGGGTACGTCATTTGTGCATGAAACAGAAAGCCAGCTAATCTTAAATGGCAGCCGCGATGTGTCGTTTACGATGGATCTGGTTGCAAAAGATATTGGCTTGTTTCAAGAGGTTGCAGATCGAGCTTCGATACCGCTCGAATTGAATCCATTGTTAATCTCTATCTTTCAAGATGGGATTAAGCGCTTTGGGGCGCGTGAGTTATCCCCAAATATTATCAAGCGCTTAGAAGAGGTGACCGGGTTAGATGTGCGCGCAGATGGTTTTCCGGCCGAATTAATTGATGATGAGCCCGAACAGCCCGGCTATGAAGTGCGCGTCTAACCACATAAGGCCTCGCGTTCTTTCTGCCATAATTTTTCTTGGGGTTGTGAGAAATATGATATGTGTTGGGCCGAACGAGTTTTATTTTTATATTTATGGTTTGGGGGAGATTGCAGGGTGAAAACGGAAATTAGCTTTCGCGAAAGCGTTGAAAGAATGTTTGATCGGGCAGTTCGCTTGATTGATTTGCCGGCTGGGTTGGAAGAAAAAATCCGGATTTGTAATGCCACTTATACGGTGCGGTTTGGCGTGCGATTACGCGGTGAAATAAAATCCTTCACGGGATATCGTTCGGTTCATTCTGAACATATGGAACCTGTAAAAGGGGGCATTCGGTATTCTTTAGGGGTGAACCAAGACGAAGTGGAAGCTTTGGCGGCGCTTATGACCTTTAAATGCGCTTTGGTCGATACGCCGTTTGGCGGCTCTAAAGGTGGGCTTTGTATTGACCCAACGCTTTACGAAGAGCATGAGCTTGAGCTGATTACCCGCAGGTTTGCTTATGAGCTGATTAAGCGTGATTTGATTCATCCCAGCCAAAACGTACCCGCGCCTGATATGGGCACGGGGCAACGTGAAATGGCCTGGATTGCAGATCAATATGCTCGCATGAACACAACCGATATCAATGCCAAGGCGTGCGTCACTGGCAAACCGATGAACGCGGGCGGAATTGCGGGGCGGGTTGAGGCCACGGGGCGCGGTGTTCAATATGCGTTGCAAGAATTTTTTCGTGAGCCATTAGACCTTCAGCGCGCGGGGTTGAGCGGGTCTTTAGAAGGCAAGCGCGTGATTGTTCAAGGGCTTGGCAATGTCGGGTTTCATGCTGCAAAGTTTTTATCCCAGGAAGATGGCGCTAAAATTATTGCCGTGATCGAGCGCGACGGCGCGCTCATAAACGAAACCGGGCTGAATGTTGAGGGCGTTGCAGATTGGAGAAACACAACAGGGGGTCTTAAAGATTACCCGGATGCTGTGTTTGTGCCAGAGGGCGCCAAGCTGCTTGAGCATGATTGCGATATATTGATCCCTGCGGCTTTGGAGGGCGTGATTAATTTAGAAAATGCAGCGCGGATCAAAGCCCCGTTGATCATCGAAGCGGCGAATGGGCCAGTAACGGCGGGCGCTGATGAAATATTGCGCGAAAAGGGCTGCGTGATCATTCCGGATATGTATGCAAATGCGGGGGGCGTAACCGTTTCTTATTTTGAATGGGTAAAGAATCTTAGCCATATCAGATTTGGCCGGATGCAGCGCCGTCAGGAAGAGGCACGCAGCCTCATGTTATTGGACGAATTGGAACGCCTCTCAACCCAAATGGGCGCTGATTGGAGCATGAGTGCAGATTTCAAAAAACGCTTTGTTCAGGGCGCGGGTGAGTTAGAGTTGGTGCGCTCGGGTTTGGATGATACGATGCGCGCCGCGATGCAGGCAATGCGGGCGCTTTGGCATAGTGATCAAAACGTCACCGATCTGCGCATCGCAGCTTATTTGGTCGCCATTCGCAAAGTCGCAGAGAGTTATCAAACAAAAGGGCTTTAAAGCCAGATCGTGCTTTTTTGAATTGCTCGGGGGCGTAAAAAGTTTGTTTCTTTTTGCTCAGTACTAGACTTCGCCTTAGGAAGCTCCGATATTCAGCCCATGAGCCTGCCAGTTGGATTTTTGGATGAGTTGCGGAGCCGCGTCAGCATAAGTGCTGTTGTGGGCAAGAAGGTCACATGGGATCTGCGTAAATCCAATCAGGGCCGCGGTGATATGTGGGCGCCATGCCCGTTTCATCAAGAAAAAACGGCCTCGTTCCACGTGGAAGACACCAAAGGTTATTTTTATTGCTTTGGCTGTCAGGCCAAGGGCGATATTATTACATTCGTAAAAGATACAGAAAATGTGAGCTTCATAGAGGCGGTAGAGATTTTGGCCGCAGAGGCTGGTCTGAGCATGCCGGCCCGCGATCCGCAGGCAAAAGAGAAAGCGGATCAAAAAGGTGCGCTTGTCGATGTTATGGAGCAAGCGGTTCGCTTTTTTCGCTTAAGCCTGAAAACAAACGCCGCTGCTGATGCGCGGCGCTATTTGTCTGGGCGTGGGCTGTCTGAAGAGGCGCAAGCGCGCTTTGGCATTGGCTTTGCGCCAGAAGATCGCTCTGCGCTTATACAGCATTTTAAAGCTGCCGGTGTTGCCCCTGAAAAGCTTATTGAAACAGGCCTTTGTATCCAGCCCGAAGAGGGCAGAGCCCCGTATGACCGGTTTCGTGGACGGATCATGTTTCCTATTCGTGATGCCCGTGGGCAGTGCATTGCTTTTGGCGGGCGCGCGCTTGATCCGGCTGCCAAGGCCAAATACCTTAATTCTCCTGAAACTGTTTTGTTCGATAAAGGGCGCACGCTTTACAATATGGGCCCTGCCAGAAAGGCCGTTGGACCGGATCAACCATTGATTGTAGCCGAAGGGTATATGGATGTAATCGCATTGGTTGAAGCGGGCTTTGAGGCCGCGGTTGCGCCGCTGGGCACAGCCATAACCGAAACCCAGCTCTCGCTGTTATGGCGCATGACCCCCGAGCCTATTGTGGCACTTGATGGCGATAAAGCTGGCTTGAGAGCAGCCTACCGATTGATCGATTTGGCGTTGCCGGCGTTGGAAGCCGGCCGTGCTTTGCGGTTTGCCTTGATGCCCGAAGGCCAAGACCCAGACGATCTCATCCGCCAATCTGGGGCCGGCGCCTTGCGCAAATTGCTACAAAAAGCGATGCCAATGGTTGAGCTGCTCTGGCAGCGCGAAATGGCGGCTGGACCGTTTGATAGCCCGGAGCGCAAAGCCGGCTTGGATAAAGCGTTGGCAACTAAAACTAAGTTGATCAAGGATCACGGACTGCGGTTGCATTATGAAACGGCGCTGAAAGATTTGCGCTGGGCCTTGTTTCGAAACCATGGCAAGCGGGGCGGCAAGCGTGGTCAAGCGGCAAGCCTGCCGGGAAAACCTCAGCAAAGCACCAAGGCCTCAGCGCTCGCCTCAGGTAATGATAGGGTTGCCCAATATATCCATGAGGCGGTGATCGTTGCGGCCGTGCTGGTCTGCCCAGCTGTGTTGAAGGATGTGCGCAGCTTCCTCGAAGGCGTGGATTTTGATGATCCAAATTTAGATGCAATGCTCCGCATCATGGTGCAAAGCAAAAATCAAACGCGCTCTGAGTTAGAGGCGCAGATTGCCGCTGCGCTAGGGCCTCAGGTGATCGAAAAACTGTTTTCTGCGGGACATGTGCGTATGGCCGCCGGTTTGCTGAATTCGGATCAAACAGAGAATGCGCGCGCTACAATTTTGGAGGCTTTGGGGAAACTTTCCAGCCGAAAAGGTCTGGCCGCAGAATTGAAAGAGTTGCAAGAGGCCGGAGAGGAGGCCTTGGATGAAACCGCTGTTTGGCGTCTGAAGGAAGCCGCTGAGGCGGGGCATAATTCCTTAAAAGCAGTTCAAGAAGATAAGGTTCAATATCAGATGGCGCAGAACGGTGCGCGAATCAACCGCAGTGAAAAAGACCGATTCGATGAAATTTTGGGGGGAATTTCCTTTCAAAAGCCAAAAAACTGACTAAATAGAGGGATAACAGTAAATAAAGTACTATACACGGGGTGGCCGAATCATGTGATTCCGTTATTTCTTGTCAGTAACGAATCACTCGCGTTAAATTAGGAGTCCCAAATGGCCGCTAAAGACACCGACGATCGCAAGACAGATGATCAGGATGCGGAGATCTCCCTTGATATGAGTCAAGCCGCAGTCAAGAAAATGATCGGTGAAGCGCGTGAGCGTGGCTATATAACATACGATCAGCTCAATCAGGTTTTGCCACCCGATCAGGTTTCTTCCGAACAAATTGAAGATGTGATGTCGATGCTGTCTGAAATGGGCATCAATATCATTGAAGATGAAGAGATCGAAGAAGAAGAAAAAGGAGCCACGGATCTGGTCGCGGTGACAGGCGGTAAAGATGTGGCGCTTTCTTCGGGTGAAACCGAAAAGCTTGATCGCACCGATGATCCCGTGCGCATGTACCTTCGTGAAATGGGCTCGGTTGAGCTGCTCAGCCGTGAAGGTGAAATCGCGATCGCCAAACGGATCGAGGCAGGGCGCAACACGATGATCCTTGGGCTATGTGAAAGCCCTTTGACGTTTCAGGCGATCACGATTTGGCGCGATGAATTGCTAAGCGAAGATATTCTTCTGCGCGAAGTGATCGATTTGGAAACCACCTTCGGCAATCAAATGGAAGAAGATGGTGAAGGCGAAAATGTTCTGGCAAACGGCAATGTCGCGGTTGGGCAGCAAAAAGAGGCCCAATCCGAAGAGTTGGATGCAGATGGCAATCCAATACTGACCGATGATGATGACGATGACGATGATGATCAGTCCAACCTGTCTTTGGCGGCAATGGAAGCGGCGCTGAAACCTCAGGTGCTTGAAACGCTTGATCGTATTGCATCCGATTATATCAAATTATCCGACATGCAAGATTCGCGGATTTCGGCGACTTTGAACGAAGATAGCAGCTTTACCGAGACACAAGAGGCAACATATCAGGCGTTGCGCGCTGAAATTGTCGAGCTGGTGAATGGGCTACATTTGCACAATAACCGAATTGAGGCCTTGATTGATCAGCTATATGGCATCAATCGGCGCATCATGCAGATTGATAGTTCAATGGTTAAATTGGCGGATCAAGCGCGGATCAACCGCCGTGAGTTTATCGATGAATATCGGGGCCATGAACTCGATCCCAATTGGATGGAACGCATGGCTGAGAAAGCTGGCCGGGGATGGCAAATGTTCATCGAACGCTCCTCCGATAAAGCGGAAGGGTTGCGCAATGATATGGCGCAGGTTGGTCAATATATCGGTTTGGATATCAGCGAATTCAGACGCATAGTCGCGCAGGTGCAAAAAGGTGAGAAAGAAGCCCGCCAAGCCAAGAAAGAAATGGTTGAGGCAAACCTGCGTTTGGTGATTTCAATTGCTAAAAAATACACGAACCGCGGCTTACAATTCCTTGATTTAATACAAGAAGGTAACATTGGCCTCATGAAGGCGGTGGATAAGTTTGAATACCGGCGTGGGTACAAGTTTTCAACCTATGCGACATGGTGGATACGCCAAGCGATCACCCGGTCGATCGCTGATCAGGCGCGAACCATTCGTATTCCTGTTCATATGATTGAAACCATCAACAAACTGGTACGCACTGGCCGGCAGATGCTGCATGAGATTGGGCGCGAACCAACGCCCGAGGAATTGGCTGCTAAACTTCAAATGCCGTTGGAAAAAGTGCGCAAAGTGATGAAAATCGCCAAAGAGCCAATTTCACTCGAAACCCCGATCGGAGATGAAGAAGATTCGCAGCTGGGCGATTTTATTCCGGATTCTAACGCTGTCTTGCCATTAGACAGTGCTATTCAAGAGAATTTGAAAGAAACCACTACGCGCGTGCTGTCATCGCTCACGCCGCGGGAAGAGCGGGTTTTGCGCATGCGCTTCGGCATTGGTATGAATACGGATCATACGCTTGAAGAAGTGGGTCAGCAATTCAGCGTGACGCGCGAGCGGATCCGGCAGATCGAAGCCAAAGCTTTGCGCAAGTTAAAGCACCCGTCACGCTCGCGTAAATTGCGTAGTTTCTTAGATCAATAAACACGCTATTTGGTCTGTTTTACCGGCCAGATGCACCCAATGCATTTTTGTGAAGATAGGGCAGTTTGGTATGCGCTGGCTAAACCCGAAAAACCGGTAGCGCGGGTATGCTTCAAAAGACTTTCACTATACAAACAAATGGTCCGCGGCTGTATGAGTTTACCGATCAGATCGCTCAGTGG
Organism: Alphaproteobacteria bacterium US3C007; assembly: GCA_034423775.1. Taxonomy (NCBI): domain Bacteria; kingdom Pseudomonadati; phylum Pseudomonadota; class Alphaproteobacteria; order Rhodobacterales; family Roseobacteraceae; genus Thalassovivens; species Thalassovivens spotae. Next base: position 2,857,404 of record CP139918.1, read on the forward strand.
GTGCAAGGCAACGGTCTGGTAAATTTATTCGTTCAGCACAGTTCAGCAAGCTTGTTGATTCAAGAGAACGCTGACAGGGATGTGCGCTCTGATTTAACGGCGTTTTTTGATCGTTTGGTGCCGCCGGCAACCCATCCTTCCATGTCATATTTGACCCACCTTTATGAAGGTGCGGATGATATGCCTGCGCATATAAAAGCCGCGCTTTTACCGACATTCCTAACCATTCCACTGCATGAGGGCCAATTGGCATTGGGTACGTGGCAGGGAATTTACCTCGTCGAACATCGCGTGGCGCCGCATCAGCGTCGGGTCTTTGCCTCTGTCTTGCGCGATCAGCTGCCCGTGCACTTGTAAAGACGCTGCGCTTCTCAAACAAATTTTTTGAGCCCGGCTGCCGTTTCTATGCAGGTGTAGCAGCACGATATTGTGTGGGCGGAGTTTAGGCATTTCATCGACGATCTATCTGTAGTGATCAAAAATGCAGACTACACAAAGCGTTGCGGTTGCCCTATAGTGCTCGTGGAAAACACTCTTCGGCCCGCAAACCCGGGCCAGTCTTATGCCAAAGGATATGCCAATGCGTTGCCCGTTCTGTGGGAATATTGATACCCAAGTGAAAGATTCCCGACCCGCTGAAGACCATGTTGCAATTCGACGCCGTCGGTTTTGTGCTGCTTGCGTTGGGCGTTTTACCACTTATGAGCGGGTACAATTGCGCGATCTTGTGGTGATCAAGTCGAATGGACGACGTGAAGATTTTGATCGCGACAAGCTCGAGCGCTCAATTCGTATTGCGCTGCAAAAACGACCAATTGAAAATGAACGGATGGAGCAAATGATTTCGGGGATCGTGCGGCGTCTGGAAAGCCTTGGCGAAACCGATATCAATTCAAAGAAAATTGGTGAGATCGTTATGGAAGCGCTGGCGCGCATCGATACGGTGGCCTATGTGCGCTTTGCGAGCGTTTATAAAAACTTTCAGGCTGCCGATGATTTTGATAAATTTGTCAGTGAATTAAGGCCCGATATACCCACAGAAGAATAGGCAAGAGCGGTGGAAGATCACCAGTTCATGACCCATGCGCTGGCCTTGGGGCGGCGCAACCAAGGCCATTGCTGGCCCAATCCGGCAGTGGGCTGCGTGATCGTAAAAGAGGGACGCGTTGTTGGCCGCGGTTGGACCGCGATAGGAGGGCGTCCTCACGCCGAATCACAGGCGTTACAACGCGCGGGCGCCTTGGCAGCGGGTGCCACGGCCTTTGTCACGTTAGAGCCCTGCGCGCATCAAGGGCAGACCGGGCCCTGTTGTGACGCGCTGATTGCGGCCAAGGTTGCGCGGGTTGTGATCGGTGCGCCCGATCCAGATCCGCGCGTTGCGGGGCGCGGGGTGGCGGCATTAAAAGCGGCGGGCATTGAAGTTGTTGAAGGTGTAGAGGCTGAGGCCGCTGCCTGGGATCACGCGGGCTTTTTAAATCGGATCCTGCGTGGCAGGCCACATATAGCGTTGAAAATGGCGGCCAGCTTTGATGGCAAATCCGCGATGGAAAATGGCGAAAGTCAATGGATCACCGGGCCATTGGCACGACGATGGGTGCATGGAATGCGCGCCCGCTATGATGCCGTTTTGGTGGGGGGGGGGACGGTGCGCCGTGACAATCCCAATCTGACCGCGCGGGATATAGGCATTGAGCGGCAGCCGGTGCGGGTTGTGGTTAGCAATGGCGTTGATCTTCCCGAAACCCATCATTTGGCGCAAACGGCGAACAGCGTGCCCGTCTGGATCTGCCATGGCCCCAAGGCGGATAACGCGCGTTTGCAGGCGTGGCAAAAGCTTGGGGCGGTGTTGATCGAATGTAGGGCGGATAACAACAATGTTGACCTTAAAGATGTTGCGCAGCGTTTGGCCCAAAAGGGCCTAACACGGGTTTTTTGCGAAGGCGGAGGGGCGCTGGCAGCGGCTCTACTGAAAGAAGATCTGATCGATGAGCTGATTGGCATCACGGCCGGGCTTGTGCTGGGCGCGCGCGCGCAGCCGGTGATCGGGGATTTGCCCATCAATCACTTAAAACAGGCAAAGCGGTTCGTTGCGCATAAGGCACACGCTGTGGGCCCCGATTTATTGCAAATCTGGCGGCGCTGCTAGGTTCGTTTTGTCCAAATTTTGGCTTAACGCCAAAACGGATTGGGTTTGGCAAACCAACCTTGAAGTTTTGCGGCCACTCTGTTCGCCTGGCTCGGGCGATGCGCGGTGGCGTCCAGCAATCGATCCACCACCACTTCAACTGGGCAAGCCCTGCGCGTGACCGGATCAAAGTAGCGCGGATACAATATGTGGCATCCGTATAAAAATTCAAGCAAGGTTAGGCCGGGTTTGCGCCTAGTGATTCTGGGCCCTAGATCATTTGTTAACCCCCAGCCTGCATAAAAGGGCTGCCCATATGTTGTAACGGAAATACCGCGCAGCAGCGCTTCAAACCCCATTAATGATGTGCCAGTGTGCACCGCATCGCAGCTTCTGAGGGCCTGCGCTGCGCCGCAATTTTCGAGGCAATTATCGGCAAAGTGCAAAATGGTTTTCTTAGGTAAGGCGCCAAGCCTTAAATTGCTTTCCACATCCGGGTGCGGCTTAAAAAGGATAAAGGCGTTTGGATTGGCGTTCCTGACGCGCTTTAAAAGCGATAGATTGTCACCCTTTGGGCCACCGCCGCACAGCACAGAGGCATCATCGGCAACTTGTCCCGGCACCAGAATGCAGCTTGTTTTTTGCTGCAGGTTATAGGCTCTATGAAGATTGTATTTTGTCAGATCATGGTCAATCAACCGTCTTTGTAGCGTTTGGATGCGCCGTATTTGATCCGCGCGAAGCGGCGGCATTTTTAACAATATGCGCTCAAGCCGGCTTTCCTGCGAAGGGTCGTAATAGATCCCAAGATCGTCACAAATTAGGGAAAGCGGCGGCACCAAGTCAGCACCCAAACCACGCGAGCGCAGAAACCCGTCTTCAATGCGCGTGACAGGTTTGCCGGCCGGTTGTTTTGCGCTGGCCCAAACCATCCTTTTGCGCGGGTTTCCTTTTAGGTCTTCGCTGGATGTGGTTTGAAATTTTACGGATTTGTATCGGCCAAAAAAGGCCCGAAAATGCCGGCGTTTCCACAGGCTAATGCCTGAAGCAGACCAGCCTTGGTGATCTTCGCGCCACGTGCGCGTTTCGGCTTCCAAATTGTCTAACGTGGTTTCTAAACTGCATAAGCGGTCCCGATAGGCATCATACCAAATTGGATATTTAATCATAGCCGCCAAAAACAATTGGCGAGAGCTTAGCTTTCGGCTTCGCCAAGGCATAGGCTTGTGATCCACTGTTAAGCCCCATCCCGCATAAAAGGGCTGCCCAAAAATATGGGGGCGGTGCCCCGCTAAAATCGCCTCAAAACCTAACTGGGAAGAAAAACTATAGACTGCTTTTGCGCGTTCCAAGAGATGCCAGGGTGAAGTTGCGCAATTAAAAAGCGTGATCTGTGGGGTATCGCAATGCCGCGCAGAAAAATAACCTTCGCGCAGATTGAGCCGCGTTTCTGGATGGGTTCGAATAATGATTTTATGATCAGGGAAATGGGCTTTTGCGTGCGCAAGCATTGCATCGAAGTCTATTTGCCCGCCGCCAGACGCGCGTACAGCACCATCGCCGCGGGTTTGATCGATCAGCAAAATGAAACCGGGTTCGGGAAGCGGCAAGCGCGGGTCAAAGGCTGAATACTTGGACAGGTGCTGGTCTTGAAGGCGAAATATTGCGTTTTCTGCGCGCTGTAGCTCTTGTGGATCGTTTAAAGGCGCATGCTGCAGAATTTGTTCCAGATCGCTGGGCTGCGCCGGGTCGTAATGGAAGCCCCGTTTGTCGAGCATTATGCCGATCGGGGGCTCTTGGCTTAACCGGGCGGGAAAGAGCGAGCGTAAAAACGCATCTTCGCAATATAAAAGCGGTGCGTTGAAATGCCGAGCTATCTTTTGGCCGCGCCGCGCGGCCGCCGATTTTCCCCAGATCAGAACTTCAGCTTGGGCAAAGGGAAGGCCCAGCGTTAGCTGATATCCTGAAAGCGCCAGAATACGCGCCAGGCGGCGGTTGTGTAAAAGCCCTAAACTATGCCAAAAAACATTCTTTTGGCGCTGCGATTGAACCATGCGCCGATTTTTATGAGCGAGAGGGGGTTGCATCGCTTAGCGTTTTAACGAGAGCGTATTCGCTGATTGGTTGATCGTGTTTACAGCGTCTAAAGATCCGGTAACGGCGGCAATAAGCTTGTTCCATTGGGTAAAGGCGGCCTCGGTAACGTAAACGGTATCTTGATCACGGATGGTGAAATCGCGGGCGATAAAGATGCCTGTAGGCTTTGTTAAATCCAAAATATAAACAATTTTAACCTCGCCAGTTAGATCCGAGCGGCCCAAGACATGATTGGCGGTTTTGGCGGCCTCATTGCGAAATACGAAAATGCCCTGTGGGTCAGAGGTAACGGGCGATAAGCCCCCCACCAAGGCCAAGGCTTCGATTGCCGAGATCGTTTGCGTGGGAAATCCAATACGTGCTTGTGTGCCCGTGGATCCTAAAGAGGTGAAGGCGCGTGTGTCGGTCTCGACAAGAACTCTATCTCCTGCACGCAGCGGAATATCGGTGTTCGGGTGGTTATAAAGGTCTTGAAACCAGACCTTTTCCAAAAGACTTCCGCGTAAGATGGTGATTTGCGCCACCTCGGGTTCGATGGTCACGCCGCCTGCTCGGGCCAGCATGGCACCCAGCGTTCGCGTTGGGCGCTCGATGGGGTAGATGCCCTGTTGCACCACGGCGCCAATCACCGATACGGTCGCGCCATCTCCCGAGCTGCGGCGCACTTGCACCTGCGGGTCAGGGGTTTGCACCTGCAAGATTTCCGTTAAATGTTGGCGGATCGAGTCAGGCGAATGCCCAGCTGCTTTGATCCGCCCAGCATAGGGAATGAAAATATACCCCTCGCCATCCACCTGTACCTCGTCAAGGATCGTTGAATTGCTGTTTTGGGCTGCCAAAAGACTGCTTTCCACGCTTTCCCAAATCGTCAGGCCTAATGTATCACCAGGCTGTATCGTATCGGAGCCCAGGATGGCGGCTGATTTGAATTTATTGGAAAAGCCCAAGGCAGAGATACTAGCGGTTTTTCGTGCAACGGCGGCGTCAACTTCGACAATAAGATTTTTTTCAGTTGTGTTTAAATCGGCAATAATCTCTGCTCGTGTCGGGCCAACTCTGGGCAATTCGCACGCCATAACGCTGCTTAAACAGATAAGCGCCGCGATCTGGCGAGCCAGCCATCTGCGCGATGCGGGTTGAAAGCGATACGACCGTATAAAACCGATAGGTAAGGGGATCATTCGGCTGCCACCAATGCAGCTGCGGAGGGTAGGGCTGCTAAACCATCCTGCTTATTATGGGCGATCTCACCCGTTAAATAGGCGGTATAGGGGTCTAGTGGATGAAACATTTTCTTTGCAAGGCGGGCAATTGCTTGCTGCCGCCCGGCTTTTGAATAAAACCCGCCAGGTATTTGCGATGTCTGTAATAAAAAGTTTCGAAACGCCTGATAGGCTGGAAGATTTGGCGCTTTTGGGTCTGCAAAAAACGCATCAAGCGATTGCTCGGAGACAAATTTATTTTGATTGTAAATCGCTTTTCCCAGCGTTTTTACTGGAATACCTCGCCATAAGGCTTGTTGCCCGGCGGTTGAATTGACGGTCACAACGCTGAGTGCGGGATCTAAGACATGCGCGAGCTTGTCGCCGGGAAGATAGTGAATACGCCTGTTAATATCGAATTTTGCACCTAGTCTTCGCAAATGATACGCAATCTCTGAACGACCGTCTTCCAAAGGGTGCGCTTTGATCACAAGATGATGATGCGGCGCGGCGTTATTTGCAAAACTTCGAAGAACGAATTCAAGAAAACTGGCGTTCGTTTTGAAGGGAGAGTGGTTTTGAATTGCGCTGTCATGCTGCAATTGCATCAAAATCAAATGATAGGGATGGGTCCGTAACTTTAAGGTTAAATTTGCCCAGAAACGTGCCGCCATTCGCGCTGGCGTAAAAATCAATTGCTTCAGATGAAGCCGAAATTCCTTCCTAATGCTGATCTCTCGATGCGAGGTGAAATTGGGAAATTGATGATTGGCGCACAGAATGCACCAATGATAGACGGCGCCATAGAAAATATGCTCGCGCATATCCCCCCAATGACAGGGGGCAGGCACGGGATCTGGATTGAGGATCAAGTGATCTGGAATAACGGCGCTCTGCGCTAAGGACATTAATTTTGAATTTCCATTGCTGCCGTCGCGCTCATAGGTGATCCAATAGGGTCTTAAATAGCCTTCTTCAAAGATATGAACGTTTATACCTTTGGCATGCGCGGCTTGAATGGCGGTTTTATGGAAGGGGCGCGTGTCGTTATAGATCACAAGATCTGTGATCTGCTTGTCTCGAATTTGTCGTTGGAAAAACCCGCTCCAGGCCTCAAGCGGCAGCGTGAAAGCCACAAAATTTTGTTTGTTTGCCCAAAAGATTTTATCGCCCTGATTGAATCCAATTTGGCAGGTGCTGTGGCCATAGCTTTCAAGCGCACCTGCCAGCTGTGAAAAAAAAGGTCCATGCGGCCCTTGTAAAAAAAGAAACATACGTTTTTTCTGCAGGTCATTGTTCATGAGCGTGAAATGATCCATATCTATGCAAGCTAAGGGCTGTCGCTCAAATGCGCTAATTTTTTGGCATAATTGCGGCGAAGATAAGAAAATTTGGAGTCACCGAACAATGTTTACTGGGATCATCACAGATATTGGGCAAATTGAACGCGTTGAACAACGCGGCGATATCAGAGCAAGGTTAAAAACCAGCTATGACCATGAAACGATCGCCCTGGGTGCTTCCATCGCGTGCAATGGGGTGTGCCTGACCGTTGTTGATTTTGGCGACGGCTGGTTTGATGTTGATATTAGTGCAGAAACGGTTTCAAAAACCAATATTGGGCCGTCTGATACCGCGACAAACAGCAGATCCGCTTGGGTTGAAGGAGGGCGCGTGAATCTCGAGCGTGCGCTCAAATTGGGCGATGAACTTGGCGGGCATATTGTATCGGGCCATGTTGATGGTATCGCTGAAATCACGGCCATCACCGAGGATGGCGACAGCACGCGGGTTGAATTTAAAGTGGCGAAAGATCTTGCGCGTTTTATTGCCCCAAAAGGGTCGGTGGCTTTGAACGGCACCTCGCTAACGGTGAATGAGGTTGGGGATGAAAGCTTCGGCGTCAATTTTATTCCCCACACCAAAACGGTCACAACTTGGGACGACATGGCTGTAGGGGATTTGGTCAACCTAGAAATAGACACGCTGGCGCGATATGTCGCCCGATTGGCCGAAACGCGTTAAATTATCGAGAGCGACGTTAAGATTTTCGGAATTTTTTCTCTAAATTTGAAGAAGCCTTTTGTGGCATATGGCCAAGAAACAATATCGTACTCGCGCATCACTTGCGTTAACTGAACGCCGTGATTACTCAATAGACGTGTACATTTTTCAAGCATCTGTGACGTATTCCCTACGGCGGCGTAGGGTGTGACTACTTGCTCTAATTTGTTTTCTAGCGCCCAAGACAAGATCCCCTCGGGGGTGGTCACGTCGCAGCAATTGAGCAGGTTGGGTTTCCAACGCTTTGTCGCGGCATCCAAAGCTGCGTTGTTAAATTCAAGCAATTTCGGGCTCGAAACCAGCATAGTGCCCGCATCAACCGGGCGATAAGCGGCCGATGCGATGCAGTCGCTACGATGAGTGAGATGCGCGATATTTAGATCGTCTGAGTGAAGCAATAACCCAGTTTTGCGCCCCTCGAGGTAAGGATTGGGAGGGTCTATTATTTTAGGAGCCATCGTGCTCGCGGTGTCGTTCAGCGGCGGCGCGACCTGCGCCAATCCTTTTGGGACGAACCTGCCATTGGTAAAGCGTTGAATATTTTCGGCGCGCGCCAGATAGGTTTTCCCAACAGAATGTAACCCCACCACCCAGCGCCAGCTCAACGTGTTTGAGGCAGCATCGCCATCCAGAAGGTGCCGCAAAAAAAAGTCAGCGCCCAATTGCCAGGGCAACTGCAGCGTGTAAACCCAGATTGAGGCAAACCACATTCTCGCATGATTGTGCAGATATCCGGTTTCGGCCAGTTCTTTTGCCCATGCATCAAAGCAATCTATCCCGGTTTCGCCCAGGCAGGCGGCCGCCCAACGATCGCGCAGGCCTGATTGAGTTTGCAACTCATGGGTTAGGTGATGCACATCGGCGCAGTATTGCATCCAAATATGGGGCCTGCTTTCGAGCCATCCCTTGAAGTATGTGCGCCAAAAAATCTCATCAATGAACTTTCCCGCCTCGTTGAGAGAATGCGCTGACAGCACTTTCTTCAAAACGTCTTCTTCCGTTATAATGCGGCGTTTTATATAAGCAGAGAGCTGCGACACATGTTTATGCTGGCCCGCGCCCAGGTCAAAGTTTCGGTTTCTTGTATAGGATGTGCCAGCTTTTGGTAAAAAAGCGGCCAAAAGCACAAGGGCCTCTTCTCGCGATCCTGAACACACCTGCATTGAAAATTCCGCCGTAACCATTCTTGTGAGTTAGTCCTAAAGAGGATGATTTCAAGACGATAAAAACAAACGAGTTTTGGTTTTAATTTGAAAAGCATATGAAGCTTAAGAGCGGTAAATTTCACCTAAAAAGCGCGGGTTTTGTCTAAAACGAACGAGATGCTTGCCTCGGAAGCAGGTTTAATCTGCGTGAGCTATTGCAGAGCGGGGGTTGCAGTACTAAGACTCGTACTAGTCAGATATCCTTAAGAATAGGCAGGGCAGAATGAAAGATCCAATAGACACATATATGAACAGCTTGGTTCCGATGGTGGTTGAGCAAACCAGCCGCGGCGAGCGCGCCTATGATATCTTCTCAAGGCTTTTGAAAGAGCGGATCATTTTTCTCAGTGGTCCCGTCCATGACGGGATGTCCAGCTTGATCGTTGCGCAGTTGCTACATCTAGAGGCGGAAAACCCTTCTAAAGAGATTAGCATGTATATCAACAGCCCGGGCGGTGTAGTGACCAGTGGATTGTCGATTTACGATACGATGCAATATATCAAACCAAAAGTTTCAACGCTTGTGATAGGGCAGGCGGCTTCGATGGGGTCCCTACTGCTTACGGCAGGTGAAAAAGGCATGCGCTTCTCGCTTCCAAATAGTCGGATTATGGTACACCAACCCTCTGGTGGATATCAGGGGCAAGCCACTGACATCATGATACACGCTGAAGAAACATTGAAGCTTAAAAAACGCCTCAATGAAATCTATGTCACGCATACCGGGCAGGATCTTGATCAGGTTGAAACCGCGCTCGAGCGCGATAATTTTATGTCTCCTGAAGATGCCAAAGACTGGGGGTTAATTGACGAAATCGTGACTAATCGCGCGAAAGATGACGCGGAATAGGGTTCGGCTTGTGACAGCGCCCGCAAGCGCAGGAGGTTGGAAGCAAAATTTTGGCATTGTAGAGCCGCCATGCCTAGCTTAAGCTAGCAGGCAGTATATGTAGACGCGTAAAGTTTTTGGGATTTTGAAAATCCAAAAGGGTAGAACATGGCATCAAATTCCGGTGGTGAAAGTAAGAATACTCTTTATTGCAGCTTCTGCGGTAAAAGCCAGCATGAGGTGCGAAAGCTGATCGCTGGGCCGACTGTGTTCATTTGTGACGAATGCGTCGAGCTCTGCATGGATATCATCCGCGAGGAAACCAAAAGCTCGGGGTTGAAATCCTCAGAAGGGGTTCCAACGCCGCGCGAAATTTGCGGCGTTCTTGATGATTACGTGATTGGTCAAAGCATTGCCAAACGTGTCTTATCTGTGGCGGTTCACAACCATTATAAACGTTTGAACCACGCTGCTAAATCGGGCGATATCGAATTGTCAAAATCCAACATTTTGCTGATCGGGCCAACCGGCTGCGGGAAAACCTTGCTGGCCCAAACCTTGGCACGGATTTTAGACGTGCCCTTTACAATGGCGGATGCAACCACGCTGACCGAAGCGGGCTATGTGGGCGAGGATGTTGAAAATATTATTTTGAAGCTTCTGCAAGCTTCTGAATATAATGTCGAGCGCGCGCAGCGTGGCATCGTTTATATAGATGAAGTTGATAAAATAACGCGGAAATCTGAAAACCCATCGATCACCCGGGATGTATCGGGTGAGGGGGTTCAGCAAGCTTTGCTGAAACTTATGGAGGGCACCGTGGCAAGCGTGCCTCCGCAAGGGGGACGAAAGCATCCGCAGCAAGAATTTTTACAAGTTGATACGACCAATATTTTATTCATTTGTGGTGGCGCTTTTGCCGGTTTGGATAAGATCATTGCACAGCGTGGCAAAGGCAGCGCGATGGGGTTTGGCGCCGATGTGCGCGATAATGATGAGCGCGGTGTGGGCGAGGTTTTCCAAGATTTAGAACCCGAAGATCTTCTGAAATTTGGCCTTATTCCTGAATTTGTTGGGCGCCTGCCAGTTTTGGCGACGCTAGAAGATCTGGATCAAGACGCGCTGGTTACGATTTTGACGCAGCCTAAAAATGCGTTGGTGAAGCAATATCAGCGTTTGTTTGAGCTGGAAGAAACAAATCTGACATTTACCGATGAGGCGCTCGAGGCAATCGCGCAACGGGCGATTAAGCGTAAAACAGGTGCTCGTGGATTGCGGTCAATTCTGGAAGATATCCTGCTGGATACGATGTTTGACTTGCCAGGCATGGACGAGGTCCAAGAGGTTGTTGTGAATGAAGATTCGGTTAATTCCGATGTGGCGCCTTTGATGATTTATTCTGATGCTAAAAAAGAATCAGCTACCGCTGGTTAGGGTTGAAGCTAGGGGGGCGTGAATTCGGTTATTTACCTTCAGGGTGCAACCTTATAGAGCGATAGGGTAAATGAGATTATTTGCGATTTGGAGAGTTTCATGGGTGTTTTGAAAAGCCTGCTAAGGGCGGTTACGTGGTGGCAGGGTCAAACCTTAAACACGCAGCTGTTTACATGGCGCAAAGGGCTTAAAGTGGGCATGGATGAACAGGGCAATACCTATTACCAAAATGCTGACGATAGCCGCCGATGGGTTATTTTCAACGGAGAAATCGAAGCCAGTCGGGTTAGCCCTGATTGGCATGGTTGGCTTCATCATACTTGGAACGATCCTCCCAATGTTGCGCCGTTAAAGCGTAAAACCTGGGAAAAGGCGCATCAAGAAAATTTGACGGGCACGCAATCTGCCTACGCCCCCGCAGGATCCTTACGCCTCCAGTCCCCCAAGCCCGCACAAGATTATGAAGCGTGGCAACCAGAAGGGTAGCGGAGAGCTTTAGCATGTCTGAAAACCGTCTTGAAATTGCCGTTGGCGGGGTGGTTTTAGCCCTCGCAGTGGGGTTCGCGGTATTCTTAGCCCAATCAACCGGATTGTCTGGATCATCTTCTTCATATCCGATTTCGGCGTCTTTCCGCTCGGCCGAGGGGATCAGTGTTGGTACTGACATTCGCCTCGCCGGCGTGAAAATTGGCACGATCAGCGATTTGAAGTTGAATTCCGAAACTTACCGCGCTGAATCTATCCTGTCGGTCAGAAATGACGTTCGAATTCCCGATGACAGTGCTTTGGCTGTGGCTTCAGAAGGCCTTTTGGGTGGTAGCTTTATCGAAGTTATCCCCGGTGCCTCGTTTGATTATTTAGAGGCTGGTGACGAGATTATCGACACGCAAGGCTCGGTTAGCTTAATTCAATTGTTGTTGAAGTTCGTGTCTAGCGGCCAAAACTGATGCGGTTCGGCTTTTTTGGTTTTTTGATCGGGTTCGCTATTTGCGCCCAGGATGGGCAGGCGCAATCCGCCGTACAAACAGCGGATGGAGCGGTACTGCGCGGATTAGATAAAGTCAGCGGCGATATACAAGATTTCCCGCTGCGCGCCGGGTCTTCTATTGAACTTGGCGCGTTGAATGTAGCATTATCCGAATGTCGCTATCCGGTCGATAATCCGATGGGCGATGCGTTTGCTTATCTTACAATTTCTGAGGATCCGCTTCAACCGCCAGTATTTATGGGGTGGATGGTGGCCTCTTCACCGGCATTAAATCCACTGGATCATCGACGTTATGATGTTTGGGTTTTGCGCTGTGCAATGTCTGAAGCGTCTACAGAATAATCTCTATTTAAAAAATCGCCATTGTTACGCAGGGCATGCTGTAACTTTTTATGATAATCGGCGCGGCTGATTTCGACGGCTCCCAGCGATTGCAAATGCGGCGTTATAAATTGAGTGTCAAAAAGCTTAAACCCTGTGTGCTTTAATCGATGTATAAGATAAGCCAGCGCGATTTTTGATCCATCCGTTTGCTTAGAAAACATGCTCTCACCAAAAAAGGCAGCTCCGATCGTTAGCCCATAAACACCTCCGGCCATGCTTCCCTTTTGCCAGACTTCCAGGGAATGGGCATGGCCTAATTTGGCCAATTCGCAATAGAGGTTGAAAATGCGCGTGCTGATCCAAGTTTCGCTGCGCTCAGCGCAGGCTTGCATCACGTCAGGAAACGCTGAATTGATCCGAATTTCGTAATTTTCCTGACGGATCCTGCGGCCTAAACTACGCGAGATGTGATAATTACCCAGCGGAAATATACCGCGAAACTTTGGATCAACCCAGAATAAATCTGGATCATTCCGCCCCTCCGACATTGGAAAAACGCCTTGTCGATAGGCTTGTAACAAGAATTCAGGGGCAAAAGCGTCATTTGCCATCACGCGTATCGCCCCTTATTTCAGCGGTCCAAGCCGCATGTCTATGCGGTTAGTTTTTGCCAAAATGAAGGGCGTTTCTATGGAAAATATCCCAAACATTGTTAACTCTAGTCAAAATCCTGCGATTCCAACCAATCCTCTAGCCAGTGAATATTGTAATCTCCACTCAACACCTCTTGTGCGTTCAGAAGCGCTTCAAAAAGCGGAATGGTTGAATCGACACCATCAACGATCAATTCAGCCAAGGCGCGGTTTAGGCGCGCCAATGCCTCGGGGCGGTCGCGCCCATGCACGATGAGTTTTCCAATCAAACTATCATAATAGGGCGGAATGGAATAGCCAGCGTAGAGCGCGCTATCCATGCGCACGCCCAAGCCGCCAGGGGCATGATAGGCGGTGATTTTACCGGGGCAGGGTGAAAAGTTGGGCAGTTTTTCAGCGTTGATCCGCACTTCTATCGCGTGCCCATCAATACTTAAGTCTGATTGCGAAAAGCTCATCTCAAGGCCGCTGGCAACGCGAATTTGTTCGCGCACCAGATCCACGCCAAAAATTGCCTCTGTAACCGGATGTTCAACTTGCAAACGCGTGTTCATTTCGATGAAGTAAAAGGCGCCATTTTCGTATAAAAATTCAATAGTTCCAGCGCCAATATAATTGATCTTAGCAACGGCGTCGGCGCATACTTTTCCGATTGCGGCGCGTTCTTCAGCTGAGATAGAGGGGCCCGGGGCCTCTTCGAATACTTTTTGATGTCGGCGCTGCAACGAGCAATCTCTTTCACCAAGGTGAACCGCTTTGCCTTTTCCGTCGCCAAATACTTGAATTTCAATATGGCGCGGAGTCGTAAGATATTTTTCTATGTAAACTTCATCATTGCCAAAAGCCGCCTTGCCTTCTGCGCGTGCGGTCATAAATGCCTGTTCCATCTCGGCTTCGTTTTGGGCAACTTTCATGCCGCGCCCGCCGCCTCCTGCAGTGGCTTTGATAATCACTGGATAGCCAAATTCTGTACCAATGCGATAGGCCTCTTGCAGGGTTGCAACGCCGCCATCTGAACCGGGTACGCAGGGCACGCCAAGGGCTTTCATCGTGTCTTTGGCTGAAATCTTATCGCCCATGATGCGAATATGCTCTGCGGTTGGGCCAATAAAGGTTAAATCATGATCCTCTACGATTTGAACGAATTGCGCATTTTCCGATAGAAAGCCGTAGCCGGGGTGAATTGCCTGGGCGCCGGTGATCTCACAGGCTGAGATAATCGCGGGTACGGATAAATAACTTGCGCCACTGCTCGGCGGCCCAATACAAACCGATTCATCCGCCATTCGCACATGCATCGCATCGCTATCCGCAGTGGAATGCACTGCGACTGATTTTATGCCCATTTCACGGCAGGCTCTTATGACCCGCAGCGCGATTTCGCCCCGATTTGCAATAAGTACTTTTTCAAACATCAAATCGCCTTACTCGATAATGACCAGCGGCGTTCCAAATTCGACCGCGGCGCCGTCTTCAACGAAAATGCGCTTTATTGTTCCAGATTTTGGGGCTGGAATATGGTTCATGGTTTTCATGGCTTCGACGATCATCAACGTGTCGCCTTCGTTAATTTGAGCGCCCGTTGAAATGAAGGCCGGCGCTCCGGGCTCTGCCTGCATATAAATCGTACCCACCATTGGACAGGTCACCGCTCCGGGATGGCTTGCAGGATCGGATGCATCGGTGGCATCACTTGACCCCGTTGCGACAGCGGCAGGGGCGTGTGGGGTAGGCGCGGCAACCTGTTGGATGATCGGTGCGGCTGGAACCATCGCGGCCGATGCGGTTCGTGATACGCGCACGTTCAAGCTATCATCTGCGCCATATTCTCGTAAAACCTCAATCTCGCTAAGGTCGCGGCGCTCTAAAAGGTCGGCGAGACCTTCTATGAAAGCAATATCATCCTTGCGTTTTTGCGTTGTCATGTTTCCCTCATTCTTTGTTTTAGCCTGCTCTTGGCCTCGTTAATGTAACTATACGCCATGCAGCGCTGGGTGAAAAGAAATGGATTTACGATTGTTGTCGGGAAAATGCAGTTTTGTACTATTTTCGCAGAGTTTGGGGGATGAAAGCGCGTTGAACAGACAAAAGCTGTTGAACGAGTCGAATTTTACGCCAAGTTGGGACTAGGGACGCATCAGCTGATTGGTTAAATAAAAAAAAGGAAACTCCATGAATTTGGCAGTTTGGTTAGACCGGCAGGCCCGCGCTGCACCCGAGCGGCCAGCCTTGTTTTGGGGCAAAGATATCGTTGCAACTTATGGCCAGTTCGCAGAATCCAGCGGTCGGATCGCCGAGTGGCTGCGCGCAAATGCCGTTCTACCAGGGGATCGGGTTGCAGTATTTATGAAAAACCAACCCGATTACTTGCGTTTGTTCTATGGCATCTGGCAGGCGGGGGCGGTTGTTGTGCCAATCAATGCAAAGCTGCACCCCAAAGAGTTGATTTGGATATTGGAACATTCGGAGGCACGTGTGCTGTTCTGTGAGCCTGAGCTTGTCGCAACATTGCAACAGGACAGCGCGGCAGAACCGCTTGCAACCACCTATGTTGCTGTCGCGCCAAATATGCTTGATGCAGCCTTGAAACAGCTGGCGCCAGATACGGGTAATAGGCAAGCCGCTGAAATGGGGCGATTTCAAAACATCACCGCGCGTAGTACCTACGATTTGGCGTGGCTTTTTTACACCTCTGGAACAACGGGCAAGCCCAAAGGCGTGATGATTACGCATGGGATGCTGCAGGCGATGGCGCTGGGTTATTTTGCCGATGTGGATGCTGTGAGCGCACAAGATTCAGCGATTTATGCGGCGCCTTTGTCGCATGGGGCGGGGCTTTATAACGTAATGCATGTCTTGAAGGGCGCGCAGCACGTCTTTCCATGTTCTGGCGGGTTTGATCCGCTTGAAATTTTTGAATTAGCCAATTTTTTTCAACGGGCTCATCTGTTCGCCGCGCCGACAATGGTCAAACGCATGACCAAAGCCGCGCAACACAAGGGAGTCAACGTTTCGGGTTTGCGCAGCGTTATTTATGGCGGTGGCCCCATGTATTTGAGCGATATCGTGGATGCCACTGCCTGTTTTGGCCCGATTTTCATTCAAATTTATGGTCAGGGAGAATGCCCAATGGCTATAACCGCGCTGTCACGCGCGGATATTTCCGATCGTGAAACACAAGGATGGCAAGAGCGCCTATCGTCCGTAGGGCGGGCGCAATCGGTTGTTGAGCTTCAACTGTTTGATCGTGAAGGAGAGCTTGCACCGCTGGGGCAGGTTGGAGAGATCGCCGTGAAGGGCGCTCCGGTAATGTCTGGATATTGGAAAGATCCACAAGCCACGCAAGCGGCGTTCAAGAATGGGTGGCTTTTGACCGGCGATATGGGGAAATTGGATAAGGCGGGCTACTTAACATTAATAGATCGATCGAAAGACGTAATTATTTCGGGGGGCAGCAATATCTACCCCCGAGAAGTTGAAGAGGTTTTGCTGCATCATCCCAGTATTTCCGAAGTGTCCGTTATTGGGCGCAGGCATCCCGATTGGGGGGAAGAGGTGATCGCCTTTGTGGTGCCTTGGCTCTCACATAGCGTTTCGCAAAGCGCGTTGGATCAATTCTGCCTTGACAGGATCGCACGTTTTAAACGTCCAAAAGAGTATATTTTTGTATCTGAGTTACCCAAGAATAATTATGGGAAAGTTTTGAAAACAGCGTTGCGATCTTTAATAAAATATTAAAAGTTAATATTAATCAATTACTTAAATACGTTTCCTTATGTGCGGGTTTCGAGTGGCTTGAGCTAAAAATATTTCTGGTGTGGCAAACCCAACCCGTTCCCAGTCTAAACAGCGCTCAACATTATCAACCGATCAGAGGCGCAAGGCCATTGCACCTGAAAGAGTCTGCGCAAAGCGCTTTTTGGACATAAATTATGCAGGCTACGAACGGCGTAAGCACCTTAGCATTTTTTTATCCGCGATTCATTCGGTTTTCGATCAGCTCATCAACCACTGCTGGTTCGGCCAATGTTGATGTATCTCCCAAACTGCCATAGTCATTCTCGGCGATTTTGCGCAAAATCCGACGCATAATTTTTCCTGAACGCGTTTTTGGCAGACCTGGGGCCCATTGCACCAAGTCAGGCGAAGCGATGGGGCCAATTTCTTTGCGCACCCATTGGCGCAATTCGCTGCGCAATTCCTCGTTTGGCGATTCCCCACTCATCAGCGTGACGTAACAATAAATGCCCTGGCCTTTGATGTCATGGGGATAGCCGACAACTGCAGCTTCCGACACTTTTGGGTGGGCAACCAATGCGCTTTCCACCTCAGCCGTGCCCATACGGTGACCTGAAACATTGATCACATCGTCAACGCGCCCCGTGATCCAGTAATACCCATCGGCATCGCGCCGGCAGCCATCTCCTGAAAAGTAATAGCCTTTAAAATCGCTGAAATAGGTTTTCACGAAGCGGTCATGATCTCCAAACACGCTGCGCATTTGGCCGGGCCAACTGTCTTTGATGCACAAAACTCCCTCGGCTTCTGTAGAGGTAATTTCTTCGCCTGTTGTCGGGTCCAAAATGACGGGTTGCACCCCAAAGAACGGCAGGGTCGCAGAACCTGGTTTTGTAGTGGTCGCACCGGGCAGAGGGGTGAGCAAATGCCCGCCCGTTTCGGTTTGCCACCATGTGTCAACAATCGGACAATTCCCTTTTCCAACCACATCATTATACCAGTTCCAAGCTTCAGGGTTTATGGGCTCTCCAACGGTGCCCAAGACTTTTAAGGCGCTTAAATCACATTTACTTACAAACTCATCGCCTTGGCCCATCAGCGCACGGATCGCAGTCGGGGCCGTGTAGAATTGGTTTACTTTGTGTTTTTCACAGACTTGCCAAAACCGGCTTGCATCGGGATAAGTGGGCACACCTTCAAACATTAGTGTTGTGGCGCCATTGGCCAGGGGGCCATAAACAATATAGCTATGCCCGGTCACCCAGCCCACATCCGCCGTACACCAGAAAATATCACCCTGATGATAATCAAACACATATTCATGGGTCATGGATGCCCAAACAAGATAGCCGCCCGAGCTGTGCAAAACGCCTTTGGGCTTGCCGGTCGAGCCCGAAGTATACAGCACGAATAAGGGATCTTCGGCGTTCATTTCTGTTGGCGGGCAATGCGGGTCCGCTTTGTCCATCATCGCCCCGAATGCAAAATCTCGCCCCTCTTTCAGGCCAACATCACCCCCGGTGCGTTCAACCACAAGCGTTTTAACATCACCGCAGATCGCCAAAGCTTTGTCGACGTTGGCTTTCAGCGGGGTGTTTTTGCCCCCGCGCGGCGCTTCATCCGCCGTGACCAGCAGTACCGCACCACAATCTTCTACGCGGCTTGCCAAAGCCTCTGGCGAAAACCCGGCAAACACAATCGAATGGATTGCCCCAATCCTTGTGCAGGCCAACATTGCATAAGCCGCCTCTGGGATCATCGGCATGTACAGCACCACCCGATCCCCTTTTTTTACGCCAAGGCTTTTGTAAACATTTGATAATTTGCTGACTTGCTGATGCAATTCATGATAGGTGATATGCTTGCTATCAGCAGGATTATCGCCTTCCCAGATAATAGCGGTTTGGCTGCCACGGCTTTCAAGATGGCGGTCGATGCAATTTGCCGATACGTTCAACGTGCCATCTTCGAACCACTTAATAGACACGTCGGGATGTTCGTAAGAGACGTTTTTAACCGTTTCAAATGGTTTTATCCAATCAACCCGTTTCCCATGTTCGGCCCAAAAGCTGATTGGATCTTCAATCGACTGGGCATAAAGCGCCTCGTAGCGGGCTTGGTCGATATGCGCGTTTTCAGCGAATTTAGCCGTGGGTGCGTAGGATGTCTGGGTCATAACTCTGGTCCCTAATGTCAGAAAGCCATAATTTTCTGTTGGTGGTCTTAACGGCGGATAAAAACCGCCCTCTGCGTATACGTTTAGATGGCGAGATATTCAGCACGCAAGTCGGGGTTGTCCAGTACTTCTTTTGCGCTTCCGTCAAAAACCACGCTGCCCGTGTCTAAGATCACGGATCTATCCGCCAGTTCTAAGGCGCGCACCGCGTTTTGTTCGACTATAATGGTGGTAATGCCTTGCTCTTTAATGATCGCCAAGGTTTTCTCGATTTCATCCACGATAACCGGCGCCAAACCCTCATAGGGCTCATCAAGGAGCAATAGCTTAATGTCGCGCGCCAGAGCACGGGCGATCGACAGCATTTGTTGCTCGCCCCCCGATAAGGTTACCCCTTCTTGTTTGCGGCGTTCGCCCAGGCGCGGGAACAAATCATACAGCCGCTCAATCGACCAGCCGACAGGCTCTACAATTTGTGCCAGTTGAATATTTTCCTCGACGGTCAAACCCTGAATGATCCGGCGGTCTTCCGGCACCAGAGACACGCCAGAGACCGCGGCTTGGTGGCTGCTCATGTTGTGCAAGCTTTGCCCGTCAAGCCAGATTTCACCCTGGCGTAATTGTGGGTCGTCAAGCCGCGCAATTGCGCGCAACGTTGAGGTTTTACCGGCGCCATTGCGCCCTAGAAGAGCCAGAATTTCGCCTTCATTCACGTCTAAGCTGACGCCTTGAACGATATAGCTTTCACCATAATAGGCGTGCATATCATGCATCGAAAAATAACTGTTACTGGCCATTTTTGTTGCGAGGTTACCTGTCATTTTCAGCGCTCCTTATTGCGTCTCGCCCAAATAGGCTTCCTTCACCTTTGGATGGCCTTTGATATTCTCGGGGGTGTCTTCTACCAACGGGGTGCCCTGCGCTAACACGGTGATCCGTTCGGCCAGGCTGAAAACAACGTGCATGTCATGTTCAATAATTGCCATTGTGATATCGCGTTTTTGATTGATCTCCTTCAGAAGATCGATGGTATTATTGGTATCCGCGCGCGCCATCCCAGCCGTTGGCTCATCCAGAAGCAATAATTTTGGGTTCTGCACAAGGCACATGGCCATTTCTAATCGCCGCTTATCGCCGCGAGACAAAGATGCAGCATGCATATCGCGTTTATCGATCATATTGACGTCCATTAAGATTTTTTCTGCGGTTTCCTGGATGTCAGCCTGCGAGCCTACGCTGGCCAGCCCTTGCATCCGAAACGCGCCGTCGCGCTTGGCGAAACATGGGATCATGACGTTTTCAAACACGCTCAGATCGCCAAAAATTTCGGGGGTCTGGAACACGCGCGAGATACCCATCTGGTTAATCTCATGCGGGGAACGGCCCAACACCGATTGGCCATCAAACATCACGCTGCCCGTATCGGGAATGAGTTTGCCGACGAGACAATTCAACAAGGTCGATTTCCCCGCGCCATTTGGACCAATAATCGCGTGCACTGAATTTTCTTTGATGCTTAGATTCACATCTCCCAGCGCTTGCAAGCCGCCAAACCGGATCCCTACATTGTTAATTTCAAGAATACCCATCGTGTCTTCCTTACTCTGCCGGCTTTGTTATGGCTGCGGCTTTATCGTCTTTTTTGCGAAATAATTTACCAATTCGCTGGCCGCCTTCGACAAGCCCGCCGGGTAGAAAAATCACCACCAACATAAACAAAAGGCCCAAGGTCAGATGCCAGCCCTTTCCGATAAATGGGTGAATAATTGCAACGATAAAATTTTCGAGCCCGTCGGGCATGAATGAAAACCACGTGTGAAGAACATTATCGTTTATTTTTGAGAAGATATTTTCGAAATACTTAATCACGCCTGCGCCCAAAATTGGCCCGATCAATGTGCCTGCTCCGCCCAAGATGGTCATCAGCACAACTTCACCAGAGGCTGTCCATTGCATTCGCTCTGCGCCTGCAAGCGGATCGACCGCGCTGAGAAGCCCTCCGGCTAAGCCTGCATACATACCAGAAATCACAAAAGCCGCCAACGTGTAGGGGCGCGCGTTCAAGCCGGTGTAATTCATGCGCTGCTGGTTTGATTTCACCGCACGCAGCATCAAACCAAAGGGCGATCTGAAAATTCGAATGGCCAAATAAACCGATAGGATCATGAACACCGCGCAGAGGTAATACCCCGCGTTGAATTGAAACTCCCAAGCGCCCATTTGCACCTTTTCGGTCGCGCGCATGGAGAATCCGAAGAGGTGGGGTAAGTCCGGCTTGCTGGCTGAATGGAACCATTGCGGATCATTGGCATAGACTTGCAATCCCGTTTCGCCATTGGTCAAATTGAATTTCGGGTTGGATAAAACCGAATAGGCCAGCGCGAAAGACATCTGCGCGAAGGCCAATGTTAAGATTGAGAAATAAATACCCGAGCGGCGAAGAGATACGACACCAATTAGAAACGCAAAAATCCCTGAAGTAACGATGCTCAACGCGATTCCGGGCAAAACATTATAGCCCAGCAATTTAAACATCCAGACGCAGCTATAGCTGCCGACACCCAAAAACGCGGCATGCCCAAAAGACAAATATCCGGTGAGGCCAAACAGAATGTTAAACCCAACCGCAAAAATACCAAAGATAACAAATTTTTGCATCAAATCAGGATAGCCACCATTGAACTGGGCCAATCCTGAATTTGTCGGGAATGGGTTCAGGAAAAACGGCGCCAGCAGCGTAAGCGCGGTTACAATCACCAGAAGCGAAAAATCTTTTTTGTTGAGACCCAGCATCGATTAATCCTCCATTACGCCTTTTTTGCCCAGCAAGCCCCGTGGGCGCGTCAGCAAAACGATAATTGCCACCACATAGATGATGATTTGATTGATGCCCGGAATTGTGGTCGTGGCCCAGGTGGTTGAGGCAAAGCTTTCCAAGATGCCAAGTAGGAACCCAGCCAAAACCGCACCCGGCAAAGATCCCATCCCCCCGACAACCACCACGACGAAACTAAGCACCAGAAAATCCATGCCCATGTGATAATTGGGCGGATTAATCGGCGCATACATGACACCGGCGAGGCCCGCCACGGCAGAGGCAATGCCGAACATAATTGTAAAGCGCCGATCGATATTGATGCCCAGCATGGAAACGGTTTCGCGATCGGCCATTCCCGCGCGCACCACCATGCCAAAGGTGGTGAATTGCAAAAACGCGAATATCCCACCAATAATCAAGACAGAAAAGCAGAAATACACGATACGCCAGACCGGATAGGGCACTTGCAGCCCCACCCATTCCCCCAAATTGGCTACACCAGAAAGTGCATCGGGGGCTGGCGTCGGGATTGGGTTGGCGCCAAACCAAAGCTTAATGATTTCCTGCAGCACGATTGCAAGGCCGAACGTGACCAAAATTTGATCTGCATGGGGGCGCTTATAAAAATGTTTGATAAGCCCGCGTTCCATCACAAAGCCAATCACAATCATGATTGGTATCGAGAAAACAATCGAAAGAGGGACCGCCCATTCAATGACGCTGCCGCCCAAATCAGGCCCCAAAAGTCCGTTTATATATGGCACGTCAACCTTGAGCGGATTGCCCAAAAAGTCGGTTTGGGTTTCGTCAACCTCTTCATAGCTGATGCTTAACAGTTTGGACAAGGTGACCGCACAGAATGCGCCAATCATAAACAAGGCGCCATGCGCAAAGTTTACAACGCCCAACGTGCCGAAGATCAACGTGAGCCCAAGAGCGATCAGAGCGTAAGCCGAGCCCTTATCTAAACCATTTAAAATTTGAAGGATGAATGCGTCCATCGTTCGTGCCTTTATAAAAATTAAAGGGTACCAGTGCACTGCCACTGGGAAATAGGCAAGGGCGGAGGCTAACTGCCCCCGCCCTTATTTTCTTGAGCCGGCTTATGCGCCTGGATTACAGGTGCCCAAATCACCACCCGCAAACATGGGGTGATCGGGCTCGTATTCCACTTGGGCGCGTGGCGTCACTTCAACGATTTCAAGCGTATCGTATTGGTTGGTCGGGTTTTCTTTACCTTTCATAACCAGCACGTCCTTGAAGCATTGGTGGTCCTCAGCGCGATACAAGGTTGGACCATTGCCCAAACCATCAAACTCAAACCCTTCCAAAGCTTCGCCTACGCCGCAGGGGTTAAACGTTCCTGCGCGCTCGCAAGCATCCGCATAAAGCAAGGTTTGAACGTAGCATGTATGCGCAGAATTTGACGGTGGACGTCCATATTTCTCGCCAAACGATTTGACGAAGGCTTTTGATCCGGCATCTGGTAGCTGCCAATTCCAGTTCATCGAACCGATCACGCCTTGCACGTTTTCACCCGCACCAGCCGCCATCAACTCTGAATAAAGCGGAACAACGATTTCAAACTGTTTGCCATTCACCATTTTGTCCCGCAGACCAAACTGGATAGCATTGGTCAAAGAGTTCACCATGTTACCGCCATAATGGTTCAGAACCAACACATCGGCGCCTGAGTTCAACACGGGCGCGATGTAAGAAGAGAAATCTGTTGATGCCAATGGCGTCAGCACATTGTTCACAGTTTCCCAGCCCATGGCTTCGGTTGCCGCCGCAATCGATTCCTGCTGTGTCCAACCCCAAGTGTAATCCGCCGTCAGGTGATACGCGCGGCGATCAGCGCCATAGGCGTTTTTCAAAACGGGGGCCAAAGCAGCTGCTGACATGTACCCGTTGAAGAAATGGCGAAAGCCATTGGCCTTTTTATCTTTACCCGTGGTGTCGTTTGAGTGGGTCAAGCCCGCCATAAAGATAATGCCGGCATCCTGACACAGGCCTTGAACCGCGATTGCAACGCCCGACGATGACCCGCCATTTACCATGATCGCGCCGTCTTTTTCGATCATAGATTTCGCAGAGGCACGCGCCGCATCAGATTTCGTTTGCGTGTCGCCCGTGACAAATTGAACCTTTTTACCCAAAATGCCGTTGCCCTTCAGCGCTTTTGAGCTGAACGTGTTCATCATTCCGCCATCGCCTTCGCCGTTCAAATGCTCTACCGCAAGCTCTTGCGCGCGAAGCTCATCTAAACCCTCTTCTGCGTAAGGGCCCGTTTGCGGCACGTTAAAGCCAAGCGTTACGCTGCTGCCTGTGGGGGCGTTTGTATAGCCTGCATGGCTACCGGCCGTGATAATTGTCGGCAGGGCCAAGCCTGCACCGGCAACGGCGCCGGTCTGCAAAACGCCGCGGCGTGTAAAATTCGATTTTGACATAAAAACCTCCCATGTCGCGTTTCAAGCCCAGTCTCCTCCGATTGGGCGCACATCACTAGAATGTAAGGTATTTATCTTTGTAATTAGAAAATTTCGCAATAAACATCATCAAATCAACAAAAATTTTGTAAATTTATGTAAATGGAATAGACAGTTTTTGTAAATTTATTTATGTTGCAACGCGGCATCCTGCTGAAATTAGGATATAAAATATGACTTCAGAAAACACACCGGGTGCGCGGATCCGGCAAGCCCGGCTTGCGGCGGGCCTGAAGCAAGCCGAATTAGCGGCGAGGGCCGGGATATCGGCGCCCTATTTGAATTTGATAGAGCATGATCGCCGGAAAATCGCTGGCAAATTGTTGATTGACCTTGCCAAGCTGCTCAACGTGGAGGCCACGCTTTTAAGCCAAGGGGCAGAGGCGGCATTGATCGCAGGGTTAAATGATATCGCGGCGCTGTTGGACGCTGAGGCGACAGTGTTGCCCAAAGATACCGCCGATTTTGCCGCACGGTTTTTACCCTGGGCAAATCGTTTGGTCGCGCTGCATGGGAAATACCGCGAACTTGAACATATGGTGAATGCGATGGCCGATCGTTTGTCGCATGATCCGCGCTTGGCAGGTTCCCTGTTTGAAGTGCTCAGCGCAGCAACCGCAATCCGTTCTACAAGCGCTATTCTGGCTGAAACCACCAATATCGAGCCTGAATGGCAAAACCGGTTTCACCGCAATTTAAACGAGGATAGCCGCCGGTTGGCAGCTGGAGCCCAAGCCTTGGTAGGATTTTTAGATCCCGAGGATGCAGACCAAAACAATATCTTATCGCCGCGCGAAGAACTTGATGGGCTTTTGGCCACGCGGCGGTATTACTTTGAAGAATTTGAAGAAAGCGGGGGCGATGTGACACGTCGCGTCGAGGCGAATCCTCAATTGTCGGTCCAAGCGCAAAAATTATTGCAGGATTACCTTGCGCAGTATCAAAAAGATGCTCTTGCGTTGCCGCAAACCACGTTGTCGCGTATTTTGAATGAGTTTGGCAGCGATCCTGTTGAGGCTGCCCGCCGCTCAGGCCAAGCCTTACCCGTGGTTATGCGGCGCATGGCATCTCTGGGCGCCCAGATTTTAAACGTTGAGGTGGGCCTATTGATTTGTGATGCCTCAGGAAGCGTGCTGTTCAACAAACCCGTTCCAGGGTTTAAATTGCCCATATCGGCTGGGTTTTGTGCTATTTGGCCAGTTTTTGAAGCGCTGCAACTTCCAATGCGTCCGATCCGCCTCAAGCTTCAACAAAATGGGCGTGAAGGAGGGCTGTTTCAAAGCTTTTCCTTCGCCCAGCTTCCGGAAATTCCAGCGCGCGCTGATCCTGTGTTGCCCGTGGGCTATATGCTGCTTCAGCCCCACGAAAGCGTATCTCAGGTGCCATCTGCAGAAATGCCACACGCGCAGATGCCGCGTGAAGTTGGCTTAACCTGCCGGCTTTGCACGCGCGCAGATTGTTTTGCGCGCCGCGAAATTTCTGTGTTCGCCGAAGAGTTTTGACATCCGTTGAAGAAATATTGTTAAGTATCGCTTAAGCCGTGCTGGTCACAGCAGTCAGTTTTGGGAGGAACGATGGCGAAGACGGTTCTGCTTATCGAGGATGAGCCAAACATCATTGAGGCGGTGCAATATATTCTGTCGCGCGATGGATGGCAGGTCAAGACGCATGCGAATGGGCATGATGCCAATGCTGTCATTAAAACCAGCCTGCCCGATTTGATTATTTTGGATGTGATGCTTCCAGGTAAAAGCGGTTATGATATTTTAAGAGAAATTCGGCTTACCCCTGAATGTTTGGAGATTCCAGTATTGATGTTGACGGCGCGAGGCCAGACGAAAGACCGTCAAATGGCCGAAGCTCTAGGCGCAAGCCGGTTCATGACAAAGCCGTTTTCCAATCAAGAGATGTTAGACGCTGTCCGCGAATTGGCTGGGGCATAAGCATGCCACAAGGACCCGTTTTTTTAGAACGGCGCAATTACAAGGCGCGCAGAGTGATTGACGCGGCGCATATTCTGCCACTGTTGGGCATTTTTTTATGGAGCGTGCCATTCCTGTGGCAGTCTATCGAAAAGCCGTCGATCTTAATTTCCAGCGCGGGTCTTTATGTGTTTGGCGTCTGGCTCCTTTTGATCGTAAGTCAGTTTGTTTTGTCTTGGAAATTGCGGCATTTGCCCGAGGATGTTCAGCGCTCGATAGATGTATCGGGTTCCGATAAGGCCGAACTCTAATGTTGAATCTGCTCATTTTCGTGTGCTTACTTTATGTCGGGTTGTTGTTCGCAGTAGCGTTTATTGCGGAAAAAGCCGCGATGCGCGGCCGCGGGCGATGGTTGCGCAGCGCCTGGATTTATACTTTATCCATTTCAATATATTGCACTGCCTGGACCTTTTATGGCGCCGTTGGCTATGCTGCGCGCTCAGGGTTAGAATTTCTGACAATTTACATCGGACCGTCATTGGTCATGTTTGGCTGGTGGTGGGTTTTGCGCAAGCTGGTGCGCATCGGTCGCAGCCAAAGGGTCACCTCGATAGCGGATTTATTATCGTCTCGATTTGGAAAATCAAACAGTTTGGCGGCTTTGATCACATTTTTGGCTGTGGTCGGCACAACCCCCTATATCGCGCTGCAACTGCAATCTGTCACCCTATCCTTTGAAGTGTTCGCAGCATCGGGAGAGGTTGGACAAAGCGCAACATTGGGGGGCAATACGGCGTTTTGGGTTGCCGTTGGCTTGGCTTTATTCACCATCGTTTTTGGAACCCGAAACTTGGATGTGAATGAACGACATCACGGCGTGGTGATTGCGATTGCGGTTGAGGCGATTGTGAAGCTGTTTGCGCTTTTGGCGGTTGGTGTCTTCGTTGTCTGGGGGGTTATGGGAGGAATCGGCCAGACATTTGCAAAAATTGATCAGTCGTCTTTGGCGCATTGGAGCGTTGATAACAGCCGCTGGGCCAGCCTGACATTCTTGTCAGCGGCGGCATTTTTATGCTTGCCTCGGATGTTTCAGGTTTTGGTGGTTGAAAATGAAGATGAGGCATTTTTGGAAACCGCCTCATGGGCCTTTCCGCTCTATTTGCTGTTGATGTCGCTTTTCGTGGTGCCAATCGCGGTTGTGGGGCTTGATATCTTGCCATCGGACGCCAATCCGGATCTGTTCGTTTTGACCTTGCCGTTGTCTCAGGGGCAAGACAGTCTGGCCATTCTAGCCTTTTTAGGCGGGTTCTCATCGGCCACCTCAATGGTGATTGTGGCCTCAATCGCCTTATCAACGATGGTTTCCAACCATGTGGTGATGCCACTTTTTCTGCGGGTCAGTGGCAATATGCTGAGCATGTCGGGCGATGTACGTAAAGTGGTTTTAATGGCGCGGCGTTTGTCAATCGCGGTGATTTTGCTCTTGGGGTATCTGTATTATTCGTTGTCGGGCGGGGGCGCTGCGCTGGCCGCTATTGGCTTGGTGTCATTTACCGGTGTTGTACAAGTATTGCCGGCCTTGATTGGTGGTATCTTCTGGCGCGGGGCAACTCGTCTTGGGGCTTTATGGGGGGTTGGCACGGGCTTTGGTATTTGGCTTTATACTCTTTTTATTCCAAGTTTGGGTTTGGATCTTGGATTTTTGCTGCAGCTTATGCAGCTGGGTCCGTTTGAAATTTCTTGGTTGCGCCCACAGGCTTTATTTGGAATTTCAGGTTTAGATCCCTTGGTGCATGCGGTGTTCTGGAGCATCTCTTTGAACAGCTTGGTATTTGTTTTTGTGTCATTGATCAGTTTTCCATCACCCCTGGAACGGCTGCAGGCGGTACAATTCGTGAATACCTTTGATTACGCTCCCAGCCCGCATAGTTGGAATGGCCGGGTTGGGCAAAGCGAAGAGCTGATGGTTATGGCGCAACGGATCTTGGGATCCCTCGAAGCGCAGGCTTTGTTTCAAAGTGAAGTTGTGAAGCAAGGTGGGGCTGGATATCTTCCTGAACCCACACCAGAGTTTTTACAAAAACTAGAGCGGGCGCTTGCAGGATCGGTTGGGGCGGCGACGGCGCATGCGATGATGGGAAAAATAATGGGTGGTCTTGCCGTCTCTGTTCAGGATCTGATGGCGGTGGCCGATGAAACGGCCCAAATGCTTGAATATTCAAGTCGGCTAGAAATGAAATCGGATGAATTGGTGCGCACGGCGGGCCAATTGCGGCGCGCAAACGATAAACTGACCAGGCTATCCGTGCAAAAAGATGCCTTTCTATCCCAGATCAGCCATGAACTGCGCACCCCAATGACTTCTATATTGGCTTTTGCCGAAATTTTGCGCGATGGCCCCGATTTATCCACGGGTGATTTAAACAAATATGCGGGGATTATTCACGAAGAATCGCTCAGGCTAACCCAGCTTTTGGACGACCTGCTTGATTTGAGCGTGCTAGAGAATGGGCAAGTCACGTTAAAGATTAGCAGCACCGCGATTGAGCCCTTGTTGCAACGCGCAGCGTTGACAGTCGGTGGTGGAGCCGAGCTAGATAAATTAGCGTTGCGGGTAAAGCTGCCCGAAAACTGCCCTGAGATAAAAACCGACGATATGCGGCTTGGCCAAGTGTTCATCAATTTAATCGCCAACGCGGTTAAATATTGTGAAGCGGCGGCGCCATCCCTTACCGTAACAGGATTTCAAAGAGGTCGTCAGTTGGTTTTGGACTTCGTGGATAATGGCCGCGGTATCCCAAAGGATCAGCAAGATCTGATTTTTGAGAAATTTTCACGGGCTGGGGATCAAAAAGCTGGCGGTGCGGGATTGGGATTGGCGATCTGCAAAGAAATAATGCAGCGCTTGGGCGGAGATATTTCGTATTTGCCGGGCCAAGGTGGCGCAGGGTTTCGGGTTTTATTGCCCTTGGATGATGACGGCTCCGCAAAACGCGTTTAAAGGAAATTTTAAGCATCTCAAGGCTAAAGCTTTTCTCACAGGGTCGGAAACGTCATCTTGCTAAGGAAAAGCGCGATCGAAAGAGCCGTCAATATATTGCGCCAAAAAGCCAGCTTGGCGCGCCCACAAGGAAAGCAGGTCCACCGGATCATCAGTGAAGGTTTGCAAATCGCTGTTGCCAAATCAGCACTCGGGCAGATGAACTTAGCGTTGCGTCCAGCGCATCACGACTCGCAGCTGCTTTTAGCGCAGGATATCGCTATAGCTTTGAAAGATTTTGTTCTGATTGGTGCCCTAAAGGGCGAAGATGAGGCATTAGGTTTTGCAGCCTTGAACTGGACTGCGCTCAGGTGTTTGATCGAAATCCAAACATTGGGGCGCGTTTCGGGGCGCGCTTTGGCCCGCGGACGCGCCTCAACGCGCACTGATTTTGCGTTGGTCGCCCCCTTCATAGATGATGTTTTGCGATCAATGCCGCTGAAGGGGCTTTCTGCGCGCTTGCAAGAATCTTTGAAAGGATTGCGCTTGGTGTTTCCCGCAAAGGATCCGGACGCTTTGAGTTTGTGGTTAAGCAGTTCTCATTTCACGATATTTCAAACCAGTTTTTCCGTTGAGGAGGTCGCGGATAATTTAGTGATTATGGTTGGAGTTCCTTGCGAAATAATGAGTTTGGGCGCGGTGATGCAAAACGGCGAAGGTTTAAAATTGGGCGCACAAACCGATTTGATGTCACTCCAGGCGAATTTACGCGCAGAGCTGCATCGCTTTTCAATACCTTGGAACGCGCTTGAAAAATGGCGGAAAGGCACGATCTTACCCCTTCCTCAAACGGTTTTTGACAACGCGTTGCTTAGGCCCGAAGGGGGCGCTGCGCCTTTGCCGGTGAGGTTAGGGAAAATAGGGCTGCGGCGCGCGGTCGTTTTAAACGCTCTTGAAACTGAGCTTACTGAGCCTGTGTCGATTCCTGAGCAGGGTGAGTCGCAGGGGGGAGCGCAGCCGAGGGGCAATGAAACGCCGGCCGAGGGCCATGAAGGCGAGGTTTGAGCGGACTTTTGCGTTTGCCTTCGGTTTGAACTCCAAGCAAATGGCAATCTAACCTGCTGTTGAAGTAAAGCCCGGCGTGGCTTTCAAGCTATGAATTTTTGGTAAGATAAGGCCGCAACCCGTCCAATGGATAGCCCGCTTGTGCGGTTAAGGATAAAATTTCCTCTGCGTCACGCAGACCCGCTTGTGATAAGGCCCAGATTATCGTGCATCGTGTTCCAGAGGCACAATAGGCCAGAACGGGCCCTTGTGATTGCTCTACCAGTTCAAATTGATGGGCAATGGTGTCTCGGTCCATGCTGTGGCTGCTCAGTGGCAACACTTCGAACCGCATTCCAGCCGCTTCAACTGCGACTTTTATAACCTCGGATTGCAGTTCTAAAGGAACTTCAAAATCTGGTCGGTTACAGATTATAGTCGTGAAGCCGGCTTTTTTTAAACCATCAACATCCGCTACATCGATTTGCGGAGAAACGTGATAACGGCCATATATATGTTGTGCAGTCATGAAGATCCGATAACTTTTGTGGTTGATATTGTCAAATTTATGCACCACAGCCTAAGCCGGATTTCAATCATAGCATATTGAAAAATATGCATAATGATCAGATACTTTTAGGGTAAAATATATAACCAGCACCAGACGGTTATGATCGAGGCTGAGGTGCTGAATAAGACTGCCGACGCTGCAACGCGTCGCGCAGCCCCATACATATTGGCAAAGACATAGCTGTTGATGCCAGGGGCCATCGCGCTGGTTAACACAGCCGAGCGCAGCCCCGCTTGCTCAAGTGACAGTGCTTGCCCGCTTATCCAGACCAAAGAGGGATGCAGCAGCAGGGCCACCGCCATAACCCATAAAATTGGCCCTGTATCGCCTTCAGGCCGGTATTGGTACAAAACGCCCCCCATCCCGAACAGAGCTGCCGGTAAGGCGGCTTGGATCAACATGTCAACGGCTTCGGTGACAGGGCTGGGCAGCGGGACTTTTAGAAAATTGACGGCAAAGCCGACCAGAATGCCTAGAAAGAGAGCATTTTTGAACATGGCGATAAAGACGCTTTTTACAACGGGCATCACCGATTTCTGCCGGTTGCGTACAATTTCCATGGTTAAGATGCCAAGGCAGTAGCAAAAAGGGGCATGCAAGGCGACGATCGCGTAATTTGAGGTCAATGCGGCCGCGCCATAGGCGCGTTCGGTAATCGCCAAACCGAGCATGAGTGAATTGGAAAACAGACAGCAAAAGCCAATCGCAACGCAATCTTCCCAAGGCCGCTGGAACAAAAGCCTTGATCCAAATAATCCGGCCAGAAAACAGACGGTTGCTCCACTGTAAAAACTAAACAGAAGCGCAAAATCAAAAACTTGGCTCAAATCAAGCGAGGCGATCGCACCAAATAAAAGGCATGGGATAGCAAAGTTTTGTGTGAAACGCATCAATCCATCAACAGAATCTGTTGAAAAAAAGCCTGCCCAGACCGCAGCATAGCCGAACCCGATGACCAAAAAAACTGGAAAAATAACTTCAATTAACGCGTGCATGGCCGGGGCTTAAAAAGATCAAAGATCATAGGAGAGAACCATCCCGTCAAAAGCGGGCAGAATATGTTTGGGAAGCTCCACCTGCAAGGTGGCATAATCTAAATCATTATGCATATTTGTTAAAACGGCGCGCGCAACGTTTGATTGATCAATCCACTCAATGCTTTGGGCCAGATGGGAATGTGAGGGGTGCGGATCACGGCGCAACGCGTCCAGTATCCAGCAGTCAATGCCAGCCAGAGCCTCCCATGCAGCAGGGGGCATGGCTGAAACATCGGGTAAGTAAGCCACGGGACCGATCCGGAACCCCAATGCAGTGATTTGCCCATGCGCAACTTCAAACGGTGTAAATTCAATCTGGCCGCCTGCGCCATCAATCTTCACTGGCCCTTCGATGTGATTGAGCTGCAAGATGGGGGGGTAGGCAGAGCCCTCAGGTTGTTTGAACGCATAAGAAAAGCGGCTAAGCAGGCCGGCGCTTGTAATTTGGTTGGCCCAAACGGGCAGGCGGCTACGCCGGTTGAACACAATCATGCGTAAATCATCCAGCCCGTGCACATGATCGGCGTGGTCATGCGTGTAGAGCACCGCATCCAAACGGCCCACTTGCGCCTGTAAAAGCTGCGCGCGCATATCCGGTGAGGTGTCAATCAGCACTTGTGTTCGGCCATTTTCACTTTGGCGCTCAACCAAAAGCGAGCAGCGCGTTCGGGCATTTTTGGGATTATTGGGATCGCAAGCCCCCCAATTTCCGCCAAGCCGCGGCACCCCACCCGAGGACCCACATCCCAAAATTCGAAACCGTAACTGGTCTGTCATTGCATGGTCTCATAGGCGGCAGCTTTTACAAAAAGTCGGTTAAAATTTTTCTCAACCTGCGCTGCGAACGCAGCATAGTCTTGCCCAAAGAAAGTCGCCGCTGCGCGGGCGGTGAGCGCGACATAAGCAGGTTCATTACGCCTGCCACGATGGGGTGGCGGCGCCAAATAAGGGCTGTCGGTTTCGACCAAAAGCCGCTCTTGCGGCGCGAATTTGAAAATTGCCCTTAGCTGATCGCTTTTGGGGAAGGCTGTGATTCCAGAGAGCGATAGGTAAAACCCCAAATCCAAACATCTGCGCGCCAAGGTTTCGCCAGAGGAAAAACAATGCATGACGCAAGAATAGGGCGCATTTTTATACTCAGCGCTCAAAATGTCTGCGATGTCTTCATCCGCTGCGCGGGCATGAATAATCAGGGGCAACCCACTTTGTTGCGCTGCGCGTATATGCACCAAAAGCGAGGTTTTTTGAATCTCGGCGCTGTCGCTTGAATAATGATAATCAAGACCGGTTTCCCCAATCCCCACCATTTTTTTGTGTTTACAAAGCGCCAGTAGCTCATCAAGGGTGACCAAAGGCTCATCTGCTGCGCTCATCGGATGGGTGCCAGCCGCGTAAAAAACAGGTGCATATCGCGCGGCGATGGCGCGTACAGAGGGTTCATTCTGTAATTTTGTACAAATCGTTACCATGCGATGAACGCCCGCGGCCTGCGCTCGGCTTATTATAGAGTCAAGCTCATCGGCAAAATCTGGGAAATCCAGATGGCAATGGCTATCAGTGATCGCGGGGGATATGTTCATTCACGGCCCTTGGCTCTTACAATGCTGCAGCGCATTTTTCTATCTTGAAGAACATATCTAGGATCAATGTCACCGGGTCAAGGTTGACCGCCCGCCCATGACGCATTCGTTGTGAAATATCTTGCTGCAAGAGGGCCCATTTACGGGCGCCTATTGGCCCTTTATGAAGTGTTGTGAACAGCTTTTGGTCAAGCGTTGTAGGATCCGAATCCGGATCCAGTGGGATAAGCGATGTTTTCGCAGCTTGCCCTAAAATATAATCGATAAGGTCTATCAACAAATCAAAACGCTCTGAATTCGCTTGCCCTGCAAAGCTTTCAGCCAGTTTTAAAGCGGCGCTTTGGTTCAGGCTGGGCAACGTTTGCAGGGTTGAAATTAGCGCGCTGTAAAGCGCATCTCCGTCAAGCTGAGCCAAACGGATCGCTTGACCGGCTGACCCTGCAGAGAGGCGCGTGAAGAGTGAGCTTTGTTCTTCAGAAAGGTGGATTTTTGCCTGAGTCAAAGCTTGCTGCATCATATCATGCGATAAGGCTGAGAGGCGCAGCTCTCGGCAGCGCGACCGTAGCGTTGGCAAAAGGGCGGCCGGTTGATGGCTGATCAAAAACAAAAAGGCGTTTTTGGGCGGCTCTTCCAGCATTTTCAACAGCGCATTGGCGGCGCTACCCGTCATATCATCGGCGGCATCAATTATCACCACGCGTGCGCCGCCATCGGCCGCTGACAGGCCGAAAAAGCTTTTTAGGCTGCGCACATCATCAACCGTAATATTTTGCTTAAAGCGTTTGCGTTTTTCATCATAGCTGCGCCTAAGCACGCAAAGCGCGGGCTCTGAACCGGCCAGTATACGGGGCAGGGCGGGGTGGTCTGGTGGTGTTTCCAAATTCGATACGTGTTGACTCATCGCGCCAAACAGGCCGTCTTGGGCCGGCGCATTTGGCGTTGTGAGCAAGAATTTGGCAATTTTCCAAACAAGCGTTGCTTTGCCAACGCCGCGCGGGCCGCTCAGCAACCATGCGTGATGCAACCTGCCCCTGTCAAAAGCGTTTAAAAATTGTTGTTGAGCGCTATCTTGACCAAAAATTGTGGTGGCTTCAGAGGGATGCGGCGCCCCGAAAATTTTATCGGACACTGGCAGCGGCTCAAGATCTTTCATGAGAGCGCCAGTTTAACGCGTTGATATATGGTTTCGGCCAGTTCTACGATATCACGATTGCCGTCCACAACCGCGATACGCGTTTCGAATTCACGCGCCAGCTCTAAAAATCCGCTGCGCATGCGTTGTTGCAGATCGAGGCCAAAATCTTCAAAACGTTCCTCTGCTGTTGCGCGCGCTTTCGCCCGTTTCAATCCGATTTCTGGATCCATATCGATTAAAATCGTAATATCGGGATCATATGGGATCATAAGGCGGTGCAACTGATCCACAAGCGCCCGCAGATCGCCCCGACTTATACCTTGATACATGCGGGTTGAATCCGCAAAGCGATCGCAGATGACGATTTTGCCTTGAATGAGCGCGGGTAAAATCGTGCGTTCGATGTGATCACGCCGGGCCGCAGTGAATAATAGTATTTCGGTTTCAGCAGACCATCTATCGGTTGCGCCTTGTAGAACAAGATCGCGAATTTCTTCTGCACCTTCTGAGCCACCGGGCTCTCGCGTCAAAATAATATCATAGCCTTCGTCTTGCAAGCGCGCCGCCAAAAGCTTGGTTTGCGTTGATTTGCCAGACCCATCTATGCCCTCAAACGTGATGAAACGCCCGGGATAAGTCAAAATGCCGCCTCCGGACCGTCGATCAGCATGTTTTTCAAGGTGATCGCCGCGGTTCTCAGCCGCGCAGAAAACCCACCAACTGAAATTGAGGTTGCCGCGAAAAGATCGTAGCGGCTGTCGGGTAAACCATCAGATGAAACGATCAAATCCGCTATTTTATCACCTTGTTTGATAGGGGCGGGGATCGGCCCCTTATATTCAATCCGCAAGGTCAAACTGTCTTTGCTCATTACGGGTACCAGAATTTGTAGGTCTTGGTTCAAGGACAAAGCAACTGATTTTTCGCTACCATTCCAAACCGGCGCCAATGCCAGCGGGGTACCTTTTGATCTGAGGGGGCGCAGCGAGAATTGTCGGAAGGCCCAATTCACCATCGCTTCTGCTTCCTCCGCGCGCTCGCGCGCCGAACCCAAGCCTGAAAGCACAAACACAATACGGCGCTCGCCCTGTACGGCCGATCCTACAAGCCCATATCCGGCCTCTTTTGTATGACCCGTTTTTAACCCGTCGGCTCCGATCTGCAATTTCAACAAAGGGTTACGGTTTTGTGTATTCGCAGGGGCTCTTCCATCAAATTCAAAGCGTTGTTCGGCGAAAAGCGGGTAAAATTCTGGAAAGTCTTTGATCAGAGCGGATGCTAAAAGACCTAGATCATGCGCGCTCATCGCGTGTCCGATCTGTGGCCAGCCATTTGAATTTGTAAAAGTTGACTGTGTCATGCCAAGTTGTTTCGCGCGCTGCGTCATCATAGTGGCAAAGCCGGCTTCGGTTCCATCGGGCGATAGGGCTTCGGCGATGACCGCGCAGGCATCATTTCCAGATAGTACAATAATCCCGCGCAAGAGATCTTCGACCGTGACGCGATCGGATGTATCCAGAAACATTGTTGAGCCACCATAGCTGGCTGCATGATCAGAAACAGGCAGCTTTTCATCCAGGTTTAAACGGCCCGCTCGGATAAACTCGAACGCCATATAAAGCGTCATCAGTTTTGACATAGAAGCTGGCGGCAAGGGCGTTTCTGAGTTTTTTGACAGCAGCACGGAACCACTGGTCAGATCAATCGCGTAGGCGGCTTTGGCTTTGGTGTCAAACGACCAGGCAACCTGCCCCAAAAAGGCGCAGATGCAAAACATAAAAAATGTGATTGCCCCTGCTTTTTTAATTTGAAGTGGTGAAAACCGCCAAAACATTGCTCTACCTATACCTGATATGCCGTAAACACAGTTTATCGGTTAATGATGAAGTTTCAATGCCGGTTGCTGGCTCATGGGGTTAATCTTTTAGAAGAGCTGATTGTTTTTCAGCCGCGCAAACATAAACAGCGAATGGGAATGGAGGTTTTTGGTGCGAGGTCGCGCCATGATATTGATTTTAAGCCAATTTGGCTACGAAAGTCTGTTTTATTTAAGATTGGCTCTTTTAGAATCAATCTTCTGCAGCTATGCGGGGTTCGTCGGAGGAGTGGCAGAGTGGTTGAATGCACCGGTCTTGAAAACCGACGTAGGTGAAAGTCTACCGTGGGTTCGAATCCCACCTCCTCCGCCATAAGGCAGACATTTTCAATGTGTTAGCCTTGAAATTGAGTGCTACCCATTCTCTTACCCATTAATAATATGATTGCTTCGTTTTCTGAAGTTGAACCGAGTGCCCGCTTCAGACTTTTAAATTAACCAAATGGCAATGTTGTCGTTCGTTGCGAGGTATATTTGAACTAGGGGGTAGAGGGACCGATGGGGTGGGGCATAACCATGCAAATAGGTATCCCGTTCATTTCAAGCACCAATTTTAGAAAAACAACCTAAGGTTGTTTTGAGTGTAATACATAAATTATGAAGACCATAACAGCCTACGATGCAGAGGCTTAGGCGCGTGCACGGGTTACAGAAATTCGCTCCAATCCATGCCTCGTTTCACAATCTATTCAACTCGCAAAGGTCACTCTCAAAACGTAGCACATTCAAACTATACCGTGACGCTGCTCTCACCGAGTGGCGTTCTTTAGTGATCTCGTAGACATACTCGTCAAATGAATACTGATGCTTTGGCCCGTTTGTCTGACAGCACCAGCGCGCGAGCTTTCTTTCGCTGGTGTCTGTTATGTTGTCTTGCTGTTGAGTTTGGCGAGCGAAGCTCCCCAACACTCAACGTTTTCAGTACCATTTTCATGGTCACCTCCATTCGTTGATATGGGGCTTCACTCTTGAAGCTATGTAATCCGCTTACATCTATAAGCGCGGCTTAGCTGAATGCTAAAACTAGGGACAGAATAGCACATAAATCAGGTACAAAAAAGGGGTGGGTTAAAGATTGTTGCGGAGTTATGGGCGCTTTGAGGCTATGGGTTCATTTGTTTGTCGATGCTTTAGGGCATTGTTCTGGCAACATCAGCACCTCTGCTAAAAGCGAGGTGTTTCAATCCATGACTGCGGCAGGGCTGAGGGGTCCGCAAGTTGTTTGAGCATCATATTGCCAAGGCCTTTTCCGGCTGCCTGGAAGTCTTCTTCCACCGACTTGATTGCGGGACAAATGCGTTGTACCAGCCCATGGCTTTCTTTGCTCACAACGTGAATTTCTTTGCCAATCTTTATCCCAGCGCGTCGGGCGGCTTCAAAGCAAGAGATTCCGACATCTGCGCTAGTTGCTATGAAGCCGATCGTTTCTTTTCCATTTTTCAAGCGTGAGGTCATTGCGGCCGCTATTTCTTCCTGCGAAGAGTCCAGCGTTACGTCTTTGAGAATTTCACCGCTGCAAGAACTCTGGCCAATTCCTTCTGCCCAGCCTTGCAAGCAATCTTGCGCGTATGCCATGTGACGTGGGGGCGGGATTAGAATCACCGAGTCGACACCTGCGTTGGCAAGCCATGTCACACCATCTTTGCAAAATGCGCGGTTGTCGAAGTCGTAGAAACAATGCGTGTCCTTGAAGCCAGTTTGACCGTGCGTTGCAAATGGTAACCCGCGATCCAGAAGGTATCTGGCCCTGTTGTCCATAGGCTGTGTATTCGTGAACACGATTGCATCTGCAGTTTCGTTCTCAACCACATATCTTATGGCGTCCATGGGATCCTCGCTCGTCAGGTGCGGCGTCACAATTAGGTGGTAGGGAGACCCGATCAATGCTTCGGACAAGCCGCTAGCAAAATTGGATGAATTCCCGAGCGCTTTCGACTCAGTGGGAAGCACGAGGCTGATCACATAGGTCTTGCCTGTACGCAAGCGGACGCCAGCGCGATTCCGACGGTAGCCAATCTCATCGGCCACTTTACGGACACGATCTTTCGTTGATTGCTTGATTTCGGGGGCGTTTACCAACGAACGCGACACTGTACTAACACCCAATCCGGTGATCTGCGCAATCGTTTTTAGAGTTGGTTTCGCCTGAATCGCCATAGTCGCTGCCGCCTTGCTCAAGAATCACTTATAAACTGAATCGTTTCAATATTACAAAGAGATTTGAATATTTTCAACACATTGATTTTAAAACGTAAAAGATACTTGCAGCAACGGTAATGCTGCGTATTCTTTTTGAAACGTTTCAAAAGGAGGAAAATATGGGAAAGATCTTGAAGTCTCTTGTAGCAGGAACCGCACTTACCGCGGCGTCCGCGTCAATGGGAAATGCCGAAGGCGTCGAACTCGAAGTCACACACTGGTGGACGTCTGGCGGCGAAGCTGCGGCCGTGGCTGAGTTTGCAAAGGCGTTCAACGCGACTGAGCACACGTGGGTTGACGGAGCGATCGCCGGTTCTGGCGGGACTGCACGTCCAATCATCATTTCACGCATCTTGGGCGGTGACCCAATGCATGCAACACAGTTGAACCACGGTCGTCAGGCTGAAGAACTGGTCGAAGCTGACCTGATGCTGGACCTCACTGACATCGCCGAAGCTGAAGGCTGGGCTGATCTTGTGAACCCGCCACGTCTTCTGGACGCCTGCACACTGGATGGTCGCGTCTACTGTGTGCCGGTGAACATCCACTCGCCCCAGTGGCTGTGGCTTTCCCACGATGCCTTTAAAAAGGCTGGCCTGGAAGTGCCTTCCGACTGGTTCGAATTCGTCGGTGCTGCGCCCGCATTGCGCGAAGCCGGTGTGATCCCGCTTGCGATGGGCCAGCAGCCCTGGCAAACCGATTTGGCCTTTGGCGCCATCATGGTGGCTGTCGGTGGTACCGATCTGTACCTCGACGTTCTGACCAACAAGAGCACCGAAGCCGCCGCTTCGCCTGAGATGACCAAAGTCTTTGAAGCCTACGCAGCAGCCCGCCTGCTCTCCGAAGGGTCAAACGTTCAGGACTGGAACCAGGCCACGAACCTCGTTATCACAGGTCAGGCAGGTGGTCAGATCCACGGTGACTGGGCACAGGGTGAATTCCAGGTGGCTAAGCAAGTCGCTGGCGAAGACTACACCTGCTTGCCGGGTCTGGGTGTGAACGAAATCATCGCAACCGGCGGTGACGCGTTCTACTTCCCTGTACAGGATGATCCTGAAATCGAAGCGGCCCAGAAAGAGCTGGCATCGCTGATGATCTCTCGGGAAGTTCAGGTGGCCTTCAATCTCAAGAAGGGCTCTCTGCCGATCCGTGGCGACATCGACCTGTCCGCTGCCAACGACTGTATGCAGAAGGGTCTCGCGATCCTAGCTGCAGGCAATGTTCTGCCAGACGCCGTAAACGCGTTCAGCGCCGACACCACCGGCCAGATGTTTGACCTGATGGTAGAATTCTGGAATGACACCAGCATAACCGTCGAAGACGCTCAAGCGCGTTACGTCGACATTATTGCGAGCGCTGACTAAGCGATCCTCCCGGTGGGTCCGTGGCGCACGTTGCCACGGGCCCCGCCGCACCAATCCACAAGTATGGTCGTTCCAAACATCTCCGGAATGTGGGGTGTTTTGATGTACCTGATAGCCAGAAGAATAGGGGGACAAGATGGCGGTGACAGACACTGGACAAGTGAAGGCAGGCGCAAAGAAACCAGTACGCTTGTTCAAGAATATGACAGCAAAGATCGCGGCTGTACCTATGATCTTGACAGCCTTGGTTGTTTTTGTCGGGTGCACCGCTTGGACGATCTATCATTCATTCACGAAATCGCGTCTTCTGCCCGCACCCAAAAAATGG
The DNA here is from genome assembly GCA_034423775.1 of Alphaproteobacteria bacterium US3C007. Classification (NCBI taxonomy): domain Bacteria; kingdom Pseudomonadati; phylum Pseudomonadota; class Alphaproteobacteria; order Rhodobacterales; family Roseobacteraceae; genus Thalassovivens; species Thalassovivens spotae. The sequence continues at coordinate 2,897,582 of CP139918.1, forward strand.
GTTGGTCTTGACAACTATGACAGACTTTGGAGCGAAAGCCGCTGGCTGATTTCAATCGAAAACTTGGCCATTTATGGCGTGTGTTCCTTGGTCTTATCGCTGGTCATCGGTTTTATCCTTGCTGCATTGCTGGACCGGAAAATCCGGTTCGAAAACACGATCCGTACGATCATCCTCTACCCATTCGCTTTGTCATTCGTTGTGACCGGATTGGTCTGGCAGTGGTTGTTGAACCCTGATCTTGGCATTCAGAATGTCATTCGCGAACTTGGTTGGACCAGCTTTGCCTTTGACCCGCTCAACAACGCCAATATCGTAATCTACGGCATTCTGATTGCGGGTGTCTGGCAGGGCTCCGGTTTTGTGATGGTGCTGATGCTCGCGGGTCTGCGCGGCATCGACGAAGATGTCTGGAAGGCGTCGCGCGTCGAGGGCATCCCAACTTGGAAGACCTATATCTTCATCGTAATTCCGATGATGCGCCCGGTTTTTGTAACCGCACTTGTCATCATCTCGGCGGGCATCATCAAGGTCTATGACCTTGTCGTGGCGCAAACCAGCGGCGGCCCGGGCATCGCGTCCGAGGTTCCTGCGAAATACGTGATCGACAAAATGTTCGGATCGCAAAACTTGGGGCTGGGTTTTGCTGCGTCCACCATGATGCTTCTCAGCGTTTTGGTTGTTCTAATTCCTTGGGCCTATCTCGAATTTGGAGGCAAGAAAAATGGTTGATGCAAGCGTAAATGCCATGACGGGCCCGAGTGGACCGAAGCCCAAACGGGTTTTTTCATCCACCAATATCATCATCTACGGCACGCTTCTCGTCGTCTGCCTGTACTACCTTCTGCCTCTTTATGTGATGATCGTCACCTCGTTGAAAGGGATGCCCGAAATCCGGGTTGGCAACATCTTTGCCCCGCCGATAGAAGTAACCACTGCCCCCTGGACCAAAGCCTGGTCTGAGGCCTGCACTGGTGTGAATTGCGACGGGCTAAGCCGCGGATTCTGGAACTCGATCGCGATCCTGATCCCCTCGGTGATCCTGTCCATCGCGATTGCGTCTGTGAACGGATACGCGCTGGCCAATTGGAAATTCAAAGGGTCCGAGGTCTTTTTCACTATCCTGATCTTTGGCGCCTTCATCCCCTATCAGGTGATGATCTATCCCATCGTGATCCTGCTCAGGGAAAGCGGCGATGGTATCACGTCGTTCATCCGGCTCTTCAACAGCGATGCGCCCAACTTCCGCCTGATGGGGTCGGTCTGGGGGCTGGTGATCGTGCACACGATCTTTGGCATGCCGATCCTTACCTTGTTGTTCCGCAACTACTTTACGTCTGTTCCTGAAGAACTGTTCAAAGCGGCCCGCGTTGATGGGGCGGGGTTCTGGGGAATCTATTTTCAGATCATGCTGCCGATGTCGCTTCCGATCTTTGTTGTTGCGATGATTTTGCAGGTGACAGGTATCTGGAACGACTTCCTCTTTGGAGTGATTTATACCAAACCGGAAACATACCCGATGACCGTTCAGCTCAATAATATTGTGAACTCGGTGCAAGGTGTGAAGGAATACAACGTCAATATGGCGGCGACCCTTCTGACAGGTCTTGTTCCACTCATCATCTACTTCGCTTCCGGTAAACTCTTCGTCCGCGGCATCGCTGCCGGTGCTGTGAAAGGCTAATAGACATGGTAAATTCAGTTGAAATCAGAAACTTCGACCTCAGCTTTGGCTCTGTCGAAGTTCTAAAAGACCTAAACCTTGATATCGCAGAGGGTGAGTTCCTCGTCCTGCTCGGATCATCGGGTTGTGGTAAATCTACGCTCTTGAATTGTATTGCTGGCTTGCTGGAAGTGACCGATGGACAAATATTCATCAAAGGAAAAAATGTCACTTGGGCAGAACCGTCAGAACGTGGCATTGGAATGGTGTTCCAATCGTACGCGCTTTACCCGCAGATGACCGTAAAGGGGAACCTCAGCTTCGGTTTGAAAAACGCCAAGGTGCCAAAGGCAGAGATTGAAGAGCGCGTTGCCCGTGCTGCTGAGATCCTTCAGATTGAGCCATTGTTGAGCCGGAAACCGGGCGCATTGTCCGGTGGTCAGCGTCAGCGTGTAGCGATCGGTCGCGCATTGGTCCGCGAAGTAGATGTATTCCTGTTCGACGAACCTTTGTCTAACCTTGATGCAAAGCTGCGGGTGGATCTCAGGGTTGAGCTCAAACGGCTACACAACCAGCTGAATAATACGATGATCTACGTCACCCACGATCAAGTCGAAGCCATGACATTGGCGGATCGGATTGCGGTCATGAAGAGCGGTAAAATCATGCAGCTCGGCTCCCCGGACGAAATCTACAACAAACCCAAAAATCTCTACGTCGCGGACTTCATTGGCTCACCTTCGATGAACTTCCTTGAAGGGCAATTGGAAGGCGGAACCTTCAAGAAAGGCGGGGTCGTGCTGCCCATGACAGGTTACCAATATGTCAACCCACTGCAGGTCACCGACCGGCCCGTGACAATTGGGATACGCCCGGAACACGTGGTCACCGGGGAACTGGTGGCCAAGGCACCAGTGCAATCCGAAGTCACAGTGGATCTGGTCGAACCGATGGGATCTGACACGCTCGTTTACGCAACGCTGGACGGTGCAACGTTCCGCGTTCGGATGGACGGGCTGGCGTCGGTCGGCGTTGGGCAAACCCTGTCTATCGGGATTGATCCGGCAAAGGCTTCGCTCTTTGACAAGAAAGACGAGGCTCGTATCTAATGGGGAGTATTTTTGAGTTCGATGGCACATGGTTGTTGCGCGATGCAGACGAACAATTCGAATTAACGATGTCCTTGCCGGGCGATGTTCACACTGCTCTCGAAAAGGCCGGAATCATTGAGGATCCATACTTTGGAAGCAACGAGTATGATGTACGTTGGGTGAGTGAGCGTGACTGGATTTTGTCGCGCAATTTTGAATTAGCCAAGCTTCCTACCCGCGCGACTTTGATACTGGATCAGGTGGATACAGTTGCCGAAATTCGGGTTAATGGAGTGAAAGTTATATCGACCGACAACGCGTTCCGGTTGTGGCACGCGGATGTAATCGAGCATCTGCGGATTGGCTCCAATTCGATTGAGCTGACGCTAAAATCTCCGGTAAATGCAGCCAGCCAGCGGAACGCAGAGCTGAGCTATCCGATCCCCTGCGTTGAATGGATTTGCCCCATTCGCCACGGGAATATGCTGCGCAAACCGCAATGCGACTTTGGTTGGGATTGGAATATAGCTCTGGCTCCGATGGGTATCTACGGCTCTTGCAAAATTGTGGGCGATAGCGGCGCGATTGGTCCTGTCATGGTCAGACAAATACACTCCGGAAGCGCAGTGAAAGTTTGTGTTGAGGTTCCAGTGCTTGGAGTCGAGGGAGCGGATTTTCCAGTTTCTATAGAAGTGGGGGGTACAATTGCCGCGGGTACAGTTGCACAAGACGTAGCCATTGCATCGGTCGAGATCATAAACCCTGATTTATGGTGGCCCAAGGATCACGGCAATCAAACAACCTATGACATGATCCTGACGGTCGGGCCACACGTTCATACCGACAAAATCGCACTACGTACGGTCGATCTAATAAATGAAAAAGATGACAATGGGATGTCTTTCAGTGTCCGCGTAAATGGTGTGGATATATGGGCCAAAGGATCGTGCTGGGTACCTGCGGATGCGCTGCCGGGGCGAATTACGCCCGAAAAGACCCATGCCCTGCTAGAATCCGCGGCCGCGGCAAACATGAACATGATCCGAGTTTGGGGCGGTGGGCGATACGAACCTGACAGTTTCTATCGATCTTGCGATGCGCTTGGTTTGATGGTTTGGCAGGACTTCATGTTCGCATGCAACCTCTATCCTTGTGACAATGTGTTCTTGGATAATGTGCGAAAGGAAGTCGACTTTCAGACACGTCGTTTAAACCACCGCGTGACTGTGTGGTGCGGCGACAACGAACTTGTTGGAGCCATTGACTGGTTCAAAGAATCCAAGGCTGACCCGCGAAGATATCTTGTTGCCTACGACCGATTGAACCGAACTATCGAGGAAACTATGAAGGCGCTGCAGCCTGATGCTGATTGGTGGCCGTCGAGCCCATCGAAGGGCCCATTGGATTTCTCCGATGCTTTTCATGAGGATGGTGCTGGTGACATGCACTTCTGGGCCGTTTGGCATGAAGGGCGCGAATTCTCGCATTATCGTAAAATCAATCCAAGGTTCATGTCTGAATTTGGATTTCAGTCTTACCCGTCAATGCCGGTCATTGAAAGTTTCACGAGCGAAGTTGATCGAAATATCGGATCCGCGGTCATGGGCGCCCATCAAAAAGATCCTGGCGGCAACTCACGGATAACTCGAACTTTGTTCGATTACTTCCGATTTCCTAACGAGTTTGAAGACTTTGTTTGGCTCAGCCAGGTGCAGCAGGCACTTGCGATCCGAATGGGCGTTTCTTACTGGCGCTCAACGAAACCCACTTGCATGGGATCGCTAATCTGGCAGCTGAATGACACATGGCCGGTGGCCAGTTGGGCTTCTCTCAATCACGATGGAAGCTGGAAACTGATGCATTATGCCGCGCGGCGGTTCTATGCGTCTGTTACCTGCGTGGCCTATCCAGAAGAAACAGGTGCGATTTCGATCTTTGGAATTAATGACCTAGCGACAAGCGAAGGAATAATCGTGGAGCTTTTCAATGTCCTGCCAGACGGAAGCGCAACGAAGGTCTTTTGCGAGAACTGCGATCTAGCGCCCCTTAGTGTCAAGTGCTTCTTGAAAGGCGTTGATCTTCCTAGCCAAGGCTTTCTTGTGATGCGAACGCGCACGGCTGACGGACAGGATGCTCGCGAAGTGATCACGCCCGAAGAGTTCGTCAACGCGGATTTGGTGGATCCAGAAATTACTATCAGCGTCGACAGTGTTGGAATTGATGGTCGATACCCGATTACTGTATCGTCCAACGCGCTTTCTGTTTTTACGACGCTTGAAGCAGATCTGCCGGGCACATTCTCGGACAACATGACCGTGATTTGGCCCGATGCTCCAGCAGAGATTTTTTTCACACCTGCAGACGCAGCGCTTGGGAAGCCGCGTTTCAGCGCAAAAGATCTTTGGCAATCGACATACCCGCAGGGCTCAAAGCCCTGTCAATAGGCTGAAATATGGTATGAAGCTGTCTCATGTGAATGATACCTTGGCAAACGCGGACTATCTAACAGTCGGTCTCGACGGTCTCACGATAGACTACATTGCCAACCATTTCTGTTTACCCGGTAGGGTTCACCAAGCCACTGAATTCATTATTGAAGGCCCATCAATCGTTGCCCCTTACTTGGCCGAGCGACGGCGCCGACGGATCGCCGCCTATCTGCATGTATTGAACCAGCCTCCGTATCGCCAAAAAATGCCTCTTCAGAAAGGGATTGCAAAATGACGAAGAACCCCGCCAACTTCATTGAGTCCGAAGAACATCGCGATTTCTTGAGAAAAGAAGCTCTTAAACAACTTAATTTTTTCAAATCGGCACTTTGCCCTACCGGAGGATTCTACTCACTCGACGACGATGGCTCGCCCATAGAAAACGCAAAACGCGAATTGCACGAGACAACGCGCATGATCCACTGCTTTTCGCTTTCCTCAATTGCCGGCTGGGCAGAGGGAGCGTCATTGGTGGACCATGGGTTTCAATATCTCATGGATCGACACAGAGACCCCACCAACGGAGGTTTCTTTTGGTCTACTCAAGGCGCTTCAGCACTAGACAATAGAAAGCTTGCCTACGGTCATGTCTTTGTTCTTCTCGCTGCAGCGAGCGCCACCGCCGCCGGTCACCCGGATGCGTCGAAATTGCTCGACGAAATCGATCATATTTTGGATCAGTATTTTTGGGATGAAGATCGCGGTCTTTTTAAAGAAGAATGGAGTCAAGATTGGCATCCCATCTCTAAATATCGCGGCATGAACGCCAACATGCATGGTGTAGAGGCATTGCTTGCAGCCTACGAAGCGACTGGACGCACAAAATATCTGGAGCGCGCCGAGCGAATAATAGATTTTTTTGTAGGTATCATTGCGCCTTCAGAGCACTGGCGTATTCCCGAGCACTACGACGAGAGCTGGCAAATAGACCGTGCTTATGAAGGAAACCAAATGTTCCGTCCGTGGGGCACAACACCAGGACACTCATTTGAATTAGGCCGGCTATTGCTTCAGTTCAGCGAGCTCAATGCTACACCAAAAATTAATTTGCTCGAAAGTGCGCAAAAGCTTGTTCAAACCGCCCTATGCGACGCGTGGGATAAGACGTCTGGGGGGGTGTACTACACTTTGAACTTTGATGGCTTGCCCGCAATTCGAAATCGGTATTGGTGGCCGGTCACCGAAGCAATTGGTGTCATCGCGGCATTTCTCAAAGTACAACCAAATCAAGATTATCTGGACTGGTATCGTCTACTTTGGGACACAGCTGCCCGACATTTTATCGATCATGAACGAGGAGGCTGGTATCCAGAGGTCGATAGCCCCGGAGCCGCCTCGCCCCTTCAATTTGCTGGAAAGCCGGATCTGTATCATTCTCTTCAAGCCGCTTTGCTGCCGCTTACGCCCTCTGTGGCAAACGTATACGATGACTTAGATGGAATTCTGTCTGACGTTAAATGCTTAAACGAAAAATCAAGAAAGGTTCCTCTCAAATGATCCGCAATTTTGCACATCTTTTCGCAATTGCACTTTTCCTACCACTTACGGCTGGTGCCGAAGAAAAAGCCCGACTTTCGCTTCATGATGGCTATTGGGTGGCGAAGGTGAATCCACCTGGCTTGGGGCCACGCGTGACAGTGATAAACGACATGCATGTTGACGCTGATACCATGCGCATCACCGTTTATGCGCAATCCCGTGTTCTTGGCCGGGTTTTGTCGCCACCACAGGTCGACCCCGGAGAATGCGCCAAGGCAATCAATGGGGATAGGCACTGTTTTCACCCCGATGCGGTCTATCTGAACGGAAGCGGGCGGGAACTCGATGTGGCTGATGGCAAGGGTGCGTGGTGGGTCAAGCATAGCTGGGTTCTGGGTGGAGAAGGATATTGCAATACCGAGTTGCAGCCGAAGGAAGAATACGCCCCTTGCATGCAGGTCCAAGGTATATTGCTCGAAGATGGCTTGACGATGAAAATTGGAGGAAGGTCAGAGGGACGGGGAGAAGGATTTAATCTTCGGACACCAGTCCTTCTAAACGGTGAGCTCCGCTACCTCGTCACACGTTATGGATCTTTGGGGAACGACTCCGCAAGCCCCGCAGAACAACAATGGGAAATCGAATTTGAATGCCGATCCACGGCAAGTGCGTTCGATGGCCTCACTCGCGCCTGCCAGTCGATGTCTGATTAAAAAAGGAAGCCCTATGATTCTTTGCTGTGGTGAAGCCCTTATCGATATGATTCCAGAGCAAACGGTTCTGGGCCCGGATGGCTACGTGCCGCGATCAGGCGGTGCGATATTCAATACGGCCATTGGTTTGGGTCGCCTTGGGTGTCGCACGGGTCTCTTAAGCGGAATTTCGACAGATATGTTTGGCCATCAGCTTGTGGCCGATCTGAGGGCTAGCAACGTCGACACCCGATATGTCATTCGGTCAGATCGCCCCTCTACACTAGCGTTTGTGAAGCTATCCGATGGTCATGCGTCGTACTCATTTTTTGATGAAAACTCCGCTGGTCGGATGATTGCACCACATGATCTGCCTGAAAAAGTCGACGATGTATCCGCCCTTTGTTTCGGTGGCATCAGTCTGGCCTGTGATCCGGGTGCCGAGACCTACGCGCTACTCGCAGAAGCACTTGCGCCTAATTGTGTCGTTATGATTGATCCCAACATTCGGCCCAGTTTCATCAAAAATGAACAGGTATTTCGGGACCGGCTTGAGCGTCTGTTCGGTTTGGCAGATATTGTGAAGGTCTCAGATGAAGACTTAAATTGGATAATAAAAAATGCTGACTCGTTGGAATCGAAAGTTGCTCTATTACAGGAACTTGGGCCTTCCATTGTCATCTTGACACGCGGTAGCTCAGGAGCTCAAGCATGGTTGCCGGACGGACGATCTATCTTTGTCGCCATTCAAAAAGTGGAGGTAATCGACACCGTCGGTGCGGGTGATACGTTCAATGCCGGTGTCCTTTCAGGCCTGTCCGAAGCTGGTCTGCTTACGAAAACCGCAATTCAGATGGTGTCAGAAAACGACGTCGCAGAGGCAATTAGGTTCGGAGCGCGAGTTGCTGCAATCAATGTCGGCCGGGCAGGTGCAAATCCACCTTGGCGTGATGAGCTTTGATCAAGCAGCATAACGGGCGGAACAGTTGATTTCAGGTTGCAAAATACAGAGAGACCACTTCGATGAAAACCGCAAACTCCGCGGCAATGCTGCGCTTCTACTTTGGCATCTTAGGTGCCAAGTTGATGATCTCTCGATTCGTTTGGATCGACCTTTGGCCATTGCGCTGCACATTAGGAAAATCTATTAGTTCGTCATGACGGTCCGGTAGCTTTCCCTTGCTGAACATTTCGTGCACTTGAATTTGCGGTTGAAATGCCCGCAATCTCGTTGCCTGAAATAATTACGAGACAGAATGCGATTATGGTAGGAACAACCTTCGTGTATGTGTCAGTCTGTATCATCATCTTTCTCAAAGTTGGCCGGGCGGTAACGATAATTACGCACCCTTGAGACCACCGAAAGGCCAGATTTCCCCACGAATGAAAGCGTTGGCGCGTCCTTTCAAGTGAAGGTCGAGAAAGTCCCGCATCGTTGTCCTTGAGACGAGGTGGAGCGAATGTCCAAAGACGGCAATGCCATTTTCCAATTTCGCGCCGTCCACTAAAGAAAACTGGCCAGACAGAATCTGTTCGCTTTTGAGGAAACCACGTGCGTTCTGAAAATGCAGTCGGTGGCTTGGAGGACAGGGAGGAGATCTCTAAGGTGCGTAATTTCAATTGGTTAGAGGTAGAGAAGGTTCGACGCCAGTCCCGTTCTTCGTAAGCGTCTTTGTCAACCGAAGCACCGCATCCGCGGAGTTCACAATTACGCCGTGCAATCGGATCTCACCGAAGCAACCTTCTCCTGCAACTGCCATCGCGATTGTATCCTTGTGGACATCCAGGCCCACATAAAGCGTCTTGTTCATTACCACCTCCTCTGTCGAACAATCCAATGTTCGCCGAGAAGATCACGGGCACTGCGCCCGCCGCAAAACGCTCATCTGGTCTTAGGGATTTTCGGGATGATTTTGGGCCATCGGTACTCACCCGTGATCAAAATGTGGGCCCATCCGAGCGGAGAGACGTTTGAGAGCGAGTCTTCTGGGTCGCAAATCCCGGCGTTTCTGCGTTTGGCGATGATCTGGCCAATATCAACCTAGGGCGTCCTGGCAATTATTAACAGGGTAGACAATCCCCAGGGAAGCTGGTTTCTTTCGTGCCGCGCCGCTCGTAGTCCAAGCAGCGCGCGTGCTTTACGGGCTAGGTCAGCTGGCGCGCTGCCGTACTGTCGTGTTCCGGGATGTCGCCAATATCCGCCATCCGGGTATCAAGCTGGGCGAGCATGTCGTTAAAGACAGCCGCATAAGCGGGGTCTTCAGCCACGTTCATTAATTCCAGAGGGTCTTTTTCACAATCAAAAAGCTCCCATTCCGGCGGCTCGTTGGGCCCATGTGCCCCTAGTTGACCAAGATCGGAATTGTACCAGTAGATCAGCTTATAGCGATGGCTGCGCAGCCCATAATGCGACCAGGCATAATGGTGTTCATCCTTGTGCATCCAATAGCGGTGATAGGCGCTTTGGGGCCAATCCGCAGGCGCGTCGTTTTCCAAAAGGGGGCGCATTGAACGGCCTTGCATATAGCTTGGGACAGGCAGGCCCGCGTAATCCAGGAAGGTCGGCGCAAAATCCACATTGGTTGCGATCTCGCTGGCGACGGTACCGGGGGCAATCGCCGCCGGGTACCGGATCAGGAATGGCATCTGCAGGGATTCCTCGTACATGAAACGCTTGTCAAACCATCCATGTTCGCCAAGGAAGAAACCTTGATCAGACGTGTAAATGACAATGGTGTTCTCGGTGAGCCCTTCTTCGTCGAGCCATTCCAGCATCCGAGCAACATTTTCATCCACCGCGTGGATCGTCGCCAGATAGCGCTTCATGTAGCGTTGATATTTGAACAGCGCGAGTTCTTCTTCGGTTTCAAAGGTAAAGTTCTCGCCTGTATGTCGATCGATTAAGACCAGACCGCGCGGATCGTCGGGATGGGGCACACGCCGGTCAGAATCCCCGGGGGTGCATCTTTCACCAATTTCAGCGCCGCCCTCGGGCTGAATTAGACCCAGATCGGCGTATTTCAGATCCATCCGCACCCGCATTCGAGCGGCCTCGGCGGCACGGGCGCGATTGGCGTAATCGTCATTATAGGTTTCGGGGACCTTGATGTCCTTGCCGTCAAACATGTCGCGGTCGCGCGGATGGGGTTCAAAATTCCGGTGCGGCGCTTTGTGATGGCACATCAGGAAAAAGGGTCGGTCCTCATCCCGGTTCTTGAGCCAATTCAGACTCTTATCGGTGATGATATCCGTGACATAGCCGGGTTCGGTGCGCTCTTCGCCCATTTCGATCATGATCGGGTCGAAATAATCCCCCTGGCCGGGCAGGACGGACCAATAGTCAAACCCGGTCGGTTCATGGGGCTTTCCTTCGCCCAGATGCCACTTGCCGATCATCGCCGTCTGATAGCCTGACTGGCCGAGATGCTTGGCGACATTGGGCCACCGATTGTCGATATGGGTGTCCAGCGTCGTCACGCCATTCACGTGATTATACGTGCCTGTCAGGATCGCGGCCCGCGACGGCGTGCAGATCGAATTGGTCACATAACAATGATCCAGGCGCATGCCCTCATTGGCGATTCGATCAATCCCCGGCGTGGAATTGATGCCATGACCATAAGCAGAGATGGCCTTTGAGGCGTGATCATCAGACATAATAAAAAGGATATTCGGTCTCACATGGGGCTCCGTTTCGATATGTGTTCCGGCCAACAGTTGACCAAATTCTCATTTATGGTAATAATAAAACTAAATATAGGAATCAACAATGTCCAATGCATCCACCAGAGTTGTCGCGATCCTAGAGGCCCTGACCGGTCGTGACGCGGATGGGTTCAGCGCGCAAGAAATCGTTGAACGTGCGGGTTTGCCCGCCTCAACAGGGTATCGGATCCTCGCTGAATTGCAGGAGATGGGGCTGGTGCATCGCACGGCTGCGCGTAAAATCATGGCAAATTTCAGCTTTCAACGGCGTTTGCATTGCCCGGGACTTGATCCTGAATTGCTGGCGGATGCCTGCGCAACGCTCAGCGACCGGCTGACGGCCGCCGCGGAAATCGTGGTGTTGAGCGGCCATAACATGCTTTGGCATATCGTGCAGCAACACCCTGAACAGGCCATTCGTCTGCGAGCGTTTTCGGGATTTATACGTGGCGCCTACGAGCTTGATTCTATTTCGCGGCTGGCCCTGGCCCATCGCCCGTTCGAGACACTGGAAAAGTCCTGGGATACCGGCGCGTTTTATACAGCCGGGGTAGATCGGCAGCCGCTGGATTGGCCCGAAGCACGCAAGATGATCGAGACGGTCGACCCGGCAGATATGCAATATGACATGATGGGCAACGCAAAGGGCATTCGCCGTTATTGCGTTGCGATTTATGGCCCGGATGGCGCCATGACCTGCCTGCTGACCGTCGCTGAGGCAGCCACGCCTTTGCGGGACGAGGCCCAGCATGTCGCCAATATCCGCAGCCATCTCATGACACAGAAAGCAAAAATAGAAAGCGCATTCTCTGACCCGGTCAAAACCGGGTGAGACATTCAAAACCAACGGGAGGAAACCATGAAATACTCAATTTCGGCCTTGGCCGCCGCGGCGGCATTTACCGCATTGCCCAGCTTTGCGGAGGATCTGGTCTTGTCCATCGGCACGCGGGGTTATGGCCCTGCGGTTGAGCGCAACATTGAACGCTACGCGGCAGAAAATCCTGATGTGAGCATCGAGTGGAACAAGGTTTCGGACGTGCCCGGCGAGACCCGCAAGCTTTATGTCACCAGCCTGACCGCGGCGAGCCCGACCCCGGACATTTTTGCGGTCGACGTGATCTGGGCGGGTGAGTTCGCACAGCGCGGCTGGCTGGAACCGCTCAACGGATTGCTTTCTGACGAGACTATTGGTAGCTTCAATCCTTCTCTCCTGACCGCGTCGACATTGGACGGTGAGGTCTATGCGCTACCGCTTTACACAGATGGAATCCACTTCTTCTATCGCTCTGATCTTCTTGAGAAATACGGCCTTGACGTTCCGACCACCTGGGAGCAGGTCCAAGCCGCTTCAGAGGTGATCTCGGCTGGCGAAAGTAACCCGCAATTTTATGGGTTTGTCTCCATGTGGGCCAAGATCGAGGGGCTGTTTATGAACTGGCTGGCCTTTACCAACGGCAATGGCGGGGGGTTCCTGGATGGCGATGGCAATATTGCTGTGAATTCGCAGGCCAATATCGAGGCTACCCAATTTATGGTCGACCTGCTGCATGAACATCAGCTTGCGCCGGATTCGATCCTGAATATGCGGCCTGATGATGCACGGACATTGTTCCAACAGGGACGTGCGGCATTCCTGATGGTGCAGGATTTCGTGCACGCGCCGCTCTCGACTCAAGACAGCCCGGTCGCCGGAAAGTTTGACTTTACCCGCGTTCCTTATTTCGAAGGCCATGCGGATGCGAATTCGACCACAATGGGTGGCTGGTTCCTGGGGATCAACCCGAACTCGGAAAACAAAGAGGTGGCTGCCGCGTTCCTTGAGCACTTTACGGCATATGACCAGCAATTGACCGCAGCAATTGAGGATAACCGCGCCCCAACCATTGGCGCCGTTTATGAGGACGCTGCTATGTCTGAGGCTCCGATCCTGGCTCAGTTCGGTGCGAACTATGCGTTTGGTGTGGTTCGTCCATCGGCAATCGCCGGCGCGAAATATCCGCGTGTGTCCGAAATCATGCAGCTTGAAATCACCAACGCCCTGCACCAGCAGAAAACGGTAGAAGAGGCGCTGAACGACGCGCAATCGCAGATCGAAGCTCTGTTCGCCGAATAACCATTCTTCCCTGATGTAAACTTGGCTTCCCGGCGGCGCTCTATTGCCGCCGGGATGAGCTCTGACACCCAGATGGCACGTTCATGACCCCCATTTCTTCTCCCCTGGATCGACGCAGGCACCTCACCGGCGCGGTCTTTGTCACCCCGACGATGCTTGTGATCATTGCGATCCTTGTCTATCCGATCTTGCAATCCATCGTTCTGAGCTTTGGGCAATCCAGCATAGACGGGTCCGAACCCTATCAATTCGTGGGGTTAAAACACTATGCCGCGCTGGCCGGATCAGAGCGGTTCTGGAACGCGCTTTGGGTCACGTTGGTTTTTACCGGTCTGTCCATCCCGCTGGAGCTTGCCATGGGGATTGGGCTGGCGGTGTTGATGAATGAACATTTCCGGTTCAAAGGCATTGCACGGCTCGCGGTGTTGTTTCCCTGGGCACTGCCTACGGCGCTGAACACGCTCATGTGGCGCTGGATGTATAATACTGACTACGGGTTGTTTAACGCCGCGGCGCTGCAAAGCGGGTTGGTGGATCGCCCGATCAACTGGCTTGGGGATGAGACCCTGGCGATGGGATCCATGGTGGTTGTTGCGGTTTGGAAGACCTCGTCCTTTATGGCCTTGATCATCCTTGCCGGTTTGCAGTCTATCCCGCGCGATCTTTATGAGGCGGGTCGCATGGATGGCATGACCCGGTGGCAGGAATTCCGCGAGATCACCTTGCCACTGCTCAAAGGTCCGATCCTGGTGGCGCTGATTGTCCGGTCCATGGACGCGCTGCGCACCTTTGAATTGCCCTTCAACCTCACAGATGGGGGGCCGGTGACAGCCACCGAAAGCCTGTCGCTTTATGCCTATAAGGTGATCTTCGATTTCATCGAATTCAACTACGGGGCGGCAATTGTTGTGGTTCAGTTCCTGGTGATCTTTGCCATGAGCCTGCTCTATATTCTCACCCTGCGGAACAAGGATTGATCCTATGAAGACCCGTCCCCGTTTCGGCCTTTACGCGTTGGTCATCCTCTCGGTAGTCATTTCTTTCCTGCCGATCATCTGGCTGGTGCTGACATCGCTCAAAACAAGCGAAGGCATTTATGCCTGGCCACCGCAATATATCCCGACGCCCTTTACGCTAAAGAACTACATCAACATCTTCACCAATTCGCCTGAATTGCTGCTTTATGTTTTGAACTCGTTCATCGTGGGTGTGGGCTGTACCGTTGTTGCCCTCAGCTTCGGAGGGCTGGCCGGCTACGCCCTGTCGCGCCTTGGGATGAAGCGGGCGGGCGTTTTGATGGTTTTCATCCTGGCCGTGTCGATGTTTCCGCCTGTTTCCTTGCTGCCATCGCTGTTTCAGAACTTCCTGAAGCTTGGGCTCTTGAACACCTATACCGGGTTGATCATTGCACATACCGGGCTGTTTCTGCCCTTTACGGTCTGGATGCTGGCCAGCTATTTCGCAACACTCCCACCAGAAATCGAAGAAGCCGCACGCATGGATGGGATGGGGTTCTTTCGCATCTTTTGGTCCATTGTCATCCCCCTGTCTTGGCCCGGGTTTGTGGCTACCGGCCTGATCGTGTTCATCTTTTCCTGGAACGAATTCCCGCTTGCGTTGGTGCTCATGACACAGAATGCGATGCGCACGGCACCGGTCGGGATATCGCTTTATCCGGGTGAATACGCCTTCCCATGGGAGACGATTTCAACCGCCACAGTGATCGCAATCATTCCCATCCTCATCATCACAGCCATCTTCCAGAAACAAATCGTCGGCGGGCTGACCGCAGGCGCAGGTAAGTGAGACCCAGATAATGACCGAAGTGAAACTCGACAGAATTGGCAAAAAATATGGGGCCGTCGAAGCGGTTCAGCAATTCGATTTGACCATTCAAGAGGGGGAGTTCCTAGTGCTGCTCGGACCGTCAGGCTGTGGCAAATCCACGACGCTGCGCATGATCGCGGGGTTAGAAAGCATCACCAGCGGGGATCTCATGATTGGCGGGGATCGGATGAATGATGTGGATCCCAAAGATCGTGGCGTTGCAATGGTGTTCCAGAATTACGCGCTTTATCCGCATAAAAGCGTGTTTGACAATATGGCCATGGCTTTGAAGCTGCAAAAGGTTCCGGGCGCGGAAATTCGGGAGCGCGTCGGGAAAACGGCCGAGATGCTTGGTTTGACCGAATATATGGATCGCAAACCGGCGGCCTTGTCAGGCGGACAGCGTCAGCGCGTTGCCATCGGGCGGGCCATCGTGCGCACCCCCAAAGTCTTTCTGTTTGACGAACCGCTCTCAAATCTTGACGCAAAGCTGCGGGTCAAAATGCGGATGGAGTTGCAGGAACTCCATGATCGGCTCAATGCCACGTCGGTCTATGTAACGCACGATCAGGTTGAAGCCATGACCCTTGCAGATCGGATCGTGATTATGAATGGCGGTGTCGTCGCCCAGGTCGGCACCCCGCGCGAGGTCTATGACACACCGGCCGACGAATTTGTGGCGGGCTTTATCGGCAGCCCGGCGATGAACTTTCTTGACTTGACCCGTGACGATACCGGGGGCTGGCGGAGCGCCTGTGGCAGTCTGGCTTTGCCGGAACTGCCGGTCGATACGGGTGCGCGTGCCCGTGTCCGGCTTGGTGTGCGCCCGGAACATATTGATGTCCTGCCAGGCAGTAAGGCCGGGGCGCCGGGTGCCTATGACGCGCGGGTTCTGCTGGACGAGTTGTTGGGCGCGGATGCGCTGCTGCGACTTGGCATTGGCGAAGCCCGGCTTTTGGCCCGTGTCGGGGGGCTGGATCATCCAGTCAAAGGAGACAACCTCCGAGTTCGTTTCAACCTATCACAGTTGAATGTGTTTGATTATGAAACGGGGCAAGCCATCCGATAACCCCGATAATGCGCACCTCCGCCGTCCCGATACGCTTTTGGCCTGGACTGTTATTCGAAATTCTGAGGAGCCACACAGTATGAGTGATCCCAAACCCTGTTGCCAGGTCAGCCGTCATTCCACCGGAATGCCATGCCAGCCCCAATACATTCTCCGCGCCAAGGGCCCCAAGGCCTTTAATACGGTTCAGATCCCGCCGGCCCGGGCATTGATTGGCACCGCGCAGCCTCAGATCAAAGATGACGGCGAAGGCCCCTTGCGCCGCGTCACAGTCAAAGCCTTTGCGATGGGTGTAACAACAGTCACCAACGCCCAGTTTGAGGTTTTTGTCACGGAAACGGGCTATGTGACCGAAGCCGAGCGTTTCGGCTGGTCCTTTGTGTTCTGGAGCGATGTGCCCGCCGGGACGCCAGATCCCAAACCCATCCCCGGTCTCGAATGGTGGCGCGCCGTGGATGAGGCAAATTGGCGCAACATTCATGGACCCGGGGCCGATCCCGGGGCCTGGCATCCGGATCATCCGGTGACACAGGTGTCCTGGCATGACGCTCAGGCCTATGCCCAATGGGCCGGCGGCCGGTTGCCAACCGAGGCAGAGTGGGAACACGCGGCGCGGGGCGGGTTGGGCGACGTCAGATTCCCCTGGGGCGACGCAGAGCCCGATGACGTAAAGACCATGCCCTGCAATATCTGGCAAGGTGTGTTTCCCAAGCACAACACCGGTGCCGATGGTTTTGCCCACACTTGCCCGGCCAGATCTTTTGCCCCCAATGGGTACGGGCTTTACAATATGGTGGGGAATGTCTGGGAATGGACAGGCGATCCTTTCACAATCAGATCCCTGAAAAAGGCCGTGAAACAACGGCTTGCCGACATGAAAGGCTATCGCCTGTCAAAGGGAGGATCATTCTTGTGTCACAAGTCCTATTGCTATCGCTATCGGATCGCCGCGCGCTCCGGCACCTCGCCGGATAGCGCAACCCCCCATCATGGATTTCGGATCGTTTGGGATATGGAATAGATCAGCCGCCTGAACGAATGACTGAATTTTCCGACCTTACCATTCCAATTGTTGGCACTGTCAGAATAAACCGCCTTGCCCGACAGCGTGCTGAATATTAGCGTCTGGGCCATGCCTAAACCTTTATCTTTCCGTTATTTCAAAACCAGCCCTTAGATCGTCAGATCGTCCAACTTGCAGTTATGGTGTACTTTAAAAACAGACAAGCTAGGTGCGCGTAGGAGAACGAATTCAAATTTCGATGTTACAGTCGCTCATTTATATGGAGTATCAGGCGGGAACGGTATTCCATAAAGAAACTTTTTGAGTTTAACATCGTTTTCATCGCTATACCAAAAGCCATAGCTGGGGCGTTGTTTTGAAACAAGTCCTGCTAAATGATTAACACCCCAGAGCATTGCCTGATAGTTCGCGTCCATTTTGTCCTGACAGCCCATTATGTAGCCGTAATAGCCTTCGATAGAATCCGCCACATTTTGCAATGCGTCGACTAGCGGTTGAGCTTCTTCGCGCAAGTCACTGTGCACTGAAAGTTGTAATTTGGCCATTTTCTTGTCCCCAATGTTTGTGTGTTGCGTTTGTTCAATTCGGATACCACTTAGCGCGAAATCCGTCTTCACTAGCCGACCACTGCCGTCGCCTTATCCATCCGAGTTTTCGGAAAGCGGCAGCAAGTTCTCCCACGTGAGGCATGCCACCTTTTCGTCCTTTCATGCGTACTTGCAGCTCCAGCAGGCTCAGCCCATTAGCTTGCGTTTTAAGAGAGATCGTATCCAACACTTTTTGTAAGCGCGCATGTAGTGGAGAAAGCTTTGTAACTTCCTCACGATCGAGCAAAATTTGGCGGTTTGGGCTTTGCTGGTACGAAAGCAGAGCTGACAAAAGGCTGTCGGTGAAGTTTTTAGTGTCTCGTGATGAGTCGTCCATTTTTGCCTCCTGTTGTGATTTTTTATCGAGCGCAACGCGCACCCACATCATAGTGTTATAATATAACAAAATGTGAGCAATTTGAATCCCAAGTGTACGTTTTATTTAAGGTTAATGCCTCAACTTATGGAACCATTACAAACAAGGTGAGGCAGCTAATTGTGCAATAAAAGATGGTGCTTATATGCCTTTGCCTCAGATGCCTCAGTAAAAATCAAACAACTCGAAAAAAACAAAGCTAAAGCACCACTGCAGCAAACAATGTGTAGATTTTCTTGATTTACTGAGGCAAGTGAGGCAATGAGGCAAAACACATCCCGCTTGCACATCAGCGATATTTTCGGCTTAATTTTGCATTTTCCTTTGCCAGTTCGGTTTCCGAAGAACTGGCCCATTTATCGTGGTTGCTAAGTGATAGGACGCGGATTTTGTTACCCTTTGTAGTCCTGATTTGTTTGAGAGATTTTGCACCAAGTCGGATAGCTGCCCTTCGAACTGCGGTCGGTGATGGATTCTGTGTCGGATACAGATCGACGTATAAACCGAGAAGTTGCTGACTGGATGCAACCTCGGAACCAACGAGATCGCCTGGATTTGAGATAACGTCCGTCATCCATTCTTCCAACGCGCTTAGGCTTTCTCCAATCATTTGCACTTTAGAGCTTGTAAGCGGCGCTTGGGCAGTTGGCAGAAACTCATCGAGGTCGACATTATTGAGCAGATGATAAAGCAAGGCTTCAAGGCCGCCATTGTCTCGCCATTCAACAAAACTTCGATAAAAGCTTTGCTCAAGGGGCTGTGCGGTGACCTCATGAACGAAAAAACGACGGTCCTCTTTATCGATGTGAATTGCATCATCATGGTTTGACAAAAAGACAAAGCTTGCAAAGTTTTCGACTGAATATTCAGGTTGGTGCTTTTCGTTAATGGTTACGCTCGTACCAGTGATTAAGACCTTAAGCTGATCAGTTTCAACACGCCGGTCAGATGTCAAAACTTCATCGCCAATGACGAGTACCTTGTTCTTTAGCCAACCATTAAAGTCGCGCTTCAAATCGCTTTGCGTGATCGTTTGGGAGTGATTAGATCCAATAATATCCCTGATACATTCAAAGAGTAGGTTCTTACCGACACCTTGGTTACGGCTCCAGACCAGTAAAGCGGTGTTCATTTTGTTACCTGGATATTTAAGCTTGAACGCAAGCCACCGCATTACATAATCTCGCTCTGAGGCGTTGGGAAACATGTGCTCTGAAAGCTTTAGGAAAGGACTGATATCTCCTTTTGCCGGTTTTTTCTCAAGGCCGGTCCACAAGTTAATTGCATTACGAGAAGTAATTTCACCTTCCGTTGGATCAAACACAATGTCACGATGTGAACGGCGGTCACGGTGACCCATCCAAGCTTTTGATTTAGGTATAACCTTTGGCTTGTCTTCGGAGCCAACGCTTACAAGATCATTTTGGTATTGAAGGTGCAGTTTGCTCGGCTCAATGAAGTCTTCAAACTCAAAGCGGTAGATGCTTTGTTGCTTTTCAACCCACGCATATTTGCTGTTTAACTCGGTCAGCCAGGATTTTGTGTTTAGGGCTCCTACGGTCTTTTTACCGTCCGGTTCTGTTTCCTTGAGTTGTACAGCCTCGCCTTGAATTGAGCGCGCTTTCTGTGCGCTATTTTCATCCGCAACGGACATTCCCCCCTCACGAGCCATGTAGAACAGAGAGCCGAGTGTTTTTTTACTATTTTGGTCTCGCGATGCGTCGCGTTTAAGCGCTTCATGGTAACGTTGCTCGGTGTCGTCGAAGCAATAACTACAGATTTCAGGCGTCAGTGACATGCTAGTTTGATTACATGCTGCATAGAGTTCACCCGAAGCCCATTGATGTGCAATTTGGCGACCTCCTTCACCCAATTCTGTGGCAAGAATACTGGTCACATCGAACCAATTGTGGCGAGTTCGCGGGTCAATGTATGGAAGGCATTCTTGGACGCGCAGCATTTTGTCTGCTGTAAATATGTTGATATCTAGGGGCGAATGAACATGGGGCGGGCGTGGTCCTAGTTGCCAATCTTTGTCTCTAATGGTCACGTTTAGTGGTTTCGCCGGTGACGCTCCCAATGCACAATTTGATTGCGCAATTTGTTGAATAATTGGTTTACGATCGATCCATTGATCAGGAGTAATCTGTAGCCCTGGTGAATTCACTATAGTCACTAAAAATGGCGTACCGATTAGCCCCTTTTTCTTATTCACCTTTTGGTGGGGGAAGCCAGGTAAACGCATGATGCGGGTTAAGTCATTGATTGATTTGTCAGTATCCCAAGCTTCAATCATCTGAATTTGCGCTTCTTTAAACTCAGCGAGCGGACAATCTTTGACAAGCCAATAGTTGTGATAGCGGCCAGGACTTGTCTCTACGACAATGTGTGGCGAATATTCATCAATTGGCTCTTGAGGAGCCCCATCCGTATCAACAAAAATCGCTCGGACGCGTTTTATATTGGCCTCTTTACGTCCACTAAAATCAGTTTCGTTTATTGTGACAAAGACCCCAGCACCCTGTTTGGAAAGTGATGTTAGAGTTTGCCAATGCTTTTCAAGGCTTCCATGAAGCACTTTTTTCAATTTAGCAGACTTACGATCGTGATTATCATCCAACGTTTGAAAGGTGAATGCGGTAGCCTTTGGGTCCAAGAGTTGGAGAAAGCGCTTGGCCATCTCTAAGTCTGGGGCCATTGGCGAGTTTTTGACATGCTGGTCCATTCATCTGTTCCTTTTGGTAGGCAACACAAATTGAGGCCACTAAAGTGACGTTCAGCTTCTGTGTCCGAATGTAGTGGTTACTATTAGGGCTTAGTTGCCGTTAAGGTAGGCGCGAACATCTTCAACGCGCCACCGGCTTGAGCTCTTGCCTATACGCAGGGGCTTCACGAAGTAGCCCAGTTGTATGTCGCGGTAGATTGAAGATCGACTTCGTGATGCGAGCGAGCTTACCATTTTTAGGTCAACCAGAGCGTCATTTGGAAGTGCATCAAAAGTTCGAATACAATCCAATTGCACACCCAATTTATTTAGGTTTTGGTCCATTTTCATGGCCTCCAATTTAGTTCAACTGTGGGAAGGCAAGCTTGCTAAGCTCCAGCATTATCTGGTCAGCTTGGCTAATTCCGCGATGCGGTAGGAATGGGTGTGCAGCAAAGCGCCCATTTATTTGCCTATCTGTATTGTGCCAGATAGACCCAGAAAATGTCAATATGAAGTATTCAGTATTTTTGGGTTGACTAAATATTGTGCTTAACGGAAGTTTTCGAAAAAATCTTCAATCCCTTAATGCGATGAACGTATCTGGATGACAGCGCCCGGAGCATCGATGGCTCGTTCGCAATATTCTGCCCAAGCAGCCATTAACTTTCGGCGTTTTTCCATCAGCGTTCCTCTTGCATATGCGGCTTCCGCCTTATCCTTGAGTTGATGCGCAAGCGCGTGCTCAATGACCTCTCTCGGGAATGCTGTCGTTTCGCCAGCCCAGTCTCGGAAAGTGCTTCTGAAACCATGAGTCGTGACTGGCACTTCCATGCGCTTCAGAACTGCACCAAGTGTCATGTCAGACAAAACCCCACCTTGCGCTGCTTTAAACACGATTTCATCACTTTGGCCCTTTGGGATTTTCGTAAGAATTTCGACTGCACGATCTGAGAGCGGGACGCGATGCTCTTTTCGCGCTTTCATTCGTTCCGCGGGAATTACCCACTCGCGCTTTTTCAGATCAAATTCTTGCCACCTCGCACCACGAACTTCTCCTGAGCGTGCTGATGTCAGGATGAGGAACTCTAAAGCAATTGCTGCCGTGCCTTTGCGCGCTCGCAGTCGCTTAATAAAGCCAGCTATCTCAGGGTAGGGCAGCGCTGGGTGGTGTTTCACGACGCGGATTTTTGAAATGGAAGGTAGCGCGTTTTCCAAATTACCCTGCCATCGTGCAGGGTTTTCGCCATCTCGGTGTCCATGCACCTTAGCCCAGTCTAAAACCTTTTCTATCCTGCCACGTGTGCGTTTAGCCGTCTCGGGCGTTTTGTGCCAAATAGGCTTAAGAACCTCCAAGACATGGGCCAATTCGATGTCGTCCACTGCGAGATTACCCAAGACTGGCAGAGCATGTACTCGAAGAGTATTTTCCCACTGTTGGCGATGTTTGGCATTGCCCCATTCAGTTTGCTTGTCTTCCAGAAATCGACGAAAGGCATCTACAAATAGCAAACGCTTTCGCTGCGCTGCTCTCAACTCATCGTTACGAACTTTGCGCTCCTGGATCGGATCGATCCCAGCTGCAATCTTGCTTCGTAGTCGCCGAGCAGCTTCGCGTGCCATTGCCAGCGTAACTCCTGGATAACCACCTAAGCCAATATCTCTAACCTTATCAGCGATCTTAACCCGCAATATCCAAGAGCGCGCTTGCCCTCGGATTTGTAATCCAAGTCCTGGAACGACGCCGACAGCGTTAAATCCAGTTTTGTTAAGGCGCGAAACTTCAAGCGCAGACAGTTCTTTTGCGATCTTTGGCATTACCCAATATCCTACCCATCATAAAAATTGAGATTGGCTGAGACGCCGTGATACGGTATGTGTCAGATTACCTGAAATATAACACTTAATAACAGATACTTAAAGGCTAAACAAGGTGTTCATATGACTACATATGAGCTTATATATACTCAAATAAGTTAGATGCAGGGGGACACCTCCTCCGCCATCATCTTAATTAATAATAAAATCGTTTAATTACATGTGTTTGGTTGGGTGATATTTGTTTCTCACCACACATGTTAACCACACACGATAGCGACACATATTTATTTGTTTTCTACATGGAAAATAACCCACGATAGCCTTTCACCTATTCAGTTAGAGCGGTTGTTAACTGCTTGGTAGGAAGAATCAGCTACGTGAGAGTTCATAATAATCCCTGATATTCACCCCAACCTTGTACTGAGTATATCTGTTACAGATCTTTGCAATAATGGGGTTAGGGCTTCTAAGAAGGTCAGGGTTACAGGTAATTTTCTTGGTTGTTGGGTTGTCTATGTACTCCTGAAGCCAATTATCTCTCTCTAGAACAGGGTGCTTAAGGTGAAGTTCATAAGCGTAATTTACCCTATCCCAGTGTTCTAGATTCTCTCGACGCTCGTATGGGCTTTCAGAGGCATTCTGAGTACATCTATTTGGACTCTGCATGTGTCGCTACAGAACTTCTGAGTGCTTCTATGGGCTTCATATGGCCTCTCACAGTGAAAACAAACACCCATCAGCTATAATCCATAGCTACAGGTTCAGGTCGCTTGCGGAATAGCCCCAGGTCTGTCTCTTGCAGGTGGCTTAAGCATAGTGACCAGTAAATCTGACCATCGTGATAGACTGGACTTTGACACATCAGGCAGTTTGTTCGCCAAGGAATATGCCAAGGGTGCTTTCTCGTTCTTTTCTTGGGGCTATTACCTATAGCACCACCAACGCCCTTAAGACGTTTGTCATTTTGTTTGTTCATTTTTGGGAGTTCCTAGAGTTGCAAATGCTGCATAGCGGCAATTCTAACTTTGGGGGATGTGAGTGATAAGGAAGGGGACTATCTGACGCTCAAGTCAAACGATGGAGATTGAGATGTTTGGATTATTTGTAGACGTATTCGGTGGCTGGCAAACACGGCATGTTGCTAACAAGGTAAGCAAAGTCACTTTCAACGAATTGAGTAAGCTGAGTGATTATGAGTTGTCAGATATTGGGTTGGCCCGTGGCGACATTCGTGACGTTGCAAAGGCGTACTACGATGAAGTTGTCCAAGAAAGAAAAGTATCTTCTTCAGCGCCAGTAAATCCCAACTTGGTTGGCGCAGTTTAATTACCTCTGAAATTTAGTTACGCCGACATACTACAGCCTAGCATTCTTGCGTATCCAAACTTTATTGATCCGTCTGGCTGTTTGCGGCAAAAACTCAATTTAAAATTAAAGAAAAAGCCCGTGCATCGAAGCCATGAGGAAACTTTGATGCCCGGGCAGTTTGTTGGGGCTTGCATGGGAGGTGTGCCGCCCCAAGATATTGTATCATAAATCCGCTATTTCTCCAAATGATGTGTTTTGGCCGAAGAGAAGATCAGACGATAACACGCGTTCTCTATGGTATTAGAAACTGTTTTAACGGCGACCTTATAGTTTTCCTGTTTCCATAAAGCATCAATCATCAAGTTTTCGAGCAGCCCAAGAAATTCCACGTTTTACGATTTCTGTCACATCTGGCACTTTCAAATCCTCAAGGCGGTGCCCGATTGAACAATAGAAAATGCGTCCCTTATCCCATCTGCGTTTCCAAATTACTGGCACGACAGTGCCTTCGATCCACCATAAATGAACGCCTGAAAAAGTCGTGGTCGCCAACACTTCATTTGAGGCATCGGTTAACATAAAATACTGTTCGGAAACGAGCTCGAAACTTTTGATACCTTTTACGATCGGGTCATTGGGCCGGGTTATGGTCACGTCATAAGAAACGAAATCATCCGATGGAATAGGATTATCGGGCCAACCTGGAGGATGGGCGACAAATTGCCCCCCGATCAAAAAGTGATAGGTTGGGCGATCGCGGAAGGCATCCCCCATATGACCATGCCATCCGGCTAAGCCGCAGCCCGAGGCAACCAATTTTAGTAGTCCATCCTCCTGTTTTTTTGTCATATTCCCAAATTCGGGCTGATGAGAAGATCGCGCGCTTGACCAAATGGGTATGATGACATTCACATCAGATAAGGTTTCGGGCTGCTCTAGAGGCACGAGCGTATCGTAGATTTCAACGACATATCCGTCCGCCATCAACAAGTCAGAGCACCATTGTGCAAAATCAGTTGGCTTATGGCCTTGCCAGCCCCCTACGAATAAAACCGCCTTCATGTGTGTTCCTTTTTCAGATAGCTGATTACTGAGGCCATATCGCGGTTGGCATAGCCGTTTTGGCTGGCCTGATTCAAAATACCTAAGTTCAATTCTGCTTGCGGCATTTGAACATCCAAGCTCCGCGCCAAGCGTGTGGCAAGATCGACATCCTTGGCTGCTAAGCCAACGGTGAACGTAACTTGATGCGCCCGCTCATCCAAATAAAGTGGTTTGCGATAGCGTAACATGGGCGCGCAAGCAGCCGAAGATTCCAACGCTTCATAAGCCAAGGGAAGCTCAATACCTGCGGCTTGGGCGAGGTTAAGCGATTCTGCGGCGGCCTGATTCAAGCTGTGTATCACCGAATTGATCGCAAGCTTCATCGTCGCACCTGCAGATTGCTTGCCAAGGATGATCGTTTTTTCGCCCAAAGCGTCAAAAATTGGCAACAAAGGCTGCGCTATTTCCTCTGACCCACCCACCATAATCATCAATTTGCCCGCTTGAGCGGCATGGGTGGCGCCGGAAACCGGCGCGTCTATGATAGCAGCACGGCTTGATTGGCTTTGTAATCGGTTGATCCAATTCGGGCTGACAGTGCTCATCTCAATGAACACCATGGCTTTTTTGCCTTTTAATAAGCCCGCCTCGCCCAGATAGACGTCTTGAGAGGCGGCATCATCGGCAAGCATTGTAATAACGATATCGCAGGTAGAGGCTAAGGCTTCTGGTGTTTGAGCGATCTGGCACTGCATTTCAGTCGCAAAAGATGCGCTGCGCTCAGGGTTGCGGTTCCAGACTTGAATATCGAAACCAGCATTGATCAGATTTTTGGCCATGGGAACGCCCATGCGGCCCAGGCCCGCCATCCCTAATTTCATAGTCTGCCACTTTCAATTATCGGCTCAACTGCATTTTTATTGGATGCACCAACCGCCATCGATATGCAGCATTTGACCGGTCATATAATCGCTGTCATGGCTGGCCAAAAATGCCGCTGTGCCTTTTACATCATCGGGGTAGGAGACGCGTTTGATCACAAGCTCATTATTGGTGATATCTTCGTAAGCTTGCCCCGCCCGCTCTTTGAAGCCAATTTCAACTAAATCTTTGTCAAGCTGTTCCCAAAGCGGCGTAACAACCACGCCGGGAGCATACCCGTTCACGGTAATATTATGTTCCGCCAACGCGACGGCACCGCAATGCGTTAACGCCAAACATCCGTATTTTGAAGTGCAATAGACGGTCACATCCACCAAAGGCTTACGGGAGGCAATGCTGCCAACATTGATCAGTTTATATACGTGTTCTTGCGGACCCTGTTTAATCATTTGGCGCGCTGTTTCTTGCATGCCAAGCCACATCGCCTTTGTGTTGACCGACATGATCATATCCCAATTGTCTTCATCAATATCCATAAAAAACCGTGGCTTATTAAGACCTGCGTTGAACAGGCCGATATTGATCATGCCAAAAGCATCCACAGTGGCGGCCACGGCAGCCGCGTTGTCTTCGCGTTTGGTAACATCCATTTGAACTGCAATCGCTTTTCCATTGCCGCGCGCATTGATGGTTTCTGCCATTTTATTGGCTAAATCGATGTCTAAATCTCCGAGGCAAACATTTGCGCCCTGTTGCGCAAAATGTTCCGCGTTGGTTGCGCCCATGCCGCGTGCTGCGCCGGTAATTAATATGTTTTTTCCTGCTAATCTTTGCGGGTCCATGGTAAAAGCCTCCCAGTGCACTTTTATTATTTACTAATCGGTTCCAATTACCGATCCATCATTGTCAAAAGATTTCACGGTGCAAAATTCGAATGCATCCAAAATGAATTTAATTGATCCATACTGGACTAATTAATGGTTCTGAATTTTGGCTTTTGGCTGTTGGTTTGAAAGAGCTGCGAAAGTAGCAAAACATTTAGGGAGGACGAACATGTCTTATTTGAATAAGGTGGCCGGGGTTGCAGTTGCGGCAAGCGTCGCACTGGGCGGCATGGCCACATCAGTGCTGGCTGCATCCATTGTTTCTTTTAACGGACCCGCAGGGGAGGCTTATGTTGGCCGTTTCATTAAAGGGATTAAAGAAACCGCAGCTCTAAAAGGCTTCGATATTAAAGTATATGAAAACCAATACAACCAAGCTGAACAGGATCAACAAGTGCAACAGGTTTTGGCAACGGGCCAATTGCCTGATGTGTTCATCTGGTGGCCTTCTGATGCAGTAGCAGGTTTGGGTTCGCTACGCGCTTTGGCCAAAACCGGCATACCTGTTTTGAAAATAAACCAGCTGCCAAACGAGCAGGACAAACAGTATATTTTTGGATATGCAGGTCCAGATGATCGTTTGCGCGCGCGCAATGCCGGTTATATGATGCGTGAAGCAGCGGCAGCGAAAAAAGCAGCGGGTGGGACAGGCTTCAATGTTCTTGCCTTGTCATACCCCCATTCTTATGGCGGCTATGGCCTGTCTATCAATGCCTTCAAAGAAGCCATCGCTGGCTCAGATTTGAAAATCATCGGCGATGTGGATGAAGGCTTTGGTCAAGCAAATGGCTATAAAGGCGCGGCGAAAATGATCGCGGCGTTGCAAGGGCAAAGTATTGATTTCGTTTATGGAATGGATGATGCGATCTTGACAGGCGGTATCAAGGCTTTGGAAGAAGCTGGCATGGTCATGGGCAAAGATGTGATTGCTGTTGGAACGGTCTGTAATGGTGACAAACAGCTGATCGAAGAAGGCAAGCAGTTTGGAACAACGCTGCAATCTCCGCTTCATGAAGGGCAATTGGCGATCAAAATGGTAGAAGAATACCTGAACACAGGTAAATTGGCCAATTACATTAATTTCACGCCAAACCCCTCAGTGACCAAAGATACTATCGAAACGACGGCGCTGCGTGGTTATGATGGTAAGCTCTATACAATCGAAGAGCTATGCTCGGGCGCTTGGGCAGACTAACAGCCCCAAAACTGTATCTCTGCCGGCAAAAATCCGGCAGAGATATCCATTTTAAACGGAATAAATAAATGACCGCATTATTGAAATTATCCGGTGTTTCACGCTCATTTGGCGCAATTCAGGCCTTAAAGGCTGTTGATTTCGAAATCGGCGCCGGCGAAATAATGGGTTTGGTTGGCGAAAACGGGGCCGGCAAATCAACTTTGGTAAAAATCATCAGTGGATTTGACGATGGATATACTGGTGATTTTAGCCTGAACGGGGAAAGCCAACGGTTTTCAAGCCCCCTTAAAGCTGAGCGGGCAGGGGTCGCCATCGCACAACAAGAGCTGAGCTTGATACCGGCAATGAGCGTGGCTGAAAACGTTTTTATTTCTGGAGAGCACGCTCCGATTTTTGCCACCAAAAGCAGTTTGGCGCGCAAAGCAAGCCCGTTTCTTAAAGAGGTTGGGCTTGAAGATGTAGATCCTTATATACCCGTTGAACGCTTGTCTGTTGGGGAACAGCAATTGGTTGAAGTGGCGCGATTGCTTGCGCAACAGCCGCAGATTTTAATCTTAGATGAACCAACGGCGGCGTTGGGAGAAAGCGATTCCATTCGTATTCTTGCGATGGTTCAGCGGTTGGCCCAACGCGGTAAGTCGATTATCTACGTCAGCCACCGCATGGATGAAATCTTCAAAATTTGTGATCGGATTACCGTCTTGCGCGACGGTCAAAGCCAAGAAGCGCGCACGGCAAAAGAGCTTGATGTGCCCTCCTTGGTGGAATTGATGTTGGGCCGCGAGCTTGCAAACATGTTTCCTGCCCACCCCGAAATTCTGCGCACAAAGCCCCTGTTGGAGGTTCGCGATGTTTGGCCCGATGGGACTTTAGAGCCGTTTACCTTCGCCGTATATCCTGGAGAAATCTTGGGCTTGGCGGGGCAGCTTGGATCTGGGTCAGGCGATGTTCTAGCTGCGATCTCAGGCGCGCGACAATCGCGCAGCGGGCGCATTATTTATAATGGCGAAAGCTTTCTGGCCAAATCGCCAAAAGAGGCAATCGCCCGCGGCATCGCATATTGCTCGGATGATCGAAAACTGGATGGTTTGTTTCTTGGACGTCCGATAATAGAAAACCTGACCTCGCCCGCTTTGGGGGCGATTTCAAAGCGCGGCATAATTGATTTGAAAGCCGAACGCGATCTCGCCCTATCAAATGGTACAAAATTTACCGTAGATGTGACCCGGCTTGATAATGAAGCAGGCGTTCTATCCGGGGGAAATCAGCAAAAAGTCGCATTGGGGAAATGGCTGGCGATCGAGCCTAAAATTATCTTGGTGAATGAGCCGACACGCGGCGTGGATGTGGGTGCCCGCGCCGAGATTTATGCAAAGCTGCGCGATTTGGCAAATGATGGCGCTGCGGTTGTTTTCGCATCTACGGATATTCAAGAGGTTACCGGTCTGGCAGATCGAGTGATTAGTTTTTATCGCGGGATGCAGGTGGGTGAATTGGCGTTAAACGACATCACACCCACCAATGTTTTGCAACAAATAACCCATCCTTTTAGGGATGAAGACAAGCAGATAAAGGTGGTGTCCTAATGCGCAGCGCTTCTCGTGGTATGACCGCAAAGTTTGAGGGTTTGGTTCAGAATTATTCTGGGTTGGTGGTCGCTCTAGTGGCACTTTTTCTTGTTATCTTCGTTGTTGGCATGGCAACAGCGCCAAACTTTTTGACTGTTTTTAACCTTAAAACAATCGTGAGAGATGCCGCTTTGGTGGGCATCATGGCGATTGGGTTGACCTTTGTAACTCTATCGGGGAATTTTTTCCTGTTGTCGCTCAAAGAAACCGCTGCGCTTAGCATCATTGCTTTTGCAACTTCGATGTCGGCAGGCTACGGGTTTGAAATTTCCTTTTTGTTTACAATGGTTATTGCGATTCTGACGGGCAGCGCGCAGGGCGTGCTAATCGGTCTTGGCGGAAATCCGATTGTTGTGACGCTTGGAGCCGCTGGATTGCTATATGGTCTTGGTGCCTATTGGAGCGACAATCTGGTTGTGTCTTTTCGTCGACCGCACGGGGCAGAATGGCTTGGTACAGGATCTTTCTTGGGCCTTCCCAATATAACCATTGCCTTTATTCTCATAGCGATTGTAGCCGAGTTAACTCTAAGGTTCACAAATTTTGGTCGGCAGGTGTATTTGATTGGTGCCAACCGCGCGGCGGGACGTGCTACGGGGCATGAAAATTTTGGTATGGCTATTAAGACTTGTACCATTGCATCAGTCTGCGCGGCTTTTGTGGCCATCGCATTTTCGGCGCAAGTCTCAAGCGCTCAAGTGAATTACTTTTCATCTGAATTTGGGTCGAGCGGGGATATGACGATTATGGTGATCGCGACGGTCATGGTGGGGGGCAATTCCATTATGGGGGGGTATGGATCAACCATTCGGTCGAGTTTGGGCGCAGTTTTCATTTCTTCTGTGGATAATATGATGGTGCTGCACGGGTTTAATTCCGGCCCAAGGGTTTTGGCCGTTGGCTTGATGATTGTTTTTTCAATTATGGTGTTTGCGCTTGTGCGCCGTGGCAGCCGGTCGCAAGAATAGGATAGGCTTATGAAAAATATTAAATATTGGATCGTTAAAAATCCTGATTTGGCGTTTGCAGTCTTATTGGCGATTTGTGTCTATTCTTATTTCGCGCTGACGAATGAATTCTTCGCCACGCACCGAACCGGCTATGCTATTATGGAACGGTTCGCAGTGTTAGGCCTTGTGGGGCTGGCACTGACATTGTGCATTATCGCCGGTGAAATTGATTTGTCGATTGGCTCTAACGCGGCCTTGGCTGCGGTTATTGTCGTGCGTTTTACAGATAGTTTAGGGGCGGTTACCGCTTTGTTGATTGCCATTCTTATCTCTACGCTTGTGGGCGCTATACAGGGCTATTTTATTGCATATTTGCGGGTAAGGGCGATCGTTCTGACGGTTGGAACCTTAATGTTATTGCGCGGGGTGGCATTATTTGCGGCGCAAGAGAAGACAGTGATGTTGACTGATTTCCGCGTGCCCGACTTTATCTCCACCAAAATGTTCCTTTATTTTTCACCTGCCAGTCTTTTGGTGATTGCGATGTTTATCGTTGTCGGTTTGTTTATGACCTTTACCCGCTATGGCCGCGAGATTTATGCGATCGGCGGGGCGCGCAAAGAAGCCATCGCTGCGGGTATTGATTTGAAACGCCCAATGATCATTGTGTTTGCTATTTCAGGGTTATGCGCTGGCTTGGGAGGGTGCATCATTGGTTTGCGCTCGGGCACGGCTCAGGCATTGGGTTTACAATATCTTTTACTGGCCGGCACAGTGGCTGCTTTCATTGGCGGCGTGTCGATTCTTGGCGGCAAAGGCGGCGTTGTCGGGGCAGCGATTGGAACGTTAACGGTTAATTTCTTAAATACAGGATTGGTTTTCAACGTGACGCCGGCCTTTATGATCCAGCTTTATTTAGGTATTTTATTGATGGTTGTGATCATGTTCCAAACTGGTAGCCGTTTGTTTGAAGGACATGAGAGGCGCAAGCAATTACTCTCTGACGTTGATATTCGTCGATTGGATTTGCTCGCGCGCAAAAACGCATTTAAGCCTCCGACATAAATATCCAAATTGGATTAATCCAATTTGGTAATTATACATGGTATCCTGCAGACTAGCTGTAAACGGGAATCTGAGGGTGCGCCATGCCGTCATCAAAATCGACTATTCGCCGCATAACATATCCGCGCAGCCGGCATCGCGACGCGCCGGAAGGGCCGTATGAAACAACAGATATCCGGCCAAGATCTGGCGTGGCAAACGCAGAATTGGAAAGCTTTCTTGATTTTGTTGAGCAATTTGACATGGAAATGGAACGCTCATTGTCTATCAAGAAAGGCTATAGCGAAACACGCATTCTGGGAACGCTTCTACGGGATCATCTCTCGGGTAAAACATCTACGACCTCGTCTTTAATCGGTGCCTCTGGAATGAGTTATGGCACGGCCATTCGCGCGGTTGAGGCAATTGAGAAACGGGGGCTTTTGCTGCGCCGGCCGCGCACATCCAGCGGTAAGTCATTTTCGTTGCATCCGACTGAAAAACTGTTGAGTGAATGGCAAGAATTTGCCAGACGGGCGCGGGCGGCGTTGCAAAGTACCTGGGGACTCACGGGCTCAAAAGATGCGTCTGATTATTATTTTGGATCCTCTTATTCCACTGGAAAAGTTTTACCCCCGCCTTCGATAATGAGCGTCAAGCTGCCGCTCAGCGGTAACCTCAGGTTATTGGAACATGCCGATCCGACCTTCATGGCGATGCAGGCCTTAAAGCGACAATTTGAAAAAATCTTCGGTTTGTCTATCAAAAGCCGCGCCTTGTCGATTGATCGCTTGCGCGAGGAAATATTAGAAAATGCCAGCCTTGCCAAATCAAGATATGATATTGTTGCCTGCGATTTGCCTTGGTTTGGTGAAATGGCTCAAGCGGGCCATTTTCTTCCGTTGGATTCATTTATTAAGGCCGAGCGATTTGACACCCATGATTTTCATCCCAAAGCTTTGGCCAGCGCCCGCTATAAGGGGGTGCAATATGGTTTGCCGGTTCAAACAACGCCTGAACTCTTGGTCTATCGCAGCGATGTGTTTGCGGAGTTTGGCTTAACCCCGCCTCTAACAATTGCCGATACGCTTTCTGCGGCCAAAAAAATCCATTCGCCATTCAAGGGGATGACGGGAATGGCCTGGAATGCCGGACGCGGCACACCTTTGGGACATTCCTTTTTATTCGTCATGGCCGCCTTTGGACAACCTGTTTTAAATTTATCTCCTTCTGCAGATGGGTTTGACGGAGAGCATGTGGAAGGAGAGAATTTCCGGCCCATGTTTGATTCCGACGCGGCGTGGGAGGCGGCGGAGTATTTCAAAGAACTCATCGATTATTCGCCGCGTGGCATTTTAAACATGTCTTGGTTTGACCGCGCGGTTTCATATGCTGAAGGCAATTGCGCCATGGCGCATTGCGCGACGTTGCTCGCACCATTATTTGAACTTGATACAGCATCGCCAGCGTTTGAAAAAACAGAATATCTACCGCTGCCGGCAGGCCCAAAGGGACGGTCTATTGCGCCAATCGGAGGATACGCGCTGGCCATTCCTGCAAATGTTGACCCAGCGCGGTTTGATCCAATTTGGACAGCTTTGACATCGCTTACATCAGCACAAACCGTCAAACTTTATATAGAGAACGGAAGCTTGGTAAGCCCGCGGTTTAGCGTCAGTCAGGACCCTGAAGTTCAAAAGATCTCACCGTTGATTTCGATTGTGGATGAGATGGCGCGAACTGGGGTTTTGCAAATGTGGCCACGCCCGCCAGTGCCTGAAATTACGCGCTTAATTGCGATGATAGGAGAAGAAATGCATGATGCTTTGCTGGGAGACAAAACGCTTGCGACAGCGCTACAAAATTCACAAAACCGTGCCGATCGCCTCATGCGCGAAAACGGGCATTACTGATCCCATGAAAATCCAAATTCGAGCTGCTCGAGGAGATATTAAATGACCACGCCCAATGCCTTACATCCTAACGTGTTAACGCCAGCTGATCTTGAACCAAATTGGCGTTGGGAGGGTCGTTTACCAGCCTGGGGGCACACATCGGTTGATTTTGAACGGCGCGTTGATCATGATCGGTTGCGTCGCTACCGCCTAAGTCGCACGCGCCAAGCTTTGAAAGCCTCGAATGCGGGCACGCTATTACTTTTTGACGTGAACAATATCCGCTATGTTTCGGCGACTAAAATCGGCGAATGGGAACGCGATAAAATGTGCCGTTTTTGCCTCTTAACAGGTGATGATAGCCCCTATGTGTGGGATTTTGGGTCCGCTGCAGTGCATCACCAAAAATATTCTGACTGGTTGGAGCCAGATCATTGTCTGGCCGGTGTGGTTGGTATGAGGGGGACGATTCCGCCCGAGTTTGGGTTGATGAAGAAATACGCCAAGCAAATCGCTGGATTGATCAAAGATGCAGGTATGGCAGATATGCCCGTTGGGGTCGATTATGCGGAAACGGCTATGTTTCACGCGCTTCAAGAAGAAGGCATTAATGTGATTGATGGCCAACAGATCATGCTGGCCGCGCGCGAGATCAAGAATTGGGATGAAATTCAACTTCTCACGCAAGCGGCGAGCATGGTGGATGGTGTTTACCATATGATCTATGAGGAACTGAAACCAGGTGTTCGTGAAAATGACATCGTCGCCTTGTCAAATAAAATGCTGTACGAAATGGGCTCTGATGATGTCGAGGCGATCAATGCCATCTCAGGAGAACGGTGTAATCCGCATCCTCATAATTTCACAGACCGACTGATCCGTCCTGGCGATCAGGCATTTTTCGATATTTTGCAAAGCTATCAGGGATATCGCACCTGTTATTACAGAACCTTCAATGTTGGACGAGCAACGCCGTCTCAAAACGATGCCTATATCAAGGCGCGTGAATGGCTCGAGGCGTCGATTCAAATGATCAAGCCGGGCGTGAGCACAGATAAAGTGGCCGAGGTTTGGCCAACGGCCGAAAGCTTGGGCTTTCCAAATGAAGACGCGGCTTTTGGGTTGCAATTTGGGCATGGTCTTGGTCTGGCCTTGCATGAGCGCCCTATTATCAGCAGGGCGGTCAGTATGGATCATCCAATGGAAATAAAAACGGGCATGGTGTTTGCGCTTGAAACCTATTGTCCTGCCACTGACGGCTATTCAGCCGCACGTATCGAAGAAGAGGTCGTGGTGACGGATACGGGCTGCGAAGTGATTAGTTTATTTCCTGCCGAAGAGCTGCCGATTGCCAACCGCTATTAAACAATTTGGGGTGTAGCGTAGTTTGCGCATGCAGTTCAAATCATGAGTATGGAATATAATGTCTAAAAAAAACCAAACAAATTCTGCCGAATATATGCGAATGTATATGCAGATGATGCGTATTCGGGCCTTCGAAGATAACGCAAATCAATTATATCTATCTGCCAAAATGCCAGGTCTTACGCATATGTATTCAGGGCAAGAAGCGGTAGCTGTTGGGATCTGTGAAGCATTAACGACCAGCGATAAGATCACGTCAACCCATCGTGGGCACGGCCATTGTCTGGCCAAAGGCGCGGATCTGAAGCTGATGTTTTGTGAACTTTTGGGCAAAGAAGAGGGCTATTGCCGTGGCAAGGGCGGATCGATGCATATTGCCGACCAATCAAATGGCAATTTAGGAGCAAATGCCATTGTGGGGGGCTCAATGGGCATCGCGACGGGGGCTGCTTTGTCGGCTAAGCGCTTAGGAACTTCTGATATTGTTGTGTGTTTTTTTGGTGATGGGGCTACAGCGCAAGGCTTGATGTATGAGGTTATGAATATGGCTGCGCTGTGGAAGCTTCCGGTGATTTATGCCTGCGAAAACAATCTCTATGGCGAATACACCAAGGTTGAAGAAACGCTGGCTGGCGATATCACAGCGCGCGCAGAGGCTTTCGGAATTGAGGCCTTGCAGGTGGATGGCCAAGACGTATTGGCGGTGAATGAGTGCACGCAGCGCCTGGCTGAACGCTGCCGGAAAGGCGAGGGCCCATTTTTTATGGAACTGTTGACCTATCGCTATCATGGGCATCATGTTGGCGATATTAACCGAGAATATTACCGTTCAAAGGAAGAAGAAGCTGAGTGGAAAAACAACCGTGACCCGATCAAAAATTTTGGGGCCTGGTTAACGTCGCAAGGAATTGCTTCTGAAGACGAGTTAAACGCCTTGCAATCGGAGATTAAAACTGAGGCTTCAGACGCGGTGGAATATGCTTTGAACGCCGCCTATCCCAGCGAAACAGAGGTGGGTTTGCATGTTTTTGCAGCCACGCCGCAGATGGGAGAAGAGCATGCGTGAAATCACCCTTTCTAAGGCTGTTAATGAGGCGATTGCCGAAGAGATGCGGCGTGATGAAACGATTTTTTTGCTTGGGGAAGACGTTGCTGAAGCGGGCACTCCGTTCAAAATACTTTCTGGTCTTGTCGAAGAATTTGGGACGGATCGTATTGTTGATACTCCGATTGCTGAGCCCGGGTTTATGGGCATAGCTGTCGGTGCTGCGATGACGGGCAGCAGGCCAATCGTAGATTTGATGTTTGGCGATTTTCTATTTTTAATCATGGATCAATTATGCAACCAAGCGGCAAAAACCCATTATATGTCGGGGGGCAAGCTCAATGTACCATTGGTGCTACGCACCAATTTGGGCGCCACCCGTCGGTCTGCTGCGCAGCATAGTCAATCTTTACATGCTTTGGTGGCGCACATTCCTGGCTTAAAAGTGGCTCTTCCGTCATCGGCCTATGAGGCGAAGGGGCTTTTGAAAACCGCTATCCGCGACAATAATCCGGTGGTGATCTTTGAAGATAAGCTCATGTATAATGATAAGGCGCCGGTGCCAGAGGAAGAGTTTCTTATTCCGTTTGGGGTGGCAAATATAAAGCGAGCGGGCAATGATATCACCCTGATCGCAACCTCATCGATGGTTCAAGTCGCCGAACAAGCCGCTGATATATTGGCAGAACAGGGCATCAGCGCCGAGGTGATTGATCCGCGCACGATCGTACCGCTTGATGAAGAAACCTTGATCAATTCAGTGAAAAAAAACAGCCGAGCAATCGTGATAGATGAAGGCCATCAGAGCTATGGAATTACCGGGGAAATTGCCAGCCGACTGACCGAAAAGGCATTCTATCATTTAGATGCTCCAGTCATGCGGATGGGGGCAATGGATGTGCCGGTGCCGTTTTCCCCAGTGCTTGAAGATTTGACGGTTCCAACCCCTGCCGGCGTGGCTGAAATGGCAAGAAAACTATGCTCAGGCGAGTTGATCCATGCCGCATGACGTGATCATGCCCGCCTTGGGGATGGCACAAGAAACCGGTGTAATCCTATCTTGGTTGAAAAAACCAGGGGATCAGGTTTCGCTGGGTGATGCCTTGATGGAAGTGGAAACAGATAAAGCTGTTATGGAAGTTGAGGCAGCTGCCGAGGGCGTCTTGAGCGATGTAAAAGCAGCTGCCGGAGAGAGTGTGCCGGTAGGGCAGGTGGTTGCTGTGATTTTGGATCCTGAAGAGGTGTTAAGCACGCAGATAAGCCCAACAGAAAAGCCCAGTGGGGTTGCCCCGCATGGTGCGACATCAACAGAGGCAATCTCTGCAAATATAGATGTGACATCGCAGATAGTTATGCCAGCCCTTGGTATGGCACAGGAAACCGGGCGTGTGATCGCCTGGCATAAAAAGGTTGGTGAGGAAATTGATGTTGATGATATTCTGCTTGAAGTAGAAACGGATAAAGCCACTATGGAAGTGCCTGCGGGAAAAGCTGGCTTTGTAGCCAATTTATTGGTGGGCGCGGGTCAAGAGGTTCCGGTAGGTTCTATTATTGCGACCCTCTCGAATGTTAAACCTTCGGGCGTTGCAGCGCCTCAGCAGCCGCTTCCAAAGCCCATGACAGTTCCAGCCGAGACACCGACCTCGGTTGCAATGCCATCTGTCTTAAAGCCCAGCCCTAAACAACCGGGAGGCCAAATAACGGATGTAGTGGCAGGTTCAGGGAAAATTTTGGCCTCACCAAAAGCGCGGCGTTTGGCCTTAGAAAATGACTTAGATTTAAGCCTTTTGGCAAAGGCTGGATATGCCCAGCCGTATCACGTCGTTGATCTTGAACGCTTTGATGACTTGCCTCAAGGAAACACAGAAAAATCTATCTTAAGAAATAATAAGCGCATCAATGCGGCTATTCCCGTCATTGGTGTAGAAAGCTTTCTAGCAAAGTTAAAAGAGCAGGCGGATATTGAGATATCTGACTATTTGGTCTGGGCCAGTTTTGCGTCCGCTGCTTGGCGCAATCAAAATCAACCGCATGCAGCGGTGATCGTTGAAGTCGCAGAGCTTTTAACGCCACTTGGAGTTTATGAAAACTTAGACACGCAGCGCCTGTCGCACGCGGTGCAATGCAATACCCAAAATCCGCCCAATTTTATAATTCGAACCCTGAGTAAAAGTTTTATTACTGCTCTGCACTTGGATCAGAGCTGTCCCAGCATCACCGTCCATAAAACAACCACGGATTATCTCATATCCTTTGAATTTTCTGCCAATGCCATGTCTGACTTCGCAGCTGTGGCGTTTATATCAGATTTTGCAGCGCGTTTAGAGGATCCTTTGAGACAGCTTCTTTAAGGAAATGGAGACTATCGTCATGCAAACTGACCTTTATATTGATGGGAATTGGGTGCCAAGCCAATCCGCCCAGCGCTTTGATGTGATGAACCCTGCAACAGAGGATGTGATTGCATCGGTTGCCTCTGCGGATGTTTTTGATGCCGATTTGGCATTAAATGCGGCTTCCACCGCCATGCAAGAATGGGCTGCACGATCGCCGCGGGATCGTTCGGAAGTTTTGCGCAAAGCTTGGGAATTAATGACGGCGCGATTGCCAGAATTTGCGCGTTTAATTACGCTAGAAAATGGCAAGGCAAACGCCGATGCGATGGGAGAAGCCACCTATGCTGCCGAGTTTTTTCGCTGGTTTGCCGAAGAGGCGGTGCGCGTAGACGGTCTGATTGCCCATGCACCCGCTTCAGGGGCGCGGATCATTGTGCAGCATAAGCCAGCCGGGCTTGCGGTTTTGGTGACTCCTTGGAATTACCCTGCGGCTATGGGAACGCGTAAAATTGCCCCTGCTTTGGCGGCCGGTTGCGCGGTCATTATAAAGCCGGCATCGGAAACGCCTTTAACAATGCTGGCGCTTATGCCGCTTTTAGAAGAAGCTGGGGTGCCCAAAGGGGTGGTCAACGTTCTTCCATCCCGCAACACCGGCGTGCTGGTTGATCACATGTTACACGATCCGCGCGTGCGGGTAGTCAGTTTTACAGGGTCGACTGAAGTGGGGCGTAAGTTGCTTCATTCTGCCGCTGACCAAGTCTTGAAACCGGCTATGGAATTGGGGGGGAATGCTCCTGCGATTGTTTTTGAGGATGCTAATCTTGATGGGGCAGTGGAAGGCGTGATGCTGGCAAAAATGCGCAATTTGGGCGAGGCCTGTACCGCGGCAAATCGAATTTATGTGCATTCAAGTATTGCGCAAGCCTTTACCGAAAAGTTCACATCTGCCATGGCGAAGTTGAAAATCGGCAATGGTTTAGAGGCAGGCATAGATGTAGGCCCGTTGGTCAATTCAGATACCCGCAATAAGGTGGATGCATTCGTGCAGGACGCGGTTGCAAAAGGCGCCAAAGTGGAACTTGGGGGCGTGTTACCCACGGGAAAAGGATTTTTCTACCCGCCCACCGTATTGTCGGGCGTTCCAGAAACTGCAGATTGCGTGGGGGATGAAATTTTTGGGCCTGTTGCTGCGCTTCAAGTTTTCAACGATCAAGAGGATGTAATTCGCCGCGCCAATGATACCGAATATGGACTGGTGGCCTATGTGTTCTCGGAAGATATGAAGCGGGCTTTGCAAGTTTGTGAACGGCTGGATTATGGAATGGTCGGCTTGAACCGCGGGTTGGTATCTGACCCAGCTGCGCCTTTTGGCGGCACAAAGCAATCTGGTCTCGGCCGCGAGGGGGGGCATGAAGGCATGCATGAGTTTATGGAAACCCAATATATATCAGCCAGTTGGTAGAGTAATTCAATGGAGATTCAGGCATCACCAAGCGTGCGGGCTTATGCGGCTGAAAAAAATGTGACGTTAGGTGACGTTGCAACCTCGTTTAAACGGAGCGTGCTGGGTAAAGAGGATATTGACCGCTTTTGCGCAACTCTAAACACAAATCCAGGCACCGGTGTTGCGTCAGCCGTGGCAAATACGGCAGAATATTGGGCGATTGACCACGCGCAATTCGGACCCATAAGCGTAGAACCCTTGACCCGCATTGAGCAGGTCGCAGAAGCGAATCTTTCAGCTGCAAATGCGATGATTCCTCAAGTCACGCACCATGATTATGCCGAGATCAGCGCCATTGAAGCATTTCGCGAAAGAGTGAAATCTGAAGCTCAACAGCGCGGTGTTAAGTTAACCGCATTGGCCTTTCATCTCAGAGCGCTCGCCGAATGTTTGCTCAAATTCCCGCGCTTCAATGCATCTATCTCCGCGGATAAAAAACATCTTATATTGAAGCAATATGTGCATATCGCACTTGCGGTTGATACACCCTACGGATTGGTTGTTCCCGTTCTGAGAGATGTGACTGAAAAAGGGTTATGGGACATCTCTAGTGAAGTCTCAGATTTAGTAGAGAAAGCACAGTCGCGCAAATTGCGACCTGAGGAAATGGCAGGTGGCTCGATCACAATCTCCAATCTTGGGCGGTTAGGCGGAACGGCTTTCACACCTATTGTAAACCCGCCTCAAGTGGCAATTCTTGGGCTATCGCGTAGCGAATTTAGACCATATTGGGATGGTTCTACTTGGCAGGCTATTCCGACAATTCCATTGGATTTAAGCTATGATCATCGCATCATAAATGGAGCTGATGCCGCAAGGTTTATGAATGCGTATCGTAAATTTATAAGTATGCCAGAACTCATGTTTTCATGACTAGCTTAGATACTTTCAGAACAAACTTTCTTGCTTATGCGATGTCTTGAAATTATCCATCAGGTCTTGACTGACATCTTTAATAAGGCTGTTTCAAAACCAGTTGACAGATCCTTCAGCTGGTACGAAACAAACAAATAAAACATAGTTACCCATTAAGCGCTGCTGATAATTAGGCATGTCAAGTTGAGAGCACCCTTTTGCGGCGTGAACCGGTTTGCCTGATAGCACCGCCAGAAAATCAACATTGCTTCGCTAGCTTTCAAAAAAATAAGTATAAAGCAGTGAGCAGATAGATTTACGCAAAATGCGCAGTAGTAAAAACCACCCTAATCAATCAACATTTACCTCACTATTTGGATAAATTTTGATAAATAAGATTGATAGATGTGCAATTTCATCCGGTTTGCCAAAAAAATTACGTCACCATCCACCCCAAATTTAAACAACTCACGCTGCGAGCCGCGCGCGGAATTTCTGTCCCTCGATCTGTGGTGAAAGATCCCTCTACATTCCCAAGGTGAGCCCGGAGAGGTTTACATCGGTTTGATCTCCACTCTCTTCAGTCAGTCCTGTAGAGCCGTGGCGATGAACTCAGCCCTTTTCAGAGCGAATGAACTCTGGCGGCCTGCCGTGTTTTATAAACAGTTGTTGCAGTGCGTTTAAACATCGTTCGCATTCATTTTGAGCCGCATTGCTACGCAGCGCGCATTACGGGTACATTCATCTAGAACCGTCAGCATTTTTGAGCTGCGCCCAGTGCGAAGCTCATCGTGAACAAAGTCGATGGTCCAAATGTGGTTGGAGGTATGTGGCTCGCAGCCTGACGAAGCTGAACCCGCGTCCCGCCCGCGGCTTCGGATGATCAAGGCTTTCCTTGAGAAACACCTGGCCTCAATGCAAGTCAGCAACGATCTTTTTCAAGCACTCGTATTCGTTCTTGAACGATTTCATCTTAGAAACCTGCGAACGCGAAAGACCTCAAAACGTCTTGCGCCAGAAATAACAACTCTTATCAGAAATCCCAGCTTTGCCACACGCACTTACAACCTCCAAACCATCGTGCAAATGAACATCAATCTGGCGCAACTGCTTCACATATTTTCATCAAAATAAGGCTTCGAGGCCATCCTAAAACCATTTTATGGCAGTTAAATACTGGCGCAGCTTTAGAGGGATAAGACACGAAACGTATTCAAGAATGTTGCTTTTGAGGGGCTGATTGTTCAGCTCGCTCATTAAATTCATTTCAAATCTTACAATGCTCCGCTCAATATTCACCCGCCCCAATAAATATCACAGCTAAATTATAGACCGTCTATGACCACGAAATGATGGATAGCCTTGCCGCTTAAGCCGCCATCGACTGAACATGTTGGCGGTACAAAAACGCTGGTGCCCTTCGCGACGACTTTATCGATATATGGCATAAATCCGGGCCATGCATCATTTAGCTTGCTTAGAGAGCCCTCAAGAAAGGCAGTAAAGCCATGGTAGGTTCCAGATAAAGCATGTTGGACATGGATGTTTTAGGTGCAATCGGGGTAATTAAGGTAAGATAATGCTTCCATATTTTCCGCGCCAAATGCGCGATGTGCGGAGGTCACCAAATCTTCAGTTGTCATATCTTCTCTCTTTAAT
Source organism: Alphaproteobacteria bacterium US3C007 (assembly GCA_034423775.1). NCBI lineage: Bacteria > Pseudomonadati > Pseudomonadota > Alphaproteobacteria > Rhodobacterales > Roseobacteraceae > Thalassovivens > Thalassovivens spotae. The sequence continues at coordinate 2,939,822 of CP139918.1, forward strand.
AGTATTTAATTTAGCTCAATTTTATTAATTTGCGTTTGTCAAATCTTCAGCCAAACAAGGTATCGTTTGCCGTAGGTCCTCTAAACACAAAGTTACTTTTTTAAGCAGTTGTTCTACGATCCCACGAGCGTTGAAAGTTACAAAAATAGGCCATCATAGTGGACATGATACGTCTACGGTTTACATTTCCGTCATGGAAAAGATAAAAAAACTGAAATTTGACTGGTATAGTTTCATCACTTTGATGGAAAAATCGCTGCTTGTCGTAATCGCATTTTTAACCGCCTACGCCGTTTTAGTTGAGATTATATCAGTGGTTTCTATCCGTGCAGTGAAGCTGACCGATCTTTTGTTATTGTTTATTTATGCTGAGGTTTTGGGAATGGTCGCAGCATTTTATAAATATCGAAAAATTCCGATAACGGTACCAATTTTTATAGCAATAACGGCACTTTGCCGTTTGATTATATTGCAAGGCAAGGGCATAAACACCATTGATTTACTTTATGAAAGTAGCGCCATCTTGCTGCTGGCAGTGTCAGCTTTGGTGATCCGGTGGAATTTGGTGAACTTGATCCGCCCAGGCTCTGCTACTGATGAAAAAGACCGCGATTAGGCGAGCCGTGCTTTTGCAAACCGAAGGTCTAAACACTGGCTAGAAGTAATCGTCACTCATGATTAACACCCTATCTGTTTGAATCGAAAAGCGTTAAATTTATTTGAACTCTTTGCTTACAAATATATCCATTAAAGTTACCGTCTTTGATTAAATTTATGCGGCTACGATACCCAATAGTTAGATCTTTAGGCGTAGAAAGCTGGGCAGGTTTTATAGTTGTATCCTTTTTCTAAGGCTTTTGCGCAAATCTATATTGGAACTCTTGAACAAAAAGCTTGCGCTCTTATGTGGTCATTTCGGAAACTTTTTTACCCGCCATTGAATTCCTGAGCGCCTACTTTTCATTCTCCGTCATCCAAAGAACTCTCCATCAACAAAATCGTATAGCTGGTATATCAGCATAGAAATGGATTGTGCTCTATCCTAGTCAATCTGCCTCATTTCAAATGGAAATTGCTTTAAAAAACACTGATCTCTTTAACGCTAAGGGTTAGCCAAACGACCCAAAGTACCCGGGAATATTCTAGTACAATCACCTTTGGCCATATAGAACTCACCAGTTTTAGCCACATCAACTTCGTAAGACTGAGCATAGTGGCGATAGGTTACGCAGTCTGCGCTGCGATCTCGCAACTCTTGCTGCCGATCAAAGTAGCGAGGGATAAAGAGGTTTCCCATTGCAATTATAAGCGCTGTGAAAACTAAGATGAAAGTCTGTAAATATGTCATGGATGCCTTAAAATTTTGGATTCTTTTAAAATAAAGGCGGGCGGTAGTCCAATCGCTTAAAGCCAAAAGCAAGAAACCTGAATCCACATCAAACAATCTTCTCGTCTAAGAAAAAAACCCCCACTAAAATTAAGTGAGGGCATTAGAGACCATCGTTCAGGAGTTTTATAAAACAAAGGTACATAATGGAATTATAATATCATATTGACACATGTATGGCAATCTCTAAACAGGTTCGGAAATGAAAAAATAACCAGACCAAACAGGTCGACCTCTGCAGTCGTAGGATTTTTGATACTATCAATAATTTCATCCTATTGCCTGCTGGTATGCAGCTACGCAGAGAGGCTGAGCTAACAATCTGGCATCAGTTCTCCCGCGCTCTCGCGAGGTCACACTGGCGTGATATGGACGTCATCTTATTAGAGAAAACTGTACAGATGGATGCTGACATCCGCGCTGCTCAGATTGAGCTGGATGCCATGGGGATGATGATTAAGAATAAACGCGGGGCGCCAATTACAAACCCGTTTCTATTGGTGATCGATACGCTTGAGCGGCGTCAGCGGCTTACCATCCGTTTAATGTCGTTAAATCAAACGGACTTTGCTCCACCCACGGCGAATGGCACGGCCAAGGTAGATGGAGAGGCTAGAGCGGCTTTCAGGCATACAAGTGTTGAGGAGCTGATCGCTCAGCCCGCTCATTAAATACGCTGCCTAATTGCTTTTGTGAAAGCCAGCATGGTGCGCGTGAAAGATCGCACCCCAAGCGGACAAAGCATCTATGGCATCTTGCTTGGCATTACCTAAACATAGAACGCCAGTTATGTCGACTAGCTCCAAAACTTCAGCCGCAATTGGGCTGGCCCCGTGGTTTCCAAGGCGTACCATCATGCTGTCACTGTCTACAAATGTTTCTATAAGAGTGGCTTCAGATCCGTCATCAGAAATGTGCCATTCGTAACTAATAGTGTTTTCTTCTTTACAGCCGTAGACATATTTTGCCGCTCGATCTTTAGACCAAGCCTTGAAATCACTGGCGTTTTTAACCTTGCAATTAAATACTAAGACCATGCGGTTAGAGTGTGCGTTTAGTTCAGCCATTACTTGCTTCCTTTTTTCTTTCGTGAATTTAGAACATAAATGATCCGTGGTGCAAAGAGAGACTAGAGCGGCTTTAAAGGATGTTGCGATTGAGGAGCTGATCGCTCAGCCCACTCATTTAAGTTTAAGCTAGCGATTAAAACCACCTATTAATTTTGGCGAAATACCTTGTGATTTAATATAATCCCCCCACGGCCCTTCATAGGGGCCACCAAATAAAACGAATTCTTTTGGTTCCAGCATTGAGAAGATATTTTTCATTGCCTCAGTTTCTCCAACATTAGCGCCGTGCACCGCACCCGCGTCAGAGTTTAAGTAACGTTCAAAGACGTAGAGCATGTTATTTTCACTGAGATAAAACTCATAATTTGTTACACCAGTTTCAGTTTTTGTTATTTCAACAAGTTCAGAGATAACTGCTTTCAAAGCATCAATATCTTCAGTGATTACCTTTGCTTTGATGTACCAATGCACACTCTTGGACGCCAATGCATTATCCTCAGCGTGGGCGTTTACTGCGAAGACTAAACCGGCAAGCAATAACATAACTATTTTTTTCATGATTTCAGTATGTCCATTTATGGTTTAAATAACTGAGTTGATCAGACCGCTATAAAGGCCTTTTTTCAATTTATTTTTTTTGGAGGGTAAAAAATAATGTAATATGCTCAAAAGATAAGCAAATTTTTAGCATTACTGGTTTATCTCAGCAGGCGCTCAGGTTGGTCAGCCTATCACGCTGAAAAAGTACCAGCGTAAGTTATTTGGACGTATTTGATAGGCTGCACGGTTGCAGCCGCGTTTAACGGTCAGGCGTTAGGAAGAATAGACATTGCAATTTCTGGCGTGTGACAGAAAGCGCTCTAGATTATGAATGACAAGGACTAGATCAACTGCCAGTCGTTAGATGAAGCCTGTAAATTTTATCGAGGACCAACTTTAATAATGCGCAAGATACAAGCTCAAGGCATACATCATATCACTCTGACTGGTGCAGACCGCCAAACCTCGATTGATTTTTGGGAAGGTTTATTGGGTTTTTCCTTAATATTTGATCAGCCTAATTTAGATGACCAGTCTCAAGGCCACCTATATTTTGCTGCGGGTAATGGCCAAACCATCACAGTTTTTACCGATGAAAGCAGAAAACCTTCCGGAAGCTTTCTAAAAGATCAGATAGGGGCCGTGCACCATCTGGCCTTCTCTGTGTCACGCGTGGTCCTGACCCAAGTCAGCGAACGATTAAAGGAGCGCGGCATTAAGCACACGCCGGTTAAAGATCGCGGGTTTATGAACAGTATATATTTTCACGACCCGCTTGGGTTGCGTGTTGAGCTGGCATGTTACCGGTTTGAACCGCCAGAAGGGTCAACGCATGCTGACGTTTTGGCCGAGGCGCACCGCCTGCGCGTTGCGAATGGTGACACGGCAATCGCGGATATTCATCTTGCCGATGCTATTGAAAATATCACTGCGAAACGCCAGCCGCGGATGCTAGATTAAACAGGAGCAATGACTTTATCTGCGACTGTCAAAGGAACGATGAGCGGTGCATTTGCCTTTTGGCTGGGGCCTGAGAAGTAAGACGCAGATTTAAATTGTGGCGCTGAAAAACAACTTCGTCGGTGAGATTGAAGCTTTCCCAAGTGCGAGCGGCTTTTACTGTACCAGACCCTTCTTTTTTTAAACAACGAGAGTAATTCGATCGCCGCCTTCTTCCAACCGCAATTCAGATAGATGTTCATTTTCACGCACCAAAGATGTCTTTCTTCGGTCTTTCGTATCTTTCAGGAACTCGCCGCTGACGACCCGTTTTTCCATTTTATCCGCCCAGTCATCCAATCTAACAAGCTCAGTTTCGCGAATGAACATGTAATCCGGATATTTTTTTAAAATTCTTCTTTGTTCCAATTGTCTAGGATAGCGCGGTTCTTGTGCTTGAATATCATTGTTATCTCTTCTTTTTAGATTGTTAAAACCGTAGCCAAAGGCTTCTAAAATAAAAGAATTACTTAGCGGCCTTACAGGGCCTCGTGACTGGAAAAATCTATAAAGTGATGCTGAAGCGTGATTATGCGACGCTACTGGCGCATGAAGTACCCATTAGGGGCAAGCATGCGCCTGTGCGGCTTCCTTCTCCAGAACATTGCGCTGGAAGGCATAGCCGCTATTGCGGCCCACTAAGCCCATTTATGATTGGTATCTATAATCTCGCTGCCCTTCGAGGCTTTTAACTGTAGCCGCCGCAAAATTTATTGCTTGTCTTTTTTTAAGCGTAAGAAGCGCCAACTCTTGAACCTGTAAATCATGATCTACCCTCGCGGTGATGCCAAGCTTTTGACAAGCGTCTCAGATTTATCAAAGGCAAAAACGGCATTTCACAATCCTAAAATCACTTTTGTTAAGGGTTTGAAAAAATCAGCATTGAATAGTCGGTTCGGTTTTTATGAGAGGGTTGCGGCGATGTTGCTTGTTTGATGCGCTACGAATTCCTGTGCTGATAAATAGAACCTTTTGACCAGTTTTTTACGCCTTATCTAGAGCTCAAAAAATTTTATATCCAACTTATGATTTTGAATTTGAAAAGGAGCATATCATGGATGGAAAAAAATGTGCCTGCGGACGATCACCAAATGGTAATTGCATCGGTTGGCATCTGTTGAGCGAAGAAGAGTACTTAGCCGAAAAATCTGCCTATGAGGCAAAAAAGCGCCGTGAGGCATAACATAAAGGATCTCGAAATGGAAAAAACAGCTACATTTGCCGCGCCAGTGAGCAGGGTACTCATCTCGCTTATCTTCATAATGTTTGGATTAAATAAGTTGTTTAACTACGGCGCTACAGCGGGTTTGATGGAGGCGATGGGCGTCCCAAGCTTTCTTCTGCCTTTTGTTATAATCTTAGAGGTATTCGGCGGTATAGCTATAATCATAGGCTGGCAAACCCGTTGGATTGCTTTGGGATTAGCTGGTTTCAGCATTTTATCTGCTCTAATTTTTCATAATAATTTTGCTGATCAAAATGAAATGGCAAGTTTTATGAAAAATATTGCGATTGCTGGAGGTTTCTTATTTTTATTCGCAAACGGCGCAGGTGCTTGGTCTTTAGACGAAAAAAAAGACGTGTCTGTTGAAAAGCAGCCTCAAGTTTAAACATTGGAACATTAATACGGCTATGCAGGCACCTTGCGTGGCCGTATTTGATTTACTTTACGCTGAATTAATAAAAACACCTTAAATAATCGCTCTACAAATTTCTGCGCTGCGTTATTCTGAAAAAAAATTAATGGAGAATGCTCATGGCGCGCAAAACATTTCTGGCAATACACACTTATAAAAGCGAACTGGCCAAGAAAAATACTTTTGAAAGTTTGAAAAATACGGTTCGTACAGATTACGAATGGGCAGACCGATGGAATTTTCCTAAAGCTCAATGTATTGCAACCTGGGTGGGAACAGATGATTTTTTCTTTTGTCATTGGGAGGCGGAAACAGAAGAAGATATCATGACTACGCTTACGGAAAATGGCTTAGATGAAAATTTAATAACGGTGGCATACCCGATTATCATGCACATTAATAAAAATGAGTGTTCCGGTCGCGATCCCTATCAAGTTTGGGCGGACGTGAAAGTTTGACAAATTTAACCCTATGCGCACAATCCTCACAGACTTTGGCATTGAAGAAATAGAGGATTATTTTCAATTCTTTAAGAATTTAGGAACCTTGGATTGGTTAGATATGTCAGTTTAAGCATTTCTAAGCAGCTTCTTTGGTCAAATAACCTCTATTAAAGCCTACAAAATTGACAAGGCTGTTCGAAAAATGTTTGTAGAACCTCTGCATATTTTTGTAACGCATTAGTCATAAGAAAATAGTTAGGATGAATAATGGAAAATGCAGTTTGGTCAGTGATAAAATATACACCTAAGCATGGTTGCTCAGATGAATTTAAAATGGCTCTTGAGCGTTTGGCTGAAATTATGAACAAGCCAGACCTTACTTGGAGTTTAATAGAGCTAGACACTGGTGAAATTGTTCAAATCAGTCGAATACCAAGTATCGATGCTATAGTTGAGGGTCAAATTGCCGGGCTTGAGTGGCTTGATAGCGTAGACCATCTTTTAGAAAAGGATGAAGACGGCAGCCGGACGCAGGCTTATTCTGGCTTGGAAATGGACGCACCGCATTCTTTTCAAGTTAAAGACTAAAGCCTATGCGCATCATACTCGAAGTTGTTTTTAAAAAAGTCTAAGTAATAGAATTTGCAAAATCCTGAAACGCGTTGTTCGCAACCTCACTCCGGATTAGTGTCGTTCTAGGTGTTAAAACAAATTTTCTAACGAAGGATGTTTAAAATCATTGTGAATTGTTGCGTCCTGCAAGTTTAAGATACCATCACTAGATCAATGAAGTGAGGTTGTATGATGAACTGGAAGAATACAGACAAAATTGCGGTTGTGACAGGCAGTGCAGGTATAGGCTTTGGAGTTGCTCAAAAATTAATATCAGAGGGCTTTGGCGTAGTTTTATGTGGCAACAGTGAAGTCGATAATGCAAAGGCTAGAAATGCGACCAAAGGAAAACCAATTCAAGTTATCGATTTGGATGTATCAGACGAAACAGCTGTTCAAAGTTTTGCAACCAAGCTTAATGGCGTTATCGACGGATTGGATGCTTTGATCAATTGTGCTGGTGTTCAGACGTACGGAAATATTGAAACCACGACCCCAAAAGCATGGCGAAATGTGATTGACATCAATCTTACTGGCTATTTTTTAATGGCCCATTTTCTCTATCCACTGTTAAAATCGCGGCGAACGGCATCGATAGTTAACATCGCTTCCGTTCAGGGGCATTTGAACCAGAATAATGTTTTGGGTTATGCTACCAGCAAAGGTGCAATTCATGCCTTCACTCGCGCGTTGGCGGTCGATTGTGCTAAAGATAATATACGCGTGAACTCGATTTCACCAGGATCGATCCGTACCCCACTGCTGGAGTTTTCGGCAACAGAACTGACAGAGCCGGGTAGCGATGTAGAAGAAACGCTCTCTGGTTTTGGTGAATCTCATCCCATTAAAAGGATTGGAACGGTAGAAGAAATTGGTGCGCTTGTTGCCTATCTTGTAGGGCCCGATGCCGGCTTTTGTATTGGTGGCGACTTTCTGATTGATGGTGGTCTTAAAGCTAAGCTAGGTGTTTAAATGAAAGCATTTGTAGTGATTGAATTTTCATTTAATTGATGTTGTCCATTCGCAGCGTGGTCAGGGCTTTGCTAATAAAGCATAAATAAACGACACCATATATTTGTGCGTCGAGTTGTTTTAGGTCAAATCGGGAGGCTGTCCTATTGGAAAAGTTTAATTTTATTGTTGATGTTATGAACAATGGGCCAATTGAAAGAATGGAAAGCGTTGTCCATGAAGAGTTTTTGTTTTTCAAAGAATATGGAATGCAAGATCGTGGTGAATGGCTATCAGAAATTAGAGAATTGGTTGAGGGTGACTGGCAATTTGAAGAGCCAAACCTTGTGGCAGAAAATGAGGACGTCTTAGTTTTTAATCATATTGTGTTGGATGATGGCCAAAAATTTCGAGTGACCGCGGTAAATTTCTTAAAAGATGGGCAGACGTGGCGCCTCTCTACGCATAGAACTTTGATAAAAGATTAATTCTACGCGGGCAAATTCTATCCAATTGCTACTGCCATCACTTGAATAAAAAACTTAAGCAACGCCCTTATCAAACGAAATTTTTTCACCTGCCCAAATTGGCAGGGTCTCTTTATAATTCAGCAAAGCGGAATTTTGGTGCTGCTCCCGCTGATTGGCACCAATTTTTGAGCGTATGGTTTCAGGCTTTTTCAGCAATCTGATGTGAGCTCTTATTCGTCTGATAGCACCATTCATTTGTGGACCCCATGCCCGGTCCATTCTGTAGGATTTAAAGGCGAAGGAATAAATAAAACAAAGTAGGGCTCGAATGAAACTAGTGGCCGATATGCTGCCGGTTTCGGCACTTTTCTTAGAAGTTGGTTATTCGGTCAAAGCTGCCTTTCGAGCTTTTGTCGTGGATGGCTGCTATTGGGTTTGTTACACTAAGTTATCAAGGTCAATTGAGACATTAAAGTTCAACCGCTGGGCCCTGTCTTCCTTCGCTTTTGTTGAATCAAGGCAATGGGAACTAATGCGACAAGTCCCACCAACATTGTCGAGACACCAGGCGCAATAAACAAGAACGCGGTGATACCGACATACCAACGCTCCCAGTTTTTGAGAGGGGCGCTTAGATAACCGGAAAATGCTACTCCAAGAGATCCGATGCCTAGCATTGCCCCGACAAGTGTATAGGTAAAAGCCCACCAGGTGAATCCACCTGCAACGAGAAGTAAAGCTGGCGAATAGACAAACACGAATGGAACAAGTGCTTTTGCAATACCCAACCGGAACGCAGTGTTGCCTGTTTTGAACGGGTTAGACCCCGCGATACCTGCCGCGGCATAGGCTGCGAGTGCGACGGGCGGAGTGATGTCAGCTAAAACGCCATAATAAAAAACGAAGAAATGCGATACGATTGGTTCAACTTGCAATTGCGCCAGTGCAGGTGCCGCCACAGCAACGAGGATGATGTATGTCGCAGTTGTTGGGATGCCTGCGCCCATTATGATGCACGCAACCGCGATTAGAACGAGTGAGAAGAACAAAGCCCACTGAGCGACGCTAAAGTGATTGAGCGGCCAGATGCCCCCAACGACCTCGCCAATATCAGTGGCAGTTTGCACCACCACATAGCCCAAACGAAAGCCGACCCCTGTCAGGGTAACTACCCCCACAACGATACCAACTGTCGCGGCGGCTGCGCCCACTGCAAGTGTGCTTTTCGCTCCGGAGCCTAGCGCGTTCCATAAATCAGACAGTGACAAGCGATGATTTGGGTTTAAAATCCCAACCATGACACAGGCAATGATCCCGTAAACCGCAGCATAGTCGGGTGTTTTTCCAGATAAGATCAAATAAACTAAAATAATCAGAGGGATTATTGATAGCCAATGATCCTTAAGCACTACACCTATTTTAGGAAGCTCTTCTGCCCTTAAGCCGCGCAGGCCCAATTTTTTTGCTTCCAGATGGACCATGATAAAAATACCGAAATAATGCAGCAAAGCCGGAAACAAAGCCGCTGCCAATACATCTCGCAAGGGAATTTCAAGGTATTCAACCATAATAAAGGCTGCAGCCCCCAGAATTGGCGGCGTTATTTGCCCCCCTGTTGAGGCTGTGGCCTCTGTCGCGCCGGCGAAGTGCGCGGGGTAGCCTATACGCTTCATCGCCGGGATTGTTAACGCGCCAGTTGTTACAGTATTGGCAATTGACGATCCAGAAATTGTTCCCATGAAAGCAGATGAAAATATCGCTACTTTCGCAGGGCCGCCAGAATAGCGGCCAGCCACAACCATCGCTAAATCAATGAACAGCTGGCCAAGCCCAATGCGGGTTGCTAGCACGCCAAAAAGGATAAACAGAAATACATATTGCGCCATAACGCCAATAGCGACGCCGTAAAGACCTTGATTGGTCATATAAAGGTGGTTGATGATGCCAAGCCAACTTGAACCACCATGCTTCAATGCGCCAGGCATCCAGGGTCCAAAATAAGCGAAGGCAATGAACAGAATACCGATGATTGGCAGTGTTGGCCCTACGGATCTGCGGGTTGCTTCAAGCGTAAGCAATAAAAGCGCGGTACCCATCAAAACATCAGATTGTGACGGATTGCCGACCCGCTCGGAGACGATCTCGGGCGGAAGTAAAGGCAGATAGATCGCAGCCGCAACTGCCAAAGCCGAGAATAGCAGATCAAGGATCGGCACGCCTTGGAGCTGAAACATCCCAGTCACAGGAATTCGACCGGTTTCGCGACGCCATCCAAATAGAAGGAAGACAAGCCCCAGGACAAAAGACAAATGGATCCCGCGATGCAAAAGTTCGCGGATCAGACCAAAACCAGAAGCATAGAAATGATAAACGGACATGGCCACAAGAACGGCTGCAATGAAAAAACCAAGCGTGGTTCCCGTTGCTCTAAAGGCAGTCTCAGGATCAAATTTGCGTTCTATTTCCGCCAATTCTTCGGCGGTTAACTCGGGGCTGAGGGCCGGTGATGAGCCGGACATATCTTCAATCTTGTCATCGGTCTTTTGGTCGACTGTCATGATTTTTGTCCAACTTAAAGATCAAAAAAGGCCCAAGAGGTTATCACCACTTGAGCCCAGTGTTTGAAAGCTAATCTTACTTGAGAAGACCGGCTTCTTTATAGAAGCGTTCAGCACCTGCGTGCAGCGGGACACCAACGCCATTCAGCGCGGTAGCGGGTGTAATGGTCTTGCCTTTGGCATGTCCTACGTCCAGCAGCTTGCGGCTCTCATCGTTCCAAAGCGCTTTGGTGATATTGTAGATTAGTTCTTCGTCTTCATTGGCCGAGGTGAACCACTGCGCGCCAACCGCTACGGTTGTGGTTGTCTTTACCCCCTCATACGCACCCTCAGGAATGTCAGAAGATGCAAAAAAGCCATATTTGGAAGTCAAAGCATCAGCACCAGCACCGTCGATTGGAACCAATTTGATAGACGCTGCAGAGGCCAGTTCAACTAAAGAACCCGTTGGGTATCCAGCGACAACAAAGAACGCATCAATTTTTCCATTGCGCAGTGCCTCCGACGCTGCACCGCCTTTTAAGGCTTCTGCAGTAATCATATCAGATGACAGGCCATTGGCTTCCAGGATCAGGTTTGCGTCGACATATGTGCCAGAACCGGGTTCATCAAGTGACACGCGCTTGCCTTTGAGATCAGCGACAGAGTTTATGCCACTATCAGCCATAGCTACTAGATGGATATGTTCTTCAAAAAGAGCGGCGATAGTGCGCAGGTCCTTGGCAGGTTCTTTGCCTTCCATCGTGCCGGTCCCTGTGAAAGCCCAATAGGCCACATCGGATTGTGCGAAACCAGAGTTGCGCAATCCGGAGATAATCGCGTTCACATTGTCTACAGAACCACGTGAGGAAACAGCCGAGGCGATCAGTCCATCGACCCCACAAGAGCCACCTTTGCCGCATTCGCGTGATCCCGGAGGTTTAGATATTGCGTTCGCTATAACACCACCAACAGGGTAGTATGTATATGCCGTACCGCCCGTTCCAATTGTGAAAAAGTTTAATTCTTGCGCTTTCATTGGCAGTGCCAACAACAGCGTGGATGTGGCGGCCAAGGCCGCTGTGCGAAGGTATTTATTCATGAGTTTCCTCCCAGAAAGCATATCAGTTCTTTGCCCGATTCAGGGCTGCCCTAATAAGCCAGTTCTAATCTCTGACTTCAACCTATCTAACAGACTTATTTGCATGAGCAGCACGGTTAAGCGCCAGTAATCTCAAAATCTCATCGCGCGCGCCAGCCTCATGGCTTCGAACACCCTTGGCCGTTTTGCAATGGAAACGCTGTTGAAGAGCGTTCGCCAAGAAGAACAATAGGTAGGTTGCATGGCAGATATTTATGCGCCTTGCAGTGTTTTTCAGGTTCGGCTCGAAGCAACCATGTGCTGCGCAATTTAAAGAGATCAGCTATGCGGAGTTTTTAACGTTTTCAAATTGGCGCCTCAGAAGTGCTAATCGTGCTCCATTTTGCCCATTTCTGAGATGATTTCATGTATTTGAAGCTTTGAGTATCCCAACTCTTCAAGAATCTCGCGACCGTGTTCGTTCACCTCAGGCAAGTCGTGGCGGATTTCTGTTCGAAGTCCATCCAAGGTTAAAGGGAGACCGGGGACTTGGGCTTTCCCGCGGCCATGGGGTAGGGTGATGTTCAGCAGATTACCCGATTGATTAAGGTGAGGGTCCTCAAATAACTCATGTGGTTTGGTGATCGGCGCGAATGGGAGCCCTATGCGTTCACAGATAGCCATTAAATCGGCCTGGGTCATTGCGCTAAACAATTTCTGCAACAGCGGTTGAATTCGATCGCGCGCAACTAATCGCTGATTGTTTGTCGTAAGGGAGGGATCATTTAGCAAATCTTTGCGCCGAAATGCCTCACAGAAAAGTTTCCATTGTTTATCGCTGACAATTCCAATGAACACTTGCTTAGCGTCTTTCGTTACAAAAGTATCGTACACAGCCCACGCTCTCGCGCTCTCGGGCATCGGTGCAGATGGCACACCCGTTGTTGCAAATTGTAACATATGTTGTGCAACCACATGGACGGTTGTTTCGTAAAGAGCAGCTTTTACTTCCTGCCCTTTTCCAGTGAGGGCGCGCTGTATCAACGCCGCTTGGATGCCGATCACTCCGAACATCCCGCCCATAATATCAATAACAGATGCTCCAGCGCGTAAAGGCCTACCCTCTGGTCCTGTCATATAAGCAAGACCCGCCATCATCTGCACCACCTCGTCAAGTGCTGTTCGATTTGCGTATGGTCCCTCTAGAAAGCCTTTTAACGAACAATAAATTAGGCCCGCATTATTCTCACTCAGTTCTGTGTAGCCAAGCCCAAGTTTTTCAAGGGCACCGGGCCTGTAATTTTCAATTACAACATCGGCGCCGCTTGCCAGTTTTTTAGCAATCTCAAGCCCTTGCGGCGATTTTAAATCAAGCGCAATAGAGCGCTTATTGCGGTTATATGAGGCGAAGAAACCGGCGCCGCCATGTTCTAGCCGGCGGGTTGTATCCCCACTTAAAGGCTCTACTTTTATAACGTTGGCTCCAAGATCACCTAAGATCATACCACAGGTTGGCCCCATGACCATATGACAGAATTCTATTACACGGATGCCTTTCAAGGCCATTTTGAAGTGCCAGCAAAGATTTGATACTCTCGGACTAATGCAGGGCCCATGTTTTCCTCTGATTATTCGATATTTGTCATTTGAGATTGATCTAGCATGATTTCCTTTCTTTTTAAACGCTCCTTACATTCGATAATTTTGTTATTTGAATGACGCATTATAGAACAGCTGATATACTCGCTTCGGTGCCGTTTAATAATTTCAAGCCATGCGCAATTTAAGGAGGTTGGCTTATTTCTGATTTACCAAATTTTGTCGAAATTTATGAAGAGGGACCGCGAGAAGGGTTTCAAATTGAACCTGGTCCGATATCGACCGCCGAGAAAATAAAGCTTGTCGATGCTTTATCGCATACTGGTTTGAAAAATATTCAAGTTTGCTCGTTCGTAAATCCGCGGTTGGTGCCGGGTTGGGCAGACGCAGAAGATGTGGTTGATGGGTTTACTGCAATCGAAGGTGTGAATTACACGGGGCTCTATTTTAATAGGAAGGGTTTGGACCGAGCGCTCGAATATAAAAATAAGTTAACGCTATCTGGTTCAATTTCGCTAACGGCTTCGGAAGGGTTTACCCAGAAAAATTTAAATAGATCCCACATTGAGAATTTGGCGGCCATGAAACGGCATGCCGCAGCCCATTTTGATCATAAGATCAGAGTGAATAATATAGGAGTGATGGCAGCTTTTGGATGCAATTATCAAGGTGATATTACGCCAAATTGCGTTGTGGATACTTTGAAGGATGGAATGCGAATAGCGGAAGAGACAGGTGCTAAGATCACAGATTTCTCTTTGGCAGATACAATGGGTTGGGCATCCCCTCACAAAGTTGAAAGTGTCTTAGGCGAAGTGCGCAATGAGTGGCCTGAGATGCAGATATCCCTTCACCTTCATGATACTCGGGGTTTAGCCGTTGCAAATGCATATGCTGCGTTAAAAATGGGAATTCGCCGATTTGACTCTACGGTTGCGGGCTTAGGCGGGTGTCCATTTGCTGGGCAGCCAAAAGCGGCTGGTAATATTTGCACTGAAGAACTCGTTTTACTTTGTGAAGAATTAGGAATTGAAACCGGAGTAAATTTAGAGGCGCTGATAGAAGTTGGGCGATTGGCAGAAGATATTGTTGGACATCAGCTTCCCAGTGAATTGATCCATGCTGGCAGCTTAAATGCCTTCCGCTGTAATATTTCGCACTAATTTAAGCATCTCATCAGATAGCTTTTTATTCATAGTATCATGAGCGTTCGGTTTGCCCTAGCTTCTAGTCATAAATTCAAATCACCAAAGCTGCTATCCATGATAAAGAGTCGTTTGGGTAATGTTTTAGGTTGCATGCCTTAAGAAATGAAAATCTATGGGTTAGATGAAACCGACAGGCATATTATGATCGTTTGAAAAACTGGTTTTTTCCTAGTATTCTTGCGATATTTTAAAGGCGGGTTTAGCCATGCAGCCGGCCTTTTCTGCCTTGAAGCCGCTTCGCGTTCCAATCGCATTTCAAGTCAATTCGCTCGAAGGAGTGTAGCGGATCTTTAACGCCAAATCTTCACGTTTATGCCAGTCCCAATAAGTGTGTAAGATCTTTGCTGTGAGGGGGCCAATTGCGTCATTTCCAAAAATGCGCCCATTTACGCGCGTAACCGGAACCGGCCCCCCGGCGGTGGTGGCTGTGAAAACTTCTTCGGCATTCATAAACGCCTCGTCGCTGATATCTGTTGCCGCGCAGGGGATATCCAATGCGGCGCAGATTTCTAACACAGTTTTGCGGGAAATTCCTTCAAGCATTCCTGATTTTGGTGTGACAACCTTTCCGTTAATCACTGCAAATATGTTGAACCCCGGTCCTTCGGTCACCAGATTATTATGATCCAGTAAAACCGTGGTGTCATATCCAGCATCTAAGGCTTGAAATAACGCCGCTGTCATATCGCCCCAATGATAATTCTTTACCGTGGGATCAACCGAATTTGATGGAATTCGTCGCGAATCCCGCGCAACGGAAATATGCGCGCCGCGTTTTGCGACAGCCTCTGGTATCACCCAAATAAATGGAACCGCCCAAGCATAAAAATGGTTTCTGCAGCCCCTTGGGTCACGCGTGCCGGGAATTAGGGGCGTTCCGCGTGAGGCCACCATAGACACATAGGCGGATTGTAATCCGGAGGTTGCGACCAACTCAATCAAAGCATTTCGAATGGCGCTTCTGTCCATACCCACATCAAGACGCATTTTTTTCATTGAAACTTCAAAACGATCTAAATAATCTTCTATCCGAAAAAACGCGCCTTCCCATACGTGAACCACGTCATAGGTGATGTCAGAGCGCGTTAAGCCCCAATCAAAAACAGAAATTTTGGCTTCTGAAACAGGTATAATCTGCCCGTTCATCCATGCCGCTCCTGCCGAAAAATCCATGTCACACCTTTTTCATATGTCGATACCAAGTAAAGAGATCACTTGGCTGTTGATAGATATACACAACTGAAAACGAGATAAAAATTGAATTTATCAGCTGCATAAGCGTCAAATATTGTGTTTATTCTTTATCTGACTTACTTGGCTAAATGCAGGTCTGACGCGCAAATGGGGGCCAATGCGAGATCCGTTAAATGTGATACGCTTGATTATCGCTTATGATCGCCATTGCTTTGGGCGCTGATGCCAATTCAGCTTTGAACATGTCAAAATTATGTCCAAATTTTCAAGCCTTGTCCTTTGAATGTCCTGTCGGGGCAAAATATATGTCATTTTTTTGGGATGGGTTCAGCCACTATTTGGCCCACTTAAACCCTAAGATAGGGAGGCTTTTTCTACTATAAGTAAAGACTTCACATCTGTCTGCGTTGCGCTATGCTGGTTTAATAGAGAGGTTGCTTATGACTAGGCTGAGCACGGCGCGAGCATTTTTTGAAGCATGTGACTATGGCAAAGGTTGGAAAGACTGCCAGGCATATTGTCATAAGGATGCGTCCTTTGAGACCGATTCTGAAACCCTTGATGGCGTAGATAGTCTAGATATCTATTGCGATTGGATGACTGAGGCGTCAGCAATGTTTGATGACAATGTTGAAGTTGAAGTGAAAGCCGAAGCCTATGATCGCGATAAGGATATTGTGCTCATTTATGCTGAAATACGGGGCAATGTGATCATCGGTCCTGAGCCGATGTTTATGAAGACAGATTATGTGTATGCAATTCATTTTGATGGTGAGAAAATAAGCCACATCGATAAGGTGTGGGAGCTTAAGTTGCCCTCTTAATGCTTAATGCCTCGTCGCTGGACGCACTGCTAATACATAGCCCTTACGATAATTTTATCTTTTAAACGGTGTTAAATCAGAGGCCAATTCTGAAATGTTGTTTTGTTAAATATTCTGTTGCAATGTAAATTTAACCATGGTTGTTTGGGTTCTCATGGGCCTTTAAGCTCACAAAAAAAATCAAAATTCACTGGGAGGGAATAATATGAAATTTAATACACTTATTGTTGCGGGCGTTATGGGCCTCTCCATTTCAGCAAGCGCTGCAAGTGCTGCAAAACTTACATTTTACTGCAGTGCACAAGAAGATTGGTGCCAATTGATGGCGCGCAGTTTTGAAGATGCCACCGGAATAAATGTAAATATGACCCGAAAATCATCCGGTGAAACATTTGCCCAGATCCGCGCGGAAGCCTCGAACCCTAAGGGCGATGTCTGGTGGGGTGGTACTGGCGATCCTCATCTTCAAGCTGCAGAAGAAGGCCTCACCGCTGAATATATGTCACCCATGCGCGATCAATTACACCCTTGGGCGATCAGCCAGGCGGAAAGCGCTGGCAACAAAACGATCGGAATCTATTCGGGGGCCTTGGGCTATGGTTACAACACCGAGCTTTTGGCAGCCAATAATTTGCCAGAACCAGGCTGCTGGAAAGACCTTTTGAAACCTGAATATAAAGGCCATGTGCAAATGGCGAACCCGAACTCATCGGGAACCGCTTATACAACACTGGCGTCTATGGTTCAGATCTTTGGTGAAGATGAGGGTTTTGAATTCATGAAAGGGCTGCATTCTAATATAAACCAATATACAAAATCAGGCTCTGCACCGATCAAGGCAGCGGGTCGTGGTGAAAACACCATTGGTATCGTCTTCATGCATGATGCGGTGAAACAAGCGGTGTCGGGCTTTCCTGTGAAAGTTGTCGCTCCCTGCGAAGGTACAGGTTATGAAATCGGGTCAATGTCGATTGTTGATGGCGCGCGCAATATGGATGAAGCCAAAGCCTTTTACGATTGGGCTCTGACTGCCGAAGCGCAAAACCTGGCGTTAGAAGTGAACGCGTTCCAAGTGCCGTCGAATACAGGGGCAAAAACCTCTCCAAGCGCACCGGATATGTCGTCGATCAAACTGATTGACTACAACTTCAAGAAATATGGATCTTCAAGCGAAAGAAAGCGGCTTTTGAAAAAATGGGATGATGACGTATCCGTTCTTCCCCAATAAATAATGCAAAAGTCCACTGCTAAACAACAGATCCACCCGACCCTTATCCTCTGGATAGCCATCGGGTGGATCGGCTTTTTTATTCTTCCCTGGTATGGTGTGGAAGACGGGTTCTTTTCTTTTTTATGGCTGGTTGATGGTTATCCTTTTGACGCGGATTACGCACCTGCCGCGATCTTAATTTTGCAAGCTGAAAAACTTTGGCTCGCGCCACTGCTTCTGTTTTTGGCATTTCCCCTTTTGATTTTGAAGTCCCATAGGAACGACCTTTGGTATTCCCGGTTATTGATCCTGTCTGGAGCAGGCGGACTTGCTTATCTGACTGCTCAAGGCTTTGGCATTGGAATACGCGGCTTTAACTATCCCATTTTATCCCAGGTCTTCGGAGAGTTAGGAGACCGCCAATATGGGATGGGCTATGGCGGATTGATGGTGGCATCTGCCTTCCTTTTTCTTTTAACGCAGGGGATTGCCGCGAGGGGAGCGGTGAATGGTGATATTTTTGTCGTTTCCGCGATCGGAGGCGTGATTGCAATCGTTGCAACATTCGTTTTTTTCCCAATTGCAACCATGCTGATCACCGCCTTTATCGCAGAGGATCAAAGCTATTCCATCGTTATATTCTTCTCAAAATTATTTGATGATCGCATTTGGGGCTTGGGCTGTTTTTATGGGACTCGGTGCGGCGTAGCTTGGAATTCACTTTTTCTTGCCATATTGGTGGGGGTGATCACCACCGTTCTGGGGTTGATTTTTGCCCTTGTGGTTACCAGGTCTGGCTTTAGATACAAAAAGCTCTTGAGAGCTTTAACCGTTCTGCCAATCGTAACGCCGCCCTTCGTTATTGGTCTGGCCTTAATTTTACTATTCGGCCTGTCTGGGTCTGTAACGGTGTTTTTTGCAGATCTTTTCGGCGTGGCCCCGACGCGTTGGCTTTATGGCCTGCCGGGCATTTTAATTGCGCAAATTCTGGCCTTCACACCTATCGCCTTTCTCGTTCTGATTGGGGTTGTCGAAGGTGTGTCGCCCTCGATGGAGGAAGCTGCACAAACGCTTCGCGCCTCCAAGTGGCAGGTTTTTAAAACAGTTTCGCTGCCCTTGATGCGGCCCGGACTCGCCAATGCGTTTTTACTGGGCTTTATCGAAAGCATGGCCGATTTTGGAAATCCGTTGGTGTTGGGGGGGAATTATGATGTGCTTTCAACTGAGATATTTTTTACCATCGTGGGCGCGCAATATGATCAAGGACGCGCCGCTGTTCTGGCGATCATCTTGTTGTTCTTTACGTTATCGGCCTTTTACGCGCAACGCAGATGGCTTGGCAAAAAAAGTTACACCACTGTCACCGGTAAAGGGGATACCGGTGTTCATCCCTTAATGCCCCGCGCCGTCTCTCTGCCCGTTACTGGTATGGCTTGCCTCTGGGCCGGGTTTAGCGCTTTGATCTACGTGATGATCCTATATGGCAGTTTTGTCGAATTATGGGGGGTTCGTAATGCCCTTACCTTTAAACATTATATCACAGCCTTTTCGGTTCGTTTGTCTGAAAGCGGAATCCGTTGGACGGGCGCTGCGTGGGATAGTTTTTTCACCACCCTTCAAATCGCCGCGATCGCAGCGCCCTTAACCGCAATCGTTGGCATTATCACTGCGTATCTTTTAACGCGCCAGAACTTTGCGGGAAAAAATAGCTTTGAATTCGGCACGATGCTCAGCTTTGCAATTCCAGGCACCGTGATTGGCGTCAGTTATATTCTGGCCTTTAACGTGCCGCCGATCGAAATCACCGGCACTGGAATTATTCTGATTGTCAGCTTCGTGTTTCGCAACATGCCTGTGGGCGTGCGCGCTGGCATCGCATCGATGAGCCAATTGGACAAATCTTTGGATGAAAGCTCGCTCACCTTGGGGGCAAATTCTTGGCAAACATTTCGTAAAATCATCGTGCCACTGCTGAGGCCTGCGATTTTAGCCGCGCTTGTCTACAGCTTTGTGCGCGCCATGACCGCTATTTCTGCGGTGATTTTTCTAGTTTCAGCCGAATATGACATGGCCACCAGTTATATTATTGGGCGGGTTGAAAACAATGATTACGGACTTGCGATAGCGTATTCGACAACGTTGATTTTTGTAATGCTAAGCGCGGTTGGTCTTTTGCAGCTTCTTGTCGGTAAAACAAAAATTGGCCGGCGGGCCAATTCAGGAGAATAAAACATGGTCGGAATTAAGAGCAATGCAGCACCTGTTTCCTTTCATGACGTTACCAAAATTTATGGAAAAGATGTGGTCGCTGTGGATTCGATCAATCTCAATATTGAGGCGGGTAAACTGGTCACGCTTTTGGGGCCATCTGGATGCGGTAAGACAACGACTTTGCGGATGATTGCGGGTTTGGAAATGGCCAGCAAAGGCAAAATTATGATTGGAGGGCTTGATGTCACAAAATTGCCAGCCACCGATCGTGATGTGTCGATGGTATTTCAATCCTATGCTCTATTCCCTCATATGAGCGTGTTGGAAAATGTCTCTTATGGGTTGAATTTTTCTGGATTTAAGAAACCTGAAGCGCTTGAGAGGGCCAGCGCAGGGCTCGAGTTGGTTGGGCTTTCAGGCTATGGCGATAGATTGCCAAGCGAATTATCGGGCGGGCAACAACAGCGCGTTGCGGTTGCGCGTGCCTTGGTGCTGGAACCGCAAGTGCTTTTATTCGACGAACCTTTGTCAAATTTAGATGCAAAATTGCGGCGGCAAGTGCGCGAAGAAATACGCGAAATTCAGCAAAACCTTGGCTTAACGGTGATTTATGTCACCCATGATCAAGAAGAGGCGCTGGCCGTCTCGGATGAGATCGTGGTTATGCGAAACGCCTCAATTGCACAAATAGGATCTCCAAGGCAGCTATATGATGCACCAGCAAATCATTTTGTTGCAGATTTTATTGGCGAGGCCAATTTAATCCCCTGCGAGGTGATAGATGTTTCAAACGAGATGGCTAAAATTGATGTCCGAGGGTTTGTGCATAAATTGCCAGCCAATGGGCGTAGCGCGGGCCCCGCGACGCTTGCGGTACGGCCATCGCGTTTAGATATTAAAGCTAAGGCCGGCATAAAGGCCACGGTGCGCAAAGCCACCTATGTGGGCAATCGCATGGAATACAGCTTACATATTGGCGGTTTAGATGTTTTTGCGGTGCATGACGATGTGAATAACCCGTTATCGATCGATGAAGAAATCCATCTCGGGTTGTTCGAGACGGGGCCGGTTTTATTGCCTGCACTATAATTTCTTTTCAGCCTCAGTCGCAGTGCGGTATCGTGTTTGAGCTATGGCGTTTAAACTAAACGAATAACCAAATTCAAAATTAGCAAGAATATTTTTAGCTAAATATGATGAGATTCTTCTTTCGCACACGCACTTAAACAGCGATCTATAACCATTTGTTAAAGATAGAAAAATGCAATTATCAAGCAAAAGAGGGCTTCGAATGAACGAACATTAGAACGACACTAAACCAGTAATTTTTTCAAGCCGATGATCACCTAACGGTTCCCTGACAGGGCGAGAGAAATTTGCAGTGCTGGATTTCAGCAATCTTTATAGGTTTTTTTCAAACATTCGCTTGCGAGACTTCGCGCTTCCTTTATTTGGGACGCGCTCATAAGTTCTGTTAAGAGGCCCTTTAACTCTTCGCCCATCTCAAAGCCATTAGAGGACGCGTGATTTGCCCACATATGGGCGTAAGCCAAGTTTTCTTTGACGCCTTGACCTAGATAATAAAGCCTGGCCAAATTGTATTGTGCAATCGGATTGCCTTGCTCAGCAGCGCGTGTGTACCATTTGACCGATGCCTTATAGTCTGGAACAACGCCCAGACCAAAGCTATGCATTATCCCAAGATTATATTGCGCTACAGCATGACCTTGCTCGGCGGCGCGCGTAAACCATTTAACCGCAGTCTTATAATCTTGGGGAACACCATTTCCATGCCGATATAAGCTGGCGAGATAGATCTGAGCCTCTAAGTTTCCTTGCTCGGCTAAAGTGTTTTGTTCTTCAAGGGCAGGGCTGTTCTTATCTTTTCGGTGTGCCGCAAAACCTGTTTGAGTTTCCACGCTCCATCCCGGCCCGTGGGTTCCTAAGGCAAAGCACATCGTAAGAGATAAATGTATAAATAACTTTCGCATAACATAATGATACACCAGATTTGTAATTTGCAAAGCAACAGAACGTGTAAAAACGAAAATCAAAGGGTGTAGTTTGATTTATCTCGTATCTAAGCACTACCATAAGCGTTCAAATTCTTCGATTTATTCTGCTTCATGGATTTTTGACGAATTACAGATTATGGCCTTGAATAATGTTCTCTCCTTTTTGGTGCATGTTTCCAAAAGCCTTAGGGGCGAAAAGCTGTGCTGTTCGATCTTTTCCGCGTAAGGGCTCGCATATGTGATTTATATTAGAGGGGTGGAGGAAGCGGCTTCGTACGGGGAGGTTGTACTACTTCGATGCTATATCTTACCTATCATCGGGTATGAGTTTATAATTTTCATGATGCATACCCATTTAACCGGCCATTTTTCTTGCAAACACCATATGTGCGGTTAATTTTTCTTCATTGCTTATTTGAGCTAAAATCACTGCACTATTTGAGCCGTTTTGACCTATATGCTTTGGCCCCCACTAACCAGCCTGCTTCTCAGCGCTTTCCGGTTCTGTGCACATCATTTGCCAAGTTTCATAGGCCATATCCCCGAAAACAATTTGAAAAGCGTAATTTATTGCAACCTCCATATTTAGGCGGGTTCAGACAGTACAATCCAAGTTTGAGCAAGGAATATATAGCGGGCTCAAGACGTAAATTACCTAAGTTACGACCAACCCATTAGGGCAGGCGCAGTAGATAGATGATCCACCAATCAATATCACGTGACCACAAATCCTAGCACTCAGCAACAGCGGTATATGAGTGTAGCTCGCGCCAATAAGCAAATGCGTTTGTTAAGGCTTAGCCATTGACTATGGCGGTGGACATAGGTCACATGGCCCTAAGGCAAAAAGTTAAATTAGGAGCGTTTCAGATGTGCAGTACGACAATGGGATTGTCTGGGATTATCGTTTTTGCACTGGTTATTACCCTTGTCGTATGGGGGCTTTATGAGACCTCAGTCTTCTTATGGAAAAGTAAATCCAAGATCTTAAAATCTGCGATATGGGTTTGGTCCTTACCAGAGACGCTTCACCAGCGCTTTTCCAATTCGTAAAGCTAATTGTGGATAACCACGCACATCCCGCCAACGCCCATATTCAACGCTGCCCACGCTGCGCGGCTCCGTTGCAAACTATCGTTGTGCATGGTCATGAAGCTTGCGCGCATTGTAAATCTAACATCATGGAATGCTGCACGGGGGACACTTGTGTTACGGATCACAATTTGGCACTGGGGTATAAAAGATCATAAATGTTTAGGTGAAGGTTCTTTATGAGCGAAAAAACTACCAGTGGAAAAGCCGAGCCCAAACCGGTTATCGCAAAAAATGAAGCTTCAAAGCCATCCACGGCTTCGAACGCCGCTTCAACCGCAACTGCCGAAAAAAAATCAAAAGAAACCACCGATATTTCTGGAGAAAGCCCGAAGAAAACCGATGCGCCTCAATCTGCATCACAAACATCTACGAGCCATTTTTCAAGCGTTTCAACCCCCGAGTATCGTTCTGGCTGGGATAAAATTTTTGGGAAACCAAAAATAGAAACGGCGATCGTTGAACCGCTTAGTAAATACGATCAGCGCAAAGCATTGGTGGCGGAGCAGTGGCATAAATACCAAGCGTTAAAAGATCCCAAGCACTTGGCTGTGATTTGCCGGGAATTGCCGTTCTTCGATCATCCAGAAGTTGGTGATGAAATAGCTAAGTTGCTTATGGACAAGTAAAGCTGTAACCGCAGGCAACGGGTGAATAAAAGTTATGAACTGGAATAAAAATGTTTATTAGATGTGCCTTCTTCAAAGGAACGATTAAGTCAGGAATGGAAGAAGACTTTCACAACCACTGGCGTGACAACTTGGTTCCGCTTTGGAGTGCATTTCCACATTTACTTGAGCTACGCGTTCTTCGCGATATAGAGAGCGATTGCGCAGAAAGCCGCTTCCCGCTTGTGATGGCGATGCGATTTGAGACTCGCAACCATATAGAAGAGGCACTTGCGTCTCCCACGCGTTGGGAAAGCAAAGAAACTTCGAAGAAACTGTTTGAAATGTTTGATGGCTCGGTAATTCACACAGTGTTTCGTGCAGACCAGTTTGATCCTTTTACGGCGGATTAAATTTTAGGCTTTGCGCCGCTGTGCAACAGCTCATTTATGCAGACCGGCGAAGAAAGCCCTCTTTTTCTGTTCTTGTCACAGCCTATTCATGAACCAACACTTCACCATCAAACGCGATCATGTCTTGCACATGGTGAGCAACATCTTTGAAAAATGATTGTACAAGCCCACCGGCCGTTTGCGCGATTTCTTCTGTTTCATAAACCGCCATCAATAAAGTGGAGGTAGGGCCCGTTCTCACGATATGACGGCTCGCAGCAGGCGGCATATTATCTGGGCACCATTTTTCCCATTTGGCGATAAATGTAATCAAGTCATCTTCTGAATTATATTCCGCATTTACAATTCTAGCGTATTTCATGTGACCCTCCCTGCGTGGATAGATTTTAAAGAGCCGCTTGCTTTAAGACAATCCCAGACTTTTCTGTGATTTATGTGGGTTCTAGAAATGTGTAGCAAACCAAAGCTGTCGAAAATCACTACAGCAAAACCTTGCAAATGATGAAAAATAAGGGGGGTATGGGTCGAATTTTTGGTCTAAAATGGGCTAAGTTACAATCTTTTCTTGGGTTTAAGGCAGAAGAATTAAGGAAAGTCTAAGGTTCCCATAGATGCCTTGTCGGTTCGGTCAATGCGCCCAATACCAGTGCTCTGAACCGGCAATCACCTGCTTTGCAAAAGATGCTCTCCATAGACTCTGATTTGAGTAGGCTCATTGATAATTTGAATTTAGCTGCGGGTTCTTAGAAAATAAATTTGTAAGGCCCTAAATGGGTTGCAGGGCAACATCCCTTAGGTTTGATGATATGTTAAGATAAAGGGGTAAAGTTTTTGGAACGCCGCATCACAAAGCGCTGCCTAAGTGCTTATCGAACCTGCCATTAATTAGACTTCACATATTTATGTGGGGCGTTATCCTATGGCAACCAATCGAGAAACATATCGCTGGCATGATCAATTGTATGCCCTTCCAGGCCAAGGCGGGCCAAGAGCAGGCGCTTTTTAAGCCTTTGCAGAATATATGAAAGATTATCCTTTTGAAGATATTATGCATTATATTTTTGATTTGGGCACAGGTGAATATGCTCGGGTAGGCGTGCATCAAAGCGTTGAAAGCCTTATTGAAATTGTGAATAGAGAAAATCGTGTAAGCGACTTAATGAGGCTTTATGTTGAGCCTTATGAGGACGGGGAAAGTTTTCATTCTTTTTCGGGTCCGGTTGTGAACTATGATGAATATCTTTAATCGCATTGAAACCATACCCATAGTGGTGAGGATGATGCCAAATAAGGGCTCGGGTCTATTGTGATCGCCGCTATTCAACAGCCAAATTTGGGAGGCTTTTATGGATGAAATTCGCCGTACGATTATGAATGAGTTTGCAGATGAAACGTGTTGCGACATGTTTATCATGGTGCTGAAACAAAAATGGCCTGAATTTGATGGTGACTTAAAGGGAAGATGTACTGTGGAAATTGTAAAGGATACCAATGATCCCCGCTGCATGAGTGCAAGCTTAACCTTTGAACACCTTGATGATTTTATTTTAATTTCAGATTGGGCAGAGGAAACAATTATTCCTTTTAGAGATAGTTTGTCGCCGAAAACGCAAACGTATAATGGTGTTGTCGAGGCCAAATTTCAGCTGGAATAATCACTCCCAACGTCTTCTGTAAGACCGAGACGGCGCAGGGGGATTTTTGTTCAGGCGCAATCGCTGGTGCTGATTTATCGACCCGTTTATAATCTTATTTGGCAAAATTCTGGCGTCACATCAGCCTGTTATTCCTACAGGGTTTGTTTTGAGGGCTTATGCCTCAATGGGTGCCACGATGCTGCAGATCGATGGGGGGCGTTTGGCGCTATAATTGGAGATCAAGTTTCAAATTCCAGCTTTAGCTTGTGATCCGTTTTCAAAACTATGCAGATAGATGCATGTGTATTTCGGGTTCTGCAACACCTGTTTGTTCATACTATTCTAGACGTGGCGGCCCTATGCAGAAAACGAGCACGCACTGCGAAGAGCCTGTAAGAAACTGATCCTTCAGAAGATTGCAACGACAATTATTACAAAAATGGGGGCCAAATGTTGTTTCTCGTAGCGGAAATTTTATATCCACATGTATGAAGGAAAAAATTTTTTGCAAATTATACGGTTCCCATCAAAGGTTGGTTAACGTTGTTTTCTATTGGAAAATTTACCTCGACTATCGGTTCAGTGAACGCTGGGGATAAAAGCGCGCGATCTGATTAATTTGGAAGCCAAATTTTGGATGGCTGGTAAAAGGCCCGACATAATAGAGATTATTGACCCCATGGTTCCATCTTCCATTTTATAGCCCAAGGCTTCGGCAGTTTTTTTGCAATGTTCATTTCTAAGCGCGGCCTCGTCTTTAGCATTTTGTTCTGAGGCAAAAATAATAACCGATTGGTGTGTGTTCCCATTAATTCGTCACCAGATCACATCTAACGCCTTTGTTTTTGGTTTAAAATTTTCAACACTTGACGGATGAGACAATTTGAAATTCACTTCCCGTGTTCCCGTGTTCCCGTGTTCCCGTGTTCCCGTGTTCCCGTAGGTTTTGACGGCCTATTGGGCATTCCTATAATTTGGGGCAGTGACTGTTAATTTGAGTGAAGGACAGAAGGATGCGTTGGCTTTATAAAACAACCTCTCAAAATTTTGATGTTAAAGAAACTCGTTTGAATGATCATATGAACCAAATGGGGCAGGATGGCTGGGAATTGCTGTCAGTTGTTCCCCCTCAATATGGAGGGAAGTTTGTGTTTTTTTGGAAAACCTTAGAGGCAACATCAAGCATGGATGATCTGTCAAAACCGGATCAGGATGCCATGTCGAAGGCGCAGGAAAAGCCACAGGAAACGCGGTCCAAGACTATTGCTGGATTGCAAGTGGAAGCGGTTCAAAACGGTTTCGATATTGGTGACAAAATCCCCGAATTTGAACTTCAATCAACTTCAGGTGAGCTTTATTCAACAAGCAATTTGTCTAGAAATACCATCCTTTATTTTTATCCAGCCGACGGCACTGAAGGTTGTACGATTCAAGCAAAGGGATTTTCTATCGTTTATGAAACTTTGGCAGATTTAGGTTTGGACATTGTTGGTGTCTCACCCGATACGATTTCCGCGCATGATAAGTTTAGATTGGATGAGAATATTCCGTTCCATTTGCTCTACGATGAAGGCGCAGCATTATGCGGCAAGCTGAACCTCCTAAAACGCCCACCGCCAGATGAACAATATCCTTTGCGCGTTACGTTTTTAATTGATCACAACAGGAGAATTCTGGGCAAATGGAATGATATCGATGTCGAAACGCATTCTGATGATGTTGTGTCCTTTGTTGTAGATATCCTTGAAAAAGCAAATTGAGCTTGCCTTGGTCTGTTACGCGCAATGTATCGCGTTCTAATTCACGAACGTGTTTTACGGCGCCATTTAAGAAAATTTGAAGGGTTTCAAATAATTGATGTTGGTCTAAGCGTTAGTGGTTTCGGGCTGTTTGGGAGGTGTCTGTTAATCACTGAGAATGATTTTCACTTTATGTTTGATTATCTTTGCGATGTATTGTACCCGAGCTTCTAGGCATTGGTAGACCAATCCGTCGTTTATTGTTGCACCCGTAGCTCAGCTGGATAGAGCGCTGCCCTCCGAAGGCAGAGGTCAGAGGTTCGAATCCTCTCGGGTGCGCCACTTTCTATTTAACAGCATGATGTAACGCACTGATCTGTAAGCAGTAATCTGTTTATGGCGATGTGGGGGTATATCCTGTGGTATCAAATCAATGTGAATACTTATGGCAAAAACGTGGCGTGTATTACTTCAGACGTAAGGTGCCAAATGATGTGCAGCAGCATTATGAACGTCCTCAAATAGTGATTTGTTTGAAGACGAAGAGTAAATCAGCAGCAATAAAGGCAAGTAGATCAATAGCCAGTAAACTTGATGATTTCTGGCTTCAGATGCGTATTTCAGACATGGATGTACCTGCTTCCCATTTACTGGTGAAGGGCAAGCCAAAGGATGCCTTCATATCATATGCTTCTTCACTGTCTGATGCTCTAGCCACGTATTGCAGTTTGAAAGGGGCAGATCGCACTGCTTTGTTCTTTACTGCAGCTAAGAGGAATGTTGGCTATGTGCTGGAACACTTGGGTGATCGACCCATTGATACGTACAGTTCAGCAGATGCTGCATCCTTCAGGGATTGGTTGATAGATCGTGGCCTCACTACATCGTCAATCTCTCGTATCTTTGGAACAATACGTGCTGTCATCAATCTGACCATCCAAGAACATGGATTAGATTGTCGTAATGCCTTTGCGAACATCTATCTTCCCAAAAAGGCTGAAGAGAAGCGTAAACCAATACCCAAGCATGAGATCATTCAAATACAAAAAACATGTTTGGATTTGGCTGATGAGAGAAGGCTAGTGATAGCCCTCATAAGTGATACAGGGATGCGCTTATCTGAGGCTCTAGGGCTTGTATGGGGTGATGTACGACTAGATCACGAGTACCCACATATCAATCTGGTTGAGCATCCATGGAGACAGCTAAAGACCTCTGGCAGTAAACGACTTGTGCCACTGGTGGGAGTATCTCTGGAGGCAGTAAAAGTCATGCATCAGCAAGGGTTTAGCACCCAGTTTCTGTTCCCTTCGTATACAAGTGCAACCAAGTGTAATGGCAACTCAGCATCAGCAGCTTTAAACAAGTGGCTGAAGCAATACACAGAGCAGGGTGTTGTACACTCTTTCAGGCATAGCTTCAGGGATAGACTCAGAGAAGCAGAGGTGGACGTAGAGTTAACTGATCAGCTTGGTGGCTGGGCAAGCTCAAGCATTGGGCAGAGCTATGGTTCAGGGCACACATTGAAGCAGAAGTATAATGCGATGCGGAGGATAGTATTAAACACATCGCCATAAACAGATTACTGCTTACAGATCAGTGCGTTACATCATGCTGTTAAATAGAAAGTGGCGCACCCGAGAGGTGGTTCATATCCTGACTACAGCACCATGCACAAACTGGTGTAAGCAATATCAATAGCTTACGTATTTGTGGTTCACAATCAAGTGCTGCTTAGGTGATACCACAGGATATACCACAGCTTCTGTAGTCACTGTACGTGTCTATCTGACAGTATTCCTTATCGTTACTAGTACAGGGAGAGTGTTGGGTAGGGTCATAGCCTATGCCACACAGTATGTTTCTTATCACACCCTGTGTAAATCACAGTACATGCTAACACCAATTAGTAGGGCATGGAGTGTGCCTATTACCTCTAATCATAATGATATGTCAGAAAGCACAGTACGTGCAGTGCATAGGCTGTGTGTATTTAGGTGACTCACTGTAAGTGACCCTACCCGCAAGTGATCATGTTCATGCAGTTACATGGGGCATGCAGGGGCCATAGGGGGTAGTACGTTATATGTATATGGGGTGTTACACAGATGGGGGTCCAAATGTCATTTGTGTTTTTGGTAATAAAAGCTCTAACCTACATTAAACATGCCTTTAAAAAAGGGGGGCTACAACTTGTCTTTTTACATCACCGCCATGAACGCATTAGACACAAAAGATTATCAAGCGATTGAAGGGTTAATGCACGAAGATTTTATTTGGATGAATGGCTATGAGATGAAAACACTAGATGAGTGGCTGGAGGGCTTGAGGGAAGAATTTAAAAAGGACTTTACGTTTAATGAAAGAACTTGTCTTTTTGAAAACGAAGACATTTGTGCTTATCAACACTTTGTTACTGATGAAAAAGGCTCTCGCCTTCGTGTAACGAACGTTATGCTACTCCAACAAGGTAAAGTATGGAGAGCAACTGTGAATAGAGTTGCTGTAAATTGATCTGAACTAATCTCTGCCAAAGCTAGTGCTTGTAGGAACTCCATTTAGCTCCAGAAGCGGCTCTATGCCAATCCCACTTAGTGTTGGTCTTGTGTTAAGGTAAGTCTCAACAGCTCTAATTTTTTCAAAATTCTGCATGAAGTTTTTCAGCAAAGGATATCTCTCAAGAAATTCAACTGTCAGAAGAGATAAAATGCTCAGATGATGATACAACGGAAAATCGCAATAAGTGACTTTTGCCCCAAGTAAAAATGGCCCATTTTCTGATAAAGTTTGTTCAAATGGTTCAAGGAGTTCATCAAGGGCGTTAAGCAGGCTAGCCTTCTCTTCAATAAACCTTTTGCCGCTACGCACATTAATTGTGGCATCTATAGGCATAACAAGCTCTTTGGTTGAGTCAAAAATTGCGTGAGCTTTTGCCTGCAATAAATCTCCCTTAGGTAATGTGTTAGTGTGTTTTGCTAAAAAACGCATTATGGATCCACTTTCCCATAAAACGTGCTCTTCATTAATTATCAAAACAGGCAATCTGCCAAAGGGAACTTCCCTTTTGGCTTCATTCCAGTCTTTGCCAAAGTAATCCCAAGGCATCCAAAATTTGAATGGGATTCCGCCATGCATAAGAAGCATTTTGATAGGCTCAGCGTAAGCCAAGATATTGAAATAAACTAAATCAACTTTTTTAAAGTCCATGTGTCTTAGCCCCCTAGAACTGTGCCAGTATATTTTGGCATAGGGAGTAAGGAAACATGGCTCGGAAGCGTTATTCTGATGAAGATGTGTTGAAGTTATTGCGCGAGATTGATGTTCATTTGCACGATGGTTTGGACGTTGTGAGTGCGTGTCGCAAAGCTGGGATTTCAGATAAGAGTTATTATTACTGGCGTAAGAAGTTTGGAGGCCTTTCTCGTTCACAGGTTTCAGAGATGAAATCGCTCAAGAAAGAAAACGAGCGCTTGAAGAAGATCGTCGCTGACTTGCAGTTAGACAAGGTGATCCTGAAGGAGAGCCTTGATCATCTAAAGCCACGGGCCTGACGCGGGCTCAGCCTCGTCAGGCTGTTATTCATACGCGTCAAAAGCTGGATATTTCTGAGCGGCGTGCTTGCGCTGTTCTGGATGTAGCCCGCTCAAGTCTGCGCTATCAAGCCAAACAAGTAGATGATACCAAACTACGCTTGGCGATGATCCGGCTGGCCAAACAGTATGGGTGGTATGGTTATAGGAAAGTCACAGCCCTGCTGCGCATGGAAGGCTGGCGTGTTAACCACAAGAGGATCGAGCGCTTATGGAACGAAGAAGGTTTACAGCTGCCGCGCCGGCACAAGAAGCGCAAACGGCTTTATCACAAAGACAGCTCCATCATCAGGCTGCGGCCCACACATCCCAACCATATTTGGGCGATCGACTTTGTGCACGATAAGCTTAGCAATGGGTGCAGCTATAAAATGCTCACGGTTCTAGATGAATATACCCGTGAAGCGCTCTACGTGGCAGTGCGATCCAAAATGAATGCGAACGACGTTTTGGAGACACTGCACCCGCTGCTGATTAAACATGGTAAGCCAGAGTTTATTCGCTCTGACAACGGACCCGAGTTCATTGCCACGCATCTACAGGACTGGCTGAAGAGGATCGGTATCAAACCAATGCAAATCTATCCGGGCAGCCCTTGGGAAAATGGATACAACGAACGCTTTAACGGCACCTTGCGAAAAGAAGTGCTAAACGCTGAATGGTTCCACACCACACGGCAAGCCCAGGTCGCTATCAATGTTTGGCTCAGGCAATACAACCAGATCAGACCTCATCACGCATTAAACATGCGCCCACCCGTCCCAGAAACCTTATTAGAGAAACCAAAACTCAATGGGCGAGTATAGGGGGCTAGACATTCAGGCTTTTCGATTTGTTGACTTAAATGTCCATCACTTTCTACAAAGCCAGCGAAAAAAGCCTTTTGAATATTACTGCAGCTGGCGATGTGGGTTTCCCGCCGTTTTGAAGCCACTAAGACTTATGTGGAATATGTAGGATTACGATCTACCTCATCGAAGAGTGAAAACCATTTAAAGGGTAGTACATGTTTAAATTCTTCCAGATAATTATTGCGTCGATCATTCTTGCAGGGTGTGCCCTTAAACCATCAATAGATGACGCTAAGTTATCGGACAAAACCTTTCAACTAGAGCAGTTTTTCGATGGTAAAGTCAAAGCATACGGCCAATTTCAAGACGTGTTGGGAAATGTTAGTAGACGTTTTGTTGTTGATTTAGAGGGATCATGGGACGGTGAAGCACTTACTCTAGTAGAAGATTTTACTTATTCGGACGACAGTACAGAACAGCGAATTTGGACTTTGGCAAAGGGGGAAGGCGATACTTGGACTGGGGATG
Source organism: Alphaproteobacteria bacterium US3C007 (assembly GCA_034423775.1). Lineage (NCBI taxonomy): Bacteria > Pseudomonadati > Pseudomonadota > Alphaproteobacteria > Rhodobacterales > Roseobacteraceae > Thalassovivens > Thalassovivens spotae. The sequence goes on from CP139918.1 coordinate 2,972,208, forward strand.
CCAAAGGAGTAATTGGTGAGGCGAAAGGTAAAATTGAGGGTGATACGTTTTACTGGGCGTATAAAATAGACTTGCCACTTCCCGATGGCGAGATGAGAGTTTCTTTTGATGATTATATGTGGCTGCTAGACGATGATAGGGTTCTCAATATCGCCTATATGTCGAAGTGGGGGGTTCCTTTAGGACAAGTCACCATCATGTTTGAGAAACTGTAATTCTATTAGATGTGTTGGCCACCAAAACAGTTGTCCAATGCCAATGTTGATTTATTTTACGTAAGCGTGTTGGGTTTTCTTTCAAGAAGTGCTGGACCTAAAGCGAGATTTCCGAACCAATCACACACTCATCATTTACAATAGTATTGATATTATAAAGCTTATTGTCAGCGCAATTTGTTATCTGTGATTGGACTAGTACGCGTATGAGATTGAGGAACTAAACATGAGAATATTATTTACTGGTGGATCAGGTAAAGCTGGAAAGCACAGCGTAAACTACTTATTCGAACAAGGTCATTCAATTCTTAACCTCGATCAGGTCAATCTTGACCATCCAAAGGTTTTGACCCGTTTTGCTGATATCACGGATGCGGGGCAAGTGTTTGATGTAATGGGTAGCTATGCAAATTACGATGAACTTGCCCATGGCACAGGCGTTCCTAAGTTCGATGCAGTTGTCCACTTTGCCGCAATCCCGCGCTTGCTTATGACGAGTGATAACGAATGTTACAGAGTTAATACTCTTGGAACCTACAATGTCATAGATGCCGCTGTGAAAATGGGTGTGCGCAAGGTGATATTCGCATCTTCTGAGACAACTTACGGAATTTGCTTTGCCGATGGTGAGGTGAAACCGGATTACTTGCCCATTGATGAGGCGCATCCGACTATTCCAGAAGACAGTTATGCAATGTCAAAAGTCGTGAACGAAGCGACTGCTCAAAGCTTTCAACGCAGAACTGGCATCGATATTTACGGTTTGCGAATAAACAATGTTATTGAACCGCACGAATATATTGAAAACTTTCCCGCTTTTATGAAAAATCCGGATTTAAGACGGCGAAATATCTTTTCTTACATCGATGCTCGTGATCTTGGGCAAATGGTTCAAAAGTGCTTACAAACGGATGGTTTAGGGTATCAAGTTTTCAATGTATCAAATGATAATCACTCAGTCGGTTTAACATCAGAAGAATTGATCAATATCTACTATCAACAGGTTCCTGTTAAACCTGATGAGGTTCCCAAAAGCTTTTATTCAAATGAAAAGGCAAAACGTTTGTTAGGATTTAAGCCTGAACATAGTTGGCGAGATTATATTTAACTTTAATTATCTTTAAGGAATCTTTGCCAGCCGGATGTGACGAAAGTACATGATACTTTCAAACGAAACGTCTAGCTCTGCGTCACACATTTGTATTAGACTTACCCGATGACGAAAAGTGTAAACTTAGATGAGCTAGAACAGTTCTTGTCTTCTGACGAAAGCCCAGAGAACTGTATGATGCTATCGGATTTAGACGGCCTTTTACACGGTGTGATTTGCTCTCCCTCTCCTGTCTCATCTGATGTGTGGATGGCAGCAGGGCTTGGGGCAGAGCTGAAAGAACTACCTGAGTGGGTCGTTAATACTCTGACTGATCGCTATATGGAGATTGCTCAAGGGCTTGCTCATGATCCGATGGTTGTAGAACCAATATTCTGGCAAGCCAAAGAAGGGCATGTGATTGCGATGGATTGGTGCGAAGGCTTTATGAAAGCTGTCAGCCTAAACCCAAAAGAGTGGCTTAGACTAAGTGAGAGCGGTAAGGATGGCCATTTAATGACCCCTATCTTGCTTCACATGATTGATGAACAGGGCAACTCAATGATGGGGATAACGCAAGACCAGTTGGACAAGGCTTTGTTTCAGGCTTCTGAGGTCATCCCAGATAGTGTGGCTAGAATCTACTTATACTGGCAATGAACAGCCTTTTCTAAGGTGAACAGACGTACTTTAAATTAAGGATAGATCTTACCTTTTGGGTTTGGTAGCGATTTCATCTTGTTTAGCGATTGGATAAACGATGCTTAAGTTGCGTCACAGTTATATTCTTAAATACAGACTACTCTGTTTGATACTTTCAGTAGGGTATTTCTTATATCAGTTCACTCAAGCTAACTATGATAACTTTGGTATTCAGTTTCGGTATCTGACTATTTGGGGTCTGACTTGCGCTATGGTGGCAACATTGCTTTTGTATAAACGTAACCGCCACGATCTTCCCGAAAGTTACTTGCCGTTTGTTTCTGCAACGGCTGTATTGAACGCTATGGTTGTTTTTCTTTATTGGAAGCTATACTTCATTGATCCCAGCTTGGTAAATTATTCAGGATCAATAGTTTGGTTTCAGGAGTACTACCTGCATATACTTGGCCCTGCTTTAATAATTCTGGACGCATTGCTGTTTAACAATTCTTTTACGCAAGTTAAGAAGGGTACCGTGGCGATCTTGGGTATATGTTTGCTTTATATCTTTTGGTCAGAAGTTGTAACAGGACCGCAAAATATTACGCCAAAGGGTACTGTGACCACCGGTTTACCGTATCCTTTTCTAAACAACATGACGTTTAGCGAGCGAGTGAACTTTTACGCGACAACTATAATCACTGGCCTTGGATTTTATGCGGCTGGCTGGGGTTTGGCGAAGTTAAAGTTAAAGTTTGTGGAATGACTGGCTCACTGCAAGCGTAGTGACCCCAAAAGGCTCCACATATAGAATGAGGGGTCCTGATTATGAGGAAGAAAGATTATTATTCATATGAGCTTAAGTACTACCCCTTAAGTTTGTTACTTTTTAGCTCTAGAGCTTATGACGTGCAGAAGCCTCTAAGTTAAAGAAGACTAACTCTTAATATTTAAACATAAACAATTAATAACACTTATGAAAACAAACACAAAATCATCTCAGCTACCCTGCAATGAGGATAGTATAGTTGTGTAGGCCTCGGTAAGCCTCATAAGTCGACATCTGATCTGACTTCGAAAAGAAAATAATATCATGCTAGCAAACAGGCTCATTGGAGTTGACGTCGAAACCACGTCGTTGAACGCAGTAATTTTGGATGCACATGGTCAAGTGCTCGAGCGATTCTTCGAAGGCTAAGACAAAGCAGAGGGTCGTGTTAAACATACCGCCATAAATGAAAATCCAATTTTAATTCAGTATATTACATCGTTATATTAAATAGAAAATGGCGCGCCCAAGGGGTAATTTCACTTGTTACGATAGCACCGAATTACTGCTAACATCTTTATATCATTTTTGTAGTTAAATTGATGATCTTTCAAATAAAAAACTTGCTATCGATGTAATAACTCCATTTATTGAAGGCTAAGTCAAATTCTGGGAGATAGGATGAATGGCTGTATCGACGATACAAAGCGATCTTGAAATTTATGGAAATATCCAAAGCCAAGGAGAGGTTGTGATTTCTGGGTCCATTAAAGGCAATGTTGCCGCAAAAGCCGTTGATGTGAAAGATAGCGGAATGATCGCGGGCAATATCACATCAGAAGAAGTGCTGACCGAAGGTAAAATTAAAGGTAAAATTAAAGCCACATCCGTAAACCTAAAGCTGACCTCATCCACCGATACGCAAATGGTAAGCAATACGCTTGTGGTAGAAACAGGGGCTGCGCTTTTGGGGAAATTCAAAATCGGGGCGTAAGCAACTGTGCTTTGGGGTATGCTTTATTTTCTGATAAAGACAGTCTTTTAATTTTTACGCAGTTCAGATCCAAGCCGCCAGGCCATCCAATCTTCTGGCGTATCAAGATCGTTTGTTGCATGCGAGCCGGGCAGCGCAATATGTTTTATAGCGTTTCTGTCTTGTGCGATCAAGGCACGGGCGCCTTGATCGCCCTTTAAGGTAGTTAAGGATTTAAAGCAGCGATTGGGAAACACCACCGGATGGCCCAGCCTCCCATCGGTAGAAATTGCTTGAGCAATTACCTCGGGGTTTTTCTGATGCGCAGCCACTAAGAGCTCAATATCCTCGCGCGTTAAGTCTGGCATATCTGCTGGAATGATCATCACACCAGAATGAATGCTCTTTTTCAACATGCTTGCGGCGCTGGCCAGCGAATAGCCCATGCCGCTTTGTGAATTTAAAATGAAGCGTCGCTCAATTGGCAGGCCAAGCAAACAAATTGATCTGGGATGGGCCGCATCTGGCAAGGCTACGATCACCTTTGCTGAGACTTGGCAAGCAAGCAGGGTTATGCGCTGAATTTGGGGCAGGCCAGAGATTTTCTGCGTCAGTTTGTCTAATCCTCGCATCCGCTTGGATTGCCCAGCTGCCAAAATGATAATCGCCATTTCCATTTAGGTTTTATACGGCATTTAACGCAAAATGTAGACCCTAGAATTCTGAGCGCGGGCTATTTGGCTGCAAAGTGATCGCTTAACCCTTACATTTACCCTTCCAAACAGGCGCCAAAATATTGGCTCGGGCAAGGTTTAGAGTGGCCTGATTTTCAATTCTGTGATGCGGTTCGCAATACGATCCGAAACTTCAAAGCGAAACCCGTGAAAGCTAAAAACCTGACCTATAATGGGTATCGTTTGCGCCTCGTGAATGACCAACCCGGCGATTGTGTTGGCTTCGGTATCGGGCAAGGCCCAATCATTAGCGCGATTTAGGTCTCGAATGGTCATCGTGCCGTCAATTACAAATTGTCCATCCTCGGTCTGTGCAATCGAGCTGGTGACATTTTCGTCAAATTCATCTGTGATCTCGCCTACGATTTCCTCAAGTATATCTTCTAACGTCAAGAGGCCTTGCAAACTGCCATATTCATCAACGATCAACGCAAAATGCGCATGTCGGAGCAAAAACTGCCGCATTTGATCATCCAATGGCGTTGTGTTGGGCACAAAATACGGCTCCATCGCCACATCTCTAATATCAAACGAGTCAAAGTTGCGCGTCGCCGTTTCTGGATTGCTCATAATTCGGTACACTGTACGCGCAAGATCTTTGGCATGGATCACACCAATTATGTTTTCGGGGTCATCCTTATAAACAGGAAGCCGCGTATAGCTGCTATCAAGGCATTGATTTAAGATATCCATCGGCGGTTGGTCTGCATTGATCATTTCAATTTTTGAACGATGCAGCATAATTTCTTCAACCGCCCGCTCAGACAGGTCAAGCGCCCCAAGAATACGATCTCGGTCTTCCTTTTCAACGATCCCCTCAGAATGCCCAAGGCTCAAGGCCCCGGCGATTTCTTCGCGCATCGCCTGATCAAGCATATGTGTATCGCTGCGCACGCCAAACAATCTGAGCACACCCCCAACCAGCCAGCGCACGGCGCTGGCGAAAGGCGAGAATAAAACAATACATATTTGGATGGGGCGGCTGACGCGGGCCGCTGCGGCCTCCGCATTTGTAATGGCGTAAGTTTTTGGCAAAACTTCTGCGAAGACTAAAATGAGAACCGTCATCACCAAAGTTGCCAGTGCCACGCCACTTTCGCCAAAAGATCGCGTGAAAACAGCCGTTGCCAAAGATGTTGCCAGAATATTAACCAAATTATTGCCCAATAGGACCGAGCCGATCAGGCGCTCATTATCTTCGGTGATGTTAAGGGCGCGTTTCGCAGCGCGGGAACCCTTATCCGCCTGCGCCCGCAATTTTCCGCGCGAGGCAGCGGTTAAAGCCGTTTCGCTGCCCGAAAAAAAGGCAGAAAGAATTATCAAGCCCATGATGGTGCTGATCGTGATCCAGAACGCGGTATCCATATCGGTTTCCGATGTGCCTTTATTCGCTAGGTTAAACTTTTATAATCTATGCAGCTTATGCTCTGTGCGTTCAAGTCGGTTTGCTGGGTAGCCGGTCTATTTGGCTTTTTTTGATGTGCTGGAAAGCGGGTGGTGGTCTAATACCAATTGTTGAAGCTGATCTTCCAGAACATGGGTATAAATCTCAGTAGTGGCAATATCTGCATGCCCCAAAAGCGTTTGTATAACCCGCAAATCTGCCCCATTCGCCAGTAAATGGCTGGCAAATGCATGCCGGATCGTATGGGGTGTGACTTGGGAAACATCTAAACCCGCGACAAGCGCCCAAGATTTAATTTTTTGATAAAACCAAATCCGTGACATCGGCGTATTGGCGTCGCGCGAGGGAAATAAGAAGCGCGACAGCGGCTTGCCATCTTTGCGCGCCTGTTTGTCTTCCATGTCGCGCAGCGCAATCCAAGCCGCCAAATGGCGTTGGGCTGCTGAGGTTAGGGGCACCAGCCGCTCTTTACCGCCTTTGCCGCGTACCAGCAGCATCTGAGGCGTCCCTCGAACCTCTGCCAATTGCAAAAAGAGTAGCTCGCTCACCCGCATTCCAGTTGCATAAAGCAGGTGCATCAAACACGCGCTGCGGCTCTGTTCCCGCAGATCTTTGCCAGCGCTTTCGGCGGTTGCAAGTAATCTATCAACATCGCTTATGCTCAGCGTTTTGGGAAGCTTTTGGCTTCGCCCTAGGCCGGTGATTTGAGCAGCGGGATTGTCGTTTCGCCATTCTTCGGTAAAGGACAGAAGAAAAAACTGTTTTATTACCGATAAACGGCGTGCTCGGGTTGCGGGGGCAAAACCCTTTTGTTCTTGGTCAACTAGATAAGATTCAATGTGCTTTTGGGTGACCTTAAGCAGTTTGTTCCGGTTTTCCTGAAGCCAAGTCGCGAAATCTCTTAAGTCACGTTCATAAGCCGCGATTGTATTTTTTGAGGCGCCCGTTTCGGCAATTTTTATTTCTAAAAAACTATGAATAAGCCCCTGATCTGTTGTCATTAATAGCCCAACTTAATTAATGAGAGCGTTGCGCGTCGTGCGGTGTCGTCAAGCCCAATGTGACGTAAGGTGGACAGCGCTTCGATTAAATCTTGGAGGTCACCGTCGCTGCCCTTTTCGAATTGTAAAGTTGCGTTCAGAATAACTTCGCCCAGCTTGCCTTGCGCCAATAAATTGCTCACTGAATATGGAATACGCGGCGTTTTATAGGCTTTTAAAATAGCCTGTTCAAATTCATTCCGAGGGGAAAAAAAGGTAAATCGGTTTAACGCAACCGCGACCTCTAAGCGATGTTTGCGCGATCGGGTGATAAGAGCTTTTGCCGCATCTTGGTAATGATCGGTCAACAACCCCATTTCATGCACCAAAACAAGATCTTGTTTTAATAGGTTGGCCGCGACGAGGCGTTTGTAAAAAAGCCGCGCGATCGGCGTTGCAAGCGCCGAAGTGCCCAAAGCGCTCCAGACAGTGCGTAGCGCAACTGATATCCGCGCAGGCGCGTTGGCCTCTAGAGCCTGTTCCAAGTCTTGGATCATGGTGACTCGGTCCCATATTCCACCTGAGGCAGGAGCTGGTTTTTTTGTTAATAAACCCAATAATTGATTATCGCTGAAAACGCCGCTTTTGCTTAAGCGTTCTGCAGCCTCTAATTGTGCTTTCCAGCCCTTATCGCCAGAGAGTTCGGCGACCGAAAAGGCCAGGGGTAAGTTATTGGCGGGCACAGGCTCACCAAAAGCTTCATATAGACGATATTCAAGCGGTGTTGGGACGCTATCGGCTGAAAAATAAAGATCGCTTATTTTTTCTGAGCCCGTTTCCAGAAAAAAATGCAACATGGCGGTTTCGCGTGGTGTTAGGCTTTGCAACGCCTCTGCGGTGGTCAACATAATATTCGCGCTTTGCCATTCCCCCCGGCGCGCAAGGCAATAAATGCGGGCGCTGTCGTTTTCAAATGCGGCCCCTAATTGGAGAACCTGTTCGCAGGCGGGTTCCAGAGCTTCACTATACATAGAAAGATCGAATAGAATGGGCACCAAAGGTGCGGGCAGGGGGGCGGCGCGTTCTAACATTGCAAGTGCAGGGTCGATGGCACCATATTGTATCAATTTTTCAAGCTTCGCCCGAAGGAAGTTAAATTTTCCGTTGCTGTCATAAGGCGCATCGCCCTCTGCCAGCATGACCCGCATAGTAAGACTTTGAATCGAAGGGTTTTGACTAACTTGGCTGGCTTCTAAAAGGCTGAGCAAATCCTGCGTTGTGCTGTTGCGCCATAGCGTCACGGGCAAACCTGTGACTTCCGGGGGCAGTAAGCCCACAGCGTCGCGTTGGATGTCTCTTAAAACCGTTACTTCAATATCGGTTGAAACGGTTGCGCTGAGGGCGGGGTTTTCGCGTAGATTCGGCGTTGAAGATAGTTTAGGGCTGCCTTTTATGCTGTGCTCTGCCAGCCAATCAATTGCCGATAACGGCGTTTCTGCATGTACGCCCAAGGGCAGCATCAAACAGAAAAGCCAAAACCTACCCTTCATTCAGAATCACCGGCACCGTTGTTAAACTTCGCGTAGGCGCGAAGGACACGCCAAAAAAAGGACCCAAATAAGCAAATAAAATCAAAGACATAAAGCTTAATATTGCTAGTAGGAAAAGCCATTTTATAAGACGGAACATGCACGAGACCTTGGTGAAAACGCAATTAACTTAATTTATACCTAGCCTTTCTTCCAATATCACGCCATTTCCTAGTCACAATTGACGTTTTTGATTTGTTTGCCAATAAGGAACAGCATGGCGCTGATATTAAAAAAACCTCTGGTCTTTGTTGGCATGATGGGGGCGGGTAAAACAGCGGTTGGTAAAGCCGTTTCACAGGTGCTGAATGTGCCCTTTCTCGATTCAGACTCAGAGCTTGAAAAGGCTGCCAACCTTACCATTCCAGAAATTTTTGACCGCCATGGAGAGGCTTTTTTCCGCAAGAAAGAAACGCAAGTCATCACTCGCTTGCTTGGCAGCCAATTATGCGTTCTTTCAACCGGGGGGGCGTTTATTTCTGAGCAAAACCGAGCAGCGATCTCTGCGCAGGCCGTTTCGGTTTGGTTAAACGTGGATTTGGATGTTTTGTGGAATCGCGTCCGTCACAAAGGCAACCGTCCGCTTTTGAAAACATCTGATCCTTTTGCCACGTTGAAGTCCTATTATGACAAGCGCCAGAGTTTTTATGCTTTGGCCGATATCGAGCTTCGATCAAACGCTTTTAATTCAATTGATGAAATGGCGTTGAAAGTGATCGCGGCGTTGCGTACGAAACCAGAGCTTATTGAGGAAAAAAACGATGCGTAAAGTGCATGTGGATCTGGGCGCGCGCTCTTATGATATTGTCATTGGCACCGCCATTATAGACGATTGTGCAACGCTGCTGCGCCCTTTATTGCATCGCATGAAAGTGGCAATTGTCACGGATGATCAGGTCGGTGCATTGCATCTTGATGCTTTGGTAGGAACGTTAACAGGCGCCGGCATCGACTGCGTGAGCCTGAACCTGCCCGCAGGCGAGGCGACCAAATCATGGGCTAAACTGGGCGACACTGTAGATTGGCTGCTTGCGCAAAAAATTGAGCGTCAAGACGTGGTTATCGCGTTGGGCGGGGGCGTTATCGGCGATCTTGTTGGTTTCGCGGCCGCAATTTTACGAAGAGGTGTCCGCTTCGTTCAAATTCCAACGTCCTTATTGGCCCAAGTTGACAGCTCGGTGGGTGGTAAAACCGGCGTGAATAGCCGCCATGGCAAAAATCTAATCGGGGCATTTCATCAGCCCAGCTTGGTTCTGGCAGATATCGGCATTCTCGACAGCCTGCCGCAGCGTGATCTTATCGCCGGATATGGCGAGGTTGTAAAATACGGGCTGCTTGGAAATGCTGATTTTTTCGAATGGCTCGAGGTGAACGGCCCTTTGATTGCTGCAGGCGATAAGGTTGCGCGCGAGGAAGCCGTTAGAACATCGTGTCAAATGAAAGCCGATATCGTGATGCGAGATGAAACCGAGCAGGGTGATCGCGCTTTGCTCAATCTTGGGCACACGTTCTGTCATGCTTTGGAAAATGCAACCGGCTATTCACAGCGTCTGCTGCATGGTGAGGGAGTTGCCATTGGCACGGCGCTGGCATTTGAACTGTCAAGCCGATTGCAGCTTTGCTCTCAGGAAGATCCCAGCCGCGTTCGGGCGCATCTCCGCCAGATGGGGATGAAATGTGATCTTAAAGATATTCCTGGCGATTTGCCCACAGCAGAGGCGCTTTTGGATCTTATGTTGCAAGATAAGAAGGTGCTCGATGGCACATTACGCTTGATACTTGCCAAAGGCATTGGTCAGGCTTTCCTTACGTCTGACGTACCACAATCGGCGCTGCTTGGGCTTTTGAAAGATGCGCTGGCTGATCGTGCAGCCTAATTTAAGGCTGCGCATATATCTATCTTAAAAGGGAATTTCATCATCCAGGTCGCGTGACGGGCTGGGTTGCCCTTGCGGCGAAGCATAGCCGCCGCTCGCGGGCGTGCCACTGTCATAACTTCCCATATCGTCATTGCCGATGCTGCCATAACCAGCGGAGGCGCCAGCATTATCGCTGCGACCGTCAAGCATGGTAAGCTCTGAGCGGTAAGGGCGCAGCACAACCTCGGTGGAATAACGATCGGCGCCGGATTGATCCTGCCATTTTCGGGTTTCCAATTGACCTTCAATGTAAATTTTAGAGCCTTTGCGTAGATATTGCTCAGCCACGCGCACCAGTGGTTCTGAAAAGATCGCAACGCTGTGCCATTCCGTTTTCTCGCGGCGCTCGCCGGTGTTTCGATCTTTCCAATTTTCAGATGTGGCGATGCGAAGGTTGCAAACTTTGCCTCCATTTGGGAAATTTCGCACCTCGGGGTCGCGGCCTAAATTTCCGATTAAAATAACCTTATTTACCGAGCCCGCCATGATGTTTCTCCTGTCGAATCTAAAACCAATCTTATTCAGGTTAGAACATTCAAAACCAGTGAAGGAAAGATTAATTGCGCGTCGCGTGTCGTGAATGGCTGTTTTAGAAGCCCATAAACGGGTTTCTGCGATGAAAGCGACGCTTTGCCGAAGGCGATACGGCTCAAAGCTGTCTTGGGTCGCATCTGCTCCAGTGATCCATTTTGCTGCGAAACCACGTGCGTTGTCGTTTGGCATATTGACGGGTCGCGATTGTGGCCTCTTCGATCGCTTTGCTTAACGACATTTCTCCGCGCAGATGCGCGATTAATTGGCGTGCTCCAATGGCGCGCGAGGCAGGCAAATCAGCGCTCCAGCTGGGAAGATTTGCCACTGCTTCCTCCAAGGCGCCTTCCTCGATCATTTTGTGAAAACGGTTTTGAATGCGCTGGTTTAACCAATCTCTATCAACATCGCATAGAAGCGTGATACATCGCCTTTCTGGCAAGAGCGGCTTGGGGGTAGAGGCTTGCCAGACGGCAATCGATTGTCCGGTGGCTTTCTGCACTTCCCAAGCCCTTTGAACGCGCATTGGGTTTTTGCAGTCAATTTGGTTTTTGGTTGCGGTATCAATCCCGCTGAGAAGCGAGCCAAAGCCATTCTTACTTATTTCTTCTTCCGCAGCTTCGCGAATTTCTGGGGGAATGGCCGGAATATTTGCCAAACCTTTTGTCAAAGCTTGAAAATAAAGCCCTGTGCCGCCGGTTATGATTGGGCGCCGCGGCGCGTTTAGCAAGGGTGTGATTTCTGCCAGCCAATGACCCACGGAATAGGCTGCGTCGGGTGCAATATGGCCGTATAAAAAATGTGGCGCTTTATCTTCATCAACGTTGGAAGGCCGAGCGGTTAATACTCGCCAGTTGCTGTAGATTTGAAATGCATCGGCGTTGAGGATCGCGCCGCCAAACCGCTCGGCTATTTCCATCGCGAGGGCAGATTTGCCGCTGGCCGTGGGGCCGGCAATCAAGATCGGGCACGTGTCCGCTTGCTGGGCAATATCTGACAGAGTAAACTTATTCATCCGGATCGCTTCACTTTTACGTCTGGGCACAGGTTTACCGGCTATTGTTCCTCGAGTGAATGTGTGATTGAAGAAAAAAATACACTTAATACAATTTGATGTTCATCTGCGCTTGTCAAAGGAGCCGTTACATGACCGAGGCCACACCGTCCCAAACAACCTATTCACGTGTCATGTTAAAAATTTCAGGTGAAGCATTGATGGGAGAAACCGGGTTTGGTTTGCATCCGCCCACCGTTGAACGCATCGCGCAAGAAGTCAAATCAGTGCATGATATGGGGGTTGAAATTTGCATGGTGATTGGTGGTGGAAATATCTTTCGCGGCCTTCAGGGCAGCGCGCAGGGTATGGAGCGGACGACCGCCGATTATATGGGCATGCTTGCCACCGTGATGAACGCCTTGGCGATGCAAAGCGCGCTCGAGGGGCTGGGGGTGTTTACGCGCGTGGTGAGTGCAATACCAATGGACCAAGTGTGTGAGCCCTATATCCGCCGCCGCGCGGTTCGCCACCTTGAGAAATCGCGCGTTTGTATCTTTGCCGCCGGAACGGGCAACCCCTATTTCACCACGGATACAGCTGCGACTTTGCGCGCAACCGAAATGGCCTGTGAGGTTATTTTAAAAGGCACAAAAGTGGACGGTGTGTATGATAAAGACCCTGTTAAATTTTCCGATGCAAAACGCTACACAGATATCACATATGATGATGTTTTGGCGAAGCATTTGGCGGTGATGGATGCAAGTGCAATCGCGCTTGCTCGGGATAATAATCTGCCGATTATTGTGTTTTCCTTAGATGAACCCGGTGGTTTCAAGGGAATACTCGCCGGAGAAGGTCTCTATACAAAAGTGTCTGATTAGGGTTACAAGACTTTTAAGATGCGGAACCGCCAGCTTGCGGTGTAACATAAATAACGAGTTTAGGGCATGGCAGACGATTTTATTTTAGATACAGATGATTTACAGCGTCGTATGGATGGGGCTCTGGGGGCTCTGCGCACAGAATTTGCGTCGCTGCGTACGGGCCGAGCCTCGGCTTCGATGCTTGAGCCAATTACAGTTGAAGCCTACGGGCAAAGAACGCCGATCAATCAGGTTGGCACCGTGAATGTGCCCGAACCGCGCATGGTAACGATCAACGTATGGGATAAATCGATGGTGAATGCCGTTGAAAAATCCATCCGTGAAAGTGGTCTTGGTATAAATCCGCAGTTAAATGGCACGATTATCATGTTGCCAATCCCGGAATTGAATGAAGAGCGGCGTAAAGAATTGACCCGTGTCGCGGCGCAATACGCCGAGCATGCACGGGTTGCGGTGCGCAATATCCGCAGAGATGGTATGGATCAGGTGAAAAAAGCCAAATCCGATGGTCTGTCTGAGGATGATCAAAAGTTTTGGGAAGATGAGGTTCAAAGCCTAACAGACACGATGATTAAAGCCGTCGATACGTCTCTTGAAAAAAAGCAAACCGAAATAATGCAGGTGTGATTGAGCAAAGATGTCTAAGGATTTCTTGCAAAACCAAGGCCCTGCCCATGTCGCGATCATCATGGATGGGAATGGCCGCTGGGCCGAGCTGCGTAAAAGACCGCGTTTACTTGGGCACTACGCCGGCGCACGCCGGGTTCGCGAAATCGTAGAAAGCTGTCCTAGTGTGGGCGTTAAGTATTTAACGATTTTTGCATTTTCAACAGAAAATTGGAAACGTACGCAATCCGAAGTGTCAGGTTTGATGAGTTTGTTTCGGCGCTATATCCAACGCGAAGCACAGAATTTGAAAAAAGAGATGGTGCGGGTTCGTTTTATAGGTGACAGGCGCCGCCTCGACAACAAACTCGTCGATCTAATGGATGAATTAGAGCTGTTGACAAGTGAAAATGATCTTGTTCATTTGACCATTGCGCTCAATTACGGCGGCCGTGATGAGGTGGCTCGTGCCACTAAGCGATTAGCATATGATGTGCAAAATGGCAGCCTTGACCCAAAAACCATTGATGAGGAAACGCTGCCAAAATATTTGGATACCTATGTTTTGCCTGATCCCGATTTGGTCATCAGAACGTCGGGCGAGGCGCGTATTTCTAACTTTTTGCTGTGGCAATCGGCCTATGCCGAATATGAGTTTATTGATACTCTTTGGCCAGATTTCAACAAAGAAACGTTTAAGCAAACGTTGGATAACTACGTGGGCCGCTCTCGGCGATATGGGGGCGTTTCAACATGACTTCCAGCACTGCTTGGGCTGATTTGCCTCTGCGGCTGGCTTCTGCGGTTATTTTACTCCTTGTTTGTGGCTTTGCGCTGTGGAGCGGAGACTTTGTGTTCACTCTGCTTCTGACTGTGATCTTATTCGTTATGCATTGGGAATTGGCGCATATGTTGACGCCTATGTCAAAGCAGGTAGGAGCCGTCAGCGGAACCATCGCGGTGCTGACGCTGATATTGGTTTTGCGCAATCCCGATAGCGTAAAAGGAATAATTTATTTGGGCTTAGGGGCAGCCTGTCAGGCTGGTTTGTATTTTCGCCTAAAATGGCAGGGCGCGTTGGCGTCTGTTTGCATATTCATGACCGTCTTTTATCTGGTTGCGCTGCGCGCATCATCGGGCTTGGAGATGATATTATGGTTGATCTCGATCGTGGTTTTGACGGATGTTTTGGGTTATTTTGCTGGGCGTGTCATTAAGGGCCCCAAATTTTGGCCGAGCGTTAGCCCCAAAAAAACATGGTCTGGTATTTTGGCGGGCTGGCTTGCTTCTGGCATTTGTGGATGGTTTTGGGTGTCTTACGGATTTTTGCCGCTATCTGCAGGGTTTGCAATTTTTTTCTCGGTGGCTTTGGCCTTTGCATCGCAAATCGGGGATATTGGAGAAAGCGCCTTAAAGCGCGGGGCAGATCAAAAAGACAGCTCAAGCCTCTTGCCCGGGCATGGCGGCTTTTTGGACCGTTTTGACGGTTTGGTAGGCGCTACAATCGTATTTGCCGCGGCCAATATGTTCATGAGTTTCGGATGAAACGAATTAGCGTATTTGGCGCAACGGGTTCAATTGGGCAAAGCACGCTTGATCTCGTGAAACGTGACCGTGAAAATTTTGACGTTCTTGCGTTATCTGGCGGGCGGAATATTGCGCAACTTGCGCAAGATGCAATTTCCACCGGAGCTCAGGTTGCGGTAACAGCCTTTGATGAGGAATATCTTGCTCTGAAAGAGGCTCTGGCCGGAACAAAAGTACAAGCAGCGGCTGGACATAATGCCTTATTAGAGGCCGCCGATCAGAGCGCAGATTGGGTGATGTCGGCAATTGTTGGCGCGGCAGGCCTTGAACCGGGGTTGCGGGCTATGCAGGCGGGGGCGGATCTGGCTTTGGCCAATAAAGAAAGTATGGTGGCAGCTGGTGCCTTAATGCACAAAACATCGGCTCAGAATAACGTGGCTTTGTTGCCTGTAGACAGCGAGCATTCTGCGGTGTTTCAGGCTTTGATGGGGGAAGGCCGCGATACTGTTGAGCGGGTGATATTGACCGCATCTGGCGGAGCATTTCGAGATTGGAGCTATGACGATTTGGCGCGGGCGACACCAGAGCAAGCCGCAACCCATCCGAATTGGAATATGGGGCAAAGGATTACGATTGACAGCGCCTCCATGTTCAATAAGTCCCTGGAAATAATTGAAGCAAAAGAACTTTTTGATTTGAACTCGGGCCAAATTGAAGTGCTGATCCATCCGCAGTCATTGGTGCATGCTTTGGTTGGCTTTCATGATGGCGGGTTGATGGCGCATGTCGGGCCGGCTGATATGCGGCACGCGATAGGCTATGCACTCTATCACCCGCATCGCAAAGCCCTGCCGATTGAGCGCTTGAACCTTGCGGAAATTGGCAGCTTGGAATTTTCAGCGCCTGATTTTAAGAAATACCCTGCTTTGGCACTGGCCTATGAGGTGCTGGATATTGGGGGGTTGTCGGGGGCGGTGTATAACGCGGCTAAAGAGGTTGCATTGGATGCGTTCATTGATCGAAAAATTGGATTTCTGGTGATGGCTGATGTGGTTCGAAGCGTGTTGGATGCGGTGTTTGGCGGATCCAATACACCGCTTTCAGAGCCGTCGCTGGAAAATATTCTTCAGATGGATCAAATCGGGCGCATGGAAGCTAACACAAAAATTCAACATTTAATGTAAATCTGACAGGATAGAAGTTTGGACGTATTTTCATTGGTTCCCGCCTTTGGTGGTTTAATTGTCACTTTGTCGGCGTTTTTTGTCGCGTTGTCAGTCATTGTGGCAGTGCATGAATATGGTCATTACATTGTCGGCCGCTGGAGTGGGATCGAGGCCGATGTCTTTTCGCTTGGGTTTGGTCCGGTTATTGTGTCTCGGGTCGACAGACGCGGTACGCGTTGGCAATTTGCGCTGATTCCGTTTGGCGGTTATGTCAAATTTAAAGGCGATAAAGACGCTGCCAGCGGGGCAGACAGCGATCGTTTGAGCCGTTTGGATGAAAAGCAACGTCGCCAAACGATGCATGGAGCGCCGCTCTGGGCGCGTACCGCAACGGTCGCAGCGGGCCCTGTGTTCAATTTTGCATTATCGCTTATTTTGTTTTCTGCAATTGCGCTTTGGCAGGGGCAAGTTCGATCACCGCTGAGCATCGGGTCACTGTATGAGATCCCGTATGCGCATCAAATGCAAGTCGGGGATATCGTGTTGGCAATCGATGGACAAACCGTTCCCGATTTTGCAGATGAAACGGCTCTGTCTAGTTTTTGGTCAAACCTATCAGATGCGGAAACCTATGAATTTATCATTCGGCGAAATGAACAAGAGCTGGCTTTGCCAGGCCCAAACATAAATATTGCGCGCGTGTCTGCGGTGGTGCCACGCTCGGCGGCAGCGCAGGCCGACTTGCGATCGGGCGATGTCATCACTCGCATTGATGGCGCCTCAATTTTAACGTTTGATAGTTTAAAGCAAGCGGTGGAAGGATCTGCTGGAGAAACTTTGGCCGTTGAAGTGTGGCGCGCAGGCGCGACGCGCCAACTATCTCTAACCCCACGGCGGGTAGATGAACAAACCGACGAAGGCTTTAGCGCGCAATGGCGCATCGGCGTGATGGGAGGAGGGTTCTTTTTTGAACCACAAACCAGCACGCTTCCTTTCGCATCCGCCGTAACATCAGGGGCAGACGCAACTTGGCGCGTAATGAAAGGCTCGCTTTCTGGTTTTTATCATGTTGTGACAGGGGCAATAAGCAGCTGTAACCTTTCAGGACCGATCGGGATCGCTGAAACCTCGGGTCAGATGGCGCGGCAGGGAGGCGATAGTTTCATTTGGTTTATCGCTGTACTCTCTGCTGCGGTGGGATTGATCAACTTGTTTCCTGTTCCAGTTTTGGATGGTGGGCATCTGGTGTTTTTTGCTTTTGAGGCGGTTATCGGCCGCCCTCCAAGTGCCTATGCCTTAAATGTATTGATGACGATTGGTTTGGCTTTGGTGCTGGGCTTTATGGTGTTTGCCCTCGGAAATGATCTGCTTTGCCCCTAAAATATCCGCGAAAAAAGGGAGCAGAAATGTGGTGTTTTTTAAAAATACACGTTACACAAATTCAAGATGAAGTTGGTGTGAATGTTTGGTACCACTAAGACAACCCGCGGGTTTAACTTTGAGGTCACAGTAAGGAATGAAGATGAAGCGATTTTTTGGAATTTTTATTGCGGCAATCATTAGCATCGGATCGACTGTCTGGGCTCAAGAGTTTAACTTTTTTTCAATCGAAGTGGATGGTAATCGCAGGATAGAAACGTCAACGATTATCAGCTATGCCAATCTTCCGATTGGGAAAACTGTTTCGGCCTCTGAAATAAGCGCGGCTTATCAAGAGGTGGCGGACTCTGGTTTGTTTGAAGATATCGAATTCATTCCGCAGGGGCGCCGATTGGTCATTAAGGTGCAGGAATATCCGACGATCAGCAAGGTGGCTTTTGAGGGCAATGATAAGCTGAAAGACGATGTGCTTGCGCAAATTGTCAGCGCAAAATCACGGCGGGTGTTCAACCCGATGAAGGTTGAAGAAGACAAAGAGCGCATCGCTCAAGCTTATGCGGATATGGGGCGCTTGGCGTCGCGGGTAACGCCCAAAATCATTCGCTTGCCAGACAATCGTGTGAACCTGGTCTTTGAGATTTTTGAAGGTGGCGTTGTTGAGATAGAACGCATCGGCTTTGTTGGCAATAAATCCTATAGCGATCGCAAGCTGCGCAATGTTTTGAATACCAAACAGGCTGGATTGCTTCGATTGTTGGTGCAAAGAGATACGTTTATCGAAGATCGGATTGAATTTGATAAGCAGGTATTGACCGATTTTTATCAATCGCGAGGGTTTGTCGACTTTGTGATCAATGGGGTGAATGCAGAGTTCTCTGAAGAGCGCGACGGATATTTCATCACCTTCAACATACAAGAAGGCCAACAGTTTAACGTTGGCGCGGTGGCTCTTGTCTCCGAGCGTTCGGATGTTGATGAAACGGTTTTTTCAGAGGCGTTAACGCTTAAACCGTCTGTGATATATTCGCCATTGGCTGTCGAGGATGATATTGCGCGTTTGGAGCGTTTGGCGGTGATGGAGGGCGTAGATTTTTTACGCGTGACGCCGCGCTTGAAGCGTAATGATACAACGCGCACACT
This sequence comes from Alphaproteobacteria bacterium US3C007, assembly GCA_034423775.1. NCBI lineage: Bacteria > Pseudomonadati > Pseudomonadota > Alphaproteobacteria > Rhodobacterales > Roseobacteraceae > Thalassovivens > Thalassovivens spotae. The sequence goes on from CP139918.1 coordinate 2,990,755, forward strand.
GGATGTGACCTTTGTTTTGGACCGTGGCAAGCGGATCTTTATCGAACGCATCAATGTGTCTGGAAATACGTCTACTTTGGATAACGTCATCCGTCGACAATTTCGCGCTGTGGAAGGAGATCCTTTTAATCCGCGCGCGCTCAGGGCAGCTGTAGATCGCATTCGCCGTTTGGGATTTTTTGATCCCGTGAACGTGTCAACACGCGCAGGGAATAAGCCTGAAACGGTGATCATTGACCTTGCGGTGGGTGAGAAACCAACAGGCAGTCTGTCTCTCGGGGCGGGGTATTCTACAGCTTTGGGTCTGGGCGGTATTATCGAATATCGTGAACGTAACTTTATCGGCCGTGGTCAAGGGCTTAATTTTAAAATTCAAGGTGGCTCTGACAACACAACGTATTCTTTTGGTTTTATCGAGCCCGCCTTTTTGGGCAATGAGCTGCAATTCTCGTTGAATTTGGCCTATGAAGAAACCAATCAACAAAATTCAACCTATGATACAAAATCTGTAAATTTCCAACCTGGCATAAGCTATCCGATAAGTGATTTCTCTCGCTTTGGACTTCGCTATACGTACACCAGTGATGAAGTGTCAGGCGATACCGTGACCTCAATCATCGGAGATGAATTTGAGCAGGGCAGGGTCAATACCTCAGGCGTGGGGTATACATTCGGTTACGATACGCGGCGCGTTGGTCTCAACCCTACAGCGGGAGTGTTGCTTCAGCTGAGCCAGGATTTCACGGGGCTTGGAGGGGATACAACAAGCGTTAAATCAAATTTGAAATTGCAGGGCGAACAAAAAACATTCGGTGAAGAGGTTACGTTATCGGCCACGTTTGAAGCGGGGGACTTACGTTATTCAACGGGCCAAAGCCGCGTGAGCGATCGTTTTGCGCTTGGCAGCCGGGTTATGCGTGGGTTTAATCCAGGTGGGGTCGGTCCGCGCGAACGTAGCAGCGATGGTTCTGGGACCATCAATGATGCTTTAGGCGGTGAACAATTTGCCGTTGCGCGGTTTGAAGCCGAGTTTCCCATAGGAATTCCAGAAGAATACGGGATTACGGGCGGGGTGTTTTACGATGCTGGCAGTCTTTGGGGCTTACCAGTTGAGACAAGCCCGGACAGCGCAAACACAGTCTATTACAATGCTGCGATACTGCGCCAAGTTGCCGGCGCGACTGTGTTTTGGGCCACGCCGATCGGACCTTTGCGGTTTAATTGGACGCGCGCGATCCAAAAAGAAGAATTTGATGAAGCGAATAATTTTGAGTTCACATTATCAACGCGGTTCTGATGAACAGGTTTAGAATAGGCTTTTTCAAGAAGTTTTTTCTTTTGCTGCTGCTCGCAGGCCCCGTATTGGGTCAGGCTGGCGCGCCTGCTGGCCAACAGGTGGTGGTGGTTGATTTCGACGAAGTGTTTCGAACCACGCTATATGGCCGCCGTATTATCGCAGAATTTCAGCAAGCAAACCAAGTTCTGAGCGATGAATTTGAACGCATCGCAGAAGAATTGGTCGCCGAAGAAAAGAATCTAAGTGACCTGCGCGGGAGCACTGAGCCTTCTGCTTTTAAAGAAATGGCGCTGGCCTTTGATCAAAAATCGACTAGATTGCGCCAAGAGCAGGAAGACAAACGGGTTGAGCTGAAACTTGCTGGCGATGCGGCGCAATCCGATGTGCTACAACAATTTGGGCCGATTTTTGTACAAATCATGCAAGAGCGCAACGCGACTATCTTGTTGGAAAAGAAGCAAGTGGTGTTGGTTATTGCCTCTGCAGATATCACCAAAGAAGCTATCCGCCGGATAGATCAAGAGCTTGGAGATGGCCGATAAGCCACGTTACGCTAAGTCCATAAATCCTTTTAGGTTGTTGGTGTTTCCTTTTTGTTAAGAGCTCGTGTGTTGGGAAAGAAAATCGCAGGGTACTTGTGTTGGGCTTGAAGGGTTGCTAGCTAGATTTTGATAAAAAGAACAAGATAGGGGCGAAACATGGCAGATTCTGGAACTGAGGCGGATATCCAATTAATCCAACGTATTTTGCCGCATCGCTATCCGTTTTTACTGGTGGATCGCGTCACTGATATCGTTGGAACCGCCTCCGCGCTTGGGCATAAAAACGTCACGATGAATGAACCGCAGTTTCAAGGCCATTTTCCAGGTACGCCGATTATGCCCGGGGTTCTGATGGTTGAGGCGATGGCACAAACGGCGGCGGTTATGGTGGGCAGCACGCTGGGATTGGCAGATAAGAATATGCTGATTTATTTTATGTCGATCGATAATTGTAAATTCCGTCGTAAGGTTGGGCCTGGGGATCATCTGGAGATGCAAATCACAACGTTGCGCGGAAAAGCAGGTGCAAAAGTTTGGAAGTTTTCAGGCCGCGCTAGCGTGAATGGCGAAATGGCCGCGGAGGCAGAGTTCACAGCCATGATGGACCTTTCTAATGCGGTGCCGTCGTGAGCGATACATTTATTCACCCCAGCGCCGTTGTTGAGGATGGGGTTGAGCTGGGCTTAGGCTGCCATATCGGGCCGTTCTGTCATGTTGGAAAGGATGTTTCTTTAGGTGATCGCGTGGTTTTGAAAAGCCATGTGGTTGTGACAGGGCGCACAGATATAGGCGATGACACTACTGTTTTTCCTTTCGCAGTGTTGGGAGAAATTCCGCAGGATAAAAAATTCAAGGGCGAGCAAACGCGGCTGCTTATCGGGGCCCGCAATTGTATCCGCGAGCATGTAACGATGAATACGGGCACCGAAGGCGGCGGTGGGATCACTCAGGTTGGCAGTGATGGATTATTTTTGGCGGGCTGTCATGTTGCGCATGATGCACTGCTTGCGGATCGGGTTATCGTTGTAAACAATGCAGCGATCGGTGGGCATTGCATAATAGAAGATGATGTTTTGGTGGGGGGCTTGGCGGGTATTCATCAATTTGTGCGTATTGGTCGAGGGGCAATTATTGGCGCCCTAACCATGGTGACCAATGATGTTATTCCCTATGGCCTGGTGCAAGCGCCGCGGGGGCAGTTAGACGGGCTGAACCTTGTTGGCCTTAAGCGCCGCGGCGTCTCGCGCGGGGATATAACCGCGTTACGAGCCGCGTTTCAAATGTTGGCGCAGGGCGATGGAACCTTTCAAGACCGTGCGAAACGGTTGGGCGATGAAACCGATAGCGATTACGTCCAGCATATTGTTGATTTCGTAACGGCCTCTTCGGATCGTTCTTTTCTCACCCCGGGTGAGTGATATGTCGGGGCGCTTGGCGATCCTAGCAGGTTCGGGCGTGTTGCCAACGCTGGTGGCTCAGGCGCACCCGCAGGCCATGTTTTGTGGTTTTCAACACCTTAGCTATGATCGGCCCGCACATGCGATTGATCTCTTTTCCTTGGAACGTTTGGGGGCGCTGTTTGACAGCCTGCGCGCCGCTGGCGTTACTAGGGTTGTTTTGGCCGGTGCAATGCAACGACCCGCGTTTGATCCTGAGCTGTTTGATGTGTTCACGCGCACCATAATTCCTGATCTGTCAAAAGCCATGCGGCAAGGGGATGATTTCTTATTACGCTTTGTGATTGGCTTGTTTGAAAACCAAGGTTTTGATGTTGTTGGCGTGGATCAACTTATACCAGAAATTACCGCAGAGCCGGGCCTGATATTGGGGAAAATGAACAGGGATTATACGGATGAGGTCCAAAAAGCAGATCATGTATTGAAATCACTCGCTGCTGTAGATGTGGGCCAAGGGGTCGTGGTGGAAGCAGGGCAGTTATTGGCAATAGAGACGCTGCAAGGGACGGACTTTATGTTGAACACGGTCGCAAACACAGCGGCTGCGTTGCGTAATAGGGAACGTGGGGTTTTTGTTAAGCGGCCAAAAGACGGCCAAGATTTACGCGCGGATATGCCCGCGATCGGGGTGGATACCCTGTCACATGTTGCTGCTGCAGGGCTTGCTGGTATTGTCATTACGCCGGGAAAAGTTCTTCTGCTTGAACGTGAGAAATTGGCACAACGCTGTTCTGAGTTGACTATTTTTCTTCATGCCCGTGAGAACACGCAATGAAGGTCTTTTTGCTCGCGGGCGAGGCCTCTGGCGATAAACTTGGGGCTGCGTTGATGGCTGGTCTTCTCAAACACATGCCGAATAGGCCCGAGTTCTACGGGGTCGGCGGACCGTTGATGGAACAGGCGGGCCTAAAAACTTTATTTCCAATGTCTGATATCTCTTTGATGGGAATTTCAGAGATCTTGTCAAAATACAGGTTTTTGAAAAGGCGCATTGCAGAAGCGGCGGATGCGGTGATCGCAGGCGAGGCGGATGTGTTGATTACAATTGACCTGCCTGAGTTTTCGCTGCGTCTTGCCAAAGCTGTTCGACGCAGGAAGCAGGTTCCGAGTGTTCATTATGTTGCGCCAACGGTTTGGGCCTGGCGGCCAGGGCGCGCGCAGAAAATGGCGCCTTTCGTGGATCATGTTTTGGCGCTTTTTCCATTTGAGCCGCCCTATATGCAGGCCGCGGGTATGAGTTGTGACTTTGTGGGGCATCCCGTGGTAAACGATCCGTGTGCCACGCGCGGTGAAGCCCAACGGTTTCGCGCAGAAACGGGTATTGATGACGCGCCAATGATCCTTTGTTTGCCCGGATCACGCGGTTCAGAGATAAAACGTCTGGCGCCTGTGTTCGCAAAGGTGGTCGAAAAACTGCACGCAGCACGCCCTGATTTGAAGTTTGTATTGCCCATGGCGGCGTCGGTTGTAACGTTGGTAAAAGATCAGATTGCAACCTGGCCGGTTAAGCCGTTTCTAATTGAACCACGCTCAGATGTGCACGCCTACAGCCAAAAACGCGCGGCGTTTCAAGCGGCAGATGTCGCCCTTGCGGCCTCAGGGACCGTAGCTTTAGAGCTTGCCGCCACGCAAACGCCTATGGTGGTTGCCTATGATATGGGGTTTTTGTCGCGGCAAATCATTGGACGCATGTTAAAAGTTGAAACGGTGAGTTTGGTCAATTTGATTACAGATAGCAAATCTATCCCCGAATTCATCGCCGAAAATTGTCGGGAAGAGTTGATCACGCCAAGCGTTTTAAAGGTGCTTGACGATCCAACGGGCCAGATCCAAGCTATGCAAAGCACAATGCAGGCACTTGGACAAAACGGTCACCCACCTGGTGAACGGGCGGCGCAATCGGTAATTAAATTTCTAGCGGCCCAATAATTTTATTGATTTAAAATTTTATTGAATCCGGCTGTAAACCCGCTGAGCGATAAGTTTAAATTTAAGGCTTTGTTCGGCGCATCCATATGGCGGATCGTAATAACAGATTGGTCGCCCGCTTTCATCAATGCGATATCGTCTTCGGTTAAACCGATGCGTGCGATGCATCCGATTTCTGTACAGAATGAATAGGGGTAGCTTTTGGTTATTTCGGCATCAAAGCCAATCGTCATGCGTGCTGTTAAAAGCGTTTTAAGCGGCACGATAATCGTAGCGCCGGCAATTGCGGCTTGGCCTTGTGGAAGCGGAAAGACCATAATCTCGCTTAAGGGATTACCTTCATTATTGACTAATAATTGAAACAATTCGCAGGGATCTTGTCCGTTCTCGCTGCGTATGCAGCGCATGCTCCAATCGCCTATGCGCTCAGCAATATAGGGTTGGCCGATATTTGGAACTTCAATATTCAAACCAAGTGACAATGAGTCTGCCGCATTCTGCTCAGATTGTTGAGCATTCACGAACGACGCCATACAAAGAGTTATGGCACTTAGAGCGCTGCGGATCGAAAAGCGAAAATTCATATTTTGTTTCCAATGTTTACTAGGCCATTGTTCGACCCGTTTCTGACCCTCTTATATGTTCATGAGAGGCGTATGACGCAAGCTTTATTCTAAATTTAAGTATCATGCTGCGAGATAAACAGCATCGTAACGCCGGTTATTGAAAAGTTTTCGATTGACGTGCTCGCAAACAGGAGCTTGATGTGCACCGATCCGTTACGTCAAAAAGGTTTTGAATTTTGCGCTATTTTAGGCGCAGCTGACTGTCGACTATACGAAATTTTTTACTTGTCATGCGCCCTGAGTTTCAATTCCACCTCGTCGTTTTAAAGTCTTTAGCAGCGTTTACGCTGTTCAAAGCGTGGCAGCATCGCAGAAAAATCTTTTCCAAGGCCATCTTCATCTTCCACGAAGGTTTGATATAGCTGCGTTGCCGCTTGCCCGAGCGGCGTGTCAGCGGCCACGGTTTGCGCGGCTTGTTGGCTGAGACGCAGATCCTTTAGCATCAATTCTGCTGAAAACCCGGGCCGATAGCCATTATCTGCGGGAGAATTCGGCCCAATACCTGGCGCAGGGCAATAGGCATTCATCGACCAGCTATATCCTGAGGAGGTGCTGACCACATCAAACATTGATTGACGGTCTAGGCCCAATTTATCGGCAAGCGCGAAGGCTTCGCAGGTGACAATCATGGTTGCGCCAAGGATCATATTATTGCAGATTTTAGCCGCTTGCCCATTGCCGCTTTCACCACAGTGAACAGATTTTTGACCCATAATGTCAAATAGTGGTTTTGCGGTAAGAAACGCCTTTTCAGGCCCGCCGACCATGAAGGTAAGCGTACCTGCTGACGCGCCGCCGATACCGCCAGAGACTGGTGCATCCAAGGTCGCGACATTGGCGGCATTGGCCATTTCGCTTATTTCGCGTGCGCTTTGAACATCGACTGTCGAGCAATCCAGAAAAATGCTTTCAGCGCGCATATCCGGTATGATCTGGGCCGCAACAGATTTTAGAATTGCGCCGTTCGGTAGCATGGTAATCACGATATCGGCGTCAGCGGCGGTGGCGGCGGCCGAATCCATGATCTCAACCCCCTCGGCATGCACGGTCATTGTATCAAAACCGCGCACCATATGGCCCGCACGTACAAGGTTTTCCGCCATTGGGCGCCCCATATTTCCAAGGCCAATAAATCCAATTTGCATTTAACTCTCCTTCACGTTCAATTCCAAAGCGCCCAATGGGGTCAACATGCTTCGGCTGGCCTTTTGAGGCACCTCTGTCAGATTAAATTGCCAGTTCGGGTTTCTGTCTTTGTCGATAATCGCCGCGCGAACGCCTTCTAAAAAATCACCAAACTCCATAGCGCGCGCGGTAAACCTGTATTCATACCTCAAAGCGCGATAGATATCGGGGCCTTCATCGCGCAATTGGCGCAGCAGCAAAATCGTACTGGCCATCGATAAAGGCGCGTTTCTGCTTATCATTTTAAGGCTTTTTTGGCTAAGGGCATCATCGCTCGCGGTAAGGGACGAGATCAGGCCCGCCAGCGTTTCATTCGAGAAATGCCGATCTATTTGGGTTTGAAGGGCTTTCAAATCGCTGCTCGGAGCAGGCTGGGCCGCGTTGACGATATGCGCGGTATTTCCCGTTTTTTCCAAAGTTTCGATCAAGGTTTTCCAGTGGCTTTGTGGAATGAAGTGATCCGCAAAACCGGCATATATCGCATCTGCAGCGGCCATTCTTGCCGCCGTCAAACCCAAATATTCACCCAAATAGCCTGGAGCGCAGGCCAAAATATAGGATCCGCCCACATCGGGGATCAACCCGATGCCACATTCTGGCATAGCAATTTGGCTGGTTTCTCCCACAATACGGTGGCTGCCATGGCAAGAAATTCCAACGCCCCCGCCCATCGTAAACCCCTGCATGAAAGCAATATAGGGTTTGGGGTAATTATAGATTAATGCGTTCAGGCGATATTCAGCCGCCCAAAACGCCTGCCCATAAGCATAATCCCCTTGGCTGCCGGTCTTGTATAATTCAGAAATATCTCCCCCAGAACAAAACGCCCGATCGCCCTCTGCATCAATAATTACCAGCTGGATATCGCTTTTATCGCGCCAGGTCAGCAGCGCCTGCTCAATCGCGCTGCACATCTCAGCAGTCATGGCATTTAGCGCCTCAGGCCGTTGTAAGGTGATACGCCCGGCGTGACCAATCTGGCGAATAGAGATATCGTTCATCTATCTGCCAGCATTTGGCGCGAGATAATCATCCGCATGATTTCGTTGGTGCCTTCCAAAATCTGATGAACGCGCAAATCACGAACGATTTTTTCAATGCCGTAATCGGCAAGATATCCATAGCCACCGTGCAATTGCAGGCATTGATTGGCGGTCTCAAAGGCATTGTCGGTTACCAAAAGTTTTGCCATAGCGCAGAATTTTGTGGCATCTGAAGCCTGCATGTCTAATTTCCACGCGGCTTGGCGCAGGAAGCTGCGTGCGGCTTGCATCTTTACTTCCATATCCGCCAATTTGAATTGTAGGGCTTGAAATTGATCAATCGTTTTGCCGAAGGCCTTGCGCTCCCCCATATAGGCCAGCGTGGATTGTAAGGCCTGCTCTGCGCCGCCTAAGGCGCTTGCCGCAATATTCAAGCGGCCGCCATCCAGCCCAGCCATCGCATATTGAAACCCTTTGCCTTCTTCACCCAGCAGATTTTGAGCAGGAATTGGGCAGGCGTCAAACTGAACTTGCGCCGTGGGCTGCGCGCGCCAGCCCATTTTATCCTCGAGAGCGCCATAGCTTAGCCCATCGCTGCCAGCTTCCAGAATGAAAGCCGAGATGCCTTTTGGGCCCTCAGCCCCGGTTCGGGCCATTACAATATATGCATCTGAATACCCACCACCTGAGATAAAGGCCTTGGTTCCGTTAAGCTGATACCCTTCATTGGTCCGCGTGGCTTGACTGCGCAGCGCTGCCGCGTCTGATCCCGAGCCAGGTTCGGTCAGACAATAGCTGAAAATCAAATCCATTTGGCATAAGCGCGGCAACCATCTTGCGCGGGTTTCTGGATCGCCGTAACGATCGATCATGCCGCCACACATATTGTGAATTGATAAAAAAGCTGAGACTGAGGGGCAGGCCATTGCTAAAGCTTCAAACACCAAGGTCGCATCAAGCCGACTTAATCCGGATCCCCCCATCTCGTCAGAGACATAAATACCGCCCAAACCCAGCTGCGCAATTTTGGGCCACAGCTCTTTTGGAATGGTGCCTTGCTTTTCCCAATCGCGCGCGAAGGGGGCAATATGCTCTTGGCCAAACTCATAAGCCATATCAAAGATTGCGGTTTGTTCGCTGCTTAACGAAAAATCCAAAGAAGTCCTCCTGCATGTGTGTCGTTGGGGTGAGATAGAATGATTGGCGCTTTCTTGACCGCTATGCAAGTCCCAAGATAGCGGGTGAGCTTGCAGATAAGGCCGTTTTGCGGGTTTGCTCACATGACCAATTGACTGGCTCAGATGTAGGAAAGGTAAGCCGCTAAATTGGTGCGGCTTACCTAGATGTGTTAATCCATCGCTTTGAAATTAAACTCGCCGCCTTCTTTGATACCAGAGGGCCATCTAGACGTGATGGTTTTGGTTCTTGTGTAGAATTTAAACGCGTCGGGTCCGTGTTGGTTCAAATCGCCAAACACGGATTTTTTCCAACCACCAAAGGTGTGATAGGCAAGGGGCACTGGGATTGGAACGTTAATACCGACCATGCCAATATTGATCCGATTGGCAAAATCGCGCGCCGCATCTCCATCGCGCGTGAAAATTGCCGTGCCATTGCCATATTCATGATCCATCGCCAATGAGATGGCTTCTTCATAGCTTCCGGCGCGTACTGTGCTGAGAACTGGGCCAAAAATTTCTTTTTTATAAATGTCCATTTCTGGAGTGACCCGGTCAAAAAGATGCGGGCCAACAAAAAAACCATCTTCATAGCCTTGCAAACTGAAATCGCGCCCATCCACAACAAGTTCTGCGCCTTGCTTTATACCGCTTTCCACCAACCCCAGAATATTTTGTTGCGCAGCTTTGGTGACAACCGGGCCATAATCAACCTCATCGCCCGCCGTGTAAGGGCCAACTTTTAGCTTTTCAATGCGCGGCACTAATTTTTCAATCAGGCGGTCGGCGGTTTCATCGCCCACGGGCACCGCAACAGAAATCGCCATACAGCGCTCGCCTGCAGCCCCATATCCGGCGCCGATCAACGCATCGGCTGCCTGATCCATATCCGCATCTGGCATGATGATCATATGGTTTTTGGCACCACCAAAACACTGAACGCGTTTGCCATTGCTGCAACCGCGGCCGTATATATATTCGGCGATCGGCGTCGATCCGACAAATCCGATCGATTGGATCACAGGATTGTCTAAAATCGCATCAACCGCTTCTTTATCGCCATTGACCACTTGTAAAACGCCTTTTGGCAACCCTGCCTCCTCCATCAGCTCTGCAAGCATTAAAGGCACGGAAGGATCCCTTTCGGATGGTTTGAGAATGAAGGCGTTGCCGCAGACAATCGCCGGCGCGAACATCCACATCGGGATCATTGCGGGAAAGTTGAACGGCGTTATTCCAGCCGTAACCCCTAGGGCCTGACGCATCGAATACATATCAATGCCAGGGCCGGCGCTATCGGTGAATTCACCCTTGAGCATTTGCGGTGCACCAATGCAATATTCCACCACTTCTAACCCGCGCTGCACATCGCCTTTGGCATCTGGCAGAGTTTTGCCATGTTCCCGGCTAAGCGCTTCGGCAAGCTGTTCCATATCACGGTTGAGCAAATCGACAAATTTCATCATGACACGGGCGCGGCGCTGTGGGTTCACGGCCCCCCAGGCACGCTGCGCCGTCTCGGCAATTTCTACAGCCTGAGACATTTCGGCGGCTGACGCCAGAGGCACTTTTGCTTGCACTTCCCCGGTGGCGGGATTGTACACATCCGCAAAGCGCCCGGAGGTTCCCTTTACATGGGCCCCGCCAATATAATGCGTTAATTCAGTCATGTTTTTTCTCCTGTCAATTTTACATAAGCATAGTCTTGCAAAAATGCTATGAACAGGGGCAATATCACAAATAGGTAATGCATAAATGCAGGGTATGATGGTATGCAACAAAATTGGGATGATATCAGAGTGTTTTTGGCGGTGGCGCGTCATGAAACCTTATCTGCGGCTGCACGTTCGCTGCGGATCGATCCGGCCACGGTTGGGCGCCGAGTGACACGGCTAGAAGAGCGTGCAGGGGTTGTTTTATTTGCGCGGTCTTCGGTTGGTTATGTGTTAACGGGATCGGGAGATCAGTTTTTGCGGCACGCTTTGTCGATGGAGGGCGCGATGGCAGATCTATCGCGCGACTTGCAAGGCCGTGACGGAACGTTGAGCGGCCAAATTCGGATAGGTGCGCCGGATGGCTGCGCAAATTTTGTGCTGCCGAAAGTCTGCGCTGATATCTCGCGCGCCAATCCTGATCTAGATATTCAGATTGTTTCCATGCCACGGGTTGTCAATTTGACCAAACGTGAAGCCGATATGGCGATCGCGGTGAGCCCGCCAAATTCAGCCCGTTTAAGCGTACAAAAAATAACCGATTACAAGTTGCACTTGGCCGCTTCTGAAGAATACTTGGAAAAATTCGCTACGCCCGACACGTTGTTAGATTTAAAAACGCATAAAATTATAGGCTATATCGCCGATATGATTTTTGACAAGGAATTAGATTATCAAAATTATCTTGGACAAGATCGGGTGGTGCTGGGATCAAATTCAGTTTCTGTGCAATATCATTGGCTGCGGGCAGGGGCAGGGATAGGGATTGCGCATGATTTTGCGTTGCCATCTGCAGGTAACCTGAAACGTGTGATGCCTGATCAGCTGTCTTTAACGCGAAGTTTCTATCTTTTACGCTATAAAGAAGATCAAAGGCTTGAGCGTATGAACCGCCTCGCGCAGGCGCTTGTCGCCGGGATTCGGGCTGAAATCAGCCGATTGGAAGCCTTAGCTTGACAGCTGCCTGTTAAGGCTTCAGCCTAACAGTGTGTGATTGATTTATAAAATAAGAGGTGGTGGTATGTTTGTTCAGCACATTCTTAATACAAAAAATAACGCGAATTTGATCACGGTGCCGTTGAAGACGGATCTGTCTGGGGCCATCTCAATTCTTGCTGCGCGTAAGATCGGTGTGGTCATCGTTTCAGAAACGGGCAAAAACGCGCTCGGAATTCTATCTGAGAGGGATATTATTCGTGCATTATCCGAAGCCGGAACGAATGCTCTATCAGCGCCGGTTGAACAATTTATGTCACGCGACGTTGTGACCTGCAGCCCGCAAACAAGCGCGGATGATGTTTTGGCGCTGATGACGGAAAACCGGTTTCGTCACATGCCGGTCTTGGAAGAGGGTGCGTTGATCGGTTTGATCTCGCAGGGCGATGTGGTTTTCGCGCGTCTGCAAGAGATTTCGATGGAGAAAGACGCGCTACAAGGCATGATTATGGGGCATTAGCCCCTTGCATTTGACCGTGGAATAATATTTGTGCGGCTTAAAACAGTAGCGAATGAGTGATAAGATGCGCATTGGTCTTTATCCTGGTACGTTTGACCCGATAACGCTCGGTCATATCGATATTATTCAAAGGGCGGCGATGTTGGTGGATCGATTGGTGATCGGTGTGGCCATAAATCGCGATAAAGGGCCTTTGTTCACATTAGAAGAGCGCGTTGCCTTGATCGAGGCGGAATGTGCCGTTTTATCGGTGAAAACCGGTACAGAGATCGTGGCGCATCCGTTTGAAAACCTTTTGATCGATTGCGCCCGTGATGTAAAAGCGCAGGTGATCGTGCGCGGGTTGCGGGCGGTTGCCGATTTTGAATATGAATTTCAAATGGTGGGTATGAATCGGGCGATGGATTCATCGATCGAAACCGTGTTTCTAATGGCCGAAGCCAAGCATCAAGCGATTGCGTCAAAATTGGTGAAGGAAATTGCCCGATTGGGCGGAGATGCGTCCAAATTTGTTACGCCAACCGTTTTGGAAAGCCTGCAGGCCAAACTTCCCAAGTGATCACCGCGCGTCTGTTTACAGAAACTTAGCCATTTGCGTAGCTGTGTCCAGCATACGGTTGGAAAAGCCCCATTCATTGTCATACCAAGACAGGATGCGGCACATCGTGCCTTCCATAACCTTTGTTTGATCCAACGCCACGATGCTTGAGCGGCTGTCGTGATTGAAATCCATTGAGACAAGAGGTTCATTGGTGGTGCCCAAAACGCCCTTTAACGTCCCTTCAGCCGCGGCCGCTTCAAACGCGGCATTGATTTCGTTAATAGTGGTGTCACGGCTGGCTTCAAATGTCAGATCGACGCAAGATACGTTCGGCGTTGGCACCCGGATGGAAACCCCGTCTAATTTGCCAAACAAATCTGGCATCACCAATCCAACCGCGCGGGCCGCGCCAGTGGTGGTTGGGATCATGTTCAGCGCAGCAGAGCGGGCACGATAGAGATCTTTATGCATCGTGTCTAAGGTAGGCTGGTCGCCAGTATAGCTATGGATCGTTGTCATAAAGCCCCGTTTTAAGCCGATACTGTCATTCAGCACTTGTGCCACCGGAGCAAGGCAATTTGTTGTGCAAGAGGCGTTCGAGATTACGATGTCTTGGTCGCTTAACGCGCCGTGATTGACGCCATAGACGATGGTTTTATCAGCGTCCTTACAGGGGGCCGAGACAATCACCCTGGCGGTTCCATTTTCAAGATGCTGGGCGGCCGTTGCGCGCTCTGTAAAAAATCCAGTGCATTCCAATACAATATCGACATCCTTCCAAGGCAGCTCGGCAGGGTTGCGGATCGCTGTCACCGCGATTGGTCCATGACCAATATCAATAGAATTATCTGTGATTTCAATTTCACTGCCGAACCGACCATGGACGCTGTCATATTTCAAAAGATGCGCATTTGTTTGAACAGGACCAAGATCATTGATTGCTATAACTTCTAGATCATTGCGTGGATTTTCTGAAAAAGCCCGCAAAATATTGCGACCAATGCGGCCAAAGCCATTAATAGCGATTTTTGTAGTCATCTCGGCCTCTATTGATTTTAATAAGTTAGCGCTAACATTGACAATTAGCTCAGAAAGTCAACTGCAAATAGCCCGAATGCAGCGCATGGCGGTCAGTTTTATAGAAGTTTTTCGAGCTTACAGAGCAAGGCACGCAAATTAACCACCCACAGATACCGCTCTTTATGCCAAATGCAGTGAAAGCTGCCAAAGCTATGCGGCGTCTACAGGCTGGTTGGGCGCTGACATAGCCAGCGCGGCAATGTCAGTGCAGCAATTGCCCCATGGTCGCGGCAACATCTGCCATACGGCATGAAAACCCCCACTCATTATCATACCATGCCAAGACGCGAACGGTGCGCCCTCCAATGACTTTGGTTTGATCCGGCGCAAAAATGGTCGAATAGGGCGTGTGGTTGAAATCGATCGAAACTTTTGGTTCTGGATCGTAGGAAAGTACATGTCCCATATGCCCCGCAGCGGCCTCTTCAATAACGGCATTCACCTCTTCGACCGTTACATTTTTTGCAGCCTCAAATGTTAGGTCAACGGCCGATACATTTGGTGTTGGCACGCGCATTGCGGTGCCGTCCAACTTACCAGCAAGCTCAGGCAGAACCTCTCCTAGGGCTTTGGCTGCGCCGGTCGAAGTGGGGATCATGGCCATCGCGGCTGCGCGGGCGCGGTAAAGATCATTATGCCGGCGGTCCAGCATTGGTTGATCGCCCGTGTAAGAGTGGATCGTGGTCATAATTCCGCGTTCAATACCGATTGCATCATTTAACGTTTTCGCGAGCGGTGCGAGGCAATTGGTTGTGCAAGAGCCATTTGAAACCAGGCGATGTTCGGTGCAAAGCTCGCGATGGTTCACGCCATAAACGATCGTTTTATCCACGTTTTTGGCGGGGGCCGAAATCAAAACTGATTTTGCCCCTCGCTCCAAATGGATCGAGGATTTTAAGCCATCATTAAACTGACCAGTGCATTCTAATACAACATCACAGCCAGACCAGTCTAGCGCGGCCGGGTCATAAGACGACATCACATCCATCGGTCCGCGGCCCAGGTCAATCGTGTTCCCGGCGACCGTTACCGTGCCTAGAAAGCGGCCATGAACGCTGTCATAGCGCAACAAATGCGCATTGGTTTCCACGGGGCCGGTGGCGTTGATCTTAACGACCTGCACATCATTTCTTGCGCTTTCCGCAATATGAGCCAATGTTGAGCGGCCAATCCGCCCGAAGCCGTTTATTCCCACTGTGACTGTCATCGCTTACCTCATTTTCATGAAGCATCTATAGAATGTTTAAATAGTGTTGAACACTATTTATCGTCTATTTTCCAATATGTTAGCGATAACTTGTGCGGTTTAAAAAATGCTTGCGCTAACAATATGTTTTCAAAAATAAGTTGGATGGGCCAACGAGCTTTGCGCGCCTAAATTTGCGACTCACCCGATGGCCTATCGTAGAGATATTTGGTTACCGAAGCTCTTCGGCGCAAGACGCAACAGCCTTTGCCGTGATTCCAAAATGTTCGAATAATGTGCCAGCTGGCGCAGAGGCTCCGAAACCTGACATACCGATAAATGCAGACCGGTTTGCCCGTGCGCGCTCGCCCAACAGCCACTGATCCCATCCTTGGCGAATCCCTGCTTCAATACCAACACGCACTGCGCTGCCCGCGGGCAAAACCGATCTACGATAACGCTCATCTTGCGCCGCGAATAATTCCATGCAGGGCATTGATACAACGCGCGTGCCAATGCCTTTTTCTTGCAACATATCGCGTGCTTCAATGGCAAGGCTAACCTCCGAACCGGTCGCGATCAAAATTACCTCGCGCTTGCCCGTGGCTTCTGCCAAAACATAGGCGCCGCGTGCCGAGAGATTGGCCGATTTATGGCTCAAACGGACGGTTGGCAGATTTTGCCGCGACAGCGCCAAGACAGAAGGTGTTTTGGGGCTGGTGAAGGCCAATTCCCAGGCTTCAGCCGTTTCAACGGCATCCGCAGGGCGGAAGACATACGTATTGGGCGTGGCGCGACTGATCGCCAAATGTTCGACGGGCTGATGAGTTGGGCCGTCTTCGCCCAAACCAATACTGTCATGCGTCATAACAAATACGGTTGGAACCTTCATCAGGGCCGCCAACCGCATCGCGGGGCGTGCGTAATCGGTAAAGCACATAAAAGTACCACCATAGGGGCGCATGCCCCCATGCAACGCCATTCCGTTCATCGCCGAGGCCATACCATGTTCGCGAATGCCCCAATACACATAGCGGCCCGCGCGGTTATCGATATCAAAGGCGCTCATATCTTTGGAGCGCGTGTTGTTTGATCCAGATAAATCGGCCGATCCGCCAACTGTTTCTTGCAGGATCGGGTTGATCACGTTTAGGGCCAATTCGCTCGATTTACGGGTGGCTTGCTTTGGAGCTGTTTCTGAGATTTCTTTTTTGAACTTGCGGATCGCGGATGCAAGTTTGTTGGGCGCTTCATTCGCGTAGGCGCGCGTAAAATCGGCTTGCTTGCTGGCGGATAAAGCCTTGAAACGCGCCTCCCATAGCGCATGCTCGGAGTGGCCACGGGCGCCAAAGCCTTCCCATGCAGATTTGATATTTTTGGGAATGTCGAACGCGTCGGATGTCCAGCCATATGCCTCTTTAGTGTCTGCGATCAATTGTGGGTCGGTAAGGGCGCCGTGGCCTTTTGAGGTGTCTTGGGCGCTTGATCCAAGCGCAATATGGGTTTTACAAGCAATCATTGAGGGCTGTTTGGATTTTTTGGCTACTGTGATCGCGCGATCAATCGCTGCGGGATCATGGCCGTCAATTTCTTGCACATGCCAGCCGGACGCCGTGAAACGGGCCAATTGATCCGTGCGGTCGGCCAAATCGACGCTCCCATCAATCGTGATGTTGTTATCATCCCAGAACACCACCAGTTTGCTTAAAGCATGGCGCCCAGCGAGCCCAATCGCCTCTTGGCTCACACCTTCCATCAGACAACCATCGCCCGCGATAACATAGGTGAAATGATCCACAATTTTTTGACCATAGCGCGCGCGTTGAATTTCTTCTGCCATTGCGAATCCCACCGCGTTGGCGATGCCTTGGCCGAGTGGTCCGGTTGTGGTCTCAATAGCATCAGATAGAAAATTTTCCGGATGGCCTGCAGTTTTAGCGCCCAATTGGCGGAAATTTTTAAGCTCTTCGATCGGAAAATCGCTGTAGCCCGTCAAATGGAGCAAGCTGTAAAGCAGCATTGACCCATGGCCGGCCGATAGAATGAATCGATCACGATCGGGCCAAGTGGGGTTTTTTGGATCAAACTTAAGATGCTTTTCATAGAGCACGGTGGCGACATCAGCCATTCCCATTGGCATGCCGGAATGGCCCGAATTTGCAGCGGCGATTGCATCCAATGTAAGGGTACGAATGGCACAGGCGTTCTGCCAATGGTCTGAATGCAAAGAACGTAGCGTTTGAATATCCATATTGGCATCATTTCCTATAAAAAGCAGAGAACGAGCGTTGCATAACAGCCCTGCCGCGAAGTTCAAGCATAACCCGCAGCCGGAAACGGAGATTTGCCATCACTGATATATTTTGGTGATGGTTTTGAACGCGCTTTGCCGAAAGTTTCATCTGGATTTGCGCCGCATCAGAAGTTATGGTTGATTTGTAAAACGCGTGAAGAAGCAAAAGGTTAGGCGATGGAGCAAATTAAAGAATTCGAAAAGCGTATGGACGCTGCTCTTGATCATATCGCGGTGCATTTGAAATCGTCACCGCAAGCCGGCGAAAAAAAAGATCACGCTGTCGCTGAACTTGACCTGTTAAAAGCTGAAAATACCGCTCTGAAATCCGAGCTTGACGCGCTGGCCGAGCCAAAAATTGCAAACGATAATCAGGAAATCGTAAACAGGCTTAGTGCTGAGAAGGCAGATTTGGCGCAGCGCCTTGAAGCGTCAGAGCAAGCGCGCAAAGAGCAGGCGTTTGAAGTTCAACAACTCTATGAAGATTTGGCAAAGCTCCTTGGCCGAACGGATATCTCAGAGAATGGAGAAGCATAAATGGCACGCGTAAATGTTGAAATCGGCAACCGCCCCTTTGACGTGGCCTGCGAGCCCGGGCAAGAGGGGTTTTTGACGGCTGCTGCGGCATTGCTTGACGCAGAAGCCACCGAGCTTTCGGCCCAAATAGGGCGCCTTCCAGAGCAACGTATGCTGTTAATGGCGGGGTTGATGTTGGCGGATAAGATGGCGAGCTTGAAACTTCAGCTTGCACAAGCGGAAGAAAAACTTGCCCAGCAGCCGCAACCTACAGCGGGACATGACGCGGCGGGTTTAGATGCCGAAAGCCTGTCTATTCTCAACCGGCTTGTTGAGCGCGGCGAAGACTTGGCCGCACTCGGCCGTTGACGGTATGATTTCTGTTTGATGGGAACAAACACGCCCAGAATGGGGCGCTTATCCGTTGGCTTCGCGAATTTTATCTGCGGCATCCTTGTCGAAGGCAACGTTGCTCTCTGAAAACAGCGCATCCAATTCACCTGATAGGGTCATCTCGGTAATGATATCGCATCCGCCCACAAATTCACCATTCACATAAAGCTGGGGAATCGTTGGCCAATCTGCAAAGTCTTTGATGCCCTGACGGATCGCATCATCGGCCAAAACATTGATATCTTTGTAATCAACATCCATGTAATTTAGCACGCCAGCGATACGGCTTGAAAACCCGCATTGCGGCATCTCTTTTGTGCCCTTCATGTACAGCACGACAGAATTTGATTTAATGGTCTCTTCTATTTGTACTTTTGTGTCGCTCATCTGGATCTCTCTTACTTATAGGTCAACGGTTTGTTTCTTTACGTCGCCATTGGTGGTTTTTTGTTTTTAATTCGGGTGTGCGTGCTTTAGATCTTAGCGTCGGGTGCCTTTGTGGTTAGGGCGAGCGCGTGCAATTCGCCATGCGCGCCATCCATTTTACCTTTGAGCGCGGCGTAAACGGATCTTTGCTGTTGAACCCTATTTTTACCTTGAAAACTTGCATCAACAACCTCTGCGGCATAATGATTTCCATCGCCCCTCAAATCTTTGATGGTGATATCAGCATCGGGGAATTCAGCCCGAATAAGATCTTCAATTTCCTGCGCCGTCATTGCCATGATGCAAGCCTCACTTTCAGATCAAATGTAGGATGCGGCCAGTGGCTGTGCAAGAGCCGATCCGAAAAGAAAACGCGCGCGGGCGCGTTCTGTCAATCTTGCCTAATCAAACAAGGTTCCAAAGCTCGAATTATAAAGCTCTGACAGCGCGCTTAGATCTGCATGCGCGGATCCAAAGCGCAACTGATCGCCCTCAAATCGACCGATTGATGAAAGCGTCACGCCGGCTTGACCGGCTGCAATCATCAGGGCTTCGGCCTGATCAAAATTGCAAGCGATGAGATAACGGGCTTGGTCTTCACCGAACAAATAGGCCATATCTTCGCTTTGAATATAAAGCCCGGTGTCGGCGGCATGCGCCATTTCAAATGCTGCCAAGGCCAAACCGCCATCGGATAAATCGCTGCAAGCTTTGATCAGCTCTCGGTTCTCTAAAATAAATTGACCATTGCGGCGCTCTTCATCGAGATCAACGCTGGGCGCATCGCCATCTGAGCGGTTGAACACGCTGCTCAACAGCGCTGAACAGCCCAAATGCGTACCAGGCGAGCCCAACAGCAATGCTTCATGGCCGGCGCGCGCAACGCCGATAATCGGCTCGTCCTGCGCGCCCACCAGACCAACCGCGCCAATCGTCGGCGTTGGTAAGATCGCAGCGCCGTCGGTTTCATTATACAAACTCACATTTCCCGAAACAATCGGCATATTCAGAGCAGAAACTGCCGCGCTGATACCTTTAATTGCGCCCACAAACTGGCCCATGATTTCTGGTTTTTCTGGATTGCCAAAATTCATATTATCGGTGGTAGCCAAAGGCGTTGCCCCCATGGAGCACAAGTTGCGATAGGCCTCTGCAACGGCCTGCTTGCCACCTTCAACCGGGTTGGCCTGTACATAGCGTGGTGTCACATCGCTGGTGAAGGCCAATTGTTTTTCGGTACCATGCACCCGAATAAGCCCTGCGCCCAAGCCGGGGCCCTGTATCGTATCGGCCATAACCTGACTGTCATATTGTTCATATGCCCACCGTTTGCTTGCGTAGTTCGGATCGCAAATCAAAGCCTTTAGCGCGTCGATCGGGGCAAGTTCGGGAATATCTGCCAAGGCCCCCGCAGGGGGCGTTTCAACCCATGGTCGATCATATTCGGGCGCTGTACCAGAAAGGGCTTTGAGCGGTAAATCAGCCTTGGTTTCTCCGTTTAGACAAATATGGAACCGGTCTTCTGCAATCGTTTCCCCAACAATCGCAAAATCAAGGTCCCATTTTTCAAACACAGCCCGCGCTTCTCCCTCTTTTTCGGGCTGTAACACCATTAGCATCCGTTCTTGAGATTCCGATAGCATCATTTCATACGCAGTCATGTTCAATTCACGCGTCGGCACTTTTTCAAGGTCGAGCCGCACCCCTAAATCTCCCTTATCCCCCATTTCTACCGCCGAGCAGGTTAAACCAGCCGCACCCATATCTTGAATAGAAATCACCGCCCCAGTCTGCATCAGTTCCAAACAGGCTTCCATCAAACGTTTTTCGGTAAACGGGTCACCAACTTGAACGGTGGGGCGTTTTTCTTCGATCGTATCGTCAAATTCAGCCGACGCCATTGTGGCGCCGCCCACACCGTCGCGGCCGGTTTTTGCGCCTAAATAAACGACAGGCATGCCAACACCGGAGGCTGCCGAGTAGAAAATTTTATCCGCATCGGCCAAACCGGCGGCAAAGGCATTGACCAAGCAATTGCCATTATAAGCAGGATCAAAGCGCAATTCACCGCCAACCGTCGGCACACCAAAACAGTTTCCATAGCCACCAATTCCGGCCACAACGCCATGCACCAACTGCCGCGTTTTGGGGTGATCTACTGCGCCAAAGCTAAGTGCATTCATCGCCGCGATCGGCCGCGCGCCCATCGTAAACACATCGCGTAAAATTCCACCAACCCCAGTTGCTGCACCTTGATAAGGCTCGATATACGAGGGATGGTTGTGGCTTTCCATTTTAAACACAACCGCCTGTCCGTCGCCAATATCAACTACGCCAGCATTTTCTCCGGGGCCACAAATCACTTGTGGGCCGCTTGTGGGCAAACTGCGCAGCCATTTCTTCGAAGATTTATACGAGCAATGCTCATTCCACATGGCCGAGAAGATACCCAATTCGGTGAAAGTCGGGACGCGGCCGATGATCTCTAGGATTTTCTGATATTCATCCGCGGCAAGTCCATGGGCCGAAATAAGCTCGTCTGAAATCTCTGGTTCGCGCATTCTCGCCCCTAATGTCAATTTTCTGCACCTCATACGGGAAGCTTTTCTTAAGAGCAAGCAATCGGCCATGGCAAAAACGCCCGCGGGTTGGCCGGGCAGGGCAGGCGTAACGCTTAAATTTTGCGTCTCAAATTCTCAAAGGATAAAATAATCACTTGACTGTCAACGCAACTCCTTCTCTTGTGAGCGTCGGATTTTAAACTTAATGATGAGGCTTTGATGCAGCTTTTAGCAAACCCTTATGTTGGCATGAGTGATGGGTTGAATATGCCGGAAATTCCCCGTCCTAGCGATGATGCGGCAACCCCGCAGGCGCTTTTGGCGCGATGCCCCGTTGCCGCACCTACGCCGATGAAACATTTGCAAGGGTTTGGCGGTGCCGGGGAGGTTTTCGTAAAAGATGAGCGCGGGCGCATGGGGTTGGGCAGTTTTAAAGCACTGGGTGCGGCTTATGTAATAGCGCAAGCGGCTCAAAAACGTGATCTGACAGGTGAAACCTTTGTTACCGCTAGCGCGGGAAATCATGGTCTTTCTGTGGCCGCAGGAGCCAAGGTTTTTGGCGCAAAGGCGGTGGTGTTTCTTTCAGACACGGTGCCTGAAAGCTTTGCGGAAAAATTGCGCGGTCATGACGCAGAAGTTGTGCGGGCCGGCGATAATTATGAAGCCAGTATGCAGGCCGCGCTCATGGCGGCATCTGATAATGGATGGGTTTTATTATCGGATACGTCTTGGGCCGAATATTTAGATACACCTCATCAGCTGATGGAAGGCTATTTGGTTATGGCGGCGGAGGCGGTTGAGCAAATGCAAACCCCGCCAACACATATTCTTTTGCAGGCCGGCGTTGGGGGCTTGGCCTCTGCCGCAGCAGGTTATTTTAGAAAAATGTGGGGGAACGCGCCGCAAATTATTGTTGTTGAACCCGACGCCGCGCCGGCGCTGTATAACAGCATCAAAGCGGGTAGATCTGAAATCACCTTGGGGCCAGCGTCTAATATGGGCCGATTGGATTGCAAAGAGCCCTCATTGATCGCGCTTCAAGGGTTGGCAGAAGATGCAGATCTGTTTTGTTTGATTTCGGATACAGAGGCAGTAGAAGTTTTGCCGCATCTCGACGCGCTTGATCTTGAAACTACGCCCTCTGGCGGGGCCGGTTTGGCGGCGTTGTTTCAAAATATCGAAGGTATTGGTGATGAGTCGCGCGTTTTATGCGTGCTTAGCGAAGCCAGTGACGCCTGATCGCGGGTTTGAAACTGCCGAATTCGAAGGCCGCGTTTTGCGCGCTCAAGCCGCGATGCGGTCGGCGGGGTTGGATGCGATGTTTTTCACAACCGAACCTGAAATACGTTATTTTACGGGCTATTTAACCCGTTTTTGGGAAAGCCCATCGCGGCCTTGGTTTTTGGTCCTGCCTCAATCTGGCAAGCCAGTGGCGGTCATTCCATCGATTGGCGCGGCTTTGATGTCAAAGACGTGGATTACGGATATCAGAACCTGGTCTTCCCCAGATCTAGAGGATGACGGGTTAAGTTTGCTGGCCTCTACGATCAAAGACCGGGTTTCAAAAGCTGGTCGCATTGCGGTGCCATCGGGGCATGAAACGCATTTGCGCATGCCTTTAAGCGATTTTGAGCGTTTGAAAGCTGCCTTGCCTTTATGCGAGTTTACCTCTGATCATGGGATTATGCGTTCCCTGCGGATGGTGAAGTCAGAGGCTGAGATTGCTAAAATCAAAACGGCCTGCGAGATTGCCGGCCGCGCCTTTGATAGGGTGCCCGAGATCGCTCAGCAAGGCAGGCCGTTAGACGCAGTTTTTCGGGGTTTCCAAAGCCTTTGTTTGCAAGAGGGGGCTGATTGGGTGCCCTATCTGGCAGGGGGCCATGGCCCCTTGGGATATGAGGATGTGATCTCGCCCGCTGGACCAGAGCTATTGCAACCGGGGGATGCGTTGATGCTTGACACGGGCTTGGTTCATGATGGGTATTTCTGCGATTTTGATCGGAATTTTGTGGCGGGCAAGCCGGCGCCCGAGCTCAGCGCAGCTTGGGAGAGGTTGTTAGAGGCTGTTGAGGCGGGCAAAGAAGCGGCGATGCCCGGCAAAACCGCTGCAGATGTGTTTCACGCGATGGATAAAATTGTGACCGGCGGCAAGGGAACCGGCGATGCGGGGCGTTTAGGTCATGGGCTTGGTATGCAATTGACCGAATGGCCTTCATTAATCGCATCGGATCAGACCGTTTTACAAGCGGGTATGGTGCTGACATTAGAGCCGGGTATTGCCTTACCCGGTGGAGGTTTGCTGGTGCATGAGGATGATTTTGTCATCCGCGAGACTGGCCCCGAACAATTGTCGCCCTTGGCCTCGCTTAGCCTTCCCCGGCTGGATTGATGGCTGGGCCGTTTCCCTACGCGTTAGGCCAACCGGTTGGCGCGCGGGCAAATATGGGCCTAATTACGTTACAAGCCGACGAAACCATTGAATATGATATGCGGCGCTTGATGCCACAACAGGACGTGGGCTTATACGTTTCGCGTATACGCAGCGCGCCAGATGTGACGTCGGAAACTTTGGCTCAAATGGAACAAGATTTGCCGGCGGCGGCAGGATTGCTGCCTGATCCGATAGATTTTGATGTTGTCGGCTATGGGTGCACGTCGGGAACATCGGTGATCGGGCCAGAGCGCATTGCTGAATTGGTCAGTCGCAATTGTCGTACAAAACAAGTCAGCGATCCATTGACGGCATTGATTGTAGCCTGTCACGCGATGCAGATCAAACGCCTTGCTGTTTTGTCACCCTACATTGAGGATGTCTCAAAAACATTGCGTCGCCGATTGCTAGAGGCGCATATTGAAACGCCGCTTTTTGGATCGTTTGAAGAGCCGTTGGAAACCAATGTGGCGCGTATCTCTCATAATTCAGTGGTTGAAGCGGCCTGCGCGCTTTGGTCAGATCAAAGAGTGGATGCACTGTTCCTATCCTGTACCAACCTTCAAACATTTGAGGCTATTCCGGCGATTGAAGCTGTTATAAACGCGCCCGTTTTATCTTCTAATCAAGTGCTGGCATGGCACATGCAATCTTTATCTGGATTGTTGGGTTTGCATCACGGGCCAGGGCGGCTGTTTGCACGCTGAGCTTGGTGGCACCGGTAATTTGCATCGGTCAGAATGCACAGGTAAGACGGTTCCGTTGGAAATTTCCATTTTGATAGTTTTAAGAAAAAAAGGCCGAGACAATAAAGGCTCGGCCAGGTCCAACAGGGAGTATAAAAACAATCAAATCGTTTTCGAATTTGCACATAATCTGTGCGGTTTGGGTAATCAATAAGCATTGACCCCAATAGATTGCATGTCCGCCATGCAAAAAATGCATAGCAAGGTCGTTGATTTACTGCGTAGCGTCTCGCAGTTTTCGGCGATGCTCAATAATTTCAGAAAGAACAAAATCTCGAAAAGCATCTATACGTTTTGAATGCCGTAATTCTTCGGGATAGGCCAGATAAACCGGCACTTCTACGCTTTCAAGTTCTGGCAAAACTCTTTTAACACCCTCAAAATCTTGGGTAACATAATCGGGCAAAACGCCTATGCCCAGATTGTGTATAACGGCTTGCAAAACGCCGAAATAGTTGTTGACGGTTAACATTGAAGGCAAATCATAGGTCATCAGCTTTTGAACGAGCTGCAGCCCTGCACCCACCTGCGCTGATTTTGTGTTTTGACAAATCAACCGATGATGCCGCACATCCTCAATCTGGGCTGGTTCGCCATGCGTGGCCAAATATTCTGGCGAAGCGTAAAGCCGCATACGTACGCTCATCAACCGCTTTCTGATTAAATCAGCCTGGCTTGGTTCTTTCATGCGAATGGCAACATCGGCTTCGCGCATTGGCAGATCAAGAACCCGTTCTTCGAGCATAAGATCAATTTTCAAATCCGGATAGATCTCGTAAAGTTTTGGCAGCCGTGGTGCCAACCACAAGGACCCAAAGCCGGTTGTGGTTGTAACTCTAAGTTCTCCAAAAACCTCTTCTTCGCTGTCTCGGATGCGTGCCGCAGCTGCCTCTAAGCGCTTGTTCATGGAAATTGTCGCGTCAAACAATAATTCGCCTTGTTCGGTCAGAATTAGGCCCCGTGCGTGGCGGTGAAACAGCGTGGTATTTAGACTTTCTTCGAGCGCACGAATTTGACGACTCACAGCGCTTTGTGACAACCGCAACGTATCACCTGCATGCGTTAAACTGCCCGCATCCGCAACGGCGTGAAAAATTCTAAGTTTGTCCCAATCCATAAAAGCTACCTGCTTTGCTGCGCGTCTGCGCTGTCTTCATCGCTTTAACAAAGCCGCGTGGTGTGACGTTACGGCTCAATTTATTTCTAGCTAAGTCAGTGTGCATGACCTATTATCAGTAAATAGAATTGCGCCGCCAAAAGCAAGCCTGGGAGGGAACGCTATGGGAAGACTTGACGTTTCTTTGGACGATAAATTTGATATTTCCAAACATCAGGTGCTTTTGAACGGCACGCAGGCTCTGGTTCGCTTGATGATCGCGCAGCGCGCGCGTGATGAGACGAAGGGCTGGAACACTGCGGGCTATGTGACGGGGTATCGTGGCTCTCCGCTGGGCGCTGTTGATTTTCAAATGAAACGGGCTGCTCAGGCTTTGGACGCGGCCAATATTACGTTTCAGGAAGGCCTGAACGAGGATCTTGCTGCAACAGCGCTTTGGGGCGCGCAACAAGCGGAATTACGCGGCGAAGGTCTTTATGACGGTGTATTCGGGCTTTGGTATGGCAAGGGCCCCGGGGTTGACCGATCAGGGGATGTGATGCGCCACGTTAATATGGCCGGTACCAGCGCAAAAGGCGGTGTGATTATGGCGATGGGCGATGATCACACAGGGGAAAGTTCGACCACGCTGCATCAGTCTGAATGGGCGATGATGGATGCCCATATGCCCATCGTCAGCCCGGCCGGCGTTCAGGAAATTTTAGATTACGGCCATTACGGCTATGAGCTTTCTCGTTTTAGCGGGCTTTGGGTCGGGTTGAAAACGATGAAAGATACGGTTGAAGTTACCTCGGTGGTGGATGGCAATCCGCATCGTTTGGCCTTCATAACACCCTCAGTTGAGATGCCCGACGAGGGGCTGAATATCCGCTTGATTGACACGCCTACCGAACAAGAAGAACGCTTATTGACCTATAAGGTCGCCGCAGCCGAGGCGTTTTCGCGCGCGAATAAGATGGATAAGCGCCTTTTGGGGCAAACCGGCGCCAAAATTGGTTTTGTTGCCGCGGGTAAAAACTGGTTGGATTTGATCCATGCTTTTTCACTGTTGAATATCGATGAGGCAGAGGCCGAGCGGCGCGGTATTACAGCGTATAAAGTGGGGCAAACATGGCCGCTTGATCAACGCTCGCTTCGCGAATGGGCCGATGGGCTCGATGTGATCATTGTTGTGGAAGAAAAGCGCAAACTGATCGAGCCCCAAATCAAAGAGGCTTTGTTTGATGATTTGCAAGGGCGCCGCGTTTATGGCGCGCGCCATGGGCTGACGGGGGCGCAACTTTTTACGGGAGTGGGCGCATTAGATCCGGTGGAAATTGCTGAAAAACTGGGGCAAATTTTGCGCGAAGAGGGCGCCGCCAGTTCAGAGGTTTTGGCAGGTATGGCGCAGTTAGAGGCAGCCAAGCGTGCCGATAATGCCAGCGAGACTGCAGCGCGTATTCCTTATTTCTGTGCAGGATGCCCGCATAATAGCTCCACCAAGTTGCCCGAGGGTGCCCGTGCTTATGCTGGCATAGGCTGTCATTACATGGCGCAATGGATGGATCGGGAAACGCTCGGCTATACCCATATGGGAGGCGAAGGCGCCAATTGGATTGGCGAGTCGGCCTTTTCAACCCGCAAACACGTATTTCAGAATATTGGTGATGGCACTTATAACCATTCGGGAATTCAAGCGATCCGCGCGGCTGTGGCGGCCGGCACCAACATAACCTACAAAATCCTGTTTAATGACGCGGTCGCGATGACCGGAGGTCAAGGAAATGACGGCGGACTTTCCGCCGCTCGGATAGCCCGCGAAGTTCTGGCGATGGGGATTGAAACGGTTGCCCTGGTCTATGATGATAAGGAAGAGCTTGACCTGAGTGCGTTTCCCAAAGACATCAGCAAAGACGACAGAACGCAGCTGTTATCGGTTCAAAAGAGGCTGTCTGAAACCGAGGGCGTTTCTGTCCTTATTTATGTTCAAACCTGCGCAGCAGAAAAGCGACGGCGGCGCAAGCGTGGAAAATTCCCTGATCCTAATAAGCGGATTTTTATCAATTCAGACGTCTGTGAAGGTTGCGGTGATTGCGGTGTTCAATCCAATTGCGTGGCAATCGCGCCTTTGGAAACCGCGTTTGGCCGCAAACGGATGATCGATCAATCCGCCTGCAATAAAGATTTCAGCTGTGTGAGCGGCTTTTGCCCATCCTTTGTAACATTAGAGGGGGCGACACCCAGAAAAGCGGCCACAACCGCTTTGGATTTGCCCGAGATGCCGCTTCCCCCACTTGCACCGATTGAGGGAACTTGGAATGTGGTGGTGACGGGCATTGGCGGTACTGGCGTTGTGACTTTGGGTGCGGTGATTGCGCAGGCCGCCCAGCTTGACGGCAAAGGCGCCGGCATGATGGAGATGGCCGGCTTGGCGCAAAAAGGCGGCGCGGTGCATATCCATTGCCGCTTGGCAGAAAAACCTGCGGATATCAGCGCGATACGCGTGGCCACGGGCGAATGTGATGTTTTGATCGGTGGCGATTTAGTGGTCAGCGCCGGCGCTAAAACATTGGGGTTAACGCAGAGCGGGCGTACCGGAGCAGTGGTGAATTCGCATGAGGCCGTGAGTGGTGAATTTACCCGCGACACCGAATTTCAGATCCCCCATGACCGTTTGAGCCTTTCATTAGAAGCGCGCTTGCAAGAAAGATTGGATTTGTTTGATGCCTCAGCCTTAGCCAAGACACTGATGGGGGATTCTATATTCTCGAATATGATGGTGCTTGGCGGCGCCTGGCAGCGTGGATATTTACCCCTCAGTCATGATGCACTTAAAGCTGCGATCGAGCTCAACGGGGCTGCTGTGGAAAAAAACCTGTATGCATTTGAGCTGGGCAGATGGGCGGTGTTACACTTGAGCGAAGCGCAGAAACTCTTGGCCCCGAGTTTGATCAAATTGCCGCAAACATTGGATGAAAAAATCGCCATCCGCGCGGATCATTTGAAAGCCTATCAAGGCCGCCGGTTGCGAAAGCGCTATTTGGCATTGGTCTCGAAAATCGAAAACCCTGAATTGAAAGAACTGGTCGCCAAAGCCTATCACAAGCTTTTGGCTTATAAGGATGAATATGAAGTTGCGCGCCTGCACCGGCTGACCCGCGCCAAGGCCGCAGAGCAATTTGAAAATATTGACCAGATTACCTATCATCTCGCGCCGCCCTTGCTCAGCAAATTAGGCCCTGATGGGCGTCCGTTGAAGCGGAAATTTGGCGCTTGGATTGAAAAAGCCTTTGACGTTTTGGCCCGCTTTAAATTTTTACGGGGAACCCCTTTTGATGTGTTTGGCTATAGTGATGAGCGCAGGATGGAGCGAGAGTTGATAAAACAATATGAAGCTGATTTGGCCGCGTTCGCCTTTTCGGGTGGGCCGGTTGATACGGTGGCCCTTCAAGAACTGGCTGAATTGCCTTTGCAAATTCGTGGCTTTGGCCCGGTAAAGTTCTCAAATTATGAAAAAGCCGAAAAGCGGCGCCTTGAATTGCTTGACGTTTTGCGCAATTCTCCGCCCACGTTCACGCAGGCGGCAGAATAAGCAGGTCTGCTTCGCTTTGTTTTAACGTTGATCCATGCCTGTAAATGGAAGGTGTTTTCTTTGCTAAAGCTTCCGCGCATCGCCCGCGACATCAGTTATTCGTATTCCGCGCAAACAAAAGCCGGTAAAACTGTTATTAAATTGATGGAAAATACCACCGGACGACTTCGCTTGATAAAGCGCGCGCGCGGATATGAACAGGAAGTCGCGAATGGGCGTGATTTTTGGCAGGTGATGGTCGAACGATATGGTTTGAGTTTGGATATTGTCGCCGGAGATTTATCGAAAATCCCGACATCCGGCCCACTGATTATGATCGCAAATCATCCTTACGGGATTTTAGACGGTTTGATGATGGGGCATATTTTATCGTCGGTCCGGGGAGATTTTCGTATTTTGGCGAATACGGTATTTCGAAAGTCGGCAGATTTGCAACGCGTTGTTTTGCCCATTTCCTTTGATGAAACAAAGGATGCTGTTCGTGAAAATCTGGCCACTCGAAAAAACGCTTTAGCGTATCTTGCAGACGGGGGCGCAATTGGTGTTTTTCCCGGTGGTACGGTTTCGACAGCCGCAACGCCTTTCGCGCAGCCCATGGATCCGGGCTGGAGATCGTTTACAGCGCGCATGATCAGCAAGTCTAATGCGACTGTGCTACCTGTATATTTCGAAGGCCAAACCAGCAGGATGTTTCAGCTTGCAAGCCATTTACACAACACGCTTCGAATGGGCCTTTTGATAAAAGAGTTTAAAAAACGCATCGATACGCCGGTGCGCGTTGTGGTGGGCGATCCAATCACCCAAGAGGATTTAACAGAATTTTCTACAGATTCGCGGGCGATGATGGATTTTTTGCGTAAAAAAACCTATGAGCTTTCTCCAACGCCGCTTCGATCTTATGACTATGGCTTTGAATTTGAAACGCGGCATAAAGCCTAAGGGGAGCGAAAAGGATGGCAATAGGCATATTTGATTCCGGTCTGGGTGGTCTTACCGTGTTGGATGCAATCCGCAAGAAACTTCCCGCGCTTCCCTTGGTCTATATGGGTGATAATGCGATGGCGCCTTACGGGGTGCGCGATGCCGAGGATGTTTACAATTTGACAACGCGCGCGGTTGAAAGGCTCTGGCAAGAGGGCTGTGATTTGGTCATCTTGGCCTGCAATACGGCCTCAGCCGCGGCGCTTAGGCGTATACAAGAGGCCGGGTTGCCCGAACATAAGCGCGTTTTAGGGGTTTTTGTGCCTTTGATTGAGGCTTTGACTGAGCGTCAATGGGGGGATAATTCGCCTCCTCGACAGGTTACGGTTAAAAATGTCGCGCTGTTTGCAACGCCGGCCACGGTCGCAAGCCGGGCCTTCCAGCGCGAATTGGCCTTTCGAGCGATTGGTGTCGACGTAGAGGCGCAATCTTGTGGCGGCGTTGTTGATGCGATTGAAGATGGCGATCTGATCCTTGCCGAGGCGCTGGTGCGCAGCCATGTTCAAGCCTTGATGCGCAAAATGCCCACCCCGGATGCCGCGATTTTGGGCTGCACGCATTATCCTTTGATGGATACAATTTTCCAAAATGCACTCGGCGAAAATGTGACAGTATATTCACAAGCTGAGCTGGTGGCGGAGAGCCTGCAGGATTATCTGTATCGTCATCCCGATAAATTGGGCCATGGATCGGAAACAAAATTTTTAACCACGGGTGAACCTGGCCTTGTTTCAGATCGAGCGACGCAGTTTTTAAGGCGGAAAATAATTTTTGAAGCCGCTTGAGCTGACCAAGCGTTGGCGCTAATGAGGAGCGGATATGATATATAAAATCGCCATAATCGGGGCTTCAGGCTACACCGGAGCAGAGCTGATCAGATTGATCGCCTCGCATCCTAATCTTGAGATTAAAGCCCTTGTGGCCAATAGCAAGGCCGGGCAATCAATGCGTCAGGTCTTTCCGCATCTGCGCCATCTTGATTTACCTAACTTGGTGACAATCGACAAAGTTGATTTTCAAGGGATCGATTTATGCTTTTGCGCTTTGCCGCACCAGACCTCGCAAGATGTGATCGCAAAGCTGCCAGCCTTTTTGAAAGTGATTGATCTTAGCGCAGATTTTAGATTGCGCGATCCGCAGGCGTATGAGCAATGGTATAATAGTAAACATCTTGCACCTGATTTACAGCCAGATGCGGTGTATGGTTTGACTGAGTTTTATCGCGCAGATATACGCACCGCGCGCTTGGTGGCTGGAACCGGATGCAACGCGGCGACGGGGCAATATATTTTACGGCCTCTGATTAAAGACCGCGTGATCGATCTTGATGATATAATTTTGGATATGAAATGCGCCGTTTCGGGGGCTGGGCGCGCGCTAAAACAAAACCTGCTGCATGCTGAGTTGTCAGAGGGGTATAATGCTTATGCGGTTGGCGGCACGCACCGTCATCTGGGGGAGTTTGATCAGGAGTTTTCGGAATTGGCTGGTCGGCCCGTACACATTCAATTCACCCCGCATTTGATGCCTGTAAATCGGGGTATTCTTGCCACGGCCTATGTAAAAGGCTCTGCTGAAAATGTGTTCCAAAGTTTAAAGGCAAGTTATGAAAATGAACCCTTCATTCAGATGTTAGACTTTGGGCAAACGCCCAGCACGCATGATGTGCGTGGATCAAATTTCGTGCATATTGGCGTGTCAGGGGATCGGGTTGAAGGCCGCAGCATTGTTATTGCGGCGTTAGACAATCTTACCAAAGGCAGCAGCGGGCAGGCCGTTCAAAATGCCAATCTGATGTTGGGTTTGGAAGAAACAGCCGGCTTGATGCACGTACCGCTGTTTCCCTAGATACAGGTTAAATTTATGAAAAGCTTGAAGAAGACGCGGCGTATTCAGATTATTATTATTTCTTTTTTGGCGCTTGCGCTTGCAACAGCTTTGATCGGCTATGCCATGCGCGATGGTATCAATTTCTTCAAATCCCCCAGTGAAGTTTTGGCGGATCCGCCAGATGCCAGCGAAACCTTCCGCATCGGTGGCTTGGTTGAGGAAGGATCATTGCAACGCGGGGTCGGCTCTGTGATTAGTTTTAACGTAACTGATGGCGCCGCTATCGTGCCCGTTACCTATGAAGGCGTTTTACCGGATTTATTTGATGAAAACCAGGGAATGATCGGCACAGGAAAATACATTGACAATGTCTTTCAAGCCGCTGAAATTTTGGCTAAACATGACGAAAACTACATGCCAAAAGAAGTTGTAGATGCCTTGAAAGAGCAGGGTGTCTATCAAGAAACTTCGGATTGATCTTGTGATAGGTCGGCGCTGTTTCTGGTTTTTTCAGAAACTTTGTTGCACAGAAGTTTCATATTAAAAACAGTTCCCGATAAAGACAAGCGGGGCTGGTGTGAACCGGTTAAAAACGAAAGCTTCAACCGCTGCATCTGCTGAACTATTTGGATCTTGGAATTTGACCGTCGGTTTGGTGAATTTCCGCATTGGCTGATACCAGGCGGCATTATCTTGGGCTACAATTTATTTAGACCTGCCTTTAAGCAACAAAAGATAATCTTTCCCAAAAAGCTTTTTTATACTGCATAGAAACAGATTGCTTTACAAAAGGTTTGCTCTATTTTTCGGACAGTTAAGCGTCTGTTTTAAGATTTAGAACAAAGTGAAGTGACGTCGGTATCTTTTGAAAAATGATGATTGGCCATGAATAAGGATGCTGGATTTTTAGATGGTCAGTCCGATGAGACAGGTTTATAAGAGGCACTATGATAAGTGAGCTTGGACATTTTGCACTGACCTTGGCATTTTTTGTCGCGTGTATTCAGTGCGTTGTGCCTTTAATCGGCGCAATGACGGGCCGCGCTGCCTTGATGGCGCTGGCCGCCCCCGCTGCTTCGGCCCATTTTTTTCTTATTCTAGGATCCTTTTTGGCTCTGATGCACGCATTCATCACCTCTGATTTCACGGTGCGCTTGGTGGCGCTGAATTCCCATTCGTTGAAGCCGATGATCTACAAGATTAGCGGTGTCTGGGGGAACCACGAAGGCTCAATGCTGTTATGGGTGCTTATTCTTGCCTTGTTTGGTGCTTGCGCGGGCTGGTTTGGAAACAATCTCACACAAAGCTTTCGGGCGCGGGTCTTGGCCGTTCAGGGCGCGATTAGCGTGGCATTTCTTGCGTTTATTTTGCTCACGTCAAATCCATTTTTGCGTTTGGTGGTGCCGCCGTTTGATGGGCAAGATTTGAACCCATTGCTGCAAGATCCCGGATTAGCGTTTCATCCGCCGTTTTTATATTTGGGCTATGTCGGTTTGAGTATGGCGTTTTCTTTCGCAGTTGCGGCGTTGCTTGAGGGGCGCGTGGATGCCGCTTGGGCGCGTTGGGTGCGCCCGTGGACATTGGCCGCTTGGATTTTCCTGACCATTGGCATCGCTTTGGGCAGTTGGTGGGCCTATTATGAATTGGGCTGGGGAGGCTTTTGGTTTTGGGATCCAGTTGAAAATGCCTCTTTTATGCCATGGCTTCTGGCCGCTGCCTTATTGCATTCTGCGATTGTGGTGGAAAAGCGTGAAAGTTTGAAAAGCTGGACCATTCTTTTGGCCATTCTCGCGTTCGGATTTTCTCTAATTGGTACGTTTATTGTCCGCTCTGGCGTTTTGACATCGGTGCATGCTTTTGCAAATGACCCCGAGCGGGGTGTGTTTATCCTGATTATTTTGGCGATTTTCATCGGCGGGGCTTTAACCTTATTTGCCGCGCGCGCATCGGCCATGCAAGCGCGGGGTGCATTTTCCATGGTCAGCCGTGAAACCGCCTTGGTATTGAACAATATATTATTGGCCGTTTCGGCTTTGGTTGTGTTTGTCGGCACGATCTGGCCGCTCTTGGCAGAGATGATGTTTGATCGAAAACTCAGTGTTGGACCCCCGTTTTTCAACTTGGCGTTCACTCCTTTCATGATCGCTTTGGGCATCGCGATGCCGATTGGTGCAATGATTCCTTGGAAGCGGGGCGTTGTAATGCGCCCTGTCAAACGGCTTTTGCCCGTATTTGGTTTGGCCCTGGCCGCTGCAGGTTTGATTTGGGCGTTGCAAACCGGCAAGTCATTGCAGGGGCCAATTGGGTTGTTTCTGGGGGCGTGGATGGTCGGGGGCGCAATCACTGATCTTTTATCCCGCCTTGGAAAAGACCGCGATTACAGCCGGCTGTTGCGTTTACCGCGCTCGGATTGGGGCAAATCGGTCGCCCATAGCGGGCTGGGGGTAACGATGTTTGCTGTGGCTGGGCTTATGGTTTGGCAGCAAGAAGACATCCGCATCGTGGCGCCAGGTGAAACATGGTCGGTTGGAGCCTATACGTTTACATTACAAGATGTCAGCAATGTGAATGGGCCGAATTATCGCGCCGTTAGGGGAGATGTGGCGCTGGAACATAAGGGGCGGTTTATCACCAAGATGCATCCTGAAAAGCGCTTTTACCCGGTTGCCAATATGCCAACAACCGAAGCCGCGATTGACTATCGCTTCTTGCGCGATGTGTATTTGGTGCTTGGAGACCAGCAAGAAAATGGGGCGTGGACGCTGCGCACTTATATCAAGCCCCTGACCAATTGGATCTGGGCCGGTGCTTTATTGATGGCCCTTGGCGGCGGGCTTAGCTTAACGGATCGCCGTTTTCGCGTGGCCGCCGGGGCGCGCCGTAAAACGCCAGTTTCAACCGTAAATGCTCCGGCCGAATGAAGCTGCTTTATATGCTTTTGGCGTTTTCGCTTTGGATCGGATACGCCTATGCGGTTGAGCCTGATGAAATTTTGGCCGACCCGACCCTAGAGGCGCGCGCGCGAGTTATTTCGAAAGATTTAAGGTGTTTGGTGTGCCAGAATGAAAGCATTGATGAAAGCAACGCGTCTTTGGCGCGCGATTTGCGGCTGTTGGTGCGGGAACGCTTGGTTTTGGGCGAAAGTAACGAAGAAGTGCTGGATTTTGTGGTTACGCGTTATGGGGAATTTGCTTTGCTGCGCCCCCAAACCAAAGGCTTTAACGTGATTTTATGGGTTGCGGGCCCGGTAATGCTTTTGCTCGCCTTGTTGATCGCTTTTGCCTATATTAGGAGCCGCCAAGCACAAGTGAACGGCGCGGCGTCCAACGCATTAAGCGTGGATGAAAAAGAGCGTTTAGATAAAATTTTAGAACGAACCAATTTGGAGTGAACTAAAATGGCGGTGGTAATTTTCACTTACCCAGAGAGGGGGCATTTTTATGAATTATGACACGATTGAGGTTCATCTGTCCTCTGAGGTTGCTTGTGTTTCTATGAACCGTCCCGAGGTGATGAACGCGCTGAACACCCAAATGCGCGCCGAAATCACCGATGCGTATAAGCGTTTGGCCCCACAGGCGCGGGTGATCGTATTGACTGGGCGCGGAAAAGCGTTTTGTTCGGGGCAAGATTTGGGTGATCGGGCGAACGCCGCGCAACTGGACTTAGAGCGCACGCTTAGGGATGAATACGAACCGATGCTGCGCGCAATAATCGAATGTAGGATTCCCACAATAACTGCCTTGAACGGGGCCGCGGCGGGCGCAGGTGCAAATCTTGCCTTGGCGTCGGACGTGGTGATTGCCTCGAAATCTTCCTATTTCATGCAGGCCTTTACAAAAATTGGTCTCATTCCTGACGCGGGCGGAACCTACCTAATGCCGCGCACAATGGGTCTTGCCAAAGCCATGGGAGCGGCGTTGTTTGCCGAAAAAATATCTGCAGAGCAGGCGGATGAATGGGGTTTGATCTGGGAATCGGTTGCAGATGACGCGTTTGAAGCCACCTGGCGCGCGCGGGCGGAATATTTGGCCAAAGGGCCAACTTTGGCTTATTCTCATTTGAAAACTGCGCTGCGTGCCTCATCCGAGAATAATTTAGAGGCGCAACTGGCTTTAGAGGCAAAGCTTCAAAAAGAATGCGGAAATAGCCGTGATTTCAAAGAAGGCGTTGTGGCCTTTCTGGAAAAACGAACCGCGCGTTTTGAAGGAAGATAATGCGGCGTGAAACCGCCTTTTCGCGCCTTTTGACTGAGGTTTTCCCAGTCTTCTTGGGCCGCTAGCTGTTCGGGCTGAAGACGCCTTTTTGGCTGTGGTATTGGCGGGGCTGGAAACTGGCGGCAATGCGAGGGAATCATGATAGATTTGGTGGGTAAAAGGATTTTTGTAAGCGGTGCAGGCGCGGGTATGGGCGCCGCCGTTGCTTTGCTTTCGGCGCGCGCGGGAGCTCAGGTTCTTGCTACTGATAAATCTGACGAAGGGCTTTTGCCTTTAAATAAAACAGGCTGCGCCGTCGCTGTTCTTGATGTGACGGATCAAGATTCGGTAACTCGTTTTTTTGCATCTCAACAGCCATTTGACGGGATTGTTAATATGGCAGGCTGGGTGCATCATGGACGTCTGACCGATTTAAGCGATGAAGATTGGCAAAGATCTTTTCAAATCAACGTTGATAGTATGTTTTATGTGTTGCGCGCCGCCCTGCCAAAAATGATTTTGGCAGGCGGAGGGTCCGTTGTGAATATGGCGTCTTTGGCCTCATCCGTGAAAGGGTTTGCCTATCGCGCTGCCTATAGCGCGTCAAAGGCCGCGGTGATCGGGCTGACAAAATCCGTTGCCGTGGATTATATGGCCGATAATGTGCGGGCAAATGCGATTTGTCCCGGAACGATCGAAAGCGCCTCATTGAAAAAAAGAATAGCCAGTTTGGCCGAAGAGTTGGGCGATGAAAGTAAGGCCCGGGCTTGGTTCGTGGACCGCCAACCCATGAAACGATTGGGTCAACCTGATGAGATCGCAAAGTTAATTCTCTATCTATTATCTGATGATGGTGCTTACGCGACAGGGCAATCGTTTATCATTGATGGTGGCACCACCGCCTAGCCCCCCTTGCGTGCTCAAGCATGATGCTTTCGCAAAATCTATTGGCTTTGGGATAGGCGAATGGAACGTCTGTGAAATCGTACGTTCTGATCAGTCTGAAACTGCTAAAATCCCTTCGCTTAGATCTTATATTTTTATAAATATCATAAACTTAACAGAAATTTGGTTAGCGCAAACTTAATATTATGAGCAGTAAAAAGCTGACAGAAAGGGCTATTCCTGTTCGGATGTAATTAAAGAAATTCCACTTTGCTTCAAATTTCAAGCGTTCATCAGCCAAGGTTTCATCATTCAAATCTTCGATTATAAGGTTTTGTATATGGTTGTTTAAGGGAATATGGAATGCCGCAGTTATGCCTTGCACCCCCACCAGATATGCAACACTGATTAGAACAATTGGCCATGCTTCTGCTAGTTCAACACGTACAGATGAAACGACAATCATCATAAACATTGCCACCATAGACCCTACCCAAGTGAACATGAATAGCGGCTGGTTGTCTTGTATTATAGCGTCCGTCACCTGAAACGCTCTTAAAAAATCTTTGTCACTAAGGCTGGATAAACCAGGCATCACAACAATTGCATATGTGAAAATGAATCCGCCTACTAAACTGCAGGATAAGATAGAAAAGATTAACGCTACATCCAACAAGTCCATTTTATTTTTACCTCTGAGGTTTCTGTATTTAGGTAACAGCAGTAGTCAAAGCATATTGTCAGCGAATAGTCATTCCCTGCCATAAACTGAACTACAAGATATTGATTATAAGCGCTTTAGAGTGACTAAGAGCCAATCAGCATTGCCATGCATTTGTGCTTGTGGCAATGCGTCCGTTACCGGGACGCCAGCGAAGCATGGTTACAATCAGATACTGTCTGGTTAAATGCAACCTAAGCCCCAAGCCCCAAGTTCGTCCCGATTATGCAAATGGCCATCACAGGACATTTCCTCAAAACCCAGTTGCCGGTGAGGGATAACTGGTTTCTTAAAATAAGCCTAATATTTACCTGGTTTCTCTCTTATAATTTTTTAACCCAGCAGGCTTAAGGGACTTGTATTTTACATCATCACCCTGTCAACGTGCCGTGACGTGACGTGGCGGGGTCGAGGTGACGGTGAACAGCAGATCAGACCGAGGCCGGTTGGTGATCTGGTGTGAGGCGCTCGCGCTCACATGGATGCCTTGCTGCACATGAAGAGCGGAGATCTCCCCATCAAGTTCCATCGACGGAACACCAGACGCAACGTAAAAGAACTGTTCCGCACCCGCATGGTGATGTCGCCTTTCAGCGGTGCTGGGGGATATGCGCTCCTAAATGACGCTTAGTTGTTCAAACCTGACAAGTTGCCAACCATAAAAGCCATCGCGCCAGACATAATATTCAGCCGTATCGGTGTTGACCACCGCCGCGCTCATTCCCACTCAATCGTTCCTGGTGGCTTTGATGTGATATCATAGGTCACCCGATTGATGCCTTCGACCTCATTGATAATTCGCGTTGCGGTTTCGCCCAGAAACTCATGAGAAAATGGATAATAATCAGCCGTCATACCATCCACCGAGGTGACAGCACGCAGCGCGCAGGCATAATCATAGGTGCGTCCATCCCCCATCACACCAACCGTGCGCACTGGCAAAATCGCCACGAAGGCCTGCCAGATGTGATCATATAGGCCGTGTTTGCGAATTTGATCAATATAGACCGCGTCAGCTTCCCTTAGAATATCCAGTTTAGCGCGGGTGATCTCACCAGGGCAGCGAATGGCCAGGCCGGGCCCTGGGAAGGGATGCCGCCCGATAAAGCTGTCGGGCAATCCAAGTTCGCGGCCCAGGGCGCGCACCTCATCCTTAAATAGCTCTCTCAGCGGTTCCACAAGTTTCAAGCCCATTTTCTCGGGAAGTCCGCCAACATTATGATGTGATTTTATCGTCACCGATGGGCCACCGCTAAAGGATACAGATTCGATCACATCCGGATAAAGCGTGCCCTGTGCTAAAAATTCTGCGCCCTCAATTTGATCTGCATATTTTTGAAACACGTCGATAAACAAGCCGCCAATGATTTTACGCTTGGTTTCAGGGTCGGATTGCCCGTCTAACGCGCCAAGAAACAGCTCGGATTCTTGGGCGTGGATGAAGGGCATGTTGTAGTGATCCCGAAACATCGCAACCACCTCCGTGGCTTCCTCTTTTCGCAGCAAGCCGTGGTCTACGAACACGCAGGTGAGCTGATCGCCAATCGCCTCATGGATCAAAACGGCAGCCACCGAACTGTCGACACCCCCAGATAATCCGCAAATCACTTTTTTGTCGCCAACTTGCTTTCTGATCGCCTCCAAGGCTTGTTCGCGATATGCGCCCATCGTCCAATCGCCTGAAAACCCAGCAATTTTTACAAAATTTTCATAAAGCATAGCGCCGTTTGGCGTATGGTGTACCTCTGGGTGAAACTGGACCGCATAAAATTGTTTCTCGAGATTTGCGGTGATCGCAAATGGCGCGTTTGGCGAGGTTCCATAGACGCTAAACCCCGGAGCGATCGCGCTGACATGATCCCCATGCGACATCCAGACTTGCTCGCGCTCTTGCGCAAACCATCCCTGTAATAGATCCAGCTCATCGCCTGTTTGAGACACATAGGCGCGGCCAAATTCTGCCGTTTTATGACCGCGCTCGACCCTACCACCCAACATATCCATCATAACCTGCTGGCCATAACATATTCCCAAAATGGGCACTCCAAGCTCATAGACAGAAAGTGGTGGACGCGGAGCCCCCGCATCAAAGACCGAGGCTGGCCCCCCAGAAAATATCACGGCACGCGGTGCAAAGGCACTTAAAAAGGCGTCTGAGATATTTTGATATGGGTGAATTTCACAATAGACGTTTAACTCGCGCAAGCGGCGGGCAATCAATTGCGTTACCTGACTGCCAAAGTCGATGATTAACAGGCGTTCGTGATGCTGGTGTTCCATTTGTGACTGGTAAAACGCCACGCCGTCAGGTGCAAGTGGTCGCGGTGCTGAAAACAGGTCAAATGTCGGTTTGAAGGA
Organism: Alphaproteobacteria bacterium US3C007; assembly: GCA_034423775.1. Classification (NCBI taxonomy): domain Bacteria; kingdom Pseudomonadati; phylum Pseudomonadota; class Alphaproteobacteria; order Rhodobacterales; family Roseobacteraceae; genus Thalassovivens; species Thalassovivens spotae. The sequence continues at coordinate 3,030,952 of CP139918.1, forward strand.
AGAAAGCAATCCCCATGTCGCTTTTAATGCTTAAGAGCCGTTATTTGGCGAAGGCAGAATTGGGATGCAACATAGATCATACGCAGAAATACTTAGTGTTTGCAGTTTCAAGAAAGGTCAAAGCATGGCGGAACTCTCTACAGGTCGGCGTTCGCGAGGAGGCGGGGGAGCAGCCCGCCGCGCAGAGCGCACCTCCATCAAGATCGAGACTGCAAAATATATTGAACGCAATATCCCGAATTTCGACCTGTTGAGCGAAGAGGCTTTGGAAATTATTGAAGCCAATGCCGAGCTTATGCTGGAAGAGGTAGGGGTAAACTTTGTTAACAATCCTGCCGCCCTAGAGCGCTGGCGAGCGGCGGGGGCGAGCGTAGAAGAAGAGCGGGTGCGGATCCCGCGTGGTTTGGCAAAAAAACTATGCGCCACGGCTCCAAACCGGTTCACCCAACATGCTCGGAATTCTGAACGCAATGTTGAGATTGGCGGTAAGTCTTTGGTCTGCGCGCCAGTTTACGGGCCGCCTTTTGTGCGCGACTTAGAAGGTGGGCGCCGCTATGCAACGATTGATGACTTTAAGAAATTTGTAAAGCTTGGCTATATGTCCAAATGGTTGCATCACTCGGGGGGAACGCTGTGCGAGCCGACCGATATTCCCGTGAACAAACGCCATTTAGATATGCTTCTGGCGCATATGACGCTATCGGATAAACCGTTCATGGGGTCGGTCACCGAGCCCAGCCGCGCGCAAGATAGCGTGGATATGTGCAGCATCCTTTTTGGCGATGAGTTTGTGCAGAACAATACGGTGATGACATCCTTGATCAACATCAATTCTCCGATGACATTTGATGATGTAATGATGGGTGCGTTAGAGGTTTATGCGCGCAACAATCAAGCCTGCATTATTTCGCCCTTTATTGTTGGCGGCGCGATGGCACCGGTTTCGGTGGCGGGAACCTTGACGCAGGTCTTGGCTGAAGTCTTGGCGGGTATTGCGTATTCTCAGCTGCTTAAGCCCGGCGCTCCGGTGATTTTTGGCGCTTTTGTGGCCTCAATTGACATGAATTCTGGCGCTCCCACCTTTGGAACCCCAGAGGCCAGCCATATCCTTTACGGGGCAGGGCAATTGGCGCGACGCCTTGGCTTGCCTTTCCGCTCCGGCGGGGGGCTCTGCGGGTCTAAACTGCCCGATGCTCAAGCGGCTTATGAAACCTCAAATACGTTAAACGCGGCCTTGATGGGTGGGGTGAATTTTATGCTCCATTCCTGCGGCTGGTTAGAAGGGGGGCTGGTATCGTCTTTTGAGAAATTTGTAATGGATGCAGATCAATTGGGCGTGTTGCATCATTTGGCGCGGGGCGTGCAAATTGACGAAGACGCGCAAGCGTTAGACGCAATCCGGGAAGTGGGCCCTGGTGGTCATTACCTTGGATGCGCGCATACGCAGCGAAACTTTAAGGAATCTTTCTGGCGCAGCGAAGCCTTTGACTATAAGCCTTTCGAAACATGGGAAGAAGAAGGTGCCAAAGATACGATGCAGCTGGCCTCAACGCGTGTGGCGACCCTGTTGAACAATTACCGAGAACCCGAAATGGACATCGCGGTAAAGCAAGCTTTGGAGGCGTTTGTAGTGAAGCGTAAATCAGAAATGCCGGACAGTTTCGTTTAAATAGGTTGCTTGTCGGCCCTTTCAATTTCTTTTGTTTCGGCAATCAAGGCCGTTAGAACAGTAACGTGCAAGGCTATGTTATACTGAACATGCTGCTGCAGGCGCATCTTGTTTAACTGGCCCTCTTTATCGATCAAGGATCTTAAAATCTGTGCTGGATGTTGGTGCATGCTTAGCGCAAAAAATGAGCTCAAGCATGTGGCCCGGTTGTAGGTTTCAAGGCCCAGCTTTGCTGCATTGATTAGTATTTTTGGCCGTTTGACGCTGTGTAAGTGGAATGTCATATCCGCTGCTGCCTAGATTTTAATCTTAATTAAGATCAGAAAGCTGGCGGTAATGTCTTAATTAAACCCTGCTTCCCCGTTCTCTGTATGGGGAAAGCCTTTATTATTTTGCCACAAACTCGGCTCGTTGACGCTTTTAAGAAGTCTTTAACAAGTGCAACTTTAAAGTGATATTTTTGTTACTTAGGATTTTAATTAAATTTTTCGGATTGTGAAAAATGTCCAATAAACATCCTGCGAGCGGGGGTAAATTAAGCCAAATTTGGCTGGACAAAGCCGCGTTTCATTATGATGCACATGTTCACCTGGATTTGTCCATTCGCGCGCTGGCGCGGAAATCTGCTGGTCATGCTTCTACAATTTTAAGGCAGATAAGGCGTATCGAAGCCTTGCAGAGTGATCCGCAAGTAAAAGCCGCACTGGCTCAGTTAAAATCATCGCGGGGCGAGGGGGCTGATCCTGCGCCTTCCTGCCAGCCGGGTCAAAGTCTTAATAAGGATGTAATGCACCTTTTAGAACCCAAAAACGCGGTTTTAGTGATGTCCGAAAACGTTGAAATGGCTGGTATATTCTTGATTTCATCAGAATACGCACCTCAGAAATTAGGGCTTGTGCCGCGCGCGCGCGCAGTCAATGATCGCAAACGGAACGCTGCATTGTGTTTCCGCAGGTCGCTTATCGCGTTATGTTTTAGCATCAAATCTGCAGGCTCAAACCGAATGCGCCGAAGCGCCTCATGCCTTTCAGCCGCGCCCCAATCCCGCGCTCGAAACAGAACCCGTTTTCAAAGGATCACCGGAAACTCCGTTGATGACGTTGGCTAGACGCCGCAATAAAGATGGTTCATATTTTTTAACGCGCGCATTGGTGGATGCAGGCAACCGGTTTCATGATGATTTTGAAATTGCACAGACCGTGCGCCCCGACGGTTTTACCCGTGAGGATTGGTTGCGCTGCGCATCCGGCACTGTGCTTTCAGGGGGCAATGAAAGGCAACAACTGCTGATTGAACGGGTGGCGGCCACCTTGCGCGACCTCGGGCCCGAATTATCAGACATTTCGCTACGCTGCTGTTGTTATCTAGACGGTCTTGAGCTGAGTGAGCAATCTTTAGGCTGGTCGGCGCGTTCGGGTAAAGTCGTCTTGCGCATCGCTTTGCAGCGGCTAAAGCGTTATTATGAAAGCCATATTGGCGTTGAGAATGGTCGCATAGGTTAATATTTACCTGTTTCTGTTTTAAAAATGCAGCGCGCGTCCAGTTTGAGCTGTGGCAAAGTGTTTCATCCAGATCATAGCGGAAATGCGTAAGCGCCCCTTGGAGCTTGCGCCAGTTCTGCTATGTTGCATAAAACAAGAGGGTGAATACCAGTGCGTGATCTAAAACTGCCTCAAGACCGGCATCCAGAAAAAGCTCATAAGCCAGACAACCGGCAGCCCAAAAAACCCGATTGGATTAGGGTGAAGGCACCGGTCTCCAAAGGCTATAAGGCTACGCGCGATATTATGCGCGAGCATAATTTGGTAACGGTATGCGAAGAAGCAGGCTGCCCAAATGTTGGCGAATGTTGGAGCCAAGGCCACGCTACCATGATGATTATGGGCGAAGTGTGCACGCGCGCCTGCAGCTTTTGCAATATTGCGACGGGAAAGCCTCCGGAAGCTTTAGATGTGTTTGAGCCAGGCAGAGTTGCGGATGCCGTCTTTAAATTGGGGTTGAACCATGTGGTGATTACATCGGTTGATCGCGATGATGTGGAAGATGGCGGGGCGGAACATTTTGCGCAAACCATTCGCGCGATCCGGCGCAAAAGCCCTGAAACCACGATTGAAATTCTGACGCCCGACTTTTTAAAATGTGACCCGGCCGTGCTTGAGCTGGTGGTGGCTGCACGCCCGGATGTGTTTAATCACAATTTGGAAACCGTGCCCGGATTGTACCCAGAAGTACGCCCCGGCGCACGCTATTTTCATTCTTTGAGGCTTTTGCAACGGGTCAAAGAACTTGATCCTTCGATGTTTACAAAATCCGGCATCATGGTTGGGCTTGGAGAAAATCGACAATCTGTTTCGCAAGTGATGGATGATTTGCGCGCCGCGGATGTGGATTTTTTGACCATTGGGCAATATCTGCAACCCACGCCAAAACATCATGCGGTGGATCGATTTGTGCACCCGGATGAATTTGCAGCCTATGAAAAAGCGGCTTATGGCAAAGGGTTTTTAATGGTTTCAGCAACCCCTTTAACCCGCTCTTCCTATCATGCAGGAGATGATTTTCAACGCTTACGCGCCGCGCGTTTGGCGCGTTTGGCCAAGTGAAAGCAACCTTTTGGGGGTTGTATTCCGACAAGAGCGATTAAAAAGCTAAATACGGCACATTGGTGAGTTTTGGGGTAAGCGTTAAATGTTACTTTAGCCGTTGCTCAGTTTTTGGATCAAAGAACAAAAGCTGATTGGGGTCAAAGTGAACGGCAACATCGCTGCCCATGGGCAGGGCAACATCCCCCTTGCTTTCTACAATAATACGCTCGCCCGTTGGTGCCATTAAATAGCTGTAATTCACACCTCCTAGCCGCTCATGCACGTTGACAGAAAGGCCATTTCCGGCTTCGTCAATAGATAGATTTTGCGGGCGGATGCCAACAAGAATTTCGCGCAAATTAGATGGCAAAGCCACGTCGGGCTCAATCGGGGCTGACGAGATGGCGGATAGAAAAATTTTGTTGTTTTCGACGCGGCCTTTTAAAAAATTCATTGCCGGAGAGCCGATAAAGCCAGCAACAAATTTATTCGCTGGATCGTGGTAAAGCGCCATGGGGGCGCCCACTTGTTCGATAACACCCGCACGCAACACAACGATTTTATCCGCTAAGGTCATAGCCTCGACTTGATCATGCGTCACATAGATCATCGTGGCCCCAATTTCTTTATGTAATCGCGCGATTTCCACGCGCATATCAACGCGCAATTCGGCGTCTAGATTTGACAAAGGTTCGTCAAATAAAAACACTTCAGGGCCGCGCACGATGGCCCGCCCAATCGCCACGCGTTGCCGCTGACCGCCCGACAATGCTTTGGGTTTTCGATCCAAGTAATCATTCAGCTTTAGAATTCTGCTGGCTTCGGCGACTTTTGCCGTGATTTCCGCCTTTGGGTGACCGGTCATCTTTAACCCAAACCCCATATTTTCAGCGACTGTCATATGAGGGTAAAGCGCGTAACTTTGAAATACCATAGCAACGCCGCGCGCGGCTGGATCGCTTTTGGTGACATCGCGATCTCCGATAGCAATCTGACCAGCTGTGGTTTCTTCAAGCCCCGCAATCATTCGCAGCAAAGTCGATTTCCCACAACCTGAGGGGCCAACGAAAACGCAAAACTCCCCCTCATCGATTGATAAATCTATGCCATGAATAACCTCTAAATCACCGTATTGTTTTTTGACATTGGTTAAAGCTACCCGAGACATAAGATTTCCTTTAAGTTGGGAATTGCCAATTTTTAGCGGCGTCAGAAATTTTTCTGGCAGCCTCTTGAAGTTTTGGCGCGAAACGTTCGATGCTTGAAAGAGAATGATGCGTAGTGGTTGATGTGAGCGACAGGGCTCCTATTGCGTGGTTAAGACCGTTCAAAATCGGCACTGCCACGCAAATGATTCCAGGCTCATGCTCTTCGCGATCAAAGGCCATTCCGATAGATGCGATCTCTAAGAGTTCCGCTTTAAGGGCCGGCAAATCGGCTAAAGTGGCGGCTGTATACTTGTGGAAAGATTGGCGCATTAATGCTCTTGCTTGTTCTTTTTCGGGCATAAACGCCAATAGGGCCTTGCCAACACCTGTACAATAGCCAGGGCCTGTTTTGCCCGCTGAGCTGAACATCTCAACCGGTTTTTCCGCGTTGCGCTTATCAACATAAAGCACGTGTCCATCATCCATTTGCGCAAGATGCAGGGTTTCACCCAAGGCATCTGCCAAATCGTCTAAAATCGGGCGTGCAATGGGCGCAAGGGCGCTTTGCCGCCATGCCGAATGGGCGAGGCGCACCAAACGAATTCCAGGAATATAAGTCGCAGTTTGCGCATTATAATCCAGCATTGATTGGTTTGAGAGCGTTTGTAATAACCGATATACGGTTGCTTTGGGATAGGCGCTTTTGGAAAGGATTTCAGAAAACCGAACTGGCCGTTCAAAGCTTGCAACAAGATCAAGCATCACCAACGCTTTGCCGACCGTTCCATCGGAGGCGTTGATTTGGATGGTTGAATTTTCCATGCGACAGAGCTCCTTAACGACAGTTGACAAATTAGGTGATTCCTTTCACTGTTTCAATAGTTGGAATTTGGTTTCACTATATGAGACTGCTGGTCAACTATCAACTGGGAGAAGTAAATGTTAAAAAACCTAAAAAAACTGGCGACGACCGTCGCCGCGACAGGCGCGCTGGCGACAGCCGCGTTTGCTGGAGAATTGGTGATCACTTATGATGATTTGAACCCCAACCCCAAGAAAGCCTTTGACGATGTGGTTGCGGCGTTTAAAGCGGCCAATCCCGATATCAACGTGACTGTAAATAATAATGATCGGGAAGCCCATAAATCTGCCATTCGAAACTTTTTATCGGCGAACCCGCCAGACGTTACCTCATGGTATCCTGGAAATCGCATGGGACCATTTGTAGATGCCGGCTTATTTGAGCCAATTGATGATCTTTGGGCGGCGAACAATTTGGATCAGGATATGGCGGCAGTACAGCCAACCATGACGCGAAATGGAAAAATTTGGGGTGTTCCCTACACGTATTATCAGTGGGGCATTTATTACCGTAAAGATATTTATGATAAGCTCGGCCTTTCAGAGCCAAAAACGTGGAACGAGCTTTTGTCAAACTGCGATGCTTTGAAGGGTGTCGGAGTAACGCCGTTCACCATCGGCACCAAATATCTTTGGACCGCTGCGGGCGTCTTTGATTATTTAAATCTGCGCACAAACGGCTATGACGTGCATAATGCGTTGACTGCCGGAGAAATCAAATACACGGATGCGCGCATTCGTGCCACATTTGCCAATTGGGAAGAGATGTTACAGCGTTGCTCGTTCATCGATAACCACGCTTCGATGGATTGGCAGGGTGGCGTTGCGGCCTTCGCAAAAGGCGATGCTGCGATGTATGTTATGGGTAATTTCTCCGTGGGAGCGTATAAAGATGCTGGTTTGACGGAAGAGCAAATTGACTTTTTCCAATTTCCGGAAATCACAGCGGGTCTTCCGATGGCAGAAGAAGCCCCTGCGGATGCATTTTTCATTCCCTCCGGTGCTAAGAATAAAGACAATGCAAAGAAGTTTCTGGCATTTGTTGCACAGCCAGAAGTTCAAACGCAATGGAACCAAACCTTGGGTCAATTGCCACCCAACTCAAAGTCTGAGGTTGGAGATGACAAATTTATCCAAGAAGGGTTTGCCGTTGTTTCAAATGCAGCTGGTTTAGCGCAGTTTTATGATCGGGATGCACCTGCGGCTATGGCCTCTGAAGGGATGAAAGGCTTTCAGGAATTCATGCTCGATCCCAGTAAGCTTGACGCGATCCTAGAGCGTTTGGATGCTGTTCAAGCTGACGTTTATAAGTAAAAATAAAATTGTGCGGGGCGTGCTGATTAGCGCCCCGCGCGCAAGTTAGGCGGGATATGCAGACAGAATATCGAAACAAAACAGCAGGATGGTTTCGCATCAACAAGCTTAGCCTTGCGCCGCTTGTTTTCTTAATTCCGGCGTTTATGTTTTTTTCCGTCTACGTGATTATTCCAATTTTCCAATCGCTGCAGCTTTCACTTTTTGAATGGAATGGGCTCTATAACGCGGAAGGCAAGTCGACAGCTCAATATATCGGCTTGGAAAATTATCGTAAGCTTTGGGTAGACCCAAATTTTTGGATCTCCATTAAAAATAATTTTCTTTGGCTGTTCCTGTATATGCTGGCGGTGCCGCTTGGGCTGTTTATCGCAATATTTTTAAACCAGACCGTGACGGGCATTCGATTTTACAAATCAATGTTCTTCTTTCCATTTGTCATCAGTCAAGTCGTGGTTGGTTTGATTTTTGGGTGGTTTTACAACCCTGATTTTGGGGTTGTTGCGAAGATATGGCAATTTATCTTCTGCGAAGAAACGGTCAATTTTATTGGCAATAAAACGGTAAAATGTGCACGCCCCGTTCCTGATATTTTATCAAGCCCAGATTGGGCAACCTATGGGATTATTTTTGCTGGTCTGTGGCCGCAAATCGCCTATTGCGTGATTTTATACCTAACGGGTCTGAACAATGTGGCCGCAGATCAAATTGAGGCGGGTCGTTTAGATGGTGCGAAAGGCTGGCGTATGCTATGGTATGTAGTTCTGCCACAATTACGCCCGGCAACGTTTATCGCGGTTGCCGTCACGGTGATTGGGGCTTTGCGCTCGTTTGATATGATCGCTATTATGACACAGGGTGGCCCCTATGGCATGACCAATGTGCTATCGCATTATATGTATGAAGTGGCGATCAGCGAATATGGTGAGCGCTATGGCTATGGCTCCGCGGTTGCAACCGTTTTATTTGCGATCATGATGGTATTTATCAGCTACTTTCTGTGGCGTATGTATCAAGATGAAAGACGGGGCGGTTAAATGTTTCCTCGTGCGATACAGCAGGCAAGCAAGCCAAAACAGGTTGCCTATTCTCTCTTTCTTCCAATTGCGTTGTTTATCTGGATTTTGCCACTTCTAGCCGTGTTTTTAACCTCGGTTCGAGGTGCAAAAGACATCAATACGGGCAATGTGTTTGGATGGCCAAGCGAATTCAAATTCGTCGAAAATTATACCGCAGTCTTTATGCAAACGGAGGCTGTGAAATATTTTTTTAACAGCTTTCTGATCACGTTACCAGCCGTCGCGATCTCGATCGCTCTGGCCTGTTTGGCTGGTTATGCGTTGGCTATTTATCGATTTCGTCTGGCATTGCCGCTATTTTTCCTTTTTGTGGCCGGAAACTTTGTGCCGTTTCAGATTTTAATGGTTCCTGTGCGCGACATGTCGGTGCAAACGGGGCTTTATAATACGATTGCCGGCCAATTCCTTTTTCACGCGGCGTTCCAAACTGGGTTTTGCACTTTGTTCATGCGCAATTTTATTAAGGCATTGCCTTTTGATTTGATTGAAAGCGCGCGCGTGGAAGGCGTCGCAGAATGGCGTATTTTTTGGTATATCATCGTGCCCTTGGTGCGCCCGGCTATTGCAGCATTGGCAGTTTTGATTTTTACCTTTGTTTGGAATGATTTCTTCTGGGCAAATGTTCTGTCACAAGGGGAACAAGTCAAGCCAATCACCGCAGGGGTGCGCGCGCTCAATGGTCAATTTGTCAGCAATTGGCAGCTTGTCTCAGCCGCGTCTTTGTTGGCGGCAGTTCCACCTGTTGCAATGTTTTTTTTCATGCAAAAGCATTTTATTGCGGGGTTAACACTTGGGGCGGTAAAATAGGAAAGAGCGCGGGAAATGGCTAAGAAAATATGTTTTATTGGTGCAGGGTCTACGATTTTTATGAAAAATATTCTGGGGGATATTTTGCATTACCCGGCGCTGAAAAATGCGCATATTGCGCTTATGGATATTGATGAGACGCGTCTATTGGAAAGTCAGTTGGTGGCGCAAAAATTAATCCTAAGCTTGAAGGCAGATTCTAAAATCACCACTCATTTGTCACAACGCGAGGCGTTGGATGGGGCGGATTTTGTGGTTGTTTGTTTTCAGATCGGAGGCTTTGAACCCTGTACTGTAACCGATTTTGAAATCCCAAAATCCTTCGGACTTGATCAAACCATCGGTGATACACTGGGAATAGGCGGGATCATGCGCGGGTTACGAACAGTGCCGCATCTTTGGTCAATTTGCGAAGACATGCTGGCGCTATGCCCCGACGCGGTGATGTTGCAATATGTAAACCCTATGGCGATCAACACTTGGGCGATCAGCGCGCGTTATCCGATGATTAAGCAGGTGGGGCTGTGTCATTCGGTGCAAGGCACAGCAGAAGAGCTGGCGCGTGATTTGGGGCGCGATATTGCTGATATTCGCTACCGCGCTGGCGGCATTAATCACATGGCTTTTTTCTTAAGCTTTGAAGGCCGGCAAAGCGACGGATCTTGGGCTGATCTTTACCCCGATTTACGCGATGGTTATTTGGAAGGCCGGTTCCCAACGCACACGGGTGCCAATCCCCGCTGTCCAAATTTTATTCGCTATGAGGTGATGAAGCATTTTGGATTATTCGTGACCGAAAGCTCTGAACATTTTGCAGAATATGTGCCATGGTTTTTAAAATCGCATCGACCAGATTTAGTGAAAAAATTTCAAATCCCGATCGATGAATACCCCAAACGCTGCGAAGAGCAAATTGACGCATGGAAGGATCAAGTTGTGGCATTTCGTGAGGCTGCGCATATCGAGGTTAAGCAAAGCCACGAATATGCAGCCCAAATCATGAACGCGCTTAGCACCGGTGACGCGGCAATCATCTATGGCAATCTGGCCAATAACGGGTTTATTCCGCAATTGCCCGATGGTGCTGCAGTGGAAGTGCCTTGCCTGGTAGATGCGAACGGCATTCACCCAAGCTCCGTGCCCGATATTCCACCACAATTCATTGCCTTGATGCGCACAAATTTAAATGTACAAGACTTGACCGTTCAAGCATTGTTAGAAGAAAATCGAGATCATATTTATCATGCCGCAATGCTTGATCCGCGCGCCGCGGCAGAATTGGACCTTGACCAGATAAAAGCCCTTGTGGATGCCTTATTGGCAGCGCATGGCGATTGGATGCCAAAATGGCTTCAGAAAGAAGAGGCAGCATGACACAAACCGTTACATTTCACGATTTACAGGGTGCTTCGGTCTTTATCACCGGCGGTGGGGCGGGAATTGGCGCTGCGTTGACCGAAGGCTTTTTGGCCCAAGGTGCCAAAGTTGCTTTTGTTCAAAGATCAAATGCAGATCATTTTGCCGCAGAGCTTGCCAAAAAATATGACAACGCCCCTTTATTTTTACCCTGTGATATCAAGGATCTAACATCCTTAAAGGCGGCGATTGTAAAAGCTGCCGCGCAACACGGGCCTATTTCAATTTTGGTTAATAATGCGGCCAACGATACGCGTCATACGCTTGATGGCTACACGCAGGATGAGTTTGATCAAAATATTGCGGTAAATTTACGGCCGCAATTTTTCACAGCGCAAGAAGTTGCACCGGCCATGCGCGCGAATGGCGGTGGGTCAATCATCAATTTCTCGTCAATTTCTTATTTGATGGGGAATGCTGGTTATCCTGTTTATGCCGCAACAAAAGCGGCGATTACCGGGTTAACCAGATCGCTAGCACGCGAGTTAGGACCTGATAGAATTCGCGTAAATGCTGTGATGCCTGGCTGGGTTATGACCGATCGGCAAAAGGATTTATGGGTCACGGATGACGGGTTGAAAGCGCATTTAGCGCGCCAATGCCTGCCCGACTTACTACAACCTAAAGATATCGTTGATGCAACTTTATTTTTGGCGTCGCAAAGCAGTCGGATGCTCACGGGGCAAGCCGTTGTCGTGGATGGCGGCGTGGTTGTAACAGGATGAATATAAATAAGCGGGCAATTGGGCCAGATTGGCTGGCCGTGGATTGGGGAACCAGCCATTTGAGGATCTGGTTGCTGAATGCTCAGGGCCATATTTTGGCCGAGGCCTGCGATGATAGCGGAATGGCCGCACTGTCTTCGGATCAATTTTATGCGCGCTTCACGCGTTTGGCAGCGCCTTTCCTATCGCCAGATAAGGTAATTCCGGTTGTGGCCTGCGGAATGATCGGGGCAAAACAAGGCTGGCATGAGGCACCTTATATTGCCGCGCCGTGTTCGGCGCCGGGATTAGAAGACGCCCAAAAAATAGAAACCCGCGATGAACGGTTTTCTCTCTACATACTCCCAGGCGTGAAACAGGCGCGTCCTGCCGATGTGATGCGCGGTGAAGAAACGCAAATAGCCGGATTTCTCAACCAAAACCCAAGCTTTGATGGCGTTCTGTGCTTGCCGGGCACGCATACCAAATGGGTGAGGATCAGCGCGGAAGAAATTGTCAGTTTCCAGACCTTTATGACAGGTGAGATGTTTTCACTGCTTGGCCAGACATCTGTTTTGAAACATTCAATCGCATCTTCAGGCTGGCACAAAAGCGCATTTCTAGAGGCGCTGGATGCGGCGATCAGCGCACCGGCCTCAATTGCCTCGAAATTATTTGGGCTAAGGGCAGAGACTTTGTTAAATAATCTATCGGGCGCGGTTGCGAGATCGCGCTTATCTGGGTTTTTAATTGGCCTCGAACTGTCGGCAGCACGCCCCTATTGGTTGGGCCAAGATATCGCGATTATCGGCGCTGAAGAGTTATCTATGGCCTATATTGATGGCTTGATCAGCCAAGGTGTGCAGCCTCAAAGCCATCGCTCGGTTGATATGACTCTTGCAGGCTTAACCAAAGCCTACCAACAGATACAAGGATCTATAAATGCAACGTGAAATTATAGCGATTTTACGTGGGATCACCAGCAAAGAAGCCCCCGCAATTGCAGAGGTTCTTATTGAGGCGGGGATCGATAAAATTGAGGTTCCGCTCAACTCACCGTCGCCTTTTGAAAGCATTGAACGGCTTATCGATGCGTTTTGCGATGTGGCCGTGATCGGCGCTGGAACGGTTTTACAGGTGGAACAAGTTGACCATTTGGCGGCGATTAACGCTTCAATGGTTGTGTCTCCAGATTGCAATTCAGACGTGATTAAGGCTACAAAACAGGCCGATATGCTATCTTATCCTGGGTGCTTTACATCGACCGAATGTTTCACCGCGCTGCGGCATGGGGCGGATGGTTTAAAACTGTTTCCTTCATTTCTATTAGGGCCAAAAGGGCTTGAGGCGTTGCGTGCGGTCTTGCCCAAAACCACCCCTATTTACGCGGTTGGCGGCGTGGGGCCCGATAATTTTTCAGATTGGGTTGGCGCAGGTGCAACCGGGTTTGGGATCGGATCATCGCTTTATAAACCGGGTATGTCCGTGGCGGATGTGCGCGCCAAGGCCCAAGATATCACGGCGGCTTATGATGCAGTGTTTGATCAATGAACGTGTTCGACACGACCAACTGCATCTTGGGGGAAGGGCCTCTGTGGCATCCTGAGCGTCAGTCTTTGTTTTGGTTTGATATTTTGTCCAAACGCGTGCTGATGAAAGAGGACAATCAATCGCGCGATTGGAATTTTGAGACCTGCGTATCGGCCGCGGGTTGGGTCTCTGCTGATCAAATCTTAATAGCCTCTGAAATCGAACTTTTTATCTTGGATATAACGACGGGTAAAACGGACACTGTTGTTGCGTTGGAAAAAGAAAAGCTGGAAACCCGTTCTAATGATGGCCGCGCTGACCCCTTTGGAGGGTTTTGGATTGGTACGATGGGAAAAGCCGCGCAGACAGGCGCTGGGGCGATCTATCGCTATTTTAAAGGTGAACTGCGAAAACTGATCTCTAACATAACAATTTCCAATGCGATTTGTTTTTCACCTAATGGCGATGCGGCTTATTTTGCCGATACCAGCCAGCAAATCATCCATCGTTGGCGTTTGTCAGCGAAAGACGGGTGGCCGATCGGAGATCCTGAACCTTTCATTGATTTGCGCGCGGATAATATACACCCGGACGGCGCGGTTGTTGACCAATCTGGATGTTTGTGGAATGCCCAATGGGGCAGTGGTCGCGTGGCGCGCTATAGCCCCGAGGGGGTTTACTTGGATCATATTCAATGCCCTGCTTCGCAAAGCAGCTGCCCTGCCTTTGGCGGTGAAACCTTAACAAGCTTGTTCGTAACCTCGGCAGCGGTTGGAGTGAATGAGCCACAGGCGGGCCAAACATTTTTCGTAAAAGATGTAGATGTCAAAGGGCAAGCTGAACATCAGGTGTTATTGTGAGGGCAATATGAAGCGCAGCCTCGGAACGTGTTACTATCCTGAACATTGGCCGCAAAGCCGGTGGCCAATCGATGCAAAAAAAATGGTTGAAACGGGGCTAACCTGGGTGCGCATTGGCGAATTCGCCTGGCACAATCTAGAGCCGCGCGAGGGGTGTTTTGAATTTGACTGGCTCGATGAAGCGATTGCATGTTTAGGGCAGGCGGGGTTGAAAGTTGTGTTGGGCACGCCAACCGCTACGCCGCCCAAATGGGTGGTTCAAAAATATCCGGATATGCTGGCTATAGACGCGCAGGGGCAGCCGCGCAGGTTTGGCTCTCGCAGGCATTATTGTTTCAGCCATTTGGGCTATCGCCTGCAATGCCGCGATATCGTGGGGCGGCTTGCCAAGCGCTATGGCAATAACCCTGTCGTGGCGGCGTGGCAAACCGATAATGAATATGGCTGCCACGATACCACATTGTCTTATTCAAAAAATGCGGAAGACGGATTTCGCAACTGGCTGCGCGCTATTTTCTCAGATGGTTCTAATGCAGGGGATATAGACGCGTTGAACGCGGCTTGGGGCAACGTATTCTGGTCGATGTCTTATGCTGATTTTGATGAGATAGAGCTGCCAAACTTAACGGTTACAGAGCCGAATCCGGCACATTCTTTAGCGTTTAGGCGCTATAGTTCAGAGCAGGTCGTTGCCTTTAATAAAGAACAGGTCGAGATTATACGGCAGCATTCATCAGCGCCTATTTCGCATAATTTTATGGGCCGGATAACCGATTTTGATCATTTCAAAGTCGGCGAGGATCTTGATATAGCGACTTGGGATAGCTATCCGCTTGGGTTTTTGGAAGATCGTGTGGGTGCGTCGGTAGATGAGCAAAAAGCTTTTGCACGACAAGGCCATCCAGATTTTCAAGCCTTTCATCATGATCTATATCGAGCGGTCGGGCAGGGCCGATGGTGGGTAATGGAACAACAGCCCGGGCCGGTGAATTGGGCGCCATATAACCCTGTTCCGTTGCCTGGTATGGTGCGGTTTTGGACATGGGAAGCTTTTGCCCATGGCGCCGAGGCGGTCAGTTTCTTTCGGTGGCGGCAAGTGCCCTTTGCCCAAGAGCAAATGCATGCCGGCCTGTTGCGCCCCGACGGGGAAGCTGCACCGGCCTTAAAAGAAGCCGCGCGAGTGGCAGCAGAGCTGGCGGATGCGCCAGATGTTGCGCATGCATCGGCCGAGCTTGCGATTATTTTTGATTATGATGCAGATGCGGCTTGGAGCATTCAACCGCATGGGGCAACGCTTAGTTATTTCGGCTTGGTTTTCGATCTGTATTGTGCGCTGCGCAAGCTGGGAGTCTCGGTCGATTTGATTTCCAGTAAAGTGCAAAATTTTTCAGATTATAAAATGGTTTGTGCGCCCGGAATGATACATATGCCGTCAGATTTAAAGCAAGCTTTGGCGTCAAACAGCGGAGTAAGTCTGATTGGGCCTCGATCAGCTGCGCGCGATGCACATATGACAATCCCCCAGCCTTTGCCCCCTGATATCCCTCACCTTGATGTGACGGTGAGCGCTGTCGAATCCCTCCGTCCAGATATGCTCATCGCGCTTTCAGGCGCAGGCGCGATCAAAGGCTATAGAGAGCTTTTGGAAGGGCATGCTACGCCCATTCTCTTGAGCAAAGCAGGCGATACAGTGGCGATGGAAGATGGCAATTTGGTTTACCTAGGGTCTTGGTTAGATCAGGACGGTTTTATAGAGTTTTTAGAACCGCTATGTCAAAAAGCAGGAATAAAAACGATTAAAATGCCAGAGGGCGTGCGCCGCCGCGTTATGGGGGCTGAAGAGTTTTGGTTTAATCATAACGCGAGGGCCGTTGAGACCATTCATGGTCAGATAAAGCCTGCTGATTTTCTTCGGCTCAGCCCGTCTGAATGATTAGGGCTTGGGGATCGGATCTGAAGGGCAGGGTGGTGCACCTGATCTCTCTTGTTTCGGATGATTTACGGGCGAATATCTCAACATATGGTGCTGTTTTACAAGATTTGAGGTGTAACGATCTTCCGCATTCTTTGGTTCTGGGCTTTCCCAACCTCCAACCTTACTTAACCAACCCGCCCTATCTCGGGGCCATTGTCGGGCGGTATGCAAACCGGATTGCCAAGGCAAGAATAGACGGCGCGACGGATCATCAGCATTTGGATGCCAATCAAGATGGGTTGCATTGCCTGCACGGCGGATCAGATGGCTCTTCGAGCCGATTATGGGCCATCATCGACTCGGGGTCCGATTTTGTAACATTGGAAGATATTATCCCGGATGGGCATATGGGGTTTGTTGGCACGCTTCGGGTGAACGTGCGGTATCAGTTGGCGCAGTCAAATTTGAAGATCGATATTACCGCCACTTCCGATGCCGCGAGCTTATGCAATTTTACCAATCATAGCTATTTCAATCTCGACGGCCGCCCGCAGATTGATCTGCACCGCTTACAGGTTTTATCGAAGCGTTACCTTCCAGTGGATGAGACTGGCATTCCCAGCCAAGCGCCCACCCCTGTTGCGGGCTCAAAATATGATTTTTCGAATTTTTCAGCGCTGTGCGAAAATGGAACATTTGCTAAAATTGATCACAATTATTGCCTGAATGACCGGCGCCGTCCGATAACCACCGTAGCGCGCTTAAGTACCGATGCGCTTGATATGGAAATGGCAAGCACGGAGCCAGGGGTGCATATTTACACGGGCAGCGGATTGTCTGATTTTTCTGCGAAGGGCCATGCTGGGTACCCTTATCGCGCCTTTGCTGGCATCGCCCTAGAGGCCCAAACCTGGCCTGACGCACCCAATAGACCCGAATATCCAAGCCCCTGGCTTTTGCCCGGCGATGTTTATCACCACGCAACCGTTTATCATTTTGCACGCAGGCAGGCGCGCAGCTCTTAAAAATTACGGAACAGGTCTTAATAGATACGTGTCCATAATCCAGCCATGAGTTTCACGGGCGCGCTGGCGCGTGGTTTTTATCTCTTCGCAACACGAAGAAAGCCGGCCGCTGATTAAAATCTGCTCTGGCATGCCCAAAAATGCACCCCACCATATTTCAAACGCGTCTGGATCCAATCGATCAAACGCGGTTTGACCATCCAGCATTACAACCAAGCTTTCACATTTATCAGGCCAACCGTGATCTGCCAAATTGCGCCCCGTTGTATAGGTGACGGCTGCTCCTAAAGCATTAAGGGGAATGGCATGCGCCGCGGTTAGCAGTTGAACTGATGTCAATCCCGGAACCACAGTGATGCGGATTGCTGCTTTGCGCGGGTTTAACCTTTGGGCAATGCGCAAGCTGCTGTCATAAAGAGAGGGGTCACCCCAGATCATAAGCGCCGCTTTGCCACCATTTGGAAGCGTTCTGTGCAGCGTATCCTGCCAAGTTTTGGCGATCGCGCTGTGCCAATCAACAACCCCCTCTAGATAGGTTTTGGTTTTGGAATCGCGTTTGGGAAGATCAAAATAAACCAAAGGCGGGATTGGCTCGAGACATTTTTCACAAATAGTTTTGCGCAAATCGGCAAGATCAGATTTTTGGGCGCCTTTATGCGGGATTAGAATAACATCAGCGGTTTGAAGTTCGGCAATCGCCTGTCTGGTTAAATGATCTGGATTGCCCATCCCGATGCCGATGAAATACAGATCAATCATTTTGTAGCCCCAATATAAAACGGCCCCATAAAAAAATGAGGCCGCTTTAAGTCTCGTTTCAAAGTTTAAGCAGAATACACGCGCGGCTGCATTAGACCCGACGCTGGAGTATCGCGCATCATTTTTGCCAGCGCCAATACCGCGAGATCAACAACCGGTTCCAAAATAATCACGCTCATATACGCCATGCCGAACAGCCCAACGCTTGCGAAGGTTTCAGCGCCAAACCCCTGGCCGTAAAACACCCAAAAAGCGACCCAGCCAACAACGCCGGCTTGATAACTGGTCGAGAGCATAAGCGCTTGGCGGTAGCTCAAGTCGGCATAGGCCGTATTTGGCGCAATCACCGCTTTTGCAATCACCGATAAGGCGAATAAAGGAACCAACAGCGACGTGAGATTCATAAAATATTGTGGTAAATCAATCGGGGCGAAAAAGAGCCCTTGGATCAGCAATCCAGCGGCCAAGCCAAATGCGGCAGGAGCCACACCAAAAATGAGGAACAATGTCGAGCCCAGAATGAAGTGAACTTCTGATACACCGACAGGAAAATGCGGCAAAATCTCGAAAAAGACGAATGTCGCAATCGTTGCCAAAATAGCACGCGCTGCCAAATTGAAGGCGCCAGACTGGCGCAATGCCTCTAGCGTTAATTTAATACCATAAGTTGCTGCGCCGGCCGCGGTTGCATAGCTCAGGGCAATTTTTACCCCATTCACAAGGCCTGGTTCAATATGCATGTCTTTTCCTTTGTTAAAGATCACTTCCCCGTGATCAACCAATATAAAAGATCCCCCATTGCAGGGATCTGCGTTAACGCATTAGGCCGGTCTCCGGGCTTGCAAAGACCGCCGGTTGTATCGCCTTCTCATGGCTTATTGCCATAATGGCTTATGATACAGCCTCTTTGCCTACCGTTGCGGGGGCAGCGCCAGATTGGCTTAAGCTTGCCGGGGCAAACTTGCGTTGAACTGGCTTCCCGTTTCACCATCGCGTATGCTTTGGCACCTTTTGCTCAGCCAGTTAAGCAGGCTGACCCCTTGGGTCAAGACAAATCACGACAGATCACAACCAACCCCGACATCTTGAAGCGAAGTTTCAGCCAAGGCGCCATACAAAATGAGCCCGGGCGCGCTTGAGATATCCTTTGAGAGTTGCTGCGCCAAGGTGAGCACGGTTGTTCGCTGCAGATATTGCTCAGGTGTGGAAATGCTTTCCGCCAGTAAAGCCGGAGTGGTTTTCGGCAAGCCATTTTGGATCAAGAGTTCAGCTAAAGAAGCAAAGGTGCGCTTTGGCATATAAATCACCGTTGTGGCATTCGGATCGGTAAGGGCGGGGATATTCAGATCGTCTGGCAGCGCGCCCGCAACGTCATGCCCCGTCACAAATTGAATGCGCCTGGCGGTTAAACGTCGACTGAGGGGAATGCCCGCCGCCGCGGCTGCCGCGCTTGCAGCGGTTACCCCTGGCACAATTTCAAACGGAAGATTCGCCGCGCGCAAAGCCTCAATTTCTTCCTCTAATCTGCCAAAAACGCCTGGATCCCCTGATTTAAGACGTACAACTTGATAGCCTTGGCCAGCATAATCGACCAATAAACGACTTACGTGATCCTGCTTAGGCGAACGACGGCCGGCGCGTTTGCCCACCCCAATCAATTCTGTTTTTGCGCCGGCATATTTCAGAATTGGCCCAGAGGATAAATCGTCGAATAAGACAACCTGCGCCGTTTTTAGGCACTCAACGGCTTTCAAGGTTAAAAGCGCGGGGTCGCCAGGGCCAGAGCCAACAAAGCTTACAAATCCGGTCACTTTTGCGCCTCATCAATCAAATGGAAAAAGGTTCCGCTGACATATCCGCGAAAAGAGCCGGTTTCGGCGACTGAATTGCCATCGGCATCGAACACATCAGCCAATGCTGCGTCGGGTTGGTTGAGAATGCTTGAATAATGAAATTCATGACCGCGCAATTTTGTGCCTTTCGCAAAGCCCAAAGCGGGGGCGCATAGATGGGCTTGGCGATAGCCCAAATGAAATTTGCGTTTTTCATAACTGGTTACCAAACCAAGCAACCCTGCCATTTTATGCGAGACACCCTGCTTATCAATCAGGGCTTCTCCTAGCGCCATATAGCCGCCGCATTCGCCATGAACGGGGTTTTGTGCCGCATGCGCCCGCAAACTGTTCCAAAAATTATGTGCCGAAGCCAGCTTGCCCGCGTGCAGCTCTGGATACCCCCCGGGTAAGATGACCAAGTCAGAGGGTGGAACAGGCTCATCAGACAAAGGCGAAAACGGCAGAATGCTTGCACCTGCCGCGCGCCAGCTTTCCAATAGATGCGGATAGGTGAAAGAAAAAGCAGCATCGCGCGCGATGGCAATTTTCTGGGCCGGCGGGGATGCCCAGCGCCCCGGCCGCGCAACAGCGGATCCGGATGCGGCCGCAAACAACGCATCCAGATCCACGTGATCTTTTAAAAATTGCGCATAACCAGCAACCGCGGTTTCCAAATCAGGATGCTCTACGGCCTGAATAAGCCCCAGATGCCGCTCGGGAAGCGCAAGATCACCGCGCCTTGGCAACGATCCAAACACCTCAATTCCCGCTTTTTGCATACCCAATCTTGCCAAACGTTCATGGCGCGGGCTGGCAACCCGGTTTAAGATAACCCCTGCAATATTGAGATCAGGCGCATAGGTTTTAAAGCCCAAAGCGGTTGCCGCAGCGGATTGGGCCTGCCCAGAAACATCGATCACCAACACAACCGGCCAGCCCAATCTTTGGGCCGTTTCGGCGCTGCTTCCATACCCCTCAGCGCCCCGCGTTGCCACACCGTCAAACAACCCCATTGAGCCTTCTGCAATGATCAATTCCGCGCCAGACGCCTGGTGGCTGATCGCATCGATCAGCTCTGCGCTCATAGACCAGCTGTCAATGTTGAACGATGCCCGGCGCGCAGCGGCAAAATGGAAAGCTGGATCGATATAATCGGGGCCACTTTTAAACGGTTGAACGGCAAGGCCGCGATCAGAAAATGCCCGGAGCAACCCCAGCATAACGGTTGTTTTGCCGGTGCCTGAGCTGGGTGCAGAAATTAAAAGACCATTTGGGCGCATCAATCAGCGCTTCCATAAAAAGGCGATTCCGCGCTTTGCGGGCGAAAGCGGCGATCATAATCCTTTGCATAAAGGCTGCTTTCCGCAAAATCCTCGGCGGCCAAAGCTGGCCCAACAAGAATGAGAGCGGTCCGTTTTATATCTTCTGACAGCGTTTCAGCCACGCGGCACAAGGTTGAACGCGTGATTTCCTGATCAGGCCAGCTTGCGCGATAGACGATCGCCACCGGGCAATGCTCGCCGTAAAAAGGTGTGAGCTCTGTCACCACTTTAGTAAGCTGGTGGATTGATAAATGTATCGCCAAAGTGGCCCCACTGCGCGCAAAGTTTTCCAAACTCTCCCCTGAGGGCATGGTTGATGCGCGGCCCGAAGTGCGGGTCAGTACCACTGACTGACTAATCTCAGGCAATGTTAATTCGGCTTCTAAAGCCGCGGCAGCAGCGGCGAAGGATGGAACACCAGGGGTGATTGTAAAGGGAATATCGGCTGCTTTTAAACGGCGGATTTGTTCGCCCATAGCAGACCAAATCGATAAATCGCCCGAATGCAGGCGCGCCACATCAAGCCCAGCATCCTCAGCACGCTGGCATTCGGCGATAATCGCATCAAGATCCATTGGTGCTGTGTTCACAATCCGCGCTGTGCTGGCGCAATGCGCTAATATTTCGGCGGGCACCAACGAGCCCGCGTAAAGGCAGACCGGTGAATTGGCGATCAAATCGCGTCCGCGGAGCGTTAAAAGATCTGCCGCTCCCGGACCGGCGCCAATAAAGTGCACTGTCATTTAAAAGATCCTTTCGCAAAGGCGCATGTTGCCATTTTATCATTTGATACCAAGCGCCTGAAGGTTAATGATGATCCATCTCCTGCGGCGGCCAACGCGGCGGCTTCGGCGATGCTACCCAGGCCATAAGCGGCTTGTGCGGCGGGTGATTGCGTTGGCGTTATTTGCCGCTGTAGATTTTCCAAAGACACAGGAATGAGTGTGACCTTTTTTGCCGCTGCAAATTCTTGCAATGCAGGATTTAAAGCTTTTGTATCAAGCGTGGCAAGCGCCTTTATTGGGCCCGGCAATTCCGTCAGGTTAAAAACCTGACGGAACAGGTTTTCAAAGCTTTTCGTAGTTACGGCTTTGCGAAACCCAAGGCCAACAAAGATCATAACGTGCAGCTCCATTGCAAGATTGGAAAGTTGGCTTTCCATCCGCGTTTTGAACCAAGCGGGGCCATATGGGACAGTTCGATCCGCAGAAGCTCACCCCCTTTTTCTGACTGCCAGTTTATCAGTAAGGCTTCTGCCTCTAAGGTTACGCCATTGCACACCAGACGCGTATCCGCAGGCAATATATGCCACAGCGTATGTAACAAGGCATCGCTGATACCGCCGCCAATAAAAACCGCATTGGGAAGCGGTAAATCATGGAGTGTTTCTGGCGCTTGTGCTTGTATTACGTGCAACCGGTCTAGCCCCAATTCTTGCGCATTCTTTTTAATGCGGCTCACGCGGTCGGGGTTTTGTTCAATACAAAAGGCTGTCAGCGTTGTATCACTGGCCAGCCATTCCAAAGAAATGGAGCCGGACCCACCGCCGAGATCCCACAGCACATCGCCGGGTTTTGGGCAAAGCGCAGACAGCGTTAAGGCGCGTATCGGGCGTTTGGTGATTTGGCCATCATGGGAAAAGACGCTATCTGGCCATCCATTTGCCAATGGAAGCGCCGGCCCATCGCTTGGCGTGATCGCCAGCAGAGCAGGGTGTTCAATTTTTTCAAGGTTAAAGCGATCTGCGCGGGTCGAGCGGATTTTTTGATGCGGTCCACCCAGGCGCTCAAGCACAGTTAGCTCGGATCTATCAAACCCAACAGCGCAAAGATATTGCGCAACCGTTTGGGCCATCGCCCCATCTTTAAGCGTGATCAGAAGGCGCTTATTAACCCCCAAATGCGGGCGTAAACGTTCAAGGGGCGCTGCGTGCAACCCCATGCAATGCGTGGTTTCAAGCGGCCAGCCCAAGGCTGCGGCCGCCAATGAAAATGAAGACAGGCCGGGCAGGGCGCGCCATTCCTCGGGCTGTAAATGTTGCGTGATACTTGTGCCTGCGCCAAACCAAAAGGGATGGCCCGACGCCAAAAGCACAACCTTTTTGCCCCGCAAAGCCAAGAAAGGTGCTAGCCCCGCGGCGAAGGGCACCGGCCAGCAGAAACGCATAGCGTTATAGTCTGGCGGTAAAAGGTCTAAATGCCGAGTGGCACCAGCGATAATCTCTGCGTCTTGCAAAATTTTTGCACTTGTGGCGGTTAGCCCATCTGGACCATCTTCGCCCCAACCGAGTATGGTGAGCCAAGGAGCGTTATCCATGACCGTAAACCTTTTGATTTTGGCCGGTACGATTGAGGCCAGTCAGCTCGCGCAAGCCGTAGCAACCAAAGGGTATCGCGCGTGCCTGTCTTACGCTGGGCGCGTTGAGCGGCCCAAAGCCCAACCAATTGAAAAGCGGATTGGTGGGTTTGGCGGCGTCCAAGGCTTGTTCGCCTATCTTCGGGAAGAACAGATTACGCATGTGATCGATGCCACACATCCTTTTGCGACGCAGATGAGCGAAAACGCTGTGCTTGCTTGCGCCAAAGCAGGGGTTCCCCTGCTGGCTTTGACGCGCCCTCCTTGGCGCCCCGAAACAACTGACCGCTGGCATAGCGTGCCCGATATTTCGGCGGCCGCGTCCGCCTTGCCCGCTCAGAAGCAGAATATTATGCTTGCCATTGGGCGGATGCATCTTGATCTGTTTGCCGCGCAATCGCAGCATCACTATGTGTTGCGACTTGTCGACCCGCCCGCGCAGACTTTGGCGCTGCCAGATAGCACGATTATTGTATCTCGTGGACCCTTTAGCAAAGAACAGGATATTGCGTTGATGCGCGAGCATGAGGTTGAGATGGTTGTTTCTAAAAATGCGGGTGGGCGCGGCGCCTATGCTAAAATTGAAGCGGCGCGGCAGCTTTTCTTGCCGGTAATTATGATTGAACGCCCAATTTTGTCGCTCCCCCGCGATGAGGCGTTCTTGGTCACCGAAGCGATGGATTGGATTGCGGGGCATTAGCGCATGCTCCGGGGCGTATAGACAATCGGCGCGGCGTTTTCTCGCGGGATCAAACGCGTCTGGCGCGAACCGACCAAAACCATCGTTCGCATATCGGCCATATCGGGCGTAGTGTCGCTAAGCGCAACGGTGAGCAGGCTTTCCTCTGGCGTGCTAACCGCCCGCGCAAACATGATCAACCGCTCCTTTTCACAAGCGCTCTTAAGCAAATCCAATGCTTTTTCAAACCCTTCAGGGCGCGCTTTTGACCGCGGATTGTAAAAGGCCATGGCGAAATCCGCCTCCACCGCTAACCGCAAACGCGTTTCGATGATTGACCACGGCTTTAGGTTGTCACTCAGGTTTATGACGCAGAAATCATGTCCCAAAGGCGCCCCCAGCCGCGCAGCGGCCGCCAGCATTGCGGTGATTCCAGGCAATACGGATATGTCCAGCTCACGCCAGCTTAAAGGTCCGGTTTCAACGGCCTCAAACACCGCAGAGGCCATTGCAAACACGCCCGGATCGCCAGACGAGACAACCACGACATGCCTGCCTTCGCCGGCCAATTCAAGCGCTTGCTTTGCGCGTTGTAATTCCACGCGATTATCGGATCCATGAATGGTTAATCCGGACCGCTCGATCACGCGGGCAACATAGGGGTAATAGCCGATTGCATCCGTGGCGGTTTCCAATGCGTCTTTGACATCGGGGGTGATCAGGCCGGCGCTGCCAGGGCCCAATCCGATAATTTTCAATGTTCCACTCATGGCCGCCGTCCCTGACCATGGACCACAATAATCGAAAAATAAGGGGTAATTCTGCCCTCGCATTCAGAAAGTTTATAAACGGTTTGCTGGGGCATCGTGGCGAATTCGACCAACCACGCCTTTTGGTAGAGGTCGCTCGCTTTCAGGGCTTGGCGAATTTTTTCGATATTACGACCGATCTTCATTATGACCAAAGCATCGCTATTGGCCATGCGCTTTTGCAACTCGTCCAGTGATAAAGTGCCCAATAAAACGGTTAAAACATCATCACCCCAGGTGATCGGCGCTCCGCTGGCCGTCCAAGCGCCCGACATTCCTGTGATGGCTGGTATAACCGCGACAGGGTGCGTGTCTTTCAGCCGAGTGTATAAATGCATGAAGGATCCATAGAAAAAGGGATCTCCTTCGCAGAGGATTGCAACCTCGTGCCCTTGCTCGGATAATGAGGCTATTTTCGATGTGCAATCTTCATAAAACTGGGACAGAAGCGCATTGTATTGTGGATCTGTTACAGAGATTTCTGTGGTCACGGGATATTCCATCGGCAACTCAATCGCGCCCATCGGCAATAGCCCCTCAACGATCGTTCTTGCGTGTCCTTTGCGCCCGGCTTTTCGAAAAAACGCAACGTTTTTTATGCGCCGCACCAATCTATCGGCTTTGACACTCATTAAATCCGGATCGCCGGGGCCAAGCCCGATCCCGTAGATCGTTGCTCTGCTCATTCTTTACGGCTCGCGATTGCGTTCACAGCGGCAACGGTGATGGCGCTTCCCCCCAAGCGGCCCTCTACAATCGAACAGGGCGCGGGTTGCGCTTGCCATAGGGCGTCCTTACTCTCCACCGCTCCTACAAAGCCTACAGGGCACCCGATAATTGCCGCAGGGCGCGGGCAAGTGGGATCTTCGAGCATATTCAAAAGGTGAAATAACGCAGTTGGCGCGTTGCCAATTGCCACCACTGATCCGGCCAATCGGGGGCGCCAAAATTCTAAAGCGGCCGCGGATCGGGTGGTGTTCATATCGGCCGCTAATTCGTAAATATTTGGATCATGCAGCGTGCATATGATTTCGTTTGCATCAGGCAAACGGGCGCGGGTGATCCCCTCAGAGACCATGCGCGCATCGCAAAAAATAGGCGCACCCGCGTTTAATGCGGCGCGCGCCTTGGTAACAAAACCATTCGAAAATTTGATATATTTTGCCAGATCGACCAAACCGGCGGCATGGATCATGCGCACAGCCACTTGTTCTTCCAAAGCATTAAAATTCGTTAAGTCTGATTCAGCGCGGATCATCCGAAAAGATTGTTCGTAAATCGCAGCGCCGTTAGTTTCATATTCATAGGGCATTAAAAGCCATCCAAGTTTTGTAAAATAATATCTGGGTCTAAGCCCGTTATGATTGGCTTATCCCATGCATGGCCCTTTACAATCACGTCAAAGCCACAGTTTTGAGCCACGAAGGTTAGATCTGCCTTTTGGGGTTTTGCGCAACCTTTTGCGCATCCTGAAATATGCAGGTCTTTCGAATTTAACGCAGGATTGGCGCCAAGACGCGGTGCCATCCGCGCCGCAAAACCGCGCGTGTTCCCTTTGGCGCTCTGACAGGCTGGTGCGCCAGGGCAAACCTGAATACGCCGCTTAGGGTCCTGCTCATCGCTAATGAAACCAGGCGGTATTGTTAGGTTTGACGCCCGTTCTAATAAAAGCCCGCGCCAGGGTGTTAAGCGCAAAAATGCACAGTCAGATTGTATCAACAGCTCTGTAAAATCTTGCGATGTAGTTTGCCCAAAAGCAGGTGCTAAATGAAAGCCAAGCGCCGTTTTCCCAAGCGGAAGGGCCGCGAAAGACAGCTGTCTTTTATAAGCATATTCATCTTGTGCGCTTTGCAGCGGCGATGGTAGATTCCGCATCCGAGTATTGGGGTTACCGCCACGGACAGCCTGTGAAAACATATGGGCCAAGGCAATCAGGGCAGATATCGCGGTGTCTTGTGAAACGCTATGACCAAAATCGGCGCCATCTTCGATCAATAAAAGGCGGCCATCTTTTGATGTTTCAAGGCGTATATCTGCCGAACAGCCCTGCAAAACTGGCCGCCGCCCCGTATCCATCGCAAAGCCAAATTTTGCGGGCAGCTCTGGCAGCTCATCAAGGCGGTCATAAAGCGCCTGCGTTAACCGGTAGGTTAAATCGTTTTCTTGCCATTCTGGGCTTAGCAACACGCCGCGCAAAGCCTCATGTGACGCGGTTTGGGAAACCAGCGATAAAGATTGCAACGCCGACAACGCCTTGGTGAATGAAGCCGGGGTTAAACCGCGTATTTGCACTGCGGCGCGGCTGGTAAAATCTATTAACCCATTTCCAAATTGTTCGGCGATTCCGCAGAGGCCCAACGCTTGTTCAAGGCTTAAACGATTGAATTGCGGACGCACGCGCAGCAGCATGCCATCACCCGACATCATGGGGTGAAACGCTGTGGGGCACCAGCCTTGGGCCTCAGGTCTGCTCATTGCGCGGCCTCAAGAGAGGCGCGGATCGAATTGCGCCGCGTGACCCAAAGCCCGGCTTTATCCAAGGCTTCAAAGCGTTTTTTCAAAGCCGCGAATGCCTCGGGGTTGGCGTCTTCCATAAAGGTGGAAATATCCGAATTTCCCAAAGTGGCATCGAAAAACATATCGAATAAATGCGGCCCCACCACATTTGCCAAATGCGCGAAACTGCCCATGTGATCTAATGTTGCAGCGATTTCCGCAGCCCCGCGATAACCATGTCGGCGCATGCCAGCAACCCAATCTGAATTGCTTGCCCGGGCATGAACAACGCGGGCGATTTCTTCGGAAAGACTGCGCGCGCGCACCGCTTCCGGGTTGGTATTGTCCACATGGTAAAGCGCGGCCGATCCACCCGTTACCCCTTGCGCTGCGGCAAAACCGGCTTCGTGAAAGGCGTAATCGGCCGCCAGCAGGAGATCCGTTTCGGGCAGATCTTGAATATGAACAAATCCATCTGCTTTTGCGACTTGTTCTTTAATCGCATCGGGTCTGTATGTGCTGTCTGGACCGTTCAGCGCATAGGCGCTTGCGGCCAGCCAAGCTTTGCCCGCCGCTTCGCGCGCCTCATCTGTATAGGTGTCGCCAAAGGCGCCCATCGCCAAGCCGTAATCTCCCGGTGCCGGGCCAAACACGCGCGACAGCTCCTGCTTGGTGACATATGGGTTCCAATCCGGGCTTTCACTGCGCGCCCGTAAGCTTTGAACGGCTTGTGAAAACAACGCAGATAAGGTTGGAAAAATATCGCGAAACAGGCCCGAGACGCGCAATGTCACATCAATGCGGGGCCTTTCAAGCTCTGCAATTGGGGTGATTTCGATACCGCTGACACGTTCCGAGCCCGGATCCCATTCGGGCTTTACGCCGATCAGCGCAAGCGCCATGGCAAATTCTTCACCCGCCGTGCGCATGGTGGCTGAGCCCCAGAGATCAACGATTAGGTTTTTCGGATAATCACCATGGTCTTGTAAATGCCGGCGCATCAATTCTTCGGCCAAGACCAAACCCTGCGCGTAGGCCGATCGGGTTGGAACCACGCGTGGATCCGTTGTGAACAGGTTTCGCCCCGTTGGCAAAACATCTTTTCGGCCCCGATACGGCGATCCGGATGGACCGGCGGCCACCCGCTTGCCGTTGAGCGCAGTGAGAAGCGCCGCGCTTTCGGCTTTGATCGAGGGGTGGCTGTCAAATTCTGCGGCAATTTCGGGTGCGCGCCCAAAAATATGCAACCCATCACCAAACTGGCTTTCTTTAATGTCGCACACAAAGCGGTCGATGCAGCTGATCGCTTCTGCGTTTGAACTTGCCGCGTCAAGCCCCAGATCTTGCTCAACACCAAGCTGCTTTGCTTCGGCGCGTATGTCATCCTGCAGTCGGGTGCGGCGGCGCGGATCCAACCCATCAGCGTTTGAAAACTCATCAAGAAGGTTTTCTAGAAAGGCCAGCCGGTCGGGCGTTGCGCTGGCTTTCATAGCCGGCGGTATATGCCCCAGCGTGATCGCGCAAATCCGGCGCTTGGCCTGAGCCGCTTCGCCTGGATCATTAACAATAAAGGGATATATTACTGGCAGATCCTTAATCAGCGCTTCTGGCCAACAAACCTCTGATAAAGCAACCGATTTTCCAGGCAGCCATTCGAGCGTTCCATGCGCGCCAATATGGATTAAAGCGCTGGCGGCCTCAACGGTTCTAAGCCAAAGATAAAACGCCACGTAGCTGTGGCGCGGCGTACGGCTGGTATCATGATATTCAGATTCGCGCGCTTGAAGACTGCCGCGTTCTGGTTGCAGGGCGATAAGCGCCTTGCCGCGCCGTGTTGCCGCGAATTCGAGCGCTCCGTTGCGCGCCTGCGGATCGGTTTCTGGATCTCCCCATGCGTGAAACAGCTCGGTTTGAAGGCATTCGGGCAAATCCTTTAACGCGGTTTTATAGGCGCTGAGGGGCCATTTTATCCGTTGGTTTTGAAGATCCTTGTGAAGCGGGCCATCTGGTACAACATCATATTCTCTGGTTTGTAGATCGCTCAGAATGGCTTCTGCTGAAGCCAACGCATCAAGGCCGACCGCATGTGCCATTTGCCAAGGTTTGCCAGGGTAAGTTGACAACACCAATACTGGGCGCTTTTGCGCATTCTCAACGCGCGAGAGATCGACATGCGCGCGGATGCGATCGGCGATTGCTGCGATCCGGGGCGCGTCGGCTTTATGGATAAAGCGTGAGAACTGAAGTTGTGGATCCCGCGCTGCGGGGTCTTTAAACGAACCAACCCCCACAAATAGACGGCCATCGACCTCGGGCAAAACAACATGCATCGCAAGCTCGGCGGGCGAAAGGCCGCGCTCAGTATCCGCCCAAGCCGCACGCGTTGAGGTTGCCAAAGCCATTTGAAACACCGGAACCTCAGCGATATCCAGTGGCGAAGCGCCATCAGGGCCTTTTCCTGAAAATGCCGTTGCATTCAAAATCGCAACCGGCGCGATCAAACGCATTTGACGTTGCAACCACGCCGCTGATTCAGGCTCTTTCAACGAGGGAACAAACACCCCAAACACATCAAACCCGCGGGCTTCAAGCGCTTGGGCAGCAGCCTCGATCGGCGCCAAATCAGCCGCCGTGAGATAAGACAGGTAAAAACTTATCACAACCGCCGGTTTGGGTATTACGCGCAGCGCAAACGCGGCAGGGCAGGACAGGCGATTTTGCAGCGACCAACCGCCTACGCGCGGCGGATTCTTTTGGCCTATTTTCGGGCGCGCAAATAACCCTGCAGATAAGGCCAATTGTGCCAAAGCTGCGCTTGCAGCATCGGGGCCACCTGCGTCACAAAGCTGGCGCAACCTGCGCAATGTTGACACGGGCAGGGTGGAGATATCATCCAGCTGGCTATCGGCCCGCCCATCAGCGGCCAATACAGCCAAAGCGATCCCGTTTTCTTCAGCA
This sequence comes from Alphaproteobacteria bacterium US3C007, assembly GCA_034423775.1. Classification (NCBI taxonomy): domain Bacteria; kingdom Pseudomonadati; phylum Pseudomonadota; class Alphaproteobacteria; order Rhodobacterales; family Roseobacteraceae; genus Thalassovivens; species Thalassovivens spotae. Next base: position 3,061,078 of record CP139918.1, read on the forward strand.
ACCGCGCGAAGTTGTTGCAGACCATAAGACCAATAAGGCATTCCCCCAATCAGCCGCACCAATACAGCTTTTGCGTCACGGAGCGTTTGCTCAATGTAGGTATCAACTGAAAGCGGGTGTTGCAGCGCAGCCAAATTTGCCAAACGAAGGCTTGGCAGATCCTCTTTCGCGTTATGCCATCCAACCGAGAAGGCCCCAAGATCACTGTCGGAAAAGGACAAAACCACCATATCTGCAGGCGTTTGCTGCAGATCAACCGGCTGAGCGGTCTCTTCCAAACCATGACTCTCGCGAAAGATCACATGCATCTTTGATGCTATCCTTTCAGTGTGCTTTCGATTGCGTTTCTGTCGATGTGATCATGTTCGGCAATCACAACCACGCGGCCCATACGCATTTCATCTGGGGCCCATGGCCGATCATATTGTGCGCGCACGCGCGCGCCGACAGCCTGAACGAGCAAACGCATTGGTTTGCCTTTTACCGCGGCATAGCCTTTCACGCGCAATATATTTTGCCTCTCAGCTAAGATTTCAATACGCTTGATAAGGCTTTCTGGGCTTTCAAGCTCGTCCAGTCCGATCACCACGCTGTCAAAATCTTCATGATCATGTTCGGGCACCCCATCATGATGCGAAGGACGCGCGTGCAGATCATCTTCGGCCGCTGCTTCTAGCCCCAATACGACGCGCGGATCAATATGCCCATCGGCCACTTCGATCACGGGCAAACTGCGCGGCGCTTCTGCGGCGATCACCGCTTTGGCTTTGGCAATGCCCTCGGCGCCAGCCAAATCAGGCTTTGTGAGCAAAATCAAATCGGCGCAAGAAATCTGATCTTCAAACACTTCGGATAAGGGGGTTTCGTGATCTAAGCTTTCATCAGCGTCTCGCTGCGCGGCAACGGCAGCCAAATCAGGCGCAAATTGGCCTGCGGCTACTGCTTCGGCATCGGCCAAAGCAATCACCCCGTCGACTGTGATTTTTGAGCGAATATCTGGCCAGTCAAAAGCCTTTAAAAGTGGTTTTGGCAGCGCCAGGCCGGAGGTTTCAATTAAAATATGTTCCGGACGTGGTTCAAGTTTCATCAGGCGTTCCAGGGTCGGGATGAAATCATCCGCGACCGTGCAGCAAATGCATCCATTGGCCAATTCAAGAATGTTCTCCTCTGGGCAATTGGGGATCGCGCAGGATTTAAGGATTTCACCGTCGACCCCCACATCGCCAAATTCGTTGACAATAATGGCCAGCCGTTTGCCGCCTGGATTTTGCATCAAATGGCGGATTAACGTGGTTTTTCCAGAGCCAAGAAATCCGGTAACAACGGTGACGGGAAGTTTTGTTAGATCGTTCATGAAGCAGCCTCAATTGGGGGAATACGCGCGATGCAGTTTTTTCGGAAATGTTCGGGCCTTTCGCGCCAGGGAACGCGTCCATCAGCGGCATCCAGATATCGAGATGCGCCATTCAATATGGTTTCAACATCCTGCGCTGGATCAAGATTGCCATAGACGTAAGTCCAACGGTTTTCGCCGCGCAACACGATGGAGCAGCCATGATCACAATTTGCCAAACAGGAAACAGCCGTCAGTTTTATATTTTCGGGCAGCGCTTCTTGCTTGATTGCCTCGAAAAGTACAGTGCCTTGGCGCTTTTCATTATCTGGCTCCGCGCGCCCCGCGCGACAAGACGTACAAACCAGCAACTCAATTGAATCCGTTTTTGACATTATCTTCCTCTGGCAGCGCGTCGGAACGCAAGAAAACCAGACAGAGGCCAGCAGGGCATGCAAGAACATGCTCCGCCTCCGACACACCCCGTCCGGATCCGGTTGTTTTTATGTTGGCAGGTCTCCCGGCTTACAGCTTTGAAGGCGTTGCCTTCACAGATGCGTATCCTTCCCAGCATTTGCCAGTGGTATACACGCGTCTTCGCTGCTCACGGTCGCGGGGGCGGCTGCGTTTCGATATTCCGACGTACTCCGTCGAAAAACTGAGTGCATTCCCTCTTCGCCTGTCCTAGAACAAGAACCAACATCCATTTGCAATGGGCCATGCAACGTGGCGTGTCAAGAAAAAGGAATTCCTATGGTCGATGAAAATCAACGACACAATCAAAAGATGCGCAAAATCAAAACGGCGCGCGATAAGATGATGCAGAGCAAAACGGATGAAAAAGGCCTTATTATTGTTCACACGGGCGCGGGCAAGGGGAAATCTTCTTCTGGCTTTGGAATGATCATGCGGTGTATCGCGCATGAGATGCCCTGCGCGGTGGTGCAGTTTATTAAAGGCACTTGGGTGACCGGCGAACGCAAGTTTTTGACAGAAAATTTTGCCGAGCAATGCAAGTTTGTAGTTTCGGGTGAAGGGTTTACCTGGGAAACGCAAGACCGTGAACGCGATATTGCTGCGGCTCAAGCCGGCTGGCATCGGGCAAAAGAGCTTATCCTTGATCCCGAAATTCAATTCGTTTTGCTTGATGAAATCAATATCGCGCTGCGCTATGATTATATCGATATCGATGATGTGATTGCCTTTTTGAAAACAGAAAAACCGGAGATGACGCATGTATGTTTGACCGGACGCAATGCAAAGGATGATTTAATTGATCTTGCGGATTTGGTGACCGAGATGGCGCAAGTCAAACATCCCTTCAAACAAGGTATCAAAGCACAATTTGGCGTTGAGTTCTAACATGCCAGCCTTAATGGTTCAGGGCACCGGGTCAAATGTAGGCAAGTCTTTGCTAGTGGCCGGGTTGTGCCGCGCGGCCAAACGGCGAGGGCTGAGCGTTGCGCCATTCAAGCCACAAAATATGTCAAATAATGCAGCCGTCACGTCAGATGGAGGCGAAATAGGCCGCGCGCAGGCGTTACAAGCCTTGGCGGCGGGCTGCGCTGCAGTCTGCGACATGAATCCGGTTTTGTTAAAGCCAGAAAGTGAAACGGGTTCGCAAATCATAGTTCAGGGTAAACGCTATGCCACGGCGCGTGCAAAAGATTATTCAGCGTTAAAACCAAAGCTGATGCCCTTCGTTTTGGAAAGTTTTCAACGCCTAAAATCCACGTTTGATTTGGTAATAGTGGAAGGGGCTGGTAGCCCCGCAGAGGTGAATTTGCGGCCTGGCGATATCGCCAATATGGGCTTTGCTTGCGCGGCGGATGTGCCGGTTCTTTTGGTTGGTGATATTGATCGCGGCGGCGTTATTGCGCAAATGGTGGGCACGAATAGCGTTTTAGATCCAGAAGATAATAAGAAGATATTTGGATTTATTATCAATAAGTTTCGAGGTGATCCTAACTTGTTTTCTGCAGGTTATGAAATGATTTGCGCGAAAACCAATTGGCGGGGCTTTGGGATTGCGCCTTATTTTGATCAAGCATGGAAGCTACCTGCCGAAGATGCGTTGGACATCGCAACCCCACAGCGGCCTGGTAAGCCGCATATCGTGTGCTTGGGATTGTCACGTGTCGCAAATTTTGATGATCTGGATCCGCTGAGCAATGATCCAGAGTTACAAGTAACGGTTTTACGTCCTGGCCAAGCCATCCCCGCTGATGCGCGTTTGGTGATCGTGCCTGGCAGCAAATCGACATCGGCCGATTTGACCTATCTGCGCGCGCAAGGCTGGGATATTGACCTTAAAGCGCATCGCCGGCGCGGTGGGCATATTTTGGGGATTTGTGGTGGGTATCAAATGCTAGGAAACGTCATCGATGACCCTGAGGGAATTGAGGGCGTATTCGGCAAAACAGAAGGCCTTGGCTTGTTGAAGGTAAACACAATCATGTATCCCAAAAAGCAATTGGGCCAAGTGAATGCAATACACCCGCCAACACAGCAAGAGTTTAGCGGATATGAAATTCATATCGGCCAAACGCAGGGCCCAGATACGCTGCGCCCTTTTGCTCAGCTTAATGGGCGCAACGAAGGCGCCATAAGCGCGGATGGTCTGGTCATGGGCAGCTATTTACACGGTATGTTTTCGAGCGATGGGTTTCGCCATGCGTTTTTAAAGGGTTTGCATATTCAAAGCAGTGCGCAGGCCTATTCGCAAACTGTCGATCAAACGTTAAACGCTTTGGCCGATCACCTTGAAAAGCATTTGGATATTTCCGCTTTACTTGCCTCTGCACGCTAAAAACAACGGTTTTTATAGCGTGGCATAGACTGCGTTGAGCATATCTTCATGTAACGGATGATTGCTGCCCATGAATTGGGTCATAATCACGCCCGTGATCTGTCGTTGCGGGTCTACCCAAAAATAGCTTTGCGCGGCGCCAGACCAGCCAAACTCGCCAAGGGTTGTAGGCACAACGGCCTGACCCACATCAGTCATAACCCGGCCAAGCAAGTTCCACCCATAGCCGGGAAACGCTTGCCCAGAAATGCTGAGAGGCACGGCAGAAAGCGGCAGGCGATTGGCGCGCATAAGGCCAACCATGTCATTGGAAATCATTTTTTCGCCGGTATCTGAATTTCCCGTCAGTAAAAACCTTGCAAAGGCGCTGTAATCCTGCGCCGTTGCATAAAGACCAATGCCGCCGCGACGAAACTCTGAGGATTGCTCTGGATACATGCGGGCGACGTCATTTTCCTCGAGCACGTGTTCAATTTTATTTAAAGGCGCAATGGCTTCCAATTTGTAGCGCCCGTAATTTGTCATTAAACGGGGCAATTGCGCGTCGGACAAACGAAACCCTGTATCGCTCATGTTAAGGGGATCAAAAATATACTCTTGTAGCAAAGCATCAATCCGTCTGCCGGTTACGCATTCGACAAGATGCGCCAGTACATCGATCGACATACTGTAAAGCCAGCGTTCTTTTGGATGAAAGGCCAATGGCAGTTGCGCCAAGGTGCGTATCATTTCGCGAAGGTCTCGCGCGCCATCAGCAAGAATCTCTGCCTTGCGATAATAGGGGGCAATATGGCAGCCAAGGTTAAATTCATAACTGAACCCAGCCCGATGGGTCAGTAAATCTTCAAGCGTTATCAATTTACAAGCAGGCTCTAGTGATCCATTTGGCGTCAAAACGCGCATCTTTGAAAACTGTGGATCGTATTTAGCGATTGGATCAGAAAGCCGCATCAGCCTTTTTTGAACCAGCAACACGGCAAGAGCTGCAATGATCGGCTTAGTCATGGAGTATATGCGGTAAATAGCACGATCGGGAATGGGCGTTTTACAGGCATAATTTGCATAGCCCGAACGCCCTTCTAACCGCAGTTCGCCCGCTTGCTCAATGCGCCACTCAATGCCGCTAAACAATTGTTTTTTGATATAATCATCTGCACAATTTTTAACTTCATTCGACATAATCTTGCCCTTGGCTTTGCCGCTTGCACAACACAGGCATAGCCTGAGGTCTGTAAAGACTATTCATTTAAATCCTTAGAGGCAATCATCTTCAAAACTACGAAAGGCGGTTTGGATCACGTGGATTGCGCTATGCGCGGGTAAGGTATGGCGCTGCCTGGCATTTTGCACGGCGTTGCACAATAAATGGGCCGTGCCGTGGGTTTAGGGCAATGATTCCAGCATGGTTTCAAGATCTATCAGGCTGTGCTTGCCAAAAAACATATCCTCATTGGCGATGAGCGTCGGGGCGCCAAAAACACCACGGGCCACCGCTTGAGACGTAGTCTGGATCAAAGCGGCTTTTATTGCGGGATCTTGAGTTGCAGAAAGAATCTCCTCCGCGGGCAAGCCAGCTTTTTCCATAACCCTTAGGGCGGTGACCGGATCATCCATTTTTTCTTGATCAACCCACATGGCGTGGAACATTGTATCGCGATAGCTCTGTTCCCAAGGTTTCCCGAGCGCAAATATCGCCCCGCGCATCAGCGCGATGGTATTAACAGGAAAATGGGGGTTTAGCTGAAAAATGATCTTGCGGTTTTCTACAAAACGTTCGGTCTCACGGGCTTCATAGGCGAGTTTCCCAGCCACATTCGCGAAGGCTTCCATTGGGCTTTTATTATTGGTTGCTTTGAACACACCGCCCAGCAAGATCGGCCGAGATATAATTGGAACTCCATACGTCTTTGCAATCTCTGGCAGCGTTTTATGCACCAAATAGGCATTCGGGCTGCCAAAATCATAGTAAAATTCTATCTTCATGCCGTATCGCTCGCAGAGAAAAACATGATGCCTATCTTATGGATTAACCTGCGAGGTGTTTGGATTGCTGTCAATATCAGGCATAATATTTACCTATGGGTTTTTTTTAAAGATTGCTTAAAGCCTAAAACTCAGCGGTAAAAAGTAAAAATATAACGTTTTGATGTCTGTTTTTCGATAACGCGCGGCAAAAATAAGTTTTTAAGTTCAAGAAGGCGCCGGCGCCGATCTTAAAAACAGCATTGGGCTGTTGGCCTCTGCGTGCTTTGCTTTCTGCCGGCAGTGTCCTATGTTAGCGGCAGAATATAAACTTAATCAAAGGCGGATTATTCGCCCGAACTTGCACAGGACTAAAAGATGAAAACATCAAGCGATTATCTACAAGATGCCAATGCGGTGGTGCCGCGTATTCAAGCGACAGAGGCGTTGGCCTTTTTTGATGATGGCGAAACCGTATTTTTGGACGTACGCGACAGTTCTGATATAACGGCCTCAGGTACGGTTGCGGGCGCCGTTCGGATCAACCGCGGGTTCCTTGAATTTGCTGCGGATGACGCCACAAAATTTCACAATCCGCGTTTGCAAAAAGAGGCCCGGATTTGTGTTTTATGCGCAGCGGGTGGACAAGCCGCTTTGGCGGGCAAAACATTGGTTGAGATGGGCTATAGCAATATAATCAATATTGGAGGCTTTGGCGATTGGCAGGCTGCAGGGGGCGCAACAGAGGCTTAAATCGGCACGGTGCGCCAGGGTCGCACTTGGTATTTTCTAAAACACTAGTCAAAGGCCTGCGGGCCTTTGATATCATCTATCAAAGCCACGCTGTGAGGCGTTGATAAGAAAACAGAAAGAACGACAAAGCCCTACGACAGAGCGGTTTCATTTATGTTCGGTGATCGGCTCGAATACATATACAAGATTTGTTCTCGCCTTAAAGACCAAAATTATTATTCGAACAATTCAAAGGGAGTATGGTGGGTGATAAGAGACTCGAACTCCTGACATCTTCGGTGTAAACGAAGCGCTCTACCAACTGAGCTAATCACCCGCAAAAAACCGTCTAAACAAAGCTTCAAGCAGACGCAAGAGGCTAGGGGAAAAATAGTGCCATTCTTCGGGTTTGCTGTGGCGTTTTTTTAAGATTTTTAAAAAAGTTTGACTACGCTGCGACGGGCTTTAAAAACGAAACTCTGGCCAAGGCTTGATGAGCCTCGGCCAGAAAAAACGTTAATGCGTTGTCGCAGGTGCCGTAGACGGAGCGTTAAGCGCTGCGGCCGCTGCTGCAGCTTCCTCTGCAGCCTCATCCCATTCTATTGCATCGGGCGTTGCGGTTAAAGCATTCGCAATAACTTCTGAAACATGACTGACGGGAATGATGGTCAACCCCTCCTTCACATTATCAGGAATTTCAGCCAAATCTTTTTCATTTTCTTGCGGAATTAAAACCGTTGTGATGCCGCCGCGCAGCGCCGCGAGCAGTTTTTCCTTTAATCCACCAATGGCCAAAGCATTGCCGCGCAATGTTACTTCGCCCGTCATTGCGATGTCTTTGCGTACAGGAATCCCGGTTAAAACCGACACGATGGAGGTTACCATCGCTAAGCCAGCGCTTGGTCCATCTTTTGGGGTTGCCCCTTCGGGAACGTGTACGTGAATGTCCAACCGATCAAATAGGGTTGGCTTCACACCAATTTTGGGGCTGATTGAGCGCACATACGAACTTGCCGCATCGATGCTTTCTTTCATCACATCACCCAGCTTACCGGTTGTTTTCATGCGTCCTTTGCCAGGCAGCTTTAAGGCCTCGATTGAAAGCAAATCACCCCCAACCGAAGTCCAAGCCAAACCTGTTACCACGCCGACTTGATCTTCCTTTTCAGCCAAACCGTAGCGGAATTTCTCAACGCCCAAGAAGTCGCTGATATTATCCGCCGTAACCTCCAGCGTTTCGACCTCTTTCTTAACAATTTTAGTAACAGCTTTTCGGGCAATCTTTGCGATTTCACGCTCAAGATTTCGGACGCCGGCCTCGCGGGTGTAGCGCTGTATAATACTGCTTAATGCATCCTCTTTCAGCGCCAGCTCACCGTCTTTTAAACCGTGATTCTTTAACTGCTTGGAAAGCAGGTGCCGTTTCGCGATTTCGCATTTTTCATCTTCGGTATAGCCAGAGAGCGGTATGATTTCCATCCGGTCTAGCAAGGGCCCGGGCATGTTGTAACTATTTGCGGTGGTCAAGAACATCACGTTGGAGAGATCATATTCAACCTCTAAATAATGATCCGAGAAGGTGGCGTTTTGTTCCGGGTCAAGCACTTCAAGCATCGCCGATGCCGGATCGCCCCGAAAATCTTGCCCCATCTTGTCGATCTCATCCAAGAGGATCAATGGATTGGTTGTTTTGGCTTTTTTTAGCGCTTGAATGATTTTACCCGGCATTGAGCCAATATAGGTTCTACGATGACCTCGAATTTCAGATTCATCGCGCACCCCACCTAACGATATGCGAATAAATTCCCGCCCCGTTGCCTTGGCGACAGATTTGCCAAGCGAGGTTTTTCCGACACCGGGAGGGCCAACCAAACACATGATCGGACCCTTCAGCTTGGTGCTCCTTTGCTGAACAGCAAGAAATTCAACGATGCGTTCTTTCACCTTTTCAAGACTGTAATGATCACGGTCCAACGTCTCTTGTGCGCGCCCAAGATCCTTCTTGACGCGAGATTTTACTCCCCATGGAATGCCTAAAATCCAATCAAGATAATTGCGCACAACCGTGGCTTCGGCAGACATTGGGCTCATATTTTTGAGCTTCTTCAATTCCGCATCAACTTTTTCTTTGGCTTCTTTGCTTAGCTTGGTTGCCGCAATCCGGCTTTCCAGTTCGGCCACTTCGTTTTGGCCTTCTTCGCCGTCCCCCAATTCTTTTTGAATGGCCTTCATTTGCTCATTTAAATAATATTCACGCTGGGTTCTTTCCATTTGCGATTTCACGCGGGTTTTGATTTTCTTCTCAACCCGCAGAACGCTCATTTCGCCCTGCATATGACCGTATATTTTTTCTAAACGCTCACTGACCGATAAAATTTCAAGCAATGCTTGCTTTTGCTCAACTTCAATTCCCAAATGGCCCGCAACCAAATCGGCGAGCTTGGCCGGATCACTCGCTTCCGCAACTGCCCCTAAGGCTTCTTCGGGAATGTTCTTTTTAATCTTGGCATAACGTTCAAATTCATCGCTGACCGTGCGCACGAGGGCTTCTAATGCATCAACATCGCCCATGGTTTCGGATAAACCTTCAGCGCTGGCTTCAAAAAAGTTTTCATTTTCAACGAATTCAGAAATGTGGACCCGACTTTTGCCTTCGACAAGAACTTTAACGCAGCCATCGGGCAGTTTGAGCAATTGCAAAACATTCGCTAATACCCCGGTTTTGAAAATACTATCCGCTGTTGGCTCATCTTCTGATGCGTCGACTTGGCTTGAGAGGAGTATCTGTTTGTTATCATCCATAACCTCTTCCAGCGCCCGTACGGATTTTTCACGCCCCACAAAGAGTGGTACGATCATATGCGGAAAGACCACGATATCTCTTAACGGCAAAACGGGATATGTTGGCGCGGTGGTTTTTGTCATGTTTCATCCTCAATGACGGCAAGGTAGCGCGATTCCCTTTTAGGGGAAGGCGGCCCTTTTGCGTTTCTTCTAACGTATACATAATAGTCGATGCCGTTGGTTTCAACCATATGCGGCGTTTATTAAAGCAGGATCTTTTGGTTTGAGCGGGCATGCCTCGCGAAAGCGTTTTGGAGAATCAACTCTCATTCAAACGCAAAGATTGCCCATCGATTAAAAGCAAAACAGATAGCTCTAGAAGATTTTTTTGTTTTTAGGCAGCCCGTGCAAGCGCTGGCAGAGAAAATTGAAATTTTAGTTTTAAGGAAAGAGTGAGATTTTGGTTCCGGCCTTCTTGACGCGGGCTTACGTGAACCGTAAGAGAGGCGGTATAAGCTTGTTTGGTTTCAGATAGCGGTTGTAGCTCAGTTGGTTAGAGTACCGGCCTGTCACGCCGGGGGTCGCGGGTTCGAGTCCCGTCAACCGCGCCACTGAATGCCAAACAGTTTAAAAGATTGCGCGGTTGTAGCTCAGTTGGTTAGAGTACCGGCCTGTCACGCCGGGGGTCGCGGGTTCGAGTCCCGTCAACCGCGCCATTTCTGTTTCGTAAAAGTGAAAATTTGAAAAGCTTTCTGCGTTGGCGGTCAGGTTCGCCCGCCCCAAGGAAGAGGGTTAGTTACTCGGCCGCAGATATAAGTTTTTCGTCCGCCTCGATTTCAGCCGCGCGTTTTTCAACAAGCTCAACAATGTGATCCACCATATTTTCATTGCCGATTTTGTGGTCTTGCTTTCCGGCCCAATAGACCATGCCGCTGCCCGCGCCGCCGCCGGTAAACCCAACATCAGTCATCAAAGCTTCGCCGGGACCATTAACAACACAACCAATGATCGATAGGCTCATCGGTGTTTTGATATGTTCAAGCCGATTTTCCAAGGCTTCAACCGTTTTGATTACATCAAACCCTTGCCGCGCGCAGCTAGGGCAAGAAATGATATTTACGCCACGATGGCGCAATCCCAATGATTTCAGAATTTCATATCCGACTTTGACTTCCTCAACCGGATCAGCAGAAAGCGAGACGCGGATCGTATCGCCAATTCCCATCCACAATAAATTGCCCAAGCCGATCGCAGACTTAATCGTTCCGCTGGTCAATCCGCCGGCTTCTGTAATTCCCAAATGGATCGGGGCATCCGTAGCTTCTGCCAGAGCTTGATAGGCAGCGGCTGCCATAAAAACATCTGAGGCTTTACAGCTGATCTTAAACTCATGAAAATCATTATCTTGTAAGATTTTGATGTGATCCAAACCACTTTCAAGCATGGCATCTGGGCAGGGTTCGCCGTATTTTTCTAACAAATGTTTTTCAAGCGATCCGGCATTAACGCCAATACGAATGGAACAATTATTGTCTTTGGCGGCTTTTATGACTTCTTTAACGCGATCTGGTGCGCCAATATTGCCTGGATTGATACGCAAACACGCCGCGCCTGCCTCCGCCGCCTCAATACCGCGTTTATAATGAAAGTGGATATCTGCAACCAAGGGAACCGAACTTTCCTTGGCAATTTCCTTGAAGGCCTTGCTGCTGTCCTGGTCGGGCACCGAAACACGCACAATGTCAGCTCCTGCATCTGCTGCGGCAGTTATTTGCGCGAGGGTGGCTTTTACATCAGTTGTTAAGGTGTTGGTCATCGTTTGAACCGAAATCGGCGCGTCTCCGCCAACCGCGATATTACCAACATGAATTTTTCGCGATTTTCGGCGGTAAATATTTCGCCAAGGGCGTACGGAATTCAAGGACATATCTGGTCTCAGTGGTTATTAAAAAAAGGCCTCAAGAAAAAGCCATTACTGTCAACTTACTCTGACATTCTGTCGGTTGTAAAGCTTGACACCGTCGCTTCTGCTACAACCCGCTCTAAGACCGGATCAAGATCCAGATTGGCTGGTTGATAATTGGCCATCAAAGACCTGGCTGACAGCTCGACGTTTTTGACCACTTTGCCTCCAGTGCCGGCCGGGCCATATAATTTTCCCTCAACGGCAAAATAAACTGAGCCCGACATACCCGCCCGCAACATAGGGGCCATTTCAGTTTGAGGTAGGATAAATTCTTCGCCCGCTTTCATCGTGTTTTCAAAAATTCGGCTTCCATCAGGCGCTGTCACCCGCACCCAAGCATCTCTAATAGCAAATAGCGCCAGCGTCGGCGGAGCGGTTTCGAGCACTTGCGGCGTAGCGATTTGAGCAAGCAGCTCTGCTTCGCTTGGCAGGTTTTTCTCAACATCTGCCAGTATCTCGCCGCCGGGATCCGCGGCGGGGTCTGGTTGAGGAATGAAATTGCCGAAATCTGACGGATTTAAGGATGATATAGGAGCATCCCGGGCTGTAAGTATGGGAAAATCGAGCGCCTGTGGACGATAAAGTCGATCAAGTTTCTCAATGTTTAGGCGTTGGTCTAAAGCGTTTTTTGTAGCCTCAGTTTGTGGAAACTGCACCGAACCCAATGGATCTAAATCCGATAAAACGATCGGCGTGTTTTCCGCTGGTGTCAGTTTTACTTGCTGCACTTCTTGCAACAAAGACCAGGCCCCAAATCCGATAACACCGATGAGCGATGCCAACACAGCCACGGAGGCAATGGCACGCATTTCTAAGGTTTCCAAGAACCCGGCATCGGGCGGCTCCATCGCCAAGGGCGATGTTTTGAATATATCAGTTGAACCCGCATTGTTTTGCTTGGGTAAAAGGGGCGCTAAGGATTGCGGCTTTTTGGCGCTTGACCCTTGTGCCAGCGCGCTTAAGGTTTGAAAGCCGCTTTCTGCACAAAATTGTTGAAGAACCTCTTCGCTGTCCATGCCCAGGTATTTTGCGTAAGATCGTACATAACCTGCAACAAAACCTGGCGTGTCAAACGCGCCGGGGTCACAGTTTTCAATCGCAGATATGTAGGATGCTTTAATCTTAAGGTCGCGTTGTACATCAAGCAACGATTTGCCAATGGTCGCGCGTTCGCCGCGCATGGTGTCACCAAGCCGCAGCTCGAAATCGTCAAACCCTTTCGGTCTTGCCGTTTGTGCACCCTCTAGCTCGGGTGCCGCTTTGTTTTTTTTGCTCTTTCGCCTCAGCGCTCCAGCTCCCAATACTCGAGACCGAATCGTTCTTATCCACATAACTCGTGATCTGATAGCATAATTGAGTAAGAATTACACTTTAGGGTTACTTTACGCCGAGTTTTCGGCACGATTCAGCGCGCAATGCGCCCAGAGCGTATCCATTGCCCTGACCAATGCGTCAATTTCCGCCGGCCCGTGAACAGGGGATGGCGTGAAACGCAACCTCTCGGTTCCACGCGGCACCGTTGGGAAATTGATAGGTTGCACATAAATACCAAAATCTTGAAGCAACATGTCAGAGAGTTTTTGCGTATGAACCGGGTTGCCGACAATCACGGGAACGATATGAGAGCCATGGTCGATAATCGGCAATCCGATCCCCTTTAAACGGTACTTTAAAATCTTAGATTGCGTTTGATGTTGCGCGCGCAAATCTTTGTCAGATTTCAAATGCGCGACGGAGGCTGCGGCCCCCGCTGCGACCGCTGGAGGCAGCGAGGTCGTGAAAATAAACCCGGGCGCGTATGAGCGGATCGCGTCACACAGTTTTGCGCTAGCAGCAATATATCCGCCCATAACCCCGTAGGCCTTTGCAAGGGTGCCGTTGATGATATCGATGCGATGCATCAACCGATCACGTTCGGCCACGCCAGCACCACGTGCGCCATACATACCCACCGCATGCACCTCATCAAGATAGGTCAGGGCGTTGAACTCATCTGCTAGATCGCAAATTTCAGCAATCGGCGCAAAATCCCCATCCATCGAATAGATTGACTCAAACGCGATGAGTTTCGGGACCTTCGGATCATCGGCTTCCAGCAATTCGCGCAAATGGGCAAGGTCATTATGGCGAAAAATGCGTTTACTTCCGCCATTTCGACGAATGCCTTCGATCATCGAGGCGTGATTTAGCGCATCCGAATAAATGATTAAATCCGGAAAAAGCTTTGGCAAAGTAGACAGAGTTGCATCATTGGCAATATAGGCGCTGGTAAAAAGCAACGTGCTTTCTTTACCATGCAGGTTGGCAAGCTCATCCTCAAGCCTCTTATGATACACGGTTGTCCCAGAAATATTCCGCGTACCGCCAGATCCTGCACCCGTGGCGTCTAACGCTTCATGCATCGCGTTCAAAACTGCCGGATGCTGCCCCATTCCCAAATAATCATTGCCACACCAAACCGTTACCGGTGCGTCGGTTCCATCGGGGCGGTGCCATGTCGCGTGAGGAAAATTGCCTTTGTCGCGCACGATATCTATAAACGTGCGATACCGCCCCTCATCATGTAAACGGTTTAAAGATTGATCTAAGAAATCATTATAAGTCAATCTACGGCCTTCCATCTTTTACCAAAAGCACCAAGGGCTTTTCCAATCACTACTCTATAAACCTCATCGACATGAATGCACCTAAAGTCAAGGGTGACTGGACAGCGCGGGAACACATGCTAGGCTTAATACTCATGCACACATATAGGGTGGTTTGAAAATGTCGCTAGCCCCAGTTCTTGCGCGGATTGACGCAGATCTTGAAAATGCAACGAAGCGGTTGTTGGACTTGTTACGGATCCCTTCTATTTCGACAGATCCCGCCTTTGATAAGGCATGTGATACTGCCGCTGATTGGCTTGTGGATCAATTGCGCGCCATAGGGGCAGAAGCGCAAAAACATCAAACGCCGGGAAAACCGATGGTTATGGGCAGTTTTAAAGGATCTTCAAATCCGGATGCGCCGCATATTTTGTTTTATGGCCATTATGATGTGCAGCCCGCCGACCCGCTCGAATTATGGCATCACGATCCATTTGAACCAGCCGTAGAACAGACAGCGCATGGACAGGTCATTCGAGGCAGGGGGAGTTCAGACGATAAAGGCCAATTGATGACCTTTGTCGAAGCCTGCCGCGCGTGGAACAACGAACATGGGCAAATGCCGTGTAAAATAAGTTTTTTCTTTGAAGGCGAAGAGGAAAGCGGGTCTCCGAGTTTGGTTCCTTTTATGGAAACGCATAAAGAAGCGCTGAAGGCTGACGTGGTTCTAATTTGCGATACTGGTTTATTTGATGATCGGGTTCCAGCAATCGTTACGATGTTGCGCGGTATGGTTAGTGAAGAAGTGGTGGTGCGCGCTGCCAACCGCGATTTGCATTCAGGTCTTTATGGGGGGATGGCGCGCAATCCACTGCATGTGCTCAGTGAAATTTTAGCCAGCTTGCATGATGAAACTGGCCGCGTGCAGCTGCCGAGATTTTACGATGGGGTGCGCGATATACCGCCCCATTTGTCAGCGCAGTGGCAGAGCCTCAACTTTTCGCATCACAGCTTTCTTGGCGAGGTCGGCTTGCGGCTGCCGGCGGGCGAAACAGCTTACAGCCCGCTTGAACATATTTGGGCGCGTCCGACCTGCGAAATCAACGGGATCTGCGGCGGCTACACAGGCGAGGGGTTCAAAACGGTTTTGCCAAGCCAAGCCTCTGCTAAAATCAGTTGCCGTTTGGTCGAGGGGCAGAATCCAGAAAAAATCCGTGCAGCTTTGCATGCGCATGTCTCGTCCTATTTGCCGGCTGATTGTACGGTTGAATTTATTTCTTATGGGGCCTCACCCGCGGTTGTTATGCAAAGTGACACGCCGCTATTTGAAATCGCCCGCGCCGCGCTGAGCGCCGAATGGGAGCAAGAGGCGGCCTTTACCGGCTGCGGAGGATCGATACCGGTTGCCAGCCATTTTCAAGATATTATAGGCGTCAGCCCCATGCTGATTGGTTTTGCAAAAGACAATGATCAAATTCACTCTCCAAATGAAAAATATGATTTGCAAAGCTTTCACAAAGGTATTCGCAGTTGGGCGCGGATTTTAGAGGCGCTCTCGGTTGATAAGCGATCTCAACAAATGGCAAAAAATTGATGTTGGACGGGTTTCAGCATAAAATCTGCGATTTGAACGGAGTAAAAATTGCCTATTCCGAACGTGAAGAAAGCAAGGGAAAAGCGCCACTTCTTTTGCTGCATGGGTTTCCGCAAAATCGGTTTATGTGGAGCCGAATTGCGCCGATTTTAGCCGAACACTTTCATGTGATTTGCGCTGATTTACGGGGCTATGGTGGCTCGTCCAAGCCAAAAGGCGTTGCCGAATACAGCTTTCGAAAAATGGGCCAGGATCAACTGGAGCTTATGACATCTTTAGGGTTTGACCACTTCCATTTGATTGGGCATGACCGAGGCGCGCGCACCGCATATCGGATGGCTCTTGATGCCAGCGATCGGATTAAGTCTTTAACGGTTATGGATATAACGCCCACCCATTTTTTGTTGGATGCGCTTAAGTCAGAGGTTGCGCGGGCGTATTATCATTGGTTCTTTTTGGCGCAACCCAGCCCGTTTCCCGAAACTTTGATCGCCGCCGATGCCGATTATTACTTTGAAAGCTGCTTGCTTGGCTGGGGCGGCAGCACATTAGAGCAATTCGATCAACGCGCGCTCGACGCCTATCGCAAAACTTGGAGGGATCCCGCAACGATTGAAGCGATGTGCAATGATTACCGCGCTGCGCTGGATTATGATTTTGATCTGGATCAGCGCGATTTACCCCGCCAGCTTGATCTGCCCGCCTTGGTGATGTGGGGCGCGGGTGGCGCAATGGATAAATCCTTTGACCTGCCAGAAACCTGGCGCGCAAGGCTGAAGCGGTTTGAATGCAGCACGATTGCCGGCGGGCATTTTTTTCCAGACATCCATCCAAAAGATACGGCGGCGGCGCTGCTTTGTTTTTTGAAGCCGTTAAGCGATTATTAAAAGCGTAGGCGCCGCTTAGCCCCTTTTGTCTCGCAGCATCGCTTGCATCGATTCCAAGGGCAGGTACCCGCGTAACATTTCATCTTGCATCACGAAAGTTGGAGTGCCGCTGATTTTCATTCTTTGCGCCAATGCCGCGGTTTTTGAAAGTTCCTCTGCGACGTCATTAGACGCCATGTGCTCCAAAATCTTATCTGCATCCAAATCAAGCTTGCGCGATATTTTATTGAGCGCGGCAGGGGTTGGTTGGCCCCGTAAACCGAACAATGCGTCATGCACCCGTTTATATGCATCGGCGCCGTAAAGCTGTTTCACAGCAACCGCATATCGCGCGGCAGCAACCGAGGCTTCGCCTAAAATCGGCAACTCTTTCAGGATCAATCGGATATTTCCGTCGGCTTTAAGAAGCTCTTTCACATCTTGAAAGGCTTTTTTACAATAACCACAGCGATAATCGATGAATTCGACCAAGGTGATATCGCCTTCTAAATTTCCACCTTGATAAGAAAAGCCATCGTCAAACAACGCCGCGCTATATTGTTGCACCAATGCAAAATCGTTTTGGGCTTCGCTGGCCGCTTGTTGGGCTTTGAATGCATCCACCGCTTCAAAAATCACTTCTGGGTTTTCCATTAAATAGCGTTTCACTTCTTCACCAAACGCTTTCCGCTCTGCTTCAGACAGATCCGCAGCAGACGCGATCGAGGCCGCAAAAAGCGCCCAGAGAGTGACACATATTCTTAAAACTTTGACGAGCATTATAAATCCTTGTGATCTGACTACTTAGTGCTGATACTAAGTATGTCTTGCGCTTTTTGCCATGCAGGAGAGCCGGTTGGCAAACCCAAAACAGCACGCTTAGCGTGAATGTTTGCATCTTTTAACCGCCCCTGCAACGCAAAGCGTTCTGCAGTCACCAAGGCCGCCATTTCTGGTTTGTCTGATCGCGCATAGGCAACCGCCAAATCGCGCAATAATTTGGTGCTTCTAAAGTCGCGAGAGCGAGCGTTTTCCAGCGTCTTTAAAGCCGCTGATATTTGGTTATTGGCCAGCAAAGCGCGTCCATAACCTGCCAAAATCAACGAATCCTTCGGGGCCATTGCCACCGCTTTTTCATAGGCTGTTACAGCGGCTGAAAATTTTTGATTTCGCATTAAAAGCTCTGCGTAAAGATCCTGATAATAGGGATCTTTCGGCCTTACACTCTGCGCAATCCTTAACTGGTCAAGGGCTTTTGATAATTTGCCCTGCCGCGACAGCGCAATCGCCTTGCTTATCGCCTTGAGATCCTTGGGAAGTTTTCGTTGCTCTCGCGCCAAAATCGTGGAGGGTGGCCTCAAAAACGCCGCCAATTTGGCTTTGGCTCTTGCGTGCCAATATTCTGCGGATAAATCAGGCTTGCTGGAGGATTGCGTTGCAGCATTTGAGCGCGCTTGGCGAAGCCGTTCGCGGCTGAGCGGATGCGAGCGCAGATAGGTGTCTTGGCGGGCTGGTAATAAGCTTTCCTGACCAGAAAAGATCTCTAAAACATCCGCCATCCCCTGTAGGCTGACGCCTGCGCGGCGCATATATTGCATTGCGGATTGATCGGCCGAGCTTTCTTCGCTGCGATTATAGGCTAGAAAATTTCGCTCTGCCGAGCTGTTTAAACCGATGGCCAAACCGGTTCCAAGCGCAACATTCCCGCCCGCCGCGCCCGCCGCTATGCCCAACGCCATGCCAAAACCCGCGGCGCTGCGGGCCGTTTTGATAGTCTTTGCTCGTCGTGCAATATGACCATTTGCAATATGGGCTGCTTCATGCGCGATGATGGATTGCAGCATACTGGCCGAATTTGTTTTCAAAACCATGCCCGCATTTAGAAAGATATGATGGTTGTCGATAACAAAAGCATTCAATTGAAGATCGTCGACCACAAGTATCTTCACCCGTTCGCTGGACAGACTTGCGGCTTGCAAAATGGGGCGCGCCAATTCCTGAAGCGCATGTTCAACATCAGAATCTCGCAACAAGGATATTGCTGTGGCGGCGGCAGGTGTTAAAAAGAGGGCTATTAACACAATGAAACTGTTGATTATTCGCATCGAAGCCGCCTATAGATCAAGAAGTTCACTCATTAATTTAGAGTTTGGATTGATACGATGAAAAACTCAACCCGTGGCGCCGTAGATCCCTTTATTGTGATGGATGTGATGGAAGCTGCGCGTCAGGCAGAGGCGGCGGGGCGCCACATAATTCATATGGAGGTTGGGCAACCCGCAACTCCCGCGCCCCTGGGGGCCAGAAATGCGCTGCGCGATAGTTTAAATGCAACCGCGATGGGGTATACGGTTGCGCTTGGTTTGCCCGAGCTGCGCGGTAAGATCTCTGAGCTCTATGGCGAATGGTATGATGTTGATTTAGATCCAAACCGGGTGATTGTAACGTCGGGTTCGTCGGCTGGGTTTTTATTATCCTTTACATCCTTGTTTGATACTGGAGATCGGGTGGGCATTGGTGCGCCGGGCTACCCCAGCTACCGGCAAATTTTAAAAGCACTTGATTTAACCGCGGTGGATATTCCAACAAGCTCTACAAATAAGTTTCAACCGCACCCTAGCGATTTTGAAGATTTAAGCTTAAACGGTTTGCTGGTTGCCTCACCGTCCAACCCGACCGGAACAATGCTAACGCGGCGGGAATTGGGCGCGTTGATTGAGGCCACTGAGCGCAGTGAAGCCGCCTTTATCAGCGATGAAATCTATCATGGAATTGAATATGAAACCAAGGCGGTCAGCGCGTTAGAGATAACAAATAATTGCTATGTGATAAATTCATTTTCGAAATATTTTTCGATGACAGGATGGCGCGTTGGTTGGATGGTGGTGCCCGAAAACCATATTCGTCAGGTTGAACGCTTGGCGCAAAATATGTTTATCTGTGCGCCACATGCCAGCCAAGTTGTGGCGCTTGCTGCGATGGAGTGCCGCGAAGAGTTGGCCGCGTATCAAGCCGTCTACCAGAAAAACCGCCGCCTAATGATTGAAGGATTGCCAAAGGCCGGGTTCGATCGCATCGCCCCTCCGGATGGTGCTTTTTATATTTATGCAGATATCTCGCATTTGACATCCGACAGCCTGTCATTTGCCCGCGAGATTTTGCAGGAGGCAGGCGTTGCCGTTACGCCGGGTTTGGATTTCGACACCCAGCGCGGGGCGGGAAGCTTGCGGTTTTCTTACGCAGGCAGCAGCGAAGATATTCAGGAAGGATTGCATAGATTGACGCAATTTATGCAGAAGAAGGGCTTTGCTGGATGATTTACTCTTTTCGCAACCTGCTGGCTTTTATCGCGTTGCTGGCTCCTGTTTTTGGTCCCTGCATGGGCATAACGCAAGCCAAAGAGACCCTGGATAAAAGCGCGCCGACCATCCAAGGCTTGGCCCGCTTACGCGTCAGCGGCAGCAGCGTCGAGGATTTGTTATGGGATGGCGTGCGGATAAATTTAGAATTAAGCCAAGGCGTGCCTTATCGGGTGTATTTTCTGCAAGACCCACCGCGGATGGAGGTTGAATTTAACGCGCTACATCCGGTTGATATAAGCGGTTATGACTTTAACAAAAGTAAAGAAATCAAGCAGACCACCTATTTTGAAACCCCTTCGCAGCAATCAACCCTGCGGTTCGAGCTGACATCGCCGATGCGCCTTGAAACGGCCGATTTGAGCGTAAACGCCTTTGATGGTTCTGCCGCGCTGAGCTTGGTTTTAACGCCGGTAACGATGGCTGAATTTGCGCTTTTTGCGCTGCGAGGGGGTGCAAATTCAGAGCCAGAGCTTTCCGTGAAATCTGCGGGGCCAACGCCGGCTTTAATAGAAAATCGGTTGACGGTTCTGATTGACCCTGGCCATGGCGGTATCGATCCAGGGGCCATAGTTGGCGATGTGAATGAAGCTGGCTTGATGCTAAGCCTGGCAAAAGAGTTGAAAGAAAGTTTGCTACGCGTTGAAGGCGTTAATGTCGTTTTGTCGCGTATCGAGGATAAATTTGTGCCGCTTGAAGCGCGCGTTTCTTTGGCGCAAGCTGTAAAAGCGGATTTGATTATTTCTTTGCATGCGGATGCTTTGGTCGAAGGAACGGCCTATGGAACCACGGTCTACACTTTGCCAGCACGCGCGTCTGAAAGCGCCTCGCAATCTTTGGTGTTGCGCCATGAACCTGATTCTGTGCTGCAGGGCGTAGATTTAAACGCGATTGATGAAGATGTTGCGATGGCGCTTTTAGATTTGAGCCGCTTGGAAAATATGCAGAGTTCGGAAATTTTGGCAGAATCTGTCGTGAAAGGGCTGTCCCGCGTCTTGGGAGGGCTCAATGCAAAACCTTTACGCAAAGCGGGGTTTTCAGTTCTAAAAGGCGCTGATATTCCAGCGATTTTGATTGAAGCGGGGTTTATGTCCACAGAAACGGATCTGGCAAATCTGCAAAATGCTGAATGGCGGGCGAGATTTGCAGAGGGCGTACGGCTTGGCGTGATGATTTGGTATGCGCAAGAAAAACAAATGGCGCCTTTGCGCCGGCAGTGAATTGAAAGAGTTTGATCGAAGCCTTTTGACCCGACGCCAAAGCCTGCTTATAAGACATGCAATGATTTAGGACGGGCGATGCTGCGTATTATTTTATCTTTTTTTGGGGGTGTTTTTACGTTCTTGACGATGTCGGTTGTTGCTTTTGCGTTAACAATCGGCGCTGTGTTTTGGATCTATGGCCGTGATCTTCCTTCACATGAATCATTGGCGCAATATAAACCGCCCACCATTAGCCGGATTTATTCTGGTGAAGGCCGTATTGTCGATGAATTTGCGCGCGAACGGCGGTTGTTTACCGGGGCCAAGGATGTGCCGATTCTGATTAAACAGGCCTTTATTTCCGCTGAAGATAAAAATTTTTATTCCCATCCGGGATATGATTTGCGGGGTATTCTTTCTGCGGCGGTTGACGCGGCGCGCTCTGGTGGGCGCCGGGTCAGGGGGGCCTCAACCATCACGCAGCAGGTGATGAAGAACTTTTTATTGGATGGTTCGCGCCGCGCCGAGCGTAAAATCAAAGAAATTATTCTTGCCACACGGATTGAAAACACCTTGGATAAGGAGCGTATTTTAGAGCTCTATTTAAACGAGATTTTCTTGGGCCAAAACTCATATGGCGTGACGGCGGCGGCGCAAACCTATTTCAACAAAACCTTGGATGAGTTGGCCCCTCATGAAGCGGCGTTTTTAGCCTCTCTGCCCAAAGCTCCGTCTGATTTTCATCCCGTCCGGCGCAAGCAGAGATTGCTAGATCGTCGCAATTACGTGTTAAAGGAAATGTGGCAAAATGGCTTTTTGGAAGAGGCGGCCTATCGCGCAGAAGCTGCGCAACCTTTGCTGTCGGTTCAAAATGGAGATTTTAAAAGCTTTCGATCAGCTCTGCCGCGCCGAGGGTATTTCAGCGATGAAATTCGTCGTCAATTAAGCGCTGATTTTGGCGAAGACGCTTTTTTCTCAGGGGGTATGACGGTCCGCGCCACCTTTGATCCTGAATTGCAAGCGGTTGCGGAAATTGCGCTTCAACGCGCGCTCGAAACCTATGACCGGGCGCAGGGCATTTGGCGCGGAACCGGCCTTTCAATTGATCCTGAGCGGCTAACCAGCGAAGACGCGTGGCGCGCAGCGCTAAGCGATATTGAGATGCCGCGCGGAATAAAGCTGGATGGGCAATGGTATCCAGCTGTTGTTCTCAAACTTGGCAAAAAATCGGCACAAATCGGTATTGAAGGCGTTGAAGAGGATGAGGATGGGCATTGGATCCCCTCGCGCGATGTTATTTGGGCCAGCAAACAAAAAGCCGATGGCAGCCTTGGCCCAAAAGCCAAACGTGCGCCTGATCTTTTGTCGCTGGGCGATGTGGTGTTGGTGCGGGCCCTTCTGGATGAGGCGGGCGCGTTTGAAAGATGGTCTTTGCGCCAAGTGTCGGAAGTGCAGGGGGCGTTTATGGCCATGGATGTTAATACGGGCCGAGTTATTTCGATGCAGGGTGGATTTTCTTATGAAGCGTCTGTTTATAACCGCGCCACACAAGCAGACCGGCAGCCAGGATCTAGTTTTAAACCTTTTGTTTACGCAGCGGCGCTTGATAGCGGCTATTCACCCGCAACAATCGTGATTGATGCACCGATTGAAATTGATACTCCGCAAGGGTTGTGGACGCCGCGAAACTCATCCGATAAGTTCTATGGCCCAACGCCATTACGCACCGGCATCGAACAGTCTCGTAATTTAATGACCATTCGGTTGGCCCAGGAAGTTGGGATGGATGTGATTGGAGATTATGCCGAACGCTTTGGCGTTTATGATCGTATGAACCCGTTTTTGGCGAATTCCTTGGGCGCGCAAGAAACCACATTATTCAGGATTGTTGCAGCTTATGCGATGTTTGCCAATGGCGGAGAACGCGTACAACCCACCTTAGTGGATCGGATTCAAGATCGGTACGGAAAAACCATTTACAGTCATGATGAACGCGAATGCTTTGAATGTGGGTTTGAAACAATCCCTGCAAATCGCGCGCCGTTGATCGTTTCGAATCGCGAGCGCATAATGGATGCGACAACCGCTTATCAACTCACCTCGATGATGCAAGGCGTCGTAGACCGGGGGACAGCCCGCAACAGCATCAACTTAGAGGTGCCGGCAGCAGGCAAAACCGGCACGACCAACCAGTCAAAAGATGTTTGGTTTGTTGGATTTACCAGTAATTTTGTTGCCGGTTGCTACATTGGACATGATTTTCCCAAGCCGCTTGGGAAACGCGCTTATGGCGGCGGCATGTGCGGTCCGGTTTTCAACGAATATATGCAAGCTGCCACAGAAAAATTCGGCGGCGGGCCCTTCACAGTGCCAGAGGGAGGCCAATTTATAAATATAGATCGTTTCACGGGCGCGCGCCTTCCAGATGAGGCAGAAGGCGACAATGTTGTGGCTGAATATTTTCGCGACGGCGAAGAGCCGGTATTTGGGGTGGCTTTTGACGGAGGGTTTGCGATGGGCAGCAATTTTGAGCGTGTAGATACCGAAGAACAAATCAGCCGCGAAATCCAGACCTCTTCAGGAAAAAGCGTCACGGTTGGGCCCAAAGCCAGTATTGGCACGCTCAGCTCTGGGGGGTTGTATTAAAATTTGAAACAGTGCTGGCAAAGCAAAAGCGCTCGTCTTGTCAGTTCGGGCTGGCTTCTGTAAACCCTAGCGCAACGCTTTAAAACTGGGAAGCCTATGCGCGCTGACATCGTAACGACTGTATCTGAAATCAACAAATCATTGGCCTTGCTTCGGCAACGTTTAAATTGGGACACCGTCTCGCATCGGCTGGAAGAATTCAACGCGCGGGTAGAAGATCCTGACCTCTGGAACAATCCAGACAGCGCGCAGAAATTGATGCGCGAACGCCAGACTCTTGTGGATGCGGTGGCGGTGCATGACAGTATCGCGCAAGATCTGAATGACAATGTTGAAATGATCGAACTGGGCGAAATGGAAGACGATCAAGAAGTAATTTCTGATGCACAAAGCGCTTTGAACGAACTGGCCAAGAAAGCCGCTGCAAAAGAACTGGAAGCCTTATTGAACGGTGAGGCCGACAGCAATGATACGTTTCTCGAAGTGCATTCGGGCGCGGGTGGCACTGAAAGCTGCGATTGGGCCTCGATGCTGGCGCGGATGTATCTGCGATGGTCTGAGAAAGCTGGTTATAAAATCGAAATGCAATCCGAAACGCCCGGGGAAGAGGCTGGCATTAAATCGGTGACCTATAAAATTAGTGGTCAAAACGCTTATGGCTGGCTGAAATCTGAAAGCGGGGTGCACCGTTTGGTGCGTATTTCTCCTTTTGACTCTGCCGCAAAACGGCACACATCCTTTTGCTCGGTGTGGGTCTATCCCGTGGTGGATGATAATATTGATATAGAGGTCAACCCTGCAGATATACGGATCGATACATATCGCTCGTCCGGGGCCGGGGGGCAGCATGTGAACACCACCGATTCTGCGGTACGGATCACCCATCATCCAACAGGCATTGTGGTCACCAGCTCAGAAAAATCGCAACATCAAAACCGTGATATTGCGATGAAAGCCTTGAAGTCTCGGCTTTATCAAATGGAGTTAGACCGCCGTAATTCTGCCATTAACGAAGCTCATGAGAATAAAGGCGATGCCGGTTGGGGCAATCAAATTCGATCTTACGTTTTGCAACCGTATCAGATGGTGAAAGATCTGCGCACGGGACATGAAACCTCTGACACAAAAGGGGTTTTGGATGGGGATTTAGATGCGTTCATGGCGGCCACTTTGGCGCAGGATGTATCAGGAAAATCAAGGGCAGAGGCCAGTGATCTTGACTGAGCAGCGCGCTATCAGGTGTATCTTCTTTCAACCTTGGAACGCCAATTATCTGCGCTGCAATACCAAAATGACAAGGCATCGCAGCCTGAACATATTAACTATGTTTTGGCCGCTTCACGGCTGCGTATATAGCCAAAATAGCGTTCGAGAATGAGCGCTCTGTTCAAAAGCGCGCTTGCGCAGGCAGAGTTGTTAAATAGGCGCCAAATCAGCGCGGTTGAACTGATGCAAGACACCTTGGCCCGCATCAAAACGATAAATCCGCAGGTTAATGCGATAATATCCCTGCGCGAGGAGGCGGATCTGCTAGTCCAAGCGGCGCAGGCGGATAAATCAAGCCGCACAGGTTGGATGCATGGACTGCCGATTGCGATTAAAGATCTGCATGATGTCAAAGATATGCCGAGCTCTATGGGCTCTGCGATCTTTGCAGATTACATCGCAGAAAAAGATGATATTGCGGTTGCACGCGTGCGCGCCGCAGGGGCTATCATCATTGGAAAAACAAATACGCCCGAGTTTGGTCTAGGCAGCCATACATACAACCCGGTTCATGGCACAACCTATAACCCCTATGATCTGAGCAAAAGCGCCGGGGGATCCTCTGGTGGGGCTGCGGCGGCGCTTTCTACCCGCATGCTGCCTTTGGCAGATGGCTCTGATATGATGGGTTCTTTGCGCAATCCAGCAGCTTGGAACAATGTCTACGGGTTTCGACCAAGCTTTGGATTGGTGCCCTCTGAGCCTGGCGCTGAGATGTTTTTGCAACAAAACACCACGCAGGGCCCGATGGCCCGATCGCCCCGCGATTTGGCGGCGTTTTTAAGCGTGCAAGCAGGGCCTGACATGCGGCAACCTCAAGGTTTAAAAGCGCAAGATTACTTAAAGCTGATGCAGCCGGATTTAAACGGAAAGCGTTTGGCATGGCTGGGTGATTGGTCGGGGCAATTGCCAATCGAACACGAGCTAATTGGCGCATCAGACGCGGCGGTTCATGCGTTTACAGAGCTGGGGGCGGAAGTGGACAGTCTTGAGGCTCCGTTTTCCCTAGATGATATCTGGCAAAGTTGGATCATCCTTAGATCTTGGGCAATTGCCTGTTCAGAAGCCACGCATTATCACACGCCCGATCACCGAAAACTGTTAAAACCCGAGGCGATTTGGGAAATAGAGCGCGGTTTAAGCTTTACCGGCCAAGAGCTGCACGCAGCCAGCGTTTTGCGCACAAGCTGGTTTAGAAAATATACGAAACTTCTTGAAACCTATGATGCAATTATTTTGCCCTCGACGCAGATTTGGCCTTTTGATGCTAACAGACCCTATCCAACCCATATCAACGCTCACCCCATGGACAGTTATCACCGCTGGATGCAGGTCGTAACGCCTGCCAGCCTATTGGGGGTGCCAGTGATCAATCTTCCTGCTGGGTTTGGCGCCGCAGGATTGCCCTTTGGGCTGCAGCTTATGGCGGCAAGGGGCGATGATTTACAGCTATTATGCATGGGTGAGGCGTGGCACAGGCATTGTGATTGGCCCTCGCTGAGACCGCCCCGCCTTTAACGCACCCGCCCAGTCTCTGCTGGTTTTGGTGAAAAGCATTGCACCGCCCGCTTGGGTTGGATATCCCCATTAAAAGCAATAAAAAAGGAAAAGAGCATTGGCACGCGCATATGTTTGCCCGGGACAGGGTGCACAAACAATCGGAATGGGGCGGGCGTTATCTGAGGCCTATCCCGAGGCAAAAGCCGTTTTTCAGGAAGTTGATGACGCGTTGAACGAGAATCTGAGCGGGTTGATCTGGGAAGGGGACCTGAGCGCGTTAACCCTAACCGAAAACGCACAACCGGCGCTGATGGCCACCTCTTTGGCGGCGTTTCGCGCGTTGCAATCAGAGGGTTTGGGCTTAGACGGTGTGGATTATGTGGCCGGCCATTCTTTAGGGGAATATTCGGCCTTGGCGATTGCAGGCGCTTTGTCAGTGGCAGATACCGCGCGCCTTTTGCGCAAACGCGGGCAGGCAATGCAAACGGCGGTGCCGGTTGGCATGGGGGCAATGGCCGCGATCCTTGGCCTTGACTTTTCAGCTGTTGCAAAGCTTGCAGCTGAGGCTGCCCAGGGCGAAATCTGTCAAGCCGCAAATGATAATGATCCAGGGCAGGTTGTCGTATCGGGGCATGTCGGAGCCGTGGAAAGAGCTATTGCTTTGGCCAAAGGGGCCGGTGCAAAACGCGCCTTGCTGTTGCCTGTAAGCGCTCCATTTCACTGCGATTTGATGGCCCCAGCGGCGGCAGAAATGGCGCAAGCCTTATCAACGGTCGCTATCACGGCCCCAACAGTGCCGTTGGTCTGCAATGTCAAAGCTGAAGCCGTCAGCGCACCCGAACAAATCCGCGAGTTGTTATTCCAACAAATTACGGCCTCGGTGCGCTGGCGTGAATCGGTGCAGTGGATGGTTGAGCAGCAGGTATCAGAGATTTGGGAAATAGGCGCGGGTAAAGCGCTTTCGGGGATGGTGCGGCGTATTGATCGGGCTGTCGCTTGTAAAAACATCGCAACGCCTGATGACATATCCGCAGCGATAAGCACATAAGGGTGGAGTTTTAAATGTATGATTTAAATGACAAAAGCGCACTAGTAACCGGAGCATCAGGTGGGATTGGCAGCGCGATTGCCCGTAAGCTGCACGCTGCGGGTGCCAAGGTGGCGTTAAGTGGAACGCGGCAGGAACCGCTTGAGAGGCTTGCTGAAGAACTGGGTGAACGAGCCTATATATTGCCCTGCAATTTAAGCGATATGGCCGCGGTTGAGGTCTTGCCCAAGCAAGCCATCGAAACCCTTGGTAGCCTTGATATCTTAGTGAACAACGCAGGTATCACCCGAGATAATTTATTCATGCGGATGTCAGATGAGGAATGGCAATCTGTGATCGATGTCAATCTCACCGCCACAATGAAGCTGTGCAAAGGCGCTTTGCGTGGTATGATGAAGTCCCGGTGGGGGCGGATTATCAATATCAGCTCGATCGTGGGCGCGACGGGCAATCCCGGTCAAGGCAATTATGCGGCCTCAAAAGCTGGAATGGTTGGAATGTCAAAATCACTGGCCTATGAGGTGGCCAGCCGTGGTATAACGGTAAATGTGGTCGCGCCAGGGTTTATCGCGACCGCAATGACGGATAAATTGGCTGATGATCGCAAAGAGGCAATTTTAGCACAAATCCCGGCGGGGCGGATGGGCGCCGCGGAAGATATTGCCAGCGCAGTTGCGTTTCTCGCAAGCGATGGCTCAGGCTATGTGACGGGCAGCACTTTGCATGTGAATGGTGGCATGGCGATGATTTAGCGCGCGCCCAAAAGGGCGCGAACCGTTCAGCTAGACGGAAAAACCCAGAAGTTTTTAGATTTGACCGAAAAAGGCATATTTTTGCCGAAATCATTTGCCTAATTAATAAGCTGTGCTATAGGCGGCGCAGAAGTGCCAGCGCGTGTTTGGCAAGGGCTCTTGACTGGTTGGCGCCTGTGGCTTAGGGAAACCACAAAACAGGTAAGACCCGCTCGCAGAGTGGTTAACTGGGCTCGGCCCGCATAAAATGAGGAATGAAATATGAGCGATATCGCAGACCGCGTAAAAAAGATTGTTGTGGAGCATCTTGGTGTT
Organism: Alphaproteobacteria bacterium US3C007; assembly: GCA_034423775.1. Classification (NCBI taxonomy): domain Bacteria; kingdom Pseudomonadati; phylum Pseudomonadota; class Alphaproteobacteria; order Rhodobacterales; family Roseobacteraceae; genus Thalassovivens; species Thalassovivens spotae. Next base: position 3,089,800 of record CP139918.1, read on the forward strand.
GAAGAAGATAAAGTTGCCGACAATGCATCATTCATTGATGACCTTGGCGCCGACAGCTTGGACACAGTAGAATTGGTCATGGCTTTTGAAGAAGAGTTCGGAATTGAAATTCCTGACGATGCCGCAGAAAACATCCAAACATTTGGGGATGCAGTTAAATTTATCGGTGAAGCGTCCTAAGCTTGCACCCTTAAATGCTGAATTACGCCTCTGTCAGAAATGGCAGAGGCTTTTTTTATTGCAAATCCGAAGTGCTAATTCTTGTGATTTCCAACAAATGGTCTTATTTAAAGAGCCTGAGTTTATAGGTAAAATAATTACATTAGAAGGACGGGCTGATGCGTCGAGTGGTTGTCACAGGTCTTGGAATGGTAACGCCTTTGGCGAATGGCGTAGAGGCCACGTGGTCACGCATCTTGGCCGGGCAATCCGGTGCAGGCTTAATCACGCGGTTTGACGCCGAGCAGGTTGCAACGAAGTATGCCTGCGAAGTGCCGCTTGGCGATGGCAGCGGCGCAAGCTTTAATGCCGATGATGTCCTAGCGGTCAAAGAGCAGCGGAAAATAGATGATTTTATCCTTTATGGGATCTCTGCCGCTGTTGAGGCAGTTGAGGATTCCGGCTGGATGCCCGAAGATGAAGCGGGGCGTCTGCGCACCGGAGTTATGATCGGATCGGGAATCGGTGGGCTTAATTCGATTGCCGAGACCGCCATTTTGATCAAAGAACGCGGACCACGTCGGGTTTCGCCGTTTTTTATCCCGGGAGCGTTGATCAATCTTGTCTCCGGACAGGTGAGTATTCGTTTTCGCTTTAAAGGCCCAAATCACTCGGTGGTGACCGCCTGCTCCACGGGGGCGCATGCGATTGGCGATGCCGCGCGGTTGATCCAAACCAATGATGCAGACGTGATGGTGGCCGGAGGTGCCGAAGCCGCCATTTCCGAAATCGGAATAGCCGGGTTTAACGCTTGTAAAGCGCTATCGACCAATTATGCCGATAATCCCCAAGCGGCCTCGCGCCCTTATGATCGCAATCGTGACGGCTTCGTGATGGGCGAAGGCAGCGGCGTCGTTGTGCTGGAAGAATATGAGCACGCTGTTGCGCGCGGCGCCAAGATATACGCTGAAGTTTTGGGCTATGGGCTATCTGGGGATGCCTATCATATTACCGCCCCTTCTGAGGATGGCGAAGGCGGAGAGCGCGCCATGCGCGCTGCGCTGTCTAAAGCCGCATTGCAACCAGAGGCAGTTGATTACATTAACGCGCATGGCACTTCGACAATGGCGGATGTGATTGAATTGGCGGCAGTGGAACGCATGATGGGTGAGGCGGCTTCAAATTTAACAATGAGCTCAACAAAATCCGCCACTGGCCACCTTTTGGGGGCTGCCGGCGCCATTGAGGCCATCTTCACCATTCTGGCAATTCGCGATCAAGTGGCCCCCCCAACAATCAACCTTGATGATCTGGCGGTGGAAACAGCGGTTGATTTGGCGGCGAATAAAAAACGTCCGCGCAAAATTGACGTTGCACTTTCAAACTCATTCGGTTTTGGAGGCACTAACGCCTCACTCGTTTTGGGCAAAGCCCGCTAATGTGGCGAAGCGCAGCGTCCAATGCGCTGACCTTTCTAATCTTGGTGTTTCTGCTGATCGGAGCGTTCGCGCTTTGGGGGCAGGCGCAATATTTTGGGGCAGGTCCGCTTTCTGAAGCAAAATGTTTGCTGGTTGACCGTGGTCAAACCATGCGCAAATTATCGCAGAAATTAGACGAGATGGGCGCCCTGTCACAACCTGCGATATTTCGTATTGGCAGCGAGTATGAAAACAAAACAGCGCAATTAAAGGCAGGCAGTTTTTTAATTCCCCAAGGGTCTTCAATGCGCGAGATTGCAGATATTGTAACCCGCGGTGGGGCAAATACCTGCGGTACTGAGATCGTGTTCCGCTTGGGAATTAACACAACGCAAGCTCAAATACGCGAAATGGATCCCGTCACGCAAAAACTGATCGAAATCGATAGTTTTGAACTGTCACAAGCGCCACCCGCGGCTTATAAAAAAGCGATTGCTCTCCCGGGCTTGCGCTTCCGTTTAACCATGGCCGAGGGCATAACCTCTTGGCAGGTGGTTGAAGCCCTATCAAATATTGATATTTTAACCGGTGATATTCTTGAAATTCCGGCCGAAGGCAGCCTTGCGACGATCAGTTATGAGCTGCGAAATGGAGATACAAGAACCGGGCTGTTGCAGCGCATGATCCAAACCCAAGAAAGCTATTTGGGTGAGGCTTGGGCCTTGCGCGCCGAGGGTTTGCCTCTCTCTACGCCCCAAGAGGCGCTGATACTTGCCTCGATTATCGAAAAGGAAACCGCCATGGCTGCCGAACGACGGCTCGTGGCCAGCGTGTTTATCAACCGTTTAAACAGAGGCATGCCGCTGCAAACCGATCCAACGGTGATTTATGGCATTACGAAAGGTCAAACTGTGCTGGGGCGCGGCTTGCGGCGCAGTGAATTGCGCAAAGATACCCCTTGGAACACGTATACGAATAAAGGATTGCCCCCGACGCCGATCGCCAATCCTGGTAAGGCGAGTATTGAAGCCGCTTTGAACCCCGAGACGACAAATCTGGTGTTTTTTGTTGCCGATGGCACGGGCGGGCATGCCTTTGCCGAAACGCTGGCAGAGCATAATAAAAACGTCGCCAAATGGCGAAAAATTGAAGCCGTGCAATCAGAATAGCCAAACCCGTTCAAAATTATTTAACGTCGGCTAATAGACGTTCAAATCTTAGATCGAACCCGCTTCGACCATATAGTTATTTGCCGTGCACATGGCTGCATCATCTGAGGCCAAGAAGAGAACCATGCGCGCCACATAGACCGGATCGATCAAGTCGGGAAGGCATTGCCTTTTACGCTGATTTTCCAAACCTTCCGGCGTGACCCAAAGGTCTTTTTGGCGCTCGGTCATAATCCAGCCTGGTACAACGGTATTGACCCGAATGCGGTGTTTTCCCAAATCACGCGCCATCGTTCGGGTCAGGCCATGCACGGCCGATTTTGCGGTCGCATAGGCTGGAAACCCACCGCCTGCTTCCCACCATGAATTCGAGCCGATATTTATGATAGACCCGCCACCGCGTTCAATCATTCCTGGCGCAAGATGTTGTAATGTAAAGAATTGGTGACGTAAATTTGTGGCCATGCGTTCGTCCCAATACTCAACCGTAACATCCTGCCAATCATGTCGGTCATCTCTTGCGGCATTGTTCACCACCACATCGGCGCTACCAATCCGGTCAGTCAACGCATCCAAGGCTAATTTAAGCGCAGTAATATCGCGCAGGTCACAAATTTCAAACGCGACATCTGGGCCGAGCATTTCAGCCAATTCTGCGCTGCGTGTCTGATCTAGATCTAAAAACCCAACCTTCGCGCCTTGACCGGAAAAGGCCTTAACAATCTCGGCGCCAATCCCGGAGGCGCCGCCTGTCATAAAAACTGTTTTCCCGGATAGGCTGGGAAAGCGTGCAAATTGTTGAGACATGAATATACCTTTTTGAAGCAAGTGGCGAGATGCGTAGAAAGCAATAGTTGGGGATTGCTGTCAACGGCCCGGTTAAGGGTTTTAGGCGCTGCGCGGTTCTGGCGCAGGCGCTTATTGTTTAAGGCAATTTATTTTCGACATAACGGATTTGATTGATGATGTATTTTACAACTGGAGTGAGCAAGTTGGGCATGCCATGCCAATAATAATCGCATTAAAGCGCGCGCCCACAAGCGCGCCGCGCAAAAGCATGCTCGATAAGATAATATGGTATTTTCAACAGTTACAAAGCTCTATCCCTGTTTTCAGCCTCGATGCTTCCAAGTCCCGAGTTTTGTAAATGGGTTTCGAAATATGTACGAAAGAAGGGAAGGCCCTCAGCAAGTTTTAAAAACTCATCGCGCGTTAACACCAAAACCTTTGTGTCTTCGATCGCAACCGCGGTGGCAATCCGCCGCGTTGCTCCTATCAGCAAACGTTCTCCAAAGTGATCGCCCGCGATAAGAACGCGGGATGTCTCTTCTCCGGTTTCGGGATCTATGCCCGTGATTTCTACGCTGCCGCTAGCGATCGTGTAAAACCCGTCTGAGCGCGCGCCATTTTCGTAAATTCGATCCCCCGCGCGGTATAAAACATATCGCGCATCTTGCGGCTTTTCCGAATTAATCTGAACCACTGAGCGGGGAGAAAACCCGTCCATCAGCCAGTTCCAAAGCACAGAGATGCGGGTTTGCATGCCGGGTAAAAACGAAATGTAATAGACCCGCCATAACAACCAGGCCAAACGGCCTGTCAGCTTGATACCATAAACTTCCGCGACACCGCGCCCGGCGCCAAGCGAGGCCAGCGATCCTTTTGAACTGTAATGAAACTTCTTCAAATTCTGATTTTGAAGGGCTGCAACAACATTTTGTGCCAAATGCTTTGCCTCTCGCACGGCAAATTGGGCTGTTGGAGGGGCAAAATCTTCGCGGGCTGAGGCCGTATCAGTCATTGGTATTAACGCACAATCCCCAATCGCCCAAATGTTTTCAAACCCATCCGCCCGAAAATCACGCCGAACCAAAATACGCCCCTGCTCAAGCGTTAGAGGCATCTTAGCAACCACGGGCGCCGGCGTATTGCCAATGGTGGCCACGATGGTGCGCGTATCAATCACCTCTCCGGTTGTGGTGACAAGCTGCGTCCCCGTTGCTTCTGCGACACCGACGCCAAGCTGCACTTCAATGCCCCGCTCGTTTAATTTGTTCTGCGCATAAGCGGCGAGACTTTCAGGCATTTCATTCAAGATACGATCGGCAAATTCTAACACGACAACGCGTATTTCTGGGGCATTTATATTTGGATAGTAGCGTAACGAGCGATCGATCAATTCTTTTATCTCACCCACGGTTTCAATTCCCGAAAACCCCCCACCGATCACGGTGAAGGTAAGGGCGCCTTTCTTCACCTCGGGAAGGCGGGTGATATCCGCATGTTCCAGCCGCTCGATCACGTGCGCCCTTAACCGCCGCGCATCACTGAGCGTTTTCATGGTGAAGGCGTGTTCGCTTAGGCCGGGTGTGCGGGTTAAATCGCTTCCAGACCCCAGCGCAATAATCAGGTGATCATACTCCAACACCGTAGGTCGGCGCTGTACACCTTGAAAAACGGTTACAGTTTGCGCCTCTGGGTTGATACTATCAACCTCAGCTTTTCGTATAAAAATCTCCCGCGTGAGAAAGCGCAAAGGCGAAACAGCATTTACCGCTGAAATCGCGCCGCCTGCCACCTCGGGCAAGAGAGGTTGGAACACAAAATAATTCTCACGATTTACAACTTCGATTGCCGCTTTTTTGCCCATTAAGCGTTGCAGATTGCGGGCAGCGTATAATCCAGCGAAACCCCCGCCCAAAATCAAAACCCGATGTACCATTTCAAATAAACCTTTTTACGCCGCGCGTATTTGCTGTTTAACTTAATCCACCATGCTTTCATATCCTTTGTGAGGAATTAATCCAAAAGCATAAGTTTGCTATTTTAATTGCGAATATGAATGTTTTTGAATTCAACGGAAAAAACGTTTTACCTTCTTTGCACCGCGTTAAAATTAACAAAACCACCTGTAATAATTACGATCCGGTTTAATGCGGTTAGTTTTACGCAAAAGGCTTTTGAAAACTTACCTTTCAATCTTTCACTGCGTTAACAACTTTAGGAACTAAATTATGGCGCGCTTTTATAAATTTTATGTACGCAACGCTTTGCAGCCAGATGGCAGAGATCAGAAAAAATATACGCCAAGCTCGGAAATACCGTTTAAATTTTGCGTGCAATCGCCTTTCCTGAATAGGTGGATTCTTTATGCAGACTTATAAAAATAGCGTTCAAAAAAGTAACACCTCGATTAGAAAATAGGGTTTAATAGCGTTTATGGAATTTGATTACATTATTGTTGGGGCGGGCAGCGCGGGCTGTGTTTTGGCGAAGCGTTTGGTCGAGGCGGGTCATAAAACATTGCTGTTAGAGGCGGGGGGGCGTGATAATTATCACTGGGTGCATATACCAATGGGTTATTTATATTGCATTGATAATCCACGCACAGATTGGCAGTTTAAAACACAACCACAGATCGGTTTGAACAATCGCAGCTTGTTATACCCACGCGGAAAAATATTAGGTGGTTGCAGCTCCATAAACGGAATGCTCTATTTGCGCGGGCAGGCCGCGGATTATGATCACTGGCGACAATTAGGCCTTGTGGGCTGGGGGTGGGATGACGTGCTGCCTTATTTTAAAAAATCCGAAGATTATGTAGATGGGGCATCTGAATATCACGGGGCGGGCGGTGAATGGCGCGTTGAGCGGCAAAGGCTGCATTGGCCAGTGTTGGATGATTGGCGTCGGGCTGCGATAAGCGCAGGCATTCCGCCGGTGGATGATTTCAACACAGGCGATAATGAAGGGGTTGGATATTTCAAAGTAAATCAACGCTCCGGCTGGCGATCAAATACGGCAGGCTCTTTTCTTAAAACGATCAAACACAAAGATAACCTATATTTAAAAACGCATGCCCAAACGCGGCGCGTCATTGTAAAACAAAACCGTGCGGTTGGGGTAGAGTATCAACAAGGCGCAACCCAAAAAACGGCTTATGCAAGGGCGGAAGTCATTCTGTGCGCGGGGGCTATAGGATCTCCGCATCTTTTGCAATTATCGGGGATAGGGCCCGCGCCGCATCTACAAGCGCATGGCGTTGAAGTGCTTCACCATAGTCCCGAAATTGGCGCAAATCTGCAAGATCACCTGCAGTTGCGCTGTTCATGGCGTTTAACGGGGGCAAAAACGCTGAATACTTTGGCCAATTCGGTTTTTGGGAAAGCTAAAATTGCTGGTGAATATTTACTTAAACGGTCTGGACCCATGTCGATGGCGCCCTCTCAATTGGGGGCTTTTGCAAAATCACGCCCGGATGTGGCAACGGCAGATTTAGAATACCATGTGCAGCCTTTGTCTTTAGATGCTTTTGGCGAACCACTTCATGATTACCCCGCAATCACCGCCTCTGTTTGCCATTTGCGGCCTGAAAGCCGCGGAGAGGTGCGGCTTTCCAGCTCAAACCCCCTTGATGCCCCCTTAATATCTCCCAATTTTCTGTCTAGCGAAGGCGATCGATTGGTGGCAATCGATGCAATTAACCTCACGCGAAAGATTATGGCGCAGCCCGCCTTGCAGCAATATCAGCCAAAAGAGCAAAAACCAGGGCTGCAAGCGCAAACGGATCACGATCTAATTCACGCGGCGGGAGAGATTGGGACAACGATTTTTCATCCAACATGTAGCGTGCGTATGGGGCAAGATGTAACGGCGCCCTTGACCGAAAAACTGCACCTTCGCGGCATAGAAGGCTTAAGAGTGGCCGATGCCAGCGCAATGCCGTGTATTACCAGCGGAAACACCAACGCTCCAACCATCATGATTGCAGAAAAAGCAGCAGATTTAATCTTAAACAGCCAGCAATGATATGCGCTTTAGGCGCAATAGCTCGTTTCGTCGCGCATCGCAGGTTACGTGTTCCTTGGGAACCCGCTGTCAGAATCAGGTTTTATGTGGCCGCGTGGATTAAAAAATTGCGCGTTTAAAGCGTTTGTCGCTGCGCAACGCCACTCTCAATCGTCTAATATTCAAAACTTTCAGATCAGACTGGGAAACATGAGGTTAAAGCAGGTCTATTTGAGCCACCTATTTTACCAAAAACTCCCTGGAACAAAGGTGCACACCCAAATAAACGTTATAAGAAAAGCGCATATTTAGACATTTTTGACATGTTTCAATCAGTATATATAGACCTGATACTTTGCCGCATGCGACCAAAGTTAATGCATTAAAAATGCTTAAATTAAGAGCATATGCGCATTGATAAAGGAAAACAGCTAAAGCGCCGTGACCAAACTGCATCAAAAGCCATTGGATAAGTTTGAGATCTTGCTTTGGTATTTTGCGGAACATATCACGCAAAATGAATCGGCGGGCTATCGCTATATGTGTTTGCATAAAGCTCAAGTTCTTCTGCTAACCTTTAAGAAAAACTCAGTTTTTCTCAAGTGATGACATACCCAGACATATTTAAGCCTCTGGCGTAACTTGCAAGTTGAGATTTGGAAAAAATTCCAGACTGTGAAGTCAAGTAATTTTATTTGAAAATTTTTAAAAAAACCGATTGACCAACCCCACACATATACGTCAATTTGTGCAAATTGGCTCGCATGACACAAGATGTGGTGTTAGGGCAGGGCGGCAGACGAAATGAAATGGTTGTTTGACCTTCGGAAACACGCGTTGGGGCTCAGATGGCCGTTGCGCCAATCAGCCGGGAACCGGCGAGTATAAAAAGAGGCACGTTAAAATGAAAATTGAACGCAATTTTACAAAAAAATCAGCCGATGCATATGGCGGGATTGAGTTTGTCACCACATCCTCAGAAATCAAAAATCCCGACGGTACGGTTGTTTTTTCGCTTGAGAATATTGAAGTGCCAGCGACATGGTCGCAGGTTGCAAGCGATGTGATTGCGCAGAAATATTTTCGCAAAGCGGGCGTACCGACCGAATTGAAGCGCGTTAAGGAGGCAGGCGTCCCCGAGTTTCTTTGGCGCTCGGTCGCGGCATCACCCTCAACGCCGATCACCGGCGAAACGTCTTCAAAGCAGGTATTCAACCGTTTGGCGGGAGCTTGGGCGTATTGGGGCTGGAAGGGTGGCTATTTTTCAACCGAAGAAGATGCGCGCGCGTATTATGACGAAATGCGCCATATGCTGGCGACCCAGCGCGCTGCGCCCAACAGTCCACAATGGTTCAATACAGGCCTGCATTGGGCTTATGGTATTGATGGTCCAAGCCAGGGTCACCATTACGTGGATTACAAAACCGGCAAGCTTGTAAAATCAAAATCTGCTTATGAGCATCCGCAACCACACGCTTGCTTCATTCAATCAGTCTCAGATGATTTGGTGAATGAGGGTGGTATTATGGATCTGTGGGTGCGCGAAGCGCGCCTGTTCAAATACGGATCCGGCACCGGCACTAACTTTAGTTCATTGCGCGGCGATGGTGAGCCGCTTTCTGGGGGCGGAAAATCATCCGGTCTGATGGGCTTTTTAAAAATTGGTGACCGCGCCGCTGGGGCGATAAAATCGGGCGGTACAACGCGCAGAGCCGCCAAAATGGTCATTTGTGACGCGGATCATCCCGATATTGAAAATTTCATCAATTGGAAAGTGAAAGAAGAACAAAAGGTTGCCAGTATCGTCGCGGGCAGCAAAATGCATGAGGCCAAGCTGAATGAAATATTTGCCGCAATCCGGGCTTGGGATGGAAGCAGCGAAGATTCGGTAGATCCAAGCAAGAACACCTCTTTGAAATCGGCAATTCGGGCGGCAAAGAAAGTTGCTATCCCGGAAACATATGTGAAGCGGGTTCTGGATTACGCCAAGCAGGGCTATGATAGCATTGAATTCCCAACCTATGATACAGATTGGGATAGCGAGGCCTACGCCTCTGTGTCGGGTCAAAACTCAAACAACTCGATTCGCGTAACAGATGCGTTTCTGAAGGCGGTGGAAAACGATGCGGATTGGGAATTGCTACGTCGTACGGATGGATCGGTCGCCAAAACCATCAAAGCCCGGAAGCTGTGGCAGGATGTTGGACATGCGGCTTGGGCCTGCGCCGATCCGGGCATTCAATATCACGATACGGTAAACGCTTGGCATACATGCCCCGAAGATGGTGAAATCCGCGGCTCTAACCCGTGTTCAGAATATATGTTCTTGGATGATACGGCCTGTAACTTGGCCTCTATGAATTTATTAACGTTCTTAAAGGACGGAAAATTCCAATCTGCCGATTACATGCACGCGACGCGGCTTTGGACTGTGACGTTGGAAATTTCTGTGATGATGGCGCAGTTCCCATCAAAAGAGATTGCGCAGCGGTCTTATGATTTTAGAACGCTTGGTTTGGGTTATGCCAATATTGGCGGTTTGCTCATGAATATGGGCTACGGCTATGACAGCGTTGAGGGGCGTGCGCTTTGCGGGGCATTAACCGCATTAATGACCGGTGTGAGCTACGCAACAAGCGCTGAAATAGCGGGTGAATTGGGGGCGTTCCCGGGGTATAAAAAGAACGCCGAGCATATGCTGCGCGTGATCCGCAATCATCGGAACGCGGCGCAAAGCGCCGTGGATGGGTATGAGAAACTGGACGTAAAACCGTTGCCGCTGGATGCCGCGAATTGCCCGGATCAAAGCCTGGTAGAGCTTGCCCGCAACAGCTGGGATCAAGCGTTGGATCTGGGGCAGAAGCACGGCTATCGCAACGCGCAAACGACCGTAATTGCGCCCACGGGCACGATTGGGCTGGTTATGGATTGTGATACTACCGGCATCGAGCCCGATTTCGCGCTTGTAAAGTTTAAAAAGCTTGCAGGAGGTGGATATTTTAAAATTATCAACCGTTCAGTGCCCGGAGCGCTCGAAAAGCTTGGCTATAGTAGTTCGAAAATAGAAGAGATTGTGTCATATGCGGTGGGTCATGGAAGCATTGGTAACGCGCCCGCGATCAACCATACGAGCTTAATCGGACATGGGTTTGGAAAAACAGAGCTGGATAAGATTGAAGCGGCGCTGGCCTCTGCTTTTGACATCCGCTTTGTGTTCAATCAATGGACGCTGGGCGCTGATTTTTGCACGAAAGTGTTGGGCATTCCTGCGGCTAAGCTGAATGATCCAAGCTTTGACCTGCTGCGTCACTTGGGTTTCTCAAAGGCCGAAATTGACGCTGCAAATGATCATGTATGCGGAACCATGACGCTTGAGAATGCGCCACATCTGTCAGAATCGCATTATGAAATCTTTGATTGCGCCAACCCATGTGGAAAAAAAGGCAAGCGCTTTCTAAGCGTGAACAGTCATATTTACATGATGGCTGCTGCGCAGTCATTTATTTCGGGTGCTATCTCAAAGACCATTAACATGCCGAATGATGCGACAATTGAAGATTGTCAAAAGGCTTATGAGTTGAGCTGGTCATTGGGTGTAAAGGCAAACGCTTTATATCGCGATGGATCGAAGCTTTCGCAACCTTTAGCCGCGGCGCTGGTTGAGGACGACGATGAGGCCGCGGAAATACTTGAAACGGGCAGCCAACAAGAAAAAGCAGCGGTAATTGCTGAAAAAATTGTTGAGAAAGTCGTGGTAAAAGAGATTATAAAATCACATCGCGAAAAGATGCCGCATCGCCGCAAAGGTTATACCCAAAAAGCCATCGTCGGCGGGCACAAAGTCTACCTTAGAACCGGCGAATATTCTGATGGTGCTTTGGGCGAAATCTTCATCGATATGCATAAAGAAGGCGCCGGCTTCCGCGCTATGATGAATAATTTTGCAATCGCGGTATCCGTTGGCTTACAATATGGTGTGCCGCTGGAAGAATTTGTAGACGCCTTTACGTTTACGAAATTTGAGCCGGCGGGCATGGTGCAGGGCAACGACAGCATCAAAAATGCAACGTCGATCCTTGATTATATATTCCGGGAATTGGCCGTCAGCTATCTGGATCGCACGGATCTTGCACATGTGGCACCGGAGGGGGCAGCCTTTGATGATTTGGGGCGTGGACAAGATGACACGGTTCAAAATGTTCAAGAAGTCACAGAAGATGCAGCGTCTAAGTCACTGGCAGTGCTGAAAAAAATCAGTTCGTCTGGTTATTTGCGCAAGCGTCTGCCCGAAGATTTAGCCATGCTGCAAGGCGGCGCCGCAGAGGTTGCTGATGTCGAGTTGGGTGCTACTCCCAGCGCGGTATTGGTTGAAACAGAAATAAGCACACCCGCGGTTGCGACTGAAATGGATTTGCGCAGCAAGGCCAAAATGCAGGGTTATGAAGGCGACCCCTGCGGAGATTGCGGCAATTATACATTGGTGCGTAACGGCACCTGCATGAAATGCAACACCTGCGGAGCAACGTCGGGATGTAGCTAAGAGACAAGGGGCGGGTGCGCTCGCCCCCGAACGGCGTTCAGGCCACAGGCAAAAAAATATAGATATCGAGCGGTAAAAATGATGAGCTTGAACGGCGAAACTAAAGGGGGGCTTAATGCCTCCCTTTTTTTATGGCTACAGCACAGACAGTGAACTGATTTTTTTTAAATATCTTTCTGACAAAACGGGCCAATACATCGCGTATTGGAGTTTTCAGTAATCTGGCGGCCGCGCTGGCCAAAACTGCTTGTGCAGGGCATGCGCGTCTTGATCAAATTTGTTCCATCCCCGGCTAAACGGTAAAACGTTTGAATTTAAACAAAGTTAATCGCCAGAAGCGCGATCTAACTGCGCCGAACGCGTAATTCCAAATAAATGCGCTTGTCTTTAAGACTGGCTTTCTGTCCAACAATACCTTTACGCAACAAAGTAGATTTCTAAAATAACACCCCATAATACTGAGGCCTTATTCTTAAGGCCGATAAACAACCCCCTCTAAACTTATGTTTTTAGACTTTTATTCTCTTTAAGCTCGGCAATTACTTGCGTCCATAAAGCAGCGGGTTGTGCGCCTGGAACCGCGTGTTGGCCCGCAACGATGAACGTGGGCACCGAGTTCACCCCCATTTCACGCGCAGATGCATCGCGCGCGTGCGTTTCCTCTTTGTCCGCCTCTGAGTTCAAAAGTTTCAAGACCATAGCCGCATCCATGCCGCAGCTATCGGCAATATCGGCGAGCACTTCAATATCTCCAATATTTCGTCCCCGTTGAAAATAGGCTTCAAATAGCAAGTCCACTACGGAATTTTGTTTCTCTTCCACACCAGCCCAATGGATCAACCGATGGGCATCAAGCGTATTCGGTGTATGTGATATTGCTTCTAAATTCAATGCAAGCCCTGCCTTTTCAGCATGCTCAACCACGGGCGCGTAGGCTTTAACCGCTGCCTCTTTACCACCAAATTTCGTTTCTAGATAGGTACGCCGATCCATTCCCTGCGCCGGCATCTCTGGATTGAGTTGAAACGGGTGCCAACGAATATTAAAAATTAAATTAACTTTTCCTTCTAATGCCTTCTCAAGGTTTGCTTTTCCAATAAAGCACCATGGGCAAATCGGATCAAAAATAATGTCTAAATTAACCATTCAAGTTATTCCAGTTTAAGGCCAAGGCGCGACGTTGGATTTTACCATTGGCGGCCATGGGCAACGCGTTACAGCGGATATAAGTCTTCGGGCATTTATACGCTGCGAGATGATGTTTTGCAAAACGATCTAATACGCTCCCATCCAGCTCTGCCTCGGCCATATAAAACCCCGCAATGACAAAGCTGTTTGGCTTGATTTCTATCGATGTCACCGCAATATTTACAACCCCCGGACACGTTTGCATGACGGTTTCAACCTCTAAAGGCGCCACCCGAAAACCGCCCGCATTCATCATATCATCAGCGCGTCCGCGATATGTGATTGTACCATCCTTGTCCATGATAGCCAGATCGCCGGTTAGAAACCAATCGCCGCGAAAACAAGCTTGCGTAGCCTGCGCCGCGCCAAAATATCCAAGCATCAACCCCGCGTCAGAGCGATGCACACCAATAATTCCAATTGCGCCATAAGCAACAGGGTCACCCCCCAGGTCCAGCGGCAGGATTGCAAGTTTACGCCCCCGTTGAGGGCGTCCAAGCGCCCCTTGTTTTAAGCTTAGCTGAGGCGCATTGGAAATAAATGTCGAACATTCAGACATTCCATAGGCTTCGTAAATAAATGTATTCGTCGCTTTACGCCAATTTTCAGCAATCATCGGAGGCAGCTTTTCGCCTGCCGATAAACAATGACGCAGGTTGGGCAATTGCAGGTTCTGATCAAACTGCAAAACTTTGCGGTAAACACCCGGAACCGCAGCCATCAGCGTCACGTTGCGCGTGCGCAATATTGCCGGAAGCCCATCGATCCGATTTGGGTTTTTCAAAACCAAGGCGGTTGCCCCCTTGCTCCAGGGGTCTAATAACCCAGTGCCCAAGGTGAAGGTCCAATTTAAGGCCCCCGCGTGCAAAAGACGATCGGATGGTTTCAGATGATACCAGTCTTTCATCATCATTCGGCGGGCCCAGATCGCGCGATGCGCATGCATAACGGCGCGGGGCTGTCCTGATGTGCCCGAAGTAAACACGATATAAGCCAATCTATTCGGATCACCTCGATCATAGTCACAAGGCGCCATGTCGCGCAGTGTTGCCAAGGTTGCTTGGGCGATGATCTGTCCATCATATTGGCTGGGCCCCGCCAATTTATGATCAAGCAAAATGGCGCCCGGCAAAATCAGCGAAACAGCATGGTCAACTTCTTTTTGCGTCCATTGCGCGGGACTGGGCACGGGAATAAGCCCTACAGATATCGCAGCCAAAAAGGTGATCGGAAAATCGATAGTGTTTCCCAAGCGCATCAGAACACGATCCTGCGGCTTTAACCCTAAGGATAGAAGCCCCGTTGCGGTTCCACGGATCGCTTGCGTTAAAGCCCGAAACGTCCATGTTTCAACAGATCCATCCGTATCTATGATTTCAAGCGCTGTTTTCGTAGGAGTTTCATCTCCTGCGTTCAAGACATAGGCCGCCAAGTTAAATAAATCAGGACAGGGCGTGGCTTGTTCACTATGATATAAAGACACCATAGGTTTATGTGGTAGAAGGCCCTGCTCAAACTTGCAAGTATATGGCAAATAATCGAAGGCTTGAACATGTTGGAAACAGATCCAAAATCAATAATCCGGATCGCCCGCGCGAATGGGGGGGACGAATCCGTTGAACCTTTGAATTTAGGTGCACGCGTACGCGAATTGCGCAAAGCCCGCAATTGGACGCTGGAACAAGCGGCGCAGCAAGCTGGACTTGCCCGCTCGACCTTGTCAAAAATTGAAAATAGTCAGATGTCTCCCACCTATGAGGCATTGCGCAAGTTGGCGGTGGGCTTGGAAATTTCTGTGCCACAATTGTTTACGCCGCCCGTGAAAAACCAAATAAACGGTCGGATGGCTTCAACAAAATCGGGGCAGGGCACCGCGCATCCGACCACCACCTATGAGCATGAGCTCTTGGCTGAAAGCTTAAGTAAAAAGAAAATGCTGCCTTATCATGCGCGGATAAGAGCGCGCTCGATTGAAGAGTTTGATGGCTGGGTACGCCATGATGGTGAAGAATTTCTTTATGTTCTTACCGGAGTGGTAAAACTATTTACCGAGTTTTATGAACCGTTGGAAATGCGCCGAGGTGACAGTGCTTATTATGATGCCACGATGGGGCATAATGTGATTTCGACCAGCGAAGAAGATGCTACCATTTTGTGGATAACCTCTTTGGGCTGATAACAGCCCGTAAAGGCGTTTAGCGCGTGTCATTTCTCGACCCACCAAACATCGGGAAGAAAACCAATACGATCGCCATAAAGGGGTAGGTGGTCAGGGTATTTCAAATTGGCTTTATGCGCAATGCGACTGACACCATCATGATAAATTGGAATGACATAGCGGCCGGCCATTAACACCCGATCCATTGCTCTGGTGATGGTTTGAACATCATCGTGCGATTTGGCATGCACCAATCCTTCAATAAGGCTGTCCAATGCTGCCGATTTCACCCCCATAAGATTTCGCGTTCCATCGACATCGGCCATCTCTGAACTCCAATATAGTTTTTGTTCATTGCCCGGGCTTAAAGACAGATCGCGCCGATAGGGCGTCATGTCAAAATCTAGAGCGCGGATACGTTCTGCATATTGCGCCCCATCAACAAGCGAAATCTCGACTTCAACCCCAAGCCGCTGCAAGGCTTGACTATAAATATCAAGGATAGATTTATATTCCTGGGCGCCCTGACGCAGCAATATTTCAAACCTGACTGGGGCAGCTTGAGGGTTCATTAAAACCCCATCGCGCACTTTATAACCCGCTTGCGCCAGCAGCAATTGCGCTTTGCGCATATTCTTGCGGTTGCCCAAAGAGCCATCGCTTTTGGGAAGCACCATGCCTTCAAGTGTTCCTGGCAACAATTGTTTTGAATACGGGGCTAGTATGTGAGCCACCTCTTCGGGGGCCACCCCGGGTTGCAGTGCCAGTGATGAATTGGAAAAATACGAACTGATGCGCGCTTGCCGGTTCGCATTTTGTGCCTCGTTTATATATTCAAAATTGAACGCGTGGATAAACGCATCGCGCACCCGCCAATCAGCAAATAGAGCACGGCGGCTGTTCATCACCAAACCGCGCATGCCGCTTGGACGCGCATGCGGAATTTCCGATTTGACCACGCGTCCCGATGCAATGGCGGGAAACTCAAACTGCGTAGCCCATTTTTCTGCGTTACCTTCGCGAAAAATATCCACCTCGCCGGCCTTGAAGGCTTCAAAAAGCGCAGTTGCATCGCCAAAATAATCAATTCTAAGCCGTTCAAAGTTCTGCGTGCCTTTTCGAAACGGCAAGTGAGCGCCCCAATACTCAGGATTGCGCGTCAATTCTATGAATTTTCCAGCTTCAAGCGCGCTGATTTGATAAGGTGCGGTTGTGATTGGAATAATATCGAGGCCAGAAGCCGAAAAATCCAGATCCTGCCATTGGGCTTTTTTCAAAATAGGCCGCATGCCGGCCAACAGCGCCAGTTCGGGATTGGGGTCGGAAAACGTGAATGTAACCGAGCGCGGGCCCGTGGCGACAGCGCTGGATATTTTGGACCATAAACCTCGGTAGCGCCAATGCCCTTCAACGCCCAAAGTCTTATATGACCAGATCACATCTTCAACCGTGACCGGACTTCCATCGCTAAACCTTGCCTCTGGCCGTAAGGTAAATCTGACCCATTCGCGATTCGTACCAACCTCGATTGATTCGGCCAAAAGCCCGTATAAAGTGAAAGGTTCATCCCAGCTGCGGCCCATCAAGCTCTCATAATTCCAAAATCTTAATTGCCATGGGCTGCGGCCTTTTAGGATATGCGGGTTGACGGAATCAAACCCACCGACGGCTCCGATTTTCAACTCTCCACCCTGAGGAGCCTTTGGGTTGGCGTAGGGTAGGGACACAAAATCCGGTGGTAGAGCCGGTTGCCCATACATAGAGATAGCAGGTCTGGCCTCTGCCCAAAGGATTGGTGCAGGCATCAACAACATACAAACTAAAGGGCCGAGGAAGACGCGAAACAAGGACATAGCGATACTTTCTATTCAAGCGAGAGGCAGGTGGCCAGTCCAGCTTATGCTGCCTGAGAGTGGTTTTCAAATTTTTAGCTTGGAGCGGGTTCAACAACGCTTTATAAAGCAAGGACTGCTCGATAGGTTTCTTGCCTGTATGAAACCTGCCTCAATGACTTAGCGCCTGCTTTATGCAGGCGTTTTTTTTGGCGCTTTATAATTTTTCTGCGGTGCAGAAATACGCGTTGCGCATAATCTGACTGTGTGGCATTTTTTAACGACAGCAGAGGGTGAAAGAGCAGGGCATGAACCTATCGGGAAAAACCGCAGTAATCACCGGATCAACCTCGGGAATAGGGTTGGGAATTGCGCGTAAACTGGCAGAGGCCGGCGCAGATATCGTTCTGAACTCGTTTACGAGCAAGCCAGAAGATCATCAGCTGGCGAATGCTTTGGCCCGCGAGTTTTCAGTTAAGGCCCGGTATTGCTCAGCTGATATGCGCGATCCCAAAAGCTGCCGAGCGTTGATCGAAAACCTGCAATCTTGTGATATTTTGATCAATAATGCCGGTATCCAGCATGTCGCTCCGATCGACACATTTCCTGTTGAAAAATGGGATGAGATTATTGCAATCAATCTTAGTGCGGCATTCCACACATCGGCTGTTGCCCTTGGCGCGATGCGCAAGGCGGGTTGGGGAAGAATTATAAATATTTCATCGGCGCATGGGCTGACAGCCTCACCGTATAAATCAGCCTATATAGCGGCAAAACACGGGGTGATTGGGTTAACAAAAACAACAGCTTTGGAAACCGCCGAAGAAAATATTACCGCCAACGCGATTTGCCCCGGATATGTCCTTACGCCTTTGGTTGAGGCACAAATCCCTGACACAATGAGAAAATACGATATGAGCCGGGAAGAGGTGATTAAAAAAGTGATGTTGGAGCGCCAACCTTCACGGCAATTTGCAAGCGTTGAACAATTGGGCGGTACATGCGTATTTTTTTGTTCTGATGCTGCGGATCAAATCACCGGCACGACCTTAAGCGTTGATGGTGGCTGGACAGCGTTGTAACACTGTCCACCCCCTGCATCCCATCCAATGCTCAAATGGTGCGCCATGATCAGAGCACGACATTCAAGCGCGCTTAACGCGACGGGTCTCAGGAATGCGATATCCTTGCTGAATTTCCCTTAAGGCTTCGCATTTGGTTTTTCCGATATCTGAAAGCTGTTCATCTGAAAGGCCCTTCAAAGCGTTTCGTTCGCGCCTTACTTGCTGCATAAGCTTTATCAATTGCCAGTAATACGACAGATTTTGTAGTCTTAATATTTTAAAAAAAATCTTCACTTTGTGCTCTCCTCTGGTCTTAGAAGCGCACCACCGCAGGCGTTTTAAGTGAGACAGGTCTTAATTTACCCAAGGCCCCACCATTTTGCGGGGGCGCTTTGGATTTATTTCTTATAAATCAAAAATAAAACGCAAAGGTCCCCGCAAAGCGACCACGTTGTTTTCTATTATTTCGGGTATATAAAAACATACTTTTGGATATATCAGGGCTTTGGGCAGGTCAAGTCAGCCTAAATGCAATTATCTTCATAAAAAAAATGAATTTCAAACATCATAACAAAGCGCTCAACGCGCTGAATTCGCTTTAGGCTTTGATTTCTTTAACCGGCAGATCCTCAGGATAGACAAGCCCGGCTGAAATAACCAATTTGGCCGCGTCCTCAACGCTCATATCCAATTCGATCACATCCTCAGCGGGAAAGAATAACAAAAAGCCTGAAGTCGGGTTGGGCGTTGTTGGAACAAAAATCGATTGCATTTTCTGCCCAGATCCTGCGCGTTTTGAAACCTCACCTTTCGCTGCGGTGGAAATGAATCCAATGGCCCAAATTCCGCGCCGTGGATATTCGATCAAACATGCTTTTTCGAAAGATCTATCGGCTTGCGCAAACACGGTTTCCGCAATTTGTTTCACGCCCGAATACACCGAGCGGACAACCGGCATGCGGTTCACGAGGTTTTCTGCGGATCGAATGAAGGTACGGCCAAGAAGTCCTTTCGCAATCCAACCGATGAAAGTGGTGAAGACCAAAAAGAACACAACGCCAAGACCACGGATATTGACCCGCACATCTTCGCCCAAAATAGCCTTTAGAAGTTCTTCAGGTTGATATTGCGAGGGAACAAAAGGCAAAACGAAGCCATCCACCCAACCAATCACGGTCCAAACCAGCCACACGGTCAAGCCTACGGGCGCAATGACAACAACCCCCGTTAGAAAGCTATTTCTGAACCCTGAGATAAACCTTTTTAACAAGGTCGGTGGTTTTACAAGATCACTCACGACTACAACCCTTTATCTGAGCCAACACATATCACACTCAGACGCGCGTACAAGATTCATACCCATCAATCCCAAACAGTACCGGATATGTCATAAATTTTGTGCAATTTGAGCCGCCAAGCGCGCATTGTTTAGCACCAGAGCAATATTAGCGGTCAAAGATCGGCCTTGCGTCATATCAAAAACGCGTGAAAGCAAAAATGGTGTCACCGCTTTTGCGGTGATTTTTTGTTGCGCCACCTCTGTCAGCGCTTCTGCGATCACCGGATCAATTTCGCTTTGAGGAATTTGATCGCCCAATGGTATCGGATTGGCCACCAATTGCCCGCCAGACAGACCTAATTCTGCGCGCATTTTATGCGCCAAGGCTATTTGTTTCGCCTCATCCATGCGCAAAGGCGCAGGATAGGGCGACCCCGCAGACCAAAAGGCAGGGAATACATCGCTACGATAACAAATGACCGGAACGCCATAGGTTTCCAATACCTCCAACGTTTTGGGAATGTCCAATATTGCCTTTGCCCCCGCAGCGACAACCGTTACGGGCGTAAGCGCCAATTCCCGAAGATCAGCCGATATATCAAAACTATTTTCAGCGCCGCGATGAACGCCGCCAATTCCACCCGTTGCAAACACCGAAATGCCTGCAAAATTCGCGGCAATCATCGTGGCGGCAACAGTGGTTGCTCCAGTCTTTTTTTGCGCCATGCAAAGCGCTAAATCGGCCCGTGATAATTTGGCGGCATTCTTTGTTTGCGCCAATTGCGTTAGATCCGCTGCGCTTAACCCGATTTTCAAAACACCATCGATCACGGCAATTGTCGCGGGCGTGGCCCCAGCCTCGCGCACACATGATTCCACTGATTTTGCCATATCCAGATTTTGCGGCCAGGGCATCCCATGCGTGATGATTGTGCTTTCCAACGCAACGATGGGGGCCTTTTTTGCCAAGGCCTCGGCAACGATGGGTGCAATCTGACAATTCAGCATTTCATATTTTTCCTGCAACAAAATTCTGCGCTTCATTTGTGGCGCTCTGAAGGGCCGCCTCACGCGGCGCCCCGTCTAACTCAGCCAAAATATGCTGTGCCATGAACACATCGCCAGCACCGGTTATTTGTTTGATCGGAACCTTGGCAGGGCGCGCAACCAGCAAAGGCAGCCCATGCTGCACATCCGCAGCCGCCTTGGCGCCATCCGTTACAATTGCGCGCCAGGCGCCAGCCGCCGTCATCGCCTGTGCGGCATCTGCAGCGGTTGCAAATTCTGAAGCGCAGATAAATTCGGCCTCGTGCTTATTACAATAAATCGTAGCCCGCGCGCCTCCTAAAAAGCACCTTAATCGGGTGGCTTTGCCAGGGGAGGCCGAGCATATCCTAAGGTCACCTTGTTGGAGTAAAGGATCCTGCGCAATGCGCGCCAAAAGGGTTCCGGTTAGATTGCCATCAATGACCATTGTTCCCTTGAAAGGTGCGCTTGGGGAGCCCAAGCGCCCATCGCTTAAAGGGCGCAAAATTGCATCTCCAGCCGCCTCTAGAGAATTTGCATCTGCTAGCGCTGCAATTAATCCCGTGGCATCTTCAATTGCCATATATCGATCCGTGGGAAGATTTGCGCTGCGATAGGCAAATTGTCCCTCTATGCCCAGCCCCGCCATCACCTCCAATAACGAGCAACCGGCCGGATCCTGGCCTATATGCGACAGCATAACGGTGTCGCACCCCTTGCGGCTGAAAAGTTTGGCGATGTTAAATGCGACGCCCCCAGCTTGCTCTTTTATCAACCCGGCAACATCACCGCCCAATCCGGAATGCGTTTGCGTACGTCCGATCACATCCCAAAGGACACTGCCAATACAAATAATAGGCGTTTCCATCGAATTCTATCCTTCGGGTACAGCAAAGGTGACCGCTGCCCAGAGGCTTTCCCAATGGGCGAGGGACCCGTTGGCGGCATTGGGTTCTGGCACTCTTAGCAAGACAGCATCCAACAAATAAGTGTGCCCAGACTTAATATCTATAACCGCCACCCCCTCGGCATTGCTGCGCATCAAAGACACCTTGACAGCCCCGTCAGGGGCTTTTTCAAATATTTCGATTTGAGCATCCGCGCGTGGTGCATCGCGATACAGAATTTGAACAGCAAGCCCCTGCGCCGGATCATCCCGATAGGGATTGCCTAGCAGCACAAACTCAGTTTCCAGCCCAAAGCGTTGATCAGCGCCTTGCGCCGCGCCGATGCCAATCAAAGCCTTACTGTAGCGATGATACGCTTCTTTCACGTTGGTTTTTAACAACCCGCGCGCTTCGTGCATTTCTTCGATGGGTCCAAGATCTTTATGCTGAATAAACGCATCAAATTTCGCCCAGTCACGATAGGTGAGGCTGCTGGGCGTGGATTCATACACAACCACCATCAGCCCATCTTCGGCAGGAGTTGCCGAAAAAGCTGGGATATCCCCCATACGCGCTTCAACCTGATAAGTTTTTTGATTCAAAGACCAATAAAACGATTTGACCCGGGCCTTAAAATAAGCCTGCGCAGACCCTTTAAAGTTCTGACCATTGCGCAAGTCTAAGCGAATGGTTTCGTCAGATTGACCTTGAAAGTTTTTACCATCAATCCATAATTCATGTGCCAAAGAAGGCTGAGCAGCAAAAAAAGCTAAAAAAACAAGAAGAGGCACAATGACAAAGATACCCCTGCACCTATTCAAAACTCTTATCGCTGTATTATTGCTAAACCTTTTGGGCATATTCTCGGCCTCTGCACATGAAGTCTCTCCTTCGATAGCTGACATTACCGTTACGGACAACCAGATTGAGATCGAAATACGCCTTATGGCAGAAGCTGTTTTGGCTGAGATAGATCTTTCTGAAACAACAGATACCAATGAGTCAGCGCGGGTGGCGGAATATGACCGTTTTCGGGCCTTGGAGGCGCAGGCCTTGGCGGAAGCTGTGCGCTTATTTTGGCCCTCTATTCAAACCCGCCTGCATCTTTGGGCCGCGCCCACACGTCAGGATTTAGCGTTGAGGCTTGCCGAGGTGAGGGTGATTGGCGAAGAAAATCAGGAACTGCCGCGGTTCAGTGTTCTTCGTATAACCGGATCGCTGGCTTTGCCAAGCGCCGTCAGCTTTGCTTGGGATTCTGAGCTGGGTAATCTGGTTTTACGCCAGCAGGGCGTTGAAAATGGTCTTACAGAATACCTAAGCGATGGACAACGCAGCAGCGCGATGAACGGGCAGGGCGCATTGGAAAAGCGCTCTGTATGGGGCGAGCTGGTCGCTTATGTGCCGGTCGGTTTCGATCATATTATACCCAAAGGGCTGGATCATATTCTTTTTGTCTTGGGTTTATTCTTTCTCACCCTGCGGATCTCAGCGCTCTTATGGCAGATTTCAGCCTTTACTTTGGCTCACACGGTTACGCTTGCCGCGGGTGCGATGGGCTTGGTCACCATTCCGGGTAGCATAGTTGAGCCTTTGATAGCCGCCTCAATCGTTTTTGTGGCGGTTGAGAATATTTTTTCTCAAAAGCTTAACCGTTGGCGGCCGGCTTTAATCTTTGGGTTTGGATTATTACACGGGCTCGGTTTTGCCAGCGTTTTGCAAGAATTTGGACTGCCAGATGGACAATTCATTGCGGCTTTGATCGGCTTTAACATTGGCGTTGAAATAGGGCAACTGACTGTAATAGCTTGTGCTTTTCTGTTGTTGGGGGTTTGGTTCGGTAAGAAATCTTGGTATCGAGCCTATATTTCAATCCCGTCCTCTTGCCTAATTGCTTTGATCGGGGCCTATTGGGTGATTGAACGTACCATCTTAGCATAAGATAACGCCTTGTATTTTAGGCTTGCGCCCAGAGATAAGCTGTTTTAAACGCGCCTTTATCGAAATCCGCAGACGGAGTTCGGGCATTTAAGGGATACATCCTTAAAGTCCACCGGTTGGAGCATCCGCTCTTACAGCTCTGTCAAGGCGAAAACCGGAAAGGAAAGAACATGGCTCTTCCAGAGTTTAATTTGCGTCAATTGCTTGAAGCTGGCGTACATTTTGGCCACCAAACACAACGTTGGAACCCACGTATGGGTGAGTTCATTTATGGCGCCCGCAATGGCATCCATATTATGGATTTGACGCAAACCGTGCCGATGCTGGACGCAGCATTAAATGCAATTCGCGAAACCGTCGCGCGCGGCGGGCGTATCTTGTTTGTGGGCACAAAGCGCCAGGCAGCAGCACCGATATCCGAAGCAGCTGAGAAATGTGCACAATATTACATGAACCACCGTTGGTTGGGCGGCACGCTGACAAATTGGCAAACGGTTTCACAATCGATCAAGCGGCTTGCCAATATTGACGAGCAGCTCACCGCGGGTATGGACGGTCTTACCAAGAAAGAGCGTCTGGGACTTGAGCGCGAGCAAAACAAATTGCAAGCGTCACTGGGCGGCATTCGCGAAATGGGCGGTGTGCCCGATTTATTGTTCGTGATCGACGTAAAAAAAGAAGCTTTAGCGATTGCTGAAGCTAATAAGCTGGGGATCCCGGTGGTTGGCATTGTCGACACTAATTGCTCTCCCGATGGCGTTGATTACATCATTCCAGGCAATGATGATGCATCGCGCGCAATTGCTCTGTATTGCGATTTAGCGTCTCGGGCCGCGCTTGATGGAATGTCTGCCCAATTGGGTGCCGCCGGGGTTGATCTTGGTGAAATGGAAGAGGCGTTGCAGGAAGAGGTTGTGGTTGAAGCCGAGCCTGCTGCTGAAGCGCTCGCTGCAGAGACGGCTACAGAAGCAGCTACGCCGGACGCGTAAGCGCTGATCTAAAAGCCAAGGGCAGGGGGGTGACATCCTGCCTTTTTTCTTATGACGCTAAATGAGGAGAGCCAAATGGCCATCACAGCATCAATGGTAAAAGAGCTGCGCGACGCAACAGGCGCAGGTATGATGGACGCAAAGAAAGCCCTGACAGAAACTGATGGCGATTTTGAAGCAGCGGTCGATTGGCTGCGCACCAAAGGTCTTGCCAAAGCCGCAAAAAAATCGGGCCGCGTGGCCGCAGAGGGCTTGGTAGCAGTTTCTGTTCAGAGCGGTACGGGCGTTGCTGTTGAAGTGAACTCTGAAACCGACTTTGTTGGTAAAAACGCTGAATTCCAAACAATGGTTGGCTCGTTCGCCCAAAAAGCGCTGGATGTGGCAGATGTTGATGCGTTGGCGCAAGCCGATATTGGCGGAAAAACCGTAACTGAGGTTTTGACAGATAAGATTGCGACGATTGGCGAAAATATGTCATTGCGCCGGATGTCTAAAATCTCTGGCGACAGCGTGCAATCTTATGTCCATAGCAGCGCCGCCGAAGGTATGGGGCGTATTGGCGTTCTTGTTGCTACGAAAGGTGTAAACGAATCCTTTGCCAAGCAGGTTGCCATGCATGTTGCGGCCGCAAACCCGCAATCGCTTGGAGCTGAAGATCTAGATCCGGTTTTGCTAGAACGTGAGAAAAACGTTTTAACCGAACAAGCGCGCGAATCTGGAAAGCCCGAAGCAGTGATTGAAAAAATGATTGCGGGTCGCATCAAAAAATTCCTCTCCGAGGTGACGCTTTTGGGTCAAGCTTTTGTGATCAACCCTGATTTGACCGTTGAGCAAGCTGCTAAAGAAGCGGGCGTTGAAATCACGGGCTATGTGCGGATGGAAGTTGGCGAAGGTATCGAGAAAAAAGAAGAGGATTTCGCCGCCGAAGTTGCCAAGGTTGTGCAAGGTTAAATTGTGACATTCACGGTTTCGGGCGCGTGATCGCGCCCGGAGCCTTCAAGTAATCTCCAAGGCCGCTGCACGCGGCCTTTTTTATTGCTACGATCTTTTGGTAATATGGATTTGATTTTGCCGCACAGTCTTCATTATGGCCTGTGCGGTGGTTTCAACGCCCAAACCTTGGCGGGCAAGCCGCAAATGTTTTTCGACTGTGGCCGGTGATATATTCAACAAAATGCTAACATCCTGTAACGTTTTCCCATCACTGACCCATTGAAGAACCTGTATTTGGCGCTTTGTAAGGTTTAAAGCGGCGGGCGTTTCCAAAGGCAGCGCAATAATTTTCAAGTGAACAACGTTATTGATCAGCAAAATCTCATCACCAAATTCTTTCCAGTTCTCATCGACTTCCTTTTGCGACATATCTTTTGGTGCCGTCAGTCCGATCGCGCCTTTGGAACGCAAGGAAGGCGCTTTAAAGCTGATCGTATAGCCGGCTTTGACATCGTGCTTTTGGTTAAAGGCGATGGTGGCTAATTCACCCGGACTTAATGTGGCACTTTGCATCCGTTTTGCAATATGCGTCCAACTACAGGCGCCGTTATTGGCCTGTGCCCAATTGGTCATCGGCGCATCTTTGAAAAGCCCATCATTAATGAACCCGTTTATGTAATCTGTGCTATGGTTGGTAAGAAACGTAAAATCGTTGGGATCGCCCAATCCGTCATCCGTGGAAAAATGCGTGAAGCCGTAGACCAAGCGATCAAAGTTATACTCGCGCATTTTCGAGACGTGAAGTTCCCAAACATCGCGTATCAAATCTGCTTGTATAATCTCGCTCAGAAATCTTTCTGTTTTCACGTCCTTTAAGTCCTTTCGTTTGTCAGCTTGGTTCAGGCGGATTTAGGAGGCCTTATTATTCAACGTTTTTAACGACAGCGCAGCGCTCATAACACCATCCTAAATTTAACATAATATATATTATGCGCCTAATCTTTCCACAATCTGCCTCAAGTGTATAATTCATTTACTTAATCCTCTACCCTTTATTTTAACGCGGCATAAAACCGCTGCTAATCTTGCCCAAACTGGTAGTCTGGGCGCACCACTGGCTCATTTAAGTCTTCACGAGCCAACAATTCATCGTGGCCGTTTGTATCAACGGCGTAGGTTCTACCGCCAACATACTCCATCCGCTGGCCTTTAAACTGACCGCGCGGATCTGCTGGCAGAACGTGCTGCATATCCCAATGCGTGTTTCTAGCTGCGCGCTGCGCCAAGATGGCTTTGTCAACGCCGCGCATTGAGTTGCTTTGATCGATGCGCCTAAGCTCACCAGCAAGGCGTTCAAGATGCGCTGCATTTTTAGCAATATGATCCTGATGCCACATCTGCATGGTCATGCGAACGGTCATGGTCATGCCACCCTGTCGCATCGCAGTCACGGTTGGATTAACTTGCTTTCTTCTGCGGGTCATCTTTCTCTCCTCGCAAACTATAATAGTCGCGTTTTAAGACATTAACAGGTAAGTCATTTTGTCTTTTTTTCAGCAGCCCTAAAAGATGCTCCGCTTCATGCACTTCTGTCATCTGAAACAAATCAGAACTGTAATTTGCATAATCTACAAGGCTCTTACAAAGTTCGTCAGAGGCATAATAATATAGGGTTTTGCCTTTTTGCTTTGAAACAACCCAGCCTGCTGCAACTGTTTCTTTGAGATATGCTGAGATTGTCTGTCGGCTAATTTGAAGCTCGCTAGCAATCTGCGTTAATGTGTAACCTTGCTTTACCACTGTGCCGACATAAAGCAGTCGCCCAAACACTGCCTTTTCAGACGAGCTTTGAAACCAAGCAGTCAATTTACTTTGCGCAATCCAGCGCTGGCGGTCTTTAAAAACCTGAATTTCAGTGCGTGCTAAATGATATGAAAAGTCATTCAGTGCGGTGTTATAAATATCATCCATTGAGCTGCCCCATTTTTTTCATGCGCTGTATCACACGATAAACAGCGTTCTGCGTCCAAGGTTTACCTTTCTGATTAAGCACCTTTTTGGCGTTTAACTCACGCGCTATGTCAGATTGAGACACGCCGCGCTCATACAAAACGCAAATTTCAGGCCAGATTGTCAATGCAAAATCATCAGCCTTCTTTTGTTTCGCTGCGTTACCCGCATCTATGAGCGCTTTTTGATCAGGCGTGCCAAGCATGTTTATTTGACGACCAGAGCGCGTAATATGAGGCTTGCCTGCCTCTAGCTTTTTGCGCACTCGGTCTAAGCCCGCTTGCGCTCTTGCGACGATACGATCGCGCTGCACTTGCGCATTTGCAGACAGAACCTGAATGCTGCCTTGGCTAATAATGGGGTCATCAGCGACCTCTATTGCCACCCCCTGCTCTGCTAAAGCCTCCAGAAACTCTAATGCAATCCATTGGCGTGATGCAAACCCCTGCAAACTCGCAAGCGCAAATATAGAGCTGTCAAATTTGCAATGCTCGACGCAAGCTTGCAGCTCTTCGCGATCATTAAAGTCGCGCGTTGCTTTGCCCTTTTCAACAAACCATTTGACTGATCTGCCATCAGCCAACGCACTGATTTGCCTGCGTTGGCGATCTTGATGCGCTTGGTCAGCGCTGTTGTAAATAAAGCCGTTAAGTTTCATTTTCTCTCTCCATTTTTACAGCAGCAGAGGTGCGTACCTTCTGCGTACTTGTTTCATGTATATAAATTCATGTAGGTCTATGCAAGCCCAATGTAGTAATTCAAAGCAGGCGCATGGTAACAAAATATAAAACACAGCAAAATCAACGGGTCGCATTGCACACAATGATTGATCCAGAGGTTAAATCAGCGCTCGATGAGGCCAAAGAAGGTCAGCAAGTCAGCCTTGCGCATCTCATTGACAGCATTCTGCGCAAACATTTTACGCTGGTGAAGCAAGATGGTTAATTCGCGCAGAAAAGGTCAAACGG
The DNA here is from genome assembly GCA_034423775.1 of Alphaproteobacteria bacterium US3C007. Classification (NCBI taxonomy): domain Bacteria; kingdom Pseudomonadati; phylum Pseudomonadota; class Alphaproteobacteria; order Rhodobacterales; family Roseobacteraceae; genus Thalassovivens; species Thalassovivens spotae. The sequence continues at coordinate 3,118,146 of CP139918.1, forward strand.
GCGAATATCTCGTTGCCAAAGAATACCTTGATCACATGAACGTCAGGCTCAAGCGAGACATAGAGCAATATAGGTCATCAGATCGTGGCGATTTGATACCAGACGCTGACATAGATTGGCCGTTTTGCATCGAGGTCAAAAACTATGGCGACCTAAACGTTATGCATAGAGCAGCTTGGTGGACGCAAGTCAGCAAAGCAGCCGATAGCCAAAACCTCATGCCAGTGCTTTGGTATAAATTTAAGCATCGCGAATGGCGCATCGTAATGCGGGCCAACAATGTCAGCTTTGCGCTCGGCGGCACACTCAATCACGATGACATGCTGTTCACCATGAACCCCTACACCTGTTTTTACCTAAGCCGCGAAATTCTAGCAGCGAGGGCAGGCATATGATGTGCGAGCGCTGCATAGACGGCATTATCGAGCGCGATATTTTCGTGCGCTATCCCGGCGAATACCAAAACGGCGAATGGGTGGGTCACAAAGAGCCCTGCCCCCATTGCAGCGATGAAGATGACTTTGATTGGCGAAGCGATGATGATCAGCGATGAAGTAAAAGCCAAAATTAAGCTAATGATGCACGAGCTGGACACGCTCATGGTTGACCTAAAGCGTTTCCCAGAGCGCCCAACAGCTCGCCAGCGGGTTGGCTCTGTTAAAAGCAAGCTAGAGGCCATTAAACGCGCGCTCACTGGCGGCAACGATGAATAGCGCCGTCTTCATAGCAGTCGCATCTTTTAGCTCATTCGATGAGTGCGTCAGCTTTGCGCATAAATATGAGCTTTACCAAACGCTAGCAGATCAATGCGGCAAGTATGAAGCGCCAGCCAAAACCCTAGCGCCCCTCTACTCAATCAAACCCCTACCCCGACCACAGGTGAGCAAATGACGCTTGAATTTGGCATTCACGATAACATTGAAAACGAAGATTATCACGCTGTCAAAGAAGTGCAGGGCCTGCCAGCGTTTAGCTCAAGCTTTGCCAAAACCTTTGTAAAGCAATCGCCGTATCATGCCGCCAATATGAGCGCGCCAAAAGATAGCGATGCTATGCGCAACGGGTCAGCATTGCACGCTTGGGCGCTCGAGGGCATCCCGCCACATTGCGGGCCAGAAAGCCGGGTTAAGCGCACAGAGTGGAAAGAAGCGCTAGAAACCGCTGAAGCACTCGGCACAATCGCGCTAACGCAGCGCAACTATGAGCTGGTCGAGAGCATGAACCATGCGCTCTTTAATAACCCGCATATTGCCAACTTGCTGACAGATAAAGGCGGCTGGGCCGAGCGCTCTGTTTTCGTTGAGTTTGAGGGCATCTGCATGAAAGCGCGCCCCGACTTTTACATTCCCGAGCGCAATATGATCATAGATGTCAAAACAGCAGTCAGCGCTAAGCCAGCAGACTTTGAGCGTCAGGCGCAGTCTTTAGGCTACATATTGCAGGCGGGGTGGTACGTCATATCAATGCGTGAAGCAGGCGTTTTCATCGATCGCTTTATGTTTGCTGTTGTTCAAAACAGCGCGCCATTTGCCACCTCGCTTGTCGAAGTCGGCCAAGAAGATTTGAGCTATGCAGTCACTTTCGTTCAAGGGCTCATACCTCGAATAAAAGCGTGCCACGACGCGGGAGAATTCCCGACTGGATGGCCGCCAATTCATACAACAAATCTGGAATATATTTAACAGGAGAGCTGCAATGGCCAACCCCGATTTTAAAGAAGATAAATATAGAGGCGTCTTTCAGTGGATACACTTAGACAAGCCGTTTGCGTTTAACAGCATGGAAGGCAAAAGCGTTGCTGTCGAGCCAAACACCGCTGGCGCTAAGTATTCTATAAGCTGGCTATTAAGCGCAGAAGATGGCGCTGAGTTTGAGCAAAAGTGCATCGAGCATTTCAACGCGCGCAAAGCCGAAAACAAACAGATTAAAACTGACTTTGGCGCAGTTCACGGTCTGAAAAAGAATGATGACGGAACTTGGAGCGTGACAGCATCGCGCAAAGCCATGAACGCTAAAGGCGAGCTAAGCAAACCAAAGGTCATCGATGGCTACCAAAGCGAGCTGCATGACCTCGATCTGTGGGATGGCTCGCGCGGCACTGCTAAAATCAGCCTCTACCCTGCCCCAAACCCTTCTACAAAAAAGTGGGGCATCTCCATCAATCTGCTCGCAGTGCAAATCATGGAAGCGGTCAAAGGCGGCGCAGATAACGACTTTGAAAAGCTAGAAGCGCCAGCCGAGCAAGATCCCTTTGGCTTACCGCCAGCAGCGCAAACAAGCGCCGCCGGGAGCGATCTGAATGACGAAATACCGTTTTAAGGAGTGGGAGCTATGAAGCATCAGGACAAACAAAAAATAAAAAGCAAAGACAAGCTTGTTGGCGCATTTGCAGTTTCTTGGGCTGGCGCAGCAGAAGAAAGCTCGCCGCATAACCAAATGCAAATTTTGGAAATCGTAGGGGACTACGTTTTAGTGCAGTATTTTAGTTGGGTCATGGGTGAGCCAACGACTTGTGGCCTGCGTTCTCTAGAAGATATTTATCGGGATAATTGGACGATTTTCCTCGATAACGAATACTTCATTTGGTGGATGGATGAGAATGTTCACAAGCCAAATCGGGAAAAAAATAAAGCCAGCTAATTCATGAACAAGCCTAACCTCATCCAGAAAGTAGCAAGCAAAACGCATATGAAAATTGCGCGCTGCATTGTCTACGCACTCACTCTGGGTGAGGCAGACGGCTGGCTCGATTTTAGAGCAATAGTCAAAGCCAAGCTCTCAGAAAAAGAACGCGCTTCATTAGCTTACGCAGCACTGCTGTCGCTCGATGAAGAAACGCGCGAGCTGGTTTGCGAGAATGCTTTTGAACCAAGCCCGCTTAACAGCGAGCCAATGCCACCAGCGTTTGAATTGCTGGATGAAGCAAAATGGTGGGCAGCAAAAGCAACACGGGAGGAAAAGGAAGTGTACATCATGAGCATCTACAGCCACATGACGCCAGAACGGCAAGCTGCCTTTACCGCTTACATTAAGGCAGCAGCATGACAACCGATTTTCAAACACTAGGCGAGTTCTTCAATGACAGCAGAAGCGCTGACGAATTTGCCGACGAAAAGCCAAATATCTTCATCAATGCCGCCAGCTTTGGCGATCGAGATGTGCCGCATAGAGGCTGGCTAATAAATGGCATGATCCCTAGCAATACCGTCACGCTTCTAAGCGGCGATGGCGGTACAGGCAAAAGCCTGCTCGCGCTACAGCTCGCAATAGCAGTCGCAGCACCTGACAATAAGCTAGATTGGCTCGGCAGAAAGCCAGACCAAGGACGCGTGCTTTATGTGGGCGCAGAAGATGACGCAGATGAAATGCATCGCCGCATCAATGACATCATAGGCTTTCGCCCCGGCATCGATTGGCCAGATCTAAGCGGGCTGGAGATCGCCAATCTGGCAGAACGTGACGCCCTGCTTGCAGTTCTAAACACACGCCAAAACACGCTATCGCCAAGCCAGCTCTATTTAGACATCAAGCAACGCGTAGAAGAAACACAGCCAACGCTAGTCGTGCTAGATACGCTGGCAGACTTCTTTGGCGGGAATGAAAGCGATCGCGCACAAGTGCGTCAATTCATTGCCCAATTACGCACGCTATGCATCAAACAACAGACAACCATGCTGCTGCTCAGCCACCCTAGCCTAAGCGGTATGGCAAGCGGCAGCGGGCTGTCAGGCAGCACTGCATGGAACGGCTCAGTGCGCTCTCGCTTATACATGACGCGCGTGATCGAAGATGGCGAGGAAGCCGACAAAAACTTACGCAAGCTTACGGTCATGAAATCAAATTATGGCGCAACAGGTGACGGCGTTTTCATGAGGTGGGAAGAGGGCTACTTTCATGCTGAAGCCGAGGAAGCAGGATTAGATAGAGTGGCGCTAGAGGCCAAGGAAAACCGCGTGTTCCTAAGCTTGCTCGATGATTGCATAGGCCAAGGGCGCGATCTGTTCCCTAAAAATATCCACACAACCTTCAGCATGATGCCTGCAAGAGAAGGCGTAACCAAGAGCCAGTTTAGACGCGCGTTTGAAAGATTGCTCGCAGATGGCGCAATCAGATTGCAAGAAGATGGGCCGCCAAGTAAGCGCAGAAAGCTGGTTCAGAGGGCAATATCATGACCTTCGTTTCCCCTACTTTTCCTACGTTTCCCCTACCTAACCCCTTCGTAACCCCTACTTTTCCCCCCTCAAAAAAGGGCCAAAAAGCTTCGTTTCCCCTACCTAACCCCTACTTTACCCCTGCTCTTCTCCACCCCCCATACCCCCCTGTTAGGAAAGCCCCCCGCTGGGGGCGCGGGGCCTTCCAATGTTAAGGGTTAAAACAGAAAAAGTTGAAGCCTATCTTAGAGGCTTTGGCTTCGCTGCCAAAGTAGCTCTGCGCAAAAAGCAGAAGCGCAAGCTTGGCCCTTCTAAGGATTTTGCAGATCTTTCAGTTGAGCAGCTTCGTGCCGCACTTCGCAGCATTACCTCGCTGGACGAGCTTGAGGGTTTGGCGAATAGGAAGCGTTATCTCTCAGCGCAACATCTTCGCGGCTGGTCTGATGCACAAGTGAAAATCATTCTTGAGCGAAAGGCTGAGATTATTTCTGCGCAGCGCAGCAAGGCGCGAGAACTGAGCGTGATCGATGATTACTAAATTAACCATGAGGCAAAGCATGAGCATTAAGAATTATGACAATAGGCGCACCACGATTGCGCTTGAGGCCATCGAGCTTATCAATGGCGACAGACAGGCGATATACGGGCCACCCAGTGAGAATATGGGCAGACTGGCTGATAGGTGGTCACAACGCGTTGGCCGCTATCTAGCGCCCTCTGAGGCGGCGCTGATGCTAGTTGACCTTAAACTCTCGCGGCTGATGCACACGCCAGATGAAGACGGCTACCGGGATGCAATCGGTTATCTAGCCATCGCAGCAGAACTGGCAGAGCAAGAGCAGTGAGAGTTTCTAAGCCTCGCAAGCGCTGGTCTGAGAACCAAGTCAGATTGCAGATATTAAAGCAGGCCAAAGCTTACGGCTCTGACAAGCCTGTCACATTACCTAAACCACCTTGGGAGCAAACCAATGAAAGATCAGATGCTAACGCGCCTGCGCAATCACAATTGGCGCAAGACTATGCTAGTCGCTCACGATCAGGCGATTGAGGATCTTAGGCTAAACGCAACGCTTGAGGACTATCATTTAGCTTGGGCGCTGCTCAAAGAGGCGGCAAAGGTTTCGCGCGTTGCATATTCAGCGCCGCCAGCGTCTGGCTACCCGACAAGCTCATCAATGCCTGACAGCGTTGACGATGTAACGCAGTGGCAGATGATCAGCGCTTATCTTCAAGGCCAGCTCAGTTCTTTGCCTGAGATGAAAAGCAGGCCACCAAAGCCATCAGCCGAGGAAGTAGATAGAGCAGCGTTGATTTTGCATTTGTGGCATCACTATGCCTTGGCTCGCAAAGGTGACAAATCACGCATGAAAAAAGCTGTCTATATGAAGGCTAGCGGCATTAGGCCAAAGCGCATATCGGCTATCACCGGCATGACTGTGCCACAGCTTGCGCGCGCTAGAATTGAGGCGTCAGAAGACATTTATGACCAAATAATTCGATTTGCGAGATAGGGCTTGATTAATCGTTTTTTAACCCCTCAGATATATACAATCGCAAGTGTTGTGGTTGTTTCATATATCCTCCCAGATATTTCGACATACTGGCCCTGCTCTAAATGTTTTTCTCCATTCATAACTGAGCAGGGCTTTTTTCATGCGTGATGATCGTAGCGCAGAAGCCGCACACTACCGGCGACTGTACGCACAGAGACAATGGCGACACTTACGCAAGCAAGTGCTGCTTCGCGACCTTTACCGCTGCCAGCATCCGGGCTGCGGTAAGCATCTGACAGGTGGGCGCTCGCATCACAGCAGCGCAGTTGTACACCATATTAAAGCTCACAAAGGTGATCTTGATTTGTTTTATGACGCCAGCAATCTGCAATCGGTTTGCTGGTCTTGTCACTCTGGCGCTATCCAAAGCGAGGAAGCGCTTGGCTACGACACAACGATTGGGCCTGATGGATGGCCTACAGATCCCGCTCACCCTAGCGTCAAATAGACCGGGGGGTGGTCGCAGAACAAACGCTGCGACATGCAAACCGGCGGGCGTACCCTTACTTTTTTGCGTTTACGGAAAACGCCAGCGGATTTTTATGAGTCAAAAGAAAAGAGCAGATAAAAACAGCGCAACTGCTGCGGTTCAAGGCTTCAAGGGCGCAATTGATGCTGTACCCCTTCCAGAAGGGATTGAGCTTAGATCAGACCTTGAACACACAATTTGGGGCCAGTTCACCCGCGCGCGCGCACGCGAGGATTGGCGTGATTTAGATTTGCTGTTGCTTGCCAAAGTTGTTCGAATGGAAGCGGATATAAGGCAACACCAAGAAACGCTCGATCGCTCAGGGGTGTTGATACAAAACAAACGCGGCACGCTTGTCGCCAACCCTTTGTTGTCGGTTGTCGATACGCTTGAGCGCCGACAGCTCGCAGTAATCAGATCAATGTCACTTAATCAGCTTGCATCCGATCCGAGAACAATAAACGGCGCGGCACAAGCAGAGAGTCAGTCAAGGAACTTGATGGAAACTTTTAAAAACCAAGGCTTGATCGCCATGCCGGTAAATTAAAAATGGATTTTTTTGATCATAAAATCGTCAGCGTTTCTGACCTGATCCCATATGTTTTGAACAGCCGGTCACATAGCGACGAGCAAGTTGCACAAATTGCGTCATCCATTCGCGAGTTTGGTTTTACAAACCCGGTGCTGGTAGATGCTGACAATAATTTAATTGCGGGTCACGGTAGAGTTTTGGCGGCACGCAAAATTAATTTGGAAACTGTGCCTGCGATTGTGGTTACTGGCCTCGATGATAGAAAGCGCCGAGCGCTTGTTATTGCCGACAATAAACTTGCGCTTAATGCAGATTGGGATGAGGCGGCGCTGCGAGTTGAGCTTAAGGATCTGGCTGGTGACTTTGGTGAGCTGATGGGCTTTAGCGAAGATGAGCTTGTAAGCCTTTTAAAGCAAGATGCCTCTGAGGGTTTAACTGACGAAGACGCAGTTCCAGACGCTCCAGAGCAGCCGGTAACGGTTGAGGGTGATGTTTGGGTGCTTGGCAACCACAGGCTCATGTGCGGCGACAGTACAAGCATTGATGCGGTGGAAAATCTAATGGATGGTAAAGCTGTTGATATGGTTTTTACCGACCCGCCATATAATGTTTCTTTTAACGGTCGCAGCGGAAAGCATGATGTAATTAAAAATGACAATTTGTCTGAGCAAGATTTTTCAGATTTTATTGAGGGTACGATAGCCACCATAAAAGCTGTAAACCCTGCGGTTTATTACATTTGGTGTAATTGGAACTTTTACGGAATTTTGCAAGGTAAGTTAGACTATAAGACGTGCATAGTTTGGGCGAAAAATGTCTTTGGAATGGGCAGCGGATATAGGCATCAACATGAATTTTGTCTGTTTAACGGTAAAATTGACGAAACAATAAAGAACGAAAGCGATCTTTGGTCTGTTAAAAAAGATCATGGATATGTGCATCCTACGCAAAAGCCCGTTGAGCTTTCAGTGCGTGCCTTTGGCAACCATATAAAATTGTTAGACGTCTTGGATTTATTTGGTGGTTCTGGCTCGACAATGATTGGTGCAGAGCAAACTGGACGCAACTGTTATATGATGGAGCTTGATCCAAAATATTGCGATGTGATTATACAGCGCTGGCAGGACTATACTGGTAAGCAGGCGGCGTTAGAGGCCACGGGCCAAAAATATGACGAGCTGACTTTGGATCGATGCAAAGCCGCTTAATGAGTGCGCTTGAGGCGTTCTGCAACATTTTGGTCGGCTATCTTGTAGCAGTTGCAGCCAACTTGGTTGTGCTGCCACTTTTTGGTTACGCAGTCTCTTTATTGGATGGCTTTGCGATCGGTTTAATATTTACGCTGATCAGCTTAGTGCGAAGTTATCTTTTAAGGCGTTTGTTTAATAGTTTGCCTACATGACGCGCGGCAAAAAGATTTGCGCATTCATCGAGCAGTTTTGCGTAATACCAGAAGGCGCGAAAGTTGGTCAGCCGATGAAGCTGCTCAAGTTTCAGCGCAAGTTTATTTTAGATGTCTTTGATAACAAGTCAGGCACATCGCGCGCCTATCTTTCGGTGGGTCGTAAAAATGGCAAGTCGGCTTTAATTGCCGCAATTGTCTTGGCGCACCTTGTTGGCCCGGAGGCAAAACAGAATAGCCAGATTATATCTGGCGCACGATCGCGAGAGCAGGCCGCATTGGTCTTCAAACTGGCCGAGAAAATGGTCAGGCTCTCGCCCGAGCTGGCGAAGATCATTCGGATCGTGCCATCGCAAAAGATGCTGATCGGCTTGATGATGAACGTCGAGTATAAAGCGATCAGCGCAGAAGCTGGCACAGCTCACGGCTTGTCGCCGATTTTAGCGATCTTAGATGAGGTCGGCCAAGTTAGAGGCCCGCAAGACAGCTTCATAGAGGCGATCGAAACAGCGCAGGGTGCGCATGATAACCCGTTGCTGATCGCAATCAGTACGCAGGCGTCAACAGATGGCGATTTGTTTTCTATCTGGCTGGATGACGCAGCCAACGCCAAGGACAAGCGAATTGTTTCGCACTTATACACCGCGCCAAAGGACTGCGATATTTTGGATCGCAAGGCTTGGCGCAAAGCAAACCCGGCGGTCGGTGAGTTTCGATCGCTGCAAGATATAGAAGATTTTGCTGCGCAGGCTGATCGCTTGCCAGCCAAAGCAAATTCATTTCGCTGGCTTTACCTCAACCAGCGGATTGAAGCGCAGTCGCCATTTTTATCACGAGCGGAATGGGCGGCTAACAGTTCTCCTGTTGAGGTTGAGGCTGGCGATACTTGTTACGCTGGCCTCGATCTTTCAGCGAGCCGAGATTTAACGGCGCTGGTTTTGGTTTTTCCAAAAGATGGCGTCTATCATGTGCAACCGCATTTCTGGCTTCCAGAGGACGGGCTGCGCGATCGAGCGAAGACAGAAAAAGTGCCTTGGGACACCTGGTCAGATCAAGGTTTTTTGCAAACAATTCAAGGGCCTGTGATTATTCCAGAGCTAATTGCGCAAGCAATAGCCGAGGTCAACGAGACTTATAATTTGCAGCTTATGGCATACGACCGTTGGCGCATTCACGATTTAAAACGAGAGCTAGATGCGATCGGGGCCAATGTGGCGATGCAGCCTTTTGGTCAGGGCTTCCGCGACATGGCCCCGGCGGTGGATAAGCTTGAGCAGCTAGTGGCAGAGCGAAAGCTTTGTCATGGCAATCACCCGATTTTAAACATGAACGCAGCGGGGGCAATCGTGCAGAGCGACCCGGCGGGCAACCGCAAGCTGCATAAATCTAAAAGCTACTCAAAGATTGATGGGCTGGTCGCGTTGGCGATGGCTCTGGGATCAATGAGCCACGAGGAAGTGCAGCAAAGCAGCCCTTGGGATGATCCCGAGTTTAAGCTTGCTGTTTAGGAGTGAACGCAAATGGGCGTCTTTGACAGATTTGTAAAGCCAGAGCAACGCAGCTCGCTTGAAGATCCAAGCGCGCCGGTAAGTGCTGAAAACTTTTTGCACCTTATGGGCTGGGGTGACTATGCGTCATCTACTGGCGTTGTCGTAAACACCGAGACAGCGATGGGCGTGCCTGCGGTTTGGGCTGCTGTAAACTTTATTTCTGGCACGCTTGCGAGCTTGCCGATTGAGGTTTACCGCAAGACAGACGGCGGCTCTGAGCGCGTCAGCAATGGCATTGGTGGCTGGATTGATCGCGCTGTAAACCCTGCCCTCAGTTCGTTTAACTGGCGCAAATATACTTATGAGCAAATGCTAACGGGTGGGCGCTCAGTCACGCTAATTGTGCGCAATAATTCTGGCGAAATTACTGATCTTGTGCCGCTCGATCCGACCACTGTTCAGGTTAGCAACGCAACTGTTGATGGCTATCCAACAAAAAGCTATCGCACCAGCACGCAAGTTTATGCGGCGAGCGACATCATTGATCTGACATTCATGGTTAAGCACAATATGCTCGATGTGCGCAGCCCGCTTGCAACGCACAGAGATGTGATCGGATTGGCAATTGCTGCATCGCGCTATGGTGCAAAAGCGTTTCAAGCTGGCGGCATTCCCCCGGCGGTATTGCAAGGGCCATTTCAAAGCGGCTCTGCGGCTCAGAGAGCGTCAGAAGACGTTGCCAAGACCACTGCAAAGCTGGCTCGCGAAGGTAGGCCCATCATGGCGCTGCCTGCTGGCCATGAACTAAAGTCAATTGGCTTTTCGCCTAATGAGATGCAGCTTTTAGAATTGCAGCGTTTTTGCATTGAGCAGATTGCGCGGATCTATTCTTTGCCGCCAGTGTTTTTGCAGGACTTGACCAAAGGCACTTATTCAAACACCGAGCAGCAAGACTTGCACTTTGTAAAGCATACGCTGCGCCGCTGGATTGAGCAGACAGAGCAAGAAATGAATTTGAAGCTCTTTGGCCGAGTTAGCGATCTGAGCGTTAGATATAACGTAGACAGCCTGCTTCGCGGTGATTTGAAAACGCGTATGGAGGCGCACGCAACCAGCATTCAGAACGGCATACGCACGCCAAATGAGGTGCGCGATTTAGAGGACTTAGAAGCGCTGGCTTCTGGTGATGACTTGCTTATTCAGGGCGCAACAGTGCCGATCGGATCGCAAACAGGTGTTGCAGATGCCGGTTCCTAATCAGGCAATGCGTGAAGAGGCAGAGCGCGGCTTAGAGTGGCGCAAAGAATATGGCCGAGGTGGCACAGAGGTCGGCGTGGCTAGAGCGCGCGACATATCAAACGGCGCAAACCTATCGATGGACACAGTGCGCAGGATGAGCAGCTATTTCGCGCGCCATGAAGTGGACAAAGAGGCTGAAGGGTTTTCGCCCGGTGAAGATGGCTATCCAAGCGCAGGCCGCATTGCTTGGGCGCTTTGGGGTGGTGATCCCGGTCAATCATGGGTGCGCGGCATCTTAGCAGAAGAGGATGACAGGATGTCAGATCAAGCTGGCGAGGCACGCCACATTAAGAACATCGAGGAAACCGAAACAGAGGTAATCATAACCTTTGGCAAGTCAGAAGAAATCTCTGCGCCAGATGCTGAAGAGATTGATGAGGCTGGTTACAAAAAAGACAAAGACAAGGATCGCCGCGAGGCTCGCGTTTCTCAGAATTTTGAAGTCAGAGCAGATGACAGCGGCGAGATCGTTGTTGAGGGTTATGCGGCTGTCTTTAACGAGGAAACAACGATTGGCGGGCAGTGGCGTGAGCAGATTGCGCCGGGAGCTTTTACTGATGCGATCGGTCGCGACGATGTTGTTTTCTTAATCAATCACGAGGGCTTGCCTTTGGCGCGCACGCGCTCTGGAACTTTGCAGCTTTCTGAAGACGATCACGGTTTAAAGATGCGCGCGTCACTAGATCTGTCAGATCCAGACGTGCGCTCGATCGTGCCTAAGATGAAGCGCGGCGACTTAGACAAAATGAGCTTTGCTTTTGTGCCAACTCGCCAAGAGTGGGATGACAGCCGCGACATGCCTCGCCGCACTATTCAAGAGGCTGATTTGTACGATGTCAGCATCGTGACCACCCCGGCTTATGCAGGCACAGAGATTGGTCTGCGCAGCTTGGAGCAGTTCAGACAAGAACAACGAAAAACGCAAGCGCCGCGCAGAATGCGGATGAAAGCGCGCTTGCAAAGATAACGGCGGTTCCCGCTGTTTCTGCCCTTCACGCGCCTTGGGCAAGCGCTTGAACACGAACGCAGTGATTGCGTCCGGTTCCCTTAGATGGAGGCCCACTATGGCTGATATTAAATCCTTGCGGGAAACAATGGCGAACATTGCCACTGAAGCCCGTTCTAAACTTAATGAAATAAACGACGAAACCCCGGAAGCACGCGCTTCAGAAATTGAGCGTGAGTTTGATGCCATGATGGCAGAAACTGACAAGCTGCAAGGTCGTATCGATCGTGAAGAGCGCGCCGCTGCACTGATGTCAAAGCTTGAGCAGCCTGACACAAGCAAGATCCCGGCTGTAGAAGCGCGCACTGCGCCAGCAGTTGATAACGGTCTGACAATGGATTATCGCACTGCCTTTGCTGAAATGATCAGCGCGGGTGGCGATGCTTATGTTGACGCAGAAGTTCGCAACGTTCTTAAAGAATATCGGGTTCAAACTGGTGGCTCTAACGCTGCTGGTGGGTTCACGGTGCCAACTGAGTTGGCGACATTTGTTGAAGAAAGCATGGCGGCAACTGGCCCTATGTATACCTCAAATCTGTTTACTGTCATCAACTCAACTGACGGACGCACGTTTAGCATCCCGACTGTAGATGACACAGCGGTTACTGCTGTTGCTCATACTGAAGGCACTCAGCCAACTGATGATGGCGGCAAAGACGTTACCTTTGGTCAAAAGTCGGTCGGCGCGTTTGCTTTCGATAGTGAGTGGGTACGCTGGTCAGCAGAACTGAATGCAGACAGCATCTTGAACATGGAAAGCCTGCTTGGCAGCTTGCTTGGTGAGCGCTTGGGTCGGATTGCAAACAGCAAACTGACAACTGGCTCAGGTTCTTCTGATGTTGAGGGCATTGTGACAAACTCAGCGGCTGGTAAAACTGCTGCCTCTGCCACAGCGATCACTTCTGATGAAATCATTGATTTGATCCACAGCGTTGATCCAGCCTATCGACAGTCTACAAGCTCAGCGATCATGATGAATGACAGCACGCTTGCAGCAGTTCGTAAGCTGAAAGATGGTGACGGTAACTATCTTTGGTCGCTCGGTTCGTACACGCAAGGCGTGCCTCAAACCGTTCTTGGCTATCCAGTAGTGGTCAACCAAGCGATGGCTTCAATGACTACCGGCAATAAAACTATGTTGTTCGGTGATATGTCTAAGTTCTATGTGCGCAAAGTTGGCGCGCCTGCGCTTTATGTTGCGCGCGAGCGTTTTGCCCCTGACTTTGGCATTTTGGGCTTCATCCGCTTTGACGGCGTTCTCGCCAACACAGCGGCGATCAAGCACTTGGTGCAAGCCTAAGCTTAACGGTGAGGGCGTTAGCGCCCTCGCCTTTCCAATTGGAGTTCCAAAATGAAAGTCAGATTATTGGTAGGCATGGCGGGAATAGATTTTTCGCATAATGCCGGTGATGAGATTGATTGCAATGAAGCGGAAGGTAAGCGCTTTATTGAAGCTGGAATAGCTGAGCCGGTAGCTGCGCCAAAAGTGCAGCGCGCGGTAAAAAAAGTTAGCACCCGCAAGGCGGTTAAAGAGGTTTAAAAATGCCAAAACCGTTGCACAGCACACATCCAATCGAGCGCATAGACGCGCCAGCGGTTGACCCTATTTCGCTGTCAGAATGCAAAGCGCAAATGCGCGTAGAATTTTCTGAAGACGATGTGATCATTAAGCGCTTGATTGCTGTTGCGATTGCTTATGTTGATGTGCGCGGTGTTTTGGGCAAGGCAATGATTACCCAAAAGTGGGCGCAGTGGTTGCCATCCAACCCAGCGCAGCAAGTCCATTTACGTTTGACGCCAGTGCAATCTGTCACGGCTGTTAAATATTATGACATCAACGGCGTTTTGCAGACTGACACTTTGTCAAACTACAAGGTTGTCGGCTTGTCGGATCACAGCGTTATTCAGCCCAAAGCCGGGTTTACTTGGCCAACGACTGAGCAGCGTGATGATGCGATAAAGATTGAATATGAAATCGGCTATGGAAACGCGGCAACTGATGTGCCGCAAAACGTTAGACACGCGCTTATGATGTTGGTTGCGCATTATTATGAAAACAGAGAGCAGGCGCAAAAAGATGTGCTAACTTCTGTGCCATATGGCTTCGACGATCTGTTAAATTTAGATCGAGCGTCTTGGTATGGCTAGTGCCGGGGCGCTTAGAGAGCGCGTTACGTTTCAGCGCTTAGACAGCAGCGCTGTCGATGATTACGGCAACGTTTATACTGGTTGGTCAAATCTTGCGTCACGCTTTGCGGATCTGCGCGAGCGCACTGGCAAGGAAAGCATACAAGGTGGCGCACTGTCTGACACTAATTTTGCCACTATGCGCTGCCGCTCTGACAGCGTGACTGAGGCTGTTACATCTGCTGATCGAGTAGTTGCCAGAGGCATTACTTGGGCAATTAAAAACGTTATTCAAGTTGATGCTAAAGACACGCTCATGGAGTTTGTGCTTGAGCGCGGTGTAGCGTCATGAAAATCGTTGGCTCAAAAAAGCTGATCAAGCAGCTTGGCGATTTGCCAGATGTTACGCACGCAGCTCTGCGCAAGTCGATTAAAAACAATGCAAAGTATGGGGAGCGCAAAGCAAAAAGCCTTGTGCCGGTTGATACTGGCGAGCTGCGTAACGGCATAACTTCAAAAGTGTACGAAGACAAAAATGCCATATATGGATTTATTAATTTTGCTGATGGCACAAATGAAGATGAAGTTGCCTCAATAAATTATGGCAGATCAGAGGGTAAAAAAGGCACTACTTTTGGCTATGGATTTATTCAAACAACTAAGCTGCTAGTCGCTAAGCGCTCTGCGAACAGCATCAAGCGTATTATGAAAAAAGCTGTAAAGGACGCGATGAATGGCTGACGGTTATGGCTTGGCTTTGCAAAAAGGTTTGCGCGCTGCGTTGGTTGCAAACTCTGGTGTCACTGATCTTGTTTCAACGCGCATTTACGATGAGCCGCCACAAAATGTGACGTTTCCATACCTAATGTTCAACACAATCCAGCCTAATGCTTTCGACACTGACACAGCACAGGGCGCGCTGGTTGATATAAGCTTAGAGGCTCACTCTCGCAGCGCGTCAGGGCGCGTGGAGTGTATGCAAGTGGTCGAGGCGGTCAAAGAGGCTTTGCACCGTCAAGAGGCTGCTGTGACCGTCACAGGCTTTACGTTGGTAGAGCTAATTTTTGAGGCGTTTAGCGCCACCAGAGATAATGAGGGTCGTGGGTTCACAGCCGTCATTTCCCTTCAAGCGATGCTTGATACCGCCTAAAATCCCGCGCTCTGGGCAAGCGCTAAATACGGAGGCCAATCATGGCTAAACAACTTGGACGCGCCCTGCTTGTCAAAATTGATGATGGCGGTGGCAACAAAAGCAACCTGTGTGGCTTAAACTCAAAATCGCTTACAATTAACAACTCAAGCATTGATGTGACAACGCCAGACTGCACAAGTCCAGAAGGCGCGCTGTACACAGAAACGCTTGCTGGCTTAAAGAACGTGTCAGTTTCTGGTGATGGCTTTTTTGAAGACAGCACTGCTGAAGCTCGCATGAATACTGTTGCAATGGCTGCTGATAACAGCACGACCTTTGAGGTGGTTGTTCCTGACTTTGGCACATATGCAGGCACGTTTCGCATTACATCTGTTGAGTTTGGTGGCGAAACTGAAGGCGGCGTAACCTACTCTCTGTCGCTCGAAAGCAGCGGCGCAGTAACCTTTACTGCTGCCTAATGACGATCACGGCTGAAGCGCCGCGCGGGGGTGTTGCTGAATATCTTGGCGACACCTCTTATACATTCAAGCTGCGCAATCGAGAGATTGAACGTTTTGAAGACAAGCACAGAGGCATCTTTGACCTTTGGGAAGGTTTCTTTGAGCGAGGCAAAAAGCCTACCAGCAAAGAAATCAGAGACATTTTAGCTTTAGGCTTAGTCGGCGGCGGCATGAAAGATCATGAAGCTGACGAAGTTATTGCCAAAGCTGGCCCGTCTGACTTGATGCGGATGTATCAGATTGCGCAGGCAGTTATTGGGATAGCCTTTATGCCTGACATTGGCGATGAGGCAGAAGTAAAAAAAAAGACAGCGGCCCACCCCAAAGCCGCTTGAACGTTAGGGCTATGATCAAAAGCGGAATTATCGCCGGGCTAAAGCCTGATGAAATTCGCGACATGATCCCGAAAGATACTTGGCTGGTTTTCAAGGGCTGGTCTGATGCTCACTCGCCCAAAAAGGCGGGCAAGGAAGCAATGACTGCGGATGATTACCGCAATTTAGTGGAGCGCGTAGATGGCGGTTACAGCAGAGCAGCTTAATATTATTCTAAGCGCCAAAGATAAGCAGTTTAATGACGCGCTAAAGCGTAGCCAGCGACAGGTAGATTTTTTCTCTAAAAAATCTCAAAGGCAACTTAGCAAAACCGCCACATCATTTAACGGGCTTGGCAGAGCTGCTAAGCTATTAGGGCCAGTATTAGCAGGCGCTTTTTCAGTTAGAGCCATTTCAAACACTATTTCAGCAACGGCAGAAATTGGTAAGCTTGCAGATATTGCGGGCATTAGCGCCGTTGAGTTGCAGAGGCTTTCTGTCGCCAGCCGAACAGTCGGAATAAATCAAGATAAAGTCAGCGACATTATAAAAGATGTGAATGATAAAATTGGTGATTTTCTGGCAACCGGCGCGGGCCCGATGGCTGATTTTTTTGAAAACATTGCTCCAAAAGTTGGCGTCACCGCAGACAGCTTTAGAGATCTAAACGGTGCAGACGCGCTGCAACTTTATGTAAACAGCTTAGATAAAGCCAATGTGTCTCAAGCTGAAATGACTTTTTACATGGAAGCTTTAGCCAGTGACAGCACAGCTTTAATTCCACTTCTAAGAGATGGCGGCAAGCAGATGAAGTTGCTTGGCGACAACGCGCAATCTGCCGGAAGAATATTGAGCAACGATGCTGTAGCTGGTGCGAGAGAAGCAGAAGAAAAGTTTGCTATTTTAAGCGACACAATCAAAACCAAACTGACAACGGCTCTATTGGAACATCAGGATGAAATAGGTTTTGTGATCGACTTTTTAACTGAAACTGTAATTCCGAAAGTTTCGCAGGGTATAAAGGCGTTAGAAAGTTTAATACCAGATTATACACCGACTTTTATGGACGCGTCTGACATAAAAGACAGTGTCGCAGAGTTTCAAAAATTTCCAAAAATAATGGGCAGAATAAACTCTGCTGAAGCTGCATATCAAGCCGCATTGGATCGAGGCGATCAAAAGCAAGCCGCTTTGTTCAAAGACAGGTTAGAATATGCAAAAGCTGATCTGCTACTAGCAAAGCGCAGAGCAGCGCTTGATCCACCTAAAACATCTATAGAGCTGACAGAGGGCAATGTAACTGGCGGCACAAAGCCAACCACAACTGAAACTGATGAGCAAAGAGCTGCAAGACTTGCGGCTGCGGCTGATGCGGCTCAAAAAGCAAGAGATGCTTATGCAAGCTTTTTAGCCACAATAAGCCCAACAGATGCTGCTTTGATGGATTACGCGGCGAATGTTGAAATGATCAATCAGGCGCAGTCTGCTTTCGGCCTTTCAACAGATCAAGCTACTTTTGCATTAGAACAAAATCGGCTTTCATTACAACGCACTCAAGATGAAATCAGCGGCATGGCAGCGGCTACAGATGCTCTTGAGCAAGGTTTAACAAATACATTTATGGCAGCGCTTGATGGCACGCAAAGCATGGAAGATGCTTTTAGATCAATGGCGGCTGATGTGATTAGGCAGCTTTATCGCGTGCTAGTGGTTCAGCAAATGGTAAATGCTGCGATGGGCGCGCTTGGCTTTTCGCCAACGCCAATGGGTGGCTTTACACGAACAGTTGCAAATGGTGGCACAGTTCAATCTGGCACGCCTTATACTGTTGGCGAAAGCGGGCGCGAGCTTTTTGTGCCATCGCAGAATGGTCGGATACTTAGCCCGGCGCAAAGCAGAGGCGCGCTTTCTGGCGGCGGCGGTGATGGCGTAACAGTTGTTCAAAATATCAACGTTACGACTGGCGTGCAGCAAACAGTGCGCACTGAAATCAAGCAGCTTATGCCGCAAATTGCTGACAGCGCAAAAGCTGCTGTTGTAGATGCCAAACGGCGCGGCGGCTCATATGGAAGGGCGTTTGCCTAATGGCTATCAGTTACCCGCTTACAATGCCAACGCATACCGGAATTCGCAATGTTGAGCTGCGCGCGACTAACGCGGTCGCATATTCTCGATCGCCATTCACATTCTCCGGGCAAGCGCACGCATATGCCGGGAAGGCGTGGCAAGCAGATATAACCTTGCCGCCAATGAAGCGCACAAACGCTGAGCAGTGGATAGCGTTTTTGCTTTCTCTAAAGGGTCAGCTCGGCACGTTTTATCTTGGCGACCCGAGAGCTTGCACGCCTTTGGGGTCTGCGCGCGATGCTGACACAATTTTGGTAAATGGCGCTCTATCATCTGGCGACACTATCAACATCGATAGCGCCCCTGCCAGCCGGACTGACTACCTCAAAGCTGGCGATTATATGCAGATTGGAGCGGGCACCAGCAGGCAGTTATTTAAAGTGCTGACAGATGTAGATACAAATGGGTCTGGGCAGGCCACAGTAGATGTCTGGCCAAATGTTAGAACGACTATTGCAAACAATTCCGCTGTTACCGTGCAAAGCGCAAAAGGCATCTTTCGACTTATTACAAACGAGCAAGCGTTTAGCATAAATGAGGCCAGCATTTACGGCATAACATTTGGAGCGATTGAAGCGGTATGAGCAGAACAATACCATCAGCGCTGCTAACAGCGCTTAGCCAGCCAGAGGTTCAGCCCTATTATGCAGTTGAGCTTGATTTTGATACTGCGCCAGTTCGTCTTTGGACTGGTTACGGAGATCGTGACATAGGTGTAAACACATACATTGGTGCAGGTAATTTGCTTACAATAGGTGGGCTTGAAGAGGTCAATGATCTATCAGCTAAAAATATAACGCTTACTCTGTCAGGAGTGCCTTCTAGCTTAGTTTCGATTGCTTTGAACGAGCCTTATCAAAGGCGTGAAGCCAAAGTTTATTTTGGCACTATAGACACTACAACTCCCATAGAAGTTTTCAGCGGCATCATGAACACCATGACCATAGAAGATAGCGCTGAAACGAGCGTTATTTCTGTTTCGGTTGAAAGTAAATTAGTGCGCTTAGAAAGATCAAGCAATCGCAGATACACGCACGAAAACCACGTTTCGCGCCATGCCGGTGATACATTCTTTTCATTTGTTGCTGACCTGCAAGACAAGGATGTAATATGGGGCCGCGAGAAAGCCTAAACGCCTATTTAGAGGCGGTAAAAGACAAGCCTTTTGAGTGGGGCAAGCATGACTGCTTGACGTTTACAAATAACGCTTATCGCCAGATGTATGACGTTGGCTGGGCTGATGACTGGCTTGGAAGGTACATGAAAGGCGCACAACTGTTGCGCGCTAAAGAGTTAAAAGCTGAGTTTGGTTTTAACTCTTTTTTGCCAGCAGTAGACCAGAAGCTGAAGCGCATTAATCATGTGCCGCCCTTGGGGGCGTTGGTTACAACAAAAGAAGCGCAAAGATGGATTATTGGCGTTGCAATGGGCATCTGCACCGGAACGAAAGCAGTCTTTTTATCTAAGCAAGGCTTACTCTATTTGCCTTTAGATAACATTCACCAAGCATGGGTAAATCATGAAACGTAACATTCCATATAATGTTTTTAGAAACCCGAATGCTTGGGAAAATGCACCAAGAGGGCCAGTTGCCGCTGCTGTCGGTGGCGCGTTAGGTTTATCCACTACAAGCTTATTTGGCAGTGCTGCAATTACTTTTGGCGGCATAACGCTTAGTACAGCTTCAGTCATAGGATATTTTGTCACAACGGCAATTACCTCTTGGGCAATATCTGCGCTATCTTCCAAGCCAGATATAGGCTCGATAAGTTCGTCTGGAATTATGGTGAACGCAAGAGAGGCCGCAGCGCCGCAAGACTTTGTCTATGGTAAAGTGAGAAAAGGTGGCATTGTAACGTTTTATGAGTCCACTGGCGACGAAAACATATATCTGCATCAAGTAATCTGTTTGGCTGGACATGAAGTAAATTCGGTTGGAGATATATATATAAACGATCAGATTGCTACATTTTCCGGCAATTTTGTCACGACTGCTGGATCTGGCGATGATGAAGTAAATTGGGACAGCAAGATCCGTATTAAGAAATATGACGGCTCACAGACCACAGCAGATAGTGACTTAGTTTCAGAGACAAGTGTAGATGCAAATTTTAAAGGTCTTGGCATATCATATTTATATGTCAGATATGAATATGACCAGGATGTTTTCGCCAATGGCATCCCCTTAATAACAGCAATTGTTGAAGGTAAAAAAGTTTACGATCCGCTGACTGGTTCAACAAACTACAGCAATAATGCCGCTAGATGTATTAGAGATTTTTTGACTTCTGCTTACGGATTAAGTGATAGCGCAATCGATGATATATCATTTGCCTCTGCGACTAACGAATGCAGCGAAGATGTCACTCTCAATGGCGGCGGCACGGAAAAAAGATACGAGTTAAATGGGATCATTAGGGCAGATCGATCTGTTGGCGATGTATTGGGTGATATGGTTACGGCTTGCGCTGGCACCTTATTCTGGGGTTCTGGCTACTGGAAGCTAAAGGCTGGCGCTTATTCAAACCCAGTCAAAGAGCTAACGCTAGATGATTTGCGCGGGCCTATTAACTTAGAAACGCGCATTAACATGCGTGACAACTTCAACACTGTTCGTGGCACGTTTAACGATGCTGAACAGTCTTGGATCACGGCTGATTATCCACAGATATCCAGCACAGCATTTAAAGCGGAAGATGATAACGAAGAAGCTTTGCTAGACTTACCTTTGCCATTTACGACGAGCGCAGCAACTGCCCAACGTCTAGCTAAATTAACTTTATTTAGAGGCAGAGAGCAGATGACTTTGAGCGCAGACTTTGGGCTTGAAGCTATGCAGATTGAGGTTGGCGATATAATTAGTTTCACCAATGAGCGCTATGGCTTTGATGAAAAGCAGTTTGAGGTCGTTGGCTGGAGATTTTCATCAAATCAAGATGCTGGAGACTTGCGCATAAACTTAACGCTTCGCGAAACATCAGCCGCGGCGTTTGATTGGAATTCCGACGAAACTTCAATCATTAGCAATAACTCAACATTGCCAGTGTTTACTTCCGTTGCTACGCCAACAAACTTAACTCTCACATCTTCTGCAATATTAAATGAAGATGGATCGACAGTTCCCGCGATTGAGGTCGAGTGGGATGAGTCGCCAAATGCTTTTGTGCAATATTACGAGATACAATATAAGCGCTTGGGAACTGGCGGCGATCCCGAGTTTACATCAGTATTTGGTTCATCAAATTTCTTTGTAATCTCCCCAGTGATTGTTGGCGAAAACTATCAGGTCAAAGTAAGAGCCGTTTCTGCTTTAGGCGTTAGGTCAATATTTGCAAGCGCAACACTTAATTCGCAGGGTGATACTACAGCCCCAAATGCACCTACAAGTTTGGCTGCTAATGGTGCATCTAAGTTTATAGAGATTACTTGGGTCAACCCAGCAGATAGAGATTTAAGGCACGTTGAGGTTTGGGAAAACTCTAGCAATAATTTAGGAACTGCTACATTTATTGGAAGCTCTTCCAGCAGTGGTTTTATAAGAGGTAACTTAACAAACGGCATTCAAAGATATTATTGGGTTAGAGCCGTGGACTTTAGCGACAATAAATCTGCGTTTGTAGGGAGTGTGAATGCTACTACTTTATTCGTTCAGCCCGGAGATTTTTCTTCTGCTGTAGATGATTTATTTACTGAGGCAGAAAGGTTCAACGTTAAGCCTGTTCAGTCCTTGCCTACGTCCGGTGATGCGGATGGGCAGCTTGTTTTGTTGCTGCCAGATATTACAATTTATAGGTGGGATGCTACAGCTTCAGCTTGGGAAACAGAGGTATTTACTGACACCGCAGATAATTCAATAACTTCTGATAAAATAGCTACTAATGCGGTCATATCTGATAAGATATTGGCAGGGAGTATTATCACATCTAAACTTGCAACTGGTGCTGTAACGGCCAATGAGATCCTTGCGAACACTATTAGCGCAAATGAGATAGCTTCTGACTATGTTTACGCTGGCACACTTACAGCCGCTCAAGTCAATGCTGTCAATATTAATGCTGATGAAATGTCTACTGGCACTATTACCTCTACAACCTCTAACCCTACTGGTTCACAAAGTGGCTTTAAGGTAGACACTCAAGGTAGATTTGTAGCTGGTGATGCTGGTGCATTTATTAAGTTTAACGGTTCAGGTATCACGTTTAAAGGTGCAGTCGCTTTAAGCTCGCCCGGAATTTTACCTGTAGTATTTGAAGATAATTACGAAGTTTTCCCAGCGGGTAACGGGTCAACAACTCTAAACGTCAATGCTACAAATGAAGTTGAAACCTATGCTGGTAACGGTGTCATAGGAACTGGCTTCACTGTTTTTGCTGGGGATCATTTAATTTGGACTGTAACTGTAGGGTCAAGGGTTGATCAGTCTTGGACAGCCAGAGTGAAATTTAACGGGGGCACTATAGGTACTGCATCTTATACTGGCACTGGCGGCAATTTTTCACCTTACAAGATTGCTACAGTATCAGGGTCAAACAACATAACCTCAAACTACACAAACCCAACAATCAATGTGTCTGGGGCCGCTGCTATTGGAACAGGGCGGTTTTTACAATTTAGAGTAAGAGTGTTTAGGGATTAAGATTTAAGTGTTTTGATTAACACTAGAGCAAGAATAGCTTTTAAAACATTTGCGTCGATTTATGCAGTCCAAAACTACTAATTATTTGGCTAAATTGGTAGTATGGGATAGAATAGCCAATAAACTTTAAACTTTCGGAGTAAACAAAATGGCAAGCTTTAATAAAGTAAACGACTTCGTTGCAAACGCGGTTCACAATATGGATCTGGCAAGTGATCAAATTACACTTGCTCTTTCAAACACGGCGCCGAGTTCAGAAAGCCCAAACCCAACAACTGATGGGAATGGAACTTTGAGCAACGTAACCCAAATATCCTACACAAACGCTTCATCACGCAACGTGTCTACTTCATCATCAGGCCAAAGTTCTGGCGTCTATAAGCTGGTGCTTTCAGACCTTACAATTACAGCGTCAGGCGGTAATGTTGGGCCTTTTCGCTTCATCTACATCTACGATGACACTGTAACTTCTCCAGCAGATCCGCTGATTGGTTATTATGATTATGGCTCATCTTTGACGCTGAATGATGGTGACAGTTTCACAACTGACTTTTCAGCGGCAAACGGAGTTTTGCAGCTAACCTAAAGGATTGGCTTTATGGTTGTTCTTAAGAACAGAGCAAAGGTTAGTGTCAGCACTACTGGCACAGGCTCGCCAATAACGCTGGGCGCTGCGGAGGATGGTTACCAAACTTTCGCGGCGTCTGGTGTGGCTGACGGGAATTCTGTGCGCTATATTTTGGAAGAAGATGACGCTTTTGAAATTGGCGTTGGGGTGGTCGGCTCCAACGGCACAAGCCTCACTCGCAGCGTGATCGAGAGCAGCAATAGCAACAATCCCATCAATCTTGGCGGCGCTGCTACTGTATTCATTGGGTTTACCGCTGAAGACGCTGACAACCTTTTTGATCTCAATATTGCGCTAGGATAGAAAATGGCAAACACCTTTAAAAATTACACCTCTGCGTCCGTAGGAACGGGGGCCACAACGACTTACACGGTGCCATCTTCTACAACCGCGATTATGATGGGTTGCAACCTAGCAAACCGCACAACCAGCCAGATCGCTGTAGATGTACAAGTGGCCGGTGTCTACTTGGTCAAAGGCGCACCAATCCCAGCGAACTCAGCTTTGGGTGTCTTAGACGGTAAGATCATTTTAGAGGCGGCTGACACAGTGGTCGTCACATCAGATACAGCCAGTTCAGCGGATGTAATTGTAAGCGTTCTGGAGCAAACCTAATGGCGGGTTATGTTGGAACCAAGGCGGTTTTATTAAGCACCACGGCTGCGAATGTTGGCGGCGATGCTGACATTGGCGGTGCGCTGGATGTAGGTGGTGCGTTTACCTCGCAAGGCATCGATGACAATGCCACAAGCACTGCGATGACACTGGATGCAAGCGGTAATGTTGGGATTGGGACGACTTCGCCGGATAGACCTGTGCATCTATCTAGTGCTGGAAATAGAAACTATTTTAAAGCTGAAACAACTGGATCAGCTAACTCTTCAGAAAGTGGTTTTGAAATAAAAACGCCAAGTTCAAACTGGTTGATAAACAGCTTGGGTGCAACTGATGCACTAATATTTTATGATTTAGGCAATACGTCTGAAGCCATGCGCATCGATAGCGGTAACGTGTACGTGGGTGGCACAACTTACGAAGGCTCGACCACATCTAACGCATCATCTTCATACCATGGCGCAAGTGGTTTCATTTCTGCCAACGTCAATAACGACTTTGGTATGCAGGTCAACCGTACTGGGACGGATGGAACGCTTTTTAACTTCCGCAAAAACGGCACCGATGTGGGGATGATTGGAAATCTTGGCACCACTTTATTTATTCAAACAAGTGGCAATCAAGCTGGATTAGGTTTTTATAGTGGACATGTTTCTCCAAGAAAAAACAATGCTGCTAGTGATAATGCAATTGATTTAGGTAGATCAAGTCAACGTTATGACGACATTTTCGCCACCAACGGCACAATCCAAACATCTGACCGCAACGAGAAGCAGGACATTGCAGAGCTATCAGACGCAGAGCAACGTGTATCTGTAGCTGCTAAAGGCTTGATGCGTAAGTTTCGCTGGCGTGATGCAGTAGAGGCTAAGGGTGACGCTGCCCGTATTCACTTCGGTATCATTGCACAAGACCTACAAGCTGCATTTGCATCTGAAGGCTTAGACGCTTCTCGTTATGCCATGTTCTGCTCAAACACTTGGTGGGAGCATGACGTTGAGGTGCCAGCGGTAGAAGCTGTGGCAGAGGTGCTTGACGAAGAAGGCAACGTAGTCACTGAGGCGGTAGAAGCCAAGGATGCCTACACCCGCACAGACGCATATGACACACAAGAAGAAGCGCCAGAAGGTGCTACAGAGCGCACTAGGCTTGGGGTTCGCTACAGCGAGCTACTGGCGTTTATCATAGGAGCTTTATAATGTCAGGCTATATAGGCAACGCTCCAGTCCCACAGGCTACGCAAACAAGGCAGACTTTTGTGGCCACCTCTGGGCAGACCAGCTTTGCCACGGCGGGCTATACGGCGGGCTTTGTGGATGTCTATATGAACGGCGTGAGGCTGGTCGATGGCACCGATTTCACGGCCACCAACGGATCTGATGTTGTGCTGACATCTAGCGCTGCTACTGGCGACATCATCGATGTGCTGATGTTTACGGCGGTTGACCTTGCGACTGCGGTTGGCGGGGGCAGATACAAGGGCGAGCGCGGTACGCTTGGCCCTGCGGCTGCGGCTGGTGACATCTTTCGTGTTTCTGAGCAAACCTTGAATGCAAACGTAACGATTGACGCGACTGAGAACGCTGTAGCTGTTGGCCCATTGGCCGTGGCATCTGGCGTTACTATCACCGTCACATCAGGGGGGAACTTGAGCATTGTCTGAGATAAGAGCAACAACAATAAGTGATGCGGCTGGCACTGGGCCGATTGCGCTGACGAAGCAGAGTGCTGCTAAACATTGGACTAACTTCGATGGGAGAGCAAGTTTAACTCTTAGAGATTCATTAAATCAATCTTCCGTAACCGATCTGGGTGCTGGCTCTTACACCGTTAGCTTAATCTCAAGTATGGACGATTCAGAAAATTATTGTGTATTGGTTGTTAAACAAGACCTGTTTGTTAATACGCATACTTATGGATTTGATGCTTTTGGATCTAGGACAGCAAGTTCATATAGAGCCATATCTGTTGAGAATGCAGTTTTAGCTGATTCCAATAATATTAACGGAACAGTGAATGGAGACCTAGCATGAGTACACTTCAGGTCACAAACATCAAAGCCACGGGTGAAACAGCTAGTCGTGCGGTGTCAGGGGTTGCGGCGGCTTGGGCTAATGTTAATGGAGTAGGTACTGTTAGCATTAGAGACAGTGCCAATGCAGCGAGCATTGTTGACGCAGGAACGGGAAGGTATGAAGTTTCCCTGCTTAATGATCTAGCAAGCATTAACGCATCTGCTGTAGCAGAGGGAAATGCTGGCATAGGTCAGTTCAACAGGGCCTGCTCTGTTATGTTTGACAACACTAACGATGTTGAACTCACCTGTTTCAACACGGATACCAACTCAAAAATCGATCTAAATTATGTTATGTATCAGGTTAATGGAGACTTAGCATGAGTACACTAAACGTTTCCAACATCAGCGATGGCACCGATACAGTCGGCACCAGCTATGTGGTTAATGGGTCTGCGAAGGCTTGGGCCGCTTATAACGGCCAAGGAACAGTCTCAACACGTCAGAGCTTTAACGTCTCCTCGATGACAGATGTTTCAACTGGAACCTATACCTTCCAGCTTGTGTCAGGACTTTCTGGCTCAGGAGTAATTGGAAGCGCTTGGAACTCACCTGCGGAATATAGTTCTACACAAGAGTTCCCCGTGCAATCTGGAGGTTATGCCACCGCTTCGTTTTTCAAAGCGATATGCGGCAGTGACTCTACAGCTAGGGCTGATTGGTTCACTGGTTCAGCAGGGTGCATGGGAGACCTAGCATGACCCACGGCCACCTCTGGGATCGTCTAGCTGAAGCTAAGTCACGGCTAGAGCCTGTGCAGTCTAAATATCGTGTGCTGTTTGAAGACCCAGCCACACCAGATGAACCAGCCAAGGTGCTTGTGCCTGATCCTAACTTCATGGCTGCGGCTTTAGCTGGCAACGTATTGCCGCCCATTGAGACATACCAGCGTGATCGTTTGGTGCCAGATGGACAGCCTAAAGAGCATCCATATGCGGAGCCTATCGGTGCTATGAGCGAAGAAGAAGCCATAGAATATCTGGTGCAGAAAGACATCGATCCAGCCGTTTGGCGGGATTACCAAGGCAACCGCACGATTATGAAGATTGTGCCAGTTGAAATGATCCCAGCGGATCGCTCATTTAGAAATGCATGGAGAATTGTTCAATGACAACTTACATCAATATAAACGGAGATGTTCGTGAAGCATCTTCTCTGGTCGTACCAGCGGATCGTACATTTCGTGGCGCTTGGGCATTCAACGGCGATGCTGTCGAAGTAGACATGACAGCGGCTAAGGCCATCCATAAGGACAACCTACGAGCAGAACGTGCGCCCCGCTTGGCTGACTTAGATGTGGCCTATATGAAGGCTTTGGAGGCGGGATCTGGCGCTGATGCTATTGCTGCACAAAAGGCAACGCTGCGTGACATCACAGACGATGCTCGCATTGATGCTGCGACTACACCTGATGCGCTGAAGGCATTGGACTTGGCTACCCTGTTGGGAGAATAAAATGAGCAGCAAGGCACGAGGATTAGCAGACCTAGGCAACGCCTTCGATGATGGTGCTTTGTCTAATCGTAACCTGATTATCAATGGTGGCATGGTCATTGACCAGCGCAATGGAGGTGCGAGTGTAACAGGATCTGCGTCAGCCGCTAAGTTTGCTGCCGACAGGTTTTCTTTTTTTGCAAATACTACTGGAACAATTACCATTCAACAGGTGTCAGATGCGCCAGACGGATTTGCAAATTCCAATAAGGTAACATGCACTTCTGCTGCAACGTCTGACTCATCTGCAAGCAGAGTGCAGCTATATCATGCAATAGAAGGTCATAACACAGCTAATCTTGCATTTGGTTCATCAAGCGCAAAAGCCATCACATTATCTTTTTGGGTCAAAGCATCCAATACTGGGACATATGGTGGGTCGTTTGTTAACGGTGCAGCAAACAGGTCGTACCCTTACCAATATACGATCAGTGCTTCAAATACTTGGGAGTATAAAATAATAACAATTTCTGGTGACACAACTGGAACTTGGGCAACTGATAACACAACGGGTATGTATGTATTCTGGAGCCTTGGTATTGGATCAACGTTTGAAGGCACAGCTAATCAATGGAATGGGGCTTTTGATATTGGCCCACCGTCATCGTTTAGCCTCAAAGACAACCTTAACGCTACCTTGCAAATCACAGGCGTCCAGCTAGAAGTAGGCGACACAGCCACCCCCTTCGAAAATCGGTCGTATGGGGACGAGCTTGCACGGTGCCAGAGGTATTTTCAAGCGTTTAATGCCGACAGCGGGAGTAACACTATTTTAAGCAACGGTATTGCGGAAACAACTTCTCAGGTAAGAGGGGCCGTACCACTGTTGGTTCAAATGCGTGCTGTCCCAAGTGTTTCAGTAAGTAATATAACCGACTTTCGCTTTTACACAACAGGGCAGCACAACTTTACTGGAGGCGCTATCAATGGGTTAAGCAAAAAAGCAATGGGAATTTTTGCTTCAACTAGCGCATCAATGACAGCAGGACACGCTGGGCAGGTTCTTTGGGCCAATGCTACGGGCTACCTTCATGCAGATGCGGAGTTATAAACATGGATAATATGAATATTACAGCGGCTCAGTACACGACTGACATGCATGGCAACACCGCCTCCATCCAAGCAACAATAGACGGCACTGAAATGTCAGTACCCCTTGATCCAGCCAATCGCCACTACGCTGAAATCATGCGGCAGGTCGATGCTGGCACACTAACGATTGCAGAGGCTGACTAATGTTAGGCTTTAGCCCACTCGCATCTGCGCCACTAGCGGACAGTGGTGTTACATCAGTTGATTATGTTTTCGTTGCTGACGCTGGCGCTTTTGCGCTCAGCGGGCAAACAGCAGAGCTAAATAGAAGCGTAGTCTTAACTGCTGGCGCTGGCACTTTTTCAGCGACTGGGCAAACAGCAGACTTAGACAAAGACGTTACATTAGCGCTTAATGCTGGTTCATTCGCAGTCACTGGGCAGGCGGTAGATTTAGACAAAGATGTGCAAGCATCTCTTGACGCCGGTTCATTCGCGCTGACGGGGCAAGCAGCAGATTTAAACAAGCATGTAAGATTGGCGCTTGACGCCGGTTCATTCGCGCTGACGGGGCAAGATGTAAGTCTTACAATATCAGAAGGCTTTAAGGCTGGTTCGTTTACGCTGGCGGGCCAAGACGTAAACTTTGAGGTTGGTGAGTTCTTTGGCGCTGGCGGCTTTTTGCTATCAGGGCAAAATGTTAATTTAGCCAAGTCAGTTAGATTTACGGCTGGCACTGGCACGTTTGCGCTGACCGGCCAAAATGTGACTTTTGCAAGCGGCAAAGTGTTTACAGCAGATGCAGGCAGTTTTGCGCTTACGGGCCAAGCAGCCAATCTAAACAAAGATGTTGCAGCTACGCTTGGTGCCGGTTCGTTTGGGCTGACAGGACAGGCAGCGGATCTTGATAAAGATGTTGCTGTTGAGCTTGATGCTGGATCATTTGCAGCAACTGGTCAGGCCGCAAATCTAAACAAAGACGTTAGGCTTGCTGCTGATGCAGGCGCATTTGCGCTGACCGGCCAAGACGCAAGCTTTATAAAAGATCTGGCCATAGAGCTTGACGCTGGCTTATTCGCGCTTTCTGGGCAAGTTACAGACCTTGATAAAAGCGTTAGGTTTACCGCCGATGCAGGCGCGTTTGCGCTGACCGGCCAAACCGTAGACTTTGCGCGCAATGTTAAACCAGCGCTTGATGCCGGTTCATTTACGCTAACAGGGCAAGCAGTAGATTTGTTCTACGGTCAGTCCATTGCGGCTGGAACTGGCTTGTTTGCGCTGGCTGGTCAAGATGCTGACTTTACTGTCTCTGAGGCGTTTGAGGCTGGTACATTTACGCTTACCGGCCAAGCAGCAAGTCTAAACAAGCATGTTGCTCTCACGTTAGATGCGGGCAGTTTTACGCTTACGGGCCAAGACGCAACCCTGATTAAAGATGTATTTATAGATCTTGACGCCGGTTCATTCGCGCTGACTGGCCAAGATGCAACCCTGATTAAAGATGTTAGGTTTGATGCTGACGCCGGTTCATTCGCGCTGACTGGCCAAGATGCCGACTTTATCCTGTCTGAAATCTTTGAAACTGGTTTGTTTGCAGCATCTGGCCAAGAGGCATTCTTTGATGTTGGCGAGTTCTTTGGCCCCGGCGGCTTTATTGTAACCGGCCAAGATGCGGGCCTTGTCAAAGATGTTAGATTTACCGCCGAAACTGGTTCGTTTGCGCTGTCAGGGCAAGACGTTGAGCTTACGGTTCACAGAGTTATGGCGTCCGATGTCGGCTTGTTTGTACTTACGGGGCAAGACGCTGATTTAGATAAAGACGTTATTGTCACTCTAGACGCCGGTTCGTTTGCACTAGCGGGCCAAGAGGCTGACTTTATTGTTGGTGAAGCCGTAGACGTTGGCCACTTTGCACTCACTGGCCAAGATGCTGCATTTTACTTTACCTTCAACCGCCGGTTTGAGTTTGATGATTACTCGCAAGATGTAACCACAAACACTCACAACTCTGTCACGTTGGCAGAGAACAGCTCAATAATAATAGAAGAAGCGTACAAAGAGGCAGCATAATGACATTCAACATCAAGCAAAATGATACTGCGCCATCTATCCGCGCAAATCTTAAAGACGGTGACGCGGCTGCTGTAGATTTAACAGGTGCTTCTGTTAGGTTTCACATGCGCACAATCGGCGGCACAACTAGCAAAGTTGATGCGCCGGGCGTTATTATTTCGCCGCCTGCTGGTGGCGTTGTGCAATATAATTGGATTGGGTCTGACACTGACACCGTTGACAGCTATCAGGCAGAGTTTGAAATAACTTATGCAGATGGCACCGTCGAAACATTCCCCAACGACAGCTACATTCGCGTCGAAATCACCGACGATATTACCTAAAATTGAAAGCAATAACTATGGAAACGATCGCGTTTTTTATACAATGGGCGGTCGCCCCGGTTGCTGCGTTTGTTTGGATGCTGCATGTAAAAGTCAGCCAGCAGACAACTGACATAGCCGTTCTAAAAGCAACGTCTGACGGCAACAAACTGGCGCATGATCGAGAGATTAAAGATGTTAAAGATGCGCTGAAATCTATCTCGTTCAAACTTGATAACATAGAGCTGGCGCTGCGCGATAAATGATCTGCCAAATTGCGTTTGTCTTGGTTGGCGTTCTATCGGGCGGCGACCTCTTCAACGCGTGCATTTATCGCTGCCCACCTAGCTCAAACTTCTATTATCATTACCCGCCAAAGCTGCGCGTGCCTTATGGCGCGCCCTGCCCTCGCTATCTAAAAGTCGGAAGCAACACATGATCGATCCAGCAACAGCAATTATGGCGGCGGGTGCTGCGTTTAACGCTATCCGCAAAGGCTGTCAGATTGGGCGTGACCTCGAAGGCATGGCGGGCGATCTTGGCCGCTGGTCAAAAGCTATCTCGGACTTTGACTTTGCGGCTAAACGAATTGAAAACCCTAAGTGGTATCAGAGCTTTGGCAATGTTGAAGAGCAAGCCATGCAGCTTTTTGTGCAAAAGAAACAGCGTGAAAATATGCGCGATGATCTGCGCAAAATGATCAGCGAAACGCTCGGCCCATCAGCTTGGCAAGAGCTTATTCGCATGGAAAACGAAATCCGCCAGAAGCAAAAAGATGCGCAGTATAAGCGGATTGAGCGCAAAGAAACTATTATTGCTTGGGCTGCTGGCATGCTGCTGTTTCTACTCTGCGTTGGCGCTTTGTTTGGCTTTGTTTGGATAGCAGTCAAGCGCGATGGCTGACGGTGTTTCTGGCGTTGGCTCTGCGCCATTTAACGTTGCCTCTGACATCCATCAACAAACGCAAACGCGCGAGCGAATAGAAACCCACCTGGTCGAGCAGCGCGTAGCAAAAGAGCATCGCGCCAATCACACGCATTTGGAAGCGCTAAGAGAGCAAAAGCTAGATTTGGGCAAGGCTTACGACAGGTATGGCGCAAAGACTACAGCCGATCGCCCAACCGGCACAAACATCAACATCGAGGTTTAACATGACACCAGAAAGATTAGACGCTTGGCGCATCGTGCCGCGCCTGCTGATTTTGAGCTACATGGTTGTTTTCTATCAAACGTGCAGTTGGTTTATGAGTTTAGAGCTGCCCAATAATGCGCAAGCTGGATTTGTCAGCGTTATTGTTGGTGCCGGGGCAGCTTGGTTTGGGCTGTATGTAAACGGTGGCAAAAAATGATGCAGTTCATCACACCTATCGCAAACCTCGCTGGCACTTGGCTAAATGGCAAAGTCGAGCAAAAGGCTGCTGAAACCAAAGTCAAAGTGGCGCGAGCAGAAGCAGAAGCTGCCATCATGGTCAGCTCATCAACAAGCGCCGCCGAGTGGGAAAAAATCCAAGCGAAAAACCAAAACAACTCGTGGGCTGATGAGCTGTATGCTGTGATCTTTGCGTTGCCATTGGTGCTTGCGTTTGCAGGCGACTGGGGTCGCACAATGGTCGAGAACGGGTTCACCGCGCTTGATGCCTGCCCCGACTGGTACAAGGCAGCTCTTGGCATAATCTTGAGCGCCACCTTTGCCAGCAGGCAAGCCACCAAGTTTTTTATGAAAGGCAAATGATATGAAAAAGAACTTCGACAAATGCTTGCAGATGCTGCTGGTTCACGAGGGCGGTTTTACAGCAGATAAGTTTGATCCCGGTAACGATGGCGATGGCTATGGCAACCAAGGCAGTACAAATATGGGCGTCACTGCGAAAACCTATGCCGCCTATACTGGCCAGCCTGCGCCGATCGAGGTTATGAAAGCGCTGACGTTTGATGACATTGCACCAATTTATAAGCAAAACTATTGGGATCGCGCTCGCTGTGATGACTTAGCCTCTGGCTTGGATTGGAGCGTTTTTGACTGGCAGGTGAACTCTGGCAATCGATCTAGCAAAGCACTGCAAAAGATTGTTGGCGCTAAGCCAGATGGTGCTATCGGGCCTAAAACCCTGCAAGCTGTTGGCAACTATGAAGCTCGCGAGCTGATAGAGAAAATGCACTCAAGCAGGCAAGTTTTCTACAGCTCTTTAAAGACGTTTGCGAGGTATGGAAAAGGCTGGACGCGGCGCAACGATGAAACGTTAGAGGCGGCGCTGCATATGTTGGAGTAAAGGCCAGCAAAAGCTGGCCCTCTCTCACTTTTTGTAATCGCGCAGCACTTCGTTGACTGCGCCAACACGCAAGCCAACCTCTTGCGAAATCTCTTGGCTGCTCAAGCCTAAATCATTTAAGCGCCTGATTAAGATTGTGCGCGGGTGAAGCTTTCTGCCCGTCACAGTATAGGCGTCAGGCTTGTTGGTTTTGAGGTTATCGTGCCTGCCATCACGCGCACGCGTTTTGTGAGCGTCGATCCTTGCCATCTTTAACATGCGCTCGCCTAGCTCAGCTTCTTGCTCGGGCGTTGTAATTTGGCGCATATCGATTTTGCTTTGATCATTCATTGGCAAGATCCTCTGGCACCCGCCAATAGGTAGAGCTGCCAAAGCGCTCGGTAACAAGCCAGCCTCTCTCAACAATGCGCTCAATGACTTTATGAACTCCACAGCTTTGACTGCGAGGCTTCATAAAGCGCTTGCCATTCAGCTCACCCTTGGCGATTTCGCGCAAACTAGGGCATCGATGCTTGAGCTGCCAATGTTTCAAAATGAAAGTAAAAACCTCACGCTGGCGGTCTGTCAGCGGGGGCCTCATTGGACAACTTCCCAGTCAATATCTAGCTCGCCATTTTCAAGCAAAGTAAGCGTTGCGTTTTCTAACTGAAAAGATCCAATGGCGCTGTCTTCCATAGTTTCAGCAAGAGCTGCACTTATTTCGCGCTCAATCTTTTGCCATTTTTGCTTTTGGAATTTGGCAAGCTGTATATCGCTGGCAAGCATTGCCAAATCTTTCTTTAGCTCTGCGTCAATTTTTCTGGCGGTTAGGTCAATGACCTTACGCACGCTCACTTCATTAACTCCGAAACTACTGGCAGCATCCAAAGGCCACCAAAGAGCATAATAAACAGTGAAATTGCGCCGATAAAATCTGTGAAAAGCAGCCAGCATAATCTACCAATGCTAGGCTGGCTGGCTAGGCTGTTCTGACATTCTGGTGCGTCAGTAACATCAAACAATGTATATATTATACGACTTTTCAAGGGCCTGTGGTATTCAAACCCTATTGAATTAGCTTTTGCTCCTTGTCTCTTTATACCCCTCTTTCGCCCCCATCTTACGCTTCAAACGCCCTTTTTGAACCATATATTCCGTTAATTACGCAGTAAAACGAAACAAATACATTCAATTGATCTATTACCTCTAAACTCAGGTTACTCCCAACGCTATCTTTCCAAAGTCGCCCAATCCCATTGGCCAAGAATTCTACGGTCTTACACATTCTTATCGATGGTTTCCCAAAATCGCTTTATCAAATAGCATCAGACCCTGCAGAAACTGACATTTGTCTATAAATACGTTATTTTTCATAGTTCGTTATAGGTAAAGCAGCCTTACGTCTTTTAAGAAGACCCAAAAGCACTTCTGCCTCATGTACCATGGTCTTTTGGAACATATCCGAACTATAATCTGCATAGTTCACTATTGAAGCGCATAATTCATCAGACGCATGATAATATTGTCTTTTGTTCTCTTTTTTGCACAACACCCAACCTGCAGAAACTGTTTCTTTGCATAGATTACTGATCGTCTGCCGGCTTATTGAAAGCTCCTTTGCCATCTCACCTACGGTGTAACCCTGCCTTACCACAGCAGCAATATACATCACACGACTAAAGACAGCCTTTTCTGGTGTGCTTTGAAAATAATTCGTTAAAGCACATTCAGAGCGCCATCGCTTTCGTTCCTTAAAAATTTCTATTTCCGTTTTCGCAAGGTGGAATGAAAACTCGTGTAAAGCCTGATTTATTATATTATCCATCGACTTTCTCCACCTCATTTCTGCTATTTAGTTGATTGCAAGAAGCGTTTTTTTGCATTTTATTATGATTAAGTTTTTATACCCTCTCAAGGTTTTTGAAAGAAATGGAAGAAATTATTTACAGCAGACACTCAACATCGTTTACCCCATAAACTTCAACTTAATATACGCCGCGCAACGTTAACAGAGCGCTTGTTTTATCAAGTGAATGTGAGCGCTGATATAAATTCTTAGTCTCCCTAAGTTTTACGAAATGTTCGATACTGAATTTGCAAATACCAATACGATACCCAATTAACCCATACAAACAACAACCTGAAACGCTACAGATATGCACAAACCACATAACCGTAACCTCAACACATACAGATTCTTCTAAAATTCTGCTACGCACAAAAAAAGGGCTGCGAAATACGCAACCCTTTGTTTTGTATTGTAAATTTGAAGGTTCGCTATCAGCGTTTCGCTATTCGGTATCTATATAAAGCGTATGATAACAATAAGATATAGGTTCAGTATGAACCTGTTAACTATCTGTTAACTTTTTTGAGGCAAACCAAGCTTTGCTGTCAGCGTTAAATAGAAGGTAAATCGCATATGCTTGCATAAGCACTTGAACAGCACTAATCACTCCCATCACGCCTTGCTCAATAAACATTGCTAAACTCGGAATAAACGCAACCATTCCCTGTACGAAAAAAACAGTGTTAATCCATTTGCAGATTACACTCTTTTTGCGGCTTGTTAAAAGAACAAGTGCACCAACGATAACCATAATTAGCACTTGGAAGCCAGCAACGCCATAAACCGCGCCCCCACCTAAGCCCATTTCATTCGACATAAGTGCACTGTTTATGACACCAAGTACTAACGAACCCAAAAATAGCTGCTCGAATAGCTTCATAGATTTAGGCATTTCCATATCATAATCCCTTCTAAACCAAGTCTCACTATGCCACTCACCTAAACCAGCATTCAAATTATTAAAACACACTAAATCTGCTGTTTTCCAGTAAAAAATGCTCACATAGCGTCCTCACAGCGTGTAGCACTCAACGCACCCTACCCTCAAACTCACCCCATACAGCAAGCACACACGTGTTCTACGCCACTACTACGTACGGCGCTTACATCGTTTTACGATGTAAGCACTACTTGGGTGCTATGGGTTTGATGGCTTGTATAGGTTCGAAGTCTTGCTGTGACACTTGCTGAGTTGGCGCTGCTTGGGTTGGCTTGGGTGTGTTGACAGACTTGGGTAAAGGCAGCGTTGGCAACGGCTTGCTACGCTTTGTCTGTGTTGTTTTCACCTTCACGCCCTCAATGTCTCGCGCTTCGTCAGCAATCATTGTCGCCATTAAACGCAGCACCTCCAAACGCACTGCTGCTTGTTCTTTGTTCGTTATGTCTCGTATCGTGTTTAACGCATGCTGCACATCAGCCAATGCAGTCACTGCGCCACCCCCATATGTGCAAAATCACCACCCCAAAACTGTAAGTAGTTCCCTACCAAAAACCGCAGCACGTTTTTTCTACGTTTAAAACCCATTTCACACAGCGCCCATTCGTTCTGCTGCTTGCCACTTTGTCCGTGCTTGTTCGTTGAGTGCCGTTGTGCATTTGCTGTGTAGCACTGCAAAGCGTTGCGCCCACTGCTTGTGCTTGCTGTCGCAGCTGCCTTCCAATCTCTGCGTGTAGTAGTTCAATTTACTTGCACACACTGCCAACGCATCTGCACTTGGCTGCAACTGTTGGAACCGCAGAACACGCATATAACTCGCATTCTTACCCAACCACGCAACGCAAAACTCTTGTTCGCCTTGCACTGCATTTGCAGCCATCAATGCTTGCTTAATTTCATCCAAAACCGTTTTTGTCATCAATTTCTCCTCTGCGCATAAATACACAGCAACACTGTGTTGGTGTTTGCACACGAGTATTTAGTGGAATTAATAGATGAGAACTTACAACGCGGCTGACATACAGCAACTTTTCGACGCACAAGCACACTTGGCGCAGTTTTTCGTCGTTGCACACACAAACATTTGCCCAGCACGTTTGTCAGCCAAAACGCTGCACACACGTGTTCAAGCAGCAAAACAAGACTTACGGCACACACTCAATGTGCTTGCTGCTGCGCTGCATCCAAATCAATCAAACCTCGTGCGTCGCAAGCCCAATCTATATCGCCCACTCACACTTATAACCATCGAAGCCGTCGATACAGCGCAAGCAGCAACACTTACAACGCATTTCAACATCATATTAGGCAACATTCCCAAGCACTTTAGGAAAGCAGAAACAATCGACGGCATATTTAGGCATACTTGGACAAACTGTAGGCAAAGCGAAGACGTGCACACGCAAACAATTATAGGCAGCAGCAAAGGCTTAAATTTCTACGTTCTAAAAGAGGCACATTATGACAAGCAGAAGATTGTAGGCGACATAAGCACTTGGGACATAGACAACACATTTATTCCCAACGCTGCTGTTTATGCAGACTGAAGTTAGCACAGACAGTTTAGACGACAGCACACGCCGTTTGCTTGGAGACGGCATAGTGTTTCGTATTGGTTGCAACACAGTGCTTCAAACACACTCAAACAAAACAGTAGGTTCAAACACACTGTTTGGACACAACGCACTGCAAACAAACAAGAATGTCATACAATATGGATTGTATGGGGTTCTGCTGTAAGTGCTTGTTATCGAACAACTCATTTGCGCACAGATAATCGTTGTCCAAACACAATGTCAGAATTTACACTTATTTACTGACACTTATGGGATTTGGAGACAGCAATGCGACAGGCAAAGACACTAAAAGACGCAGAGATAAAACGTGTGCTTGCCTATTGTGCTACACGACAACACGCACAGCGTGACACAACCATCTTCGTGTTTAGTTTACACGCTGGCTTACGTGCAAAGGAACTTGCAGCACTGCGCATCTGCGATGTGTATGACGACGTTGGCAACGTGCACAGTTCATTTGTGTTGTCAGCAGCAGCAACAAAAGGAGCTCGCACACGCACTGTATACGTCAACAAGACACTCAAGCGACAACTTGCCCAATATTACCCAACCTTGCCCAAGCAACCCACAGCACCACTGTTTTTCAGTCAAAAGGGTAGTTTCTTTAGTGCAAACACAATGTGCCAACTACTCATCCACATCTTCCAACAGTGCAGTCTTAAACACGCCACATCACACAGTGGCAGACGCACGTTTATTACACGCTTGGCAAGCAAAGGCGTTGGAGTGCGTGTGCTTGCAGAACTTGCTGGGCACAGCAGCATTGCGACAACACAACGCTACATTGACGTTAATGCGGAACAGTTGGCGAATGCTGTAGAGTTGGTTTAGTTGTCACCAAAGAGCGGCGTCAGCTAAAGCGTTTACGCAAGTAAATATCAATTTTTCATCGGCAAAATCTCTATCACTCAGCATCATCGCTTGCCATCCAAATTCATACTCAAGCGGATATGGAGGTATAAAATACTTCCCTAAATCGACGCTAAATCCGTACCTACTATAGTAGGATGGTTCTCCATAAACGAGTAAAGCATCTACATCTTTCTTAATAAAGTGTGCTTTTGCTGCTTCAATTAATTGCGTACCGATACCTGTTTTCTGATGCAGCTTGTGAGTAGCGAACGGTGCCAAAATATATGCCGAAATTTCCATCCCTCCATCAAGTAATACGGGAGAAAAACCAATTGCACTTATAATATTTCCATCTACCTCATACCCCATACATAAATTTTTGTGCTTATCATCTTTTGTAATAAGCTCCTCAATTACGGGATACGTTATTGACGCTTCTTCTATAGAAAAAGAATTAAAAAATGTATTTTTAACGTCAGTTAAGTCAGTTTCAGTAAGTGTCCTAATCATCATTTTTCCCAAGCACCGTTTTAAGATTTTCGTTTCATCATTTAACGACAGAATTACTGTAGCAATTATTGCGGCAGTTTCATTATCTCAAGCAGTGCTGCTTCACTCAACTCGCCACGTCTAAAACGCTTTAATGCCTCAAGCGCAAAGCCATCTTCTGCATCCACAACGTCTTCAACAACTGCTGCTGTCTTGCGCTTTGTTTTGGTAATCTCGTGTCT
Source organism: Alphaproteobacteria bacterium US3C007 (assembly GCA_034423775.1). Taxonomy (NCBI): domain Bacteria; kingdom Pseudomonadati; phylum Pseudomonadota; class Alphaproteobacteria; order Rhodobacterales; family Roseobacteraceae; genus Thalassovivens; species Thalassovivens spotae. The sequence continues at coordinate 3,157,317 of CP139918.1, forward strand.
GCGCTGCTGTGTAAGCACGTGACTATAGTGGTTTTCGATTTGCGCAACTTTACAGCCCATATTCATCGCCAAATCGTAAACACTTACATCACCCTTCTCCAAACGCAGCGTCGCATAAGTGTGCCTCAAACTGTATAAACTGCGCTTGTCGCCGTCCCTATCATACAACAAACCATCCGCACGTTCGTTATACGGAACACGCTTCAAAAATATCTGAAAGCCTCTGTTCAAATCAACAAACTTGCGCACTTCACGTGCTTCAGCGTCCACTTGCCCAAACCAAACCAAGTATTTGTGTTTGTTATACGGCGAAGTTTCACGCCAACGCTTTAGCAGACTGTTTGCATTTGGTTGTGTCTGCACAAAACGTGCTTCACCCTTCTTCGTCGCCTTACTCACACGCACTTCTGCAATCACACTGTCGCTGCCTTCAACAGCCACATCAAACTTGATATCACTCCAAAGCATCTCACGTGCTTCGCCTACCCGCAGTCCACTGTTCGCCAAAAACAGCACAAAATAATACATCTGCTGTCGTTGCATCTTATGCCAAGCATTCAAACGCTTGTCTGCAAACACACCCACACAGTCCCTATAACTGCGCAGATAACGTGTAAGCGTTGCATATTCTTCAGCATCAAACCCAGCACGTCGCGCTGGCGTTCTGTTTTTCGCTGGCGCTTTCATCTTAAACACTTGCTGCAAGCGCCCACGTTCAAAAGCATCAAAAAAGATTTGGTTTAATGCACTTTGCTCCATCAGCAGCGTTTTAGTTGCTGGCGCTTTTCGTGCATTGTTAGTGCCACGTGTTTTAGCACCACGTCGCTTTGGATTGTGCTTCTGCAGTGCTTTGCCTTCTGCACTGTCCCAAAACCCAATACGCCAATCCCAATACCCACTCGCAACACTTGGAGTAATATCGTTAAGCAGCATACTCGTGCCGTCTTTGTTCTTAAAATACTGCTTAAAATAACGTTCAGCGTATTTGTCGTGCCAATACTGCCTGCTCGCCGTCCACGTGCCGTTCTTTGTGTTTCGTTCAAACCAATCACGCCAATGCTGTTCAAACGTGTGTTCGTCTAAACTATGCCCCAACTTTGCTGCTTGCTGTAAGCGCAACAACTCGCTCTTCGCATACTCATAAGCATCTTCGTAAATCGTAAGTTTGGTGCTGCGTGTAACGTAGCCTTTGCGTCCACCAATCTTCAAACGCATATACCAATTTGCACGTCTGTGCGTTTTAGCGTTGGGAACGGCGATAGTTAGGTTGCGCTTAAACAGCACAAGCGCACCACCATAGTGCTCCCTTTTGTCCTCATAAAACGCTAACAGCGCACTCCAATAGCAACCTAAAACGCTACAGATATGCTAAAATCGCTAAACCATAACGTCAACATACACAGCGTCTGCTACAATTCTGCTACGCACAAAAAGGGCTGCGAAATACGCAACCCTTTGTTTTATATAGTAAGTTCGAAGTTTCAAACTTAGCGTTTAGAGAACTGAAAGCTCCGGCGCGCTTTGCGTTTACCGTATTTTTTACGTTCCACAACGCGGCTGTCCCGCGTTAAGAAGCCCGCCGATTTCAAAGCGCCACGCAAACCGGGTTCGTAAAGCTGCAAAGCCTTTGAAATACCGTGCTTCACGGCACCGGCCTGCCCCGATAAACCACCACCTTTGACCGTCGCGTTTACGTCGAACTGATCTACTACGCCCGCAACTTGAAACGGTTGACGCAAAATCATTTGCAACACAGGACGCGCAAAATAGGCGTTCATTTCTTTTCCATTCACAACCACTTTACCCGAGCCTGGCTTGATCCAAACACGCGCAACTGCGTCTTTTCTTTTGCCGGTTGCATAAGCGCGCCCCAAAGCATCGCGCATGGGCTCGCGCGGAGCGGCAACTTCAATTTGCACGTCTGCATCTGACCCAACAGTTTGCAGCTCTTCCAAAGATTTCATTTCTTCAGTCATAATTATGCAGCCCTTGTATTTTTAGGATTCATTGATTTCACATCCAACACAGTTGGGGCCTGCGCTTCATGGGGATGCTCTGCCCCCGCATAAACGCGCAGATTGGTCATCAATCCACGGCTCAAACGATTGCCGGGCAACATCCGCTTAACAGCTTGTACAACCACACGCTCAGGATGCGCTCCTTCTAAAATTTGCGCTTTGGTACGCGATTTAATGCCACCAGGGTACCCTGTGTGCCAATAAAAATTCTCTTCCCGCTTTTTACCGGTCATCTGAATTTTTTCAGCATTGATAATAATCACATTATCGCCGCAATCCATATGAGGCGTAAAAGAGGCTTTGTGTTTACCGCGCAGGCGCATCGCAACAATTGAAGCCAAACGGCCCAGAACAACGCCCTCAGCGTCGATCAGGATCCATTTCTTTTCAATATCTGCGGGAGTAGCAGAAAAGGTTTTCATAAAAGATCGTCCCATCATAAGTCACACTTAAAGAAGCCAAACCGCTTCTCTTCATCGCATGTGGTTATAGGCGATGCGCTGTCATGGTCAAGCACTATAAGGGTTATATTTCTGTTTAAAAACAGTTACTTAAAATATAGGTATTAAAATACCCCAATTTTAGACGCTAAAACCCACCCTGCAGCTGGATTAATAAAAGGTTGGTGCGAAAACTCATTAGGCACGTGAGGGCCTAAGCTTCAAGCTCACTATCCCAATATAAAAAGTCCATCCAACTTTCATGAAGATAATTGGGCTGGAAATTGCGGCCTGCATTTCGCAGCTCTTCTGCTTCTGGACAGCGTGGTTTACGCGCCAACGACATTCCTGCGCGCTTTAAACTTTTTGATCCTTTTTTCAAATTACAGGGGCTGCAAGCCGCAACCACGTTTTGCCAACTTGTAACGCCCCCGCTTGCGCGTGGCACAACATGGTCAAATGTAAGATCACCTTTCGACCCACAATATTGGCATGAAAAATGATCCCTCAAAAATAAATTAAAGCGCGTGAAGGCCACGCGCTTTTGAGGTTTTACATAATCTTTGAGAACCACAACCGAGGGTATTCGAAAGCGAATGGTTGGACTGTGAACATAATGATCATATTCCGCCACGATATCAACCCGATCCATATAGGCAGCTTTCACGGCATCTTGCCAACACCACAAGGATAAAGGGTAATACGATAATGGTCGGTAATCAGCATTCAAAACCAGTGCTGGATGTTGCTTTAATGCAGAGGGTTCACGCACAAACTCTGTCCTAAATTCGCCATCCATCTGCCTTCAACCCCTTTTCTCAGCCGCACAATACGCTTTGGCACGCGTCTCTTTCCACAAAGCAAACTATATATCGCGCATTTTATCTGGCAAGCCCAATATATAGCCTAATTGACGCATAAGGCGATCGCGCCCGGCTTGGGCTTAACGTCAAAAACAGCGTTACAGCCCAAGCTTGTCGCGCATAAATGCCAAGGCAACCGACAAACCATCAGAAGCAATGCCATGCGCCGTACCTTTTTGAACATGTGCAAACACATCTTGAAATCCCGCTTTTTGCAGCCCATCCGCGGCTTCTGGCAAAGATGCGATAGGCACCACATCATCTTGATCACCATGGATTAACAAAATTGGCGGGCGTGATAACACCTCATCCACCAACAGATCAGGCTCCATCAGGCGTCCGGAAAACCCAACCATTCCGGCTATCGCATCCTCTCGCCGCGGGGCAACGTGCAAGCCCATCATCGTGCCTTGTGAAAATCCAAATAACACCACTTGCTCGGGCAACAGATCCTCATCGACCATCAATGCATCTAAAAACGCGTTCAAATCCTCAACCGCAGCTTGCATGCCGCGCATTGATTCCTCTTCGCTGGATTCGTCAATCCAAGGTATAGGAAACCATTGAAACCCCATTGGAATCCCATTGCATATCTCGGGCGCATTTGGCGCGATGAATAATGTATCCGGCAGATGCTCGCCCAAAGGGTCGGCCAACCCCAGTAAATCTGCTGCATTGGCACCATATCCATGTAAAAACACCACTGCCGAGCGGGTCGAGCCCGATAAAGCTTCTTTACGTTCCGTTTGCAGAACCCGTGTCATCCAATTCCCTCGCGTTTTTTAATGGCCGAGTAATACGCCCACAAAACATGCGCTGCAACTGCTCTCCACGGGCTCCATTCACCGGCCATGGTTTTCAAGGCATTCGCGCTTGGCCTGTCGGTCATTCCAAACAAATCTTTTGCCGCTTCTTGAAGCGCCAAATCGCCTGAGGGAAATACATCTTGATGCCCCAAAGAAAACATCGCGTATATTTCTGCCGTCCAAACCCCGATGCCCGATATTTGCGTTAAAACCCCCACCACCTCTTCAGTTGACGCTGCGGCAAGCGCGTCAAAATCTACATCCGCAAGCGCCAATGCTCGGACATATTTTATTTTTTGACGGCTCAGCCCAACCTCTCGCAAGGCTAAATCGGTTGTGCTTAAGATTCTTTGCGCTTGTGTGAAGCCTGCAGCCTCCGCACGCGCCCAAATAGCCGCCGCAGACGCAACGCTTAATTGCTGCGCGACAATGGCCTTTAGCAACGCATCAAACCCCCCTGCCCGCCTGCGCAGCGGAATTGGCGCATTAATCCGCGCCGCAGCGCGCGCGAAAGCCGGTTCGTGACGGCATAAAAATTTTATGCCACGATCAATATCAGCGTCTGTTTCAAGCCTATCCATACAATGAGCAATAGACCATATCTCTGTGAATTGCGCGCTATTTCGCGACCATGATTTTAGGACTGAGGCAAGTTATCGTGTTTGTTATCACTTCACTAATGAACTTGCGCCTACCCAACGTTATGCTCCGCACCCGTTATGAGAAGAAATAGCTTTTTCTGGGCCTTGTTATTTACATTGCCCCCGCATAGCGTCGCGCGAATGGTCACTGTAACAGATGATAAACTCGCGCGGCGCAATTTAACTGTCTTGGTGTTTGCACAAGCAATCTTGGGAAACCAATTGCCGATGGTGTTTATTATGGCAGGTTTGGCTGGGCAGTCTTTGGCGAAAAATATTTGTTTCGCGACGATGCCAATATCCTGTATCGTCTTAGGGGCAATGCTCGCCTCTGATCCTTTGTCAAATTTAATGCAAAAGGTCGGCCGCAAAAAAGGGTTTTTCTTAGGAACTTTTTTTGGAGCCCTGGGGGGGCTTATTGCCGCCTATGGGCTTTATGTTCAATCTTTTGGTTGGTTTTTACTGGCCAGCCTTTGCACGGGTGTGTTCATGGCAAGCCAAGGCTTTTATAGATTTGCAGCGATCGATACAGCTTCGGAAAGTTTTCGGCCAAAAGCAGTGTCCTACGTGATGGCCAGTGGTTTGATTGCAGCGATTATCGGCCCTCAATTGGTAAAGTTAACCGATACCTTTTTTTCCGTTCCCTTTCTTATGTCCTATTTGGTCATAGTGGCCCTAAACCTGATCGGCTCGCTTATCTTTTTTGCGTTTCGCAATACAGATTATTTGGTCACTGAAAAGGGCGAAGAAAGGCCGCGCAATAGGCTTGACCTGCTGAAAAGCCGGCAGATTTTTGCATCCATCCTTTGCGCTATGATTGCTTATTCAATGATGAACCTGGTTATGACCTCAACGCCTTTGGCGGTGATCGGTTGCGGTTTTAGCACCTCAGATGTTGCCGATATTGTTTCGGCCCATGTATTGGCGATGTTTGTACCCTCTTTTTTTACGGGCCATTTGATTGTGAGATTTGGCGCGCGCCGAATTTTGGCGATAGGACTTGTTATGCTGGCAATTGCCGGGCTGTGCGCGCTTGAGGGCATAGATTTGGGCAACTTCTTTGCCGCGCTGATTATGGTAGGGCTGGGTTGGAATTTCAGCTTCATTGGCGCCACAACGCTTTTATCTGAAAGCCATAAGCCGCATGAGCGCGGCCGGGTACAGGGAATGAATGATTTTTTTGTGGGGGCTGGTGTGACCTTGGCCTCTTTAACCTCAGGCGGATTGATGAATTGTTCCGGCAATTCGGCCTTAGAGGGCTGGGCCGCAGTGAACCTTGCGATGTTGCCGTTGTTATTTCTTGCTGCTTTAGCACTGTTTTTCCTTACGAAAACAGCAAATAGACCAAAAGACTACAAATGATATGCTTACCAGCGCTGTAGTAACGAGCGCCCGAGCAGGCGCACACCCGACAGTCGAACGCCGCGCCGATCACCGCCATACGCAATTGCCGGGGACCGTCTGGCATAAGCGGCGAGCACAGCGCCGGATTGCCACCCTGTGAGCAAGGCATAGCCAGCCTTTTTTGAAATTTTACCGCGCGCCTTGCGCGCCGAGCGCAATTTTAGCAAGGCCTCATGCGCCAACAATTGCACTGCGTCTTCGCTGGTGTCGGGTATATGTGTTTTTCCTGCCTCGGTCAGTTCCGGCAATGCTTTTAAGTAATTTGCAACACCCGCAGCATAGCCGAAATCGGCCAAAACCTGATCATCCGCTGGTCCAAGAGCCTGAGCTGCAACCCTCATCAAACATCCGGATGTTGCAAGAATATAAGCCTGAAAATCTGCGTTGGTTGCAAAGGGATCGGGGTAAATATCATGCCGACGCGCCTCAACCACAGCCTTCAAAACCTCAGCAGCGGCAGGGGTGAGAGAGATGGCCAGCGGCGTTGCAACCTCATGCCGACGCACCGCGCGCCCATCTGAAATTTCACTCAACACGTCTTGCCACCACTGTAAACGCATTTCGGCAATCAGCGGTTCTTTGGTCACCCAAGGGGCACGTGCTACCTCAAGGTTAAAGGCGAATATTGGAAATAATGTTTTACGCACCTCTAAAGGTGTTGCCATAACAGCGCGAAAACGCTCGGGGTCACCGCGTTCCAATAGGCGCGCGCAGGCGATCACATCATCGTTTAAAATATCCGCCACCGGTTTATGCACCTGCGTGATCGAACGCGGTATCGCGGATCAATTTCCATTGAAAGGCTTCGATAAGCGCCTCAAAGCTTGCATCCACAATATTGGCGGATACGCCCACCGTGGCCCAACGCCGCCCTTGGCTGTCTTCGCTATCGATCACAACGCGCGTCACGGCTTCGGTGCCCCCTTGAGTAATTCTGACTTTAAAATCAACCAGCCGCACATCATCAATCATGCTTTGATAGGCGCCCAAATCTTTCGCCAAAGCTTTGGCAAGGGCATTTACTGGCCCGCGATCCGAACCGGTCTCATCCAAAGATTCACTTACCGAAAGTTTCTTTTCATCTCCAACCTTCACCACAACCACGGCTTCGGACAGGCTAACCATCTCATTATATTTGTTTTTGCGGCGCTCAACCGAAACGCGGTAGCGCTTTACCTCAAAAAACCTTGGCAATTGATCCAGCTCTTTTCGCGCGAGCAATTCAAAACTGGCCTGCGCCGTATCATAGGAATAGCCCAAAGCCTCTCGCTGCTTGATTACCTCGAGAATTCTCCCCAAGGCAGGATTATCCTTCGCGACGCTTAACCCCGCCTCTTTCAAACGTTTGCGTAGGTTTGACTGGCCAGCCTGATTGGACATTGGAATAAGGCGCGCATTGCCCACAACGCTTGGATCAACATGCTCATAGGTGGTGGGATCTTTCAGGATAGCACTGGCATGCAAGCCGGCCTTATGCGCAAAAGCCGATCCACCAACATAGGCGGCTTGGCGCGCAGGCACACGATTTAAAATATCATCCAGCAAACCGGAAAGCCGGGTAAGGCCGGTTAAAGAATGAGGGGACACACCGGTTTCAAACCGACCCGCATAAGGCTCTTTTAGGAGAAGCGTGGGAATTAAAGAGGTTAGATTTGCGTTGCCGCAACGCTCACCCAAGCCATTTAACGTGCCTTGGATATGCCGCACACCCGCATCGACAGCCATCAAAGTGTTCGCCACGGCATTTTCGGTGTCATTATGCGTGTGAATACCCAAATTTTTTCCAGGTATTCCCGATGCAATCACTTCTGATACTATTTCATAAATCTCACGGGGCAAAGCGCCGCCATTTGTATCACATAGAACAAGCCAGCGTGCGCCTGCCCCCAAGGCCGCTTTTAGACTTTCCAGCGCGAAGGCTGGATTGGATTTATAGCCATCGAAAAAATGCTCAGCGTCAAATATCGCTTCGCGCCCTTGCGCCACAATATGGGCAATCGATAGGCGGATCGCATCTATATTTTCTGCAAGCGAAATACCCAACGCCGTCTCTACATGAAAATCATGGGTTTTGCCCACCAAGCAAACGCTTGAAGTGCCCGCATTTAAGACCGCCGCCAAAACATCATCGTTTTCAGCAGAGCGACCGGCCCGTTTGGTCATCCCAAAGGCCGTTATGGTGGCCTTTGTCTTTGGCAAAGCGGCGAAAAACGCATTATCGGTTGGATTGGCGCCGGGCCAGCCCCCTTCAATATAATCCACCCCCAGATCGTCAAGCGCCCGCGCAATCATTACCTTTTCATCGGTGGAAAATTGAACCCCTTGGGTTTGTTGCCCATCTCGCAGCGTCGTGTCGTAAATGTATAGTTTTTCAGTCGTCAAGCCGATGCCCCGAATTTTTATATCTTGATACGCTTTGCGTCTAGGCTACAGCCAAGTGACGCGGATAGGAAGCCATTACAAAAGCGTATCTAGGCGCTTTGGGTCAAACCCCGGCCCCGCTAAGAGTTCGATACCCGTTTTGCTCATCTGCACTTCGACCCCCGCGTTTTGTAGGGCTAATTTCAACCGATCAAGTTCTGCAAAGTCTTTATCCTGTATTGCTTGGGCACGCGTTGCCTCAAGCAAGGTTTCAAATTGTGACAGATCAACGGCTTGCGCCCAAGCGCCCATTGATGGCTCAAGAAGGCCCAACATTTGAGCCCCTGCTTTCAACCCAGACAAATCTTCCTGCGCCAGCAAGCTGTGCAAGCCCGCAATCGCGCCGGCCGTGTTAAGATCATCACAAAGCGGATCCAACACGCAGGCGGGCACAGTCTTTGCCGCCGCAACGCCCGCGGTGAGTTTGCGCCATTTACGCAGCGTTTTCTCGGCGTCTTGCGCGCGCTCTTTGGTCCAGTCCATGGGCTTGCCGTAATGCGTTGAGAGAAACACAAAGCGGATCACCTCTCCGGCAAATCCCTGCTCAATCAAATCCCGCACCGTAAAGAAATTGCCCAGGGATTTTGACATTTTCTTACCGTCAACCTGCAGCATTTCATTGTGCAGCCAAACCTGCGCGAACTGGCTTTTTGGATGCGCGCAGCAGCTTTGTGCAATTTCATTCTCATGGTGGGGAAAGGTTAAATCATTGCCGCCGCCATGGATATCAAAGCTTTCACCCAAGAGATCAAGCGACATGGCCGAACATTCAATATGCCATCCCGGCCGACCAAATCCCCAAGGGCTTTGCCATCCGGGCTGATCCCCGCTCGAGGGTTTCCAAAGCACGAAATCCATCGGGTTGCGCTTATAGGGCGCCACTTCGACGCGCGCTCCTGCAAGCATATCATCAATCGTGCGCCCCGAAAGCCGCCCATAATCTGCATAACTGTCAACGGCAAATAAAACGTGACCATCGGCGGCATAGGCGTGTTCTGCGTTGATCAGATTTTCGATCATTTGGATCATTTGTGGCACATAAGCCGTGGCGCGCGGCATATGCGTCGGATCTAGATTCCCCAAATCGGCCATATCTTGCAGGTACCAAGCCGTGGTTTCTTGCGTGATCTGCGCGATCGAGCGTCCTGTTTCTGAGGCTTTGGCATTAATTTTATCATCAATATCCGTAAAGTTGCGCACATAGGTAACATGCGCCTCCCCATATAATCTGCGCAAAACCCGGAATAATACATCAAACATGATCACATTGCGTGCATTCCCCAAATGCGCCCGATCATAGACTGTTGGCCCACAGAGATAGATCCGTATATTTTTGGGATCCAAAGGCACAAAAAGCTGTTTGGCACGAGCAAGGGTGTTATGCAGTGAAAGCGTTGTCATGAATTTACGGCCAATTAGTTCTTTATCGAGGCGGCTTAGCAATTTCATGCGGTCTTGGAAACATAAGAAATGTTCTAAAATTGGCGGTGGTTGACATTTCTGCACGAATAACGTGATGATTTGCGCCCATGGATTGTTCGTAATTTGAGGTTTATCTGCAGGCTGCGGCCTAAATAGCCCAAAAAATTAAACTTCATAAAAAGATAAGGAATTGGCCTGTGCTGCCATCACAACGTATTCGCAATATCGTGCCCGAAGGCCTGTCAGATGGATGGGGGGTTTTTATGAAAGCCCGCGAAATGATTGCCCAAGGCCAGTCTGTGATTGAGCTGACGATCGGCGAACATGATATAAAAACCGCGCCAGATATTTTACAAGCCATGCAGCGCTCGGCAAACGATGGGCATACTGGATATGCACCGGTGCCCGGAACGCAAGGATTGCGCGAGATCGTAGCGGCCCACCATCAAACGCAAGCTCAAGTGCCAACAAGCGCCGAAAATGTTCTGATCACCCCCGGCGCTCAGGCCGCTTTATTCGCAGCGCATCTGGCGGCCTGCGACCCACATGACAAAGCGCTTTATATAGATCCTTATTACACCACCTATCCAGGGATGCTGCGCGCGCCCAGCCTTAATCCCGTTGCAATTGCCGCCAAGGCGAGTGACGGATTTCAACCAAACGGGGCCAGTTTAAACGCGGCAGCTCAAGGCGCTGCATCCTTGCTTATCAACTCTCCAAACAATCCAACGGGCGTTGTGTACGGCCAAGAAACGCTTGAGATAATCGCGGATACCTGTCGGGAACATGATTTATGGCTGATTTCTGATGAAGTCTATGCGTCCCAAGTTTGGTCTGGGCGCCATATCACGCCAAGGTCACTACCCGGCATGAAAGAGCGCAGCTTGATCGTGGGCTCAATGTCAAAAAGCCATGCAATGACGGGCAGCAGGATTGGTTGGGTGATCGGCCCAGAAGATATTATTGCCAAGCTCAACGATCTGGCCACGGTCAGCAATTACGGCGTGGTCGGCTTTATTCAAGACGCCGCTGAATATGCATTACATTTGGGGTCCAGCGCATTTATCTCTGTTTCAGCGCCATTTGAGCGCCGCCGAAAACTCGCGCTTGAGATCTTGAAAGAGTTTCCGCAAATAAACGTCATTCCGCCGCAAGGAGCCATGTATCTTATGCTGGATATTCGCAGTACAGGCCTTAACGGCGAAGCTTTTGCAAACGCGCTTCTTGAACAGCGCAAAATTGCCGTTATGCCCGGAGAAAGCTTTGGCGCAGCCGCTGCAGGGCATATCCGCGTTGCCATGACCGATGAAGATGCACTGTTCAGCAAAGCGCTTGAAAGCCTCTGCGACTTTGCAACCAACCTCGCATCAAAATGAATGATGCTGTTTATTCTTTCAGAAACTTGAGGCAAAATGGAAGCGGCTGTGCACGCTATTGGCATTTATAACTAACTATTCACGCCTTAGGCGAAGATGAGCGGTATCACCGGCTTTTCAATAACGGATGTCTCCCGTATTTCATGGGTTCTTTCACTTTGGCCATTTGCTTTGGCCATGGGGTTGCGAAACCGCCCCAAGAACGTTTGCCCTGCAGCAGAAAAACAAACCCTTGCACGCAATTTGCTTTCCTCAAAAACATCACTTACTTTTATTAAATCATATAAAATATTGTTTTTGAACGTAATTTTTAAAAACGTATCTACGCAAAACCAAAAGATTCGTAAAAAAAAAGGGTTGAAGACTCAACCCTTTTGATAGGGTAAACGCATATTGCTCACAAAAGCGCAGCCTCTACCCCAATATGCCTTAAAGTGGTTTAGCCAACCAGCTCGATACCGGAAAAGAAATATGCGATTTCTTCTGCAGCTGTTTCCGGTGCGTCAGAACCATGAACTGAGTTTTCCCCCACAGATTCTGCAAATTCTGCGCGGATCGTGCCGGCAGCTGCATCGGCTGGGTTGGTTGCGCCCATCACTTCGCGATTTTTTGCAATTGCGCCCTCGCCTTCCAGCACCTGTACAATGACGGGCTCGGAGGACATGAACTCACAAAGCTCATCATAAAACGGGCGCTCTGCATGCACGCCATAAAACACACCAGCTTGGGCTTTTGTCATATGAATGCGTTTTTGCGCAACAACACGCAAACCTGCCTCTTCAAATTTTGCATTGATTTTGCCGGTTAAGTTCCGACGGGTTGCATCGGGTTTGATGATGCTGAAAGTACGCTCGAGAGCCATGTTAGATTATCCTTTTTACCAAAGCGGCAGACCCCTTGCCCACCGCCATGAAAACGCTAGCGCCCTAACATGACGTCGAGCTTTTGAAAAGCCGCTTTTGGAAAAACATCACAACAAAGACGGCTGGTTTAAAAAAGCTTTCGATTTGCTTTTATCTTGCGATTTGCAACTGGTGTCTCATAAAGCTGCCTGCTAAGCCACGCGCATGTTGAAAATTAACGATATCAGCTATTCCGTGGAAGGCCGGCTTTTGCTCGAAAACGCAACGGCAATTATTCCGGCAGGGCATAAAGTGGGCGTTGTGGGGCGAAATGGCACGGGTAAAACCACGTTGTTTCGTTTGATCCGTGGCGAATTGGGATTAGAGGGGGGCAGCATCACCTTGCCCCGCCAAGCCAAAATTGGCGGCGTCGCTCAAGAAGTACCCGGAAATGAGGTTTCTCTGATCGATACGGTTTTAGCCGCAGATCTTGAACGGGCCAATTTGCTGAAAGAATCTGAGCGGGCCACCGATGCGGCCCGGATCAGCGATATCCAAACCCGTCTGGCGGATATCGATGCATGGTCGGCTGAGGCACGTGCAAGCAGTATTTTGCGTGGGCTGGGCTTTGGTTCCGAAAAACAGCAGATGCCGTGCAGCGCTTTTTCAGGGGGCTGGCGGATGCGCGTGGCCTTGGCGGCGGTTTTGTTTTCACAACCCGACGTGCTGCTTTTGGATGAACCAACAAACTATCTGGATTTGGAAGGCGCGCTTTGGCTTGAAAACTACCTCCTAAAATACCCCCATACAGTTTTAATCGTAAGCCATGATCGCGGCCTATTAAACCGATCAGTCAGCACGATTTTACATTTAGAGGACAAAAAACTGCAACTTTATGGCGGCGGATATGACACTTTCGCAAAGACCCGAGCCGCGCGCTTGGCCGCCGCAGAATCCGAAGCCAAAAAACAAGAAACCCGCCGTGCGCATTTGCAATCCTATGTGGATCGGTTTCGCTATAAGGCCGATAAAGCCCGCCAGGCACAATCACGCCTCAAAGCCATCGCTCGGTTAGAGCCAATCACGCGCCCGCAAGAAGCGGCGTTGCGCCGCTTTAGTTTTCCCACGCCCGAAGAGCTATCGCCGCCAATCCTAAGGATTGAAAACGGTATCGCCGGATATGGCGAAACCACCGTTTTATCCCGATTGGATTTGCGTATTGATCAAGATGATCGCATTGCGCTTTTGGGCCAAAACGGTCAGGGAAAATCAACGCTGGCCAAATTGATTTCGGGGCGCTTGAAGCCTTTGGCGGGACAGCTGGTTCAATCCTCAAAATTACGCATCGGCTATTTCGCCCAACATCAAGTCGATGAACTTTATGTTGATGAGACACCGATTGATCACGTGCGACGCCTGCGGCCCTCTAAAACACCAGCGCAGCTGCGCGCAATATTGGGTGGCTTTGGGATTGGCGCAGAACAAGCAGAAACGCTTGTTGGCCGATTATCCGGCGGGCAAAAGGCGCGACTGTCTTTATTGTTAGCGACGATTGACGCCCCACATCTTTTGATCCTTGATGAACCGACCAACCACTTGGATATCGAAAGCCGGGAAGCTTTGGTTGAGGCCCTGACCGCCTATTCTGGAGCCGTGATTTTAGTAAGCCATGATATGCATCTTTTGGAATTGGTGGCAGACCGGTTATGGCTTGTGAATAACGGCCGCGTAACGCCCTATGAAGAAGATCTGGAAAGCTATCGCAAACAATTGCTCAGCGCGGATAAGCCATCTAAGAAAACCCCAAGCAAGGCCGAGCGTCCTAAACCGGCAAGCCGCGAAAAAATACTTTCGCTGCGCAGCGATGTTCGCAAATCCGAGGCGCGGCTGGAAAAGTTAAATGAAATGCGCGATAAATTGGCAATAAAACTTGCCGATTCTGCGCTTTATGACGATACTCGAATTGGCGAATTGGCAACTTGGAACAAAAAATACGCCGAAGTCATGGAGGCGCTTGAACGCGCCGAAGCGCTTTGGTTGGCGGCCCAAGAAAAACTGGAATTAGCCGAAAACCATTAGGTTTACAGGCTGGCCGATTTTACGCCAATCGCCCTTTGCAAGAAGCAATTGCGGCATCTACAGCGCTTAAAGAGAGCCATCGCAAAGCCGGTTTGAACGATGCATGTTTAAAAGGATATAAAATTTTGTTTGATTTCAGCACCACGCTTTTTATTACATCTTTCGTAACACTCTTCGTCATCATTGATCCGATCGGATTAACCCCGGTGTTTGTAAGCTTGACCAATGGCGAAACCATTGCGGCGCGGCGAGCCATTGCGTTGCGAGCAACAGTGATCGGGGCGGTCATTCTGTTGATTTTCTGCCTATTTGGTGAGTCGGTGTTAACCTTTCTGGGCATTTCGTTACCGGCGTTTCGGATTTCAGGCGGTGTGCTGTTGTTTCTTACGGCGCTTGATATGTTGTTCACGGGGCGACGCAAGCGCCGCGCAGCGCAAAGCGATGCTGAACCGGCAGAAAATGATCCTTCGGTATTCCCCCTTGCCATTCCACTAATCGCGGGGCCAGGCGCAATTACCACGATGATTTTACTTTCATCAACGCATCCCGATATTGCCGGAACGATCACGCTTAGCTTGGTAATGCTGGCCGTCATCATCTTGGTGTTTCTATGCTTTTTAACCGCGCCTATGATTGAAAAAGCCTTGGGCGACACCGGAACCGAAGTTGTCACCAGATTGCTTGGAATGCTGCTTGCCGCCTTGGCCGTTCAGTTTATCTTGGAAGGGTTATCGCCTGTGTTGAGTGAAATTTTTCAAAAGTAGCGCCGTGCCAAATATCGATTATGCCCATCTCACATATTTAACGTTGCTTACGGCCGTTTTGATCGGGTCGGTCCTGATGTCTCGCACAGGCCTTTGGAAAACGCTCCGTCAATTGGCAACATGGCTTTTGATAATAGCCGGGGTGGCTTTTGCGGCCGCGCTTTGGAGCGATATCCGCAAAAACAGCGCACCTGCAAAAAAACTGTTGCTGCAAGACGGCGCGATTCTTATTCCGAAACAGGCGGATGGCCATTTTCATGTGACTTTAAACGTCAATGGCATAGAGATCCCTTTTTTAATCGATACCGGGGCCACAACCGTTATTCTCAGTCAAAAAGATGCACAAAAACTGGGGTTTGATCCTAACAAATTGGCGTTTTGGGACAGCGCGAATACCGCCAATGGAGAAGTTAAATTGGCCCCGGTGCGCTTGGCCACGGTTGCGCTGGAAAGGCATGTGGATCGTAACATCGCCGCTTATGTCAATGCCGGAAAGCTACCAGTGTCATTATTGGGCATGAGCTATCTGAGCAAATTTTCACGCCTGGAAATCACCCAAGAGCACATTTCAATCTGGCGTTAAGCTTCTGCCTTTTTAGTCCATTTTCCGGATTCTTCCGACCAATATTGCGCGGAACAACCAGATTGTGTCAGAGTTTTCCAAAGATCTCGCGCCGCTTGAGTGGCATCCGGGTTATGACCATCAAATAAGACACAGACGCGCTCGCAAGCCTGCACCTCTGCCGCGCTCACCAAGGCGCCATCTACGATCATTTTACAGCGGACATTATCAACGGGTTCGGTGCTGAGCACGACTGGGCTTTCGCTTGCCTCCGCTTCGCCTTCCAACGCATGTGGCAAAAACCCATCGGTTTGCTGCACCCAAAGCCTTTCATCTAACCATGCCATTCTGGCAGCATCAGTGCCCCGCACCTCTGTGCGCCAACCCGCCGCAACGGCCTTTTGCAGCAAAACCGGCAGCGTCGTTTCAAGAGGATGCTGCGTGAGATGATAAAAATATACAGCCCCCATAGTTTATCCTGTTTCAAGCATCTCTTGCACCAAACGATTCAGCGTCATGACACCCCAACCGGTCGCTCCAGCGCCAGAATGCGCGGTGTCCGACTTAACCTTCGCCACTCCGGCAATATCAATATGCGCCCAAGGTAAATCGTCTTTTACAAAGCGCTGCAAAAACTGCGCAGCGGTGATCGAGCCAGCGGCCCGCCCGCCAATATTTTTCATGTCGGCTATGGGCGATTTTAACAATTTATCATAGGCTGGCGACAGCGGCATCCTCCAAGCGCCTTCTTGTTCGCGCCCTGCGGCCCCCAGTAAGGTTGAGCAAAACTGATCATCGTTGGAAAAAACACCGGCATTTTCATGGCCCAACCCGACGATGATCGCCCCTGTCAGAGTGGCAAGATCAATCATCGCGCAGGGCTTGAAACGATCCTGCGCATACCACATCACGTCACACAGCACCAAACGGCCTTCGGCATCCGTGTTCAACACTTCAATCGTGTCACCCTTGAGGGAGGTCACAACATCACCAGGCCGCATTGCCTCGCCCGAAGGCATGTTTTCCACCAAACCAACCAAGCCAACCACATTGGCCTTCGCCTTGCGCTTTGCCAGGGCCAACATCGTACCCGCAACCACGCCTGCACCGCCCATATCCATGGTCATTTCTTCCATGCCAGCAGCCGGTTTCATAGATATGCCGCCGGTGTCAAACACGACACCTTTGCCAACCAAGGCCAACGGCGCTGCGGCGTCTTCGGCCCCCTGCCACTCCAAAATCACCAATTTCGATGGGCTTTTTGACCCCTGCCCAACGCTTAAAAGGGCACCCATCCCAAGCTCTTTCAGGTGATCTTCATCCAAAATCTCAACTTTCAAGCCATGCTCTGCTAATGACAGCAAATGATCGGCGAATGTTTCGGTTGTTAAAATATTCGCGGGCATGGAGACAAGATCACGCGTCAGACATACCCCGTCGGCAATCGAAAGTGAGGTTTCAAAATCGGAGCGCAAATTGCTCAACTTATCATGCATAACGCGATAATCTGGGCCTTTATCCTGCGCTGCAGACTTATAATTTTGGAATTTATAACTCCTTAGGGCCAACCCTAAGCAAAATTGCTCAGAATGGCGTAAAGCCCCGAGTAAAATCACAGCTGATTTCCCCGATAAACGTTTTGCCAATGCGACGCCGGCTTTGCGCACAATCTCTGGTTTCTCGCCACGTTCTAAAACAACAAGCTGGATCGCTGTTGCCTTTAAACCGCTTGGATACGAGAGCGTAATCACATCCGCAGCCTTGCAGCCTTGAAAGCTTTGATGTTCAACGGCGCGCTTGATGGCGCCCTTTGACATCGCGTTGACACGCCGCCCCATAGTCGAAAGGCCTCCCTCACGCGTTACCGTTACGACCAAATGGTCGGTGTAATCTGCGATTTCATCCCAGGCAGTACTTTCAAAACTAAAATTTCCATAAGGCGGCATGAAGATCTCCTCAGAATTTACAAGATAAAATCGTTTTCCAGGCCTATCTGCATAGTTAACAGTTTTCCCCGTGATCACTTTGAGGTAAACCATGTTTGATCGTAGAACGCCACTGGGGATTTAAGTGTCACGCTTTGACCGTTATTTGTTTTTCCAATTTTTGGTCGTATTCGGATTTTTCTCATTGGTGTTGGTCCTGGTTTATTGGGTTAATACGGCGGTCATTCTGTTTGACCGTTTGATATCCGGCGGTCATTCCGCGCAGGTTTTTTTAGAGTTTTCGCTGTTAGCAATCCCAAAAGTGATTGCCATGATACTGCCTATGTCCGCCTTTGCGTCGATGGTTTTTGTAGCCAATCGGCTCAGCAGTGAAAGCGAATTAACCGTTGTGCAGGCAACTGGTTTTAGCCCGTGGCGTTTGATGCGGCCTGTTATGGCATTTGGGCTGATCGTTGCGCTCTTTATGTCAGTTTTAACCCATTTTATCGTTCCGGTTAGCAATGCGCATTTGAAACAACGGGAGCAAGAAATTGCGGGCAGTATTTCGGCGCGGCTGTTGAGAGAGGGTGTTTTCTTACATCCCAGCCCGGGAATAACCTTTTACATCCGGGAAATAACATCGACTGGTGAATTAAAGGATGTCCTGCTTGCAGATCACCGAAGTGAGACCACAAATATTGTTTACAGCGCAGAGACCGCCTATCTGCTGCGCGAGGGTGAGCGCAGCATGTTGATCATGGTCAACGGGCTGGCGCAGAGATACCAGCAGGATACGAATGCACTTTCAACAACTTTATTTTCAGATTTATCCTATGATGTAAGCAATCTTGTCGGAACCAAAAAAGTTTTAAAACGAGGTTTAAGTTCCATTTCGAGCTATGAGATGATTGTTGAACAATCCCTCATTCTGCAAGAAACCAAAACACCTTTGGAGCGCTTACACAAAGAAGTACACAACCGTATTCAAGAGGCGCTTTTATGCATCGTTGCGGCCTTTATCGGTTTCGCGAGCCTTCTTCTGGCAAGCTTTAGCCGGTTTGGATCTGGCCCACAAATTTTACTGGCGATTTTATTGTTGATTTTGATCAAGCTTACCGAAAGCGCATTGGGAGATCTGCTGCGCAGCAATCCGTCTTATTGGCCCCTTATTTATGCCCCGACGTTGGTTGGAGGGATGATGAGTTATGGTTTACTAGCCTTCGCAGCCAAACCGTTTAAACGCAGCGTAGATTTGACTGATCAGGTTCCCTCATGACGCTTCACTATTATTTCTCGAGTAGATTCTTAAAGTCTTTTAGCGCAGTTTTTGCGGTATTCTTTGTATTCATGTTGCTGATCGATCTGGTAAATCAAATGCGCTGGCTTGATGATAGCGTTTCCTTTCGAAATGTTCTTCTTCTGGCCACTCTGAATACCCCCAAATCAATATATCAAATCCTGCCTTTAATCATGATTATTTCTGCCGTTTTGCTTTTCGCAAATTTGAACAAATCGAGCGAGTTTATCATTGCTCGGGGCGCGGGCCAATCCAGCCTCACAACACTCGCTGGACCGATTTTAATAGCAGGCCTGTTGGGGCTCATAATTATTGGGCTATTTAATCCAATCGTGGCATCCACGTCGAAATATTATATAGATTTGAGAGAAGAATTTGACAGCGGAGGTCGATCGGTATTTTCTATCGGTAGAGAAGGTCTATGGCTGCGTCAGGGCGATAGCGCCGGGCAAACTGTTATTCACGCCGAGCGTACTAACTTTGACGGCACGAAGCTTTATGATGTTAGCTTATTAAACTACACTAAAGATGGCGGCTTAAATAAGCGCATAGAGGCAAAAACAGCCTCATTACAAATTGGCAAATGGGAGCTTAAAGAGGCAAAAACCTGGTTGCTGTTGCCGGGTAGCAATCCAGAGGAAACTGCGCAGTTCTCTAAAAAGCTCGAACTTCCATCCACTCTCACACAAGATCAAATTCGCGATCGATTTGGCAAGCCGGGTTCCGTATCTTTATGGAAATTGCCTGAAACTGTTGCCCAATTAAAGGCTGCAGGGTTTTCCGCCCGCAGACATCAGCTTTGGTTCCAATCAGAATTGGCGCGCCCGTTATTTTTAATGGCTCTAACGATGGTAGCCGCCGCCTTTACAATGCGACCTGCTCGCCTTGGTGGCACTGGATTGTCAATTTTAAGCGCCATATTGCTAGGCTTTGGGCTGCATTTCATTCGTAATTTTGTTCAGATATTGGGTGAAAATGGACAATTGCCAATTTTTTTATCGGCCTGGTCGCCGCCCATTGCAGCCCTTGCGCTTGCCTTTGGGTTGATGTTGCAGATGGAGGATGCTGCGTGAAAACCCCGATAGCGCACGTGCTCCTAAAAGCTTTAAGCTTTAGCCTCTTTTTAGCAAGTCAATGTCTTGCCGCAAGCGGGCCAGCAACATTGATCGCTGATCAGCTGTTTATTGACGAAGACCAGCGTTTGGTGGCCAGCGGGTCGGTTTATGTTTCGCACCAAGATAGGATATTGACCGCCAATCAGATTATATACGACAAGGCACTTAATAAATTAGAAATAACAGGGCCGATCCAGTTTCTAGATACTGATGGCAACGAAATAAAAGCCAAAACGGCGAATATAGATGGCGATTTAAAGGCTGGCCTGTTCCAAGCTGCAAGGCTTGTTTTGAAGCAACAGCTTCGCATTAATGCAAAGTCGCTAGAACGCTCGCAGGCGCGCTTCATGCAACTGAACAAGGTCCGGGCAACCTCTTGTTACAGCTGCAACCAAAACCCGCCCCTATGGCAAATACGCGCGAAAACGATGCGCCATGACAACGTGAAACGGCAAGTCTTCTTTGAAAATGCTACGTTGCATGTCTTTGATTTTCCGGTCTTTTACACGCCATATTTACGCCTTCCAGATCCTGGCGTGAAACGCATGCAAGGCTTTCTTGTTCCGCGAAGTCAAACAACAACGCGGCTTGGTTACGGCCTTAAATTGCCTTATTTCATACCTATTGGCGAAAGCCGCGATGTAACCTTAACACCTTATGCGTCACCTGTGACCAAAACAATCGAAGTGGATTATCGTCAAGCCTACGCTGCGGGCGATTTTCAAGCTTCAGGCACGATTTCTAATGATGGGTTAACCCAAGACAAATGGCGCGGATACATGTTTGCAAATGGCAGCGCTGAACTTCCATCGCAGTATACTTTAAAATACAAAGTAGAAACCGTAAGCGATTTCAGTTATTTAGGAGATTACGAATATGTAGAGAAGGACCTTCTCGAATCCAACCTACGGCTGAGTCAAACAACCCGACGTCAGTATAATGACGTGAGCATACGCCATTATACCTCTCTTTATGGAGGCAATCGAACCGCCCCTTCTTTCGTGGCCAGTAACAAATTTGAACATCGGTTTGCAAAACCTTTTATTGGTGGAAATGTTAAGATCGGCTTAGATATCCATGGCAGTCACCGTCAATCTAATATCAACGAGATCGGGCGCGATCTAAGCCGTGTGAATGGCACCTTGCAATGGGGAGATCTTTACAGGTTTTCAAATGGTGCACAAATTGGCCTTAAGGCCCAGGCTTTCACTGATCTATTTGTGATTGCGCAAGACACGAATTATAGCCGGACTCAATCTGCTTTTTCAGGGGCAGGCGCCATATCATTGGCTTGGCCCTTACTGGCCAAAAATAGCTCAAACCGGCGCATAATGATTGAGCCGGTTGTGCAATTTGAATATGCCTCACAAAGAGATTTTTCTTTGCCAAATGAAGAAAGCCTTTATGCAGAATTCGATGAGGCAAATCTGTTTGAACTGTCCCGTTTTCCAGCACCAGACCGCCGGGAGGTTGGTTTGAGGGCGGCAACAGGTCTTAAATTTGCATCGCAAACCCACGATAATGCCAAATTATCTGCCGCTATTGGACAAATCTATCGCGAGAAGAGCGAGCCTGATTTTTCAGAAAGCTCAGGATTGCAATCGCAAACATCAGACCTTTTGATCGGCGCCGAAATTGAAACGCAAGGCGGGTTGTCGGTTTTAGGCCGGACCTTGCTAACTCCAAATGGTCGCTCATCACATGCCGAGGGCTTGGTCAGCCTGCGTTCAAAACGATTTGAGCTTGCCGCAGGATATGTCATGATGCCCAAGGCTTTAGATGATGATACCAATAAAAACCTTTCGGAATGGACCGTGTCTTCCAACTTTAAAGCCAATTCAAACTGGGTGATTGCAAATACGATGCGTTACGATCTAGTGGCGGAAAGAACCGCCACTGCCGGAATCAATTTTTCCTATAATAACGAATGTGCCAGCTTTGATTTCGCGGTGCATCGCCGGTTCACAGATATCGGCTCATCGCCGCCATCAACAAGATTTGAAATGACGATCGGATTAAAAGGGTTTAGCACAGGCGGCAGAAGCCTTTCCGACCGGTCAAATTGTGGAATTTAAGATATGAACAACCTGCTATTAATCATTCTCACGTTTTTTGCTGCTGTAAGTTTTTCGCCGCAAAAAGTATCAGCAAACAATCCGTTTTCGCCAGCAATTGTGGTCGATGGAGAGATTATTACGCATTATCAAATAACCCAAAGGGCGCGGCTGCTTCAGGTCTTGAACGTGCCTGGCAACCCAAAGTCTGTAGCGCGAACGCAACTTATCGAAGATAGTCTCAAGCGGTCGGCTGCCGCCGAGCAGTCTATCGTTATTACAGAGGCGGAACTGCAAGCTGGAATTGAGGAATTTGCGGCACGAGCGAACTTGAATGCTGTTAGATTTGTAAAAGAATTAGCCAAACTGGGTATCGATAGAACCGCATTTGAGCAATTC
The DNA here is from genome assembly GCA_034423775.1 of Alphaproteobacteria bacterium US3C007. Lineage (NCBI taxonomy): Bacteria > Pseudomonadati > Pseudomonadota > Alphaproteobacteria > Rhodobacterales > Roseobacteraceae > Thalassovivens > Thalassovivens spotae. Next base: position 3,179,745 of record CP139918.1, read on the forward strand.
ATCAAAACCTCTCTTTTGTGGCGCTACGTAGTACAAGCCAAGTTTGGCGCGCGCAGCCGCGTTACGGATGAACAACTTCAAAGGGCGGTTCAAAGCGCGGGCGATGGGTCAAACGTGCGCGTTTTATTGTCTGAAATCATTTTGCCGCTTCTGCCGGGGCAAGAGGAGCAAACGCTTGAAACGGCAGAGGCCATAAAAAACCTGACTGGGTTTGACGCCTTTTCGAAAGCAGCAAAACGATATTCTGCCGCCCCCTCGCGTGATATGGGTGGCCGCGTCACATGGCAGGATTTAAACAGCCTACCGGCGGTTTTGAAGCCCTTGATATTTGGCTTGGCACCTGGCGAGGTCACCGAGCCTTTGCGCGTGCCAAACGCTGTGGCCCTGTTTCAACTTCGGGCGATAGAAGAAACGGGATATGCATTCTCATCCTCTGGTACAATTGATTATCTAACCTATGAGTTTGAGCAATCCGACCTCGACACATTGCAGCATCTCAAAACGAAAATTGTGCATTGCGATGACCTTTATGCAGAAGCAGAACGATCACCAACGCACGTGCTTTTGCGCAAAAGCACGCCCGTAAAAAACATCCAAACCGAGTTGGCTGAAATGTTAAGCCTTCTTGACCGACATGAAAAATATTTCTTTTCCAAAGGCGGTAAGAGCATATTGGTGATGTTATGCGCACGAACAGATATGGCCTCTCAAACATCGCAGAATCTCGATGCTATTCGAACTGGCCTGCGCAATAAAAGGTTAGAGAGTTTCGCCGCCGGATATCTAGAGAACCTGCGCCAAGACGCGCGTATAATCAAGAAATGACCCGCACGCCAATCGCTCTGACATGTGGAGACCCAGCCGGCATTGGCCCTGAACTGGCGGTCAAGGCCTGGAATATACTCAGGAATGAGCTGGTGTTCTTTTGGATTGGAGACCCGCGCCACTTGCCGGCTGGGTCCCACTTCGTTGAAATATCCAACCCCAGCGATGCCGCGGCGGCGATGCAAACAGGCTTGCCTGTTTTGCCGCATACGTTTACCGCTTTGGCCAGTTCGGGGGTGCTTGATCCTCGCAATGCACAGGATGTGATCAACGTGATTGACCGCGCTGTGCAGCTTGCAAATGCGCATCAAGTGGCAGGCATTTGCACGGCACCAATACATAAAAAAAATCTGCAAGACGGCGCGGCGTTTCAATATCCGGGCCATACTGAATTTCTGGCCGATTTGGCAAATGTCAAAGATGTTGTGATGATGCTGGTCAGCCCGTCTTTAAGGGTTGTACCCGCAACGATACATATTCCATTATCCGAAGTCAGCCGGCAGCTGACGCCAGCCTTACTAACAAAAACAATTCAAATTACCGCTCAAGGTCTCAAAGAACATTTCAAAATTCAAACGCCACGGATTGCGGTGGCGGGGTTAAACCCACATGCCGGTGAAGGGGGTAAAATGGGCAGAGAAGATCTAGATTTAATAACGCCCATTCTTGAAAGGCTGAATGGTCAGCCGGCGATCCTAACCGGGCCACATTCGGCCGATACGCTTTTTCATGCGGCCGCTCGACAAAATTATGATGCGGCGATTGCAATGTATCATGATCAAGCGCTCATTCCGATTAAAACGTTGGATTTTGATCAAGGCGTGAATTTAACACTGGGTCTTCCCTTCATAAGAACCTCTCCTGATCATGGCACGGCCTTGGATATTGCCGGCCGCGGCATCGCCAATCCAAACTCATGCGTCGCTGCTTTGCGCTTGGCTGAAGAATTGGGGCAGAAGCGATGAGTACAATCGATACTTTACCCCCATTGCGAGAGGTCATCACAGCCCATCAATTGACCGCCCGAAAATCACTCGGACAGAATTTTCTACTCGACCTTAACCTAACCGCAAAAATTGCCCGCCAAGCCGGCGATTTAAGCGCTTGTGACATTTTGGAAATTGGTCCCGGCCCCGGTGGTTTGACCCGCGGCTTATTAAGTGAGGGTGCACGTAAGATATTAGCCATTGAAAAAGACAATCGCTGCCTACCAGCTCTGGAGGAAATTGAAAAAGCGTTTCCAGGCCGGTTGCAAGTGATCAATGAAGATGCGCTTCGCCTTGATCCTGCCCAGTATTTGATGGCTCCGATCAGAATAATCTCCAACCTTCCTTATAATGTAGGAACCGAGCTGCTTATACGCTGGCTTACGCCTCCCAATTGGCCGCCTTTTTGGAAAAGCCTCACCCTAATGTTTCAAAAAGAGGTCGCTCAAAGGATCGTGGCCCAGCCCGGCAGCAAGGCCTATGGGCGGCTTGCCATTCTGGCTCAATGGCGCAGCGAGGTAAAAATTGTGCTCAACTTGCCCCCCGATGCGTTTACGCCGCCCCCCAAAGTTTCCAGCGCAGTTATTCATCTTGAGGCATTGCCAGCGCCGCGCTACGAGGCCAATCAGAAGGTTTTAGAAAGCCTTGTGGCGGCCGCCTTCAATCAACGGCGCAAAATGCTACGCTCTGCCTTAAAGGGGCTAAGCCCTGAAATTGAAGATCATTTAAAAGCAGCTGGGCTTAGCCCAACGGAACGCGCAGAACAAGTTTCGTTAGAAGGGTTTTGCGCTTTGGCGCGACAGTTGGAAGCCGCCTATGGCAGCCACAGCACACCGCAAGCCTAATTCACTCTTTGCCTCAAAAAGTTTCAATCAACTTCTGGCGCTGCATCTACAGTTGGGGCGGGCTTGGGCGCCCGGGGCTTACGCGGAGCGCGGGGTTTGCGCGCTGGCTTTAGCGCTTGCGCCTCACTCGGCTGATCAGGTTGAAAAGGTGGTGCTAAACCCGCATCGTCATCCACGATCGGCATGCTCGAAACGTCTGGTTGTTCCTCTTCATGCGCCGCAGCACTGAAGCCATTGGGCTCGATAGCGGTGTGCGAAGCATCTTCTTGGCGTTCTTGACGTTCGCGATCCCGTTCTGCCTGGCGTTCACGGTTCTCACGCTCTTGCTGTTCGCGGCGTGCGTCTTGCTCGCGCTGTGCTTCGCCCAGGAGGCGTAAATAATGTTCGGCATGCTGTTGGAAGTTTTCTGCCGCAACCCGATCATTGCTTAATTGAGCATCACGCGCCAATTGATTATATTTTTCAATAATTTGCTGCGGTGTTCCACGCACTTTGCCTTCCGGCCCTGAGCTATCGAACACGCGATTTACGACATTACCAACGGAACGGTTGCGATTTTGCTTAGACCGCGAACGGGGTTTAGATGATCTCATAGGTAGCTTTCCAGCCTTCATTCATTCTTAATGTTATGCAGCGTTGATTTTCTATCAGAGACAGTTGCCAAAAGCGATGCGGGCTATGATACGACAGAAACCACATGTTTCTGATCACAATGTGTGTGTTTAACCTTACCGCTACGTTGGTGACAAGGGAATATTCAAAAAATCCACGAATTTTCTTAATTTTGGCTAAAAATTTAAACGGTTTTGGCCTTTATCGCGCAGACAACCCGATCTAGCCCATTTAGATCTTGGATTGTTTCGACCGACTTAAGCCCGTTTGAGGCAAATAATGCACGTACCGCCTCGCCTTGCCGAAATCCAATTTCAACCAATAAGCGCCCACCTGGTTTAAGATAACCGATCGCATCGCTTGCAATGTTTTGATAGGCTTGCAACGCATCACGCCCCGGGCTGAGCGCAATCATTGGATCGTATAGCCGCACATCGGGATCTAGATGAGGGATCTCATCCTCTCCAATATAAGGAGGGTTGGACACGATAAGATCGAATTGCCCGCTTATAGCCTCAAACCAATCGCTTTTTTGCGCTTGAAACCGATCGGAAACCTCAAGCTGCACTGCGTTCCTTTGCGCGATAAGAAGGGCTTTTTCACAAATATCGACGCCAACGGCCAGTGCGTCCGGCCATTCAGATAACAGTGTCAGCGCCAAGATACCGCTGCCCGTTCCAAGGTCCAAAATGCGATCCGCCTTCTGTTGCAGCGCCAAATTAACAAGCACCTCGCTATCCCCTCGTGGATCCAGAACATCGGGGGATATCTCAAACCAACGGTTCCAAAACTGCCGTTTCCCCAAAATCCGCGAGACAGGCTTAAAGTTGCGCCGTTGCTCAATCATGCTTTCAAAATGATCTTGCTGCTGTTTTGATACATAATCTAAGGCTTTCAGCGTGACTTGCGCCGTGCTTATCTCCATTGCGGCTGCCGCCAAAAGGCGCGCATCCCGCCCCGCAGTGTCAATATGTGCTAATTTGAGTTTTTGCTGGCCCAGGGTCAACAGGTCGCGTAATATCATGCGTTGAGCTCGGCCAGCAAATTGGCCTGCGCATCCGCGACAAGCGCATCAATCATTTCATCAAGATCGCCCTGCATCACTTGATCAAGTTTGTATAACGTCAAATTGATCCGGTGGTCCGACATCCGCCCCTGCGGAAAATTATAGGTACGAATACGCTCTGAGCGATCGCCTGATCCCACCTGAGATTTGCGATCTGCCGAACGCTCACCATCCACGCGCTGACGCTCAAGGTCATATAAGCGGGTTTTCAACACCTGCATGGCGATTTCCCGATTGCGATGCTGCGATTTTTCAGAACTGGTAACCACCAGCCCTGTCGGCAGATGCGTGATCCGAACGGCAGAATCGGTGGTGTTGACATGCTGCCCCCCTGCCCCTGAACTGCGCATCGTATCAATGCGAAGATCATTCGAAGAAATTTGAATATCAACATCTTCGGCCTCGGGAAGCACCGCAACGGTGGCAGCCGAGGTGTGAATGCGCCCGCCGCTTTCCGTTTCTGGCACGCGTTGCACCCGGTGCACGCCACTTTCATATTTGAGCCGAGCAAATACAGCTTCGCCCTTCACATGCGCAACAACTTCTTTGATGCCACCCAATTCGGTTTGTTGCTCTTCGATGATTTCAAAATTCCACCCGCGTGTATCGCAATACCGTTGATACATCCGCAACAGATCACCCGCGAATAAAGCGGCTTCTTCGCCCCCCGTTCCGGGCCTGATTTCGATGATAGCAGGGCGAGCATCTGCGGCATCTTTGGGCAACAAAGCCAGCTGTAAGTCACTTTCAAGTTTTGGCAAGCGCGCTTTTAAACGCGGCAATTCTTCTTCTGCCAAGCCTCGCATATCTGGATCTTCCAGCATGTCTGATGCGTCTTGCACCTCTTCAAGCGTCTGAAAATATTCTTCAATACTATCTATAACGGGCTTTAAATCAGAATATTCGCGACCCAGTTTGGCAATTTCATCCCCGGATACGCCATCATTCATTTTGGCTTCCAGATACTGAAAGCGTTGCTGGATCAATTGTAATTTATCGACAGGTACCATGGCTGAGATGTGATATATTCCCTGCCGCAGGTCAAGGGCTGTTCTGCCTCGCAAATCAAAGCTGCAGGGGTTAGTCAAACGCGCGTTGCGGCCCAAATGCAAATCAATTCAAGAGCCACATGTGCCCCGGCAATCGCAGTCGCGCCGCTGGTATCATATTGCGGAGACACCTCCACCACATCGCCCCCCACCATATTGATTCCCGCGATATCGCGTAAAATTGAGGCCGCCTGCCGCGAGGATAGCCCCCCCCAAACCGGCGTGCCAGTTCCCGGGGCAAATGCAGGATCAAGACAATCAATATCAAAACTAAGATAGGTGGGCTTATTTCCTAAAATTGCTTTAATTTTTTGAGCAACCGCTGCCGCGCCCATCTCTTCAACCGCGCGCGCATCGATAATATGAACGCCAAGCGTATCCGCATTATGCGTGCGAATGCCCACTTGAACCGAGGTCTCAGGATCAATTAAGCCAAGCTTCACAGCTTTGTAAAACATAGTACCGTGGTCAATGCGGTCCATTTGATCATCTGGCCAAGTATCAGAATGCGCATCAAATTGTAGCAAGGAAAGCGGACCATATTTTTCAGCGTAAGCCTGCAAAATCGGAAAACTGATGTAATGATCGCCGCCTAAAGCAATACTGGCCACATCCGCTTTCAAGATCGTTTCAATATGCTGCTTTAAACGTTTTGGAAAAGCGGCCACATCGGCATAATCAAATGCTAAATCGCCATAATCTACGATGCTAAACAAGCTCATTGGATCAATGTCCCATCCGTAGGGCGGGTCAAAGGGTTGTAAGCTGCTGGCCTCTCGAATGGCGCGTGGGCCAAACCTCGCGCCGGGGCGATTGGTGACGGCCTGGTCAAAAGGAATTCCGGTAACAGCCAGATCAACCCCGCTTAGATCTTTTGTATACCGCCGCCGTAAAAATGACGTGGCGCCGCCAAACGCGTTCTCAAAACTAAGCCCTTTATCGTCTTGGCGGGTAAACGCTTGATCTATTTGAGTTTTTGAATCGCTTAGCGCCATAATAATGTTCCTTTTCGTGAATCATGAACGGGCGACAAGATTACCCTAAAGGTTGGGCATTTTCCACCAAACGCGCAAAAAACGACGCACCATAAGGTGCCGCATCATCGTTAAAATCATAATTTGGGCTGTGCAAGCCAGCGGCCTCTCCGATCCCAAGAAACAGATAGGCACCCGGGCGCTTTTGAAGCATGTAGCTAAAATCTTCCGCGCCCATTTCCTGCCCTGCATTTTCTAAAACATTCCCATCAGCAGCCACTTGGCGCGCCACATTGGCCGCAAATGCAGCCTTCTCTGGATCGTTGATTGTGGGGGGATAGCCTTCTTCATAGACAAGACGCGCGTCAACGCCATAGCTAGCCGCCTGCCCTGCAACAATCTCGGCCATACGGCTTTTCACCATATGTTGAACTTCAGAGTCAAACGTTCGAACCGTGCCATTTAGAAAAGCGGTTTGCGGTATAATATTTCCAACAGTGCCGCTGTGAATCTGGGTGACCGAAACCACAAGTTGATCAAATGCCCGGGCATTTCTGCTGACAATCATTTGTAAAGCTTGGGCGATGCCCACCGCCGCAATCACTGGGTCTTTGGTATCTTGAGGATACGCACCGTGGCCACCCTGGCCTGAGATGTGAATGTCAAAATTATCAGCCCCTGCCATAATCGGGCCTGGCATCGTATAAAAACTGCCCAAAGGATGCCCAGGCGCATTGTGAATCCCGTAAACCTGGTCAATTTCGAACCGATCCAAGATACCTTCATTCACCATAATTTCGGCGCCGCCATTTTGTTCTTCATCCGGTTGAAAAATCAACGCCACCCGGCCTTTAAAATTACGTGTTTCCGCCAGATATTTTGCTGCTCCCAGCAACATTGTTGTATGCCCATCATGCCCGCAAGCGTGCATTTTTCCCGGCTCTTTTGAGCCCCAGTCAACGCCCGTTTCTTCACTGAGAGGCAACGCGTCCATGTCCGCACGCAAGCCAATTGTTGGACCAGGAGCCTGCCCTTCGATAATCGCAACGATCCCAGTTTTTGCAATGCCTTGATGGATTTCAGAAATTCCAAACGCGCCAAGCTTATCGGCGACAAATGCCGCAGTTTTATGGCATTCAAGCCCCAATTCGGGCATTTGGTGCAAATGCCGCCTCCAGCCTTTCATATCATCGGCAAAGGCGGCAATGCGATTAATCACCGGCATCTTGTTATCTCCTTTGAGGCAGGGTTTAAACAACATCAGATAGTAAGAATGAAAGGCACGCAATGGGCTTTGATAAAAATATTATTTCTGATCCCACAGGGGGTATGCCGCGGCTTTTGGAAATCATGCGCGCGCTGCGCGATCCAAAAACCGGATGCCCGTGGGATATTGAGCAAAGCTTTGAAAGCATCGCCCCTTACACGGTGGAAGAGGCCTATGAAGTGGCAGATGCAATTGCCCGCAAAGATTGGGATGATTTGCGAGATGAGTTGGGCGATTTATTGCTCCAGGCGGTCTATCACGCGCAAATCGCTGAAGAAGAAAAATTGTTTAACTTTGATGATATCGCTAATGGGATCAGCGATAAAATGCTACGCAGGCATCCGCATGTGTTCGCTGATGAAAGCCGCGATAAATCCAGCGTAGAACAAACGCAAGATTGGGAAAAGCTGAAAGCGGCCGAGCGGCTCAGCAAAGCCAAATCAGGCGCTTTAGACGATGTGGCCTTGGCGTTGCCCGCATTAATGCGGGCGGTTAAATTGCAAAAACGCGCCGCGCGGGTGGGGTTTGACTGGCCCGAAATTGGGCATGTTTTGGAAAAAATAAAAGAAGAAGCGGCCGAGTTGGTTGAGGCACAGAGCACGTCAGATCAGGCCCATATGGCGGAAGAATATGGCGATTTATTATTCGTAATGGTAAATTTAGGGCGGCATTTAAATATTGATCCCGAAGACGCGCTGCGCCAAGCAAACGCGAAATTCACCCGCCGTTTCAGGCATATTGAAAATGAACTAAACAAATTAGGAAAGACGCCACAAAGCAGCAGCCTGACCGAAATGGACGCGTTTTGGGAAGAGGCGAAAGCACAAGAAAAAAGCAACAAAGCCTAAGCCTAAGCCTAAGCCTAATGAGCGCTGATAGCGCCCCGAACCCAATTGACTGCAACAAACGGATATGTCCGGCCGCTGTTGTGAACGCGGCAACCGGTCGGGTGTAATTTAACCTTTCGCGCTGTCAAGCTCTGACACCCTGTAGCATTCCGCCTTGCCCTTAAAGCCAACACCAGTCTATCTTGATAAGCCAACAATTGGAAAAATTATGACAAAGCGTAAAATCATTATTGATACCGATCCTGGTCAAGACGATGCAGTGGCCATTTTGGTGGCCTTGGGCAGCCCGGATGAGCTTGATGTTCTTGGTATTACGGCGGTTGCAGGCAACGTGCCGTTAGAGTTAACGCAGAAAAATGCGCGGATCGTTTGCGAATTGGCCAATCGACCCGATATGCTGGTCTTTGCAGGCTGTGATCGCCCGCTCGGGCGGCAATTGGTCACCGCTGAGCATGTCCATGGAAAAACCGGTTTGGATGGCCCAAGTTTGGCCGATCCAAAAATGCCGATTCAGGATGACCACGCGGTTGATTTTATCATCAAATCACTGCGCGAGGCGCCGTCTAATACCATCACCCTCTGCCCGTTGGGACCTCTAACCAATATTGCCACTGCGTTTCAAAAGGCGCCTGATATCATTCCAAGGGTGCAGGAAATTGTGCTTATGGGCGGGGCCTATTTTGAGGTTGGCAATATAACACCAACTGCAGAATTTAACATTTATGTTGATCCAGAAGCCGCTGATATTGTGTTTAAATCAGGCGCGCCCATTGTAGTGTTGCCGCTTGATGTGACGCATAAGGCATTGGTTACTAATGATCGCAATGATGCGTTTCGCAACTTAAACACGCCGGCCGGCAGAGCGGTGGCGGATATGACAGATTTTTTTGAACGGTTTGACAAAGAGAAATATGGCAGCGCTGGCGCGCCGTTGCACGATCCATGCGTAACCGCCTATTTGCTGCGCCCTCAGCTGTTCTCGGGCCGTCACATCAATGTGATGATTGAAACCCAATCTGAATTGACCCGCGGGATGACAGTGGCTGATTGGTGGCGGGTAAGCGAAAGGCCCGCAAACGCCACATTTATAGGTGATTTAGACGCGGATGGTTTTTTTGAGTTAATTACAGAGCGTATTGGACGCTTATAGCGGCGCGGTTTCGGCAACAGTCTTTAAAGACATACTTTATGATACAACCCAAAGGCCAAATTTTATGAACACCCCGGTTCAAATTCCATTTGACAACAGCTTTGCACAGCTGCCTGCAGGATTTTACACAAAGCTGCCTGCAACGCCCGTAAAAGCCCCCAAGCTGATTGCTTATAATCAAGGCTTGGCCAAAGACCTTGGTATAACAGGTGGCTCAGAAAGCGCTTTGGCAGAGATTTTTTCTGGCAATCAAACACCAGCCGGGGCCGAGCCGCTGGCGCAGCTTTATTCTGGGCATCAATTTGGCCAATACAACCCCCAATTGGGCGATGGGCGTGCCTTATTGCTGGGCGAAGCACTCTGTCCAGATGGGGCGCGGTTTGACATCCAATTGAAAGGCGCCGGTCCAACGCCTTATTCGCGCAATGGCGATGGGCGTTCTTGGCTGGGCCCTGTTTTGAGAGAATATGTGGTTTCAGAAGCCATGCATGCTTTGGGCGTTCCAACAACCCGCGCCTTGGCTGCTGTTGAAACGGGCCAGCCTGTTCTGCGCGAAACCGTTTATCCTGGAGGCATTTTAACCCGCGTGGCCAAAAGCCATCTGCGCGTAGGAACCTTTCAAGTGTTTGCAGCCCGCCGGGACATAACCGCCTTACAAACCTTGTTTGAATATACTGTAGAGCGGCATTTTCCACAGGCTCAAAGCCCAGAAGCGCTTTTGACCGCCGTGATCGATCTGCAGGCGCGTTTGATAGCCAAATGGATGAGCTTGGGCTTCATACACGGTGTGATGAATACGGATAATTGCCAGATTGCGGGGGAAACGATTGATTACGGCCCCTGCGCTTTTATGGATATATATCATCCCGACCAAGTGTTTTCCTCTATCGATCGCACTGGGCGCTATGCCTATAGCAACCAGCCCAACATCATCGTTTGGAATATGGCGCAATTTGCAACAGCTCTTATTCCCTTGATGCCCGATTCAGAGGCGGCCATCGAACGCTTCACGCAAAATGTTCACGCCATGCCCGATTTGATAAATACGTATTGGCTTCGTGAGTTTGGCGCCAAAATCGGATTAAAAACGCCCCAAGCCAAAGATTTTGACCTCATCAGCGCGCTATTGACGCTTATGGCAGAGGGCCAGGCAGATTTCACCAACACTTTTCATGCGCTGTCCGACGGCAAGCCTGAAAATGAATTTACAGATCCACACCCCTTTGAAGACTGGCATCGACTATGGCAAATGCGTTTGAAAAGTGAGGCAGATCCGCATTTGCTGATGCAGTCAAAAAATCCCACACTTATTCCACGCAACCACAGGATAGAGCATATGATCACTGCGGCCGTTACGGGGGATTACACGCAATTTCACCGCTTGACCGCTGCATTGTCTTCCCCCTTCACCGCCTCTGATGCGTTTGAAGACCTCAGACAGCCACCAGAGGCACATGAGAAAGTAACCGCAACTTTTTGTGGTACATAGGAAAATCAATAAACCGCTTACATGGTGGTGGCGGGAATTTTACCTGCGATTGACCAATACCAAACCGATGGTGACCAAGCCAAGAGATAAAATCACCGTCGCATTCAAAGCCTCGCCCAGCACAATCCACCCAAAAACCACGCTGAACACCGGCGATAAAAAGCTAAAAGATGCCACGGATGACGCTTTATAAACCTTAATCAGCCAAAACCAGAAGGCAAAAGCAAAGCCCGCGATTGCAATGATCTGAAAGCTCAAGCCCAAAACATGAACCAGCTCAGGTTGCCGCAGGCTGGGCCCGAAAAAAGGCGCAAGCATCAAAAGAACCGGCGCCGATATTAACAGCTGGATGAACAATTGAGCCTCTGGCTTCTCGTCTGACAGGGCGGTTAATCGCACGCAGAGCGCCAGGCTCGCCCAGCCAAACGCACCGGCCAAAGCCAGAAGATCCCCCCATATACGCGTATCTGTCGCGGCTTCGTGATCCGCCAAAACCCAAATTACGCCGGCCATAGCAACCAGCAGTCCGGCGCTGCGTTGCAAGGTAAGGCGTTCGTTCGGCAACAGAAAATGCGCGCCGATCGCAAGCCATAAGGGCATCGAATAAAATAAAATACTGGCCCGCGCCACGCTGGTAAAATCTAACGCCAAAAATAGGCAGAAAAATTCGAAGGAAAACAGCAATCCCAGGCCAAGGCCCGGAAGAAGAACGCGCCGCGTCAGACAGATGGGAATGCCGCGCCATCGCATCCATACCCAAACGAGCAATAACCCGCCCAAAGAACGAATGCCGGCTGCAAAAACAGGCTGAAACCCTTGATTTGTTACCTTGATGACGATTTGATTAAACGCAAGTAGCAGCGACAAGCCCACCAAAAACACGATGCCTTGTGCATCAACGCCTTTTTTAGCCAACATCTTTTAGCACCAATACCGTTTTCTGCCTTGCTGGCCTGCCGCGCAAATTTCGTTCATCTCTGCAGCTGGCAAGGGTCAAGCTGCAGAGCGCGCAGCTTTTGATTTACGGCGTTGACGCGCGCGTTGGGCCCCCGTTGTGCTCGGCTTTGCAGAATGCCCCCCCTGCGGGTTAGATCCTGAGGGTTTGCGACGACGATTTCCGTTTGGACGGGCACCATTTTTCTTTCCTGCTGGAATTTCAATGTCTTCCCAGGGGCGGCCTGAGCCAATAGGAATGCGCAGCGCCATCAGCTTTTGGATTGCCTTTAATGCATCCATTTCATCCGGCGCGCAAAACGCAACGGCTTGCCCCTCAGCGCCGGCGCGCGCCGTGCGGCCTATGCGATGCACATAATTTTCCGGAACGTCGGGCAAATCATAATTGTAAACGAACCGCACATCGGGAATATCAAGCCCGCGCGCCGCAACATCCGTGGCCACCAAGACCTTGATAACCCCCTCGCGAAAGTCGCGAATGGCGCGATCCCGTTGCGATTGAGATTTATTCCCATGCACAGAACCTGCCGAAAAGCCGCTCTTGTGCAGCGTTTTGAGCATTTTTTCCGCGCCATGCTTGGTGCGCGAAAATACCAGTGCCAAGTCGCCTTCATGTGTTTTCAAACGTTCGATCAAAAGGTTCATCTTCTCGGCTTTCGCCACATAATGCACAGATTGATCAATTTTATCTGCCGCTTTACCCGGCGGTGATACTTCAACTCTTACGGGCGATTGTAGGTAACTCGCGGCCAATTCATTCATTTGCTTGGGCATCGTTGCCGAAAACAACATCGTTTGGCGCTGTTTCGGGAGAAGGCCAGCGATTTTTCGCAGGCTATGAATAAAGCCTAAATCCAACATTTGATCTGCTTCATCCAAAACCAAAAAACGGGTATCGCTGAGGGAAAGCGCTTGCCGGTCAAGTAAATCAATCAACCGGCCTGGGGTGGCGACGATAATATCCGAGCCACGCGCCGCGCGGGCGATTTGGGGCCGAATTGATACGCCTCCGACCACTAAGCCAATCTTAATGGGGGAATTAACCACCAAAAGCTTTATCGAATCGCTGATTTGCTTTGCCAATTCGCGCGTGGGCGCTAAAATCAACCCGCGCACCATTTTGGAGTCGGGTCGCCCCGTCATCTCGGATAATTGCGCCACCAATGGCGCACCAAAAGCGAAGGTTTTCCCAGTTCCCGTTTGCGCCAGCCCCAAAACATCCTTGCCGTTCAGCGCATGCGGTATCGCGTGCGATTGGATGGGCGTTGGTTCGTGAATACCCGCAGCTGTTAATTGTGCCACCAAACCTTTGGGCAGACCCATTTCTTCAAATAACGTCACTCTGTTCCTTTTCTGGCGTAAGGTCTTGCCCAACGCCCTAACCTCAAAACCCACGCGGCGCATCACAACGCTGCAGGCCTGTTCACAGACAAGCAACCCCGCTCAGAATGAGAAGAGGTTCTTCATCTTGTTATGCGCCCACGCGTGATTTTGGGAACGGTGCAATCTTCAAATTCGTCTTTTCGCCATTTATCTTTTTGTGATAACGGCCGGCAATCTGCTCACGCGACAGGAAGGTTTGCTGGCGCTGCATGCACCTATTCTCTGCATAAAGTCAACCCTTACCCATGAGCAGGTCAAGTAGCAAAATTAATCTAGGCTTTGCAGGTTGAAAAAAATAATTTAAAGCCCTGCCTAACGAAGAAAGGACGTGTCATGTCAGACAGTATAATGGACCGCTGTGAAGCCATAGCGCTGCGCATGACTGGCCAGAGGCGCATTATAGCGGGCGTATTGGAAGAGTCTGATGATCATCCCGACGTAGAAGAATTATACGCGCGCGCTTCGGCTTTAGATGCAGGAATTTCGATTGCAACCGTCTATCGCACTGTCAAACTTTTTGAAGAAGCCGGCATTCTTGAGCGCGTTGAATTCGGCGATGGGCGCGCACGCTATGAAGATGCAGAGCGCGATCATCACGATCATCTGATCGATTTAAACAGCGGAAAAGTAATCGAATTTTTAGATCCAGAAATAGAAGCCCTGCAGGAAAAAATTGCGCAGAGACTGGGCTATCGCTTGAAGGGCCATAAATTAGAGCTGTATGGCGTGCCGATTTCAAAACCAGAATAACCCCGCCATTGACATCTCACTCGGCATCAATGACTGCTTAGCGTCATATGCGGCACGTTCAGCTTGCCGGGCCCATTTCATAGATCGAGCATTTAATGGACAACCTTCGCGCAATCATATTCATGTGCTTGGCTATGGCAGGCTTTGCGCTTGAAGATTTCATCATTAAAATCATCGCAGAAGAGACCCCTATCTCTCAGATCTTGATAACGATCGGCTGCTTGGGAACGGTTTTATTTTCGTTCATTGCCTTGGCCGTTAAAGCGCCGATTTTTAGCGCGGATATTTTAACCTTTCCAGTTATTTTCCGAAGCATCGCGGATCTTTTTGGCGCTTTGTTTTTTGTCACGGCCATCGCGCTTACACCTTTGGCAACCGCGTCTTCCATCTTACAAGCAACACCGTTGGTGGTGACGCTGGGCGCGGCGGTGTTTTTGAAAGAACGGGTTGGATGGCGGCGCTGGACTGCGTCTTTGGTCGGATTTGCAGGGGTTTTGCTCATCTTGCGGCCAGGAATGGCGGGGTTTCAACCAGAATCGCTTTTCGCCGTGCTGGGCGTTCTTTGCTTATCTGCAAGAGATTTGGCAACGCGGGTCATGCGCGCACAGCTCTCCTCAGTTACGGTATCAATCTATGCTTTCGTCGCCACAGCTTGCGCAGGTGTGATTGCGTTGCCATTCACGGGCCCTTTCACGCCCCTGCAGGACGTGAACTGGTTTTTATTTGCAGGCGCCGTTCTGATCGGATGCTTTGCATATTTCACGCTGATTTCAGCCACGCGCATCGGCGATGCCTCAGTGGTTTCGCCATTTCGCTATTCCCGCCTTATTTTTGCGCTTGCTTTGGCGATGGGATTTCTTGGCGAACGACCTGATTCAACAACCTTCATCGGTGCGGCTATCATTTTAACCTCCGGAATATATATATTTTGGCGAGAGCGGGTTTTGGACCGCAAAACTGGCTAACCAGCGCATCTAAGCATAAATTCCGCACAAATTTCATTGCCGGATTACGGCTCAGTTAGCGCAGCGCGCCTTAAACCGAGATCTAATGCATTCACTTTCCAACCCGAAGCTGCTAAGCGCCCTTTCGATACTATTAAGAAAGAAAGCACCCAAGCATGAGCCTGATCCTAGATATATTTGCCCGCGAAATTCTTGACAGCAGAGGCAATCCAACAGTTGAAGTCGATGTTCTGTTAGAAGATGGATCAAGCGGGCGCGCCGCCGTGCCCTCTGGCGCCTCAACCGGCGCACATGAAGCGGTTGAAAAGCGCGATGGCGATACAGCGCGCTATATGGGCAAGGGTGTTTTACAAGCGGTCGATGCTGTCAACGGTGAAATCGCAGATATGTTGGTTGGATTTGACGCGCTTGACCAGCAGGCGATTGACACAGCGATGATCGAATTGGATGGAACTGCCAACAAATCACGCTTGGGAGCAAACGCAATTTTGGGCGTGTCCTTGGCGGTGGCGAAAGCCGCTGCAGATTTCAGCAATCTGCCATTATACCGTTACGTTGGCGGCACCGCCGCCCGAATTCTTCCCGTGCCCATGATGAACATAATCAATGGCGGGGAACATGCTGATAACCCCATTGATATTCAAGAATTCATGATTATGCCGGTTGCCGCCACTTCGATCCGTGAAGCCGTGCGCATGGGCTCAGAAATTTTCCACACATTGAAAAAAGAGCTTACCAAAGCCGGGCTTTCCACCGGGATCGGGGATGAGGGCGGCTTTGCCCCAAACCTAAGCTCAACCCGCGATGCATTGGACTTTATCTTGCAGGCTATTGAGAAGGCAGGATATAAGGCCAGAGAGGATGTTTATTTAGCGCTAGATTGCGCGGCGACTGAATATTTTCAGGATGGCAAATACCACATGAAGGGGGAAGGGGTAAGTCTTAGCTCGGAAGAAAATGTGGCGTATTTAACGGCGCTTGTGAATGACTATCCGATCATCTCGATCGAAGACGGAATGGCTGAGGATGATTGGGCAGGGTGGAATGCGTTAACAGCGGCTCTGGGTGCCCGTATACAGCTGGTGGGGGATGATCTTTTTGTAACCAATCCCAATCGCTTGGCTGATGGTATTCGTCAAAAAAGCGCCAATTCAATGTTGGTGAAGGTCAATCAAATCGGCAGCCTGTCAGAGACCTTAAAAGCGGTGGATATGGCCCATCGCGCCGGATTTACGAACGTTATGTCGCACCGCTCAGGCGAAACAGAAGACACAACGATCGCTGATCTGGCCGTTGCCACGAATTGCGGTCAGATAAAAACCGGTTCTTTGGCCCGCTCAGACCGCTTGGCAAAATACAACCAATTGATCCGTATCGAAGAAGAATTGGGAGATATTGCCGAATATGCCGGGCATTCTATCCTGCGCGGTTGATTTGGACAGGTCCGAGCGTTCGATCACGCTCGGATCACGTTTCTTTGCTGACCTGTGAGCCGAGCGCCTTTGCAAGCTTTGGCAATCTGGCCTTTTTCAGCAAAGGACGGATCGTCCATTCTTGCCCGGAAAGCAGATTTGCAGTGCTCAAAACCCGCTCGGCTAACGCCTCAACGGCGGATGGCTCGGCGGTAAACGCCGCGTAAAGCAGCGCATCTGGATCGCGGCGATCCACCCCTTCTTCGCCCAAAATGTGACGCGGGAAATCTTTTTTATTCAGCGTCACGATCAAATCGGCAGATCCTGAAATAGCCGCCGCCAAAACATGGCAATCGGCGCGATCGGGCAACCAAAGGCGCGCCTCTAATGAGCTGGGCCATACGACACAGGCCTCAGGCCACGCAGCACGCAGAAGCGCGATTTCGCTGGCCGCTTGGGCAGGTCCAGTCGGGCCAAGTTTCGTGGCAGCGCGCTGCCATTCTTCCAAAATACGCTCAGACCAGATCGGCGTCCAAGCCATCGACGCCGCAACCCCCAAAAGCATCTCCCGCATAACGGTTGGAAACAAGACGCATGTATCCAATACAATTTTCATAGGCGATAAAACAAGGCTTTCAAATAACCGCTTTCCGCCAATTGAGGGTGCAAGGGATGATCCGCACCGGCAAATCCAGTGTGAACCAATTGTGCCGCGCGCCCCGCACGGCCAATACCGCGATTGCAGGCAGTTCTGAATTTTACCAGATCAGCCGCGTGCGAGCAGGAGCACAGAACCAAAAAGCCCCCCTCCTCTACCAAATGAGCCGCCAGCCGCGCCACTTTTTCATACGCCCGCAACCCTGCCTCTAATGCGGGCTTGGACGAGGCAAAAGCCGGTGGATCACAAATAACCAACCCAAATTTTTCGCCAGCTCCTGCCAGCGCTGATAATTGCGCAAAAGCATCGCCTTTTTGAATTTCAAATTTATCGACCACGCCGCTTGTAACAGCCCCTTGCATGGCAAGTTCCAGCGCCGCCTCAGACCCATCAACCGCCAACGATGATTGGGCGCCTGCCGCAAGCGCGGCCAATGAAAAACCACCAACATGGCTGAACACATCCAGCACTTTGCGCCCCTTCGCCAAACTGGCAGCAAACGCGTGGTTTGGACGTTGATCAAAATAAAGACCGGTTTTTTGACCACTTATCAAATCAGCCTTGTAAACCGCTCCGTTCATCGGCACGTCAACTGTTGTTTCGGGCCGCTCACCGATTAAAACATCACTTTGCGAGTCTAATCCTTCAAGCGCCCGACTGCGACCACCGGCATTTTTAAGAACGCTGGTAATTCCCTCGATTTCAAGCAAAGCCTGGCTCAAAGCGGTAAGCCGCATCTCGGCCCAAGCGGCGTTGGGCTGCACCACTGCAAGACTGCCAAAACGATCGATAACCACGCCCGGCATCCCATCGGCTTCGGCATGTACCAAACGGTAAAACGGTTGCTCAAATAGCACCTCGCGTAACTGTAGAGCCGCGGTGAGCCGCTTTGAGAACCAGATTTGATCGATCTCTGCCTCAATATTGCGATCCAAAATGCGCACAGCAATTTTAGATTCAGGGTTTATTCCCCCTAAACCTATCGGGCGGCGCTCGGAATCTTCCACAATCACCACACTGCCAGCGGGAAGCTTTTTGCTGCGCCGGTCAAGCACCAGCTCATTATTGTAAATCCAAGGAAACCCTTGGCGGATGGCTTGCGCGGCGGCGTTTGGCCGCAAACGCACGGTTGGATAAATATTCTGTGTCATGCTTTGGCTTCTAGGGGATGCGCGCGAAAAGAGAAAGTTCTTTTGCAGTGGCATTTCCGCCCTTGCGTCTGTTTTTCGTTTCATGATAATGCAGTTTTGTTAGCGCTAACAGTAAAGTGTCAAAGCCATGCACATGCACCCCATTATATCCGAAGTTACCAAAAAAATTATTGACCGGTCAAAACCGGACCGGGATTCTTATCTTTCAAGAATGCAAGAAGCCCGTGGCAAAGGACCACAACGGGCACATCTGTCTTGCGGAAATCAGGCGCATGCCTACGCCGCGGCGCAACAAGATCAAAGCACTTTGGCCACTCAAGCAGGTCCGAATATCGGCATTATCACTGCCTATAATGATATGCTTTCGGCGCATCAGCCATATGAAACCTTTCCACGCTTCATTCGCGACGTGGCGCGTGAAAATGGGGGCACGGCGCAGGTTGCTGGCGGCGTACCGGCCATGTGTGATGGGGTAACGCAGGGCCAGCCCGGGATGGAGCTCTCTTTGTTTTCACGCGATGTCATTGCATTGGCTGCCGGCATTGGCCTGTCTCATAATACATTTGACGCAGCGATTTATCTGGGTGTCTGCGATAAAATTGTACCGGGCTTGATCATAGCAGCTGCGACTTTTGGTCATTTACCGAGCATCTTTTTACCCGCAGGCCCCATGGTTTCTGGGATTCCAAATGATGAAAAAGCAAAAATTCGACAACAATTTGCCACTGGAGAGGTTGACCGCAGCGCCTTGATGAAGGCTGAAATGGCCAGTTACCACGGGCCGGGCACCTGCACATTTTACGGAACTGCAAACTCGAACCAAATGCTTATGGAGTTTATGGGCTTGCATTTGCCGGGCGCGTCTTTCATCAACCCCAACACGCCGCTGCGCGATGCGTTAACGGCCTATGGCACCCGCCAAGTGATGCGCTGCAGCGCGCTGGGCGGTTCATATACCCCCACCTGTGACATTCTAAGCGAAAAAGCATTCGTGAATGGTATTGTAGGCTTAATGGCCACAGGCGGCTCTACGAACCTTGTGCTGCACCTTCCCGCCATGGCGCGCGCAGCAGGAATACATCTTACAATTGAAGATTTTGATGCGATTTCCGCGATCACGCCTTTGCTGGCGAAGGTGTATCCCAACGGTTTGGCCGATGTGAACCATTTTCACGCGGCGGGCGGGCTAAGCTTTATGATCGGTGAGTTATTGAATGCCGGCCTGCTCCATGAGGATGTCACCACCATCATGGGCAAAGGCCTTAGCCAATATCGCCAAGAGCCCAAACTATCAGGCGCAGATATCGAATTCCGCGCTGTTTCAGGAAACAGCGAGAATGAAAAAATTCTTCGCCCCGTGAAAACACCGTTTCAACCCAGTGGTGGCCTAAAAAAATTAGACGGAAATTTGGGCAGCGCGATGATTAAAATATCGGCCGTAGCCCAAGAGCGGCATATTATCGAAGCCCCCGCACGTATTTTTGAAACACAAGCAGCAGTAAAAGAGGCGTTCCAAAACAACAGCATCACCAGTGATACAATCTTAGTTGTGCGTTTTCAGGGCCCGCAGGCCAATGGAATGCCAGAACTTCACGGGTTGACGCCAATTTTAGCCGTGCTTCAAGATCGCGGATTGCGCGTAGCCCTGGTTACGGATGGGCGCATGTCGGGCGCCTCTGGCAAGGTACCCTCTGCAATCCATCTCAGCCCTGAAGCCGCCGTTGGAGGGCCCATTTCAAAACTGCGTGATGGTGATATGATCCGGCTAGATGCCAGCAGCGGTGCGCTTATGGTGCTGGATTCCGATTTTGGAAACCGACCCGTTCAAACCGCCGATTTGTCAGGAAATCATCAAGGAACAGGGCGCGAGTTGTTTGACATGTTCCGCAATAATGTGGGTTTGGCAACCGCCGGCGCAGGCATTGTAGTATAACAAAAAATTAGGAGGCGGTTTTGACCCCAAGCACAGCCAGTAAAATCACGTCAGACATCTGTAAAATGGCACCGGTTATGCCGGTATTGGTTGTAGAAGATGTTGCCGTGGCGCGCCCGTTAGCCGAAGCTTTAATTGCCGGTGGCTTATCCGTGCTCGAAGTCACGTTAAGAACCCCAGCAGCGCTTGACGTGATTAAAGAAATGGCAAACGTGCCCGGCGCCACCGTCGGAGCTGGAACATTGCTCAGCCCGAAAGATGTTACCGCCGCCCTCCAAGCTGGGGCCAAATTTGGCGTGACCCCAGGTACAACGGATCGGTTGCTTGAGGCTTGTGAAGCAGAAGACCTACCCCTGTTGCCAGGAGCGGCCACCGCAAGCGAAGTTTTAAGTTTGCTTGAACGTGGATATACGGTGCAAAAATTCTTCCCTGCTGAAGCAAATGGCGGCCCCAGCGCCCTGAAAGCAATAGGCGCGCCTTTGCCAGAAGCGATGTTTTGCCCAACTGGCGGTGTAACCCCACAAAATGCAATGAGTTATCTGAGTTTGAAAAACACGCTTTGCGTTGGCGGCAGCTGGGTTGCGCCGAAAGCGCTGATCGAGGCGGGTAAATGGGATGATATCGAAGCCTTAGCGCGGGCGGCTTGTCATCTCGTATAAAGCTGCATCATCTGTGATCCTAAACGCGTACATTTAATATTTTGCAGATTTTGGATCAAACAGGCCCAATGCATATTTATAGAGGTCTTTCGGCCGCACGCCTGCGCCAGCC
Source organism: Alphaproteobacteria bacterium US3C007 (assembly GCA_034423775.1). Lineage (NCBI taxonomy): Bacteria > Pseudomonadati > Pseudomonadota > Alphaproteobacteria > Rhodobacterales > Roseobacteraceae > Thalassovivens > Thalassovivens spotae. The sequence goes on from CP139918.1 coordinate 3,200,833, forward strand.
GCCGCGGCGACGCGGCGGTTCCGCCGTTTGAAGACCCAGCCTTAAAGTTTCCGTCATTGGATGTGTTTGGCTGAAGCTCTCATATTTATCCAGAAGCTGCTTTAAGATATCCCGCATATCCTCTTGGCTTGGGATCGTCAGCGCCCAATCCAAAAAAATGCTACGGCATTCTGCGGCGCTTATATCTTGGATATTATACGCCTCACGGATCAGGGCTTTTGGGTCTAGCGCATCACCTTTCATGATCACTCTCCTGTAAAACCGGTAGAACCTGCGTTAAAATCTCATCAACCACTTGTCTATGATGTTTTATCTGGCTTTGTAAATCTTCAAAATCTTTTGTTCCAGAAACGCGGAATAAAAGCGCCGAGTCACGGCTGCCCATCGCGGTAGGGTTCAGAATGTCATCCGATAAAAATTTTGACACCAAACGGCAAGGAAACAAAAATTTATATGCTGCAATTAAGCGTACCAAATCAGCTGCATTAACAATGCCAAGGCGCTGCAAATTGGTCAGTCCGCTCTGCGTATCGCGCTGCATCGAGGCCTCCAAAAGCAACCCAAGATGTGACAGCAATTCAATATCAAGCAACCGCCCTCTGCCGCGCTTAAAATGCCAACTCGATTTGTCTGCCCAAGCACTAAGCAAGCGCGCGCGCATTTTCGACAGACCGCGCAAACACTTATCTGGATCCGCCTGCCGCAGCGTGGCCAACCGAAACGCCTCGAAATCAGAGCACAAACTGTCGCATCCCGTCACCGGTCGCGCTTGCGTGAGAGCCAAATGTTCCCAAACCCAAGCTTGCTTTTGTTGATAGGCTTTAAACGCGGGCCATGAGGTGGCAACAGGCCCTTGATTGCCCGAAGGGCGCAATCGCATATCTACGTTATAAAGCCGACCCTCTGCCATGGGCGCCGTTAACGCAGTGATGACAGATTGCGTTAAGCGCGCATAATAACTGCGTGATTGTAAAGATTTAGGCCCGATAGAGGCCTCCTGCCCTGCATCATCATAAAGAAGAATCACATCAAGATCTGAATTTGAATGCAACCGCTGCGCGCCCAAAGACCCCATCGCAATCAAAGCCGCCCCACGCCCCGGAGGGGGGCCATATTTGCGCGAAAATTCGGCACAAACCTCTGGCCATAAGGCAGCTAATGCTGCCTCGGCCAAATCTGCATATTCTTGGGCTGTTTGCTCAACGGATGTCAGGTCGCGCAGTAAATGAACGCCAATGCGAAAATGCCATTCCTTCACCCATCTACGCGTCATATCCAACTTGGTTTCATAGTCTTCTGTCGTTTGCAGCAGCTTCGAGAGGTCTTGCGTTAATGTTTCAGACCCGGGCCAAGCATCCCAAAAAGAGCCGCCGATCACCGCATCAAAGACTTGAGCATTACGCGCCAAATATTCGGCCAAATGATCCGAGGTACCCACAATATCGACCAACAGATCAATCAATTGAGGGTTGGCTTCAAACAAAGAAAACAGTTGCACCCCCGCAGGAAGACCGCTCAAAAACCGATCAAAAGCCAGCACAGCCTCTTTTGTCTTATCCGTTTGCTTAAGCCGCTTTAGAATTTCCGGCTGCAACCGCATAAATATCGTATAGGCCCTTTCCGAGCGCAGCGCCGGATAGGTTGGCCATTTGTCCAATATTTCTGAAAACTCAGGCGCCTCAATTGGTACATCGCTTGAGGCAGGCCCAAAAAAATCTTCGGTTATTTGATGAACCGATGTCAGCCGCGCAAATATTTCGGATTTCAACGCGTCTGCGCTTCGTGACATCAAGGCCGCTAAGCGTTGAAATTCCACTTCCGATGCGGGCAAACTATGCGTTTGAGCATCATTAATCATTTGCAAGCGATGCTCGAGCACCCGATGCGCCTGATAATGCTCTGTAAGCTGTTCTTTGGTTAAGGGATCAATCCAACCTTTTTGACAGAGCGCTGCAAGGCTTTGCTGCGTTCCACGCAACCTCAGATCAGGATCCCGTCCGCCCGCAATCAATTGCCTCGTTTGCGTAAAAAATTCAATTTCGCGAATTCCGCCCCGACCAAGTTTAATATTGTGCTTGGGCAGCGTAATCGCCCCCATTACGTCGGTTTTACGTCGGATTTGTAGGCGAATATTATGCGCATCTTCAATCGCCGCAAAGTCTAAATATTTCCGCCATACAAACGGCTCCATTTTCTGGAGGAACCGCGCACCAGCTTTCAAATCCCCGGCGATCACCCGCGCTTTGATGAAGGCACTGCGCTCCCACGTGCGCCCGCGGCTTTCATAATAATGCTCAGCAGCCTCGACCCCCATACAAACTGGTGTCACAGACGGGTCTGGCCGCAAACGCAAATCGGTTCGAAACACGTAGCCCTCAGCCGTGATATCGTTCAAAAGTGCCACCATATTCTTGGTTGCGCGAATAAAGCCGGCGCGGGCCTCGAAAACATCCACCGAGGCAAAATAGCTTTCATCGAAAAAGCAAGTCAGGTCGATATCAGAGGAATAATTAAGCTCATTTGCACCAAGCTTTCCCATAGCCAAAACGAACATACCCAAGCCTGCCGGATCCGTCTCGGGCTTGCGCGTGGGGATCTTTCCACGCTGCAACTGAACTTTAAGCGCATGGTTTAAACTAATTTGACAGGCAAGATCGGCAAATTTGCTTAGCGCCTCGGTAACCTCTTCAAGCGCCCATACGCCCGCCAAATCGCATAAAGCAGTCCAAAGCGCGACACGCCTTTTGGCGCGTCTCAGCGCGCTCATCAGGTCGCTACCGGCTGTCGCTTTCAAATTCGAAAACTCAACCTTTAACGCGGCGTCGGGCTGCGCAAATGCGCCCCGCAGCCACTGATGCTCTTTTTCAATCAACCCCTTCAAATAGGGGCTTGAGCCTGCAACCGCGGCCACAAAATCTTGAATTTCTTCTCCATCCGCCGCAAAGAACTGACGCGCTTCATGCCCGTGATCCGCAGAAAATGGCCTTGGAATGTTGTGCATCAAATGAGAAAAGTGCATACCAGCAAACTGCGCCTTGTTACCGATTAGGTCAATGGTAAGCTTAACCATAAAACCAAAAGCTTAGACGCGGATCATTGATCATGCTCGGATAAGTTGCTAAACAGAAGATATGCGCCATACGTTGCCTATTGCCCCGCAGTTTTATGTGACTGCACAGCAACCCTGCCCCTATTTGGAAGGGCGGCAGGAACGCAAGCTGTTCACCTCTTTGCAGGGGGATGATGCGCAGCGGTTGAATGACAAATTATCGCATCAAGGGTTTCGACGATCTCAAAACGTTCTATATCGCCCATCTTGCACCGAATGCACCGCCTGTTTATCGGCGCGCATTGACGTTCAAAAGTTTGAACTGAGCAAAAGCCAAAAGCGCGTGATTAATCGCAACAAGACCCTAAAACGTGAAGTGAATTCGCCTTGGGCAACAGAAGATCAATATGAATTGTTCCGCAAATATCTGGGCGCGCGCCATGCCCGCGGCGGCATGGCCGATATGGATGTTTTTGAATTTGCGGCAATGATCGAGGAAACCCCCATTCGTACGCGGGTTGCCGAATATACATTGGGGCAAGATTTGATTGCCGTCTCCCTCACCGATCTGATCGATGACGGATTGAGCATGGTCTATTCGTTTTATGATCCCAGCTATACAAGAAGTTCGATTGGGACCTATCTCATTTTGGATCATATTGCCTTGGCCAAAGAGGCGGATATTCCTTATGTCTATCTGGGCTATTGGGTGCCCGGAAGCCCGAAAATGGGATATAAAGCGCGCTTTTCTGGCCTTGAAATTTATCTTAATAAAACCTGGACCCCGCTGGGGGATCCCGGCTCCTTCTCAGCCGATCTTCATCCTTTGAATTCCGAGCCAATCGCTGAACAAGTGGCCAGCATCGCGCTGCCCGATAGCAAACCGGTGGGGCCGTAATAAATCAGATGTGCGGGCCTAGACCTTCAGCCATGTATATCCTATATGTTTAGTCAGGAAATAAACGGAAGATTTAATGACTGACGTATCGCCCCCTATGGAAGGCACGCCTTTGATCGCCCCTTCAAGCACAGATCACCCGCTATATGATGGGGTTGTTGAAGCCTGTAAAACCGTTTTTGACCCTGAAATACCAGTGAATATTTACGACCTTGGGCTGATATACACCGTGGATATTGACGCAGAGAATGCGGTTAAAATCAAGATGTCCTTAACTGCGCCTGGATGCCCCGTTGCGGGTGAGATGCCTGGATGGGTTGCCGAGGCGGTCGAGCCTATGGCGGGTGTGAAAGAAGTGGATGTTGAAATTGTCTGGGAACCTCCTTGGGGTATGGATATGATGAGCGATGAAGCCAGGTTAGAACTTGGGTTTATGTAACCCGTAATTAGGACGGAAAAAATGTTCTCAATGCCGGGAAAACAAGCTGTCACTTTGACGCAAAAGGCGGTGCAGCAAATCAACGCCTTGATGGATCAAAATGGCCATTATGGGTTGCGCTTGGGCGTTAAAAAGGGCGGCTGCGCGGGCATGGAATACACGCTAGACTACGTTGACGAAGTGACCCAACACGACGAGGTGATCGAACAAGACGGCGCGCGGGTGTTGATCGCACCAATGGCACAGATGTTTCTGTTTGGGACTGAAATCGATTATGAAGTCTCCCTATTGGAGGCTGGTTTTAAGTTCAACAACCCCAACGTCACCGAAGCTTGCGGTTGCGGCGAATCGATTAAATTCGCAGATATGTAATCAACCCTTTTTGAGATGCCGATAGGTTTCGCTAAAGCGTTTTTGCAAGTGCTCACCCGCTAGAATGGGTTGGCATACGCCCTCTGGCGCAACATTTGTATCATGGTTGGGATTGAAAAATAGCGGAATGGATAACCGCTCCTGCGGACCTCCGCGCACCCGGTGCAAGGTTGCTTTAACTTCCCCCCCAGTCCAAAACTCAAGCATTTCACCGAAGTTTATAATAAATTCGCCAGGGGGCACTTGCACGGCTTGCCATCCGCCATCGGGCAGGTGCACCTCTAAGCCTTGCTGACCATCAGTGGCCAAAAATGTCAGACATCCATAATCGGTATGCTCTGCGATTCCAAAATCTTTATCCCCGCTATCCAAAGGCCTTTTTGGATAGAAATTTCCTCGAAGCAGCGCCATAGGTTTGTTAAATTTATCGTTAAAAAATGCAGGGTCACGCCCATTCCCCGCCGCAATAGCTTGCAAAATAATCAGGGATATAGCGCGCGCACGTTCAAAATACGCCATAATATCAACATCAAACATTGCAGGGTTTTTCGGCCATTGATTTGGGGCATAAACGCCAAGCGCGCACAACCTATCGCTTTCAGCAAGCGCTATCCCACAATCAAATACTTCTTTATAATCAGGGTTGGCATCAGCGCTGACTTGCTCTGCCCCCGGCGCGCCCCAACCACGGTTTGCGCCAGTAACCGCCATATTAACCGCCTGTTTTTCGGCATTGGGGCCTTTGAAAAAAGCTTTATAAACGTCAAGCAGTCGCAAAACATCTTCGCGGCTGATCCCCGTATTATATACGGTTAAAAACCCCACCTCTTTCGCAGCCGCTTTTAACGCATGCAAGGCCGCCCGGTCCTGCCGCTTTAAATCCAAAAAATCCAGTCGAGGAACCATACGCCTTTCCAAACCAGTTTACGATTAGCGCCAGCGTGCCCGACCAAAAAATGTCCGCAGCGCTCTTTACAGGCGTGGCTTCCTTGAAGGCCCGCCGGTTGCTGTTTAAGATAGCTGAAACAGAGTCACAAGATTGAAAAGAGAACCGGATGATCAAAAAAATGGCCGCGGGCAATTGGAAAATGAATGGAGTGCTGGACAGCCTAAAGGAAATTGAACGCCTTCAGGCAGCGCATTCAAATTCCAAGATCGATATTGTGATTTGTCCCCCGGCTCCGCTGCTTTTGCCAGCAAGAAAGAAAGCGCCTGATCTTTTGATTGGCGGACAAGATTGCCATCAAGAGGTCTCTGGGGCGCATACTGGCGATGTTTCTGCGAGCCTATTGAAAGACGTTGGCGCTGCAGCAGTAATTATTGGCCATTCAGAACGCCGCCAGGCGCATGCTGAAAGCAGCACTTTGATTAAAGAAAAAGCAACCGCTGCCCTCAATGCAGGTTTAACCGCGATTATTTGTATCGGAGAAACGCTTGAGCAGCGTCAGGCAGAAGAAACGCTGCCAGTTTTGAAAGACCAGCTCGAAAAATCGCTTCCAGAAACGGCCACAGCGCAAAACACCGTGGTGGCTTATGAACCTGTCTGGGCGATTGGCACTGGGCTAGTGGCGGAACCGGCGCAAATTGGTGAAGCTCATCGCTTTTGTCGCGCCCAAATCACCAAACAACTGGGCGCGAAGGCAGCCAACATGCGTTTACTCTATGGCGGCTCGGTTAAAGCTGCAAACGCCGCCGAGATTTTTAAGATTGATTGTGTAGATGGTGCTTTGGTAGGTGGAGCCAGTTTGCGCTTTGAAGATTTCTCACCAATTATCGAAGCTTTGGAAACGGCTTAACCAAAACTTATATTTGGCTTGTTAACAATCTAGCCGCGCCATTTGTTAACAGGCGCGGCTTTGCTTTATTTTGTTATAAGCTCGGGGCCCATGAAGGTGTTTGGCAACCAGGTCGACAAAACCGGCACATAAGTCACCAAAATCAAAAAGACAAACAACACCGCAAGAAAAGGCAAGGCGGCTTTCACCACCCGCATCATGGGCATACCGGCGACACCAGAGGTCACAAACAGGTTTAAGCCCACCGGCGGTGTAATCATGCCAATTTCCATATTTACAACCATGATGATGCCCAAATGAATTGGATCTATCCCCAATTCCATTGCGATTGGAAAAACCAATGGCGCAACGATCACGATTAGGCCAGAGGGCTCCATAAACTGGCCGCCAATCAGCAAAATCACATTGACCACAACCAGAAACATGATCGGCCCAAACCCTGCAGACAGCATGCTGCTGGCAATTTGTTGGGGAATTTGTTCATCCGTCAACACATGTTTCAAGATCAAAGCATTGGCGATGATAAACATTAAGGTAATGGTTAACTTACCCGCTTGAAACAAGGCATCGCGCGTATCGCGATGCACAAAAGCGGTGAGCAACGCCTGCGGCTTGCGCCAAATAGGTATATTGGGCTGCCCCTCTGGCGTCGCCAAGGGCCCCATATCGCGATAGATAAAGGTGGCAACCAAAAACGCGTATACCGCAGCCACTGCCGCCGCCTCGGTGGGCGTGAAAATACCGCCATAAATACCGCCAAGAATAATAACGATCAAAAATAAACCCCAAATCGCATCAAGCCCCGAAGCGAACACTTCTTGCCAACCCAGCCATTCACCCTTTGGCAGGTTTCGGATTTTAGCGATCACATAAATCGTAACCATCAGCATGGTTCCGGCCAGCAGCCCTGGGATCACGCCTGCAAGGAACATCCGCCCCACCGAGACATCGGTCGCAGAGGCATAAACAACCATAACGATTGACGGTGGGATCAATATTCCCAAAGTCCCCGCATTCGCGATCACGCCCGCGGCGAAATCTTTGGAATAGCCAACCTGCCGCATCCCAGCGATCACAATTGTTCCTATCGCAACAACCGTTGCAGGCGAAGATCCAGAGAGCGCTGCGAAGAGCATACAGGCAAAAACGCCCGCGATCGCGAGGCCTCCTGGGAAATGCCCGACAATTGCGATTGAAAACCGGATGATACGCTTCGCAACGCCACCCGTCGACATAAAGGAGGACGCAAGAATAAAGAACGGAATTGCCAAAAGCGTATAATGACCAGCCATCGCTTGGAAAAATGTTTGCGCGATTGACGCCAGCGAGGTGTCACTGAGCACCAATAAGAAGGTTATCGAGGACAGGCCAAGCGCGACAGCGATGGGCGTGCCAATCAGTAACATCGCAACGATCATAAAAAAGAGAGCGGCAACTTCCATGGCCTATTCCTCTTTCGCCGCGTGCTTAAGATCTTCCACTTCTTGTTCAACCTCATGGCTGACGATCAAGCCGCGCGATTCCCCACGCGACAGGGCCAGCCCAACTTCAACGAACCTATATAGCAACAAAGCCGCCCCTACCGGCAGCATCGCATAGGGAATGAAGCGGGGAAGTTTCTCATAGGTCTCGCCTTCGTTCATCAGCGGCTCGATCCAACGTAAAAATTCGGGGAAAGGAATATCAATCACCTCATACCAAGCTCGATAAGAGGTGCGCCGCATATCTTCAAACCCCGTGGGAAACCACCGACCCGTGGTTTGTGGTAAATTTGCAAAGTTAGCCCAATAATCCCATGCGCCTTTCAACAACAAAGCGGCGTAAATCACGCAGAAGGCAACTGACGCGAACACAAAAAGCCTACGCAACCGCCCCGAGGTGATGTTAAGCAACGCATCCACGCCCAAATGCGCAGAGGTTTTCACCGCATAGCTGACGCCGAACAAAATCAACCAAGCAAATAAAAACGTGACCAGCTCTAAGCCCCAAATCAAACCCGTGTTGAACCCATAGCGCAGCACAACGTTGATAAACGTTACAACCACCATCGCAGCCAACAGAAACGCAATCACCGTTTCTTCTAATTCATCAATAAATCTGCGGGCAATATGCTTTTCTAGTTCGGCCATGAGACTGCTCTTTAATTATTCTGGCGCGGAATTTCTGGCCCAATTGATTGTGGGCCAGATCTTTTTCAAACCGCCTGCGATCAATGCTTGGCGTTAATCGCTTGAGCTGCTTCAATATTGTCTTGCCCAACATCACTGCGGAATTGCTCCCACACAGGCTTCATTGTCGCAACCCAATTTTCACGTTGGGCGGCGCTTAATTGACGCACAACACCACCGGCGGCGATAATTTCCTGCTTTGCGGCCTCATTCACAGCGGTTGATTCTGAATTTCGCGCCTCGGTCACTTCAGCAATGATTGTGCTTAACTGATCGCGAATTTCACCATCAAGCCCATCCCACCAATCTGTTGAGGTAACCAAGAGGTAATCGATAATACCGTGATTGGTTTCGGTTGTCCCATCCTGCACTTCAAAAAACTTTTTGCCGTAAATGTTTGACCAGGTATTTTCCTGCCCATCTACAACGCCGGTTTGTAGCGCACCATATACTTCAGAGAAGGCCATCGGCTGCGGGGATCCCCCCAATGCGGCCATTTGCGCCTTTAGCACTTCTGAATTTTGAACCCGGAATTTGAGTCCATTGGCATCAGATGGATCATTCAGCGGTTTATTTGCCGACATTTGCTTCATACCATTATGCCAAAATGCCAATCCAAGCAAACCACGGCGGGTCATGCTTTCCTTCATAGATTGGCCTGCTGCGCTATTTTGAAACTCATCCACAGCATTTACGTTTTTAAACATGAATGGCAGGTCAAAAATCCGAAACACTTTTGTAAATTGCTCAAATTTTGAAAGGGATGGCGCAGCCATTTGCACGTCACCTTGCAACATCGCTTCCAAAACTTGGTTGTCATTATACAACGTTGAGTTTGGAAACACTTCCAGACAGGCTTTGCCATTCATCTCGTCATTGACGCGGCTTTGCAGCAGCGTCGCAGCAATACCTTTCGGGTGTTTATCGGTATTTGTCACATGGCTCAGCTTGATGACAATTTCACCCTCATCACAAGCGGCAAAAGCGCCGGATGCTGAGGCAGTTAAAGCCATCGCAGTGACAGCAGCGGTAATAAGTTTCATCTAATTTCCTCCCAAAGATGACAACACCCGAGCGGGCAATGCTTACGAAGTAATATTTTGGTTACAGTTGCAAGAGACATTATTGTCACGGCCCCTGCATTATCAACGGATCAACCGGTTTCCTGTCATTCGAAACACCCGTGCCCGTCTTGCTATTTTAAATTATGGTGGTTTGTGAATGAAGAGCCTGCTTCGGCAGAGATCACAAAAACCCACCATTTTAATGTTACAGTTAAGTAAACGAAGATCTCAAAAGAAGATGGCGCATTTTTTGGGGGTTGAGGAAGGCAGGCGCTTTTCACAACCGCGCACGCGCTCACTTTGAAAGACTGCCCGCACAGTGAAACGATCCCTTACCTGCAGGTCTAACCCGATATATTATGATCTCCAGCCGCATTTGTCGCCAGCGAACATCTCGCAATCTGCGACCGCATCGGTTAGGCTGATCGTGCTTTAAGGACATCACTATGCATATACTCGAACAATCCCCCACCGATTATACGTTTGTTCAAAACCCCTACCCTTTTTATGAAAGCGCCCGGCGCCTGCAGCAGCCGGTATTTTGGCGCGATTACAACATGGCCAGCTTTTTTGATCATCAAAGCGTGATGTCCTTGCTGAAAGATCGCCGCTTTGGCAGGGAATGCCCAAAAGATTTGGCGCAACCCACGCCCAAGCATCTCGCCCCTTTTTATAAGCTGGAAGCAAATTCCATGCTTGAGCTGGAACCCCCGCGCCATAGCCGCTTACGCGGGCTTGTGTTGCGCGCCTTTACGTCGCGACGCATTGCCTCGCTAGAGCCCGAGATCAAGCAGCTATGCCATAGCTTGATCGACGATTTTAAAACCTCAGAAATTGATCTGTTAGAGGCCTATGCAAAGCCCTTGCCGGTGATCATAATCGCACGCCTTCTTGGCGTTCCTGAAAGCATGGCCGATGAATTGCTGCGTTGGTCAAATGATATGGTGATGATGTATCAAGCGCGGCGCAGTAAAACGCTGGAAGCCCGTGCGGTTGCTGCCAGTAAGGCGTTTTCAGATTTCATGCGCTCTTATATAGAAGAACGACGTACGCGCCCTGCGGATGATTTGATCACCCATTTGATTGCCGCTGAAGAAAATGGTCAACGTTTGACAACCGATGAAATGATCACCACTTGCATCCTTTTGTTAAACGCCGGGCACGAGGCCACGGTACATACATTGGGCAATGGGGTGAAAACACTTCTTGAAACCGGGGTGCCGGCAAGCTGTTTGGCGCCAGAACATATTGACGGCACTGTTGAAGAGATTTTGCGGTATGATCCACCGCTACATATGTTCACGCGATATGCAAATGAAGATCTTACGGTTCAAGGGCATGCGCTTAAGCGCGGTGATCAAATCGCATTAATGCTGGGCGCCGCAGGGCGCGATCCAACCAACTGGCGCGATCCGGATGTTTTCGACCCTAGCCGAGACGTAAAAACAAACGCTGCCTTTGGGGCAGGCATCCATTTTTGCTTGGGCGCCGCGCTGGCGCGTTTGGAATTGCGGACTGCTTTGCCGATTGTTTTTGAACGCTGCCCGCAGCTGCAACTGGCCAGATCCCCCGGTTATGCTGATGTTTACCATTTCCATGGGTTGCAAAACCTGTTCGTGAATACCGGACCTTAAAGCGGCAGCATCCTGGTGGATTTTATTTCCTCCATTGACAGCAACGCCGTCACATTATGCACTTTCACTTCGGAAATCAGCCGTTGATAAAAAGCATCATAGGCGCGGGCGTTTTTCACCCGCACTTTTAATATATAATCAATATCCCCCGCAAGCCGATGCGCCTCTTGTACTTCCGGGTGATTCTGCAATGCTTTAAGAAAACTTGCCTGCCACGCTGCGTCATGTTCACTGGTGCGGATCAGCACAAAAAAACAAGCTTCAAAACCTAGCGCTTCTGCATTTAACTCAACCGTTTGACGCCCAATCAAGCCAAGCGATCGCATTTTGCGGATACGATTCCACACAGGCGTCTTGGACGAGCTGACTTTTCCAGCAATTTCATCCAAAGACTGGCCAGCATCAGATTGAAGCTCTGCAAGAATTTTTCGATCTGTCTCATCCAAGCGCGCCATGATTCCACTCCCATCCCGTTTATCAAAAAGGTAATTCTAAAAATTAGCCTTTATGAAAATATTTTTCTTATTTATTCGGCAATATAGCCAAAACTTAGAATTATTTACTATACAAGAGTAAATAAATCAAACAGGAAACGCATCGTGGATCATTTCCCAATTTTCTTAGCTGTCGCCGGAAGACGCATCATCCTATCGGGCGGCGGCGATGCTGCGATCGCCAAGTTGCGGCTCTTGTTCAAAACGACGGCGCATATCACCGTCTTTGCCAAAGATCCTTTACCTGAAATCTGGCATTGGGAAAAAAGCGGCAAACTGGCTTTGGTGACGCGGAAACTTGAAACTGGCGATGCTCTTTGTGCGGCGCTGTTTTATGCGGCAAATGAAGATGCACAAGAAGATAGGCGTGTGGCCAAACTCGCCCATGAAGCGGGCGCTTTGGTAAATATCGTTGATAACCTACAGGACAGCCAATTTATCACGCCCGCAATCGTGGATCGTGATCCCGTAACGATTGCGATTGGAACCGAAGGCGCCGCGCCTGTTTTAGCGCGTGCACTCAAAGCCGATTTAGAACACAGATTACCCGCGCAAATTGGAGTTTTGGCCCGGATTGCAAAATCCTTTCGAAAAAACGTGAATGCCTTGCCAATGGGCCGCGCGCGGCGCAGCTTTTGGAGCGAATTTTACTTTAACACCGGCCCAAGAGCCCTGGATGAAAGCGGTGAAGCTGGCATAGGCAGCGCTTTGTCAAACTTACTTAAAACGCATCTCAAGAAAGCCACCCCAACGGGGCATGTGATCTTTGTTGGCGCTGGGCCAGGTGACCCAGAGCTTTTGACGCTGAAAGCCTGTAAAGCTTTGGATAGGGCCGATGTAGTGCTTTATGATCGCTTGGTTGGCGACCCAATTTTAGAATTGGCCAGACGCGAGGCGCTGTTGATTGACGTTGGGAAAACAGGGTTTGGGGCCTCAACCCCGCAACAAGAAATCAATGCCTTATTGCTTAAGCATAGCCAGAACGGTCAAATTGTGGTGCGTTTAAAGGGCGGTGACGCAACAATTTTTGGCCGCCTAGATGAAGAAATCGACGCCTGCGAGGCGGCAGAAATCGAATGGAGCATTGTGCCAGGTATCACGGCGGCCTCCGCTGCCGTCGCCGCGATCGGACAATCGCTGACGCGCCGTCAACGCAACGCCTCGGTCAAGTTTTTAACCGGCCACGATATGCACGGGTTTCACGAGCAAGAATGGCAAGCTTTGGCGCAACCGAACACGGTTGCAGCAATTTATATGGGAAAAAAATCCGCACGGTTTATCCAAGGCCGGCTTTTGATGCATGGGGCTGATCCGAAGACAACTATAAGCATCGTGGAATATGCCTCGCGGCCGCATCAACGGATCATTGAAGCGCGCTTGGATAATCTGGCTGAAACTTTACGAGCGCAGAGCGTATCGGGGCCCGCGCTTACGTTATTTGGTCTGCCAGCGCGAAAAGCTGCATTGCAGATCGAAAACCACCACGCAAAAGTGAGCGCCTGATGCCCAGCAAATCTTACAGTAAAGTGATCACTGCAAATGCACTATTAAACGGAGATGTGATCTATCTTAACGCCAAGGGGGGCTGGACGCGGCAGCATTCAAACGCCAAAATATTTCACGCAAAAAAGGATGCACAAGCTGCTTTAAATACAGCCACCGCTCAGGCATCTCACGTCGTGGGGGCCTATCTGGCCGATTTTACAGACGAAGACGCGGGGCCAAAGCCGGCTCATTTCCGAGAGGTATTCCGCACCAAGGGGCCTGGGAATTATTTCCATGGCAAACAAGCAGAGGCAAAAAATGTATCAGTATAACGGGTTTGACACCGCCTTTTTAAAAGAAAGAAATCTTCAATTTCGCGATCAAGTGCGGCGGCGTATCAGCGGCGCGCTTAGCGAAGAAGAATTCAAACCACTTCGCTTGATGAATGGGCTTTATTTGCAGCTTCACGCCTATATGCTGCGCGTGGCTATTCCCTATGGAACTTTAAACAGCGCGCAAATGACTGCTTTGGCCTCAATCGCGGAAAAATGGGATAAAGGCTACGGTCATTTCACAACCCGTCAAAACATCCAGTTTAACTGGCCCAAATTGCAGGATGTTCCCGATATCTTAGATGCACTGGCTGAGGTGGAAATGCATGCGATCCAAACCAGCGGCAATACCATACGCAATGTCACGGCAGATCATTTTGCGGGCGCCGCAGCGGATGAAATTGAAGACCCACGCCCCTATGCAGAGCTGCTTCGGCAATGGTCAACAGACCATCCCGAATTTCAATTTATGCCGCGCAAATTCAAGATTGCAGTGAGCGGCAGCGCAAAGGACCGAGCCGTAACGCGCGCGCATGATATTGGCTTGCTTCTCAAAAAAAGAGGCGCAGAAATTGGCTTTGAAGTGATTATAGGCGGGGGGTTAGGTCGAACCCCGATGATTGGCAAAACCCTCTGCGAATTTTTACCAAAAAGTGACCTATTACCCTATGTTGAGGCCATCGTGAGCGTTTGGAACCTTTTGGGGCGCCGCGATAACAAGTATAAATCGCGCATAAAAATCACGGTACATGAAAAGGGGCTGCAAGAAATTCAACGCCTTGTCCTAAAACGGTTTTCGGAACTGCGTCCACAATTTAAAGGGCAGGATCAAACGCTTCTAAAGGCTCTGAAAAAAGCCTTCGCAACCCCCGCTTGGATTGATACCCCAACCACCACATTTCACGAAAATTATGCAACATATCCAAATTTTAAGTCCTGGGTGGATATCAATACCAGCCCGCATCGCAACAATGATTACGCCATAGCAACTGTCAGTCTAAAAACTCCGGGGCAAACGCCAGGCGATGCCAGCAGCGCGCAAATGCGCGTGGTGGCACAACTGGCCAAAACCTATAGCCATGATGAGCTTAGGATAAGCCATGCGCAGAATATTGTCCTGCCCCACGTGCATAAAAGCCATCTTTTCGCGCTTTATAACGGCCTTTATCCGGCCGGATTGGCAACCGCCAATGCAGGGTTGATCTCAGACATTATTGCCTGCCCAGGAATGGATTATTGCGCTTTGGCAACCGCGCGCTCAATCCCCGTGGCGCAAGAAATCGCGCTGCGGTTCAAGGCTTTAAAGTTAGAGCATGATATCGGTCCGCTGCAAATCAAAATATCGGGCTGTATAAACGCCTGCGGACATCATCACGTTGGGCATATCGGGATATTGGGGCTGGATCGCGCCGGCGTTGAAAACTATCAAATCACGCTTGGCGGAGATGCCACAGAAACCGCTACCATCGGAGAACGTGCCGGCCCAGGATTTGACGCGTCTACCATCGTTTCGGCGATTGAAAGGGTGGTGTTTACCTATCTTGATCTGCGCCTTTCCAACCTAGAAACCTTTCTCGAAACCTTTCGCAGAGTGGGCGCGCCACCTTTCAAAGCGGCCCTTTATCCGGATGCCAGCGAAGGCAAAAACGCCGCTTGAAACCCCTAAACAGCTATAACAGCGTGCGCCAGAAATGGCGTTTAAGAAAGACTGGAACACTCAAATGGATGTTATTGTTACGGATAGCGGATTTTCAGCCGACACTTGGAGCGATGAGACCACGTTCAGCTTCGCTTCAGAGACCAATCCCGAAAACCTAACCCTACCCAAGGCTATTCAGCGGGTAGTCATCACCTTTCCTAATTTTGCCGATGGGCGCGGGTTTACGCTTGCTCGATTGCTGCGGTTGCGCGGGTATACCGGCATTCTCAGAGCCAAAGGGCCCATTATTTCTGACCAATACGCGATGGCGCGCAGATCGGGCTTCGATGAAATTGCAATTTCGCAAGCTCAAGCCCTGCGCCAACCTGAAAAAGATTGGGTTTTTCGGTCAAATTGGACAGCCCACAGCTATCAATCACGATTGCAAGCAAGCGGCTAGAAATTCATTTCAAAACCCGTTAAACCTGTTCCCAACTGTAAATACAAACTGACAGAGTATATTATTTTGAACCAAACTGCTGTTATAAAACCCACCAGGCTGCCCGATGCGCAAACCGTTACCCATGTTCAACATTGGACAGATCGTTTGTTTTCATTTCGCGTAAAACGGCCACAAAGCCTGCGCTTTCGATCTGGCGAATTCGTCATGATCGGCCTTTTGAAAGACGATGGAAAACCGCTTCTGCGGGCGTATTCTATCGCTTCGCCCTCTTGGGCTGAGGAACTTGAATTTTACTCGATCAAAGTACAAGATGGCCCGCTGACCTCGCGGCTTCAGCATATCCAACCGGGGGATGAAATCATCCTGAGGCCGAAGCCGGTTGGAACGCTGGTGCATGATGCATTGCTACCTGGAAAACGCCTATGGTTTTTCGCCACTGGAACCGGAATTGCGCCGTTTGCTTCCTTGGTCCGCGAACCTCAAACTTATGAAGATTATGATCAAATCATTCTAACGCATACTTGCCGAGACCGCGCAGAATTGACCTATGGCAGCGAATTGGTAAACGCGCTATCAGACGATCCCTTGATCGGAGAGATGATCGGCGACAAGCTTACCTATTATCCGACGACCACGCGCGAACAAAGCCCAAAGATGGGGCGGATCACCGATCTGTTGAACAATGGCGAAGTGCTGAGCGATCTTGGAATTGACACGATTAACCCAAAGACAGACCGAGCAATGGTCTGTGGGTCATTGGGCCTGAACACAGATTTAAAAGCTATTTTGGAAAGCTATGGGCTTAAAGAAGGCGCCAATTCGGAACCAGCCGAATATGTTGTTGAAAAAGCGTTTGTCGGGTAATTAGGCTCGGCGTGGTCTATTATGTGCTGAAACGGCATAATTGTTTGTCTTTCAAGCAACAGAGCAACAAAACCATTACTGGTTTTAGAAATAACGCTTGTCATGGGTGAGCAGTCTCGATATCGCAGAGATCAGTTAAGCTTAACAAAATAAGGAATGATCCCATAGCTCGCAGACCTCACAACGCGCCACCATCGCGCGAAACCGGACCCCGCGTAAATGATCGCATAGACAGCTCGGAAATACGGCTCATTGGGGCCGAAGGTGAAAACGTAGGGGTGGTAACCCCCGCACGCGGCCAAGAACTTGCAGATCAAGTCGGTTTGGATTTGGTTGAGATTTCTCCCAACGCCAGCCCACCCGTTTGTAAAATTATGGATTTTGGCAAATATAAATACGAGCAACAAAAACGCGAATCCGAAGCCCGTAAAAAACAAAAAATTATTGAGATCAAGGAAATCAAATTCCGACCGGGGACAGATATCCACGATTACGAAGTGAAAATGCGCAGCGTGTATAAATTTTTGGAAAACGGTGACAAGGTTAAAATCACCATGCGCTTTCGAGGACGCGAGATGGCGCATCAAAATCTGGGCCGCGAACTTCTGGAACGGGTGGCAGATGATGTTAAAGAATTGGGCAAAGTAGAAAATATGCCGAAAATGGAAGGTCGTCAAATGACGATGATGATCGGTCCTGCCGCAAAATAATCTCAAACTTACGCTTAAAATTTTATTCAAAACCGAGGCTTTGCCTCGGTTTTTTTGCACTTACAACCATAAATGCCCGCACAAGAAGGCGCGCGTTATCCCTCGGAACGCCGCCGAGGCTGAGGCCGGGTTGGAATTTCTTTCAGCAAGCCTCCAATCGCCATTTCAGCAAAACTGTGATCATCCAGCGTAACGCCGCAGGCAATCCGAGACAAAACCCAATCCGCCCCGTTTAGCGCCGGAGATCTTACGCACCCAGGAAATCCAATTACCGGCTTGCCAGTGAGCGCGCCTAAAAACAAAAGATTTCCCGGATCAACAGGCATTCCAAATCGTTCGATGTTGCCCCCCGCTGCACGCACAGCTTTCGGAGCGGTGTCATTGAAATCAGAGGTGGCAGAGCTGGTGAGCATTAAAATGAGATCGCCCGAGGCATCCTTCAGCGCATGCGCCATCTCTTGGGTCTGATGAGGCGTGGTAACCACTTCCACTAGCGTGATATTTAAAGCAGCAAGCCTTTGCCTTATCGTTTCAACGCCCTTTTCGCCAGGGCCACCTTTCGAAACACTCACAATCAAGCTGGCAGAGCGCATAACGGGAGGCAGTACTTTAATCGCTGCCTGCGCCAGCTTGCAGGCCGCTTGTAGCTTGTCACCAGACACGCCATAGCTGATGATTTTTACCGTTCCCACCAAGCTTCCGGTCGAAACCTGCTGATATTGGGGCAAGGTCGCCAAAGAAATCATTGAATCTATAGAATTGAGAGCGATCAATTTTTTAACGTTTTGACTAACCACGCCTGCCCCTGTGGCAATCAGATTGACCCGCCCCGTGAAGGCCGCACTCAAACGCAAGCCGGCCTGCTCAGGATAAGGCACCAAGGCCTTTGCCAAAGCAACAGCCGCCGCATCTTCCGCAATATCGCGCTCTTGCAAGCGCGCCGCGCTGATATGCGTTATGCCGGCGCGCGTTAATTCATCGATATGATCCTTGTTCAGCGTCACGCCTTTGCGCAGCCGCCTGCCCAGCAGGTCAATCGAATGCGCAAGAATACAGCCCTCTGCGGCGCTTACAGGCAGCTCATCAAATATCATCAGGGCAACCGCAGCGTGGCTATCATTTGAGCTAAAATCGACGCAGCAATCTCGGCCGGGGTTGCCGCCCCGATTGGCAGCCCCACTGGCCCATGAATTCGACCAATTTGGGCCTGAGAAAACCCCAAGCTCAAAAATCGTTCAACGCGCGTATGATGCGTGCGCGTCGAGCCAAGAGCACCGATATAATAAGCATTTGAGGCTAAACCAACCTGCAGCGCCGGGTCATCAAGCTTTGGATCATGGGTCAACAGAACCAAAGCGCTCCGCGCTTCAAGCTGTAAATCACGTAGCGCCTGATCTGGCCAATCCTCAATAATTTGGTGATTGGGAAACCGCTCAATCGACCCAAAGCTTCCCCGTGGATCAATTAGATAAACATCAAACCCGGCCAGCTCGGCCATCGGCACAAGCGCCTGCGCAATATGAACGGCCCCAACAATAATCAATCTTAACTTTGGATTATGAACCGAAACGAATGTAACACCATCGGGTTCAAACCCTGAACGGTCAAGCCGCATCCGCTCGTCATAACCGTGTGCGTGCAAGGCATTTGCGCCCGTTTCACAATTCACACAATAGGCCATCGGTTGACGTGCGGCGCGCGCAGCCACCAACTCGGCAAGCAACGGTTCTGACAGGACAGCGCCCACCGGTTCCAGCAACACGCGGATCGTACCTCCGCAGGCCAATCCCACCGCAAACGCATCCCCGTCGCTTATGCCATATTCTAAAACCTTGATCTCTCCAGCGCTTAGCGTCTCTAAGGCCTCGAGCACAACGGCCCCTTCCACGCAGCCACCAGAAACCGAGCCCGCCATATCCCCCTGCCCGCTAATCACCATCTGACCGCCGATCCGCCGCGGCGCTGAGCCCCAAGTTTGAACAACCGTGGCAAGCACAGCCCCGCGCCCCTCTCGATGCCAGGCTAAGGCTTGCTCGGGGATTGCTTCAATTTGCTTTGCGCTATTGATTTCGGTCAATTTACATACCCTATTTTCAGTTTCACGCCATCGTTTTTAATATCCGAGTTTTCGCGCCCACATCATCTGGCGCTGAAACAACCTCGGCCAATTCCATCAAGGACGCAATAGAGTGGCTGGCTCTTAGGCTATCAACATATGGCAAAATCGCGCGTATGCCAGCAGCCTTTGCGCTAAATTCATCCCACCGCAACAAGGGGTTTAACCAGATTAAGCGCCGCGCTGTTCGTTGCAGGCGTCGCATTTCTTCCCCAAGATCTGCGCTTACGTCGCGCTCTAAACCATCGGTAATTAGCAGCACAACTGCGCCTTGGCCCAAAACGCGCCGCCCCCAATCCCGATTAAAGGCTTGCAAACAACTGGCGATGCGGGTTCCACCTTCCCAATCCTGCGCTTCAACACCCGCCGCTGCAAGCGCGGTATCCACATCAGATGTCTGCAAATGTCTGGAAATGTTCGTTAGGCGCGTTCCAAATGTAAACCCGTAAACATGCGCCCAACCACCCTGCTTTTGATTGCTCACCGCGTGTAAGAAATGCAACACCATTCGACTATATCGGCTCATGGATCCTGATATATCACAAAGAACAACCAAATTCGGCCATCGCACACGCGGCTTTTGATACGCAAGTTTATGCAACTCGCCGCCTGAGCGTTGCGCCAACCGCAGGCTACCAGCCCTGTTTATCACGCTGCGCCGTGACGCGCGTTGCCAGCGCCGTGACATAAGCGGAGGTATAGGCAGCTCTAACCGCGCCAACATCGCCTTGGCCTCGGCGATTTCCTCAAGGTTCATCTGCTCAAAATCCATCGATTTTAATCGTTCTTGCGCAGAGGCTGTCAGCGCCCAATCCAGCTCAAGCATAGGTGCCTCGTCTTGCGGCAGCGGCGTCTCGATTGGCGCTTGCGGTTGTTCGCCATCTAAAAGCGCTTCGGCAGCGCGCTTTTCAGCCGCAACCGCGCCAGTTTTCTCGGGTGCAGCGCCGATTGAGGGCAACATCAGCGCCATCATATGCTCAAGATATTGCGGATCGCGCCAAAACAAACGAAACGTTTGGTCAAACACCGCGCGAGACTCTGGCCGAGACACAAAGCAGGCATGCAAGGTCCAATAAAAATCTTGCTTTTTGGTAAAGCCTGCCGCAGAGACAGCCTCAATAGCATCGATCACCCGCCCGGTTCCAATCGGTAGACCCGCGCGGCGTAAGGCTCGGGCAAAATGCATGATATTCTGCGCTAATTTGGGGTCATCGGGCAGGTGTAAAGGATGATACCGCGCCATTAGATCGCCATCATTGAAACGCAAATAGACCGCGCGGCGCCTTCTATGGTGAGAAAACCATACCGGCAGCTCGGCGCGAAAATCAAGAAACGCGCCCGTGTCATGCAGGGTTCAGATTTCTGCGCGCGTCATCCAAAATCCGCTTGGCCTCTGATCCCTGCAGCTTTGAAATATCGTCTTGGTATTTCAAAATGGCGCCCAGCGTATCTGCAATCACCTCGGGGCTTAACGCAATACAATCCAGCGCCAATAAGCATTTGGCCCAGTCAATAGTTTCGGCGACGCCAGGCTTTTTAAACAAATCTTCTTGCCGTAAGGCTTGAATAAACGCCACGACTTCGCGGCTTAGATCCGCCGCAAGCTCGGGAGCCTGCGCCTTTAATATCGCCAGCTCGCGGTCAAAATCAGGATAATCAACCCAATGATACAGGCAGCGGCGCTTAAGCGCATCATGCACCTCGCGGGTTCGGTTCGAGGTCACTATCACAATCGGCGGCTCGGGCGCTTTGATGCTGCCAAGCTCAGGAATAGTGACTTGAAAATCTGACAGCGCCTCAAGCAAAAAAGCCTCAAAGGGCTCGTCAGTGCGATCCAATTCATCAATCAACAAGATGGGGGGGCCACGGTCGTCGCGTTGCATGGCTTGTAGAAGGGGGCGCGCGATCAAAAACTCTTCGGAAAACAATTCTTGCTTCAAACCCCGCCGCTCAACGCCGCCGGTGGCTTCTGCAGTGCGAATGGCGATCATCTGCGCGGCAAAGTTCCATTCGTAAACGGCAGAAGAAGCGTCTAACCCTTCATAGCATTGCAACCGAATGAGGTTGCGCCCAAGGCAGGCCGCAAGCGCTTTGGCAATTTCAGTTTTACCCACCCCAGCTTCACCTTCTAAAAACAAGGGTCGGCCCAATTTCAATGATAAAAACACCACCGTCGCCAAAGCACGCCCGCAGACATACCCACCAGCGTTCAACCGTTCTTGAACTTGATCAATCGATTCCACCCTAAAACCTTCCCCTCCGCCAGCACATATAGCTGCATCACTTAGCGCGAAGGTCAAGCCCCAAGGCGAGAAAGCGCAACTTCGTAATTGGCCCATAAACGGGCATGCATAAAGAAAGTTGCGTAAAAGACAGACCATAAGGGCTGTTAAAAAAAGTTAGTCTACGATATCCAATGCCCTCTGGAAATCCGCGCCGGCTTTATGCTAGCAGACCCTTATGCAAAAAGTCCTCTCCCTTCCTCGTCCGGATGATTGGCACCTTCACCTGCGCGATGGCGCGATGATGGCATCCGTTTTAGCCTCAAGCGCCGACCACTTTGCCCGGGCGTTAATCATGCCCAATTTGGTACCGCCAGTGGTGACGGGCGCAGAGGCTCAAGCCTATAAGACCCGCATTACAGCGCAGCTACCCAAAGCATCAGATTTTTCGCCCTTGATGACGCTTTATCTGACCGAAGCCACCGACCCCGAGGATCTGGCAAAAGCTTTTCAATCCGGGCTGATCAGCGCGGTAAAACTGTACCCGGCGGGCGCGACAACCAATTCAGCCTCCGGTGTCACAGATTTTAACGCGGTTCAGCCCGCATTGGAAAAGATGGCTGAAATCGGATGTCCGCTTTGCGTTCACGGAGAGGTGACAGATCCAGCTGTTGATATTTTTGATCGTGAAATGGTGTTTATAGATCGCGTGCTGGATCCACTTCGGCGTCAAAACCCAGATCTTAAGGTGGTTATGGAACATATCACCACCCAGCAAGGCGTAGACTATGTGAAATCTAGCGCCAGCGGCCTTGCCGCAACCATCACAACGCATCATCTGATGATCAACCGCAATCATATTCTGGCCGGCGGCATCAAACCCCATTATTATTGCCTGCCTGTCGCAAAACGCGAGGAACACCGTTTGGCGCTGCGCGCTGCCGCCACCAGTGGTGATAGCCGGTTTTTCCTTGGCACGGACAGCGCGCCGCATATTGATGCCGCAAAAGAAAGCGCTTGCGGATGCGCCGGATGCTTTACCGCCAGCGTAACAATGCCTTTGCTTGCGCATGTTTTCGAAGAAGAAAGCGCGCTGGACGCCTTGGCTAATTTCACCTCATCCAATGGGGCGCTGTTTTACAATAAACCGAGGAACGAAAAAACGCTTACGCTTCAGAAAAGGTCCGAGCCGCTGCCGATAGAGCCGCAGTTACAAACCCCCGACGGGCCGGTCACTTTGTTCGACCCTGGCGTTCCAATCTTTTGGCATGTTGTGGCGTAAACCCGCGTTAGCGCATTGCGCAAAAGCCTTGAACTATCCCTGCGTAAGCACAAACCTATGAAAGTGTTCAAAGATGATCCCAAGCACCTCCCCCAGCCCCGAAGAAATCGCACGATTAACAGCGCGCATGCTGCTTGAGGTGAAAGCGGTTCACTTCAACAGTGAAAATCCATTTATTCTGGCTTCGGGCTTGCCAAGCCCAACCTATATTGATTGTCGAAAACTGATCAGCTTTCCTCGCATTCGCAGCAGCCTAATGGATTTCCTAACCGTAACGGTGATGCGAAATGTCGGATATGAAGCCTTTGATTCGGTGGCAGGTGGAGAAACCGCTGGAATTCCTTTTGCGGCCCTGATGGCCGAGCGGATGGCCCTTCCCATGACGTATATTCGCAAAAAACCAAAGGGCTACGGCAGAAATGCGCGTATCGAAGGGCTTATGAGCGAAGGACAAAACGTTTTGTTGGTCGAAGACTTAACCACCGATGGGGGCAGCAAACTAAGCTTCGTTGACGCCATTCGCGATACCGGCGCAGCCTGTGCCCATACGGCAGTAATATTTTATTATGGGATATTTGAGGAAACCGAAAAAACGCTGTCGGATCATGGTGTTGGCCTTCACTACCTGTGCACCTGGTGGGATGTATTGCGCGAAGCCAAGGCTCAATCTGCGTTTGACTCAAAAACATTGCACGAAGTTGAACAGTTTCTTACCGACCCACGCGCTTGGCAAAACGGCCGCAAATCTACGTGAGCAATCGCAGAAAATATGCCAAAGACCAAAGGACGCCCCCCTACATTTGGGCGCATCCCTAGGATATCACCGCAATATGTGCTAGTGTTACACTTATCCACAGAAACATACAATTTGCCCCACGCCGCGCAATCAGGCAAGTAAGAAGCTCAAAGAGAGCGATGTGATGAATAAGATATCTGATATAAACAGCCAAGAGCCGGACCAAGAGTCGCTGGATATTGCGCCCCATTCGATTGAGGCCGAGCAGCAACTTCTGGGTGCGATTCTTACCAATAATGATATTTTCGATCGGATCGCCAGCATCGTAACACCCGAGCATTTTTACGATCCGGTACATGCGCGGATATTCGAACTTGCCAGCGCACGAATTGCCAAAAATAATTTGGCCTCACCGGTTACACTTGCAACGTTTTTGCAAGATGATGAAGGTCTAAAAGAGCTGGGTGGGGCTGCATATTTGGCGCGGCTTGCTGCCTCAGCAGTGGCTGGATTTGCTGCGCGCGATTACGCCCAAATGATCTATGATTTAGCCATTCGGCGAAATTTAATCCAGCTCGGCCAAGATATTAGCGCACGCGCCACAACAATGGATGAAAGCCAAGAGCCCGCGGAGCAAATCGTCGTGGCCGAACAAGCGCTGTATAAGCTGGGCGAAGAAGGTCAGGGCGAAAGCGGCTTTCAATCCTTTCTAAGAGCCGTTACCGCCGCCGTGGATGTGGCCAATAATGCCTATAAGCGCGAGGGTGGATTAGCTGGCATCTCTACGGGATTGATTGATATGGATAAAAAGCTAGGCGGGCTTCATAAGTCTGACTTGTTGATCCTGGCTGGGCGCCCGTCGATGGGCAAAACCTCGCTTGCCACGAATGTCGCCTTCAACATCGCCAAAGCCTATCAAAAAGGTCAATTGGCAGATGGCAGCGAGGGAACGCTGAATGGCGGTGTTGTTGGCTTTTTTAGCTTGGAAATGAGCGCTGAGCAGCTGGCTGCCCGTATATTGTCCGAGGCCTCCGAAGTGCCCTCTGAGCAGATTCGGCGCGGTGATATGACAGAAACCGAGTTTCGGCGGTTTGTTGACGCGGCAAAAACGCTGGAAAGCTGCCCCTTATTCATTGATGACACCCCGGCCCTGCCAATTTCGCAATTGGCCGCGCGTGCGCGCAGGTTGAAGCGAACGCATGGTTTGGATGTGCTTATTATAGATTATCTGCAACTGGTTCGCCCTGCTTCGGCAAAAGACAGCCGCGTAAACGAAGTGTCAGAGATCACCCAAGGCCTTAAAGCTATTGCCAAAGAATTGGACATTCCCGTTATCGCGCTGTCGCAGCTTTCGCGACAGGTGGAAAATCGCGATGACAAGCGCCCCCAATTGGCAGATTTGCGTGAATCGGGGTCAATTGAACAGGATGCCGATGTGGTGATGTTCGTGTTTCGAGAGGAGTATTACAAAGAGCGCGAAAAACCCGGCGATCACGATCTTGAAAAAATGGCTCTGTGGCAAGATGAAATGGAGCGGCTGCATGGGAAAGCGGAAATCGTTATCGGAAAGCAGCGCCACGGTCCTATTGGAACCGTTGAGCTTAGCTTTGAAGGCAGATTTACCCGTTTTGGCAATTTGGTCAAACCCTGGCAGCAAGACAGTGAACGCGAATAGCCAAAACTGTAAGCTAAAAATGATCTTGCCGAACCCTGCATCGTAGCGCGTTAAACCAATGCGATTTTACGCGCCCCTCTCCAACAAGTTGCGCAGAAAGCGCTTTATGCTTGACGTTCTAGAAAGCTCGGTGAAGAAAAGCGTATGGGCACAGCCGTTTTAACAATTGATTTAAGCGCTCTAAGGGCCAATTGGCAGGCGTTGAACGCGAAATCCGCGGGTATCACGGCTGCGGTTGTCAAAGCCGATGGCTATGGGCTTGACAGCGCGCGCGTTGCAACCGCTTTAGCGGCAGAAGGCGCGCAGCATTTTTTCGTGGCCGTCGCGGAAGAAGGCGCGGCGCTGCGCAAAGCGTTGGGCAGCGGCCCCAGTATCAGCGTATTTTCAGGCCATATGGCGCAGGATACCGTTTTAATCAAAGAGGCAAATTTGATCCCGATGGTTAATTCAGTGGATCAATTGCTGCGCCATATTGAATCGCTTCCGGATCATCCTTTTGGATTGCAACTTGATACGGGTATGAACCGGCTGGGAATGGAGCCAACCGAATGGACAGCGCTGCGTGATTTGGCGTTGCGCTTAAAGCCACAACTGATCATGTCGCATTTGGCCTGCGCAGATGATCCTAACCACCCTATGAACGCACATCAGTTGCAGCTGTTCCGTGAGCTGACTGCCGATTGCAACATTCCGCGTTCGCTGTCGGCAACAGGTGGCATTCTGTTGGGCGAAGCGTATCACTTCGAAGTTACCCGCCCGGGCATCGGGCTTTACGGCGGCGCGCCCTTTTTAGAGGCAAACCCAGTTGTACAAATTGATATTCCCGTGATCCAAACACGCCCCGTGACTGCCGGTGAAACCGTGGGCTACTCAAACACTTGGACCGCGACAACCCCAAGGCAAATTGCAACCATATCTGCCGGATATGCCGATGGTATCCTGCGCGCTATGGGCCCAAATACGCGGCTGTTTTCAGACAATATCGGATGCCCTATCGTGGGGCGCATTTCAATGGATTTAATTTGCGTCGACGTCACCCTGCTTGATCACGTGCCGGAAAGTTTACAATTGTTAAATGCGGCGCAGGGTATTGATACGCTGGCCGATGGCGCTGGTACGATCGGATATGAGATATTAACCTCTTTAGGCGGGCGCTACGAACGGCGATATACCGAATGAAAAGTCTGACCACCTTTTTGCAGGCCACCGGCTCGGCCACGCTTAACATGCTTGCCGCGACTGGTCGCGTAACGCTGTTTATCCTCGACACGCTGCGCCAAGCCTTTTCGGGGCCGTTTTATCTGCGCGAATTTGGACATGCCCTGATACAAATAGGCTGGTTATCCTTGCCTGTCGTTGGCTTGACCGCGTTTTTCACGGGCGGCGCTTTGGCTCTGCAAATCTTTGCCGGAGGGGCGCGTTTTAGCGCTGAAGCGGTGGTTCCATCGATCGTTGCGATCGGTATGGCGCGCGAATTGGGCCCTGTGCTGGGCGGTTTGATGGTTGCGGCACGTGTGGCCAGTTCAATCGCCGCGGAACTTGGCACAATGAAAGTAACCGAGCAGATCGACGCGTTGGTGACCCTGTCAACAAATCCGATGAAATATCTTACCCTGCCCCGCGTGCTTGCCGCAACATTGGCAGTGCCTCTTTTGGTGGGCGTTGGCGATGCGATTGGTATTATGGGCGGTTATGTGGTTGGCGTCACCCGGTTAGATTTTAACCCCGCAGCCTATATAAAAAACACCGTCGATTTTTTGCAGCTTTGGGATATTCTTAGCGGGATGGTAAAAGGGGCCGTATTTGGATTTATCGTGGCTATAATGGGCTGTTATTTTGGTATGAATTCTGGGCGCGGCGCGCAGGGTGTTGGGCGCGCGACAAAATCTGCCGTGGTAAGCGCCAGCGTTTTAATACTGGCGGCCAATTACATCTTAACCGAATTGTTTTTTAGCGCATGATACAGCTCGAACACCTTCACAAAAGCTTTGGTTCAAATAAGGTCTTGCAAGGTGTGTCTTTAAAGATCGCCAAAGGCTCGTCCTTGGTTGTGATAGGAGGCTCAGGCACTGGCAAATCGGTGATATTAAAATGCATATTGGGTTTGATGCGCGTCGATCAAGGTCAAGTTTTTCTTGAGGGAAAGGATATGCAAACGCTTGATCGCGATCATTTTTTATCGCGCTTCGGCATGCTGTTTCAAGGTGCTGCCTTGTTTGACAGCTTGCCAGTTTGGCAAAATATTGCCTTCCGCTTGACCCAAGGGGCGTTGAAAAAATCAAAATCTGACGCCCGCGTAATCGCAATCGAAAAGCTGCGCCGGGTCGGATTGCAACCGGATGTTGCCGATAAATACCCAAGCGAATTATCCGGTGGCATGCAAAAACGCGTTGGGCTGGCCCGTGCGATCGCCGCAGATCCCGAAATTATCTTTTTTGATGAACCAACCACCGGTTTGGACCCCATTATGGCCGGCGTGATCAATGACCTGATCCGGGAAATTGTCACCGAAATGGGAGTCACCGCTATGACCATCACCCATGATATGTCTTCGGTTCGCGCGATTGCAGATCAAGTTGCAATGCTTCATTTGGGTAAAATTCAATGGACGGGACCCGTCAAAAACCTGACTGAGTCAAATGACCCATTTGTTGATCAATTCATTCATGGGCGCGCCACAGGACCTATCGAAGCGGTTCGTTGAAGGCTGCGCAAAAAAATGGCGTTTATGGCGATGCGTGCAACATCACTGGATCGTGCAATGCAAGCTTGCCATCAGCCCGCAAAATTGGCACATAACGCGCATGGCTAAATCCAAATCTTATTCTTGCTCAGATTGCGGCGCCGTCACCAATAAATGGTCAGGCCGCTGCGATTCTTGCGAGGCCTGGAATACAATTTCAGAAGACACAGCCTTAAGCTCAGGCCCATCAAAAACCTCATTAGGGGCGAAAAAAGGGAGCCCTGTTCAACTGAGCAACCTTGACACCGACGAAGCGCCAAATCCACGCACACAGAGCGGAATAGACGAGCTTGACCGCGTTTTGGGCGGCGGCCTCGTGCCAGCCTCTGCCATTTTGGTGGGGGGAGATCCAGGTATCGGAAAATCAACGCTTTTGCTGCAAGCGGCGGCGCAATTTGCACATAACGGATTAAAAACCATCTACATCTCGGGCGAAGAAGCCAGCGCACAGGTTCGGATGCGGGCGCAGCGCTTAGGCTTGAAAGAAGCCCCTATTCAACTTGGGGCCGAAACAAATCTGCGAAATATACTAACAACATTAGACAGTGAAAAACCCAAATTAGTGATTATTGATTCGATTCAAACGATTTGGTCGGATCACGTTGACAGCGCCCCCGGCAGCGTCAGCCAAGTGCGCGCCGCAGCGCATGAATTGACCAATTTCGCAAAAAAGCGCGGCATCTCGGTTGTATTGGTGGGCCATGTTACCAAAGAGGGGCAGATTGCAGGGCCCCGCGTGGTTGAACATATGGTCGATACGGTGCTTTATTTTGAGGGTGAACGCGGCCATCAATTTCGCATTCTGCGCGCGGTCAAGAACCGGTTTGGCGCCGCCGATGAGATCGGTGTTTTTGAGATGACCGGCAAGGGCCTGCAAGAAATAAGCAATCCATCGGCCTTATTCCTTTCGGAACGGGGAACCCCAAGCCCAGGTGCGGTGGTGTTTGCTGGAATGGAAGGCACGCGCCCGGTTTTGGTTGAATTTCAGGCCCTCGTGGCCCCGACTCCGCACGCGCAGGCCCGCCGCTCGGTGGTCGGATGGGATAATGCCCGTTTGGCAATGGTCTTGGCGGTGCTCGAAGCCCGTTGTGGCATTCCATTTTCAGGCATGGACGTCTATTTAAATGTGGCAGGCGGTTTAAAAATCAATGAGCCTGCCGCAGATCTTGCCGTTGCCGCCGCG
Organism: Alphaproteobacteria bacterium US3C007; assembly: GCA_034423775.1. Lineage (NCBI taxonomy): Bacteria > Pseudomonadati > Pseudomonadota > Alphaproteobacteria > Rhodobacterales > Roseobacteraceae > Thalassovivens > Thalassovivens spotae. The sequence goes on from CP139918.1 coordinate 3,230,197, forward strand.
CTTCTTTCGGCGCGCGAAGATGTAAGCCTTCCCGCAGAATCGGTGGTCTTTGGAGAAATTAGCCTCTCCGGAGCATTAAGACCGGTTGCTCAATCAGAAAATAGGTTGAAAGAAGCGCAAAAGCTTGGTTTCAGCAAAGCCATCATACCAACCGCAGAACAGCGGCTCAGTAAAGAATACCTTGAATTGACTCAATTTACGGATCTATCCTCGTTTGTTGGTGACATATTCGGTGCAGGTTAATGACGCGCGATAAGGAAGTGGATTAAATGGACACATTCAACATTGTTGACGGCGGCATCCTGGCGATTATTCTCTTATCAGCCGTTTTGGCCTATTCGCGCGGGTTACTGCGAGAGTTAATGGCGATCGCAGGTTGGGTGGCCGCGGCGGTGTTAGGGTTTATATTTGCACCGCAACTTTTGCCCCTGGTCAAAGAAATTCCCGCAATCGGGCCAATTCTCGCTGATAGTTGCGAGCTGTCGATCATTGTATCCTTTGTAACCATCTTCGCAGTGTTTTTGGTCGTCTTATCTTTGTTCACGCCGCTTTTATCCTCTGCAATAGATAAAACAGCGATCGGCCGGCTTGATCGCGGGCTGGGGCTGCTCTTTGGTCTGTTGCGTGGAGTGGCTTTGATTGCGATCGCATTTTTTGCCTATCGGACAGTTTTCAATACAGAAAGCTACGCCATAATCGAAGCAAGCCTCTCAGCCCAATTGTTCAGTGATTTGGCCACGGCAATAACCGAACGCAATCCAGAGCGCGCTTTGGGGTGGATCACCCTACAATATGAGCAATTGGTTCTGGTCTGCGAATAAATAATAGATGGGTTTACGCCGCGTGCTAAAAACCTTGGGAAAACGACGGATCTTTCGCATTACATCCGTGACAGACTGGCTGAAACTCGATAAGAGCTTGAGTAAATCCTGCGCCTAAATCGGAGCTGCTTATTTTGCAAACCAAGACCATGCCGCCAGCGAACCCATTTGATGATGATAAACTGCGCGAGGAATGCGGCGTCTTTGGCGTCACCGGCGTTCAGGACGCAGCCAATTTTGTCGCTTTGGGCTTGCATGCGCTTCAACATCGGGGGCAAGAGGCCGGAGGAATTGTTGCCCATGATCCCGAAGCCGGTTTTAACTCAGCCCGTCGGTTTGGCTATGTGCGAGATAATTTTACATCGCAATCCTTGATGCAAACTTTACCGGGATCGTTGTCTATTGGCCATGTACGCTATTCAACCGCGGGCAAAAAAGGCGCTGCGATCCGCGATGTTCAACCTTTTTTTGGAGAATTTGCAATGGGCGGCGCGGCCATTGCGCATAATGGAAACATCACCAATGCCGACTCATTGCGGCGCGAATTGATCGAACGTGGCTCGATTTTTCAAAGCTCCTCGGATAGCGAATGTATTATTCATCTGATGGCGCGCTCTTTACAGCGGAATATTCCCGAACGCATGGAAGATGCCTTGCGGCGCGTTGAGGGCGCTTTTTCCATCGTCGCGATGACGCGCACGAAACTGATCGGGGTGCGCGATCCTTTGGGCGTAAGGCCTCTGGTGCTTGGTCGGTTGGGGGATGGATGGGCCTTAAGCTCTGAAACCTGCGCCTTGGATATCATTGGAGCCGATTTTGTGCGGGACATCGCCCCCGGTGAGATGGTCGTGATAACCGATAAAGGTGTAGAAAGCCACTTTCCGTTTCGGCAGCAAAACCCAAGATTTTGCATTTTCGAACATGTATATTTCTCGCGCCCCGATAGTATTATTGGAGGCCGCTCCGTCTATGAGACGCGCCGGCAAATCGGCGTTGAACTGGCCAAAGAAAGCCCTGTAGACGCAGATTTGGTTTGCCCAGTGCCCGATAGCGGAACGCCTGCTGCGATTGGATTCTCGCAGCAATCGGGAATTCCCTACGCGATGGGGATCATTCGAAATCAATATATGGGGCGCACGTTTATTGAGCCAACAGAACAAATCCGCAATATGGGCGTACGTTTGAAACTGAATGTGAACCGCGCTTTGATCAAAGGGAAACGGATCATTTTGGTGGACGATTCCGTTGTTCGCGGCACAACCTCTCGCAAAATCAAAGAGATGATCCTAGATGCTGGTGCTGCAGAAGTGCATTTTCGCATCGCCAGCCCCCCCACAGCTTGGCCCTGCTTTTACGGAGTAGATACCCCTCAGCGGGAAAAACTATTGGCGGCCACGATGACCGAAGACGAAATGCGCCAACATTTGGCAATCGACAGTTTAAAGTTCATTTCACTCAACGGGCTTTATCGCGCGGTCGGCGAAGCCAAAGGGCGCGACAGCAGCTGTCCACAATATTGCGACGCCTGTTTCTCAGGTGAATACCCTGTCGAACCCTCAGACATGATTACAAAAGGCTTTGTTTTGAAGGCGGCAGAATAAAGCGCGTGCAAAACCAATAAAGCAAAAGCGTCTTTCACCGCCTCTTGACGAAGGTCATAAAAATGAGCATCAGCGCCCCATGACGGAAAAAATTGCATTGATCACCGGCGCATCGCGCGGGCTCGGCGCAGCCCTGGCCGAAACTTTAAGCGCAACGCATCACATTGTGGCGATTGCGCGTACAACAGGTGCGTTAGAGGCGCTTGATGATCGCATCCAAACAGCAGGCGGATCAGCCACTCTTGCCCCGGTTGATATCACAAACCAAGATGCGTTGGCGCAAATCTGCCGCTCGATCTTTGATCGGTGGGGACATGTTGATCTTTGGTGCCATACGGCGGTGCATGCGGCACCATTGGGGCCAGCATCAACGCTTGACAGCAAAGATTGGAGCAAATCGATTGCTACGAACCTAACCGCCACCGGCATTTTAATCCCCTTCATTGCGCCGCTTCTGAGGCAAGAGGGGCGCGCCGTATTCTTTGACGACCTGCATATTGGAAAGAAGTTTTACGGCGCTTATGGGGCAACCAAAACAGCGCAAATCACATTGGCACGCAGTTGGGCCGAAGAACAAAAAACGTCGGGGCCGCGCGTTGATATTGTTGCACCTCATCCAATGCCGACCGCAACCCGAGCGCGGTTTCACCCTGGCGAAGCTCGAGAGAGTCTGGCCGATCCGCTCAGCGAAGCAAAGCGCCTGCTCACGGAGCTCAATCTTATTTAAGCTTAATGACCCGGCGGCAATAGTCCAAACCCCAGCCTCAAAAAGGGAAATGCATCCTGTTCATTATTGTCCATTTTGAAAAAACGCGGGGGCAAATTAAAAGCTTATGACGCGGATGGCTTGCCGGCATGAACAGTCTGCTTTAAGCAGTGAAAGGCGAGAATAGGGTGGAAATATGCGGATTTTAATTACCAATGATGATGGCATCAACGCGCCGGGCCTGAAAACCCTACAGAAAATTGCCGAAACCTTAGCAGGCGCGGCAGGAGAAGTGTGGACGGTGGCCCCCAGCACCGAAAGATCCGGCGTTGCGCATGCAATCAGCCTGTCCTCCCCCGTGTTGATCTCGCAACTAGGCCCGCGCTCTTTCAGCATTGACGGATACCCGGCCGATTGCGTGTTGGCAGGCCTGCACCATATTTTGAAAGGCTCTCCTCCAGATATTATCTTATCTGGGGTAAACCGTGGCAATAACTCTGCTGAAAATGCTCTTTACTCGGGCACTTTGGGGGCTGCGATCGAAGGGGCGCTGCAAGGCGTACCCTCTTTTGCGCTTTCGCAATATTTGGGTCCCAACAACGTGAACATTAACGATCCGTTTGAGGCCAGCGCAGCCTATGGAGCTGAGGTTGTGCAAGCGATTTTATCCGCCAACCCTCCAGCATCACAAGAATATCAGTTATTTTACAATATCAACTTCCCCCCCTGCCCGGCAGAATGGGTCAAAGGGCGTAAACTTGCCACGCAGGGCTTTCGGCGCGGCTCCAATTTTAGCACCGAGCCTTATACGGCAGCAAACCGCCGTAACTTTTTATTCATCAAAGGCGGTGATCAGCAGGTTGCAACCGCACCGGAAAGCGATGCTGCGGCAAATCTCGAAAATTACATTTCCATTACGCCTATGCGTGCAGATTTCACCGATCACAAAGCCTTAGATGCTTTGAAAGCCATCGAATAATGCAAGAAGCCGAAACAATTATGCAGTTTTTGTTTCAATTGCGCTCGCAAGGCGTAACAGATGCCCGTGTTTTAACCGCCATGGAAAAAATTGATCGGGGGCTTTTTGTAACAGGCGTGTTCGCAGAGCGGGCCTATGAGGACATCCCGCTGCCCATCGCCTGTGGCCAAACAATTTCACAACCCTCAGTGGTGGGTTTAATGACCCAGGCGCTGCAAGTGGGTGCGCGCGATACAGTTCTAGAACTTGGAACGGGATCAGGCTACCAAGCAGCCATTTTGAGCCAACTCGCTCGACGCGTTTACACAGCAGAGCGCCACAAACCCTTGGTTCGGGATGCAAAGAAGCTTTTTGACCGCTTAGGGTTACAAAATATTATTTCGCTTTGTGCCGATGGCAGCCACGGATTAAAGGACCAAGCGCCTTTTGACCGCATATTGGTCACCGCCGCCGCCGAAGACCCCCCTGGGCCCTTGATGGAGCAGTTAAAGGTGGGAGGGATCATGGTTCTGCCTGTTGGACAATCCGATGCGGTTCAAAACCTAATCCGCGTAAAACGCACGGAGACCGGTTTTGAATATGATGACTTAAAGGAAGTGAGGTTCGTACCGCTCTTGGAAGGTATTGCAAAAGAAAATTAAGTATTCATCTAATGTTAAAAATTTACAAAATAGTTGTGGTCATGTAATCATTGTGTGGGGTTAGGAGTAATATAATGTTTAGGCCTACTGCTGTTTCTTTTTCTCTTTCTTGCTTATCTGCCATCATTTTGGCTGGATGTGACACATCAGGTTTTGATCTTGATATGAGACAGAACCAATACAACACAAGCGCGGCTGCACAAAGAGTGGCGACACCAAGAGCAGAGCCGGATGACCTTGGCATCATCGAATACCCGACCTATCAAGTGGTGGTGGCCAGAGAAGGCGATACTGTAACATCCATCGCAAATCGCTTAGGGCTCACGCCAAACTCTCTTGCCAGCTACAATGGTGTGTCTCGCGAGAAAACGATGCGCGTAGGCGAAGTGTTGGCATTGCCAAAATTTTCCGAAAACGCGGCCACGCAAAGCGCTGAGATTGACGTGAGCGCTTTGACACAAAGGGCGCTTGCAAAGGTAGAAACCTCTCAAGCTTCAACAACATCACAACCCGCAACAAATAAAGATGAGCCGATCCGCCATAAGGTGCGCCGCGGTGAAACAGCCTTCACCATATCACGCCTTTATAATGTTTCCATTCGATCACTGTCGGAATGGAACGGATTAGACAGCAATTTTACAATACGAGAAGATCAATATCTGCTGATCCCTCTGACGCTAGAAGTGCCGATCACAGCCCCCAAAACGCGGCCCGAAAAGCCGGGACAGGGATCCCAAACACCAGTGCCACCCAGTTCATCCACCCCCCTGCCCAAAGCTGAAAGCGCCACGGCCTCGCAAGTCACACCCCTAAAAGAAAAAGCGTCAGTGCAAGAGGCCGTCGCAACCACCGGAAAGCTTACATACCCGGTAAACGGCAAAATTATTCGCGAATATGTAAAAGGCAAAACGGAGGGAATTGATCTCTCGGCCCCGGCGGGCAGCACAATCGTAGCGGCGGAAACAGGCACCGTTGCCGCGATAACGGCGGATGTTGATCAGGTTCCTATTGTGGTTATCAAACACGCCAATGAGCTGCTGACCGTTTATGCCAATGTTGGGAATATATCTGTTTCCAAAGGCGCCAAAGTCTCGCGTGGACAGGCGATTGGGAAAATCCCCCCCAGCAATCCAACCTATCTGCATTTCGAAGTGCGTCAGGGCTTGGACAGCGTGGACCCGCTCGATTATTTGCAATAAACTGGCTTTATTGGCGCAGGCTCAACCCCGACCGCCCCGCTAAATCAGCAAAAAACTGCCACGCAACCCGGCCAGAGCGCGCGCCCCGGGTCGCCTGCCACTCAATGGCTTGCGCGCGCAATTCATCAGGATCAATCTGCAGTTCATAGGCCCTGCAATAACCGCTAATCATTTCAAGATACTCATCCTGCGTACACGGATGAAATCCAAGCCACAGACCAAACCTATCCGAAAGCGATACTTTTTCTTCCACCGCTTCTGAAGGGTTGATAGCTTGCGAGCGCTCATTTTCAATCATATCGCGCGGCATCAAGTGGCGACGGTTTGAGGTTGCATAAAACAATACGTTTTCCGGCCGCCCCTCAATGCCTCCATCAAGCACGGCTTTCAAAGATTTATAGTGCTGATCATCATGGCTAAAGCTCAGATCGTCGCAAAACAAAATGAACCGATGCTGCGAACTGCGCAGAATATTCAATAGCCTGGCAACGCTAGGTAAATCTTCGCGCTGCAATTCAACGATTTTCACGTCAAAACCCTTGGCAAGCACATCCCCATGAATTGCCTTTACCAGTGATGACTTGCCCATACCGCGCGCGCCCCATAACAACGCATTATTTGCCACATGCCCTTTGGCAAATTGCAACGTGTTTTGCATAAGCGTATCACGCGCGCGGTTTATACCCACCAAAAGGCGCAGCTCAACGCGCGAAACCTCTTGAACCGGCTGCAAGCAATCCGGATCAACATGCCAAACAAAAGCATCGGCTTGCTTTAAATCTGGGGCCGTTAGCGGCGCTGGCGCCATCCGCTCTAACGCAGCGGCAATGCGTTCAAGGGGCTCAGTCATTCTTGTCGGAGCCCTGTCCATCGTCGAGATCCGAATCAAAGTCTATATCTGCCTCATCCTCATCCAAGCCCTCTGCCTCAAACTTGGCTTCACGCTTTTGTTCAACGCGTCGGACTAGAAAGATAGACACTTCGTACAACCCATAGACCACGACAAATAAAATCGCCTGCGTGATCACATCGGGAGGTGTAACCAGCGCGGCTAAAACTAAAATGGCAACCACGGCATATTTGCGTACACTGCCCAAGCCCTCAGCGCTGACCAAACCCGCTTTTCCCATCAAAGTAAGCAATACAGGCAGCTGAAAACATACACCAAAGGCTAAAATAAATTTGATCGTTAAGCTCAGATATTCCTGAGCCGAGCCTTGGAACGCAATACCCGCGGTGGCGCTATCGGTCATTTCTTCACTGAGAACAGAGCCAGCCTGCTGAAACCCTAAGAAGAAATCAAAGGCCAGCGGCGTTACAACGAAATAGGCAAAGGCCGCACCAAGAAAAAACATGAAGGGCGAGGCGATTAAAAATGGTAAGAAGGCACCCTTTTCTGATTTATAAAGGCCGGGCGCCACAAAGCGCCATAATTGATAACCAATAAAGGGAAAAGACAAAACCAATCCGCCCATAAGCGAAATAGAAATAGCGACAAAAAAACCTTCCTGAAGCCGGATCAGGATCAACCCGCAATCCTCATGTCCTTTGAGTGCCATCGCTGAACATAAAGGCTGGGTTAGAAAGTTGAAGATCGGGTTCCAGATGGTAAAGCAAATGATCATGCCTACCAAAAACGCCAGAACCGAATAGATCAACCTTTGGCGCAGCTCTGTCAAATGCTCGATAAGAGGCGCAGTGCTTTCTTCAATTTTATCACTCGGGCTCATGCTTCGCCTTTTGCCTCTGCAACAGTCTCTTGCGTTTTAGCATCAACGCTCACGTCTTCGGGCTTGATTTCAGCCGCTTCTGCTGCGGCTTCGCTGGCAAGACGAGCTTCTGCTTTTTCGGCGGCGGCTTTTTTTATTTTCGCAGCTGCATCGGCACGCTCTTTGGCCAATTTCCCTGTTTCGGAATCGGGGTCAATTGAGGTGAAATCCTGCGCTGCAGTTTTCAAACCATCGATACCAGATTTTACTGGATTGGTTGCCGCGCTGATCGTTTTGGATATATCTTTCACGCCCGCATCATCTGCGGCCTGATCCATCGCCCGACTGAATTCACGCGCCATGCCCTTGGCTTTTCCCACAAACTGTCCAACTTTCCGAAACAGCATTGGTAAATCTTTGGGGCCTACCACAATAAGCGCCACAATCCCAATCAGGAGCAGCTCGGTCCAACCCAGATCGAACATTTATCAGACCTTGTCTTTATCTGTTTCCGGAGTGATATCTTTGACGTCTTCGTTCATCGTTTTTTCAAGTTCTTTGCTGCTGTCACTCACGCCCTTTTTAAACGCAGTGATGCCTTTTCCAACTTCCCCCATCAAAGAGCTGATTTTACCACGACCAAACAGAACCAACACAACGACTGCGATCAGCAACAAACCCGGGAGGCCTATATTATTAAGCATTCTATTTTCTCCTTTATACAACCAAGCCAAGGCCTGATCCTTCATTCTCTTATTTGTTATCTATGGCTTTCAGTCAGCCGATTAAAGCGCGAACTGCATTTTTGTGACATATTTTCTTTTGAATTGGGTAATTTTTTAAAGAATAGGCACATCCCATCAAAAAAGCCGCAGTGACGACCGGCACCTGTTTATCGCACAGTTTTTAAAAAACCCTCAAAATCAAACGGCTTTAAAACCCATTCACCGCAAAAGCAAAAAGACTAAGAAGGTCTATTTTAACGGGTTGCTTCAAAGATAAAGCAGCGATCTCTGGGGATTGTAAGCCACATTGGTTGCTCGGGCTTGGGTAAAAAAACGCTTGGGATCGAGGCTTTTAAAACAGATCCATCATAGGCCATTCTAAACTCAACCAGGCTTTCACTGCCCAAGAAGCGCGATCGGATAACATGCCCCAATGCAGCCACGCCTTGCGATGGGGTTGGGTTTGGCCCCTTTCCCTGACGATCAAAATCAATGCGAACATGCTGCGGGCGCACCACAATATCCACTTTTGTACCGTCGCTCAAACCCGGGGCAAAAAATTGTCCAAATGGCGTTTCTGCCAAAGCCCCTGTAACCCGGCTTTTTATAACATTTGCATCTGAAAAAACGGCGACAGCGGCGCGATCTACAGGCGCATTGTAAATGTTATAAGGCGCGCCTGATTGAACGATCCGTCCCGCGCGCATTAGCGCGATTTCATCGGCCATCCGCATCGCCTCCTCAGGCTCATGTGTCACCAAAAGAACGGCCGTATCTTCGGATTTTAAGATCGCAAGGGTCTCATCGCGAACCCCGTCGCGCAGCCTATTATCCAAGCCCGAAAATGGTTCATCCATCAACATGATACGTGGTTTTGGCGCCAAGGCGCGCGCCAAGGCAACCCTTTGCTGTTCTCCTCCAGAAAGTGCATGTGGATATTGATCAATGCGATGACGCAAGCCCACTTTTTCCAGCAGAATTTCTGCCGCTGCCCGCTTTACATCGCGCCCACCGTTCACGCCAAAACCAACATTATCGCCCACCGACAGATGCGGAAACAGCGCAAAATCTTGAAACATCAACCCAATTGAGCGCTGTTCTGCCGGCAAGCTAGATACGCCATCGCACACCACCTGACCATCGATCAAAATCTGTCCCTGGTCTTGGCGATCAACGCCTGCGATAATCCGAAGCGTGGTTGACTTGCCGCAGCCCGACGGCCCCAAAAGACAGGTCACTTGCCCAGGGTTGATCCTCAAAGAAACCTGATCCACTACCCGCTGGCCGTGAAAGCTGCGGCTTATATCTCTAATTTCTAAGCGAGGCAAAATATCAGGGGCCACCGCAATCCATCCTCGTTCAACCGATTTTCTACCTGACTTGTCAGGAAACGCAGCGAAATTCAAGCAGCCCGGAAACCACCCAACTTTTCTCTGCGCTTGGCGCGCTTCACCAAATGCCTTTTACCAGACAGCTTTGCTACAGGGTTGCGTTCACGGCCCCGCCATCCAGCAAGACGTTTTGACCAACCATGAACGCCGCATGTTGCGAGCACATAAACGCGCAGGTTTTTCCAAATTCTTCGGCAAGGCCATATCGCCCAACAGGAATGGCATTGGCGCGCTCTGTCTTAACCTGATCCAAACTCTTATTTTGGGCCTGAGAGGCGGCTTGATCCATTGAGCTGATACGGTCCGTATCATGCACGCCGGGCAGCAAGTTATTAATTGTTACCCCGTGCGGCGCAACCTGTCGGGCTGTTCCTGCCACGTATCCGGTCAACCCCGCGCGCGCCGAATTTGACAAACCCAAAACCGCAATAGGTGCTTTTACCGATTGCGAAGTGATATTGACAACTCGGCCCCAGCCACGCGACATCATCGAGGGCAAAAGCCGTTTCATCAAATCAATCGGAGTGAGCATATTGGCCTCAAGCGCGGCCAGAAAATCATCCCGGTCCCAATCGCTCCAAACACCGGGGGGCGGGCCGCCAGCGTTTGTTATCAAAATATCAGGTGTTTGGGCAATGGCCAGCACCGCATCGCGGCCCTCTAAGCTGGTAATATCAGCCGCAACGGTTTGCACCTTCACATTATGGCGCGCGCGAATAGCATCAGCGGCATTTTCCAACGCCTCTGCGCCACGCGCATTCATAACCAAATCAACTCCTGCCTCGGCCAAAGCTTGCGCACATCCAAAACCCAAACCCTTGCTCGACGCGCAGACCAAAGCCGATTTTCCCGCAATTCCTAAATCCATAGCTGCCTCCTATATGATAACGCGTGACTATCGCTGAACCAGGCTGAATTGCAACTGAGAAAACACCCAAAAGAATCCCATACTTGCCAAGCATTCAGGCCCAAACTATACGGCGCCTATGCTCGATACAAATTCAAACCGCCCCGATCTACCCTCTGAAATTGCGCGCCGTCGTACCTTTGCGATTATCTCGCATCCCGATGCAGGTAAAACTACCCTAACAGAGAAATTTCTTTTGTTCGGGGGCGCGATTCAAATGGCCGGGCAAGTGCGCGCTAAGGGCGAATCCCGCCGCACCCGCTCGGATTACATGCAGATGGAAAAAGATCGCGGAATCTCAGTATCTGCCTCTGCGATGTCTTTTGATTATAAAGAGTGTCGGTATAACCTTGTAGACACCCCTGGTCACAGCGACTTTTCTGAAGACACCTATCGCACTTTAACCGCCGTAGATGCGGCGATTATGGTAATTGATGGCGCCAAAGGAGTTGAAAGCCAAACTAGGAAATTATTCGAAGTGTGTCGGTTGCGCGATCTGCCAATTTTGACATTCTGTAATAAGATGGATCGCGAAAGCAGAGAAATTTTCGATATTATCGACGAAATACAGGAAAATCTGGCGATTGATGTCACGCCCGCCAGCTGGCCAATTGGAACTGGCAGCGATTTCTTAGGCTGCTATGACATGCTGAATGATCGATTAGAATTGATGGACCGCGCGGATCGCAACCATATCGCCGAAAGCATCGAAATTAACGGCTTAGAGGATCCAAAACTTGCCCAGCATGTGCCAGAACACCTTTTAGGTAAACTGCGCGAAGATGTTGAAATGGCCCGAGGTCTGCTTCCTGCCTTGGATCCACAGGCCATTTTGCAAGGCAGCATGACGCCGATTTGGTTTGGCTCTGCGATCAATTCCTTCGGCGTGAAAGAATTGATGGAAGGCATCAAAGCCTATGGTCCAGAGCCTCAGATACAAACAGCACAGCCCCGCGAAATTCTTCCCGAAGAAACGAAAGTGGCTGGTTTTGTGTTTAAGGTTCAAGCCAATATGGACCCCAAGCATCGCGATCGCGTGGCCTTTGTTCGGCTGGCTTCTGGGCATTTTCGACGTGGAATGAAACTGACCCATGTGCGCAGCAAAAAAACCATGGCAATTTCGAACCCTGTTTTATTTCTGGCCTCGGATCGTGAATTGGCGGAAGAGGCTTGGGCTGGGGATATTATTGGTATTCCAAATCACGGGCAATTGCGCATTGGCGATACCCTCACCGAAGGCGAAACCTTGCGGGTTTCAGGCATCCCCTCTTTTGCCCCCGAATTGCTGCAGGCTTGCCGCGCGGGCGATCCCATGAAAGCCAAGCATTTGGAAAAAGCCCTAATGCAATTTGCCGAAGAGGGCGCGGCAAAGGTGTTTAAGCCCAGTCTTGGATCTGGCTTTATTGTAGGTGTAGTTGGAGCGCTTCAATTTGAGGTTTTGGCCAGTCGAATTGAATTGGAATACGGATTGCCCGTGCGATTTGAAACCAGCCAGTTCACATCAGCGCGCTGGGTCGGCGGCGCAAAAGAAGCCGTCGATACATTTTCAAACGCCAACCGCCAGCATATGGCCTTTGACCATGATGGCGATCATGTCTACCTAACACGCTTGCAATGGGATATCGATCGGGTCGAACGTGATTACCCCGATGTCACGCTGACATCAACAAAAGAAATGATGGTCTAATCCCGATCCATAAGCACCCTGCCCCAACCTCACATTCTTTGGCTTTTGGCGCTTTTTAAAAGTCTAATCAACGCCGCCGCTTCTGGGTTTGGTTTTTGCTGGGTTCAAAAGTGGTTTAGCCCATGGCGCTCGCACCGCATCATATCAAGCGAAACCAAACTACGCCGCACCAGAGCCGCTTCTGGAAACCTATACCTGCATTTTATAAATAGGTTTATCTCACGCGCCAAACGCGTTTCACCTTTGTAAAAAGCGCCCAAAATAGGGATAGGCTTAAATTCTGCAATTGCCTTTTCAAGGGCCCGCGGTGCAGCCCTTCGTCTTCATTAAAGTGGTGCAGCGCCCGTTCAACGAGATGAAAATCAAACAGGCTTGGCACCTCGGATTTGTCGAACCAATCAGTGGCGAAATGGCTTACCAGTAAATGCTGAAAGCCTACCGAACGCGCAAGCATATTTAACAATTATAAAACGGCTGAGGGGCAAGTTCTGTGCGCTTATTTGCTTGGATAATTGTTACATAAAACGCGAAAGATCCGCGATCATTAGGTAAATTCTAGGTTAAAGCATGGTTCTGGTTTTGAACAGCTATGTGACGCTATTGGTCGTTGGATTACAGCTCAATGCCAAAAGCTGTTTTGACCTTGGGGGTGATGTTCCACAAATTAAGCGTTTAAATGAATAGCGGTGCTTAAGGACCTGCCCCTTGTTTAAGGATAGCCAAAGGCGTGATTTCAGTATTCCTTACAAAAAACTCAACAATTGTTCCAAGCTGGCCTTACGATGGCAGAACAGGTTATTAATTTACAGACCAAACTGCCTAAAGTAGCGAAAGCATTGACCATTCAAGATAATAAGAGTACACCGCGCCTTAATTATGCCCTTTTCGGCTTCGTTAACTCGATCGAAGCCGGCCAAAATGCGATAGATGCTAAGGGCCTTCCAAACGCGGATTTAGATGACAAAATTCTCTGACCTGAGCTTAAACCCAAAAATTTTAAAAGCAATCGATGAGGCCGGTTATGAAACGCCCACGCCCATCCAAGCCCAAGCAATCCCCGCAGCTTTAGCTGGAAAAGATGTCTTGGGCATTGCACAAACTGGAACCGGCAAGACAGCCAGCTTCACCTTGCCTATGATCCATCTTTTGGCGCGGGGCCGCGCCCGCGCACGGATGCCGCGTTCTCTAGTACTCTGTCCTACGCGCGAATTGGCAGCCCAAGTTGCTGAGAATTTTGACACCTATACAAAACATTTAAAACTGACAAAGGCTCTTTTAATCGGCGGCGTCAGCTTTAATGAACAAGATCTTTTGATCGACAAGGGCGTTGATGTGTTGATCGCAACGCCAGGGCGGCTTTTAGATCACTTCGAACGTGGAAAATTGTTGCTGACAGGCGTGCAGGTTATGGTGGTGGATGAAGCCGACCGTATGCTTGATATGGGGTTTATTCCCGATATTGAGCGTATTTTTGGCCTAACCCCATTCACCCGCCAAACGCTTTTCTTTAGCGCCACAATGGCGTCAGAAATAGAACGTATAACCAATACATTTCTTTCGGCGCCCACGCGAATTGAAGTGGCACGGCAAGCCACGGCTTCAGAAACCATTGAGCAAAGCGTGGTAATGTTCAAAGGCTCGCGCAGAGATCGCGAAGGCAGTGAAAAGCGCGCGGTTTTGCGCGGCCTTATCGATGCTGAAGGCGCCGCTTGCACGAATGGGATTATTTTCTGCAATCGCAAAACCGATGTGGATATTTGTGCAAAATCTCTATTGAAATATGGCTATGACGCAGCTCCAATTCACGGAGATCTTGATCAATCTCAACGCACAAGAACGCTCGAAGCCTTTAGAGAAGGCAAATTGCGGTTTCTCGTCGCCTCAGACGTGGCTGCGCGCGGACTCGATGTGCCCTCTGTAAGTCATGTTTTCAATTATGATGTGCCGTCGCATCCAGAAGATTATGTACATCGCATTGGCCGCACCGGGCGCGCAGGACGCGATGGTAAGGCAATGATGCTTTGCATCCCGCGCGATCAAAAGAATTTTGATGCGATCGAGGCTTTGATAAAGAAAGAAATACCGCGTCAAGAAAACCCGCTCAAATCCTCAGAACCCGCGGCCGCTGTTGAATCGGCCTCAAAGGCGCAATCTCGCGATGATATGGGCGATAAAAATATAGCAGAACGCAGCGCTGGCACGGATACCGGACGCGCCTCGCACCCGCCCAAAACTCGCGCTGATCGCAGCACTGCTCCGCGCAGACGGCGCAAAAACGAGTCTGAGCATGAAAGCCAACCGATCATCGGCTTGGGGGATCACATGCCAAGCTTTATTGCGCTTAGCTTTGAGGATCGGCGCAGCCAGTAATACGGCAGCTCAAGGCGGAAACCATCCGCCTTTTTTGCCAGATTGATCAAGGCTACATCAAACGGCTTACGATCACGGTCACCTCTGGTGATTTTCCGATCTCGGCCTGGCATGTTTGGCGCACCACGCGCTTAAAACCTTGTTCCATTTTATCGTCATCGCCGCGGGTTTTTCCGCCAGCTCTGCCGATGAACTGGCTAAGATCTTCTTCTAACACATCGACCAAAGGCGCCGCCGCGTGTCCCATTTCACTGAGACCTCGGGTTTCCACCCAAGGTTCCCCCAGCATATCATTTTCATCATCCAAAATAACATTCACGATCACATGGCCATTTAACGCCAAACGAATACGATCCCGCACCACACCATCCATCGCGCCCACTTGAATAGAACCGTCCAAATACCGACGGCCCGTTTCAATATACTCAGCCACTTTTGGGGCATTCCCAGACAAATCCAGCATCATACCATTGACGCAGATCAAAGCAGGCAAACCGCTATCCTGCGCAAGTTTGCTATGCGCGCGCAAATGGCGATGCTCTCCATGCATTGGAATGACCATTTGAGGCTGCGTGATCTGGTGCATGCGCTGTAAATCCGGGCGGTTTGCGTGGCCGGAAACATGATATAGGCCATCGCTATCATCCACAACATCCACGCCTTTTTCAGAGAGCTGGTTGATGATGCGGATAACGCCGCGTTCATTTCCAGGAATGGTTTTGGAGGAAAACAAGAACATATCACCCTCCTTCAAACTGATGCCTTGAAACTTACCCTGTGCAAGCTGCGCGCTGGCGGCGCGGCGCTCACCTTGGCTTCCTGTCACCAAAAGCATTAGATTTTCACGGGGAATATTTTGTGCATCCTCGGGGCTCACCACCGTCGGAAAGTCACTTAAAACACCCGTTTCAAGCGCAGTTTCTACCATCCGGCGCATCGCGCGGCCCATCAAACAAATCGAACGCCCTGCGCGCATGCCTGCCTGCGCAAGCGTTTTTACCCGCGCGATATTACTTGCAAATGTGGTGGCCACCACCATTCGCTCAGCGCTGTCCACCAAAGCGTCAATATTGGCACCAAGGCTCGCTTCAGACCGACCTTCATGCCCAGAAAACACGTTTGTACTGTCACAAATCAACGCTTTCACCCCGGGGCGTGCGACATCCGTCCAAAGTTGCGGATCAAAAGCTTCTCCAACCAGCGGCGTTTCATCTAGCTTGAAATCGCCCGTATGAAGAAGCCGCCCCTGCGGTGTATCAATAACCAAGCCGCTGCTTTCAGGAATAGAATGTGAAATCGGCAAGAACCCGACCTTAAAGGGGCCCTTTTCAACAGTTTCTGGCCAAGCCTCCGTGGTAGAGACAACACGCTCAGGATGACCTCTTTCTGCCATTTTACGCCGCGCGATATTGGCCGTAAAGCGCCGCGCGTAGACCGGAGCACCAAGATCCCCCCATAAATGGCCCAAAGCACCAACATGGTCTTCATGCGCATGCGTGATAAAAATTGCTTCAATCCGGTGCTTCTGCGCGATAAGCCAACTGATATCGGGCAAAATCAAATCCACCCCAGGGGTGCCATCCATATCGGGAAAGCTGACGCCAAGATCCACCACGATCAGCCGTTCAGCCCCTTCTGGCCCATAGCCATAAACATAGGCATTCATGCCAATTTCACCGGCTCCCCCGAGGGGAAGGTAAATCAATCTCTCACTGCTCATGAGCCCTATCCGTTTTTATTATAGGCATGGATAACCTGTAAGCCATGCATTGTTAAATCATCTTCGTAATGGTCAAATAGCGTATCTGCCGCCTGAAACAATGGCGCAAGACCACCGGTGGAAATAACCTGCATGGGGCGCGCATGCTCAGCTTTGATCCGTTTGCAGATTTCTCGTACCAAACCAATATACCCCCAAAATACTCCCGATTGCATACAGGCTACTGTATTCGTACCAATCACAGCTAGCGGCTTGGCAATATCAACATGCGGAAGCGCTGCAGCTTCTTGGTGGAGCGCCGAAAGTGACAGGTTTACCCCTGGTGCAATTGCACCGCCGATATAAGCCCCGTCACCATCCACAACATCAAATGTGGTGGCTGTGCCAAAATCTACAATGATCAGGTCGCCGCCATATAAATCAAATCCCGCAACAGTATTGACCAACCGATCCGGCCCCACCGCGGTGCCATGATCAACGCGAATGTTCACGGGCAATAGGCAATCAGGCTTTCCCACCACATATGGCCGGGTGTTGAAATAGCGATCGGCTAAAACGCGCAAGTTGAACACCACGCGCGGCACTGTCGATGAAATAATCATCTCTGTGATGTCCGCTTCAATTTTCTGCAGCGACATCAGCGTTGATAACCACACAAAATATTGATCGGCCGTTCTTTGAGTTTCTGTCGAAGCGCGCCAAGTTGCGATAAAGCTTTCGCCATCCCATATTGAAAAAACCGTATTGGTATTGCCGCAATCCACCGCAAGTAACATCAGCTACGTTCCTCTAAAATAGATTTCAGCGGCGGCAATAGAGCGCGCGCCGGATGGTGTCTGCAACTGCAAATGCCCTGAATCATCAATCCTGTCAAATCGTCCGGTTATCTCTTCGCCACCCACGCGCGCGGTAATAACCTCGCCAAGGCGCGCCGCCCGTGCAAGCCATGCCAAGCGTATCGGCTCAAAGCCTTGTTCTAAAAACCGCGTTTCCCAATCATCAAAGCGCTGCACCAATATCTTTAAAAAGCTAGAGGGTGTGATTTTCAGGTTCAGCGCAGAGGACAAGCCGATCGCTTCAAGCGCACCAAGTTGCAAATCTGTTTGCACGGGCGCTTGGTTTAAATTCACCCCAATCCCAATCGCAAGCGCGCGGCGACCGCGTTCGTCAATGCTGGTTTCCAGCAAAATACCCGCCAGCTTTTTGTCCTTTAACAACACATCATTTGGCCATTTTAAGGAAAACTCATTTTCGCCAAAACTGATCTCAACCAAAGCATCATGCACCGCCAAGCCCGCCACGAAAGAGCGCAAGGCGACATCTTGAATGGCACCTTGGGGAAATAGCAAAGCTGTTGCTGCAAAGTTCCCAACCGGATCAACCCAGGCTTTCCCACCCCGGCCGCGACCTGCGGTTTGCTTATGCGCAAAAAACCAAGTTGGTTTTTCTATCTGGCCTGCACAGCGCAAAGCCTCAGCATTGGTGCTAGAGATTTCCTCATATTCCCGAAGCTCATACCCTTCGGGCAGATTATTGCACAAGGGTCTGGGCCGCTGCAGCTGCCAGGCCTTCCAAACCAAACAGGTTGGCAACGCCAACCACCATAATAATTGCAGAGGCCATTAAAAACGAGGACATAACCGGAGATTTTGAAACATCAAGGCCGATTTCTTGTTCCTCGCCAAAATACATAAAGAACACGATCCGCAGATAATAAAAGGCCCCGATCACAGACGCGATCACACCAGCGATTGCAAGCCAAGCCAAACCCGCATCAAAAGCGGCGCGTAACACGTATAATTTTCCAAAAAATCCGACCATAGGGGGAACGCCGGCCAAGCTAAACAACAGCACAAGCATGGCCAAGGCCTTGCCAGGCTGGCTGCGCGATAACATGTTTAAAGACGCAATATCCGTGACCGGTTTTCCATCTTTTTGCATCGAAAGAATAAACGCGAAAGTTCCAATATTCATCGTGACGTAAATGGCCATGTAAATGAGCAAGGCTTGCAATCCAAAAGCCGTGCCAGCAGCCAAGCCCATAAGCGCATATCCCATATGAGCGATTGAAGAATAGGCCATCAAACGTTTTATATTTGTTTGCCCAATCGCTGCAAACGCACCCAAAAACATCGAGAGCAAAGATAAAACAGCGATGATCTGTTGCCAGTCTCCGACAACATTTCCAAAGGCGTCATGCAGCACGCGCGCAAATAAACCAATCGCGGCCACTTTCGGCGCTGTAGCAAAAAACGCCGTCACCGGTGTAGGAGCACCTTCATAAACGTCAGGTGTCCACATATGAAACGGCACGGCGGAAACTTTGAACGCCAAACCCGCGCTGATCATCACTAAGCCAAGCAACAAGCCAACAGAAATGTCGCTCTCTGCCGTCGCGGCAACAATGCCCGTGAACAAGGTTGTGCCCGAATAGCCATAGCAGAGCGACGCACCATAAAGCAAAAGCCCAGATGACAAAGCGCCAAGCACAAAGTATTTCAGGCCGGCCTCAGTCGATTTTAAACTATCGCGGCGCAGCGAGGCGATCACGTAAAGCGCTAAAGATTGTAGCTCAAGCCCCATGTAAAGCGCCATAAGATCACCCGCCGAGACCATCACCATCATCCCGACAACCGCCAAAACAACCAAAAGCGGATATTCAAAGCGCAACAACCCATTGCGAGACATGTAATCTTCGCTCATCACCAGCACCGCTGCCGCTGAGAACAAAATAGTCACTTTTGCGAAACGGGCGAAGCCGTCATCTACAAACATACCGCCAAACGCAACCTGCGTTTCGCCGGAGCCAGTGCTTGCAATGGCCAATGCAACCAAAGCCATAATGCCAGCGGTGAGCCAGACCAAAAGTGGGCCCAAGCGGTCTTTACTGGTATAGACAGTGCCCACCAAAGCAAGCATCGCAAAAACCGATAGAAAAACCTCCGGCAGAATTATGTTCAGATCAGCTTGGATCATTGACCGTGCTCCTGTTAATGCGATGCGGCCAATTGGGTGCTGGTCTCAGCGGTCCCCAAAGCCATTTCATAATTAAGCACCAAGGCCTCAACAGAGGGGCCGATGAGATCCAATATCAATGCCGGATACACACCCAGCAATATGGTCATCACCACCAATGGTGCAAAGATCGCCCGCTCGCGCCGGCTCATGTCAGATATTGTGCGCAGGCTCTCTTTGATCAGATCCCCCATAACCACGCGGCGATATAGCCAAAGCGCGTAGGAGGCGGATAGAATTACCCCGGCCGTTGCAACCAATGCCACCCAGGTATTGACCTGGAATATGCCGACAAGCGTTAAGAATTCACCCACAAAACCCGACGTGCCCGGAAGGCCAACATTGGCCATTGTGAAAAGCATGAAAATAAGCGCATAGGCGGGCATACGGTTAACCAAACCGCCATAGGCGTCAATCTCGCGTGTGTGCATACGGTCGTAAATAACGCCAACGCAGAGAAACAGCGCTCCTGATATGAAGCCATGGCTCAGCATTTGAAAAATAGCGCCGTCGATCCCTTGCTGATTTGCCGCAAAGATCCCCATCGTAACATACCCCATATGCGCAACGGAAGAATAAGCGATAAGCTTTTTCATATCCTCCTGCATCAGCGCCACCAAAGACGTATAAAAAATAGCGATCGCCGACATCCACAGCACAACCGGCGCCATCACGTCTGAGCCGACGGGAAACATCGGCAAGCTAAAGCGCAAGAACCCATATCCCCCCATTTTCAAAAGGATAGCCGCCAATACAACAGAGCCCGCCGTGGGTGCCTGCACATGCGCATCGGGCAACCAAGTGTGCACAGGCCACATCGGCATTTTCACCGCGAAGCTGGCAAAAAACGCTAAAAACAGCAAGGTTTGCATTCCACCCACGATATGAAGGCCCAATATCTTCATATCCGCAAAATCGAACTCATGGATCATCAAAGTTGGAATATCTGTTGTACCGGCTTCGGCAAACATCGCCACCATGGCAACCAACATCAAAACAGATCCTAAAAACGTGTAGAGGAAAAACTTAAACGAGGCATAGATCCGCTCTTTTCCGCCCCAGATCCCAATGATGAGGAACATCGGGATCAAGCCAGCTTCAAAAAACAGGTAAAACAGCACCAGATCAAGCGCCATAAACACGCCCAGCATCAACGTTTCTAACAGCAAAAACGCGATCATATATTCTTTGACGCGCGTGTTCACACCCCAGGATGCGGCAATCACCAAGGGCATCATGAATGTTGTTAGCATGACAAATAGAATGCTGATCCCATCCACACCCAGCTTATACTTCAAACCCAAAAGCCAATCGGCCTCTTCCACCATTTGAAAGCTCGTATCAGACGGATCAAACTGCCATAAAATGAACAGCGAAATGATAAATGTTGCGGTTGTTGCGACCAACGCGAAGCGCTTGGCAACCAAACCGGCCGCGGCATCTTCGCCGCGCGCAACGACCAAAAGGATCAAAGCCGCCATAGCCGGCACAAAGGTTACAATGGACAATAGCAAAGTATCCATATCAGTTACCTCCTCCGGTAAAGCTCATCCAAGTGACAAGCACCACAATTCCGATCACCATGGCGAAGGCATAGGTGAAGATATACCCTGACTGCGCCCGACCCGCCAAACGCGTCACCATCGGAACAAACCCAAGCGCGATACCATTGAGCGTGCCATCAATAATTTTGCCATCGCCCCGTTTCCAGAGCAACCGCCCAAGCGCTTTGGCTGGTTTTACAAAAAGCACGTCGTAGATTTCATCAAAATACCATTTGTTGAGCAAGAACAGGTAAAGAGGCCGCTGGTTTGCCGCGACGCGCGCGGGCATCGCCGGATTCCAAATGTAAAACCAAAGCGCCGTTATAAAGCCAATAAGCATCGCGATAAACGGGCTGATTTTCACCCAGACCGGGGCATGATGCGCCTCATCCATGACGTGATTATCAGCGCTTATATAAATCGCGCCTATTGGTGCTTGCGTCTGTAACGCATGCCCATCGGATTTTTCCGCATGCGCCTGCGATCCGCTCGCCTGCGTATCGGCTTTGTCAGCATGCGCCTCATCGGCCTTGTCATGGCCCGCATCATGCCCATGGTCTTTCTCAGACACGTGGTGATCGGGAATTCCAAAAAACCTATTCACAGAGGCATGATCGCCAAAGAAGCTGCTATACCACACCATGCCGCTGAACACCGCGCCAAGCGCGAGAACACCCAAGGGTATCAACATGACTTTGGGGCTTTCATGCGCGTGCTCATGCGTATGGTGATCACCGCGCGCCTCACCGTAAAAGGTTAGAAAAATCAAACGCCAGCTGTAAAAAGATGTCAGCATAGCGGCGAAAACCAGCATCCAAAACGCATAGCCGCCCGAGGTTCCTGCCCAAGCACTTTCAATCACAGCATCCTTCGATAAAAATCCGGCAAAACCAATATGCGTCAGAGGGATACCAACACCGGTAATGGCCAAAGTTCCAATCAGCATAGCCGCGAATGTATAGGGAATTTTTTTACGCAAACCGCCATAATTGCGCATATCTTGTTCATGATGCATCGCGTGGATCACAGATCCCGCCCCCAAAAACAGCATGGCTTTAAAGAACGCATGCGTGAACAGGTGAAACATAGCGACCGAATATACACCCACGCCCGCCGCGACGAACATGTAGCCAAGCTGCGAACAGGTTGAATAGGCGATGACACGCTTGATATCGTTTTGTACCAGACCAACAGTGGCGGCAAAAAAGGCTGTTGAAGCGCCAAGAAAGGTTACAACTGCCATCGCTTCAGGAGCATATTCCATCAAAGGCGACATCCGGCACACCAAAAACACACCCGCTGTAACCATTGTGGCCGCGTGAATAAGCGCAGAAACCGGGGTTGGCCCCTCCATCGCATCCGGAAGCCATGTGTGCAAAAATAGCTGGGCCGATTTGCCCATTGCACCGATAAACAGCAAGAACGCTAGCAAATTGGCGGCGTTCCAATCCCGCCATAAAAAATGAATTTGCGTCTCGGCTAGGTTTGGCGCAGCGGCAAACACCTCGGTGAAAGACACGCTATCGGTCAAATAAAACAGGCCAAAAATGCCCAATGCAAAGCCAAAATCCCCAACCCGGTTCACCACAAACGCTTTGATTGCCGCAGCATTGGCCGTTGGTTTGCGATAATAAAACCCAATCAAAAGATAAGAGGCTACACCAACACCTTCCCAACCAAAAAACATCTGAATAAGGTTATCAGATGTGACAAGCGCCAGCATCGCGAATGTGAAGAAAGACAAATAGGCAAAGAATCTGGGTTTATAGCTTTCACCCTCATTCCATTGCGGGTCGT
Organism: Alphaproteobacteria bacterium US3C007; assembly: GCA_034423775.1. Lineage (NCBI taxonomy): Bacteria > Pseudomonadati > Pseudomonadota > Alphaproteobacteria > Rhodobacterales > Roseobacteraceae > Thalassovivens > Thalassovivens spotae. The sequence continues at coordinate 3,253,009 of CP139918.1, forward strand.
GATCCATATATCCAAAGCTGTAAAGATGCACCAAAGCCGACACAGAAGTAACGACGATCAACATAATCGCCGTCAAGCGATCCAGCCGGATCGCCCAATCTGTGCTTAAGCTTCCGCTTTCGATAAACCGAAATATTTGGATGATTTGCGTTTCACCATCAAACCCCAAAAAGACAATCCAGCTGAGAGCGCAAGCCAAAAACAACAGACCCGTCGTTACGTATTGAGCGGCGGTTTCGCCGATCAGTTTCCAGCCGAACCCGCCAATCAAGGCTCCAATTAAGGGCGCAAAAAGAATGAGCTTTACCATTTTCGACTATCCTTGCATCACGTTGACGTCTTCAACGGCAATGGTGCCGCGATTGCGGAAGAAACTGACCAAAATGGCCAGGCCAATCGCAGCCTCTGCGGCGGCGACCGTCAACACAAAAAGCGTAAAAACCTGTCCGACCAAATCGCCCAAAAAACTCGAAAAGGCGACCAGATTGATATTCACAGCAAGCAGCATCAGCTCGATCGACATCAACAAAATAATCACGTTTTTTCGATTTAAAAACAAACCAAAAATACCTATCACAAAAAGCGAGGCCGCCACTGTTAGATAATGTTCTAAACCAATCATAAAATTCCCTCGGTTCCTGTACTCTTAGGCGACACTGGCTTAAAGCCCCTGCCCCGGTTTTACGTCTTTCAATTCCATCGCCAAAGCTGGATCGCGATACATTTGTGCCAAAACATCCTGCCGCTTTACATCCTTGCGGTGGCGCAAGGTCAAAACAATCGCCCCGATCATCGCCACCAACAGGATCAGACCCGCCAATTGGAAGAGCAAGAAATACTGATCATAAATCAGCAAGCCAAGCGCCGCAGTGTTATGCGTTTCTGCTGGGGTCACGGCCGCCCGCGCCGCCTCAGCCGTGTCAGCAACGCTCCACACGCCAAGCGCCATCGACAGCTGCATCAACAAAACCAGACCGATTAACAAGCCAAGCGGCAAGTATTGCGCCATCTCCGCCTTTAATTCTGCAAAATCAACATCTAACATCATCACGACAAAAAGAAACAAAACCGCAACAGCGCCAACGTAAACAATGACCAAAAGCATCGCCACAAACTCGGCGCCAAGCAACACGAACAATCCAGCAGATGATAAAAATGTTAAGATAAGCCATAACACAGAATGCACTGGGTTTCGGCTAACCACAGTAAACAACCCGCCTGTAACCGTGCATAACGCAAACAAATAGAATGCAAATCCAACCACGCTCATCCGGAAATATCCTTTTTTGTCAGTGACGCATCCAACACAGCGTCATAAACTGCTGTGCATTCAAGCGCATTCAGATCTCTTCGCTTTGCAACGCTCAGATTAGGCCCACTCAAACTATCCATCATCGGTACGGCGCGTCCAATTCAAGATTGCGGGCAATTTCGGCTTCCCAACGATCGCCGTTTTCAAGCAATTTATCTTTATTATAAAAAAGCTCTTCGCGGGTTTCGGTGGCAAACTCAAAATTTGGCCCTTCTACGATTGCATCAACTGGGCATGCCTCTTGGCAAAAGCCGCAATAAATGCACTTGGTCATATCGATGTCGTAGCGGGTGGTGCGTCGGCTGCCATCATCGCGCGGTTCTGCATCAATAGTGATTGCTTGGGCGGGACAGACCGCTTCGCAAAGTTTACAAGCGATGCAACGTTCTTCGCCATTGGGATAACGGCGCAACGCGTGCTCTCCACGAAACCGTGGCGATAAAGGCCCCTTTTCGTGAGGATAGTTCAGCGTTGCCTTTGGCTTAAAGAAATATTTCAGGCCAAGCTTCAAGCCGGTAAACACATCGGCAAGCAAAAAATACTTCGCGGCGCGTGTATAATCTATCTGGCTCATCTTAACCCCCTATCATCCAGCGGGCATAAGCGCCGCCAAAAAGCTCAAATTTTGCAAAAAACGCTACGATAACAACCCAGGCTAACGACATCGGCAAAAAGACTTTCCAGCCGATCCGCATCAATTGATCATAGCGATAGCGCGGCGTAATCGCCTTCACCATGGCGAACATGAAGAAGAAGAATGCCATTTTGCCGACCATCCATAAAACACCATCAGGAATTCCTGGAATTGGTGACAACCAGCCCCCGAAAAATAATAATGAGGTCAGCGCGCACATCAGGAAAATCGCAATATATTCGCCTGCCATAAACAACAGGAATGGCGTCGAGCTATATTCAACTTGATAGCCAGCCACCAATTCTGATTCAGCTTCCGGCAGATCAAAAGGCGGGCGATTTGTTTCTGCCAATGCAGAGATAAAAAACAAAAATACCATGGGCAGATGCGGCAACCAATACCAGCTGAAGAACCCATAAGAGCCATCTTGCGCTGCAACAATATCACCAAAATTCATGGATCCCGTTGAGATAATAACCCCAATGATAATCAACCCGATCGACACTTCATAAGAAATCATCTGCGCCGCTGAGCGCAATGAGCCTAAAAACGGATATTTTGAATTCGAGGCCCAGCCCCCCATGATGACGCCATAAACCTCTAACGAGGAGATCGCGAAAACATATAGAATAGCAACGTTGATATTGGCCAAGACCCAGCCGTCATTGAACGGGATCACAGCCCAAGCCACCATCGCCAACACAAAGGAGATCAACGGCGCAAGGAAAAAAACCGTTTTATCCGCGCCCGCGGGCACCACAATTTCTTTCACAACATATTTCAGCGCATCCGCAACCGTTTGCAAAAGACCAAACACGCCAACCACGTTAGGGCCACGGCGCATTTGTACGGCCGCCCAAATCTTTCTATCTCCATATACAAGAAACAGCAGGCTGACCATTACAAAGCCCAAAACCGCGAGACATTGCGCCACGATGGTCAGCGCAATACCGCCTGGAGTTGTGAGAAAATCAGCCATCGGTATTCCTAACTAGTTTCGCTGAAAACGTGGTAGATCGCGGGGTAATCAGCATTGCGCAGACCTGTTCTAAACACTGGTTCATTCTGCCGCCACCGGAGCTTGGGCGCGCGCTTCAGCGCCCGCAGAAAGCTCTGCCATCAATTTTGACGCCCGGGCAACCGGATTGGTTAAATAGAAATCTGAAATCGCGCTGCGGAAGGTGGCCTTGCCTAAACTCCCGGCCTTCAGCGGCGCCCATACGCTTTGCGAAATCTGATCAACCTGGCCCAGATGCGGGTGAGCTTCAAGCAGGCTTTGGCGTAATTCAGCCAGCGAATTGAAGGGCAAAGTTGCCGCTAACTCGGCTGATAACGCCCGCAAAATCGCCCAATTTTCTTTCGCCTCACCAGGTGCAAAACCCGCCCTTACCGCCAATTGCGGCCGCCCTTCGGTATTAACGAATAATCCATTTTCTTCAGTGTAAGCGGCGCTGGGAAAAATGATATCCGCGCGATGCGCGCCGCGATCGCCATGGCTACCTTGGTAAATCACCACTGGACCAGCGGCAATTTCCACCTCATCCGCGCCCAGGTTGAAAACAACCTCAGCCGAGCCAAGCGCTGCGCTAACGCCGCCCTCGCAGGTGGCATCAATATCCAGCATGCCCACGCGGCTGGCTGCCGTGTGCAACACCATAAGTTTACCGCCAGTGTCTTCGGCCAGCGCCATCGCGTGCCCAAGCACGGCCGCGCCATCGGCTTCCATCAAAGCGCCCATGCCGATGATAAACAACGGCGCCGTCGCAGACTTTGCGGTTTTTGACAATTTGGCCAACGCGGCTCGATCCGCGCCAATCAGCGCATAGTCATAAGTGAGGTCTACGGCCTGCCCAACAAGTTTGACATCCGCGCCTTTCGTCCAGGCTTGGCGAATGCGCGCATTCAAAACCGGCGCTTCCAGCCTGGGGTTACAGCCGATCAAATAAATTTCATCCGCTGCATCAATATCTTCAATACTCGCAGATCCAACATAGCCAGAGCGGTTTAAAGCGGGCAGCTTCGCGCCATCAACGCGGCACTCAACCGCGCCCCCCAACCCTTCAACCAAATTTTTCAGCGCAAAACCAGCTTCAACGGGCACAAGATCCCCGATCAAACCAACCAAGTTCTTTCCAGAAATCGCTGCCGCAGCCGCCTGCAAAGCCTCTGGCCAAGTGGCAGGGCGCAATTTGCCATTTTCACGCAAATAGGGTTGGTCAAGCCTTTGCCTGCGCAGCCCATCCCAAACAAACCGGGTTTTATCTGAAATCCATTCTGCATTCACGCCGTCATGATTGCGTGGCAAAATACGCATCACTTCACGGCCTTTCGTATCCACGCGAATATTGGATCCCAAAGCATCCATCACATCGATGGTTTCCGTTTTTGTAAGCTCCCAAGGGCGCGCGGTGAAAGCATAGGGCTTTGACGTCAAGGCCCCGACAGGGCAGAGATCGATAATATTGCCCTGCAGGTTGCTGTTTAGCGTTTCGCCAAGATAGCTGGTTATTTCGCTATCTTCGCCACGCCCTGTTTGACCCATTTGCGCGATACCGGCAACTTCAGTTGTAAAGCGCACGCAGCGCGTGCAACTGATGCACCGCGTCATATGCGTTTCAACTAGAGGGCCAAGATCCAAATCGGTACTTGCCCGTTTTGCTTCGCGGAACCGCGAAAAATCAACGCCATAAGCCATCGCCTGATCCTGAAGATCACATTCACCACCCTGATCACAAATCGGGCAATCCAGCGGATGATTGATCAATAAAAACTCCATCACGCCTTCACGGGCCTTTTTGACCATTGGCGAATTGGTCTTAATCACCGGCGGTTGCCCTTCTGGGCCGGGGCGCAAATCGCGCACCTGCATCGCACAAGAGGCCGCAGGTTTAGGCGGACCCCCGACAACTTCGACCAAACACATGCGACAATTGCCAGCAATCGTAAGCCGCTCATGATAACAAAAGCGCGGCACTTCGATGCCAGCTTGCTCGCAAGCTTGGATCAATGTCATGGCGCTATCTACTTCAATTTCATTGTCGTCGATAACGATGGTACGCATAGTGGTCATAGCATGATCTCAACTTTTCTGGCGTTATGGGGCTGCGATGCGGCTGCGCTTAATGCGCTAAACAGCGCGTGGCCAAGCGTGACATGGCAGGCAATGTAAGAATGGCAACCAGTTTGGCGTATATCGGAAAAAGCTGATCTCATAAAATCACGCAGCTCCCAATCAGGTTGAAATTGCCATTTTCAAGTTCTAAATCGGGGCTGTCAGGGCCCATTATCCAAGCAATATCTGAGGTTCCAAACTTTTCAACGCAATATTTCGTTGCTTCATAACGCCCGGCTTCGCGTGCACCCACGACACTTTTGGCAGCTTTCTTTACGCGCAGAGAGAAGGCTTCAGGAGCATTTTTTTCCGCTTTCAAGGATGCACTAAATTTCACACCGTCAAACGCATGTTGGTTGTCTTTGTAGCTTTCACCACAAGCGACGCAGAACATGATTGGCAGTATGGCTATCAAGCAACGCATTGTTTTATTCCGCCGCAACCGCATCGATCGAACCAGATCGTTTATGCGCGATCCGATCCTCGATTTCGTCCCTGAAGTTGCGGATAAGGCCCTGAATCGGCCAGGCTGCAGCATCGCCAAGCGCACAAATCGTGTGGCCTTCCACTTGTTTGGTCACATCCAACAGCATGTCAATTTCTTCAACACCAGCCTCGCCCGTTACCAAACGGTCCATTACGCGCATCATCCATCCAGTACCTTCACGGCACGGCGTACATTGCCCGCAACTTTCATGCTTATAAAACTTAGAAAGACGCCAGATCGCTTTAATAATATCGGTTGATTGATCCATCACAATCACCGCCGCGGTTCCTAAACCCGAGCGCTGTTCGCGCAAGTAATCAAAATCCATGATCGCATCGCGCATGTGCTCACCGCGGATACAAGGAACCGAAGAACCGCCCGGAATTACGGCTTTTAAATTGCTCCAACCGCCACGAATACCGCCGCAATGCTTTTCAATCAATTCTTCAAAACTAATCGACATCGCCTCTTCAACAACGCATGGATTGTTCACGTGCCCGGAAATCGCGAACAGTTTTGTTCCCGCATTATTGGGCCGTCCAAAACTGCTAAACCAGTCAGGGCCTCGGCGCAAAATGGTTGGAACAACCGCGATCGATTCCACGTTATTCACCGTTGTAGGGCACCCGTAAAGCCCGGCACCTGCAGGAAATGGCGGCTTCATCCGCGGCATTCCTTTTTTGCCCTCAAGGCTTTCCAATAAAGCTGTTTCTTCACCGCAAATATACGCGCCCGCCCCATGATGCAGGTAAAGATCAAAATCCCAGCCCGATTTGGCTGCATTCTTACCAAGCAAGCCAGCATCATAGGCTTCATCGATCGCCGCCTGCAATGCTTCGCGCTCGCGAATATATTCGCCGCGAATGTAAATGTAACACGCATTGGCATTCATCGCGAAACTGGCAATCAAGCAACCCTCGATTAATGTATGCGGATCATGGCGCATGATTTCGCGGTCTTTGCACGTTCCCGGCTCTGATTCATCTGCGTTAACAACGAGATAAGCCGGACGCCCATCGCTTTCCTTGGGCATGAAGGACCATTTAAGTCCCGTCGGAAACCCAGCACCACCGCGGCCACGCAAACCGGATGCTTTCATCGTATCAACGACCCAGTCGCGACCCTTTTTGATAATAGCCGCCGTACCATCCCAATGGCCGCGCGCACGCGCACCCGCGAGCGAACGATCATGCATGCCGTAGATATTAGTAAATATCCGGTCTTTATCCGTTAGCATACGCGCCTCATTTCCCTTGTTTCTGGCGGTGCCGCCACATGCGCAGAGACACCACCATAGCCCAAATAAACGCTGCCAAAACAGCGAGATCTATCAATATTGCAAACCGCCCAGCAAGACCCAACTTGGGACCAAGCCATTGCACAACAATCCAAAGCAGCATCGCGCCCGCGATAACCAGAGCCACCAAACGGCCCTGTCTGTTTTCATGTTGCCCTGCGCCCTGCGCCATCATCTTCCCTTCGAACGCGAGCCCCGCCGCATCCTTTAATTGCCATTTCTAAGGCGTTAAGGCTTTCGCCTGCGCCACCCAATCATCGCGGCTGACGCGCCCCTTAAATCCGTTCAAGTTTTCATCCATCCAAGCGATATCATCTGGCCCCCAAGCCATGATTTGATCGAAATGAAACACGCCAAGCGTATTCAAAATCGTTTCCAGCTTTGGCCCAACGCCTTTTATTTTTTTCAAATCGTCTGCTTGCCCGTTGCGCGGCTGCGCCAACGCACCCGGGGCGGTAGCATCTGCTGCGGTTTCGGCCGGTGCATAAGCCCATTCAGATTTACGCGCGGCAAGTTCAATCTCTCCGGGAAGCTGCGTCGAGGCAGACCCAGTCGTTGCAGCAGATTGCTCAGCGAAAACGCCGCCAAGCGACGGATCTACAGCGCTGGCGTCAACCAAAGGATAAGCGCGCGCGCTGCCGAGCGGGGTCAAAGGTGTGCAAAGGACCCACCCCAACAGCAAACCCAAGGCGACGCAAACGGTCGCGGCAAAAAATACCGCGCCCATAAAGGCTATTTCGCCCAAACCAAAACACATGATGAAGGTCAACACAGCTGCAGCGCCCGAAATCGCCCAGCAGCCCAGCTGGCAGCTTGTATTCTTAATCGGCTCTAACATATTGAAACTCCTCTCTAATGGAACTCGCGCTTAAAAACGCTATTCCTTTATACCACGAGTTTGAGTTTTCGTCTTGTTTTGCGCGACAAGTGCATCTGCCTGCTCTGGCCAAGCATCACGGCTAGCACAGCCTTTGAAGCCTGGAAAATGCGCGTCAGCCCAGGCCACATTTTCGGCGGTCCATTTTGAAATTTGGTCAAAGTGAAAGATACCAGCAGCGTTTAAAAGCGCCTTTAACTTTGGACCAATACCTTTGATTAGGCCCAAATCATCAGCGCCCGCTTTGCGCGCCACCTTCAAAAGCCGCGGCTGTTTCGGCACAATGCCTGTTGAGCTATCAGTTGCACTGGATTTAGCACCTTTGGCGTTTGTCTTTGATTTGCCAAGCCACGGCGTTGTCACCGGCACTTCGCTTCCATCGATGCGCTTGAGTGTATCGTTGAGTTCAACCGCAAGCGCGGCACTGGCGTTATGGGCCTGGCGGTTAGCTTCATATTGCTTCAGAGACGTCGCGCCCCCCAAAGGTTCGCAAGAAAAACGCCCGTTTTGTGGGCCCGGCAGCGGTATCTTGCCCTCTGCCATCTCATCGATCATCGCGGCAAAGCCGTCTGCCGTTAGGTTTTCGTAATAATCCTTGCCGATCTGGGCCATTGGCGCGTTTGTACAAGCGCCCAAACACTCGACCTCTTCCCAGCTGAACCTCCCGTCAGCTGAAAGCTGATGGGCCTCGGATGCGATTTTTTCCCGACAAACTGAGATCAGATCTTCCGCGCCACATATCATACAGGATGTGGTTCCACAGACTTGAATATGCGCAACAGATCCAACTGGTTGCAATTGAAACATAAAGTAAAACGTCGCCACTTCCAACGCCCGCATATACGCCAAGCCAAGCATATCCGCTACGGCTTCGATGGCAGGACGTGGCAACCAACCCACTTGTTCTTGCGCGCGCCAAAGAAGCGGGATGATTGCCGAAGCTTGACGGCCTTCGGGGTATTTGCTGATTTGCGCTTCCGCCCAAGCTTTATTTGCAGGCGTAAACTCAAAACTATCCGGTTGATCAGGGTGTAAGCGGCGCAGCATCAGCGGTCAATCTCTCCAAAAACAACGTCCATCGTACCAATGATTGCAGCCACATCCGCAAGTTGGTGCCCGGACGCGATGTAGTCCATAGCTTGCAAATGCAAGAACCCTGGCGCACGCAACTTTGCCCGATACGGTTTATTGCTGCCATCCGCCACCAAATACACGCCAAACTCACCCTTCGGGGCTTCTACCGCAGCGTAAACTTCACCGGCGGGAACATGAAAACCCTCTGTGTAAAGTTTAAAATGATGAATAAGCGCTTCCATCGACTGCTTCATCTCGGTGCGCTTTGGCGGTGTCAGCTTACCACGCGCCAAAACATCGCCTTTTTCGACACGTAACTTAGCAATGGACTGCCGAATAATCGAAACCGATTGGCGCATTTCTTCCATCCGCACCAAATAGCGATCATAACAATCCCCGTTCTTTCCAACCGGGATTTGAAACTCAAACTCATCATAGCACTCATATGGCTGTGCGCGCCGTAGATCCCAAGCCAAACCGGATCCACGCACCATCACGCCCGAGAAGCCGTAATTCAGAATATCTTCTTCGCTGATCACACCAATATCGGCATTGCGCTGCTTGAAAATTCGGTTTTCTGTTAATAGCCCATCGATGTCATCCATCACTTCTGGAAACGCCAAGGCCCAAGCCTCTATATCATCGATCAAATCATCGCTGATATCCTGATGCACCCCTCCGGGACGGAAATAAGCCGCATGCAAACGCGCGCCGCACGCGCGTTCATAAAACACCATCAGCTTTTCACGCTCTTCGAAACCCCAAAGAGGCGGCGTCAAGGCGCCCACATCCATCGCCTGCGTTGTCACATTCAACAAGTGATTTAAAACGCGGCCTATTTCACTGTAAAGAACCCGTATCAGCGAGGCACGACGTGGCACCTCGACGCCGGTCAGCTTTTCAATCGCCAAACACCACGCATGTTCTTGGTTCATCGGGGCGACATAATCCAGCCGGTCAAAATAGGGCAGATTCTGCAAATAAGTGCGGCTTTCCATCAACTTCTCAGTGCCACGATGCAACAGGCCAATATGCGGATCGCAGCGCTCTACGATTTCGCCATCAAGCTCCAAGACCAGCCGCAACACACCATGCGCCGCCGGATGCTGAGGGCCAAAATTTATGTTGAAATTTCGAATTTTCTGTTCGCCCGTCAGCGCATCGTTAAATTCGTTGGAGCCATCCATCATTTCGCAGCCTCTTTTTCATCACCAGGAAGCACGTATTCAGCCCCTTCCCAAGGCGACATAAAGTCAAATTGCCGGTATTCTTGCACAAGACTCACAGGCTCATACACCACACGCTTTTGCGCTTCGTCATAGCGCACCTCGGTATATCCGGTTGTCGGAAAGTCTTTGCGCAGCGGGTGCCCGCGAAACCCATAATCTGTCAGTAAACGCCTCAAATCAGGATGACCAGTAAATAAAATACCAAACATATCAAATACTTCGCGTTCAAACCAATTCGCTGAAGGATGGACATCACAGATCGATGGTAACATTTCATCTTCGCGGATTGACACCCGCAGGCGAACCCGTTTGTTTTGATACATCGATAGAAAATGATAGACGACGTCAAAACGATCGCTGCGCTCTGGATAATCGACTGCGGTAATATCTACCAAGCTCGAAAACTGACAATTCGCATCCGTCTTCAAAAAACTCACGAAATTATGCAAATTAGACGGAGCGACACAGATTGTGAGCTCATCAAACGCAATCTCCCAGCTTAAAACGCAATCCTTACGCTTATCGGCCAATTGAGCGCCTAACTCCTTCAAAGCAGAAACATTTGACTGGGTCATCTTACAATCGTTCCCGTGCGGCGGATTTTACGTTGCAAAGCCATGATCCCATACAGCAACGCTTCAGCTGTTGGTGGGCAACCGGGGACATAAATATCAACCGGCACAATGCGATCGCATCCACGCACCACGGAATAGCTGTAATGATAATAGCCGCCACCATTGGCGCATGAGCCCATGGAAATCACGTAACGCGGTTCGGGCATCTGATCATAAACTTTGCGTAACGCAGGCGCCATTTTATTGGTTAAAGTACCCGCCACAATCATCAAATCCGACTGGCGCGGGCTGGCGCGGGGTGCTGTTCCAAAACGCTCAAGATCGTAGCGAGGCATCGAGGTATGCATCATTTCAACGGCGCAACACGCCAATCCAAACGTCATCCAATGTAAGCTGCCCGTACGCGCCCAATTGATAATATCTTCTGTCGAGGTCAGCAAAAAGCCTTTATCTTGAAGCTCTCGGTTCAGCTCTTGCGTGGCAACTTCTTTATCCACACCCGCCGCGTTTACGCCCGCCATCACTCCCATTCCAGAGCCCCTTTTTTCCACTCATAGGCAAAGCCAATCGTTAAAACGCCCAAAAACACCATCATAGACCAAAATCCGACCATGCTTATATCCTTAAAGGCCACCGCCCAAGGGAATAAAAAGGCAATTTCCAAATCAAAAATAATGAAGAGGATTGAAACCAAATAGAATCGGACATCGAACTTCATTCGCGCATCGTCAAAGGCATTAAAGCCGCACTCATAGGCAGAGACTTTTTCGGGATCTGGATTTCGAACAGCCACCACTACTGCGGCCAAAATAAGCAATAAGCCAAGGCCAATAGCGATGGCCATAAATACAAGTATCGGGAGGTATTCCCTTAGCAAGTCATCCACAGACGGCTCCATATTTTGGCGTTACGGTGGCAAACCCAACGCCCAGTTGGCTTGGCGAGGGTGTACCCCTCTGGGAACTCGGGGTCAACATGCCAAGAGAAGAATTCACCGCCCAGAATAGCGCAACCTAACCATATTGATCGCAAACCTCTAAAATTCGGAAAATTCGATCAAAAAAATCTCGTTTCAAACCATAAAAAATTTAATTTTGATCATTTTTTAGCTGAATAAGCAGTGCTTGCGCCTCAACATAAGCACCCTCTTGAACAGCAATCTCATCAACCCTGGCAGAAAAAGGGGCAGAGAGCACTTGCTGCATCTTCATTGCCTCTAACGTGATCAAAGGCTGGCCCTCTTCCACCTCCTGCCCCGCGCTCACAGATACTGCAATTACAAGCCCGGGCATCGGAGCCTCGATCTGTGTTGTGCCAACAGCAGCCACTTCCGCGCGGCTTAAAGGGTCAATTAGCTTCAGCGCTATACCGCCCTGATCAAACACTGTGATATCGCGCCCCGCCCGGTGAGCCGCCGGCAAAGCCTCCCCCTCAAATTGCCACCCCGCATCGCTGTAAATCGCGGGATAATCTGCACCCTGCCATTTTAAAATAATTTGGTTTTCAATCAGCTGTACCGGCAATACGATCTGTTGCCCCTCAAAGATTACTTGCACCCTTTGTGACGCGCCTTTCCAAAGACAAAACCCGCTTAAACGCGACTTGGTGGCCTGGTTCCCAACAGCACAGACCACGCCCGCCAATAGGGCGCGTGCCGTCAACTTGACCGGCGCAGTCAGCACGGATGAATTTCTAGAAATCAAACCTGTATCGAGCCGGCAGGATGTGAAATCGCTAATTTGGGTTAACGCAGCGAGAAAACCCAGATTTGTCTTAATACCGGCAATCTCAATCGCGGCCAAGCTCTGACCCATTTTATCAATCGCCGCGCGCCGATTTTGACCAAACACGATAACTTTCGCCAACATCGGGTCGTAAAATGCGCTTATCATATCATTGGCAATTACCCCAGAATCGATGCGGCACGCGCTGGGAAAGGCCAAATGCGTCAACTGTCCCGCCATTGGCAAAAAATCTTGCTGGGGATCTTCGGCGTAAAGCCGCGCTTCGATCGCATGGCCAGTGATCTTTAAATCTTTTTGCTGCATTGGCAATTTACCGCCCGCGGCCACAATTAACTGCCACTCCACGAGATCCACGCCGGTAATGGCTTCGGTCACAGGATGCTCAACTTGCAAACGGGTGTTCATTTCCATGAACCAAAAGCGATCTTCACGCAGCCCATCAGATCCATCAACAATGAACTCAACCGTGCCTGCTCCGCGATATTCTATAGCCTTGGCCGCTGCAACTGCAGCCTTGCCCATCACCGCGCGCATCTGCTTGGTCATCCCGGGCGCCGGCGCTTCCTCGACAACTTTTTGATGGCGCCGCTGTAAAGAGCAATCTCGTTCAAATAAATGCAGAACATCCGTCCCGTCACCAAATACCTGCACTTCAATATGACGCGGTTGCGAAATGAATTTTTCAAGTAAAACATCGCCATTGCCAAAGGCATTTACCGCCTCAGAACGCGCCTCGGATAGCGCTGCTGCAAAGGCATCAGCCGTATCGACCAAACGCATACCTTTCCCACCGCCGCCCGCAACCGCCTTAATCAAAACCGGAAATCCAATTTTTTCAGCCTCTTTAAGCAAACGCGCGGGATCTTGATGGCCAGAAAACCCAGGCACCACGGGCACTCCTGCCTTCGCCATAAGGGCCTTCGCCGAGTCTTTTAACCCCATGGCTCGAATGGCGCTGGCCGAGGGCCCAATAAAAACCAAACCCGCAGCCTCTACCGCCTCAACAAACTCAGGGTTTTCGGATAAAAACCCATAACCAGGATGAATAGCCTGCGCCCCAGAGCTTAAAGCGGCGGCAATTATTTTATCACTGCAAAGATAGCTTTGCGCTGGCAATGCGCCACCAATATGAACCGCGTGATCGGCCTGCAAAACATGTTGTGCATTTTGATCCGCGTCGGAATACACCGCGATGCAACGCACCCCCATTCGCTGCGCGCTACGCATCACGCGCAAGGCAATTTCACCACGATTTGCGATTAAAATACCCTCAAACATGCAAGCCTCTTATGTGCGGTTTCATGCCAATGTGCGGTTTTATGCCAAACTGACCAAATATAAATTTGATCACACGCGCTGCGCCTGCGCTTATGTTACATTCTGAATAGGCCAAAGCGGGTCTCCTCTATGGGCGCGTTTAAGGCGGCCCGCAATGAGCAATAAAGCGTCTCACGGGTTTTTCGCGGATCGATGATCCCGTCATCCCAAAGTCGCGCCGAGGCGTAAAGCGGATGCGATTGCTCTTCAAACATATCCAAAGTGGGTTTTTGAAAGGCCGCTTCTTCCTCTGCAGACCAAACGCCGCCCGCGCGCTCAATATTATCACGCTTCAACGTGGCCAAAACTTGCGCGGCTTGCGCGCCGCCCATCACCGAAATTCGGCTATTGGGCCAAGTCCATAAAAAACGCGGCTGATAGGCACGCCCCGACATGCCGTAATTCCCCGCCCCAAAACTTCCCCCGATCAGAACCGTCACTTTAGGCACTGCCGTGGTGGCAACCGCTGTCACCATTTTTGCACCATGGCGGGCTATACCTTCATTCTCGTAGCGCTGCCCCACCATGAAGCCTGTGATATTTTGTAAAAACACCAATGGTATTTTTCGTTGGCTGCAAAGTTCAATGAAATGCGCGCCTTTTTGCGCCGCTTCGCTCAGCAAGACCCCGTTATTGGCGACAATTCCGACAGGGCACCCCATCACATGCGCAAAGCCTGTTACCAAAGTTGTACCGAAACGGGCTTTAAACTCATCAAACCGTGAACCATCAACCAGACGCGCCAACACCTCGCGAATATCATATTGACTGCGCAAATCTCGTGGCACAACGCCCAAGATTTCGTTTGGATCATATTGGGGATCCTCGGCAGGTTGCAAATTTGGCAGATCCAATTTTGGACGATTGAGATTGGCCACAGCTTGGCGCGCCAAAGCCAGCGCGTGATCATCATCCTCAGCCAAATAGTCAGCCACCCCGGATAAGCGTGTATGCACATCCGCGCCACCAAGATCTTCGGCGCTTACAATTTCTCCCGTTGCAGCCTTGACCAAGGGGGGACCAGCTAAGAAAATCGTTCCCGCGCCGCGCACGATAATTGTGATATCAGACATCGCCGGAACATAGGCACCACCCGCTGTGCAAGAGCCCATCACCACGGCAATTTGCGCGATGCCTTTTGCCGACATTCTGGCTTGATTATAAAAAATCCGCCCAAAATGGTCTCGATCGGGGAAAACCTCATCTTGATTGGGCAAGTTGGCACCGCCACTATCCACCAAATACAGGCAGGGTAAATGACATTCTTCTGCGATCTCCTGCGCGCGCAAATGCTTTTTGACGCTCATCGGGTAATAGGTTCCCCCTTTAACCGTGGCATCATTGCAAATGATCATACAGTCCAAACCGTGCACCTGACCAATGCCCGCAACCAGCCCAGCCGATGGCGCATCGCCATTATACAGGCCATGCGCCGCGGTCGCGCCAATTTCCAAAAACGAGCTTCCATAATCCAACAAATTAGCCACCCGTGCGCGCGGCAGCATTTTGCCACGGTCCAAATGACGCTGCCGGGCCTTTTCGCCGCCGCCTGCCGCTGCAAGCTCGGCCGCCGATCGAACCAAGTCTAGGCTTTCCAGATGCGCAGATTGATTACTCATGAAATCTTCTGATGCCGTTTTAATTTTAGAGAAAAGACGCATTTTGACCTCCGATAAACGCTGCCTGCAAATCATCAGAGCCAAGAGGCGCGCGCGATGTGCCGATCAATTGCCCCCATGGCGCGATCAGAAAGCGATAAGGTGCTGCGGCGCCTGGCTGGCAAATCACCTCAAGGCGCACCCAAAGCAAATGATGCGGCGTTGCATAGCAATCGCTCTCAGACCCGCTATGCCCCTCTTTGGTTGAGGCGATGATATAGTGCGTTGCATAAAAGGTGATGGTTGCTGTCTCATCCAAAACGGCAGCTTTCACCCCCAAACGCAACGCCAAAAAAAGTAAGAGCAGGCAAAATACGCCCAGAACAAACCAGGCGGGATGCAAGTTTCGCAGCGTCACCTGACGCCCGCCTTTATATCAGCCATTATGATCCGCCTCTTCCCCATCAGCGCATTGCTGACATCAGCTCTCGACCGATCAACATACGCCGAATTTCAGACGTACCGGCACCAATTTCCATCAATTTTGCATCTCTAAAAAGGCGCGCAACCGGCGCGTCAGCCAGAAACCCTGCCCCGCCCATCGCCTGCACGGCTTGGTGGGCTATTTTCATCGCTTGCTCGGATGCATAAAGTACGCAACCGGCGGCATCCTGACGCGTAATTTCGCCCCGATCGCAGGCTTTTGCCGCCTCATAAACATAGGCGCGGGCTGAATTCATCGCCGTATACATATCAGCAATTTTGCCCTGCATCAGTTGAAAATCTCCGATACTTTGGCCAAATTGTTTACGGTCAACCAAATAGGGCATCACCTCATCCAGACAGGCGGCCATAATCCCAGTACCAATTCCCGATAAGACAACCCGCTCGTAATCCAAACCAGACATAAGAACCTTAGCCCCTCTGCCCTCTTCCCCTAAAACGTTTTCAAACGGCACTTCAACATCTTCAAAAATAAGTTCCGCCGTGTTGGACCCGCGCATACCTAACTTGTCAAAATGCGATGAGGTCGAAAAGCCTGACATCGTTTTTTCGATCAAAAAGGCGGTAATACCTTTTGATCCCGCTTCCGGATCGGTTTTGGCATAAACAACCAATGTATCCGCGTCAGGCCCATTGGTAATCCAATATTTGCTGCCATTTAACCGATAGTAACCGTTTCGTTTTTCCGCGCATAACTGCATTGAAACCACATCAGACCCCGCTGCAGGTTCTGACATCGCCAAGGCCCCAATATGGTGCCCCGACACCAGCTTGGGAAGATATTTTTGTTTTTGCTCTTCAGTGCCGTTTAAACTGATTTGGTTTACGCATAGGTTTGAATGCGCGCCATAGGACAACGCCACGCTCGCGCTGGCGCGGGCAATTTCTTCAATCGCCACAGTATGCGCTAAATAGCCCATCTCAGCGCCACCATGCGCGCCCGAAATGGTAATGCCGAGCAATCCCATCTGCCCAAGCTCTTGCCAAAGCGCATCAGGAAATTGGTTTGACCGGTCAATTTCGCCGGCCATGGGGCGGATACGATCTTGAGAAAATCGATGCACGGCATCCTGCAGCGCCTGCACATCTTCGCCAAGATCAAACCGCATAGAGGCTAAAAACATATCGCAATCCATTTATTGAACACTTGTTCATTAAATGGAATACTTTGGATCAATAGTCAATAGTTTTACACCTGCAATCGCAGCCCTAAAAGCGCAAAAAAACCCCCAAGCAGACCCTCGCTTTAAATACGAAGAAAAGTAAATTTAACCGTTAAAACGGTGTGAAGCTTTCACGACAATTTGCACGTGAATTTTATCTATATGCGAGAATTATGTCGTTGAGAGCCTCTTCCGGTGCTCAAAAACGTCCTGGTTAGGGATTTGGCCCCAAAAAAGCCATTTTTATATTTAATTGAGATTTTATAGACCAAAACATTTCGGATTTTATCATTTGTTACTTAAATAAGGAATTTATTATGAAACAGGTTTCGATTGTTGCATGGCTTTTGTTTACGCTTAGTCCCGCATTCACCGCCGCCGATCACATTTGCCTTGGCTCGGGCCCTCAAACACCCCGTGATATCTCTCAGAAATTTGGCACCAATACCAGTAGCTTTAATCTCGCACCGAGCTATCGCGATATGAACTTATGCAACATACACACCCACACTTTCGCTGAGCATAAAGGCCCTGGATTCTCAATTTCCGCTAATAATGGACAAACTGACGGATATCGCTGCAATGACACTGCAGGACTATCTCAAGAAGAACTCACAGATCCAACGCATGGAAGTGGCGCTTTTCAAGGCGTCGCCCCGGGTGATACGATTGAAGTGCATTGGGTATATTCCTCTTGCGCCGTTCAGCCAGGTCAAGGATTGGGCTCTTGCCTCAGCGCCGCTTGTGCGAACCCCCAACTAAGGGTTGAGGCGCAAGTTTTTTTATTGGTCAACGACCCCTATGCCCTCAATTTTCAAACCATGGTCTATGACAATACGGTGATTGATGCGCGCCATCAAGCGAAGGCCCTGCCGACCCATACTGGAACGCCTATCGTTTTTGCAGGTTCTACCACCGGCCCAAAATACACAGCAAAAAAATGCTCGCCCTATCAAGTCACCTGGAGCGTTCGCCCAAATTGCGCAAAGTTAAATATCGCATCTCTGCATGATTGGGCTGCCAATGGGAATATTTTCAATGAAAGTCACTCTCATGGAGTTCGCGCGCTTGTCACTGAACCAGAGCTGTTGGCGCCCATAAATTAAACGCAATCTGCTTATATTGCGGTTTGGGCCGCGCTATCTGCAAGCTGGTAGAGCGCGCCCACTTCAGCGCGAATAATGCGCCCAATCACCGCGCAATCTTCAAGGCTGAAAGTAAGGGGTAAGCGCATATCAATCACCCCAGCCAAAACACGGTCGCTTTTTGGCATTGCAGATGATGGGGCGTAGCGCCAACTGTCATAGCGTGATGTGAAACCAGTTGGCTCTTTCCCGCCAAACCACTTCAGCTCAACCCCTCTTGACGCACAGCGCGCCAGCAGGTTTTCAACCCTGTCAGGTGTCCAATCTAGTAATAAAAACTGAATGGATGACCCAACATAGCTTTCTTCTTTTGGGCGCGAAATAAGCGTCAATCCCGGCGTATGCGCGAGCGCTTCCTCAACGGCTTGATAGCGCATGTTCCACGCCCGCGCCTGCGCCTGTAGATTGGCCAATTGTGGACGCAAAATTGCGGCGCGCAAATGATCCATCCGACCCGAAACATTGGGCGTGTGATACCGGATGTCAGCATAATGGCTGGCCGCCGGTGCGGCAATATGGCGATCATAAAGCATATAAGAACCCGACAAGATAACCGCTTTGGCCATCACATCCGCATCATCAGTGACCAAAAAGCCCCCCTCGCCCGAATTTATATGTTTGTAGGTTTGCGTGGAATAACACCCCACCAACCCATGACGCCCAGACCATGTTTCACGCCATTTTGCACCCATCGTATGCGCACAATCCTCAATAACCCGGACACCCGCTTGGTCACAGATCTTCATCAAATGATCCATATCGCAAATATGCCCACGCATGTGGCTAAGCATAAGCACATCCGCTTGAGCGATCTTTGCCTGTAAATCCTCTAAGTCGATCACTAGATCTTCGGTCACCCCAACATAAACCGGTATCGCGCCAACAGAGGCAATAGAGCCGGGAACTGGCGCAAGCGTAAACGCATTAGTTAAAACCCTATCACCCGGCTGCACATTCAACGCGCGCAGCGCCGTCGCCAACGCATATCCGCCGGAGGCAACCGCCAAGCAAAACGACGCCTCTACGCTGGCTGCAAATTCCTGTTCAAGCAAAGCCACATGACTTTGCTCGCCCTCTGCAACATTATAACGATGCAATCGACCGCTGCGCATCACGGCAACGGCAGCTTCTATTGCCGCTTCCGGGATGGGTTCCTGCTGGGTAAATTCACCCGTAAAAATTTCTGTCATATTATGTTGTTGCCTCTTCAAAAGCGAAGGTCAAGAGCGCAAGCCCCCCGGTTGCGCTAAGATCAGATTATCACCCTGATATAAGCCTATGGCCCTCAGCATGATCACCGCGTCGCTAAGCGTGCAATCAAGGGCGGCAGCTCTTCAAAAGACTTTATCACCGCTTCAGGCCTCAGCGCATGGATTTCTTGCGAAAGCGCTGAACCTTTGGGATGAAAATCAACCAAAATGCTGGGTACATTTGCAGCCTTTGCGGTAGAATGGTCGGTGAGCGTATCACCGATCATAAACGCCTTTTCGGGCCGGCCACCGGCCTGACGAACCGCTTCAAAAAACGGCGCTGGATCAGGCTTTCGCACGGGCAAACTGTCTGCGCCAATAAGCGAGTCAAACAACGCACGCTGCCCCATGCGGATCATCAGATCTTCGGCAAGATCGAAGGGCTTATTTGTACAAATTCCAACTTTACACCCTGCAGACTTCAAATCCTGAACCGCTTGAAGAGCACCAGGATAAAACGTTGTGAAGCGGTCAATTGAGGCACCATACGCTTGCAAAAGAACCGGATAAAACTCATCAATCACAGCTTGGTCAAATTTCCCCAATCGGGTCAGCCCAAGCGTCAACATCGCCCGCCCGCCCCGCAAGGCAGTCGCCGCATCCTCAGGCCACGTCAAAAGCTCGGGATGACCCATCTGTTCAAAACAAAAATTTGCGGCCGCCAATAAATCGCCGCTGGTATCTGCCAAAGTCCCGTCTAAATCAAAAATAACTGTCTGCATTGCCCCTGCCGATCGTTTGTTCGGCGTGTAATTGCCACGACCCGTAACATTGTGCAATGAAACTTGTGCAGCGCGGGCTTGCGCTTTGTGACCCACTCGATAAAAGAGCTTTGCAGTTTTAGTAATGGGTTGAAATTTTATGCAAACCGCCATTGTGATTTTAGCAGCAGGCAAAGGCACTCGGATGAAATCAGAGATGCCAAAGGTTTTGCACGAGGTCGCGGGCGCGCCACTACTCGTGCATTGCATGAAAACAGCGCAAACAATTGATCCCGAACATTTGATCATCGTGGCAGGTCACGGCAGCGAAGATGTGACAAAAACGGCCAGAACTTATGCCCCAGATAGCCAAATTGTGACGCAAAGCGCGCAATTGGGCACCGCGCATGCTGTTGCACAAAGCCGCGAAATTTTAAGCGGCTTTGAAGGTGATCTGATCATTCTTTATGGCGACACACCTTTTATTAGGCCGGAAACGCTAGGAAAGCTGGCGCAAGCACGGCAAAAGAGCGATCTTGTTGTCTTAGGGTTCCAAGCCAATGATCCCGGCCGTTACGGCCGTTTGGTCACATCCGGAACAGATTTGCTTGAAATCGTTGAATATAAAGAGGCAAACGCGGCACAAAAAGATATTAAGCTTTGTAACAGTGGCGTTTTGGCCGGCCCAGCTCAACTAATCTTCCAGCTGATCGAGCAGGTCGAAACCTCCAACAATGCCGGTGAGCTTTACCTCACTGATTGCATTGCTTTGGCGCGCGCTGCTGGAAAATCTGCGGGCGTGGTGACATGCCCCGAAGCAGAAACGCTTGGGGTAAACTCTCGCCGTGACCTCGCGCAAGCTGAGCAGGTCTTTCAAAACAATGCGCGCGCGGCTTTAATGGATACAGGCGTTAGCCTATTGGCGCCTGAAACGGTGTTTTTAAGCTTTGATACGGTGATTGGCCGCGACGCTCTTATTGAACAAAACGTGGTTTTCGGCGCTGGTGTAACGGTTGAAACCGGCGCAAAAATCCGCGCTTTTAGCCATTTGGAGGGCTGCCATGTGTCGCGAGAGGCGGTGATTGGCCCTTATGCCCGCTTGCGCCCCGGGGCTGAAGTTGCAAATGCTGCCAAAATTGGAAATTTTGTTGAAATAAAAAATGCCCAAATTGGCGAAGGCGCGAAGGTCAACCATCTAAGCTATATTGGCGATGCGGATATCGGCTCAGACAGCAATATTGGCGCCGGAACGATCACCTGCAATTATGATGGAGTGATGAAACATCATACACAAATTGGCCAGAACGTTTTTATCGGTTCAAATACCATGCTGGTTGCACCGGTTGACATAGGCGATGGAGCAATGACAGCAAGCGGCGCCGTCATCACCAAAAATGTTCCCGAAGATGCGCTGGCCCTCGCGCGCGCCGAGCAAATCAACAAGCCGGGACTGGCGCGAAAACTTCGTAAACTTTTGGCCAAACGGAAACAGCAAAACGAAACTGGAAAAAGCTGATGTGTGGAATTGTTGGAGTTTTAGGGAAAAATGAAGTTGCCCCTATACTGGTCGAGTCGTTAAAGCGGCTTGAATATCGCGGCTATGACAGCGCCGGGGTTGCCACGATTGAACATGGCAAGTTGGACCGCAGACGGGCCGTTGGGAAATTGGTTGAATTAAGCGATGTGCTGGTGCGCGAACCGTTGCGAGGCCGCGCTGGCATCGGGCATACAAGATGGGCCACCCATGGAAAGCCCACGCTATCAAACGCCCATCCGCATCAATTTGGCGCTGTAAGCGTAGTCCACAACGGAATTATTGAGAATTTCCGTGAATTGCGGCGTGAATTATCCGAGCACAATATCCACGCTGAAACCGATACTGACACCGAAACCATTGCGATGCTTACGGGGCATTTTATTGCCAAGGGGCAAAGCCCGACCGACGCGGCGCGCAGCACGTTGAAAAAGTTGGATGGCGCATTTGCGGTTTGTTTTTTATTCGCCGGGCATGATGACTTGATGATCGCAGCACGCAAAGGCTCGCCCCTGGCGATCGGATATGGCAAGGGGGAGATGTTTGTTGGGTCGGACGCAATCGCCTTAACGCCCCTAACCAATCAACTCAGCTATCTTGAAGAAGGCGATTTTGCCATTTTAACGCGGCAAAGCGTGGAGATCCGTGACCAAGACGGCCAACCCGTTCAACGCGAAAAGCGGACCATTCGCGGCGATAGCAGCCGCTATGACAAGGATGGTTACACCCATTTCATGGAAAAAGAAGTTTTTGAGCAACCCAGCGTTATAAAAACCGCAATCGCTCAATATTTCTCTCCGGAGAAGGTACAAGAAACGCAGCTTAAAGATATTGATTTCAGTCGATTTGATAGAGTTTTGCTGATCGCATGCGGCACCGGCTATTACGCCTGCCTGACGGCAAAATACTGGCTGGAACAATTGGCAGATATGCCCGCTGAAATCGATATTGCATCAGAATTTCGATATCGCGAGCCGCCCATTACCCCAAACACTTTGGCAATCTTCGTCAGCCAATCTGGTGAAACCGCAGATACTCTGGCCGCCCTGCGCTATTGCGCGGGAAAAGCCGCCGAAATTTGGTCGGTAACCAATGTTGCGGAAAGCTCAATCGCCCGCGAAAGTGGCGTCAATTTACCCATTTACGCCGGAATTGAAATCGGTGTTGCATCAACAAAAGCCTTCACCTGCCAATTAACGGTTCTACTCGCAATCGCAATGAAAGCAGCCGAGGCGCGCGGCGCTATGAGCGCGCGCGCACACGAAACCTTATCACAGGCAATTTTGGATCTGCCGGCCTTAATCAACCGCGCGCTTGATCAGCGCGAAGCCTACCAAATAGTTGCCAATGATCTGGCGAAAACCCAAGATATTTTATTTCTTGGGAGGGGTTTAATGTATCCACTGGCGCTTGAAGGTGCGCTAAAGCTAAAAGAAATCAGCTACATACATGCCGAAGCCTATGCTGCGGGTGAATTGAAGCACGGACCGATTGCATTGGTGGATAGCGCCGTGCCTGTGGTTGTGTTTGCCCCTAAAGATGCATTGTTCGAAAAAACCATATCCAATATGCAAGAAGTGATGGCGCGCAAAGGCAAAATAGCCCTTTTTTCTGAGCCTTCAGGGCTTGAAGCGGCTGAAGAAGCGCTTTGGCATCAAGTTCCCATGCCGCCATGCCATGAAGCTCTCACGCCTATTTTATACGCCATTCCCGCGCAATTATTGGCCTATTACACTGCCGTGGCGATGGGGACGGATGTTGACCAACCCCGCAATTTGGCCAAGTCGGTTACCGTGGAATAGATGGAGGTGAATATACTTATTCCTCAGGTTCACCGTTAAACAAGCTATTTCTAATGACCTTTTTTTCAAAACGGAATAAACCATATCACCTCTCAAAAACACTTGGTCTCCCTAGAATAACTTTCGAAATATAAAATAAAAATGTAAAGATCCTGTCTCTAGCCAAAAAAACTGGCATCCAGCTTCTTACGTTAAAAGACACTCGAAAAGGCCATCTGGCCCAGCTTTGCTTGATTGAGACCCTTTATAACATGGATTTAAATTTCGGCCGTATCCTTAACTTTCTGAGAAAACGCTATTTACCTACCCAAACTGAACTTCGATAAAACCAAAAAACATCAAGTTCATACGCGGCACATTTCAAAAAGATGGACATCCAGCCGCCGAAACCAATGCCTCGTCCAAAGTCTTTCAACGCGCCTCACAGGACGTAAAATACCGAACAAGGCGGGTAGAAAATATTTCTATAATTGTTTGATTTTCAAGATCGTTAATCAGCGATCTATAGAATATTTTCGCTTTTAAATTACTGTTAGTTTGGCTGCCAATTGCGTTGTGTCGGAACAAATAAACTCACCGTGTCACCGATTGAAAGCATGCCCGGTCGTTCGACCCAAGCGGTGATCCCCCGCCGCCCTTTGGCTGCGCTTTTAAACGCTTTGCCATGACCTGGGCGATCAGTTTCAATTTCTTTGGCCGGCCAATTGCAAGGCGCGTTTTCTAAGTCAACAGTAAAGGTGGTGCCGGCTTGCGTTTGCAGCCGTGAACCGGGTGGAATATGCGTGAAATCAGGGAGCCCGGCGATAACGATCGATGCCCCAAGCCAGCTTGGATCAAGCTGCGTTACGCCAATACGCGCTGCAATTTCGGCATTTTCCTCTGCGGACAAGATTGAGAGCTGACGCGTATTTCGAATTTCGGTACCTTTTGGGTAAAGCATCGTCACGCGCACGCAAGATGGGCGCGTTGCGCCAGAATGCGCTTCCCCAATGATACCCTCAAAGCTGGCTTCAGCGCTTGTAAGGGATTCAGACCTGATATTATTTTCTGGCGTAGAAACCCGCCCTAACCAAGCGATAGTGCCTTTAAAATCGGTTTTAACAAGACAAGACATGCAAAGTCCTTTCTGTCACATATGACACTGCAAAATGGGATAGCGATTTTTACGCTGGCTTCTTTAAACGAATTATTCCCTTGAAACATAAGTTTGGGCCGTCATTTGGTGATACGTGATGCCCTTTAATCCAAGATCAACGGGTTCAGGATCAACCACTTCAATTTTGGCGCCAGAGGCCAACGCATAGCGGAGCGCGATATTGGTAATATTCACGCTGAATGAAGTTCCCATAAAAACAAAATGCTCCGCCTCACGCATCCAGCTTTCCGCCAGAGACATGCGGTACAGCTCTGTATAATATTCATCGAATAATAGTACGAAAGGCTTCAAAGAATGCTCTACTGCTGGGGCCAGGGTGGTTTTGGAAATTTTAAAGGCCTCTAATAACGCGGCTTTAACCTCGGCATCGTTTTCAAGGTTAGAACAGGTTGCGACAACCTTTTCCCAAGGCGCATCAATCAGATCTACCTCATCGCCTTGAGCATGCAACACCGTTACCTTATCCAACCGACCATGGATCGGAATATAATCAGCATTGCCCGCCTTCCCGTCTAATCCATCAATGTTTTGGGTGATAAGTTTCTTGCCAGCCAACCAATCATGCACATTATTCGGCTGAATATGCCGATAGGAGGCAAAACGCCGGAAGTACCATAGAAGGAATTCATCTGGATGGGTCAAATACATGGCACGAGTGGCCATTTCTTGAGGTGTATAATTCACGCTCCCGATTGTCCAAAAACCATCTTTGCCTCTGAAGGTTGGAATGCCACTTTCCGCACTGACGCCGGCGCCGGTGATGTATAATATGGACATTTTTTTTCCTTCTAGTGGTTCAGAAATTACGCCGCGTTGTAAAGCTTATGTTTATCTACAAAACAACTTTACATAGATAAGACTTTATCAACCGCAATGTTTTTCTGCCCTTATTTAAGCATTAACAGTCCCATCTTTCTTAGCTTCAAACCTAAAATTCAACACCGCGCCCGCAACAGGCTCTCCCCCTTAATTGGCATCCAAAACGGCGTGAAGAAACTGTTTCGTTCTTTCATTTTTAGGATTGTCCAATAGCTCTTTTGGGGGGCCCTGTTCCAAAATCTTTCCTTCCGTGAAAAAACAAACACGATCCGATATTTCTCTGGCAAACCCCATTTGATGCGTGACCATGATCATTGTCAGATCATATTCCTTATTCAGCGACCGGATAACATTCAAAACCTCTCCCACCACTTCTGGATCCAGAGCAGATGTGATTTCATCCAAAAGCATGAGCTTTGGACGCATCGCAAGCGCCCGTGCTATCGCCACCCTTTGCTGTTGACCGCCGGATAAACGGCTTGGGTGCTGGTCTTTCTTACTGCTCAAGCCGACCAATTCGAGTAATTCAAGCGCCCGTTCTTCGGCAGCCTCTTTATTCATGCCAAGGACTTGCATTGGCGCTTCGATACAATTTTGTAGCGCCGTCATATGCGGGAACAAATTAAACTGTTGAAAGACCATCCCGATTTTGGAGCGACGTTGCCTAAGATGCTTTTCATCCGCTTCAATGATCGAGCCGTTAGAAGCCATATGGGTAAGCGGCGCGCCATCAAAATGAATTACACCACCATCGATTTTCTCTAACGTCATCAGCACTCTGAGCACGGTTGTTTTCCCTGAGCCAGACGGACCAATGATTGATATCATTTCATTTTTTTTAATCTCTAAGTTCAGTTTATCGAGGACAACAAGGTCACCATACCTTTTTGTCACCTGATCAAACTTAACGATACAATCATCTTTTTCTGCCATATCTCAACTTTTCTATTACTACCGAGTCGTTTTGCCTTGAGCTTTGTTCACGCGCTTCTCAAGCCGTCGTACCCACATTGCGGCTGGAATTGATAAGGTCAAAAAGATCAATCCAACCATCGTATAGGGTTCTAAATATCTATAATTATAACCTCCAACGGCAGTGGCGGCGTGAAACAGCTCGGCCACCCCAATGGTTGACAGCAAGGGTGTATCTTTAAAAATACCCACGAGATAATTCCCCATGCCAGGAATAGCGATTGGGAATGCTTGCGGCAGTATAATTCTTCTATAGGCATAGACATTAGAGAAATTTAACGCTCGGCAAGCTTCCCATTGAGCTTTGGGAACGGCTTCTAAAGCCCCCCGGTAAACTTCGCAGAGATACGTTCCAAAATGTAGGCCAATGGTGAGCATCCCGCAGACCCAAGCCGACAGCGTTATTCCGAATTGAGGCAACACAAAATAAACGAAAAACAATTGTATCAAAAGCGGCGTCGAGCGAATAAACTCGACAATCTCTCTGGTGATCATATTCAGTATTTTAGATGATGTTTTTTGCCCCAAAAGAAAAACCAAACCCACGAGGACCGCAATCAAATATCCAATACCAGCTGCAAGAATGGTGTTGCCCGTTGCACGGATAAGCGTTGGCAAAATTTCGTAGGCAAAATCCCATCTGAACCCAATTTCCATTGTTCAATGATCTCCCTGTCCAACTTTTCTTGCGGCTACAACTTCTAGCCACCGCAAGAACGGAACAAGTGCAAACCGCGCCATGATATAATAGATCAGCAAGGCTGTTCCGAAGCTTTGAGCTGACAGCCATGTGATAGAATTAATTTGTCGGGCCTCAAAAGTTAAATCAACAACGGTAACCAAAGCAACAAGCGCCGTTGCCTTCAACAATTCCACGGTTAAATTCGAAATGGGTGGCAGAATTATGGGAAAAATCTGCGGAATAATTATCCTGCTCATGCGTTTCGCAGGTGTAAAGTTAAGCGCATGCGCTGCCTCCCATTGGCCTTGAGGCACAGCCAGTATTCCGGCTCGGACCACTTCTGCACCATACGCCCCAAAATTGAGCCCCAGCGCAAGCACACCGGCAGAAAATGCCTCTAAAGACACGCCAAAGAAGGGTAAGACATAATAGGCCCAAAACAATTGGACCAACAAAGAAGTTCCCCTGAAAAACTCAATATAGACAGTTGCTATTCCCTGAATGGCTGCATTTTTCGACAGGCGCATCAATCCAAAAATCATGGAGATAATAAGAAAGAGAAAAAAGGAACATGCGAACACTTTCACGGTCGTGACTGTTCCAAATAACAGGGTGCCGCCGTGTTCGGACAAGAACTGTAAATAATTCAATGTTCAGCCTTAATGATCTTAAAGCAGACGACCCAAAACAGGCCGTCTGATTTTTACGTAAAAAAGGGTTTATTTGGTTGAGCAAGCCCATTCGGTTGTCATAGAGGCCGGTGGCAATTGCGCACGATCGTACCCATATTGACCGGCGCGTTCCAGCATAGTGTCAGGATTTGCCAAAACCTTCGCCAAAGCGGCGTTGAACGCTTGTCTGAATTCCTCATCAGATTTTCTAAAGCCAATTCCAACGACATTTAAAGTTTCTTTCGGCATAAGTTTAGGGTCAGTCACTTCAAATTGGCCACCGGTTTTTTCTTCATGCTCTTTCGCGCCAAAAAACGTTTGCACCGCAACATCTGCTCGGCCGGCTTTCATTGCAGCTAAAATGCCCACTTCGCCTTCAACCAAAAGCATTTGGCTGTCTGGCACGCCATATTTCTTTGCCGCTTCAACCGTGTTGAAGCCCGTGCCTGTAACCAGCTTGGCACCCGTGTCGATGACATCTTGATAGTTGTTGATATTCTTTGGGTTTCCTTTGGGGACCAACATTGCATCACCGAAAACACCAATAGGATCTGAGAAGTTTATGTTTTCGCATCTACTTTTTAAAATATACATGCCGCCTGTGATCATGTCCGAGCGGTTTGCATTTATCCCAGGGATCAGACCAGACCATTCAAAAACTTTCGTTTCATGCTCGTCTATACCCATTTCTTCCAATACGGTCAAAGCTATCGCGTTCACAAAACCCAAAGCTTCGCCATTGTCACCCGCGTAGGCCCAAGGCACCGCTGTTCCGAACCCAAGCCTTAATTTATCTCCATTTGCCAATCGTTCCGTCAATGTTTCTGCCTGAACAGAAGACACCGTAAATACTGATGCCAAAAGGACCGTCGCTACTTTAAAGAATCGTGTCATTGCTTTCCCCATCTGATAATACAATTTGACTTGTACCAAAAATAAAACATCGTGCATAGTTTGTTAACATGCAGAGCAAGTAAAACTTAATTTTATGATAGATTAATTGCGACAATGCACAAAATTACGACAAAGTTTATCAAATAAGAGGATTTTTATGAAGGAAAATATCACGAGCGCTGATGCGATTATTTTAAATTTACTGCAAAAAGATGCAAAACTTGGCTTAGATGTTCTGGCTTATGAAACTGGCTTATCCGTGGCATCGGTTCAAAGGCGTCTAAAGTCTTTGAGAACCAGAAAACTCATCCTTGGGGACGTCGCGATTGTAGATCCGGTAAAAGTTGGTCTGCCAATGACCTTCATCGTATTGGTTGAGCTGGAGCGGGAACGCATTGATCAAATAGATGCATTTATTCGCCGTGCCCAAGATGAGCCCTTGGTTCAACAATGTTATTACGTAACCGGTGAAGCTGATTTTTGTTTAATCTGCGTCGCTAAAAGTATGTTTGACTTTGAAGATTTAACAAAACGCCTCTTTTTTGAAAACTCTAACGTCCGACGTTTCAGAACGTCTGTCGCTATGGGAAACAAAAAAGTAAGCCTCAAAATACCAGTAGAACCCAATATAACTTAACATTTATGTCGTAATCGCACGTAAGATCTTTTAGGCCTCTCTCTTGAACCATAATATTCTAGAGCAAATTGTTAGATAACAGATTTGAAGCCTTTTATCGCCCCTACGGACCGTTGCGCGACTTTCCACCCGTTTGATTTCAAGTGGGAATACCTTGAAAATCAGAGCTGTGTTTGGCAAACAAGCCCAGCTAAAATGGAGCTGACACGCATCTGGAACTGACATGATATCCTTTTTTTCCGCTAGGTAAATTGATCGGCTTATGTTGCTGATAGATTTAAGTAACGTAACTTTTAGTGATGCACGGCCGGCAATAATGGGTCCAAAGATCAGCCAGCACGCGCCTTGTAAATAAGATTGTGGTGACCAAAATGTTGAACATGATCAGGTTGTTGGTATTAAGTGTTTCTTTTATTGCAGCATGCGCGCATGTAAGCGTGGCTGCCAGCTTTGACTGCAATAATGCACTTGATGAGACTGAGATCGTAATTTGTGATAATCCGCAGTTATCTGCCTTGGATAACCTTATCGGTGTGTGGTGGAAAACTGATCGACAACCCATAGGTGATACAGAAAACCCAACAGTGGACAGCCAGCGTGAATGGCTTAAGCGCAGAAACACTTGCGCCAGCGATCAAATTTGCATCTTAGCCTATTACAAATCTCGTATTGAAGAGTTTGGATTTGGAACTGTTGGCATATTTGATCACGCGAAGGGAAAACCAGAATTTTTTTTGTACTCTGAACTTTTCTATGCATACCAGTCATCAGGATTTTTATATCGTTTTACAAACGCTGAAAGAAAGGCAGGTCAAGCCAAACTGGAAAATCCAACAATCATAATCCCTGACCTGCGATATTTGGAAAAAATAAATTCATGCAATAAAAACTCAATTAAAGCAGAAGTTCTCTTGGTGAAAGCGACATTCAAAGATGTCCTTGGAGTTAACTTATCGAATAATGGGCAAGTTATGAAAGAAATTGGCACCCATGCAAAGTGGGCGGGACACGGAGATCAAAGTTCGTCAGTGCGTTATCGCCTGATAAATGGCGACTTTATCCCTCATAAAATTTTAATCGATTCTTGTCTCGATAACATCAGCAATCAAGTGGAAGCAATATTTGAACAGTAACCTAACCCAAAAAAATGTGCGCTTTGCCAACCGTCCAAGAAAAGCGGTTTTCTATTTTCATGCATAGTAAGGAGCTCTAGCAAGAAGGCAGAATGGTAGGCTTTTTAACTAAACCCAGTTTCTTCGCAGAGGCATGAACCGCAATGCCAATCGTTCAAAAAAGAATAAAAATAGACAATCATTCAATACTTTACGACTTAAAAGTTGCCAAGAACGTTAAAGCGCACATATAAGTAAGTTTTCTATTATCCCAAATATCAGCTTATATCGCAATCTTATGTATGCTTTATAAGCATGAAACGCGCCGCAGTTTGATGGTTTTTAAAGCTGATCTGTCTTGCTTTTTCTCAATGCTACGATATCGCATTTCAACACTCGCCACTGGTCCTTTAGCAGAGTTTTAAGAAAACTTTGATATCGTCATCCACGCCGATTATTGGAAAACAATTTTCAAATTCCTGTTTTGAAAACATTGGTTTTGTCGGTCAGTGCCGTGTGAATTAACTCGACCAAGACATCAATTTCTGGCGCAGTTCTATCTGTTGCGCTGCACACAGAAGCTATTGAACTGATTATCTTTGCTTCGCACCAGTTTTACCTTTGCCGGCCCCCAATTGGCCTTTGCGCTTTGAAGACGACCTATTGGCCTCTTCGCTTTTGAATTTATTTTTTGCCAAAGACTGCTGCTTATTTTTCAACATTTCAGCCATGCTGATTTTAGGTTTATCTGACACAAGGTTCCCTTTTCAAAAAAAGACCTTAGCAGACCAAGAGAGAATGACAATAAAGGCACAGAGATCACTTCAAAGATTTTATGTTCAAAAAAATTCAATTCCGTGTTTCGGCACATAAAATTTTGCTTTTAACCGTTGTTCACATAGTTCTTCGTTGCTTATATGGCGGTGCTATGGCGGTTGTCCTCGTCTGCCCGATCACATCAGAGTAGAGCGATCCTATCTGGGCATTTCAATTCTTAATAAAAAACGTATTAATATGTACGCTTTAATAATATGTTGTAACACAAGTAAAACAAACATTATCAACAAGTTATCCAACGAAACTTTCATATTTTAATGACAAATCAATTCGAAGATGTGAGTGTTTAAAGCATGATTAAGCTTTTTATTTAACAAACAAGCAGAGCAATAAGGGGCAGTTTGGAATGTAAAGATTTTTCCACAGAAGCTGACGAAGTGATGACACCTAACAATGCAAAAGTTGAAATGGTGAATGTTGGTGGTCAAAGAGTGATGAAAATTTTCGCAAAACCTGGCTGAAAATGGTTTACAGACATCAAACCTGTGGTCGGTACAGAAAGCTGCCAAGCAAAACATGTCAGCGTTATTGTCGAAGGTTCAATGACATGCAGGCATGATGATGGGTCAGAACTGACCTATAATGCAGGAAGTGCTTATTCAATTGAACCAAGCCATGATGCTTGGGTAAATGGAGATACCGCCGCTGTCGCATACGAATTTCACGGTTTATGGAGTGGCAAAGGATAAAGCCGCCTGCTTGACGGCCCCAAGCAAGCCTTAATGTAGCTAAGGGGCAGTCATGGTCTTCATGTTTGCCTCAAAGGGTTTAGAAAAACTGTTGATCACCCGTACTAAAGGCGTTGAATATGTATTTGGCAAAGAGTTGTCACGCTTAAACGCTTTGTTTTTTAAGATCAGTCTGCTATCTTTTGATTTCAAAATATAAGAACGTGGGTGGGTGGGGTGCCACTACATTTCTCTCGTAAGCGGGCTCGTTTTTAATGAAAAGCCCCTTCTCTGCGTTACTCATATTAGCTTTGGTTGTAATGTTTGCACTTGGCTTGCCGGAACGCTAAGACAACTTAAAAGATTGGCCAATCGGTCTTACATAATGCCCAACCCCATCATGTGATTTTCAATAATTTCGCTTGCGCGCGAAGCAAACTGACAAGACATTTAAATCGATGACAAGGTTTTTCTGCCCGACTGTGCGAATGCAAAATTGATCTAAATCTTTTTTTTCATCGTATCTTATACATCAATTACAAAAGAGCATCTGTCCTCTCCTATCTGCGCCAGTTGCCACTTTCGTTAACGCGGCTCAAGCCACCGCTGATCAAGATGCGGCATAAAACAGTAAGGAAAGAATTCATGTTTTTGGCAAAAAAGATCTTGGCAACAAATCTCGTATTGACGGGAGCTTTAATCGGAACAGCTGCCCTCACAATTATAGCATATGGCTGCAAAAATAAAAAAAACAGCTCGATAACAGAGGAACGCACATCATGAAAAAGGCATTTGTGTTATTTCTAGGTGCATGCTTGATTGGCACCTTTACCTTTGCGGCGGGCAGTTCTAGCAACTCGTCTTCCAGCTCTGATCGATATGGAGCATCAAGTGCAGAAACAAACCGCTTTTCCAAGATCAATGCTCTGATCAGGCTAGAAAAATTTGCTGAAGCACATGCCGAACTGAAAAACCTCTCGCCTCAAACAGACGAGGCAGAGCGTCAAAACCTTTTAGGGTTTACCGCTCGAAAATCTGGCGATTTGGCAGCAGCTGCCAGCTATTATAAGACTGCATTGACGATTGACCCCAAACATATTGGCGCGCTGGAATATCAAGGCGAGTTATTTATTCAACTTGGCGATATTGAAAAGGCTCAGGGAAATTTAGCAAAAATAGAAACGATATGCTGGCTTCCTTGCAATGAAGAATATGAGCTTAGAGGTGCTTTAGAAAAAATGCTCACCAATTAAGTGTGCTGCTATGCAAAAGCGTTCTGGCGCTAGATATTGTCTTTGTCAGAACACTACTTTCATGCTTAAAAAGCGTTTTTTTAAAAGTTAGGGGCCGTAATTGAAACTGAAAATAGCGGTTTGGCTTTCATTATACGCTTGCACGATTGTGGCAGCTTCGGGCGCTATTTGGTTTGCAGGTAATTTGAATGCTAACGATTGGATTGCGCCTGATGTAGCGCCGCCTGCATGGCTTTTTGGCCCCGTTTGGACTGTCTTATATCTGTTTATTGCAACAAGCGCCTATCGCGTGATTTATGCAGACCCTCATAAGCTAAAAGGCGTTGTCTTAGGTTTATGGAGCTTACAAATGTGTTTGAATACGCTTTGGACACCTGTGTTCTTTGGCGCATTTGATTTACCCGGCGCTCTCGCTCTCATTGTGGTTCTTTGGGCGGTAATTGGAGCGTATAGTGCTGTTAGCTTCTCAGTTGATCGAAAAGCTGGATACCTGTTTTTGCCTTATTGGGCATGGGTCTCCTTCGCCACAATTCTAAACTATAAATATATGATTTTGAATCCGCTTTAACCTATTCTTAAAATGAATGCCGTGTCGGTTCCCCTAAATAAGGTTTGACTATTCATCATGCGACCTCTTAATCGAACCGGCCTCGCTATCATATTAAGCTTACTTGCATTGGCATTGTTCGATTCAATGGGTTTGATAATAAAACTGCTTTCTTCAAAATTTTCTGCTGCCGAGCTTTCGACCTGGAGAAACCTATTCGGATTAATTCCAGCTTTTTTAGTACTTTATTCGTCTAGAGCTTGGCGCCAAGCAGGGCAGATTTTTAAAATTAGGCAATGGAAACTAGCTCTTTTTAGGGGCGTTATTGCCACGCTAGCTCAGCTTTGTTTTTACATGTCACTCGGCCTGATGGCATTTGCAACCGCGTCTACAATTACCTATGCCGGAGCGCTTTTTACAACTGCGTTTGCAATACCAATTTTAGGAGAACGCGTAGGTTGGATGCGCTGGGGGGCGGTTCTCGTCGGGTTTGTTGGTGTTGTTTTTATATTGCAACCTGGCAGTGATGCGTTCTCATTTTTCTCAATCTTACCCTTAGCCGCAGCGGCATTCTATGCGCTGCTGACAATCACGGCTAAATTATTTGATGATGAGGTACCTAGTGCTTTGGTAAATCTGTACTCTTCAGTCATTTCAACCGCTTGCGCTACGATTATAACCTTGTTCATTGGTGGGTTTACTATGTTTACTTCTTTTAAAGAGGTTCTCTGGTTAGTCCTTATGGGAGGGTTTGGCGGATCTGCAGTTCTTTTATTGGTGACCAGTTACCGAATGACAGAACAAAGCAATTTGGCGCCATTCAGTTATTTTGGAATTCCTATCGCTTTTTTATTTGGATGGGCATTTTTCGACGAAACACCTTGGAATACATTATTCCCAGGCGCAGCACTCATCATTCTTGGAGGTTTGTTAATTGTTTGGCGCGAAAGTGCCCTCGCAAAACGTTAGAACTAGAATTTTCATTGCGATAAAATTTGTTCAACGAAACTCTACACCCCTTTCAATAGCTTTGGCAGGTTGTTTTTGAAGTTTGACTTATGAGTAGCGTATCCAAAAAGATTTTCTGTCGACGCCAAGTATAAATATACCCCTAAGGGCTCTGCAGGCACCCCACTGCTTTATAAGTAAGCCCTGCAATCTTAATAATAAGTTCGCGCAACAAACATCAACAAGCCCCGCCCCCTCTGCCATCTGAAAGGTTTTCGCTTTGCCTGTTTGGTATTGGCTATGCAGTTTGGATCTATCACCGCTGGGGCGATTTCCAGCAGCCGTTCCGCTATGCCACCCATCCGTCGAATTGAGCGCGCTAGGCCCGAACAGCTGACGGTGAGATTGGACGCTGGCGTGGTGAATGATGCGGTAGCACATGAATGTCGCGATATTGTCATGCCCGATCTGTGCTGTCCTTCCCGGAGAGGCTTTAGATTGAATGCCAGAACGCAAGTTTGCACTCTTGATTGCAGGAAAGCTGCGTCTGTAAAAGGGCTCACGCATATGGCCAATATCAGCAGTCGCACTTAGAGTCTTAAGAGTGAATTTTCAAAATCATTATTTTTGGCGCGGTAATTGCAAACCTATCCTCTAAGAATAGGAGGATAGACATGTCAGAGGTCAATAATGTTGGGCTAAATGCATTTCTCGCGCAGCAATACGCGCCGAAGCAATCGGAAAAAATACCTACCCCCGCTTCAACCGAAAAAGTAAAATCTGAACCAAGCAAAAATGCCGATGAGCGCTCTGTCGTGGTTAAGATAAGCGCCGCCGCACGCTCTATGCTTGAAGAGACGCGCGCGCTTGAAAAGCGTCAGGCCGATGCAAATATAGCCAATGCGGCGATTGATAAGCGTTTGGAGACCGTACGCTTGGACAGCCAACGCCTTGAAGAAACGCTATCTGCAAAAGCCACAGAGGCCGCTTAAAAACCGAACTATATAATTTGACGAAACGCCAATATAGTCTACCTTTTGGCGATGATGATGTGGTGGAGACATATTTTTAAGCCCTGGAGTGCGTTTGCGACGCTGTTTATTATCACGGCCAGTCTTAGCCTGGCAAACCCAGAAGACCTATTAGATCAGTTGGCGCTCAGCGCCTCTGAACAAGAGGCGCAGCCGATAATTTCAAAGCTTTGGGGTGAATGGACCAGCGCGCATAGCTCTAATGCCGAAGGAAGCTTGATGCAACGTGGCATCATTGCGATGAATCAAGGCCGTATCGATGACGCAGATGTGCTCTTCGGCAGGTTAATTTTTATAAATCCTGATTTTACCGAGGCGTGGAACAAGCGTGCCACTTTACGTTTTATCAAGGGCGATTACGCAGGCTCTGAAGCCGATATTTATGAAGTTTTGATCCGGCAACCACGCCATTTTGGAGCCTTATCAGGCTTGGGTTTAATAAATATGAAATTGGGGGAATGGCAAAAGGCCATAAACGCGTATGAAAGCCTTCTAGGCGTGTATCCCCACAGCCCCGATGCCAAAATCTATCTTCCCGCATTGAAGCGGAAACTGGGTGAAATTGAACTTTAGACGTTTTTGAACCAGCAAGGGATCTGGCGTGAAACGAGGGCAGAGCAAACCCTAATAAGCCTGCGGGGCCTTTAACACGTGCCTGCTGTTCTTTTTCCCAAAATAATCTATAGATAACTCCACCCGATCTTGGAACAAATGGTGGGTCATGAATTTTCGACAATTAGAAGCCTTTCGAGCCACAATGCGTTCTGGCTCAATAACGCGTGCGGCAGCGTCATTGAATCTTTCGCAACCCACGGTGAGCCGTCTGATCAAAGATCTCGAAGCTCAGATAGGCTTTGCCCTTTTTATCAAATTGGGGCGTGGCATCAGACCAACGACAGAGGGACAAAAATTTTATGAAGGCGTAGAGGCCACGTTTATGGGCCTTGACCGGCTGGATGATTTGGCCAAAACACTGGAAAGCAGTTCCGGGGGCACCCTTTCTTTGGGGGTCATCCCGTCGCTGGCAACGATAGAAATTCCAAGTGCCATAAACAGCCTATATCAGGCCCGACCTGACGTTAAATTACAGATCTACCTGCGTAACACACCTGCCATTATCGAAGCTATTCAATTGCAGCAATTGGATCTGGGCGTGATCAGCCGGCAACCGCCCTATAATGGCGTTGAAATCCTGTATCAAACCACCCTGCCCTATGTTTGCTTGGTTCCCGAAGAGCACGCTTTGGCTGGTTCTCAAACTGAGGTGAATTTGAACGACCTAGCGCAGACAGAAACCTTTATTACTTTTGGTGGCATTTTTCCCGAACAGATAGCCGGTCTGGATACGGCAACCATCGCCCATCTAAAGCAACGCTCGCGTTTATCGGCGGCCAATATGCCGATGGCCGCGGCATTGGCAAAAGAAACCGGCGCGCTGGCGATCGTTGACGTTTTATCCGCCGGAGTTGCTGTCGGAACAGGTGGTGTGACCAGCCTGCCACTGGTTCAAAATCTTGAATATCATCTGGCTGTTGTCGCGCAAAATGCTGGTACATTGTCACGTCACGGGCAAGAATTGGCGGGCATTATTGCCAAGCGCTTAGACAGAATTCGATGTTAAGCAACCGGCAAATCTCTTATCCAGCCCGCGCGCGGCGGTTGATCTTCCACCCGCACCTCAACGTTTAAGCCCGCGCGCCAATAGCCTTTCTCGAGAAGAGACAACCCTATATTGTTTTCTAAACGCGGCGAATATATTCCCGATGTGATTTCACCAATTTTTTGTCCCTCACAAATCACAGGCCATGGGATTGCGCAGGTTGGCACGGGGGGACCTTCAAATTCAACTGCATGGATCAACCGCTGAGGGCCTTGCGCAGCGATCGCGCATACCGCATCCCGGCCGATGTAATCAATAGAACCGCTCACATCACAAAATTTACCCAGCCCTATTTCAAATGGATTGTTTTGAAGGGTCATCTCATTGCCATATGAAAAAAGGCCGCCCTCAATCCGTTCGATCAGATTGGGGCAACCGGGGCGAATGTTATACGCTTGCCCTGCCCTCCAGAGCAAATCCCATAAACCGGGGCCATGCGCCGCCCCCTGCACATAAATCTCAAACCCGCCTTGGCGCGAATACCCGGATCGGGCGATAAGCTGCTGGGTTCCCTCAACCTCAATCCACCCAAATTTGAAAAATCCAATATCGCGTATATCTGGCCCGAAAACCTCGGCCAGCAAAGCCTCAGCTTGCGGCCCCTGCACGGATAAAGGAAAAACATCAGGCTCATGAATATAGGCATTTAGCCCCCGGCCCAAGGCCAGCCCTTTGGCATAAAGCAGTAAATCGCTATCGGCGATTGACAGCCAAAACCGATCTTCGGCCAGCTTTAAAAGAACCGGATCATTTATCAGCCCCGCTTGGTCATCAATGATCGGCACATATAGACACTGCCCCACCTGTGCCTTGCTGATGTTGCGCGGGGTCATCAATTGCACCAAAGCGCCAGCATCTGGGCCCGATATTTCAACCTGCCTTTGGCAAGACACATCCCAAAGCTGCACATAGGCGCGCAAATGCCAATAATCTTCTTCAACACTGGTTTCAAAGGCTTTGGGCAAGAGCATATGGTTGACCACGGAAAACCCCCGAACCCCCAACGCCTCGACGCGATCCGTATAAGGTGTGCGACGAATACGCCGCGACATATTTAAGCCATCAGCCATTGGTTAATCTCCTGACCACCAAACAGAGTAAGAATTCGGGTTGATAATGATCGGAATGTGGTAATGGCCTTCCCGATCAGGCATCGAAAAACGAAAGATGATTTCATCCATAATGTGCAGCCTTGCGCGAATGAGATCTTGGTTTTGCCAGTAATCTTTGGTTTCAAAGACCAGTTCATAGCACGCCTCGGGGCTCAAAAGTCGCGCATCCAAGGTTTCTTTAAGCCGCCCGCCAGCATCCATCTGAGTGTCAAATAAACAATTTTGATTGGTCAGATTGATCAGGCGGACAGGAATAAACCCAGCATGTGTGCCATCAAATCCGTTCAGCGTGTGAGATGTTAAAACGGCCATTATTCAATCGATGCCTTATCACGTTTATCGGAGGTGGCTGCTACGATCGGGCTAATAACACCACGACATTTCACGTTGAGGCAAGCGGTCTTTCCGCTGGCCATCGCCCGCGCCAAAGCAGGGCCCAAAGCGGCACGATCCTCGACCAATTCTCCATATCCCCCCATACCTTCAAAAAGGGTGTGAAACGGAATATCGCGAAAATCGGTGGCAAAATGGGAACCGTTCGCAAATAAACGCTCTTGCTGCTGGCTGATACAATCCAATCCGCCATTATTATCTATTACAACGGTGATCGGCAGCTTTTCCTGAAACGCCGCTTCGATGGATAAGCCACCCGACAAAAAGGCGCCATCCCCCGAAATTAACACGACATTACGTTCCGGATGCGCCGCTTTTGCTGATAGGGCAAAGCTTACCCCTACGCCCAGCAAGCTATAATTCCCCGGGTGCAAAATACCGCCAAGTTTTTGACCACGCCACCCAGCCATATTAACAGCAATTTCCGACCAGAAATGCGTGTTGCCGCCGTCAAAAACCAACCAATCCTGATCCTGTAACTGGCTTTGCACATCCAATGACAATTGCAGCGGGTGCATTTTGCGCCCCTGCGCTTGATCGAGTGTATTTTCTGTATCCAAATGCGCGTACCATTCATCAACCCATTTGGCGCGGCGCGCTTTCTGCAGCTCAAGCCAAGGGGCAAAATTAACTTTCACACCTGACAAAAGATCTAAAAATGCAGCGGGGTCGCTGAGTATCAACCGATCTGCCGCGCGATTGTAATTCAGTTCTTCGTGGCTGCCATTGACACAGATCAAATGCGTTTCCGCTTTGATAAAAGGCGGATTTCCGAAATTCATTTGATTGTCGAGTCGCCCTCCAATCATCAATATTATATCCGCGTCCTGCAACGCCTCTTTAGAGGGGTGATATTGGTGAAAATCTGCCAACCCCATATAGGTTTCACATTCCTCACCCAGTAGTTTCTGATGATAGGGAACGTTGAATACAGGAATTTTCAAAGCTTTCGACGCGTCTTCAAGGTTTTTTTCCGTGTGTGACCACCACACCCCGTGCCCTGCGATGATAACAGGCCGCTTTGCCATATTAAGCAGGTTTATCACATCTGCCATCACCGCTGGTTCTGGCCAAGCTTTTGGCAAAGGCCTGTCGCTACGGTCAAATGGGCGCTCATGACGACCTGCATCCGCTGGAAAACTCGCAAACATTAAATCAACCGGCAAGCTGATATGCACAGGCCCTGGATAACCAGTGGTTGCCGCTGTCCAGGCCCGATCGACAAATTCGCTGATCCGCTCACCATCGGTAATTTGAACCGAATATTTCACCAATGGGGCCGCGATGGCGACATCATCAATTTCTTTAAATCCGCCTGCACCTTGGCGCTTCAGCGTCGAAGACCCAGTCACAAATATCACCGGCGCTCGTTCGCCGCCAGCCTCCAACATGGCCGGCACCGCATTTGCGAAACCTTCCGGACCAACCAAGCAAACAGCCGGTTTGCGCGTGATACGCGTATGACCATCAGCCAAATGTCCAGCAACCTGTTCATGGGGGCAGTTGATCACAGGCATTTGACATTTCATAAACCCTTCGAGCGCAGGGTTACAAAAGCCACCAGCAAGCGTAAACACATGCTCAGCACCTTTTTCTTTGAGTGCACGGGCGAGTATCTCGCCACCACGCAGTTTTATCTCTTTGCTCTTTTCGTTCACAGGATCTTCACCTTCTTACCCATAAAACCCACCTAATCTAGCAGGGCATGATTATTTTTTACGATCATCGCAGGCGTCAAATCGGATATGTTTCGCGCACCCAATTGTGCCATCGCAGCAGAAACATCATAGGCCAAACCGCTGAACAACGCGTCCAGCCCCCGCGCACCATCAGCCGCCAACGCGTAAAGCACCGGACGGCCCAACATCACCATATTGGCGCCACAAACCATGGCCTTCACGATATCTTCGCCATTGCGAACGCCGCTATCAATAAGCAACGGATAATCCGGACCAAGCGCTTGCCGGATCAATGGTAACACTGCAATTGACGCCGGCGCGCTGTCCAACTGGCGCCCCCCATGCGTGGAAATATAAATCGCATCTGCGCCGCACTCTTGCACCTGCAACGCGTCGGGCACCGAGGTAATTCCTTTGACCACCAGCTTGCCCGGCCACAATTCACGCAATCGTTTCAAAAATTCCCAATCCGCTAAAGCGCGGCTTGCATCTCGATCAAAACCATCTCCATTATCCGGAAAGTTTAGGGGTTTGGGCACGCCGTTTGCCAAAGTTGCGAGACTCCACCTTGGATGGGTTGCGAAATCAAAAAATTGTTTTGACCTCATCCGAAAGGGCATTTTAAACCCATTCGCAACATCGCGCAAACGCCGGCTCACTTGAGGAACATCCACCGTGAATACCAAGGTTGAATATCCGGCATTTTGGGCCCTTCGCACCAAAGAAAGCGTATGATCGAGCGGCGGTGTTACATAAAGCTGAAACCATACATAAGTACCGGCCCATTTGCGCATATCCTCGAGGCGGCTAGACGCTGCAGATGACAATCCCACCGGAATCTGCGCAGTTTTCGCAACTTGCCCCATTATTTGGTCCGCCTTGGGATGCGAAAGATTACACATTCCCATCGGCGCGATTCCAAAGGGCAGCTGAAACGATTGATCGATAAATTTTGTGGTTAGGTTTCTGGGGTCAACCTGGCGTAAAACACGTGATTGCAGTTGAATATCACCAAATGCCTGTTCATTGCGTGCCTTGCCAATTTCGCGCCCCGCCGCTCCATCAATAAAGTCAAAAATAAGTTTGGGAAGCCGCTTTTTGGCCAGAAAGCGCGCATGAGTTGCGTCAATGACGCAGGGCGCGCCCGATTTGATTGAACTTTCGTAAGACACATATCCCCCAACGCCTTTGCAAAAGGGGATACTAAAGCCGCTAGGCAAAAACAATTCGCTTTTATTTTGCCATTCATACATTTTTTGTATGAATTTATTGAAGCAAATATTCGTTATCGAGGTAACAAACTTATTTTAAATTCTGACAATTGTTATGTTCTGTTCGCCATCTAATACGGGGGCCAAATGGCAAACACCGTCAATTTAG
The DNA here is from genome assembly GCA_034423775.1 of Alphaproteobacteria bacterium US3C007. NCBI lineage: Bacteria > Pseudomonadati > Pseudomonadota > Alphaproteobacteria > Rhodobacterales > Roseobacteraceae > Thalassovivens > Thalassovivens spotae. Next base: position 3,294,816 of record CP139918.1, read on the forward strand.
ATGGAAAACTAAAATAAATCTGTTAATGATTACGCATGCTGACGTTTTACTAAAAAGAAAATTTGATGAATAAAGTCATAACGATCACATGCATCGTACTTTTTTGCGCCACTGCCGCAAGCGCACAAACGGTGCCATCGACGCAAAATGGTAAAACAAATTTGGAAAATGCAACGTCAAATTTAGGCCCCGCGTCGAAATTAACAGGCAGTTTTTTATTTATAGCCCTGTTATCGTTAATCGGAGGCAGCAGTTCAAGCTCTGCTTCCGGCTCATGACTTTATCGGGTTAAGTTTTGCTATTGCCCGTGAAAACCCTTTGAGACTTACTTTTGCCAAGATTGCGTCTTCGGCATTTAGCATTCTAAACCGCAAAGAAAACTCACGGTTTTTCTTCATGCTCTCAATAAGTGGTTCATCCAACTCGAAAGAGACCAAACACCCCTGAGAAACACAGGTGACAAAACGGTAGGTTTTTGGATCAATATTTTCCGATGACATCTCCAAGCCAAATGCCAGATCTATTTGAAGCGGAAGCAGCACCTCAAAGATCATTTGTTCCTTTTTCAACGCAATTGTAATCATTGAAAAGGGCCGTTTTTCTCCAGTATTTTCACGTAAGGTTTGTTGTAATATGCAAGTTTCAATTTCCTGCTCAAGCGTGCAAATACTTTCCCAAAAATCATGCTGTGTGCGCGTTATAGAGATATCATTCACCTCTCCTTCGGGTTCTTGCGAAGCAACAGAAGCCGGGCTAAGCCCGAACACACTTATCCAAAAACTACATGACAAAACCGAAAAAATAAAACTGCGTCGAATGTAAGACATTTTCAAATCACCTTTATTAAAAATTTATGTTTACGGAAGTCCAAAACTGTGGATCACGGTTAGAAGGATCCACCGAGGAGGCTGCCATACTTAGACTTTGAGCCAAGCTTAAATCTAAACTCAAACGTTTGTTTGAAAATTGCACTCCAAGCCCGACACCGGCGAGTCGGCGCGTGTTTTCACCCGCATTTTCAGTCACTTGCCCATAATCAAGAAATAGATACGCCGCAGAGGCCGCATTTAAAGATTCATAAAGTTCAAACTGACCCAAAAAACCGTTACTGTGTCTTAGCCCCCTAGAACTGTGCCAGTATATTTTGGCATAGGGAGTAAGGAAACATGGCTCGGAAGCGTTATTCTGATGAAGATGTGTTGAAGTTATTGCGCGAGATTGATGTTCATTTGCACGATGGTTTGGACGTTGTGAGTGCGTGTCGCAAAGCTGGGATTTCAGATAAGAGTTATTATTACTGGCGTAAGAAGTTTGGAGGCCTTTCTCGTTCACAGGTTTCAGAGATGAAATCGCTCAAGAAAGAAAACGAGCGCTTGAAGAAGATCGTCGCTGACTTGCAGTTAGACAAGGTGATCCTGAAGGAGAGCCTTGATCATCTAAAGCCACGGGCCTGACGCGGGCTCAGCTTCGTCAGGCTGTTATTCATACGCGTCAAAAGCTGGATATTTCTGAGCGGCGTGCTTGCGCTGTTCTGGATGTAGCCCGCTCAAGTCTGCGCTATCAAGCCAAACAAGTAGATGATACCAAACTACGCTTGGCGATGATCCGGCTGGCCAAACAGTATGGGTGGTATGGTTATAGGAAAGTCACAGCCCTGCTGCGCATGGAAGGCTGGCGTGTTAACCACAAGAGGATCGAGCGCTTATGGAACGAAGAAGGTTTACAGCTGCCGCGCCGGCACAAGAAGCGCAAACGGCTTTATCACAAAGACAGCTCCATCATCAGGCTGCGGCCCACACATCCCAACCATATTTGGGCGATCGACTTTGTGCACGATAAGCTTAGCAATGGGTGCAGCTATAAAATGCTCACGGTTCTAGATGAATATACCCGTGAAGCGCTCTACGTGGCAGTGCGATCCAAAATGAATGCGAACGACGTTTTGGAGACACTGCACCCGCTGCTGATTAAACATGGTAAGCCAGAGTTTATTCGCTCTGACAACGGACCCGAGTTCATTGCCACGCATCTACAGGACTGGCTGAAGAGGATCGGTATCAAACCAATGCAAATCTATCCGGGCAGCCCTTGGGAAAATGGATACAACGAACGCTTTAACGGCACCTTGCGAAAAGAAGTGCTAAACGCTGAATGGTTCCACACCACACGGCAAGCCCAGGTCGCTATCAATGTTTGGCTCAGGCAATACAACCAGATCAGACCTCATCACGCATTAAACATGCGCCCACCCGTCCCAGAAACCTTATTAGAGAAACCAAAACTCAATGGGCGAGTATAGGGGGCTAGACAAAGAAAGCTCCGTTCATGAGCGTTAAACAATGGACCTGCGATATAAATCTTTTTAATCATTTTCACCTCAGCTTGCTAAATGCCAATAAACGTACCTCATTGAGCTTTCTCAACACATGATGGTTTCAACGCCCCGCTTCAGATCGCTGTTCGGCGGGTTTGACCATTCAAAACGCTCTCAAGACACAGTAATGCAGTGAAAGGCTTCAAAGCCGCAAGGCCCAAGACAGTCGGCAAAAATATGCTTTACCTTCACTTTTAATTTGAAAAGATCTGTCAGTGTGACGACAAATTCTAAAATAATTTATGCGCCCCTAAATCCTGACCATCCAGACCGGTCTTTAAAACCCGACGATAAAACGCCTCCAAGCTCTGACCGCCAAATTCTGGGGTGTTTTGAGCTGAATATACTGACAGCTCTGGATCCCAAAGCAACATCGACTCAGTCGCATAATAATGACCGATATTCACAAATTCACGTTTGTCGGCCAAACGCGCCGAAATCAACGCAGGCCCCGTCAAGACGCCGCCGATCACTTTGAAAAGCGCACTGGGAATGCGCCAAATTTTTTCAGGCTTTTGCAATAGCCGAAACAACAATTGCCCCTGCTCTTTCGGCGTTATCGCAGGGCCAGGCCCCCCAATCGGCAAAATTGCATTGTGGCGTTTAATATCGCTTAAACACCCGCAAATATAAGCAGCCAAATCCGCTTCTGAAATTGGTTTACACGCTGTTTGCATGCCATCATCGAACATCACAAAGGCTTTTCCAGCCTTTACCTTTTCCACCTGCCCCGCGAGCGATTTGAAAAACGCAGTCGGTCGCACAATGCTATAGGTAAGACCAGACGCTTGAAGCTTTTGTTCAAATGCGCGCTTGGCATGTTGAAATTCCAAGCGCGGTTTTTGTACGCAAATCGCCGATAATAAAATAAAGCGCTCGATCGCCAATTCTTGCGCGGTTTCCAGCAACGTCATATTGGCGCGATAGTCGACCAACCACGCATCTTGGCGCCCGCCCGTGCGCGAGGCAATACAGGATATAATCGCTTCAATGCCTGAAAATCGCTGCGCCAACTGCTTTATAGCAACAGTATCGGTACAATCACAAATTTCATAAATCACGCCAGTAAGAGGTGCTTTGGGGATCTGTCGCACCGGGCACAACACCTTATACCCCTTCTCCACAAGGGCCATTGCCACTGCCGAGCCGATATAGCCAGTGGCGCCTGCAAGCAAAATGTCACACATATCTGACGTTTACCAAAACAGCTTCAACGCGAAATTTCATTCGCTTAAACAACGGCAACTTGGCCCGAAGGTCAATAAATTTCTAGGTTGAAAGGCACGCATCAAACTGTGAAAGCTCTGGCCTTCATTCACAAAAGCACAATCGGTTTAAACAAAATTTACCGGTGCGTCTGTAACTGAAAATTCGGTGAAAACGGCCATGCGCGCGCTTGGTTTTGATTTCGCTTGCGGCGCTTCTACCGCCTCGGAAAACGGCATCAGTAAGCGGTGAATTACTGAAATATAATCTTCACCCAAAGCTAAAAGAAGGTCATCGCATAGATAGGTCTGAATCAGTTCATCCACCAGCCTTGCCTCTTCTGTGGTGATTTTATTGGCGCTTAAAATCGTTTCGAATGCCTGAATCACGCAATTTGAAAAAACAAATTGCTTGCGCAAAAGCGCATGGTTATTTTTGGATGGGCCTTTTTCAGACAGAGCCAAAGATAGCAGCGCACTGCGCATCCAGCTGGCCGGTTCAATCGGGGTTGGTGTGGCTGAATTGGATGGTTGAAAATCAGCAAGGTTCATAGCAGCGCTCCGGCGGTAGATAGGGCTTTTCGTTTGAAGAAATTTTGCAAGTTCTATGCCAGTCTTCTTGCAGCCTTTAAGGAGACTAAATTTTTTACACGCAAAGCGCATGTTCGCAAAGATTTACACCGCAAACCCTTCTTTTAAGCTGATCACTTTTCCAAAAACGCTTGAAACAATCTTAAAAATATCAATAATGGCGTTATAATTTAACGTGCTAATAACATAAAATACCCATTTTTAGACAACTCATTCACGCCCCGATGCCTATAAACGTCGTTGTACACTAATAATTCGTTCTGCAACCTAAGATTAAGAATACTCAAAAAGTTTAGATTTGCGCATTTTTTTACTGAATAAATCGCGCATAAAAGTCTCAAAATTATTTTTATAAAGTTTATTAAAAAGGCTTACATCATGACCATATGGCGCAATTTAAATATAGGCACGAAAGTATTAACCGCGCTTTTGCCGCTTATCTTACTTTCCATCGCTTTAGTATCATCAATATCAATCCTAATTGCTCAACGCGAACTTGAAGAGCAAGCCTTCAACAAACTCATCGCGACGCGCGAGATAAAAGCGACCCAGATCGAAAATTACTTTTCCCAGATCAGGCATCAAATTGAAACTTTTTCGGAAAACCATATGGTTATTTCAGCGATGAAGGATTTCGCAGCAGCGTTTAAAACAATTTTTGAAGAGCGCAACCTTACACCGGAAGCTGAAGCAGCGCTGCAAACCCGCGTCGCGGAATATTACCAAGGGAATTTTTTACCAAAACTTGCTGATAATTCACAAATCACGCCTCATTTCACCGATTATTTTCCAAACGAAGAAAGCACTCAGATTCTACAGGATTTATATATTGCAAATAATCCCAATCAACTGGGGTCAAAACATAAGCTTGCTCGTGCAAGCGACAACAGCCGGTACAGTGACCATCATGCGCGCTATCACCCGGTCTTGCGAAATTTTCTAGAAAAATTCGGCTATTACGACATTTTTCTAATTGATATTGATACGGGGCATATCGTGTATTCTGTGTTTAAAGAAGCCGATTATGCCACCTCGTTGCTCACAGGACCCTATGCCAACAGCAATTTGGGGAAAGCCTTTCAAATTGCCAGAACAGCCAAAGCGCCAAGCTTTACATATTTGATTGATTTCTCGCCATATGCGCCCTCTTACAACGCCCCGGCTTCCTTCATTGTCTCACCGATATTTGAGCAGGATAAATTATTGGGTGTTGCGGCGTTTCAAATGCCGGTGGATCAGATCAACAATATTATGACCAACCACCAGAATTGGCGGGATATGGGTTTGGGGGAAAGCGGCGAAACCTATATGGTCGGTTCGGATCTTACGCTAAAAAATGAATCCCGCTTCTTAATTGAAGATCCCTCTGGTTACCTCGCACAAATGAAAAATCTTGGAATGGAGCAAAATTTACTGCGTGAAATTGAAAAATCAGGGAGCGTCATTGGCCGCCAAAAAGTGGATACAACCGCCTCGCAAATGGCCTTGAAGGGTCAAACCGCATCCTTAGTTATAAAAGATTATCGAAACATTTCTGTATTATCAGCGTTCAAACCCTTGGCGATTAAGGATGTAGATTGGGCAATTTTAAGCGAAATTGATGAAGCCGAAGCTTTTGCGGCAACGCAGAACATGCGCAATACTATTTTAATATTTGTCGCACTGATCATTGCCGTCATCGCCGCTGTGATCGTTATATTTTCGCGGCAAGTGATTTCTAAACCCATCAACCAAATGCTGGATGCTGTCGAAAACCTTCGTGCCGGTGAAGGGGATTTAACACTCAGACTGCCCGATTTTGGTAGCAATGAAATTGGCCAAACAGCTGCCTCTTTAAACGGATTTATTCAGCGCATTCAGTTGATCATGCAGGATATAAAAACCGCTGTAACATCGGTTTCAACGGCGTCGTTGCAATTGAACGCCACCGCGGAAAGTTTTAAAATCAACGCGGGAACGCAGGCAGGTTCCATTGAGGAAACCAGCGCTGCACTAACGCAAATCAGCGTCTCGATCACCCAAAACGCTGATAATGCCCAATCGACCAACACGCTTGCCTCGCAGGCGGCCTCCTCAACCACAGAAGGCAGCGAAGCGGTGAAGCAGACCGTTTTGGCAATGAAAGAAATTGCGGGTAAGGTGACCTTGATTCAGGATTTTGCTTACCAAACGGATCTGCTGGCTTTGAATGCGATGATCGAAGCGGCCCGCGTGGGAGAGGCCGGAAATGGGTTTGCGGTTGTGGCAGACTCGGTCCGAAGTTTGGCCGAAGACAGTCAGATTGCGGCTAAAGAAATCAGTGACCTCGCTGAAAATAGCCTGCAGATCGCAGAAGAAGCGGGCCAATTGGTCGAAGGCGTGGTGCCCAATATTCAAGATACCGCACAATTAGTTCAAGAAATTGCCTCGGCCTCAGAAGAGCAAGCAAAAGGGGTTACCGAAATAAATGAAGCGATGAAAAAACTTGACGGCGCGGCAAGCGAAAGCAGCGCCGCATCAACGGAATTGGCCGCTACCTCCGATGAATTCAACAAAATGGTGGAAAAAATTGAAAGCCAAGTTTCAAAGTTCAAAAGTGAATAAACCAGCGTATGCTGCCATTAAGAATTTAGAACAGGCTATGCTTGAAGGTTTTACAGATAAACCGCCGGCTCAGGCAACCATGGCCTGCATCCAATGGTTCTTGAATGGTTCAACGGCTTAGTGGGCAAATCCTCTGAAACGAGGACTCTGGTCATTTCCGAGAAGTCTTAAAGCAAGTTCAACCCTTTCTAGTGGGTGTTTTGGCTTACTCAGATCCAAGCGTATCCCCCAACAAATTCATCCATACCAGCCTCGCAAACATCCATAATTTTCGACGGCGCCTTTTGTTTCAAAAGCTAAATCTTGCCCGTAGATGAACGGCTATCGATTAGCCGCCACCCAAGACGATTTTGGGCATTAGGCCTACAAGCAGAGAATGCGATAAAATTGAAACGCAGTTCCAACCTGGCCTGCTGAAAGGCGCAGAAGGCCCGAAATAACGGCCGCAAAACCCGCTTAGCTAGGCTGCGTATGAACTCTAATTGAAATTAAACAGAGCGGCAGACGGTTTTGGCTTTGAAAATGATCTGCGATTGGTTACTTATCGTGGCTAGAATTTTATAACGAAATAGGGAGAATCAATAATGATGAACAAACTCTTGGTAACAGCGGCGGCGCTGGCGCTGACAGCGGTGTCAGCCTCGGCAGAAACCATCCGCTGGGCGCGCGCAGGCGATTCAATCACCTTGGATCCACATTCACAGAATGAAGGCCCAACCCATGCGCTGGCGCATCAAATGTATGACCCGCTGCTTCAGCGTGATATGTCGGGTGCTATTATTCCTGTTTTGGCCACCGAATGGGCGGCTCTGCCGGATAATCCCAATATTTGGCGTTTCAAATTGCGCCAGGGCGTCACCTATCATGACGGCGCGGCCTTTGATTCTGAAGATGTGGTGTTTTCCTTAAACCGTGCAATGGCCGATGGTTCGGAAATGAAAGAATTGCTGTCATCTGTGAAAGAGGTGCGCGCAGTTGATGCTCATACGTTGGATATCGAAACCCATGGTGCAAACCCGCTGCTGATCAACAATTTGACCAATATGTTCATCATGGACAAAGGCTGGGCCGAAGCCAATGATGTGATGACCCCGCATGACGTTGCGAAAGGCGAAACAAATTTTGCGACGATGAATACCAATGGGACTGGCGCCTTCATGCTGGTAAGCCGCTCGGTGGATGAAAAAACGGTTTTAACCGCCAATCCGAATTACTGGGGCAAAGATATTTACCCCAATCAGGTTTCAGAGCTTATTTATACGCCGATCCAATCCGCGGCAACGCGCGTTGCGGCTTTGCTATCTGGGGAAGTGGATATCATCCAAGATGTTCCAGTTCAGGATCTTGGACGGGTCAGCGCAACCGACGGATTGAGCGTTGGAACAGCCGCGCAAAACCGCGTGATCTTTTTTGGTTTGGACACGAAAGAAGGCCCAACGAGCAATCTTAAGGTGCGTCAGGCGATGAATATCGCGATTAACCGCGATGCCATCAAACAAGTTGTGATGCGCGGCCAGTCAGATCCAACGGGCGTGATCATGCCGCCCTTTGTGAATGGTTGGACAGAGGCGCTGAATGCCTACCCAGCCTACGATATTGAAGCAGCAAAAGCATTGATGGCAGAAGCCGGCCTTGCGGATGGGTTTGATATCACGCTGAATTGCCCCAATGATCGCTACATTAACGATGAGGCCATCTGTCAAGCCGCCGTTGGGATGATGGGGCAGATCGGTATTAACGTGACCTTAGACGCCAAACCAAAAGCCCAGCATTTCCCAATCGCCAAAGGCGGCGAAGCGGATTTCTACATGCTAGGATGGGGCGTTCCAACGTTTGATTCACATTATATCTTCAACTATCTGGTCCATACGCAAACTAACGATCGCGGATCATGGAACCCAACCGGATTTTCGGATGCTGACGTCGATGCGATGATTGCAAGCCTTGAATCTGAGACTGATTTGGCCAAGCGTGATGCAACGATCGCGTCTATCTGGAACAAAGTTCAGGATGCACAAATGTACCTGCCGATCCATAACCAAGTGCTGAACTGGGGAATGAAAAGCAATATTGAATTTGCCGTACAGCCTGAAGACCAGCCGCATTTTCAATTCTTGAAAATGAACTAAGAGCCATGGCCACCAGCCGCTTATCAAAGCGGCTGGTGGCTTTCATGTGGACCCACGTATAATAATGACGGCACATCAAAAGGCGGCCAAAGCTTAGACTGTTCCTGTTTAAACCACAGCTGCATATTTTATAAACGAAAAGCTATAATGGTATTGATCTTACTCAGGCGTTTGGGCCAGGCAGTTCTGGTTTTATTTATCGTCGCACTGATTTCTTTTCTCATCTTTCGATATGTGGGCAGCCCCGTCGATAACCTGTTGGCGCAAGAAGCCACCGTGCAACAGCGCGCGGATTTAGAAGAAGCCTTAGGGCTGAACGATCCAGTTTATGTACAATATTTCGGATTTGTCTGGAAGGCCTTGCAGTTTGACTTTGGCAATTCCTATCGCGGCGCCTTGCCTGTTGCCGAATTAATCTCGAGCCGGTTGCCGGCGACTTTGGAATTGGCATTCACATCAGCGCTATTCGCCCTGATTTTAGGCGTGATTACTGGAATTTATACGGCAATCCGGCGCGGAGGGCTGTTTGCAAATGTCATATTGTCTCTGTCGCTTATTGGCGTATCACTGCCCACATTTTTAATCGGTGTGCTGTTGATTTGGGTGTTTGCGGTTGAACTGCAATGGCTGCCCTCGTTTGGACGCGGCGAGGTTGTCGAGCTTGGGTGGTGGTCAACCGGGTTTCTGACCCTATCGGGGCTGAAATCACTGATCCTGCCCAGCATAACGCTTGGCCTTTACCAATTGACCTTAATCATGCGGCTAACCCGCTCGGAAATGCTGGAGGTTTTACGCCAAGATTATGTACGGTTTGCCCGTGCGCTAGGCCTGTCTGAGCGCAGCGTTAATTTCAGGCATGCCCTGCCCAATACATTGATCCCCGTAACCACGATTGCAGGACTCCAGCTTGGCTCGATCGTGGCATTCGCCATCATTACGGAAACCGTGTTCCAATGGCCGGGCGTGGGGTTATTATTCATTAACGCGGTTTATTTCGTGGATATCCCTGTGATGAGCGCATATTTACTGCTGGTCGGTGTGCTGTTCGTATTGATCAATCTGGCCGTAGATCTTTTATATCTCGCGATTGATCCGCGCTTGCGCGACTCTCAGCTGAGCGGAGAAGCTTAGCCTATGAAACGTTTCTTTGCTTCTGATTTTTTTTATGATTTCGTGCGCAGCCCTGTTGCACTGGTATCGTTTTTAATCGTTTTGTTTCTAATCCTCTCGGCTGTTTTCGCAGGTGTTATAGCACCAACCAATCCTTTCGACGCCGCCAGCCTAAACCTTATGAACGGGTTCACCCCACCGATGGAGCCAAATCTTTTCACCGGAGATGTGTTTTGGATGGGCACTGACGATCAAGGCCGCGATTTATTTTCTGCAATTCTCTACGGGCTGCGTATCTCGCTTTTCGTGGGGGCAATGGCTGTTGCCCTCGCCACCGTGATGGGCGTCTTGCTCGGCTTGATCGCTGGCTATATGGGGGGCTGGCTGGATAATTTGATCATGCGCTTTGCGGATATCCAAATGACTTTCCCCTCGATTTTAATTGCGATGCTCATCTTTGGGGTGGCGCGTGGAATTTTACCACCAGAATTGCGCGATGAGATGGCCATCACCGTATTGATCGTTTCTATTGGCCTGTCTGAATGGGTTCCATTTGCGCGCACAGTGCGCGGATCAACTCTGGTTGAAAAGGAAAAAGAATATATCGCAGCAGCACGTTTAATAGGCTTGAACCGGTGGCAAATCATGATCAGACATATTTTACCCAACGTTTTGAACCCCGTTTTGGTGATTGCCACGATCACCTTGGCTTTGGCGATTATCGCCGAAGCCACGCTGTCCTTTTTAGGGGTTGGCGCGCCACGCACAGAGCCAAGCCTTGGCACACTAATCCGCGTTGGCCAAGATTTTCTATTTTCCGGCGAATGGTGGATTTTGTTGTTTCCTGCCAGCACGCTTTTGGCCTTGGCGCTTTCCGTCAACTTATTTGGCGATTGGCTGCGCGACAAATTGAATCCGAGGTTAAAATAATGACGCAGCCATTGCTTGAGGTCAAAAATATCAGCGTAGAATTCAAAACCCGTCGCGGTGCTTTAAAAGCAGTCGATGATTTGTCGATTGACGTGCAACCGGGTGAAATATTGGGGCTGGTGGGGGAATCTGGCGCTGGAAAATCAATGATGGGTGCGGCGATTTTAGGCTTGATCGATCCGCCGGGCCGCCTGTCAAAGGGCGAAATTTGGTTTAAGGGCCAACGGATAGATCAAAACCCGGAAACATTGCGCGGATGCGAAATTTCAATGATCTTCCAAGATCCATTGGTCAGCCTAAACCCGTTAAAGAAAATTGGCGATCAATTGGTTGAAACCATCTTGCGGCATAAGAAGATGTCGCGGGCGCAGGCAATCGACAGAGCCCGCAAAGGCCTGATCGAAGTGGGGATCGACCCAGAACGATTGAATGCTTATCCACATACGTTTTCAGGAGGCATGCGCCAACGCGTGGTGATCGCCCTTGCCCTTGCCCCAGAGCCGTCGCTCATTATTGCAGATGAACCCACCACCGCTCTTGACGTGTCGGTTCAGGCGCAAATTTTGGAACTGTTGAAAAAGCTATGTCGCGGCCGCGGCACTTCGATTATTTTAATCACGCATGATATGGGCGTGATTTCAGAAACCGCCGATAGGGTTGGCGTGCTCTATGCGGGCCGCCTTGCTGAAATTGGCAGCACGAACCAAGTTTTAAGATCTTCAAAACACCCCTATACGCAAGGTTTGGTGGCCTCAACACCCAAAATCGACCCCTCTTCATTTGGGCAAAGCCTCTATCAAATCCCTGGCTCCATGCCTAAATTAGACGCAATTCCGACAGGCTGCGCCTTTCATCCCCGCTGCACACAAGGAACCTTGAAATGTAGCCAGGAACGCCCTCCGATGATGAACAATGCTGCGGCGTGCTGGCTGTTGGAAGAAACGAGACAAGGGATATGAGTTTCATAACCGCCAAAAATCTGACCCGCCGTTATGACCTGTCAGACCCGTGGATTGTGCGGCAATTAACCTTCCGGCCCAAACGGTTTCTGACCGCGGTGAATGATGTCAGTTTCAGCGTTGAGAAAGGCACCACCTACGCCTTGGTCGGAGAAAGCGGTTCCGGAAAATCAACGATTGCCAAAATGGCAGTGGGTCTGCTTGCGCCTTCGGCAGGAACCATCACCCTCGACAATCACAATTTAAACGATCGAAACTTAAGCCCACAAAGCCAACAATCGATGCGGCGACGCATTCAAATGGTGTTTCAATCCCCCTATGCCAGCCTAAATCCGCGTTGGCGCGTTGGTGATATTTTAGCGGAACCGATTCAAAGTTTTGATCTTATCCAAGGCGCAAAAAATCAAGCCAAACGCGTGGATGAACTTTTAGAGCAAGTTGGGCTTTCACCAAGCGACGCTAAAAAATATCCACATGAATTTTCCGGTGGGCAAAGACAACGTATTTCAATTGCCCGCGCCCTGTCCTCGCAACCTGAAGTTATTATCTGTGATGAGCCAACCTCTGCATTGGATGTTTCCGTTCAGGCGCAGGTTTTAAACCTTCTTAAATCGCTTCAAAAAGAATTTTCCCTCACTTATTTGTTTATCACGCATGATTTGGCGGTGGTGTCGAGCGTCGCAAACCGCATAGGCGTGTTGAACAAAGGCGCGCTTGTCGAAGAAGCAAGCCCGAATGAGTTATTCACAAATCCGAAGCAAGACTATACCCGGATGCTGTTAAACGCCGCCCCAAAAATGCTTTAGCTTGATGCATGTTGCGGCTTTGAAACTTAAAACGTCAGATTTGAATGACGGAGTTTGGATTTGAACGCCATTGCGTTTTTGAAAGAGTGGCGAGGAGGATCTGACAAACCAACGGCTCGACTTTAAAAATGCGCCTCACGGTAAGCAAATCTTCGCATTTAGGATCAGCGATCAACTTCTTGCTCGGCATACCCCCCTCGCAAAAGTAGCGCAGAGCGCGCTTCGGAAATCCGAATGACGTGCAAAACAAAAGATTACGTTTCCGCAAATTTTCGGCAACCCATAACGGTGCAGGGAGCTTAAAGCCCAGCACAATGCCCCGCAACCTAACCGATCTGGCGCAACAACGGACAGGTTTCGGAATTTGAAACGCCCGGCAACTCTCGAATACGCGCCAATATACCATCAAACTCAACCAGATTGGTGGTTTCGATCTCTACCACCAAATCCCACACGCCACAGGTTCGATGCAGCGAAGTGATCTCAGGCATCCGTTTCAAGGCTTTTTGAACCGAATTGGCCGTATTCCCCCGCACTTCAATCATCATTACCGCGCAGACCAAATCATGCGCCTCTGGCGCATTTAATTCCACCGTAAAACGCTTAATCACCCGTGCCTCAATCAGACGCGTTAAACGACTTTGCACCGTGCCACGCGCCAAGCCCAATACACCCGATAATGTGGTTACCGAGGCCCGCCCATCAATCTTTAACCGGGCAAGTAGTTTTCTATCAACTTCATCTATACTCATCATTTTGATGAAACCTATGAACATTTTTTACAAATTATCGACTTTTTGAACAATAATTTAGCTTATTGGTCAAGCCAGAAGCTGACATCTTCTTCCTATCTTACAATCAATGGATCAACTGATGTCCAAGCATTTCACAATTTTGGGATTGCCGGTTGAGGCCGGAGCCGGCCGTGGCGGATGTTTAATGGGCCCGGATTCTCTTCGAACCGCAGGGCTTTGCGAGGTTATCAGCGACCTCGGACGAGTGGTGAACGATTTGGGCAACATGGCGCGGCCTTCTTCCATTGCGCCAGCAGCGGGGCCCGCGCATTTGAAAAAACTTCCCGAAATAGTGGCTTGGACGCAGCATATACAAGCCTTGGCTTTTGATCTCGCTATGCAGGATAGCTTTCCAATTTTTTTGGGCGGCGATCACTCGATAGCGGCCGGCACGCTTAGTGGGATCGCGCAAGCTGCCGCGCACGCGGACCAAACCCAATTTGTTCTTTGGTTGGATGCCCATCCTGATTTAAACACATTGTCGAGCAGTCTCAGCGGTAACCTTCACGGCACGCCAATGGCCTATGCATTAGGCTTGCACAGTTTCGCCGATATATTTCCGCCGCTTGCGGTGCCAATTGACCCGGCCAATATCTGTATGATGGGGCTTAGATCGGTGGATGACGCGGAGCATCATGTCATCAATGAGCTGGGTTTAGACGTCTATGATATGCAGCGCCTAGACGCGCTTGGCGTTGTGAAACCCATCACCAACTTTCTAAACCGGGTCGCAGCAGCCAAGGGCCGGTTGCATATTAGCCTCGATGTTGACTTCTTAGATCCAGAAATTGCGCCGGCTGTTGGAACAACCGTTCCAGGTGGAGCCAGCGGCAGAGAGGCGCATCTGATCATGGATATGATCTGTGACAGCGGTCTAGCAACCTCGCTCGAGCTATCCGAGTTGAATCCATATTTGGATGTTGAAGGCAAGACAGCCGCGTTGCTTTGCGATCTCGTAGGTTCTCTTTTGGGTCAAAAAACCTTGAAACGCCACAAAAAGGGTGAATGATATGAACGTTTCTTGCCCCTCCCCGCGGGCCATGGTGCCTTTTGTGTCGGTGCATAATATGATGCGTCTGATCCATGAAGTCGGCGTCAATGAAATGATCATTGGCCTTGCCGCTTACATAGAAGAGGATTTCAACCGTTGGCCATTATTTGACAAAACACCGCGCGTTGCAGCGCATGCGCAGGACGGCGTTGTCGAGCTTATGCCGACGACGGATGGGCATCAATATGGATTTAAATATGTTAATGGTCATCCTGGAAATACGGCTCGAGGCCTGCAAACCGTAACGGCGTTCGGCGTGTTGGCAAATTTGTCTAACGGCTATCCTGTGTTGATGTCAGAAATGACCCTCCTGACGGCCTTGCGCACGGCCGCAACAAGCGCGCTTGCCGCGCGCTATTTGGCGCCCAAATCTGCACGCATAATGGCAATGATTGGCGCAGGAGCCCAATGCGAATTTCAAGCAATCGCTTTTCACGAAATGCTTGGCATAACCAGAATACGCCTCTTTGACATTGATCCACTGGCCACGCAAAAAACCGCACAGCACCTTGGCGAATTAGGATTCAATATCACGATCTGTGCGAGTGCCGAGCAAGCTGTGACCGGTGTTGATATTATCACCACTTGCACCGCAGACAAACAAAACGCAACAGTTTTGACCGATAATATGGTTGGAGCCGGAATACATATTAACGCGATAGGCGGTGATTGCCCGGGCAAAACAGAACTGCATCGCGATATCCTTCTGCGGTCTGATGTTTTTGTCGAGTATTTGCCACAAACCCGAATAGAAGGCGAAATTCAAACGCTTGCACATGATCACCCCGCCACTGAACTTTGGCAAGTTATCCGAGGCGATGCAGCGGGCCGCTGCGCGGTTGATCAAATCACTTTATTCGACAGCGTTGGCTTTGCCACTGAAGATTTCTCAGCCCTGCGTTATGTTTACGATCAAATCCAAAAAACTGAGTATTACCAAAACTTAGATCTTTTGGCCGACCCAGATGATCCGCGTGACCTTTATGGAATGCTTCAACGCTCTAAAGAGGATGGACGATGCAAAACCTAAGAGCCAAAATCCGCGCGGCAAGTTTCATCAGGGATGAAGAGGCGTTAAAAGATCTGCTGCCGCTTGCGTCCTGCCAAACCGATCGCACCAAAATCGCAAGGCATGCGACGGAGATGGTCACCCAATTACGAAAAAGCGCCCATCCGTCGGTCATGGAATTATTTTTGATGGAATATGGCCTATCATCTGAAGAGGGTGTGGCCTTGATGTGCTTGGCAGAAGCGCTTCTTCGTGTGCCTGATGGCACAACCATCGACGCCTTAATCGAAGATAAAATTGCGCCCTCACAATGGCGCAAACATTTGGGGGAAAGCCCGTCAAAATTTATCAATGCTTCATCTTGGGCTTTGTTTTTCACAGGAAAAGTTTTGAGCGTTCCGGAACAGGGTATCGTAAGCTTGTTACGCGTGGCGGTAAAGCGCTTAGGCGAACCTGTCATCCGGCAGGCAGTGGCCCATCTTATGCGCGAAATGGGTCAACAATTTGTACTTGGAGAAACGATCCAAGGCGCGCTCAAACGCGCCCGCAAAGCCCGCGCCAGCACGGTTTATCACAGTTATGACATGTTGGGCGAGGCTGCGATGCATGAGCAGGATGCGATAGCCTATCATATGGCCTATGCGGATGCGATTGCGCAAATCGCCAAAGCCGCAACCAGCTCAGACCCACGTTTAAATCCCGGTCTTTCCATCAAATTATCCGCCCTTCACCCCAATTATGACCCGCTTCACCGCCAGCAGGTTTTATCAGAATTGGCCCCGCGCCTGCTGTCTTTAGCTGTCTTGGCAAAATCGGCAAATATTGGCATGAATATCGATGCAGAAGAGGCCGCCAGGCTGGATTTATCCTTAGACGTGATTGAACGCGTTTTATCAAATCCAAGTTTGGCCGATTGGGATGGGTTTGGCGTGGTGGTGCAAGCCTACGGAAAGCGCGCCGCCTTTGTTATTGATTGGCTCTATGCACTATCGAAGCATCTGAATCGGCGTATCATGGTACGGCTTGTCAAAGGCGCCTATTGGGATAGCGAGATAAAACTGGCGCAAGCCGAAGGGCTTCCCGGATTTCCCGTTTACAGCGCCAAGCATCACACCGATATAAGTTTTATTTGTTGCGCCGCCAAACTGTTCGATATGTCAGACCGGATCTATCCGCAATTTGCCACGCATAATGCGCATACAATCGCTGCGATTTTGCATCTAGCTCAGAAAAAGCAAGTGACAGATTTTGAATTTCAACGCTTACACGGCATGGGGGAAGCCTTACATCTTCAAGTTACGAACACAATTGGCACGCCCTGTCGGGTCTATGCGCCGGTCGGGCAACACCGCGATCTTCTGGCCTATTTGGTACGTAGATTGCTGGAGAATGGGGCGAACTCATCTTTTGTAAATCAAATTTTTGATGCCAGTGTTGCATCCAGATTGGTAGCTGCGGATCCGTTTGACAAATTAGGCATGTCTGGCCCTGCCCTGAAACACCCCCAAGATCTTTTTGCCCCAGAGAGACAAAACTCAACCGGTTATGATCTTTCAAATCCAGACCTTCTGGAAAGATTACAAAGCGCCAGAACCACGCCAGGAAGATGGTCCTTCGGCCAAGAGGGCGCTATCCGGCAGGTGCATAATCCGGCCACCGGCAAAAGCCTAGGGCAAGTGCGATTTTTATCGCCAGAGCAGACTCAAGAAAAAATAAATGCTGCGCAGCCTTGGGGGGTAGCATCACGCGAACGCGCCACTATTTTACGCAGGACCGCTGATCTCTTTGAGGACCATGCAGAAGAGTTTTTTGCTCTTTTAACGCAGGAAGCAGGCAAAACTCTGCCCGACTGCATTGGCGAATTACGCGAGGCCGTTGATTTTCTGCGCTATTATGCGTGTCAGTCAGAGGTGCTTTCCGATGCAGAGGCCGGCGTTTTCACCTGCATCAGCCCTTGGAATTTTCCATTGGCAATTTTCACCGGGCAGATTGCGGCAGCTTTGGCGGCCGGTAATGCAGTCTTGGCTAAGCCCGCAGAAAGTACCAGTATGATTGCATATTTTGCCACCGAATTGATGCATAAAGCCGGCGTTCCAGCTGCGGCGTTACACCTGCTCGCAGGCGATGGTCCCAAATTAGGTGCCTGCTTATGCAGTTCGGATAAAGTTACAGGTGTTTGTTTCACCGGCTCAACCAAAACCGCTCAAACCATCAATCGCCTCATGGCGCGGCACCTGCCCCCCCATATTCCGCTAATCGCGGAAACCGGTGGTTTAAATGCGATGATCGTCGACAGTACGGCGCTGCTTGAGCAAGCTGTAAGGGATGTGATCATCAGCGCGTTTCAATCGGCTGGCCAACGCTGCTCTGCCTTGCGCATGCTTTACGTGCAACAAGATATAGCCGAGGCTTTTAAAAACATGTTGTTTGGAGCAATGCGCGCGCTTTGCATTGGGGACCCGGCAGAGGCCTCCTGTGATATTGGCCCGGTTATAGATCAAGCCTCTCAAGAAAAGATCACTCGATATATTCAAGAGAGCCACGTTTTGTTCGCCGCAAGCGCCCCCGAAACAGGCTGTTTTGTGGCGCCAACCGTTCTATCTGTCGCCGGAATCCAGGACCTTCCAGAAGAGATATTTGGCCCGGTTTTGCATTTTGCAAGCTTTGATATAAAGGATTTAGACCGCGTGATACGCGATATTAACGGCTGTGGTTTTGGGCTTACCTTCGGATTTCACAGCCGCATTGATGAACGCGTGCAACGCGTCATCGCTCAGATCGATGTTGGAAACCTTTATATCAACCGCAATCAGATCGGCGCGGTTGTCGGCTCTCAACCTTTTGGGGGGCACGGATTAAGCGGCACTGGCCCCAAAGCGGGCGGCCCCCATTATGTGGCGAGATTTGCAAAACAAACGCTTTTGAAATCGGCCACAAGCAAACCACCTAAAATGAACGCAGCACAAGTTGCGCGCGCCTTTCAACACCAAGAGCAAACCGCCTTTTCAGGGTCAAAACCCATTAACCTGCCGGGGCCTACCGGCGAATTAAATCAATACCACCTTACTCCTCGGCAACGGGTGCTTTGCTTGGGGCCTGGTGCCGAGCAGCTGGCCAAGCGCGCCTTGGCCTTGGGGTGCTGCGCGATTGCAGCGGATATAAGTTCACAGGACCTAAGCGCAGTGCCACAATTGGATGCGGTGGTATATTCGGGCCCAGATGGGCGTCATATCCGCAAGGCTTTAAGCACCCGAGACGGGGCAATCGTACCCCTTTTGATGGATGAAACCTTTGAGACCTGGCTCATGAAAGAGCGTTCGGTTTGCATTGACACTACAGCTGCAGGCGGAAATACAGCTTTATTGGCAAGCTAGTGCCACACCGGTAAATCTTGCATTTCATGGTAAAAGGCTAAAAACTAGGATGCCAGCGGCAAAGTACGAGGCACACGCATCCTCCTAAACGCCCGTCTCCAAAGCTTTAGCCCGGCTTGAAACTTGCGGCCTATCAGTCCGCTCTGACCATGCGGTCTAATAAAGCCTAGACTTTGGGAAGCTTTTTTTGGCCTGCCATCTGTTTTTGTACTGCAATCCGGAAAAGGATATTTAGCGCGACATACCAAACACACCCGCCAACGCACTGAGATATTTCAAAAAATACGCCGCCAATGAGGGTTTTTGAATAGCATTTAAAAACCAAAAGACTCCACTCAAACGGGGCCGTAGATCAAGAATTATGACAGTGTTTGTCGGTGAGGCCGCGCAACGCGTTTCAATGACATTGCCCTTGAAGGTGGCACCCAAGCAAGCGTTGCGCATTTTCACCGAACTCTACCGGGAAAACAGTAAAATTGCAGGGTTGAACGCGCAATCTAAGTTCAAAATCTTCCACTGCGGCAAAAGCAATAATTTCTTCCTCAGCCGCAAGACTGCCACACCATTCCGCAAAACACTCAAAAATCAACGTGATCGGTTCTGAATACGGAATTTCAAATCCACGATGATGAAGCATAAAACCATCAAACTGCCCTTGCGTCGTCAAGGTTTCAAATGTCTGCTGTTTTTTCCAAACCGGTTGTTTGAAGGATATAGTTCCTTTTAAGATAACCACGCTATGTTCGCTATGAACACTGTTTAGATAACGTTCGACAACATCAGGCCGAACGCAGCTGAGCGCAACCGCTTGAGTAAAGCTGAAAACGTAAAGAAAAAGCATATAAATAATTTGTTTCATCTCATACCCTTCGGGTGCCAAACCACCAAGGCTTAACCATACGCTTTTTCAAAGCCACAAAACAAGAAAAGGCGCTTTGCAATGCGTTAACCGCTTTTCAAGTATAGGGCAGAGAAAGGGTTATAATTTTAAACCTCTGAATACGTCGCCCTTTGGATCAAGATTTAGGGGCAAAGCTTGACGGATCAATGGTTGTGGGGCGACCGGGCAAATCCATTTCGCTGCTTAGCGGCGCGTTGCGCGCGATAATTTTACCACGCCGCACAACCCTCAATCTATGTGCTCGCAATCTAATCGCCTCAATGCTGTCTTTCGCTTGCAGCAAGTTGAAATCTGCGAAGGCGCCTTTTTCGATACCATAGCCCTCAAGCCCCATTATTTGTGCTGAATTTTCAGTGATTGCGGTGAAGCACCAGGCCATATCCTCACGGCTTGATAATTGACCCGCATGCAAACCCATAAACGCCACATCCAGCATATCTGCCCGGCCCAAAGAATACCAAGGGTCCATCACGCAATCCGAACCAAAGCCAACCGTCACCCCCGCATCCCGCAGCTCGCGTACCCGCGTTTGGCCACGCCGCTTTGGGTAACTGTCATGCCGGCCCTGCAGCATGATATTGATCAAAGGATTAGGAATGACGCCAATGCCGGCCTCAACAATAAGTGGGATAAGCTTGGACACATAGTAGTTATCCATAGAATGCATTGATGTCAGATGCGACCCGGCAACCCGCCCTTGCAGTCCAAGGCGCTGCGTTTCAAAGGCCAAAGTTTCAATATGTCGGCTCATCGGATCATCGCTTTCATCGCAATGCATATCCACCCTCAACCCGCGCTCAGCGGCAAGCTCGCACAATATCCGCACCGATGCCGCGCCATCGGCCATCGTTCGTTCAAAATGAGGGATACCACCCACGATATCCACCCCCATATCCAAAGCCCGAATGGTGCGTTCAAGCGCTGCGGGATCGCGCAGCACCCCATCTTGCGGGAAGGCAACCAGCTGCAAATCCAGATAACCTTTTACCCGGTTGCGCACCTCTAAAAGCGCCTGCACACCGGTTAAGTTTGGATCGCAAGTATCCACATGCGAGCGGATTGCCCCAATGCCCATTGAAACCGCCAAATCACAATAGCGCAGCGCCCGCTCAATGATATCATCGATGCTTTGCACCGCCTTTAACTCCCCCCAAAGCTCAATGCCTTCAAGCAATGTACCCGACATATTCATCCGAGGCGTGCCTAAAGAAAGCGTGGCGTCCATATGAAAATGCGGATCGACAAACGGCGGCGCAAGCAAGCAGCCTTCGGCCTCAATCACCTGCCGAGCCTCGGCTGAGATATCGCGCTCTACCGCCGCAATGCGATCACCTTTGCACCCAATATCCACGCCACTGCGCCCGTTTGGTAGAACCGCATTCTTTACCAATAAATCAAACATACCAGCTCCTAGCGTTGGCCTTTAAACCAAGGGGTTAACAAAGCCCGTGGATAATCCGCGCTTCTGGCCGCGATCACAAGCGCAAAGATTGATAAGACGTAAGGAGCCGCTAGAAAAACTTGGCTGGGCACAGACGCGCCCACCTCGGTTTGAAGGCGTACCTGCAAAGCATCAAAGGCCCCAAATAAAACCGCCCCCAAAAGGGCCTTTCCGGGCCGCCAACTGGCGAAAATAACCAATGCGATGCAAATCCAGCCACGCCCATTTACCATTCCAAAAAAGAATGCATCAAAGGCAGACATCGTTAAAAACGCGCCGCCAAGCGCCATCAAAGCCGATCCGGCCATCACGGCTCCAATGCGCAGCGCATAAACGCTTAATCCTTGCGCATCCACCGAGTTTGGATTGTCGCCAACCGCCTTTAAAGCAACACCCAGTGCGGTTTTGTTGAAAATGTACCAAACCACGGCAACGCAAAAAAGCGCCAAGAACGTAAGCGCTGTTTGTTGAAACAAAATCGGACCAATGAAAGGCAAATCCGACAAAATCGGAATATCCAGCGCTCGAAAGGGCGTAATACGCGGCGGTGACGACACGGTTGGAAGCGCCGTACGGTATGAGAAATAGCTGACGGAGGTGGCAAAAAGCGTGATGCCCAAGCCCGATACGTGCTGGCTTAAGCCCAGCGGGACCGTTAAAATGCCATGCAAAAACCCAAAAAACGCCCCTGCAAGCGCGGCAGCTAACACCCCACCCCATAAGCCAGCGCCCAACCAAACTGCCATCCAGCCGACCATTGCACCAGCCACGAAAATACCTTCGATACCAAGATTCAAAACACCAGATTTTTCGCAAATCAATGCGCCCAAAACGCCAAAGATAAGCGGAGTTGCGATCCTGATCGAGGCAGACCAAAAGCTTTCGCTGAGCAAAATTTGAAGAATATCCATGATCAACGTCGCTCCAGCTGTCGGCGCACCCACACAATTTTATAACGTGCCACAAAGCCACCAACCAAAACGCAAAGTAAGGCCGTTGCCACAACCAGATCGGCAAGATAGGATGAAACTCCCATAGCGCGGCTCATGCTATCGGCCCCCACAAAGACTGAGGCGATAAAAAGCGCCGACACGACCACCCCGCCGGGAGACAACCCCGCAAGCATCGCAACAACAATGCCTGTATAGCCAAAACCTGGGGATAGATCTGCGGTCAGATAGCCTTTTAATCCGGCTACTTCGCTTACACCCGCCAATCCTGCCAGGGCGCCCGAAATAGCTGCCGCTGTCAACAAGCTTCGATTGACCGGTATGCCTGCATGTCCGGCTGCATTTCGATTTTCACCAACCGCGCGCAATTTGAACCCCCAAACCGACCGCAATAGCATAAATTGCGCCACGGCGGCGCAGATCAGCGCGATAACAAACCCGTAATGAATGCGCATACGCTCCATCAAAGGCGGCAACATGCCTTGATCCAAGATGGGCGCTGTCTGCGGCCAGCCAAGACCCATCGGATCTTTTAGCGGCCCCTCTAACATATATTGCAGAAAAATTAAGATAATAAAATTCAGCAGCAATGTGGTGACCACCTCATCTGCCCCAAAGCGAATTTTAAGCGCCGCGGGCACCGCCATGCCAAAGGCACCAGCAGCACAGCCGCATAGAATAATCACTGGGATCAACAGCAGCCCTGAAATATCCAGCACCCCTGTGCCAATCGCTGCTGCGGCCAAAGCACCCAAATAAAGCTGGCCTTCCGCACCGATATTCCACAGTTTGGCCCGAAAGGCCAAGGCGGCGGCAAGCCCCGTAAATATCAACGGCGTGGCGCGCGTGAGCATTTCGGAAAACGCAAATTTTGAACCAAAAACGCCCATAAACATCTGCACGTATGAAGCCCCAACGGGGGCGCCTGCAAACATCAACGGAATTGCTGCCAAGAGCAACGCCACGCACGCAGACAGGACAGGAATGCCCAGTTTCATAAAAGATGAAGCAGAGTCTCTGGCCTCAATTCGGATCATGCCGCCTGCCCTGCCATCATCAAACCCAATTGCGCGCGGTCACGCGTTTTTGCGGTGGAAAACGCGCCATCATGAACCACTAAAATGCGATCAGACAGCTTCAGAATTTCGTCTAAATCTTCGGATATCAGAACAATACCGGCGCCACGGCCGCGGGCCTCAAGAAGCCGCCGCGCCACCTCAGAGGCTGCCCCCATATCTAAACCGCGAGTGGGTTGATTTGCGAGAATAAGCTTGGGACTGCGATCAAAAACCCGCGCCAAAATCAATTTTTGGATATTGCCGCCTGATAACAAGCGCGCCGAAGCCTGCGCCCCTGGCCCCCGCACGTCATATTCTAACGATAGCGTCTCGGCATAATCGCGGATCGCATCGCGCCGCAGCAATCCGTTTTGTTGTATGGTCGGATCGTCCAACTGCTCTATAACCATATTCTCAGCAACACTCATCGATCCCACAATTCCATCCCGATGGCGATCTTCTGGAATGCGCCCAACGCCGCGCGAAATCATCGCGGCGGGGGTAATATCCAACAGAGGTTGGTCTTCTATCAAGACCTCTCCGCTCTCGACCGAGAGCATGCCAGAGATCACGCCGGCCAAGGCTGTTTGGCCATTGCCCGAGACGCCTGCGATCCCTAGGATTTCACCAGAGAAAACGGTCAGGTCAACATTTTGCAAACTGTCGCGCCGGGCGCGCCCTTTCACAGAAACCCCCTTGAACCGCAGTATCGCCGGTCCATTTGCTTGCGTTTCACGGGTATGGGATGGCGTTTCCGCCCCCACCATCAGTCGCGCAATTTGTTGCTCATCTGCCTGATCGGTTTTAATTTCTCCTGCATTTTTGCCATGGCGCAAAACGGTGATGCGATGCGAAAATGACAAAACCTCACGCAATTTATGCGAAATAAAAATAACCGATAGCCCGTTCTGCGCCATGGCCCGAATGTTTTCAAACAGCGTATCCGCTTCTTGCGGCGTTAAAACGGCGGTTGGCTCGTCCAAAACGAGTATTTTTACATCGCGATATAGGGCTTTTAAAATTTCAACGCGCTGACGTTCGCCCACCGTCAATTTACCCACAGCAACATCTAAAGGCGCCGTCAGACCGCTTTCGGCCATAATCGCGCGGATCTTCTTTTCAGCGGCGGCGCGTTTTCTTGGCAATAAGGTGAGACGTTCAGCCCCCAACATAATATTATCAACCGCATCCAAATTTTCGGCCAAGGTGAAATGTTGATGCACCATACCAATCCCCGCGGCAATCGCCGCCTGAGGATGCCCGAGCGTGAGCGGTAAAAACCGTTGATTGGCATCGGCCACTTCGATTTGCCCCGCATCCGGCATGTAATGTCCGAACAACATATTCATCAAAGTGGTTTTTCCAGCCCCATTTTCACCCAGCAATGCCAATATCTCTCCGCGGTGCAGATCAAGATCAACATCGCAATTAGCAGCGATGGTTCCAAAGGTTTTGGACAGGCCTTTTAGGGCTAATATTTTATCAGAATGCATTGTAAAAAAGGCCGGCCCTCTATACGGGCCGGCCCGCTCTTTTATCCGTCAGACGCGGGTCGCGCATCATTCACATTCACACGAAACAGACCGTTGAGAATGTCTTTTTCGGTGGCTTTCACCGCGGCAGCAACATCAGCCGGTACCAGTTCTTCATCTAGAACCATAGATCCACCGCCAAAGGCCATGAAACTATATTGTCCATAATCAGCCGCCTCAAAATCATCTGAGGCCACCTTGGCGATGGCTTTATCTATGGTTGCTTCCATATGCCAAATCGCCGATGCCAAAATCGTTCCAGGATAATCACCGGACGTGTCAATCACATTCCCAATCGCTTTTACTCCGCGCTCTACGGCAGCATCCGCAACGCCAAAGCGTTCTGCATACATAATATCAGCACCCGCATCCATCATCGCAAACGCGCTTTCTTTGGCTTTGGGCGGATCATACCAGCTGTCAATAAAGTTCACGAGGAACTTCACATCCGGGTTCACTGCGCGTGCGCCATCCATGAAAGCATGCATCAAGCGGTTTACCTCAGGAATAGCGTAGCCACCCACCATGCCAATCATATTTGATTTGGTCATCGAGCCGGCGACCATGCCCGTCAAATAAGAAGGTTCATGTATCCAATTGTCAAACACCGAGAAGTTCGGTGCCACGGGGCCGAAAGACGAGCCCATTAAAAACGCGGTTTCCGAATAATCTTTCGCCACTTTACGCGCGGCCCGCTCAAGGCCAAACACCTCGCCAACAATCAAATCATGTCCTTGTTCGGCATATTCGCGCATCACCCGCTCATAATCCGTATTGGCCACGTTTTCTGAAAACGTATATTCGATGGTTCCGCTTTCGGCGGCAGTGTTTAAAGCCTTATGAATGCGACTTATCCATTGCTGTTCGACGGGCAAAGTATAAATCGCGGCCACCTTAACTTTTTCCGCGGCAACAGTCCCGGCGCTTGCCAGCAATCCCACGGCGAGCGCTGCAGTGGTAAACAACCGCCGCCCCATTTTTTGTGAAATATTCATAAATTTCTCCCTCTAAGGTAATACGCAACCATCACGTTATTTGATCATTTGGTCAATAAATAGATTCTCAAACGGCCTTAAAATGTAAAAAACCGTCAATTTTTTGAGCGATTTTTTATCCCCTAAAAAACCTTCTGAAAACCAAACCATGTAAATTACGAAAATTTATTTCGTAGCCTTCATTGCGCCAGAAGGTTTAAAAGGGTTCACCCGCTCTGCACGCGCTGTGCTGATCAGGGCACAAGATCGGCTTCCTAATATAAGCTTACGATTGAGGTTGTATTTTACCTTGCCATATCATCACGTAAATTTTCGAAAAAGCTTCGTCTGGTCAAACATCTCTTCAAGCGCCTCCATCCTATCTTTTGTATCGCCCCAAGTGATGGCTTGAACGGTAGAAATCATCGTTTCCAGCAAGAGCAACGGCGTGATCGCAGAATCCCACGCCGAAGGCACAACGATGCGGCTGCCAAAACTTTGCTCCGCCATCCGATGAACCGGCGAACGCCATTGATCGGTGAATAATATAATTTTCGCGCCTTTATCATAGGCCATTTCTGCCAGTTTCAGCGTATTGTTTTCATAACGACGCATATCGAAAATGATGAAGACATCCCCCGCTTTGACATCAAGCAAGTAATGAGGCCAGGTATTCGACGTCGATTGAATATGCGTAATTTTGGGTCGGATAAGCTGCATATGTAAAAATAGATACTCCGCCAAAATATGCGAAATTCGCCCCCCAACAATATAAAGATGATGGTTTGTGTCGGCCGCGATACGGCAGGCTTCATCAAACGCAACAGAATCAATTTGTCCAAGCGTATGGCGGATATTATCAATCACCGACTCGGTAAACCTATTCAACAAATGTTCTGAAGGCGCCCCCTCTGACCAAGCATCATGTTTTGCAATGGGGCTTTTCACCTTTGCCCGAAGCTCTTTGCGCAGCTCTGTTTGAAACTCAGGATAACCTTGAAAGCCAAGTTTTTGCACCATACGGGCAACAGTTGGAACAGACACTTTCGCATCTTTCGCCAAAGCGCTGAGAGGCCCCAAACCTGAGGCAGGGTAATTCTCAAGAATAGAATGCGCCAATTGCCGCTCTGCGCGCGTTAAATCATCAAGCTTGTTCTGAATGCGATCCGAAATTGTTAAACTGGCTTCAGTCATTGGCGCGCCCCTGCAGTTTTGATAAATAAATAACACAATTAAAGTGCTGGGTAATATATTATCACTATTGTGTTGACAGAAGCTTGTTTTGGCAAGAGCCTTGTCTGTGAAAGAGGAATCATGACCAGCACGCCGATTGAATATTTCAACGACTACGTTGCCACGATAAACCCATCTGGCGCTTCCTCTATTGTGCTGGCCTGCGAGCACGCCTCTTCTTACATTCCTGCTGCCTACAACGCTTTGGGTCTGACCGCGGAAGACCAGAGCAGCCATGCGGCCTGGGATCCAGGGGCTTTAGGTGTTGCACAAAAGCTATCTCACCTATTGAACGCAGTTTTGGTGGCCAGCCAAGCATCGCGCTTATTATATGACTGTAACCGCCCTCCAAGCGCGACAAGCGCCATGCCAACGCGCAGCGAGTTGATCGATATCCCCGGAAATAAAGATCTTTCCGCCACCGAAAAATCACAGCGAGTCAAGTTGTTTTATGAACCTTTTCGCGAACAATTGCATCAAGCCATGATGCGGCGACCTGATCCCATTTTGGTAACGGTTCATAGCTTTACGCCCGTTTATTTTGGCAAGCCAAGAGCCTTGAAAATAGGCATTTTACACGATTCGGATACCCGGCTTGCGGATGCAATGCTGGATATTTCCAACGAAGAACGTGACAAAAATATAAAGCGTAACGCCCCTTATGGGCCTGAGGACGGCGTAACACATACCCTGCAAGAACACGCGATTTCGCGCGGCCATCTCAACGTTATGCTAGAAATCCGCAATGATTTAATCGCAACAGACGATCAACAAAACACCGTGGCAAAAATGATCGCGAAATGGATTGATCGCGCCTGCAGCCGCTTAGGCGTGCCCGGAGATGTACAATGTCGCGCCTGATGCAGCTTTATATTGCGTCGATTGACGGGGTCAATTTGCGGATTGGACGTATCGTGATGTACGGTATTTTTGTTTTGATGGGCATTTTATTATGGTCTTCGATCAGCAAAACATTTTTCTTACCCTCTTTATGGACGTTAGAAATGGCCCAATTTACCATGGTGGCCTACTATATTTTAGGGGGGCCTTATTCCCTACAAATGGGATCGAACGTGCGCATGGATTTATTTTACGGCACGTGGTCTTTGCGCAAAAAAGCTTGGTTTGATTTGCTGACTGTTTTGTTTTTGATCTTCTATCTTGGGGTTCTGCTTTATGGCGCAATCAGTTCCACGGCCTATTCATTGGGATATTGGGGCACCGAGCCGTTCTCGTTTTTTGCAGGATTGCTCACCGGCGCTGAAGAAATCGGCCGGATGGAGCGCTCATCAACGGCTTGGCGCCCTTACATGTGGCCCATCAAAGCTTTGATGATCGTAGGCATGTTTTTAATGCTGCTGCAATGCCTGTCAGAATTGTTCAAAGATATTCTGCGCGTTAAGGGTGAAGCCATCTGATGCCGTATGAAATGATCGCCACGCTGATGTTTTCCACCATGATGCTGATGCTGCTTACAGGGCAGCGGGTGTTCGGCGCCATCGGGTTTGTTGCGGTGGCTGCCGCATTGCTGCTTTGGGGGGATAAAGGCGGTTTTGACATAGGCTTCTCTGCCGCGATGAAATTGATGAAATGGTACCCATTGCTGACGCTGCCTATGTTTATTTTTATGGGTTATGTGCTGTCAGAAAGTAAAATTGCGGATGATCTTTACAGAATGTTCCACGTTTGGATGGGCGGCCTTCGCGGCGGTTTGGCGATCGGAACCATCGGATTAATGGTGCTGATTTCAGCCATGAATGGGCTCAGCGTTGCCGGTATGGCGATCGGCTCGACGATTGCGCTGCCCGAACTTTTGAAACGAGGTTATGATAAGCGCATGGTCACCGGCGTGATCCAGGCCGGCTCTAGCCTTGGTATTTTGGTGCCGCCCTCGGTGGTTCTGGTGCTCTATGCGATGATTGCACGTCAACCGGTTGGACAGCTTTGGTTGGCCGGTGTCATACCCGGATTGATGATGGCGGCTTTATTCATCCTCTATATTACTGTGCGGTGCCGTATAAACCCCGTACTTGGCCCTGTTCTGGATGCCAGCGAGCGCGATATTCCTCAGGCCGAAAAGATGCGGCTTCTGCGGGCTGGATTGCTGCCGGTGATGATCTTTGCCGTCATGATGGTGCCCTTTGTAAATGGCTGGACATCGCTGGTGGAAAGTTCAGCTATAGGGGCGATGGCTGCCTTCCTTGCCGCAATCCTAAAAGGCCGCATGACTAGAGAAGTATTTGAAAACTCAATTAGAAACACGCTTGGGATCACCTGCATGTTCATGTGGATTATTTTGGCGGCGCTGGCCTTTGGGGCGGTATTTGACGGGCTTGGCGCCGTTAAAGCAATCGAAAGCGTGTTCACCGAGCGTCTAAATTTAAGCCCGTTAATGATTCTAATCCTGATGCAACTCAGTTTTATATTGATGGGCACTTTTTTGGATGACACGGCGATGCTGGTGATCGTTGCACCGCTGTATGTTCCTTTGGTGGGCGCTTTGGGCTTTGATTTGATCTGGTATGGCATTCTCTACACCATCACCACTCAGATCGCTTATATGACGCCGCCTTTTGGCTATAACCTTTTTCTGATGCGCGCGATGGCGCCACCAGAAATTTCCTTAAAAGACATCTATGCCTCTATTACGCCCTTTGTTTTGATTATGGTCTGTGCGCTAATATTGATCATGATTTTCCCAAGCATCGCCACCTGGCTTCCTGATTATGTTTATAACCAACCTTAACAGAACCACGTCAAACGTGGTCGCAACCCAACCAAGGAGACTGACATGACTACCAGACGTAAGTTTATTCAAGGCGCAGCGATCGCTGCACCTGCGGCCCTTGCCACTCCGGCACTGGCGCAAAGCACCATTAAATGGCGGATGCAAACCTATGCCGGTGCGTCTCTCGCGGCGGAAGTAATCGTACCCGCGATTGATATGTTCAACAAAATTGCTGGCGACCGGATGCAAATCGAATTGTTCTTTGCCGATCAGCTGGTGCCCACGGGTGAATTGTTCCAAGCCATGCAGCGCGGCACGATTGATGCCGTTCAATCCGATGATGATTCGATGGCCTCGCCCACCGAAGTAACCGTGTTTGGGGGCTATTTCCCCTTCGGATCGCGCTATTCTCTTGATGTGCCAGTGCTGTTTAACCAATATGGCTTAAACGAAATTTGGGATGAGGAATATTCTGCCGTTGGCGTAAAGCATATTTCTGCAGGCTCTTGGGATCCCTGCCACTTTGCCACCAAAGATCCAATCCGCAGCTTAGATGACATGAAAGGCAAACGGATCTTTACCTTTCCAACTGCGGGGCGTTTCCTTAGCCAGTTTGGCGTTGTTCCTGTGAACTTGCCTTGGGAAGACATTGAAGTTGCAGTGCAAACCGGCGAGCTTGATGGGATCGCATGGTCTGGTATCACGGAAGATTACACCGTGGGATGGGCTGATGTAACCAATTACTTCCTAACCAATAATATTTCAGGCGCTTGGGCAGGATCCTTCTTTGCCAATATGGAGCGCTGGAATGAATTGCCCGAAGACCTGCAGACGCTGTTCCGCGTGTGTTGTGATCAATCGCATTATTACCGCCAATGGTGGTATTGGGGCGGTGAGGCCAACCTGCGCGTCAATGGAACAAAGCTCCAGCTGACCACGATCCCAGATGAGGAATGGGCAACGGTTGAAACGGCTGCCCAAGAGTTTTGGGAAGAAATTGCGGCGGAAAGCGAAACCAAACGTCGCGTTGTTGATATCTTTAAGAAATATAATGCCGATATGGTTAAAGCGGGTCGTCCTTACCGCTACGGCTAATCGATCACAAAGGGGCAGCAATGCGCTGCCCCCTACCCTCAACGAAAGATATCTTTATGCCCGGACAATTTACCTTTGAAGCCTTAAAAAACCAAGTCGCAGACGGCACGATAGATACCGTTCTGGCCTGTTTTGTTGATATGCAAGGGCGTTTGATGGGAAAGCGCTTCCATGCCGCCAATTTTGTGGAAACCTCTTTCGAAGAAACGCATTGTTGTAATTACCTATTGGCCACGGATCTTGAAATGGCCACCCCGGATGGCTATGCGTCAACAAGCTGGGAAACCGGTTATGGCGATTACGTAATGAAGCCAGACCTCTCGACCATCCGCCTGCTTCCTTGGCTAGAGGGAACCGCGCTTGTGCTCTGCGATATTTTGGATCACCACACGCATGAGGAGGTAGCGCATGCCCCCCGGGCCATGCTGAAAAAGCAGATCACACGCCTAAATGCGATGGGGCTAGATGCCAAAATGGCAACCGAGCTTGAATTTTTCCTGTTCGAAAAAAGCTTTGATGACATACGCAAAGACGGCTTTCAAAACCTAGAGCCCATCAGCGGCTATAACGAAGATTATCATATTTTACAGACCACGAAGGAAGAGGGTGTTATGCGCCCAATCCGCAACCACCTTTACAAGGCCGGCTTGCCGGTTGAAAATTCGAAAGGGGAAGCAGAGGCTGGGCAAGAAGAGTTGAACATCCGCTATTCACCGGCCTTGGATTGCGCCGATTACCATTCCATCGCGAAACATGCGATCAAAGAGATCGCCTGGCAAAATGGCCGCGCGGCAACCTTTTTACCCAAATGGCACAAGGATCGAGTTGGCTCATCCAGCCATGTTCATCAATCATTGTGGAAAGACGGGGCACCCGCGTTTTATGACGGCGAAGGCCCGCATGGCATGTCAAAATTGATGGGCCATTATATGGCCGGTTTGATCAAATACGCACCCGATTACACCTATTTTCTTGCGCCTTACATCAACAGCTATAAACGCTTTGCCAAAGGCACTTTCGCGCCGACAAAAACCGTCTGGTCGGTTGACAATCGTACAGCCGGATTTCGGTTATGCGGCGAAGGTACAAAAGGCATCCGCGTTGAATGTCGGATCGGTGGATCAGATTTGAACCCTTATCTGGCGCAAGCTGTGATGTTGGCCGCTGGCCTTAAGGGGATCGAGGATGAATTGTCGCTGCCCCCGGCCACGACCGGTGATGTCTATGCCGCAACACAGGCCGCGGATATTCCGCAAACCCTGCGCGCCGCAACCGAAACCTTGCGCAATTCAACATTCCTACGAGAGTGCTTGGGAGAGGCGGTTGTCGATCACTACACCCGCGCCGCCGAATGGGAGCAAGAAGAATTTGACCGCGTCGTCACCGATTGGGAAATCGCGCGCGGTTTTGAAAGGGCTTAAGAAAATGACCATTCAATGTATTTCACCGATTGACGGATCGATTTATGTTTCGCGTCAAACGCTTGCCTATGCCGATGCGAAAGCCGCGGCTCATACCGCGAAAACAGCGCAAGGCGACTGGGCAAAACGTTCTTTAAGCGAGCGGATTTCGCTGGTCCAAGCAGGTGTGGCGGCCATTGGCGCGATGAATGACGAGATCGTTCCTGAACTGGCTTGGCAAATGGGGCGCCCTATCCGCTATGGCGGTGAGTTTGGAGGGTTTGACGAGCGCGCCTCCTATATGGCACAGATTGCCCAAGACGCATTGGCGGATATAGAAATCGAAAACAGTGATGCGTTTCGCCGCGTTATCAAGCGCGTACCGCATGGCGTGGTTTTGGTGGTGGCGCCGTGGAATTACCCCTACATGACCGCAATCAACACCATTGCACCCGCGCTTATTGCCGGAAATGCAGTGATCTTAAAGCACGCTTCGCAAACCCCTTTGGTGGGCGAACGTCTTGCGCAAGCCTTTCACGGTGCCGGCGTGCCAAAAGATGTATTTCAAAACCTTTTTTTAGATCATGAGACAACATCAGCGTTAATTTCGGAGCGCGCCTTTGGATTTGTCAACTTCACCGGCTCCGTTTCAGGTGGCAAAGCGATGGAAAGCGCCGCTAGCGGCACATTTACCGGTCTTGGCTTAGAGCTTGGCGGAAAGGATCCGGGCTATGTGATGGAAGACGCTCATCTAGACGCTGCCGTAGACACGCTGATCGATGGTGCGATGTTCAATTCCGGGCAATGCTGCTGCGGCATCGAACGTATTTATGTGCAGGAAGCGTTGTTTGAGAGCTTTGTTGAAAAAGCCGTTGCCATCGTAAATGGCTATAAGCTGGGACACCCGCTTGATCCAGAAACAACGCTCGGTCCGATGGCTCAAACCCGCTTTGCCGATCTGGTCCGCGCACAAACCAAAGAGGCCATCGCTGCAGGTGCCACGCCCCAAATCAAACCCGAAGCTTTCCCGGAAGATGATGGGGCCTATCTGATGCCTCAAATTCTTACCAATGTAAGCCATGACATGCGCATCATGCGCGAAGAAAGTTTTGGCCCCGTGGTGGGGATCATGCCTGTTAAAAACGATGCAGAGGCAATAGCGCTTATGAATGATAGCAATTTTGGATTGACGGCCTCATTATGGACGCAAAACAGGGGCCGCGCCGAAATCATCGCCGATCAAATCGAAACGGGAACCGTTTTTTTAAACCGCGCCGATTATCTTGACCCAGCCCTGTGCTGGACCGGATGTAAAGATACTGGCCGTGGTGGCGGGTTATCCGTTATCGGATTTCACAATTTAACACGTCCTAAATCGTATCATTTCAAGAAGGTCTAGAATCATGAGCATCGTTGCAAACTGGTCTTATCCAACCGCCATTCGCTTTGGTGCGGGCCGCATTTCTGAAATCGGCGAAGCCTGCGCGGCAGCCGGAATAAAAAAACCACTTTTGATCACGGATCGTGGCTTGGCCAAGATGGATATCACAACCCGGGCTTTAGACCTGCTTGAGGCCGCTGGCCTTGGCCGGGCCCTTTTTGCGGATGTGGATCCAAACCCGAATGAAAAAAATGCCGCCGCAGGCGTTGCCGCCTTTAAGGAAGGCGGACATGACGGAGTTGTGGCTTTTGGAGGAGGCTCGGGACTTGATCTGGGAAAGCTGGTCGCGTTTCTGGCGGGTCAAACGCGCCCTTTGTGGGATTTCGAAGATATCGGAGATTGGTGGACACGCGCAGATGCCGATGCAATTGCACCAATTGTGGCCGTACCAACCACGGCTGGAACAGGGTCAGAAGTGGGCCGCGCCTCGGTGATTACCAATTCCATAACCGAAGAAAAGAAAATCATTTTCCACCCAAAATTTTTGCCAAGCGTGGTAATTTGTGATCCAGAACTAACGGTTGGAATGCCAAAGTTCATCACAGCTGGCACTGGCTTGGATGCGTTTGCGCATTGCGTTGAAGCGTTTTGTTCGCCCCATTACCATCCGATGTCGCAGGGCATGGCCCTGGAAGGCATGCGGCTTGTTAAAACCTTTTTGCCCCGCGCTTATGCGGATGGCAGCGACCTTGAAGCGCGGGCGCATATGATGTCTGCCGCGGCGATGGGGGCGACAGCCTTTCAAAAAGGTCTGGGCGCCATTCACGCCTTATCGCATCCGATCGGGGCCATGTATCACACGCATCATGGCACAACGAACGCGGTTTGTATGCCGGCTGTTTTGCAATTCAATAAAGCCGCTATTGAGGAAAAGTTATCCGCCGCGGCAAACTATCTTAACATTCAAAGCGGTTTTGATGGATTTTGCGCATTTGTGGATGACCTTAACGCCTCGTTGCATATTCCAAAATCGCTGACCGCGCTTGGTATTGCAGATATTGATATTGATCGCGTAGTTGCGGGAGCCCTAAGTGATCCCAGCACAGGCGGAAACCCCGTGGAAATGACGCCGGAGAATACGCGTAAGCTATTACTCGCGTGCTGTTAAGAACACCCAGAAGCTAACGTTCCAAATATGAGGTTTGAAATGCAGTTAGCTGATCACATCGGCAGTTTTTTTTAACAAGCAGACTAATTTCACCCTAAAGTAAACGAGCTGGGGTGTACGTCATCCCTGCCTTAAAGTGTTACGTCTCTGATAACAACGTGCCCGGCTTGTTGGTCTGAGCACCGTCATTTGTTATGTAGAAATGAATTCAGGCTTTCATACAGGGTCAAGACCAGCCTGGAAGATGCAAGGCAACGCCCAGTATAAACATCAACGACACCGCACCGAACATGTCTTTGATCACATGTTCACCAGACTGTTTCAGAATTGCTTTTATTTCGCGCATTGTATCACCCCAACTCATGTTTATGCTTTGTTCCCATTTTTTTGGGGGAATGTAAAGGTTTTTCGAGAACATTTGAGAACAAAGTGCGTATATCTTGGCTAACCCACTGACAATAAATGAATTGCTTTATCTTGTTCCATCAACCAAAGCAGACCGCGCGCGGCCTTTCCGCGCTGTGATGTGAGTTCTGGGTCAAGGCTTAGCAACGTGCGCGCATCGCTTTGAGCGGTTTCCATTAAATCCGTCATCGCCTCGAGATCCGCGATACGAAACTGCGGCAGACCAGATTGCACCGTGCCGATCAAATCTCCCGCCCCGCGCATTTGCAAATCCGTTTCGGCGATCACGAACCCGTCATCCGTTTGCCTTAAAATTTCCAAACGTTTTTTGCCACCTGCAGATAGGGGCGCTTGATAAAGCAAAAGGCAGGTTGATTTCTGCGAGCCCCGCCCAACGCGTCCGCGAAGTTGATGAAGCTGCGCCAGTCCAAACGCCTCGGCGCGTTCGATAACCATTATGCTTGCCTGTGGCACATTAACCCCCACCTCAATCACGGTTGTTGCCACAAGAACTTTTGCATCACCGCTTTGAAAGCGCGCCATTGCCGCATCTTTATCGGGGGCGGGCATTTGCCCATGCACAAGCTCAACCACCCCCTCACCCAAAGCAGCGCGCAGCGACGCAAATCGATCGCTGGCAGATTTATAATCCAGCACTTCGCTTTCTTCCACCAATGGGCACACCCAATAGGCTTGCTGTCCAGTTTTGATCGCCGCACGCAGATGACCAAGCACCTCTTGGATGCGCTCAGTTGAGACCATTGCGGTTGTTATAGGCTGCCGTCCAGGAGGTTTTTCATCCAAAACCGACACGTCCATATCGCCATATTGCGCCAAAGCCAAAGACCGTGGAATCGGAGTGGCCGTCATCACCAAAACATCTGGCCTATCCCCTTTACGGCCCAATTCCAAACGCTGGCGTACGCCAAACCTGTGTTGCTCATCAACCACCACCAACCGTAAATCGCAAAACGCTACATCAGATTGGAACACCGCATGCGTGCCAATAAGAATATCGGTTAGACCGGTGTGCAAAGCTTGCAATTTTGCCAGGCGGTCTTTGCCTTTGTCACGCCCTGTCAAAAGCGCTAGGGAAACGCCCGCCGCCTCTGCAAGCGGCTGCAAGCCTTCAAGATGCTGACGCGCCAATATTTCGGTTGGGGCCATTAAAACACCCTGCCCCTTAGCTTCAACCGCAATCAGCAAGGCCATAAAGGCAACCAGCGTTTTTCCTGATCCCACATCGCCCTGCAGCAGCCGGTTCATGCGTGACGTCGCACGCATATCCGCCGCAATTTCATCGATTGAGCGAAGCTGCGCCTTTGTTGCTTGATACGGCAAGCTGGCCAAAACCGCGCGGCGCAACAAACCTGTGCCCATAGAAGGCCTTCCAG
The DNA here is from genome assembly GCA_034423775.1 of Alphaproteobacteria bacterium US3C007. Taxonomy (NCBI): domain Bacteria; kingdom Pseudomonadati; phylum Pseudomonadota; class Alphaproteobacteria; order Rhodobacterales; family Roseobacteraceae; genus Thalassovivens; species Thalassovivens spotae. The sequence goes on from CP139918.1 coordinate 3,331,391, forward strand.
CAGCTTTTTTCAAGCGCGCACGCGCCAAACCCAACGTCAGTTGATGCGCCATAAATTCATCATACGCCAAGCGCTGCCGCGCCGGTGCAACGGCCATCAAATCAGCCATCGTGCGCGGCTGATGCGCGATTTGGACTGCGTGCTGCCAAGACGGCCACCCAGAGCGGGCTTTTTGTGCAGGATCAATCCATTCTTCCAGTTCGGGCAGCTTGGTCAAGGCCGAGCCCAGCGCTTTTGCGACTGTTTTCTGAGTGATCCCCGCCGTGAGCGGGTAGACCGGCTCAATAGCCGGAATAGAGGCGCTGTGTTCGACCTCTAAAATATAATCAGGATGCGCAATCTGGATAAGCTGATCAAAACTTTCCACTTTGCCAGAAATCAGCCGTGTTGCACCAACCGGCAAAACCTTAGCAAGGTAATCCGCCCGGGCCTGAAAAAAAATCAATTGGAAAACGCCGCGCGAATCTTCCATCTCAACGCGATAGGGGGCTGATTTTCTGGCGCCGGGCCGATGCGCCAGAACCAAAGCCGAAACCGTCACGGTTTTGCCCGTTGGTTGGCCATAAACAGTTGCCACCAAAGACCGATCGATCAGCGATTGCGGCAAGGTAAAAATCAAATCGCGCGGGCGAAATACCTGTAAACCGGAAAAGCTTTTTGCCGTTTTGCTGCCAACCCCCGTTAAGGTTGAAAGGTCGGCGAAAAGGGGAAAAAGAATTTCTGGTCGGCTTGTCATAATGGCGCAAGCATAGCCAACCATTCTTCCTCATCAAGCACGGTTATGCCCAAATCTACGGCTTTTTTGGCTTTTGACCCCGCTGCAGCGCCTGCAACTAAAAAATCTGTTTTGGCCGAAACCGACCCTGCAACCTTTGCACCAAGCCGTTCGGCTTGCGCTTTGGCTTCAGCGCGCGACATTTTTTCGAGAGAGCCGGTGAACACAACCGTCTTTCCCGAAATAACATGATCCTGCGCGGCAATGGTCTCTGCATCTGTAATCTCTAACCACCCGCATAACCTCTCAATCGCGGCTCGTTCGCTAGGCGATTGAAACGCAGAAACAAGCGATTGCGCCATCACCTCGCCGACCCCATCAATCGATAGCAACTCGGCCCATGCCTCGCTCTGGGCATTTTGGGCTTGATCAAGCGCCTCGATCAGGGTGCTCCATTTTTTATAATGGCCAGCCAATACATTTGCACCCACCTCTCCAACGTGACGAATACCCAGCGCGAAAAGCATCCTGCCAAAGCCAATGGTGCGACGCTCCTGGATCGCTTGAAATAAATTTTCGGCGCTTTTACGCCCCCAGCCATCGCGATTTTTCAGTTGCGCGATTTTTTCTTCATCGCGCTGTTGGAGCGTAAAAATATCAGCCGGTTCACGGATCGGCAGACCTTCATCTTTGAAGAACATTTCAATTTGCTTTGAGCCGAGCCCGTCAATGTCGAAGGCTTTGCGCGAAACAAAATGCTTAAGCCGTTCAGTGCTTTGCGCAGGGCAAATCAACCCCCCGGCGCAGCGCCGCACCGCATCACCAGCTGCTCGGATCGCAGGGCTGCCACATTCGGGGCAATTTTGCGGAAATGTATATTTGGCGCGAGCTTGATCGCGAAAGGTTAAATCAACATCAGCAATTTTGGGAATAACATCACCCGCGCGATACACTTGCACACGATCGCCGGGGCGTATATCGCGCCCAGCCCGAATTTTGGCGCCATTGGAATCCAAACCCGAGATATAATCTTCATTATGAAGCGTCGCGTTTGACACAACAACGCCCCCAACCGTTACCGGCACAAGACGGGCAACCGGGCTTAGGGCGCCGGTCCGCCCCACTTGAATGTCAATCGCTTCCAGATCCGTCCAGGCAGTTTCGGCTGCAAATTTATGCGCAATCGCCCAGCGCGGGGTTGTCGAGCGCTCTCCCAATCGTTGCTGAAGCGCCAGCTCATCTATTTTATAAACCACCCCATCAATATCGTAATCCAGATCAGCCCGCAGCGCTGAAATATGTTGATACTGCGCAATCAACTGCGCAACAGATTGGCAAGTAAGCGTTAATGGATTGATCTCAAACCCCAGCTTGGAAAAGAATTTGAGAACCTCGCTTTGCGAGGCTCCCAGCGGATGGGAAAGCTCACCCCAAGCATAGGCAAAAAATTTCAATGGCCGGCTACGCGTAATTTCTGCATCCAACTGCCGCAAAGACCCCGCCGCCGCATTGCGCGGATTGGAAAATCGCTTGGCTTGGGCTTGGGCTTGGGTTTCGTTCAAACGTTGAAAGTCAGAACGCGCCATGTAAACCTCTCCGCGCACTTCCAACACGGGCGGAGCATCTTTTAAAACCTGCGGAATATCTGCGATCATGCGCGCATTTTGAGTGACATTTTCGCCAACACTGCCATCACCCCGCGTGGCCGCTTGCACAAGCTGCCCAGCTTCATATCTCAGCGTCAATGAAAGCCCGTCAATCTTCGGTTCTGCAGTATAGGTTAAAACGGCCTCAGCCTTAAGGCCCAAAAAACGCCGAATGCGTTCATCAAACTCATCAACATCCTGTTCATCAAACGCATTTCCAAGCGAAAGCATGCGTTGGCTATGCGCAACTTTTGAAAACCCAGACTCGGCGACAGCACCAATTTTATCCGAAGGGCTATCACTGCGCTTCAACGAAGCAAAACGCGTTTCAATTTCAGCGTTTCGACGTTTCAGGCTATCAAAATCTGCATCGCTGATAAGCGGATTATCGTTCGCATGATAGGCAATATTTGCTTGATTTAAAAGCGATGCCAAGCGTGCAAGCTCATTTTCAGCTTCCGCCCTTGTCAGTTTTGCAACATCGATCCTCTCAGTATCCACCGGTTGTCCACTCCAAGCCTATTGGCTCTGTGATAGAGTGGCTTGAAACCGCGGTCCAGAGAAGAATCTTTAATTTGTTTAGGCACCAACAGCCATAGCAACCGGTTCGTTTGGGCTGGGTTTGGGATCTTTCAAAACATAACCCCTGCCCCAGACGGTTTCGATATAATTTTCATTCGCGCTGGCACGCGATAATTTCTTACGCAATTTACAAATAAAAACATCTATTATCTTAAGTTCCGGCTCATCCATACCGCCATATAGGTGATATTTATTACAATTAAATCATTATATTAAGTATTAACGTGTGCAAAACATGCACGATGAGGGGAGGCACCATGCAGCTGAAAAACAAACTTTGCCAAATACAAAAAGATATCCGCGCAAAATATGCGAAAGAGAAAACGGCCACTTAAAGTTTAGCTATTTCAATGCGTTGACTGCGTTTTCCGTCGCGCGACGAATAGCTTTTTCAAGCAATATCAATGGATTGAGTTACTTTTACCTCGCGCGAGGTAAAACTTTGTAAGCAATATCAATCGCTTGCGTGGGTTTGCCGTCGCGCGACGGCAGTTGTAAATCTACCAGCCGTCATCCCGTCTAGCTTCAGCGAAATCACAGATTTCTGTAAAAGCTCTGACGAGCTCATGCTGATTTGCATCACAGAAAGCCTCAGCAATCTGGTGGGCGGTTAAGTCTGCCAGAGGCAACACAGCGCAATTCTGACCACGACATTGGACAACCACCCTGCCCTTGATCACCTCAAAGCTTGCGCTTAGCTGCAATGGCTTTGTTTGGGTTGGATCTGGGATGTCACTTATATAGATCGTCAGCCCTTCCCCAAACAAACAGCCTTCCAGCCAGCATTCCATTTTGCAACCATAGTCGCGAAACGGCGATAGCTCTGCTTTGATGATTGGCAAAGCAAGTGACATCTGCATTTTCAGAAACCTGAAGCTGCGCGATCTGTCTGTGTCGATAGCTAATAAATTCATGTGTCATAACTCCTGTTTTTATCGCCCCACCTCACCTCAGAGGGTAGCGAGCCAACTGAGGGCTTACCTGAGGTGGGGCAAGCTGCGGTAAACCATGGGCGGAAGAAGAACCCGAAAACCCGCAGCTATTCGTTTACGCTGTCAGCGTGATTTTGCAGAATGCCACTGGGTGACGCACAGCAATATCTGTCATCTGATTCTGGGTAATCAGAACCTTCGCAGACCGTGCTTCGCTGTAGTTATCAACCACCAGATCCAAGCCACCGAACTGAGCCACAACGCATTCGCGATATTGCCCAAGATAAACAGTGCCAGCCGTGCAGAGCGTTGACTGGATAACCCGACGGCCAAGGATGGTGCCATTGTCGATAACAAAGCGACCAGAGCCAGAATCAACAACTGTAGAAGCCAACGTTGCGTAGTTTGAGGGATGACAAATAAATACCGCCCCTTCGCTGCTCACGTTATCTTCCTCTAGCTTAGACAGCGCTGTGAGCGCCTCTGCATGCGTCATGGTAGACGATCCAGTGGTTGCCAGCGTGTTGATGCCTGAAGTTGACGCTATGCCCGTTGGGTTGGCTCCTGATCCGTCACCTTCTAGCGCCGCATCATCAATCGCCTGAGCAATCTGGCGTGTCAGATCATTACGCACCAAGTTGTCGATGCTTGGATCTGATTGAACCAGCGCTTCCAGCGTAAAGCTCGCAGTTGAGCTAACCCGCTTAGGTGACAAGCTTAGTGATCCGATTGTCAGATTGCTCTCACTGATTGCGGAACCTTCAGCAACGAATGAGGCTGTAAGATCGCCTGTGGCTTTAGGAATAGTGATCCCTTTACCCAATCCAGACAAAACGGTGGCACCCGCAGCCATAACCGCGCTCTGCGGCTGTAAGCTGTCAATGAACAGATCGCCTCGTGGTAATGCGTCAACCAAGTTGGCAACGTTGGAAGTTGTCATGGTTGTTCGTGTCAGCATGTTTGGCACAACGATCCCACGCGGTTGCGTAGGGTAATTGCGGGCAAGCTCCTGACTAACCTCACGTTCAAAAGATGCGTGATCCCAGTTACCTGAGATTTGCGCCCTAATCACGTTACCCAATGAAAACCGGCGCTCTGTATTATGAACCGCTGGCGTATTTAGTGGATCACTGCCGATCTTATCCAATGCAGTTGACCGGAAAGCCTCCAGTGAAGTTCCAGCGGCAATGGCCGCAGTTGCTTCAGTCTGTAGACCGTGTTTTTGCCCGAGATGGGCGATTTGTTGTGCTTCATTTTCCATTTTTGAAGCCCCCTTACTTGCACGCATAGTTAAAGCGACCGGCCTGTCCTGACCGTCTCTTGTGCGTGTTGTACTGATCGCAAGTTGAGCATCACCGCTGGCAAAAAGGTTTTCAGCCTCTGCGCCCTTCTCCGATCTAGAGAAGCGCGCCAATGCTCGGCCATCCTGATAATCCGTTAAAGCGCCGACTTGCTGTCGTGCTTTGCCATCTTTGAGAATTGCCAGCGTCAGTCCTGACGCCATAACGTGGCCAAGATCAGCATTGGCCTCGATTTCATATGCAGAGCGCCCATGTGAGCGCACTGCCGTGTATCCGCGCTTCATAGGCCGCTCTGGGCCTGTGGGGTCAGATACCATTGTTGTTTTGATCTTTGCCTCGCGATCATCAAATTCACGCTGAGATAAAGCGATTATGTCTGCTACTCGCTCTTTAGATAGCGATACGGGTGCCGTTTTATTCATCAGCCATAGCCTCCTTAATTGCTCGAAAATTAATCCAGAGTGATGTCTTACTGCTCAGCTTGTGCGCTAGGCTTGGCCGGTGGACGAAAAGCGGCACATATTCATCAAGATCTTTGCGGATCAGCAAAACGCCCTCAATATCATCGCGATATTGCCACGCATGCAGAATGTGATCTTTTGCAGAGCTATTAAGGCGCATCCACGTCGTAGCTGGGCCAGTTCTCCATTCAGCCATGCAAACATCAAATAAAGCGTCTGCAAATGCGTTACCAAGCTCACAATAGCAGTCACGCATGCGCTGTCGGTTGGCTTCTTCGCTGCGCTTGGCTGTTTGCAGTATTTGATCTGGGGTTAGAAACATCAAAATATCCCCTCAAGTTTTGCGCGCACTGTATCCGATAAATCTAACGGTATGGCGTTCACACAGTCTGTCTCAGCAAAAGCAACGAAGTCTTGCCAGCTTGTCACCACTGTAGAGAATTCTTCATCTAAATCAGCGCGCTGTGGAACGCAGATAATCAACTTATCAGTAACGCCTGTCGTAAATTCGTCTAATACGACGCCCAAAACTTCTAAGTTGATCCGCTTAACGAGATCAGCCGCGACAGCCATGGGGAAACCGTAAGCTTTGAGTTCACCTAATGTCAGAGCCAGCACAATATCAGTCAAACTATAGCGATTTGAGCCTCGGATGATGCGTTTTGCCTCTATTGGCAGGTGATAACGCGCAACTTCGTTAAGAAATATGCGTGGATCTGGGTAATGGGCGGCCATTGCCAGCTCTTTTGAAGAATATATCATATGTGCCTCAATATTGATGCTTAACATGCTGATAATATATCACATTTAGTGATTTTAGGTAACGGCAATATTGGGCAAATATGAGTGCTTCCCCCTTGTTGGAAATCGCACGCTGCCTGCAAGTTGCAGCATGAACGTACCCGTGACAGGCTGTCACTAGAGTACCTTTTTGTTCTGAACTTTAGTCTGATCTGAAAATCTGAATGGCCAGATCGTTGGCGACTGCACGTACCCGTGACAAGACTGTTGCAATAGGAACCACTGTGGGTAATCTTTGATATCAAAAGGAGCTTTAGCGTGAGTATATTTAATTGGCTTTTTGGAAAAAAAGATAGCAGTCCTAGCGATGATTTTGATGCCCAACAAATCATAAAGGAAGGCAACAAAGAAGCTTGGAAAATGTTTCATGACTTCGAGAAAGCCAACAAAGAGGGCAATTCTAAGGAAGTCCAACAGCGGTATATAGACAAGCATGGGCTAACTGAACAAGATTTAAATTCGGAGGGCTCATTATCCTCTCCTAAGTATCATGGTGCAGGTAAACGTACATCCGCGGATGGCCATGATTACGAGGCATTCAGACTGAATAATGACATTAAAGAACGGAAAAGTTATAAAATCGATGAATACTTTGAAGTTCAAGGATCGTTCAATTTTAAACGGGAAGTGAATTTCGTCTGCGATTGGTTGGCGAAAGCAGGAGAGAATGTGGTAGTTGAAGCGATTTTAGAGCGCGAGCCCAACAATCCACATGACCGGAATGCAATTAAAATTCTTATTTCTGGAAATACTTTAACGCCTACCATGGTGGGCTACCTGCCAAAGGAAATTTCTGCAAAAATAGGCGATCAATTGCCTCCAGTAGAATTTGAAAGCATTTATCAGAGGCGCAAAATTGAAGCGCGCACCTTGATTAAGAGACCTAAAGCCAAAAAAAAATGATCCCAGTAAGCTCAAAAAATGGAGATAAAATGATCCAACGCCTCGCCCTCATATTGCTCCTGATCGCGCCTAGCTGGGCGGGGGCTTTTCCCTGTGAATAGCTTCGATCAATTTATATGGCGTAATTTTGTACGCTTGATCATTGCGGCAGTCTGCATACCCTCAGCTATTTTTATCTGGATAGCTCTTAAAGTAATAGTTTTGGAACCGCTCGGTTTTTTTGATGTGCACGTTTCTGAGGTGCCTGAAGCTCCCCACACCTGCATCAAAATAACTGAAGAGCGCTATAGATACTGCTAAATGGATGGAATTATGAGACGCCTCGTGTTTATATTTTTACTTTTTCTACTACCCCAATCCTTGCTGGCGGATGAAACTGCACCTGAGTTTGACACGAAAAGTGTATTAGAAGGTGTTAACGCTGAAGGCATTTTACTATTATTATACGCTGGTTATACGCGGGGCGTGGCTGAGGCATTGGTTGTATCAACTATATATGACGATGATGAATCCAAGAAACGTTTGTTTTGCATGCCTTCAGACAAAGTTTTATCAGGGGATCTACTGGTATCATTGGTGAGCTCTAATTTGAACAGCATCACTGATAACGATTTACGTGATATACATTACTCAAATTCATTCCCGATATCAGCCATAGAAGCATTAAAGGCATTTTTTCCTTGTAATTAGGTTCTCCCAACCGCAATCCATCGCGGGTACGCCGGATGCAAGACACCTGCCTAGCGGTTTAGCTTTTGCTAGGGTGTTAAGCTCAGTTTTGATGCTGCCCTGCATCTGTTTCAAATCCCCTTGAAGGGGCAGCCCGCCCCAAAGGGGGCTGCAAACCCATAGGGGGTATGGGGGATGTGTGTGCAGGGGGTATGTAGGCGGTTTGCGCACGGTATGTACCCACGTTTGGACGGGGTTTGAAAACGGGTTTGTAAGGGGTTTGTCATCGCTTAATCACAACTAATCGGGTGCCGCGTTGTGTTTTCTCTGACTTAATCACGCCTTCTGCCAGTAACGACTTCATGGCTACCCCAAAGGCCTTTTTGGTTACACCCTCAGACATTTTGTGTTCCGCAAAAAACTTAGGCGCATGTGTGCTACCGCCGTTTGCGTTTACACTTTCTCCATTTTCATTTTGGCTCTCCAGTAGGCTTAAGAATACACGTCGCGCCTTACTGTTAGCCGCCTGTGCATCTAACCCTGATAACTTTGGATCATGCACGAACACACCGTTTTCCCACGTGATGCTGATCTCTGTGCCAATTTTACTGTAGTTTGACTTCGCAAGTTTCAGGATGCGCCGATCAGGGTTTTGCTCATCGCGCTCCATGGTAATGCGACTGCGAACACTGTTGTTCCAACCCGTGCTGCCTGAGGTTCCACGGCCTGTAGAAATGCCTGAAAGCGAGGGATGGGCAAGAACCACCAGTGCGCATTTATGCTCAATAGCTGGCTTGCGCAGCATGCCTATAAATTGCCGTGCTAATGCCCTGCTATTTTCATCAGCGGGGAAAACATCTGCCAGCGTATCAATTACGCAAATTGTAGGCTTGTGCTTTACAATCGCTGCAGTCAGTTCTTTCATTACTGCAGACGGGCTTAACTTGTTAGATTTTTGATCATAGTCAGCCAATAATGCATCTTCGCCAGCCAGACTTGAGAAAATCACATCTGGAAAATCGTCGTAACTCTTAAAACGCGCATTGATCACATCATGAAAGCGACGGTGTAATTCATCTGTGTCATCCTCTGCACCCAGGTAAAGCGCAGACCCGCTTGAAGTATTTAAACCAAACCAGTTTTCTCCCACGGCAACACTGGTCAAAAGTTGTAAGACAATCTGGCTTTTTCCCACACCTCCGTCTGCATACAGAAGCGTAACTTGCCCCTTAGGTATCCAGCCATCAACTGTCCATTCCCGTTCCTTAAGTGGCCTTTCTGCCAAATCTGACAGTCGCATCCAGTTTATCTTCGCAGAGGCGTCGGTTTTGTCAGGCCTTACACCCCACCCCTTATTACGAGCGCCATCTATGAGCTTCTGAACGTCTTTGCGGGTATCGTCTACTGTGTAACCTTTCAGAGTTAATAGATCAGTAACAGCGTGTATTTGATCATCATGCAAACCGCGCTGGACGTAGCGAGCGACAAGCTTCATGATATTTTCAATCCACCGATCGGTCTTGATCAAGTCGATCAGATCTTTGTCAGACTGCTTGTCTTTGCTATCTCTAAACTCAAATGGCTTATTTTCTTTTGTGCTTGGCAGCCAATCGGGAGCGGGAGTTGGCTCATCATCTTGCACCCAAGTGTAAGGCTTCCCTTCGAAAGTCGATGGAGCAAGCACGATATAACCTTTATGCTTAATCTCAACGCCAGAGCATGGGTCGCTGAAGGTTTGCCCCTCTTCAGCCTTAAATATGTAATGCCAGCCGCCCCTAGCGCTTCTATGGATACACTCAGGCTCAAAAGGTCTGTCGCCCTTGAAGCCCTCCCATTCGCACTCCTTTTTATAGCTATCAACATCAACAGCCACCAAACCACTAGCGACTAGATTTAACCCTATGTTTGCATTTGGATGCTCACTCCACCAGAGCTCGATCTGCGTGGCATCTGTGGTGCCGTTATGAAAACCACCATCGCGGATAGGTTTTTTTGTATTCGGCCACAGTGGAAACACCTTCCAGCCACGATCAGCATATTCCAATGCTGCATCTAAAAATTTCGTCATCGACATACCTCTTCGGGCTTTGCCGCAGCAGAAAAATCGCGTATATTCGGGTTGTCATAAGTTCCTTGGCCCGTCGCGCTTTCCCATTCGTGCGGCGGGTTTTTTATTTGGAGTTGTTCAGCAGATCAGCAGCAGCGGCTTTTGCGCCTAGTTTTTCTTGTGCAGTATCTTGCTTAAGCAAAAACTCTTCTGCGTCGTCATATTTGATGATTTTGAGGCTTTTTACCCTGATGAACTTTGGCACCTCGCGACGGGCAAATTTTGCCTTAGTCGTTTCTTTGTTCCAGTTGTTTAACTCAGCCCAATCTGTGTCCAACAGAATGCGCTTCTCCAGCAGAAAATTTTGTAGCCTTGGTGACATGATCAAACTCCTTTAGTGCAGCGTTTGATCAGACCCTACTTAAAACCCATTATTCTAAGCACTGGGGGTTATTTGTCGGACAATTTATTTTTTTTGTACCAGATATCCCTGATATACGTTTCACCACGCCCAACTGCATCAGCAACAAAGATCATTGCCTCCTCAACGCCAAAATCTAGCTCTTCGCTTAATATTTTAATGAAACGTCTTATTGTATGGTGCAAAGCGTAAGCCGGTTTGCGACCTGCTTTTTGTTGCAGCAATTTTGGATCTTTAACTCTTTCAGCGAACCACTTGACTACGTCAGCCGGTAATTCACCACCATCAGCCAAGTAATCAGCAATTGCGTTATGCGTCACTGCCGCTGGCAGCAAATTGACAGCTTCACTCGGATCTTCCTTTAAAAACCTTAGAGCCAATCCCCCAAGCGGTATATCTGGCAATTTAGTATCTGCTTCTTTTTTTATATATTTTTTGAGTTCATCTTCCGATAGGCCGCGCAAATAGTTAGCTTCCCGCCTTGAAGCATCCCTTAATGCTTGACCCCCTATTGATACCATTGACCCTACCCCAGCAATTCAACAACTGACTGCGGCTGTACTTGCGTATACCGCCTCAGCTGCGCCCAAGTTTTATGACCACTAATCAATGAAACTTGCTCAATGCTCAGACCCTTAGCGAACAAATCAGTTATCGCTCGGTGCCTTAAATCGTGAAATGTGGCATGTTCAATCTTTGCTATTTTGCGCGCGTAGATCCAAGCCACCGAAATACTTTCGGCTCTGTATGGAAAAATTCGACCCTCAGTAGTTTTTTGATCTGCAATTATTCTGCGAGCCACAGAAGACAAAGGTACGCGCATGTGATTACCCAACTTGCGCTTAGGATCTTTCCGGTCTCGAATAATTACTGTGCCTTCATTATGCGAAAAGTCTTCGTGTGTAATTCTACAAATCTCACCTAATCGCATCGCTGTGGCCATTGCAAAATCCATTAAATCCGACATTGGCAGCTTTAGCTTGTCCTGATGATCAAACGTATGGCGCATCAATTCTATTTCCTGATCTGTCAGGTATCGATCACGCTCTTGACTGTGCGTGTCTATTTTTGCGGCACTAAGAGAAGCGCGAGCGTTTTTGGTTAAGGTTAGATCAACGTCAAGATGACGGTTGTACCGGAGCCACTTTAACAACCCAGAAATCAAACCAATATTGTGAGCAACAGTAGCGCCAGTCACGCCTTGTTTTAGACGATGATCAATCCAATGTTGCATCGTCGCTGCATTCAAGTCACGTAAACTAAGCGTGAGTAAAACCTTCCCAAACGCCCTTAAAGAGGCTTGGTTAGCCGGTTTTAGCGATACGCTTCGAAGATATGCCTCAATCGCCTGAGTGAGCGTCATGGCCGCTGGCACATCGACTGCACCATTTACTGCTTTTTGCTTCAGGGCAACTTCAGTCGCTTGCGCCCAATCATGCGCCTCAGCTTTTTTATCAAACGTTCGGGAATAGCTAGATCCGTTGCGCCGTACTTGGCCGCGCCATCTACCTGATGGGAGTTGCTGAAAACTTGGCATGTGCAATCCGTGTGTAACTTATTGATGCACTTATTGTGCAATCCCTAAGTAACACGTGTGCAATTTGTGTGCAATATACTTGAAATAGTGCGACCAAGAGTAAATTTAAGTATATGTAAATAAACATTTTTTATATTATAAATAAAACCATATAGGTGATTTAGAAACATCTCTTTGGTCAATGTGGTTCCCTTGCGCAACGAAAGAAGCTCTAGCATTTGATATTCTTTTCCAGTCAGATGTACGCTTTTTCCATCCACCTCTACGGTTTTTGCATCCAAGTTAAGCGCTATTTTACCTGTTTCAATGATCGATTGAGAATGCCCTTTCGACCGCCGGATGATCGCATAGATCCGCGCAACCAGCTCTTCACGGTGAAATGGTTTGATCAAATAATCATCTGCGCCAGAGCCCAAGCCCCGAATTTTACTATCTGTATTATCATCGCCCGATAATATCAGCGTCGGCGTATCGATCCGCGCCAAGCGCAATTGTCGCAACACCTCATGCCCGCTCATATCCGGCAATTTCAAATCTAGAAGTATCAGGTCAAAATCATAGAGTTTGGCCAAGTCGATCGCTTCTTCTCCAAGATCTGTCGTATACACGTTCAAACTAGCATGAGATAGCAACATCTCGATACTTTTCGATGTTGTCGCATCGTCTTCAACCAATAGAATACGCATTTCACTCTCCAACACATACGAGCGTCACTAAGGCTTCACCATAAAGGTTAACCACTCGTTACCATAACGCAATAAACGTAACTCTAGCGTGAAATACTGCTACGCGATGTTATTTTTAAACCAGAGGGACCATTGGCCGCCAGGCACCGTACCCAATCATAAAATTCTTCTTCGCTGATGCTGTAGGTTTCAAGTACCTCTTCTTGGGACCGTAATTGATAAAGTACAGCCCGCACCACTGCCAGTTTGCGCGAGGCCACCCACCGCCTTGTGTCGCGAGGCGGTAAATCCGCGACGCTTAAAAGTGATCCATCCGCAAGGCGCACCAACCCCGCGCCAGTTTTCATAGCTTTGCTGAACCGCATAGCACCCCCCTTTTCCCAAAGAAAAGATTGCGGTCAGGCGGCTTAATGTCTAATGAACCGTCACGATAAAAATGTTTAAAATGTGATCTTGTTTAGACGTTAACAAAAAGGAACTCTCGTGACAGGACCGCACCTCAATTCCTTAGGGTTTGCAAAACCACCTGCGGAAACACGCGTCGTCGTAGCCATGTCGGGCGGTGTCGACAGTTCCGTTGTAGCCGCACAATTGGCGAGTGAAGGCTATGATGTGGTTGGCGTTACTCTGCAACTTTACGATCATGGGGCCGCTTTGGCAAAGAAAGGCGCGTGTTGCGCAGGTATTGATATTCATGACGCGCGCCGCGTGGCCGAGAATATGGGCTTTCCGCATTACGTGCTGGATTATGAAAATATCTTTCAAGAGGCTGTGATCGATGACTTTGCAGATAGTTATCTGGCCGGGGCAACGCCAGTGCCCTGCATTCGCTGCAATGAACGGGTGAAATTCAAAGATCTGATGCAAACGGCGCGGGACCTTGAAGCAGATTGCATGGCGACCGGCCATTATATTCAGCGCAAACAAGGCCCAAATAAAGCCGAATTGCATCAGGCTGGCGATGCCACGCGCGACCAAAGCTATTTCCTATTCTCCACCACCCAACCTCAAGTTGACTTTCTGCGGTTTCCGCTTGGACATTTGACTTCGAAAGCACAAACACGCGCCTTGGCCCAAAAATATGGGCTGGATGTGGCCAGCAAACCAGACAGTCAGGATATTTGCTTCGTTCCCGATGGAAATTATGCCGCGGTGATTGAGAAGCTGCGCCCCGGCTCCGCCGAACCGGGGGATATAGTGGGGGTGGATGGTACAATATTGGGCCAGCATCACGGCGTGATCCATTATACGATTGGGCAACGCAGAGGTCTGGGAATTGGTGGCTTGGCTGACCCTATTTATGTGGTCGGCTTAGACGTTGAAAAAAAGCAGGTTATTGTGGGTCCAAAGCACTTATTGGCGGTGCGCAAAGTGCCTATTATGGGCATCAATTGGTTAGGAGATATTCCTTTTCAAGATAGGGCAGAATGGCATCTCTCGGTTAAATTGCGGTCTACGCGAGGGCCGAAAGAGGCGCTTGTAAAACCGCTCAGCGATACGACGGGCGAAGTCGAACTTTTAAACCCAGAAGAAGGCGTTGCCCCGGGGCAAGCCTGCGTGTTTTATGATACGGACAGCAGCCGTGTCTTGGGCGGTGGCTGGATCACCAAGCGCGCGTAAACGCAGATGCTTTTCAATCAAAGGAAAAGCTTTTAGGATCCTGAAATGAAGCAGTTTCTTTTGATCGTTATTCTTTTATCCGCGATGGGAATCGGGGGATATTTTGCCAAGCCTTATTTGGGCATGAACACCAAACCCAAAAACTGGCAAAATGGGCAGCAAGGCTATGTTCCTGCACGCCTTAAGAACACGTTAAACGGGCTCGGCAAAGGGTTTTAGCCTGTCAAAGTAAATCGCTGGCATAAGCCTGCCGAAGCATCACGCTTCTATATTGGGCTAAAACTTTCGCAAAGCAATAACAGCATTTAGACCACCAAATGCAAAGGCATTGCTGAGCGCCACGCTCACAGACGCCTCCCGCGCAATGTTGGGCACAACGTCCAGCGCGCATTCCGGATCTGCCTCTTCATAACCGATTGTCGGGGCGACAACGCTATCGCGCAATGCCATAATACAGGCCAAAAGTTCCACCGCCCCCGTGCCGCCGATCACATGACCATGCATGGATTTCGTAGAACTGATCATCAAATCATCCGCATGGCGCCCAAACACCGTTGCCACGGCTGCGCATTCGGTTTTGTCATTCGCAGCTGTGCCCGTGCCATGCGCATTGATATAGCCGACATCTTCTGGATTAAGACCTGCATTTTTTAGCGCACCCGCGATTGCACGTTCAGCCCCCTGTTTAGATGGCATCACAATATCAGCGGCATCCGAGGACATCGCGTAGCCAACAACTTCAGCCAGAATTTCGGCCTTGCGGGCCTTTGCATGTTCCAATTCTTCGAACACAAATATTGCAGCGCCCTCGCCCTGCACCATGCCATTGCGATTGGCCGAAAAAGGGCGGCAGGCATCCCGGCTCATCACCCGCAAACCTTCCCAGGCTTTAACACCCCCAAAACAGAGCATGGATTCAGATCCCCCCGTTACCATTGCGGGCGACATGCCCGAGCGGACCAATTGAAAAGCTTGCGCCATGGCGTGATTGGAACTGGCACAAGCGGTTGACACCGTAAAGCTGGGCCCCTTCAAATTATATTCCATCGAAATATGGCTCGCCGCTGCATTATTCATCAGCTTGGGCACAACAAACGGATGTACGCGGTTTTTACCTTCTTCATATACGGCGCGATAATTGTCATCCCAGGTGCTCACTCCGCCGCCAGCAGTGCCCAAAACCACACCCGATGTCGCGGCAAGTTCTCCAGTAAAAACCAAGCCAGATTGCTCTAACGCCTCTTTCGCGGCCAATAAACTAAATTGCGTAAACCGATCATATAGAACCAATTGCTGGCGATTGAACACCCCTTCAGGGGTAAAGTTGCGTACCTGCCCTCCGATCTGAATTGACAACCGCTCTACGTCGCGAAACGTGACCGGAGCGATGCCGCAGCGCCCCTCACGCATCGCCTCGAAAGTTTCGTTGACAGTATGCCCAAGCGCGTTGATTGTGCCCGCGCCTGTAATCACAACCCTTTTCACAGCTTTTTTGCCATCAATTCTTGAATTCCAGCAATGATTGTTGCCACGGATGAGATGTCAAAATCACTATTTTGCGGATCATTCGCGTTGAAGGGTATTTGAATGTCAAAGGTTTCTTCTATTGCAAAAATACTTTCGACCAGCCCCAGACTATCGATCCCCAAACTGTCTAAACTGCTGTCTAAGGAAACGTCCTCGACTTCAAGAACCGCAAGTTCAGCTATGATTTCAATAACTTTTTTTTCCACATTCATGACTTCAACCTTCTAATTCTTATCCTTAAAAGATTCATCTTTTTGATTTAAAAACCGGGCTTTGAACTCTGCAAAATCGCGCATCAAGCGCGGCAAGCGGCGCAAAGCCTTATAGGCCTCAAGGTGGCTGTCCATCTTCATAGCTGGATAGCCCAGCATAACGCGCCCCGCAGGAACATTAGAAAGCACTTTCGTTGCGCCGCCTGTGATCACGTGATCACCAATAAATAAATTATCGCTCACCCCCGTTTGCCCGCCCAGCACAACATGTTTGCCAATTCGGGTTGATCCCGCGATCGCCACCTGCGCGCAAATCAAACTGTGTTGATCAATCGTCACATTATGACCGATTTGAACAAGATTGTCGCATTTCACACCATCACCGAGAACAGTATCGCGGATTGTACCGCAATCAATGCATGTATTGGCCCCCAGTTCGACATCATCGCCAATGGTAACGCTGCCCAAAGAATGCACCCGCGCCCAGCTCTGCTGCTGAACCGAGGCGGTTTGATCGCCCAAGGTTGCACGGGCAGCCTCAACGCCTGAAATCTCTTGAGTCACGAACGAAAAGCCATCCGCCCCAATAACAACCCCTGGCTGCGCGATAAAGCGATCCCCAATCCTCACACGCGCGCCAATTTTAACACCCTCTCGCAGGCGCGCATGATCACCCAAAACGCTAGAAGCGCCGATATGACAATAAGGGCCTATCAAAGAGTCATCGCCTATTTCAGCGTTTGGACCGATATAACAGAAAGGACCGATGCAAAGGTTTCGCCCAAGCTTTGCGCTCGGATCAATCACTGCAGATGGGTGAATGCCCAGCGGTACAGATTGTCCAGGATCAAGCATCTCGGATAGACCCGACAACGCAAATTTCGGGCGCGGCGCCAAAAGCGCTGCGCGTAATCCAAGCGCTTGCCAATCCGCCCCTTCACGCAGCATCGCCATTTCAGCCGCACCTTCGCTAAGTTGGGCTTCATAGGCGGACGACATGGCCAGAGCCAGTTGGCCTTGCTTGGCGCTACTGGGTTCTGAGACGCTCTGCACGCGCAAGTTCGGGTCCCCCTTCAGCGTAAGGCCGAGAGACGCCGCAATATCTTTAAGTGTATACGCGATTTTTTTTTCCATTTCAGACTGGTTTAGCCTTGCGTGGCCTCTAACGCCAGCCCTGCCATCCGTAAGGCCTCAAAAATACGCGCGTCACGGCCGTAAATATCGCGTCTGAACCCAATCCGTCCATCATATTCTGTAACAGCGGTGCGATAGATAATGTGAACAGGAACTGGGTTTTTAAGGATAATGCTGGCCTCTTTGCCCGCATCTAAAAGCCGGTAAAAATCGCCAACGGGATCGTAGCTTTGGTCTGACAATAGCTCAAACGCAAAATCAAAAGGCTGATGCAGGCGAATACAACCATGGCTGAAAGCCCGCGTTTCTTTCGCGAATAAGGCTTTAGAGGGAGTGTCATGCAAATAAATATTATGCGGGTTGGGCAGCATAAACTTTACCAACCCAAGCGCATTTGTTTGCGATGGCAGCTGCTTTAAATCAAAGGGGAAGCTGTCTTGATCATAGGCCAAAAAATTAACAAAGTCTCGATCAACAACCTGCCCGTCTGGATCATAAAGCGTAAGATAGCTATGCGCGCTTGGATCTTCCTGCAGCTCAGGCAAATATTCATTTAGCGTTATCGATTTTGGAACATTCCAAGTTGGATTTATAACCATATATTCCATTACATCTGAAAACTCTGGACTGCGCTGATCATCAATATCCGCGCCCACCACCGAGCGAGTTTGGAATCTTACCGCGCCGTTTTCTATCAACTTGACCGTGTAATCGGTTAAATTCACCACAATTTGGCGATTTTGTTTCGGATGATTAATCCAACGTTCCCGTTCCATGGCGACTTCTATAGATTGCAAGCGCTGCGATAGTGGAACGTTCAACTCAGCAATCGTATTGCTGCCGGCGATGCCGTCAGGCGATAACCCATGATCTTTTTGGAAGCGTTGAAGCGCCAACCGCAAATCACCATCAAACCGAGCAGAAGCCGTTTGCTTCAAGTAGCCCTGTGATATCAATCGGTTGCGAAGTTGAACAACTTGATCTCCCTCGGCACCTTTGGACAGCCGTTCATCTAACAAAACCGGCCCCCATGGTGCATCCAGACGCGCCTTAAGCAGTTTTTGCCGCGCCTTCATCAGGTTCTTATAGGCGTCGCTTTGCGGTGGTAAGCTGTTTAAAACGGCTTTTGCCGGTTCTGACACAACCCGTTGCAAAAGCTCGCCTTGATTAATGCGCGGCAACTTTCGGAAGATCAATTCGTCCACTTTGCTGGGCTTTAAAAGACCGGCATGAACGTCTTTTGCGTATCGTAAAAAAGCCATTGTAAGCTGGCCTTCTAAGATACCCAATTGCCTTCCATCTTGGCTGCGCTTTTTAAAAAGCCCTAAATCAGCCCTATAGCGCCTCATAGGCAACGCGTGCAAATCAGCCTGTTCCAGCGCTGTGAATAAAGCCGTGCGTCGCTCAGTAGCGGCGGTTCCCTGCCCTATCCAAACCGGCATGAAATTCCGGTTTTGGTAAAAACCTTCAACTTCTTTTTCGCCTGCTACTTCTTCTAGCAAGCCCAATTTAAACGCAAAATCAGTCAGTTCAGCCCGCACGCTCTGCGCGAAAACCGTAAAAAAAATGACGCACAAAAAACACAGTTTAATAAAAAATGATCTTTTTATCTGCTCGTCCTGCTGGCCGACCATCGCTTTTCCCACCCTTGGTATTCCGTGTGCCTTTATAAAGCATATGTAGTTGATTGGAAGCACAGATCACGTCACTTTTTGGTGACGGATCTTTTAAAACTAACCCAATTTCACGGATTTTAGATTAAAAAGACCGCAGAATAGAGGCAAAAACTGCCCTAAAAAGTGTCAGACACAACCTATCGGTAAATAAAATCTTGGCTAATGCTCTCTTTTATGGCAAGAAGCGATTTGTGGGTGAGCACGTTTTGATCGCCTGTGCGAAATATTTAAAAAGGGCTCTCGGGAATGGATCACACGCAAAACTGCACCGCGATATCGCGACGCTTTTTGCTTGGTGCATTTGCGGCAACGCTCGTGTCGGCCGCGCCTACCTTTTCCAAAGCCGCTAGTTTCCTGCGCAGATCAGGCGATATTCGTAGCCTGAATATGTATTCAAAGCGCAGCGGCGAGCGGGTCAATACGGTCTACTGGATCGACGGGCATTATATTCCTGAGGCTATCGACGAAATCAATCGCATAATGCGAGATTGGCGTCGCAACGAAATTAAACAAATTGATTTGCGCACGATCGACATCATGGCAGCCAGTCACCGCCTTTTGGACACGGATGAGCCATATCAGCTGCTTTCTGGGTATCGCAGCGCTAAGACAAATGCGATGCTGCGCCGTCAATCGCGTTTGGTGGCCAAGAAATCTTTGCATATTTCTGGGCAAGCTGCGGATCTTCGACTGTCATCGCGATCAGTTCGTCAACTTTCCAAAGCTGCTAATTCTTGCAAGGCTGGCGGCGTTGGGCGTTATTCACGGTCAAATTTTGTCCATGTCGATTGTGGTCCCCTGCGCAGCTGGGGCAGATAAGCCCGGTTTAAATCACCTGAGATGTGTTAAGCGATAGCCGTGCCAGCTGTATTGAATATTTGTTAATAAAATCTCTTTCAAGAAACGGGATTTAAAATTAAAAATTCTATCAAAATTAAAATTTTAATCCCTAAAAGCGCTAAACAAAATCGCCTGCGGTCGTTTCTATTCCTGAAGGAGATCCGTCATGCCAGCTTTTGAACTTAACAGAACATCCGATCTATCGGCAGCTATGACCTGTTCATCCGTTGCAGCCTCTCTTGAAGAGACCTCTTCCATTTCATCCAAAGCAGAGCTGGCCGAGATTGAAACGGGCGGTGCGTCAGATACTCAGTCTTTGATCAATCCTATCTTGTCAAAGCTGTTGATCAATCTGTTTCAAAAGGGCGAATACGAATCTGTTGTTTCATCCGCAGGCCAGCTTTTGAGCGAGTTTCCAGAGTCCATCTTTCTGCATAACGTTATGGCGGAAAGCTATTCGAAACTGGGACATGACGTAAAAGCAATTTTTCACTATGAACAAGCGATCGAAATTAAACCCTGCCCCGCAGAACACAACATGCAACGGGACAACAAGGTCAACTATCATAACAACCTGGCCGTATCTCTCAAATCGCTTGGATTGCTGGATAGATCAGAGCAACATTTAAAAGCTGCTCTTAAGATCAACCCGCGCTTCTCTCCTGCCTATAATAATTATGGTAACCTATTGAACGATCGCGCCGATATTAAGGGCGCGCAGGATTGTTTTTTGAAAGCGATTGATATCGATGAGAATAGTTTTCGCGCCTATTGGAACCTGCACTCTACGGTAAGCGATGCAGAAACTGCACAGGCAATTGTGGAAATGTGCCTCAAGGCAGAGCCTATGTATCGTGACGCAATTTTTACGCTAGCCGGTATGAACGCGTTCAAGGGCGATCGAAGCCATTTTGACTCGTTAATGAAGAGCGAATTATCTGACGACCCAATCTTGAAAAGTATTGAATGGGTGTTGTCTTTGGAAGAAAAGCCCAGCTTACATTTTAATCGCTGGTCGATTTTCGACCTTGCCACATCTTTATCAGACCAGTCACGCCCCTTTTATGAGTTTGGTGTTTGGATGGGAGACTCGTTCAGGTATTTGATGAAGAGTTATGAAAAAGGATTTGGGTTTGATACGTTTGAGGGCCTGCCCGAAGATTGGCGATCTGTTCCCAAAGGGTCATATAGCAGCTTTGGAACAGTGCCAGAAATTCCCGGAGGTGAGTTCATCGTTGGTGAGTTTGACAAAACTTTACCAACCTTTTTTGCAACTGAACGCCCAAAAGCTGCATTGATAAATCTTGATGCAGATCTTTATGGATCAACCTTGAGCGCGCTTAAAAATGCACGATCTGTCATAGATGAACAGACGGTGATCATTTTTGATGAATTGATTATCAACAAGGGTTGGCAGCAGGATGAGTTTAAGGCGTTAAATGAGTTTTGCGCGCTCTTTGATTTGCGATATGAAGTCCTTGCACTGTCTCTTTATACCAAACAGGTGGTGACGCGAATTTTACCCGCAAGTTGAGCTTACCGTTTAAATAAAAAGGTTCGGATTTAGCTCGAAATGGACCATGAGGGCCCAAGCATATCGGGTCTTATTCCTGTCTTCGCCATTCCAAACGCTTAATCCCTAAAAGCACGCTTTTGAACACGCGCAACAGGTTGCGCGAGGTAATCCAGGACGGTCCTTTTTCCGGACAATATATTGAATTCTATTTCCATCCCAGGCCTTAAGCGAGGCAGGTCTTGAACAACCCCGGACGAGTTCCTTTTGATCGAGATTCTTGTGAAATAAAACGACTTATCATATTTTGATGTCTTTATAACATCCGCAGAAATTCTTTGAACATAGCCATCCAAATTGGCAAATTGGTAAGAATCTTTGGTAGTTAAACGCAATTTCACTTTATCGCCTTGCGCAATATTGGGTAAATCCTTTGGATCAAGCTGCGCATGAACCATCAATTCAACAGCTTTTGGAATCAGCTCAGCAACAACCTCGCCCTTTTTAACCAAGGCATTTTCCGACATAAAATTTATCTGATTTATTACGCCACCAACAGGCGCATAAATTGAATGCCGTGCCAACGAAGTTTGTAGAATTGGCAATAGCAACAAAGTTTCGCTCAAGCTTGCCTTCAATTTGGCTTGCTCTGTTAATGCAGAAATGCGTTTGGCTTGCCGCATCTCTTTCTCTTGTTCTTGAAGTTCATGGCGCTGTGCCCGAACCTGTTCAAGCGCAAACGGCAGGGCAGCAGCTCTTGAAAGAGTCTCGGCATGCTCTTTGAGCAAGGTCAAAAGTTGAACCTTTGACCTCACACCTTTAGCCACGAGCTTTTCAACCTTTTTAAGGTGCAGCTCTTGAAGGCTTAAGATATACTGAAGTGCCTTATCCTTTGCCTCGATACTTTTAATTTCACTGCTGCGCTGAAGAATTCGTTGTTTTAATATTGATATTTTCGCAGCAAACTCAGCCTGTTCAGAATGATAAAGCGCGATTTGATTTTGAATGAAATCTTGACTTGCATGCGTATCGAAACCAAAAAAATTTAGCTTATCAGAGGTAAGTTCCGCACATACACGCTGCAATTGAATTTTCAAATGGTCTCGCTTTAAAGCGGCCTGTTGATAGCGCATGCGCGCCTCACTTGAGTCCAATTCAAATAGGGCTTGCCCCTGTAGAACCCGATCACCCGGCTTCACCAAACGCTTTAAAATCACCCCGGAAACGGCGGTCTGAACATGTTGGTTTGAATTTTTGGAAACCAGCACTCCATTGCCGCGCACAACGCGGTCAATTTCAAACGTTGCGGCCCAAAATAAAAGGCCACCAAGCAGCGCAATGATCGTTAAAAGCAAAGCAGAGTAAAACACAAAACGACCAAAAGGCTTTTTCGGGTGATCTTTACCGCCAATATCCGTCACACGCGCATCGCAGTCAGGTCTTCGCCATGAGATTGCTGGGATGTTGATCAGCAACAATCTGGCCCTGCTTAATCACCAACACGCGATCGGCAGCTTTGAACAAGGCGCTGCGATGGGTGACTATGATCATCGTTTTATCCGATCTCATATGGATAAGATTATCCGCAATATGACCCTCCGAGGCTGGATCCATTGCGCTCGTCGGTTCATCCAAAAGCAAAATTGAAGGGTCGTGCACGAATGCGCGGGCCAGGCTAACCGCTTGTCGTTGCCCTCCTGAAAGAACGGCTGTTTTATCAGAAAGACCGGCGATACCCTCAGACTGCTCGCGAGAGATCAAACCAGACAAACCCCAGAACTGGGCCAGCTTCGTCATATCGGCATCCGTATGACGCAGAGCGCCCGTTTGAATATTTTCTTGAATGCTGCCAGAAAACATCCATGTATCTTGCAACATCACACCAATATTCTGTTGCCTATCCTGTCGATCCAATTGCCGGACACTTACCCCATCCACCAAAACCTGCCCTGAACAGGGCTGCAAAACACCTGCAATCAACTTTAGGATTGTTGACTTTCCGGATCCCATTTCACCAAGCAAAACAACGGTCTGACCCGCATAAATTTTAAACGATAAATTCGAAATTAAGGGTTTGGACCCGCCTTTAAATTTAAAACTGACATCGCGAAACTCGATCGCTCCCGATAATTGAGACCGGCTTATAGAAGATGTGCGGTAACGTTGGAGAGGGAAATCATGCAATAAATC
The DNA here is from genome assembly GCA_034423775.1 of Alphaproteobacteria bacterium US3C007. Classification (NCBI taxonomy): domain Bacteria; kingdom Pseudomonadati; phylum Pseudomonadota; class Alphaproteobacteria; order Rhodobacterales; family Roseobacteraceae; genus Thalassovivens; species Thalassovivens spotae. The sequence goes on from CP139918.1 coordinate 3,354,804, forward strand.
GTTCAACGAGGTATAAGCGCTGATCGCCGCATTTGCCCGAGTGAGCGCATGCGTCAATTGCGCCAATGGTGCCAAGGCGCGCCCACCCAAAATCACCGCAGCAATCAGTGCCCCTTGAGAAATATCACCGTTTTTTATCAGAAAAACACCAAAAACCACGGCAAAGACTTGTGCATATTGCTGCACCGACATTGAAAAATTTATGAGAAGCTGACCACAAGTTCGAGACGATGCACCAGTATCAAGCTGTTCGCGCAATGCCGCTAGGTAGCGTGTTTTCATCAAAGCACCAGCTCCAGTTACGCCCACAGTTTCAAGACCAGACAGGGTTTCAACCAAAATCGCTTGCTTTGCTATCGCATGTTGCTGAGAGAGCCGTGTGAAACGCGATAAAAACGGCTGCATAACCACCCCCGCGACAAACACAACAGGCAGCGCAATAAGCCCTATATACGCCAAGGGCCCGGCTATTATCGAAATGACATAGAGAAAAAATAGCGCAAAGGGCAAATCAACCAAAAGCACCAGACTCGACGATGTGAAAAACTCGCGGAGGGCTTCATATTCGCGCACAACACCCGCCAGCATGCCTTTCTTAAGGGTGTATTCGGTTGCAGATAAAGATAGTATTCGATCAAAAATACGAACCGATACATCATAATCGGCAATGCGGCTTGCTTGATCGATAAACAAGGCTCGGATGTAACGGATCAAAAAATCAAAACCCAGAGCAATCACCACACCAACGGTTAGGGCGATTAAGCTTTCAATGGCAGCGTTTGGGATTACCCGATCATAAACCGTCATTGTGAAGATCGAAATTGATAGCGCCAAAATATTTGTCATAATTGTGGCCAATAAAACTTGCCAATAAAGCCACTGGCTTTTTAGAAATGCCGAAAAAAACCAATGGCCTTTTTTCTTTTGCCATTCCGCATTGCTTAATTTCTGCACCCGGAGAACAACTCCGCAATAAAAAGCTTCAAAACGCGCATGCCCAATCCTTTCTGGATCAGTTCTATCGGCGTAACGCAGCAGGTTAACGCGTCCATAAGGCTCTACGCCTAATATCACAAAGGGATTGTTACTTTTGTCAAAGGCAATAAGTGGGCAAAGTTGATCCGGCAGATGCTCGATCGCACAATCAGCCAGCTGGGCACGAAAACCAAATCTCTCCAAGGCGGTGCAGGCTTCATAAACCCCAAACTCACCTTCTTTCACACCTGCAGAACATCGGATCGACGCAAGGCTTTGGTCGTGCTTATAAACGCGACAAATTTGTTGAACCGCACCCGCAAGGCAAAGCGGCGAGGCTGGCTGATCATTTCCCTTTGGAGGGCTTAATTTTGTATAATGCATAGCATTTGGGCCCAGCGGTTCCTGTTACGGACAAAAGCTGGCCAAGCTCTGACATAATTTTAGTCTGCGGTTAGCCAGAATTAGCCCCAAGCTTTTGAATTTTAGTTCTCAATCCATAGACCAATGAGGCTTAAGAAAAGTTTTATTGTTAAAATGCGTTGCAATCGTATTTCTATTCTGGGCATCACTTTGCGTATCTTTAGGTCACAAATAATAGCTTAAACGCACGAAATTCGCGTTGAAAATCAACTGATTTTTATCGACATCTAGGCATTTCAATTGAATTCAATTCAATTCTGGCAGACCATTTGCCTTTGCCGATCAAGTGAATTGGGACCCAAAATCAACATTGGCGGAAAGGTCATAACTCATAAAAAGGGAAGCTCTCTTAACTTGAAGCTGATCGGCTAACACGCATCATAAGCTCAATGCCAGTGTTTGCAAAGCGAAGGCTGCGCCTGCACGACCCTGATATTTATGGCAATCAGACGTAAATTAAGGGCAAGATCCATCGCAAAATTCAGTAGGATTAGTGCAACCTCAGGGCGTACAAAATTGCAGGCCATTAAAAAAGCATCTTCACGCTGCCCCTCCAAAGCGTAGCCCAGAAAATTGACAAATCCCGATTCATCTCCACCAAGGGATTTACAATTCACACAATTTAAAACGAAGGGTCTGCGGCCATGGCTAGAACAGATTGCAAACACGCTTTCAAACGCCGAAAACGCCTGCTTTGCGCGGGTTGGTCCTAAACTTCGTGAAAATTCATTCCAAATTTCCGCCTGCGCCTCTGGCCCCGCCCACCAAAGCCGTAAATACCGAATACAAAGCGCCTCATCAGGGGTTAGGTCTTGGACTAAGCCAACCGGCGCCGCCCCTCTGATACCCGCTAGATTTTCTGTCATGTGACACCTCTTCTCATTCAGACAATACCAACGGATCTTAGTAAGGCTTTTACCTGCTCGCGCGCCCGTGAAGCTGGGCAAGGGCTGCAACGAATTGCAAAAGAAAACAGATCTCTTTAACGGAGCTTCATCTACCCCGGCCCAAAACCACCCCTACCCGGCCATGATTTAATTTGACAGGAACGCGGCGTGATAGGCCGGCCCAGCTTTAATACTGGGCCCAGCACGATGTGCTTACCCGTCAAAATCCACAACTTCAGTGATTTTCAAGGCAAGTTTGCGCCGCGCGGCCAATTCCATCAGATTCACATCATCTGCCTGAAACGCGCCCCACCCCTTAACCAATTCAGCTGGCTCAGTGTTCGGAGCGATTGGATATTCATAATTGGCAGTCGCATAGACCTCTTGCGCATCAGGAGATGTCAAAAACTCCATAAACTTAAGCGCGTTTTCTCTATTCGGAGCATATTTCGCCATGGCTACACCGGAAATATTTACATGCGTACCGCCATTTTCAAACCTAGGAAACAACACATTGACGCTGTCTGCCCAAGCTTTTTGTTCAGAATCCGCAAGCATTTTACCCATATAATAGGTGTTCCCAATAGAAATATCGCATTCACCTGCCCAGATGGCCTTAACCTGCGCACGATCATTGCCTTGAGGTTTGCGCGCCAAATTAGCCTTAACACCCTCAAGCCAAGTTTGTGCACCTGCCTCACCGTGGTGATAAATCACCGCCGACATAAGCGCCAAATTATAGGCATTGGTGCCCGAACGCGTGCAAAGCCTACCGCGCCATTTTGGATCAGCAAGATCTTCATAGGTTGTCACTTCACCCGCAGCAACACGTTCTTTGCTGGCATAAACAATACGAGCCCGCGTGGTTAACCCAAACCATTCCTTGCCCGGATCCCGATACAGGCTGGGCACGTTCTCTTCCAGTAATGCGCTCTCAACCGGCTGCGTTAACCCCGCGTCTAACAAAGCCGCAAGGCGCGAAATATCGACGGTTAGCATCACATCAACAGGGCTGCGTTTGCCTTCTGCTTTCATGCGCTCGACCATACCTTTTTTAAGATAAGCCGCATTCACTTTGATACCGGTTTTTTCCGTGAACGCATCGGTGAGTGGCTTGATCAATTCTGGTTGACGATAAGAATAAACGTTCACGTCCTCGGCTTCAGCAGCGCTTGAGAGAACGAGACCAGCCGCGATCAGTTTTACAAAAGATTTCATGTTATATTTCCATATTTTTTCAGTTGATAAACCATCAATATATTTGTTGACTATTTTTGTAAAGAATTAATCTTGATAAAAATAGTAAGAAAAAAATAAATTAACCCTTTACGTGGAAAAAAGAACCCTCAAAACCCATATGAAAGAATTAAAATATAATATTAACAATAGCTAAAAGACACGCAATTGATTCAACACAGCCAAAAGCTATATCTCTAACATGATAGTAATTTCACGTATGGTGACCATTAGCCTTGTGGTTTGGGCGTTGTTTTCCGGAGGCGCTATGGCCTATGAAGAGCCAGAATATAAACTTTTGCAATCAAATGAAGCGTATGAAATTCGTCATTATAAAGACCGGCTTGCTGTTCAAACCATTCAGGGTCACGGCAGCAATTCGGCGTTTCGCCGATTATTTTCGTATATTTCGGGCACCAATGAAACCTCTTCGAAAATTTCAATGACCGTTCCGGTAACGCAAACCGACCAAAACGGTGCGACGCAAATGCAATTTTATTTGCCTCAAGCCTTTACCAAAGAAACGGCCCCAGCACCTTCACACGGCTCCGTAAAATTGGTTACGGTGCCCGGCGGATATTACGCGGTGATGCAATATTCTGGTAGGTCTACCAACAAAAATTATCAAGCTCACGCTGCGCGTCTTAAGCGCCATTTGCAAGACGCTGGCGTCAAAATCCTGGGCGCATCGATTAAAGCAACCTATAACGGACCGTTAACGCCGTTTTTCATGAGACGGAATGAAGCGATCTACCCGATAGACTGGCAACCTTAATAGAATGTCTGGGTTGCGCAGCCAACCCGGCGGTCCAGACGCATGTGATGGTTAGGCAACTGCGTATTGGAGGTCTAAAAAACGCTAGTGGCTCATCAATACGGGAATTTCGGCGCCAAGCGAAATATCCTGTGTCACCCCCCCAAATAACCCTTCGCGAAGCGGCGAATGTTCGTAAGCGCCCATCACCAAAAGGCCGGCATCAACGTTGCGGCAATGCTCTACAAGAGTTTGCGAAATGGTTTTTTTAGACAGCGGTATCTCACTAATTGTAACGTTCCAGCCATGGTTTTTAAAAAGCTTCCCAATATCAACGCCTGGGGTTGCCTCGGCAAGCGGCATCCGCCCGATCGACACAAGATCAACGTTATGACCGGCTTTTAAAAATAATTTAGCATCAGCCAGCGCCCGCGCCGCCGCCCGCTTGCCATCCCACGCAATCACGATGGTTTTATCAAAACAATCCACCGGAGGGTTGGATGGAAACACCAAAACCGGCCGCCCACTTTCCAAAGCGATTCGGTCTGGAAACAGCTCTAAATGCGACAGATTATGCGCAAAGCTTTTTTCATGCATTCCCAAAATTGTCAGATCAAACAGACGAGAATACCGCGTAACGGTGGTTTGAACAGATCCCCCGCTATTTATCCATGTTTTCTTTTCCGCTGGAACAACCTGACATATCTCATCAAATTTTTCTCGAATATCATCACTGGGACTATCTGCAGCTTCCACGATTGCATCCTGCATTTTTTGAGGCATCCACGCCTTATGCAACTGCCGCGATAAAAATGGATTGCCATGTGCAAATAAACCGGTGAGATCCGTATCAAATCGCTGTTGAACCTGCACAGCGCCTTTCAACGCCGCATCGGATCCAGGCAAGCCATTATAGGCCACAAGAATATTTTTAAGCATGTAACATCCCTCTTTCTAACGCGAACCGGAAGGTCTTAAACGCGTTTTTAAACGCTGCCTGCGATACATCTTGTAAGATTTTGTGACATACCTCTCGTGCAGAGCGTAAGTTAAAGGTTTTTAAAAAAACCGCACTTAGATTAAAAATTACACTCTGAAATAAGGCACGAAATCCCAAAATATGCCTAAATGAGCAGCAGATATAACAACTGAATATCTGGCCAACACGACGGTTTATTTGCACCAAGAAAAGCCCCCTTTCTACGATTGCGAGCTGACCGAGGCAGCCCGTTTTCGAGATAGAAAAAACTTTAAAAAAGGCAATAGAAACAAAATGATACTTATACCTAAAAAGGTTGCGGATAATGGCCGCTCAACGAAGGCGAAAATGTTTCCTTGCTCGGCAATCAATGTTTGCCGAAAGCTTTTTTCCATTAACCCCCCCAGCACCAAGGCCAAAACCAAAGGAGCCAAGGGATAATCCGCTTTTCGCAAAATATACCCACAGACACCAAAGCCAATAATCAACCAAACATCATGAATTTTTTGGCTTGGTGCGTAGCCTCCAACCAAGCAAAGCAAAAACACCATGGCGCATAAAACGCTGAAAGGCATCCGCAACGCCCAAACAAAAACTGGGATTAACGCCAAATTGACAATAACGGCCATAACATTGGCGGTATAGAGTGAGGATATCAAGCTCCAAACAAACTCAGATTGTTCAATGAACAGCATGGGCCCCGGAACCAACCCCCACATCACCATGCCGCCAAGCAGCAAAGCCGTGGTCGGTGAGCCAGGAATTCCAAGCGTCAACATTGGCAATAGTGATCCGGTTGATGCCGCATTATTGGCGGTTTCTGGGGCGGCCACGCCTTCAACCGCGCCCTTTCCAAATTTCTCAGGGGTTTTTGACGATAATTTTGCCAAGCCGTAAGACATAAGCGCAGCAGGGGTGGCGCCTGCAGCAGGCAACATACCCACGAAAAACCCCAGAAAAGAACCGAAGCTCATCGTTTTCCAAAGCTTATTCACCTCTTTCAAACCAGACCAAATATCTTTGAAAGACAACTTTGCTGACGTGACAGAGGGGGCCGTTTTCTGCGTTTCAATCGTATATAAAATTTCCCCCACCCCATAGGTGCCAATCGCCAAAACCAGAAAACTGATACCCGAGTAGAAGCCAGGTTGATCAAAGAAAATCATCCGGGGTTGCCCCGATATCATATCCAAACCAACTGTCGATAAAATCAAACCTAAACAGATCATAATGATCGTTTTATAGACGTCATCGCCACCCAGCCCAACAAATGTGGTGAAGGCCAACAACACCAAGGTAAATTCTTCTGCTGGCCCAAAGGCCAGCGCCAGATCTGCCAGCGGTTCTGCAAAAAGTGTAAATAAGATAATCGAAATTGTTCCGCCAATAAACGAGGCGGCCGCCGCCGTTAACAGCGCCAGCCCGGCTTTGCCCTGTTGCGCCATTGGCCGGCCGTCAAACGTGGTTGCCACTGCGGTTGACGCGCCAGGAATACCGAGCAGAATAGAGCTTACTGCGCCGCCATACATCGCGCCATAATAAATAGCTGCAAGCAAAATAATCGCCGAGGATGGTGGCACGATAAACGTTAAAGGAAGCACAATCGCAACGCCATTTACCGATCCAAGCCCCGGCATAGCCCCAATGAATAAACCTGCAAAAACACCAATGAATACGATCATTAGGTTTAAGGGTTGCAAAGAAATCGCAAAGCCATTCGCCAAATGGTTTAGTAAATCCATCTTAGGCTCCTTTAGAAAAACTGCGCGTAAAGCGGAATAAAGACAGGCTCGGTAATGCCTTTCGGCAAAAGAATTCTGAGCGTCACCTCAAAGAAGAAGAAAAAGAACACAGCGGTGGCGATGCTCATAAAAAGGCTTAACCCCCATCCATGCCCACCAAAAAAACGCAAATACCACAAGGTAAAGGAGGGAAGCGCGATATAGGCCCCAAGCCAAGGCAAAAGCGCCACGGTTATCACCAAGGCCAGCGTAACGATCAGCACTGATCGCAGCATTTCAGGATCAAAAAACGAACCTTCGCTTTCCGATTTTGATTGATAACTCCGGCGTAAAATACCTACCGACGCCAACAGCATGATAACTGAGAGCCAAAACCCAAACGCCCCGCCGCCCGGACCACCCGTCATGCCATTCCACCCGATGGGTAATTCGCTGGCATACCACATAAAATATAGCGATAAAAATATTAGGAAACACGCGATGATACGATCAGCAAGCAACATTTGAGCGCCCTTTTATCAAAATGACGGCCGCGCAATCGCGACCGCCTGGTTTCTTAACGTCCGTTTAAAACCGATCAGTTTGAAACGTTTAACAGCTGCGCATGTTTGGCACGTTCATCCAAGAAATAAGACTGCAAAGCATCTCCCGTTAGGAAATCTGCCATTAAAGCTTTTTCTTTGGTGTAGGTCTGCCATTCAGAAGAAGCCGCCAATTTTTCAAACATACCTGTGTAATACTCCACAGCGTCTGGGGCCATATCTTTGGGCGCTACGAAAGAGCGTTGCATCCAATACACCAAGTCGTGACCTAATTCGCGCATGGTCGGTGTTTCCGGGAACACCTCAATCCGGTTTGGCGTAAAGGCCGCGATCGGCACAAGTTTTCCCGCTTTGTAAAAGCCCAAAGCCTCAGACGGGTTGTTCACGGATGAGTTTATGACTCCGCCAACAAGGCTTTTTGCCACCGCCCCGCCCCCTTTGAAGGGAACATACGTCACCGAGATATCAAACTCTTCTTCCAACATGGCTGTAACCAGGCTGTCTTCTTGTCCAGATCCCGTGCCACCCATTTTCCAAGCGCCACCTTCGGCTTTCACCGCAGCAACATATTCTTCGATTGTGGTGATGCCCGTATCTGCGTGGACCCACAGCACAAACGTGTCCAGCGCCATCCGTGCTATCGGCGTAAACTCTTCGATATTCACCCCAATATCTGTGCGCAATGGCGTGGTGTAATAGCTGTTTAGCGTGGCCATAATCACATGATTATCACCGGCTTTATCCTTCAGATACCGCAGCGCTTCAGCGCCCGATCCCCCGCCTTTATTCACAGGCAAAACGGGCATATCTGCTAAGTTTTCCTTTTGAATGATGCTCTGAAACAATCGCGCAAGCCGATCAGCGCCGCCGCCCTGCCCCGCCATAATAACCATTTCAACCGGCTTTTGCGGCTTCCAATCGCCGGCCAATGCAGGCAAACCTGTCGCCAACGTCAAAGATGCAGCCACCAAAGGTGTAAAGAGGCTCTTCAATACTAGTCTCATTTTTTAAAACTCCTATTCGTTTAAAGCGGGGCCAGTCACCCAGCCAAAAAACCTAACCATATCTCAAAAAGCGGCCCGAAAGCCGGTTTCTATCCAAAGCAATTACTTCAAAGTAATTTTATTTCAATAGATATGTCTTTTATAAATTTTTATTGCTTGCTTAATTTTTTTTATTCAAACAACGAGTATGTTGCTCTCATCAAAAAACTCTTAGAAAAAGCTCTTTAATAGACCTTACCGCAGCAGAATTTTCTAACAGAAAGCAAAAGTGTCACGAGCTAGGTCGATAGAAAGGCATGGTTAAAATATAATTTAATAAAAAGGCGTAATCCTTCGCACAGTGAAGGATTACGCCTTTTTATTACCTTAATGGAAAGCAATGCCTCGTAACGAAGCCTGGTTCCTAATCGCCCAATTCACTCCGGCGCCAAACACCCCACATGGCATATTATCAACGCCGTGACACAGCGGCCTAGGCTTTGCGTTTTAAATAATCGCGCCGCGTACCTTTGCAGACACCCATTCCGAAATAAAAACGGTGATCAGAATCACAATGAGAATCATCGACACTTGCGTCCAAGCCAGCGTGTTAAGCGATCCATTTAATTGCAGGCCGATACCACCGGCCCCAACCAATCCTAAAATCGTTGACTCGCGAATATTGATATCCCAACGGTAAATTGCAACACCTGCGATGGTGGGCAGCACTTGCGGTAAAATCCCGAAGATCATCTGCTGCGCTTTATTGGCGCCAGTGGCCTCGATGGCCTCAACTTGCGTGTGATCAATTTCTTCAATCGATTCATAAATCAATTTGGCGCAAAACCCTACCGATCGTAAACCTATTGCGATCGTTCCAGCCAACACGCCTGGCCCTAGGATGAATACCAAGATAAGCGCCCAGATCAACGAGTTTACTGATCTTGAAGAAACGATGATAAAGAGCGCTATCGTACGCACAATTATATGCGGTGTGGTATTGCGCGCTGCAGCAAATGCGACGGGGCCTGCAATGACCATCGCAATGACGGTGCCCAAAGTCGCAATATTAAGCGTATCCCAGACGGGTTTCCACAATTGATCGAGGTAAGACCATTTGGGTGGGATCATACGCGAGACGATATCTGCACCTTGGCTCGGCGCATCCGCAACAAAAAACCAAATGGTTTTTTCTGAAATCATCTGCCACGCATAGGCAATGATGGCCAAGCTGACCAGCCAAAAGAACCACCGGATCCATTGCTCTTTAGAGGTGCGGTGTTTCCAAGACTCGCCAGCGCTGGTTTGATATGAAGGCATTATTGTACCCACTTTCTCATAAAGCTTGAGGTATATTCCAATCCCATTACGATCAAGATTATGATCAAGAGAATTGCGGCAGCCGTGTCGAACTCATACCGAGAGAAGGCTGTGTTCAAAGTGGCGCCAATACCGCCGCCTCCAACGATCCCGACAACGGCGGATTCGCGAAAATTAATGTCTAACCGATAGACCGATAGGCCAATCATTCGGGGCATCACTTGTGGCTGGATGGAATAATTTACCCATTGGAACCAATTCGCGCCGGTGGCTTTGACCGCCTCGGCCTGAGATGCACTGCAATTCTCGATATCTTCGGCAAGCAGTTTTGCGTAAAATCCAATCGTTCCCAAAGCCAGCGCAACGAAACCCGCAAAAGGCCCAAAGCCAAATAGCTTCACCGCGAAAATCGCCAAGATAATTTCAGGAAAGGTTCGAGAGCCCGCGATAATGCCTCGGCAGAAGAAATACACCCAGGCCGGTGCCAAGTTCCGAGCAGCGCCAAGGCCAACAGGAATGGATAACGCGATGCCCGCGACCGTGGAAATAATTGCCATCCAGATGCTTTCGGCAATCCCTTCCCAAACAACGCCCCGGTTATCGGCAAAATTTGGGGGGAAGAACGAATCTAAGAAGCGTTGCGCGCGCGGCAAGCCTTCTTTGATACGTTGGATATCGATATCCATCGTTCCCAGAGCCGCTGCCAAATAAATTGCAACGCCGAGAAAAAGCAACCACCTTAAAAAATCATTTTCAATGAAAGGGGCTTTTTTCCAAACACTCGGATAGGCCGTATTATGCGAAGCGTTTTTCATCTTCAAAACTCTTCTTTTGTATCGTCATCATCATCCTCATCTTCGCTCGCCTTGATGGTGGCCGACCAATCTTCTTCACCGTAGATGCGTGTCAGCACCTCGGGCGACAAACCATCCGGTGGGCCATCATAAACAACAGCGCCAAGTTCGAGCCCAACCACACGTTGCGAGAACATTTGCGCCAAAAACACGTCATGTATGTTAATGATCGCCGTCAGCCCGCGCTCTTTGCACAGCTCTTGTATCAGCCGCATAATTTGGCGCGATGTTTTCGGATCAAGGCTGGCTGTGGGCTCATCCACAAGCAACACATCAGGATCTTGAATCAAGGCTCGGCAAATACCCACCCGCTGCCTTTGCCCGCCGGAAAGCTCATCCGCGCGTTTATCGGCCATATGTTTAAGCCCTACGCGATCGAGCAAACGATACGCTTCCTGAATATCGGCGCTGGGGAATTTTCTGAAATAGCTCCGCCAAAAACCCACATAGCCCAGACGGCCAGAGAGAACATTCTCCATCACGGTGAGCCGTTCAACAAGCGCATATTCCTGAAAAATCATACCCATTTTGCGGCGTGCGCGCCGCAGCGCTGCAGACGAAAGCCGCGTTAATTCTAAGTCTTTCAGCTTTACGCTGCCCGAGCTTGGTTCAACCAACCGATTGACGCAGCGGATAAGCGTTGATTTACCGGCCCCAGAGGGACCGATCAGGGCCAGTACCTGCCCTTGCGGGACATCAAGAGTAACGCCTTTAAGTGCATAATCACCTGTATCGTAGCGTTTCTTTAAATCACTTAATTGAAGCATTCTATCTCTCAGTCTTTATCAGTCAAAAAAAGCGAGCCAGGTTGTAGCTTAACCTGGCTCGGCTCAATATTTATTTACAGTCGTAGCTTACGCCATTCGCTGCATCGATTTGGCGAATAACAGCCCAGTCATTTTTATGCCGAATACCGACAAAACGGTCGGCTTTCGCAAACTCTTTTTTGTAAACTGGATCTGAATCGAAATCGAAAGTGAAAAATGCTGATTTGATTTTACCAACCAACTCTGGGTGCAAATTATGCGCATGCCCATATCCCGTTGTTGGAAAAGTTGGTGATTGATAAACCGTTCTGATTTTATCTGCTTCGATAACGCCTCGACGCACCATACGTTGCAACACAGAGTTCGCAACCGCAGCTATTTCATAATCGCCATTATACACACCCAAGATCGAGTTATCATGCTTACCCGAATATGTCGGTGTAAAATCCCGATCGGCAATTAAATCAAATTCACCCTTCAAGATCGCGGAAGGTGCTTTGAAGCCCGAGTTGGAGGTTGGCGATGTAAAAGCCATTGTGCGACCCTTAATTTCGGATGGCGATTGAATTTCGCTATCCGCATGCACAATAATCTCCATCTCATACCCGTAAGACCCATCGTCTTTCGCGTGCATCGCGAATGGTACAAAGCCTGCACAGCTGACCGCAATCGGGTTAGAGCCGGTATTGAAGCCGGCGACATGCAAACGACCCGAACGCATGGCCTCTAATTGTGCCGCGTTTGACTCCACGGGGAAGAATACAACTTTTCTATCCGTATAAGCTTCAAGATGCTCAATAAATGGCGTCCAGATATTGGCATAGACCGCCGGATCTTCCACCGGCGTATAGGTGAAAATAATGGTTTTAGGATCAACCCAGTCTTTTTCATCTAGGGGCAAATCCGCCACCTGATCCATATTTCTATCACAATAAGCGGCATCCAAAGTGCCTCTGTGGCAATCTTCCGCCATTGCTTGGCTTACCGCAGCTCCGAAAAGGAACGTTGTTGCCACCGTAAGCGCTGACAGTTTTGTTTTTATAGTCATTCAAGCCTCCCGTATTTGTTTAATTGGATCAGCTTATGTCGACAAAAATTCCAAAACAACAATATTTTATCACAAAACTCCATTTTTTTATTTGAGCCAAAAAATCAACCTTATAACTACAGATGTCCGATGGCTGTGGCGCATGATAGGACCTAAAAAATTTAAAAATGCGCGATCATGAAACCATGACGCGGAGCTTCACGACACGCATAAATATTTTAAATTGATAATTTTCATGTAGCTTTGCGTATCTTGATAGATATACATGCGACGTGAATGGTGGTCAGAGCCTGCGCGTAAAACGCGTATTCTTGGCAGGTGGCGTTTCTGGCTTGCCCGCAAAACATTGGGCAAGTTCCATCCAAGTTATCGCGTTAGCGCCGACAAACTGCAAATCTGTATCCTTGACGTTGCGCACTTGCGTTACGACTTGCGCGAAGTCCACGGCCTTGCCCTTCACATATTGGGTTTCGCTTGGAGAATTCCACGTCCAAACCGCTCCTGATGGCGCAGTCAGGCACACATATGGGGCCTCGTCTGGCACCAGCAACCCCCTGTTTTGAAATGTCCACGCAAACGTTACCGCGCCTAAATGGCAGATATTGCGAATCCGATCATGCGCTTGACGGGGCCTGCCCAACACATCAAAAACCGCCTGTCCATGCGCCCAAGTTTCCATTTGCCGCGCCGTTATGCAGGATAGTGCGCTCATTTCTGGCCCAGCCCATTTCACCCTTTGCTTGGGGTCTGCTGAGCGATAGGCCACGCTGACCACCTGCGCCGTGGCGTGCCATTTTTGAAATAACTCAATCCCGCTTAACGCTCCTAGAAACGGATATTGACATTGCAACAACGTTAAACCTTGACTCAAATTTGCTTGAATTGGAGCAAAAAAAGCGTCAAAGGCCGCGTCACCTTCCAATGCGGCGAGCGCGGCGAGATCAAACATATGAAGATGTCCGATCACGTCATTGACCGTCCAAGATTTAAACAAGGTTTTCAATTCGAAAACATCATCCGGCTGACTGCTCAATAAATCGGCAAGCGCCTCAACTTCTTTTATATAATCATCAGCTTGCTGCATATATCGCCCTATGCCAGTTTTTAAACCGCGCCTTGTTTGGCCATTCATTAACGGCAGCAACTACGCGTAATTTCTGCGTATACCCAAAGCCATTTTTACAATTCTTTCAAGTCCAAAGCCCTGAGCGCACAGCCCCGGCACGGCAAGCAGCCCCAAGCGCGCAGACCAAAACGATCAGATGCCAGCACATGCCCTGTAAATATTGATCCGCGATATTTATGCGCAGGCGCGGCCTTTTTAACGCAGAGCGGCGCCAACCGCCTTGCCCCTGACTTTTAGGCAACACCATCCCATCATAAAATAGGTTCAAACGCGCCCAAAATGATGATCTAGATACAGAAAAGGCAGAAGGTTCAGATGGCTTTTACGTATCATACAAACGTTCACTCAGATTGGATCGACTATAACGGGCATATGCAAGATGCGTATTACGGTCTGGTGTTTAGCCATGGGGTAGATGCACTACAAGATGAAGTGGGTTTTGATCACGCCTATCGTGACGCAACAGGCTGCACGATCTATTTGGTCGAAGAACATAAATATTTTTTGAAAGAGGTGAAATACGCGGATGCGCTTGCAGTAAACATCCACCTCATTTCCCAAACGGATAAATTGTTTCATCTCTATGCCGAAATGATCTGCGCACAAAAAACCGTGGCGCTGTGTGAATTGATCGAAATGCACGTGCAACAGAAGCCGTGCCCGCATGGCGTTCCCATCCCGCAGCACATTGCCCACGCGCTGAGCGCCTATCAGATTAAGGATCAAGCCTTATCTGGCCTAAAACACCGCTCGCGCAAGATGCGCCTGCGCTGATGATCATGGGCGCCTTATCTTTGCCAGAACAAACAGATACCGGTCTTGCCTGCAGATTTGATAAGCATATTAACGTAAAAATTCAATTTGCAGCCATATTTTAAAAACCCTGTGCGTGTAGTTAAGGCTCGCCTATTGCACAAACTAATCCTACAGATTTAGAGCAGCAGTTTGCTTCATAGGAATGCACTATGCCCGAGAGAAAAACAGAGAATCTACGAGGGGCCATGTTGATGGTGTTGAGCATGGCGGCTTTCACCACCAATGATCTGTTCGTCAAACTGCTCGGGGCCCAGCTACCGCTGTCACAAGTTCTAATGCTACGCGGTGCTGTGGCGCTTTTGATGATTGCTGGATTGTGCCAATTCTATCAAGCTTGGACGATAAGATACGCCCGAAAAGACTGGGGCTTAATCGCTTTGCGCTGCGCCGCAGACGTTTGCGCAACTTATTTTTTCTTAAATGCCCTGATCAATATGCCAATCGCGAATGCCACCGCTATTTTACAATTGCTGCCCCTCACGGTTGCCCTTGGCGCTGCGCTGTTTTTAAACGAATTGCTGGGGTGGCGGCGCATGATTGCCATCGGTATCGGGTTTTTGGGTATGCTGATGATTGTCCGCCCTGGCGCTGAGGGGTTTAGTAATTATTCCTACTACGCGTTGATCGCGGTTTTGTTTATCACCTTACGAGAACTCGTCACCCGCTCTATGAGCGCCCATATTCCCAGCCTCATGATTACCTTTTTTGCTGCGCTCAGCGTGTTTATCTATGCCTCAATATCAATGCTTTATATAGAATGGGTGCCGGTAGAAGAGGTGCAGGCATGGTATTTGGTTGCTTGCTCTCTACTCATTTGCGCCGCATATTTTTTTAGCGTTTTAGCGGCTCGGGTGGGCGAGTTATCCTTTGTCGCACCCTTTCGCTATACGGGCCTCTTATGGGCGCTCTTTTTCGGCTTTTTCATCTATGGCGAATGGCCAACGCATTTGGCATTGACGGGCGCTGGCTTAGTGGTTGCTGCCGGTCTCTACACGATGTGGCGAGAGGCTAAAACCAAAAAGAAATGAAGGACGACGCCGTTAAAACGGCGTCGAAATTGATCACTTGAATGCCCCTTACAGCCTCTATTTGGCAGCAGGGCTTTTGTCTAAAATAGTTAAGACAGAACAGATGCTCAACGCCGCCTAAAAACTGTGTTACATTATCAATCGAGACCACAGAAAAAGTGGCAGCTCGACAGCCGCTTAAATAACCTTCTTATCGTCAATAATCGTCATCGTGGCCAAACCGCTTTCGCCAAGATCAACCTTAGCAAAAGGACCACCATGGCACATATGACCCGGATCTTGACTGTCCAAGACATCGGTTTCAGCCAATATCTTTTCAGCAAATTGCTCTGCATTATCTTTCGGACGAAAGCCGATAAAGGACGCTTTGCTATTATCAACCGCGGCACGGTCATTGTTTGAAACACCGTAAACAACGGTAAAACCTGTGACAGGTGTATCGATGCAGCGCTTGGTCAGTTGAATCAGATCATCATAAGATAACCAAGTTCCAAGCGCGCGCGCGCTGGTGACCTGAGCACAAGATAAAATGCGCATATGCACGCTTTCAAGCCCCCGCTTATCCCAATACATCGAGCCTAGATCTTCTGCGAAACACTTTGCCAAGCCATAAAACGTATCAGGGCGATGCCGGCTATCAGCATCGAGAGTTTCCGTAATAGGGTGCATTCCGACCGCATGAATAGAGCTGGCATAAACCACCCTTTTTAGCCCGTTTTGATAGGCTGCCTCCCAAATATTATAAGCCCCGATAAAATTAGGGCCCAATAATTTTTCAAAGGGCCCCTCATCGACGAATGCCCCCATATGGATCACCATATCGGCGCCCTGCAGGATACGCATCATATCATCTAAGCTAGCCAAATCCCCTTTTGCATAGGTTTCGCCAGGGTAGAGATTGCCAATATCGTCCACCAAATCAGTTGATACCAATTCATCGCACATTTTTGACAATGGCTCGCGCAGGTAAGATCCAAGGCGACCTGCAGCCCCCGTTAAAACTAGCTTTTTCATTTAAGTCGTCCTTTATTTCAATTCAGATTGGTTTTTTGAAACAGTAATCGGCACGCACCGCTTTCACAATCAATTACAGCAAAAGAAGCCAAGGAAACAAACCTCCCTAAAAATGCAAAATGCAAACTTGGCAGGCAAACCTGGCACCCCGCTTTACAGCGGGTTTATCAGATTATAGCTTTTTCCAAAATTGGGCGGTTCGCGGCAAATCGGTCAAACCCAAAAGCAGTCAAATCAAGCGTTTGATAGGCACCATGCACCATAATTTCAGCAATTGCTCGTCCCATCGCCGGAGATTGCTGCAACCCGTGACCAGAAAACCCATTTATGAAAAAGAAATTTTCCACATCATTATGCGGCCCTATGATCGCATTTTGATCAAAGCAATTATACGCGTAATGCCCGGCCCATTCTGATTGAATTTTTATCGCCTCAAACTGGGGAATGCGCGCCGCTATTATTGGCCAAATATCGGCCTCCCAAAGCGAATGATCCATCTCAAAATCATCATATTCCACCGCTTGATCGTTAAATGAACGTCCACCACATAGATAGGTTCCCCCGCCATTGTCGCGCATATGAACCCCGGAGGGGTCGATTGTCAGCGGTAGCGGTTTATCCAAAGGTTTTTGCGCGGAAAATATCCAACTATATCTTTTGCGCGGTTCCACGGGAATCTGCGCCCCCGCCATTTTTGCGGTTTCAATCGCGCGGGGCCCAGATGCATTCAACACTTGCCCGCATGATATCACCTCACCGGTTTTCATCGTTACGCTCTCTACGCGCGTGCCTGCTGCGTTTTTGCTCATCCCGACCACTTCGTTTTGAACAAATTCAACGCCCCGATCGGCCGCCGATTTGCGCCAGCAATCAAACACCGCAACACCATCCCAATAGCCTTCATCGATAAGATTGATCGACCCCAGAACAATATCATCAACGTTGTAAAAGGGATAAGCTGCTTTGATCTGCGTGGGCGTCATAAGCTGCGTTGCCGCACCGCACGCAATTTGAACAGCTTGATTTTCGCGCAAAACAGCAGCGCCCGAAAGGTTATTCGCCAAATATAGATAGCCAAAACTGTTGATCTTTAACTTTGGAGCGCGCGGATTGCCCTTCATATAGCTGGGCAGGTTTTGAATAAAATCTGCACTGAATTGGGAAATACGCACGTTTAGCGGGCTTGAAAATTGCTGACGAATGCAGGAGTTGCTCTTCATCGTAGACGAAAACTCATAGCTTGTATCTTTTTCGACCACCAAAACCGAACCATTAAAATCGGCATCATCCGACAAGAACCAGGCCGCGGAAGCGCCCATAATAGCCCCGCCCACGATCACAATATCATAGGTTGCGTTTTCGGGAGGCTGCAGCGCGCTCATGGCTCTTTGCCTTCCTGCACCAAGGCTTTAACAACGGCGATGTCCGCCTTGCTCAACCCGTAAAGCGTTTCTGCGCTTGCCGCTGAAATATAGCCACGCGCAAGATCCCTTTTTACCAAAGCACTCGGGCGGTCTTTCGGGTCGCCATAGCCACCACCGCCCGGAAATGCCATCAATACGCGCCGGTCATGGGCCACAAATTGCTTGCCTTTTCCCTTCATCACAGCACCGTCATCCTGAGCAATGCTGGTTTTTGCACCCGCTGCAGCCCCCCGTCTGCCCAATGCAGGGTGGTTTACCCGGTCCAGCATGGCCTGAAGGTCAAACTCATACCCATCGCGCGCGCCCACCTCCATATATTGCCCCAAACCACCGCGGTGTTTACCTGCTCCGCCGGAATCGGGTCGCAGCTCTTTACGCCAAATGATCACCGGACCCGCGTGTTCTGTGGCTTCAACGGGCATCGTCATCACACCAGAGGGAAAGGCCGTGGCATTTAATCCGTCATGATCGGGCCTCGCGCCCGAGCCACCCGAATTGAACGTCAGAACCTCAAACCGCGCCCTGCCGAATTCAGCGTCTTGATCGCTGCGCGCGCGTAATGACATCTGAAAATTGCACAAACACCCTGCCCCTTCAGCTGGCACCACGCCCGGCACAATCTGGTCGAAGGCATTAAACACAGCATCGGGCACAAAATGACCAATAATATGGCGCAAGGCTACGGGCGCTGGATGCGCGGCATGCACGATCGAGTTTTCAGTTGCCCGCACTTCAAACGGCGCAAGCGATGCTGCATTATTCGGAATCTCGGGCGCAATCGCGACTTTCAGCGCATAACAAGCATAGGCTTTTGTATAAACGAGGGGGCAATTGATGCCTTTTTTATCGACCGGCGAGCTCCCCGCAAAATCGGTGACAATGCGATCTTCGTGAATGGTAATTTTGGCTTGGATCGTTATCGGCGTATCAAAGCCATCGATCGTTAGGGCCCCCTGCGCCGTTTGACGCGGTAGCGCCGCAATGGCCTCAAGCGTTGCGCGGCGCGAGTGATCAAGGATAAATTGTGCGATAGCCGTCAGATCCGCAAGATCAAATTCCTGCATCATATCGATCAAGCGGCGATGCCCAATCTCATTACAGCTTGCCAAAGCATAGATATCACCAATCAACTGATCCGGTTGCCGTACATTTCCACGAATAATACGTATCAACGTTTGATCAACAACGCGTCGCTCAGCAAATTTCAGTATCGGCAGATAGAGGCCTTCTTCGTAAACGCTGGAGGCGTCTGCGCCAAAGCCACGCCCACCAATATCAACCACATGGGCTGTACAGGCGAAAAAACCCACCAAATTTCCGTTAAAAAAGGAAGGCGATACCATGGTTATATCATGCAGATGGCCCGTGCCCTCCCATGGGTCATTGGTGATGTAAATATCGCCTTCAAAAATATTATCCGGCCCGATACGCCGTATAAAATGCGCCACAGCATCTGCCATTGCATTGACATGCCCCGGCGTGCCCGTCACCGCTTGGGCAAGCATACGCCCTTGCTGATCATAGACCCCGGCCGACAAATCCCCCGCTTCGCGCACAGAGGTTGAAAAAGCGGTGCGTATAAGCGCTTGCGCTTGCTCTTCAACGACCGAAATCAAACGGTTCCACATAATTTGATAGGCCACATCAGAATTAAGCATCGCTTGCTCCTTTTAAACGCAGATCGATACAACCATCTGCCAAGCATGTGGCAACGCGGCTTGAGGGCACAATAATCGTTGTTTCATCCTCGGTTATTGCGGCGGGCCCCGCAATCACATCTTCGCAGCGCAAGTGATCGCGCGGTATTTCCGCCGCCTCCACAAACGCTTCCACCGCAGGTTCAAAAAGAGTGCGGTTTGCAGGGGCTAACGCGTGCACGCGCGCGGCACTTTCCGGTACCCGCGCCACCGCATCAGGCGTTGTGGCGGCATTCACCGACCAAACCGTCACTTCAATATCCAGCCCCGCGACTGGGCGCCCGAATAATTTAGCATATTGATCAGTAAAGCGGCTCTCAAAAACGGCTGCGTCAGGCGTCTTAGCGCAATCTGCATCTAAACCAATCGGAATTTCCCAACCTTGGCCTGCGTAGCGCATATAGGCTTTAAACTCCAAAACGATCGGGCTGTTAGAGGTGCAGCGGGCGACAAATCCAACCGCCTCCATTTGCAAGTTATGCAACAGCGTTTTGACTCTTTGCGGATCAAACTGCGTAAGCTTCATATAAACAGAGCGCGTTGCTTCAAAGCTGAACGGCGCGCGTAAAAACCCAATTGCCGAGCCAACCCCTGCACCCGGCGGCACCAAGGTCCGACGAATGCCAAGCTTTTCGCACAGACGGCCCGCGTGCAAGGGTGCAGCCCCGCCAAATGCGATCATCGTATAACCAGAGAGATCTTCGCCAGTTTCCACCGCGTGTACCCGCGCCGCATTCGCCATATTTTCATCAACCACTTCGGCCAACCCAAACGCCGCAGTGATCGCGGGCATATTTAAAGGTGCCCCCAAAACCCTACCCAGTACCTTTTGCGCCTCTGCGCCATCAAGAGGTAAAGATCCGCCAGCAAAGCGTTCTGGATCCAATTTGCCCAAAAGCAGGTCCGCATCGGTAACGGCCGGCTTTTCTCCCCCTTTGCCAAAACAGGCCGGCCCCGGCTCAGAGCCGGCGCTTTGCGGCCCAACCCGGATTTGACGCAGCGCATCAACATGCGCGAGCGATCCCCCCCCAGCACCGATTTCAACCATATCAATGACCGGTATCGAAATCGGCATGCCCGAGCCTTTTTTAAATCGGTAGCTTCTCGCAACTTCAAAAACACGGCTGGTTTTGGGCGTTTGGTCTTTGATCAAACAAATTTTGGCGGTGGTGCCCCCCATATCGAAAGATATAACATTTTTTAACCCATGGCGCGCCGCGATATGGGCCGCAAAAACCGCGCCCCCTGCAGGGCCCGATTCCACCAGACGCACAGGAAATTCAGCAGCGCTTTCAAGCGAGATAATACCGCCCCCAGAATGCATAAGAAAAACGTCACATTCCACCATTTCAGACCGCAACCGATTCCTTAAGCGATCTAAATATGATTTCATCAAAGGTTTGATATAGGCATTCGCAACCACAGTGTTGAACCGCTCATATTCGCGCATCTGTGGAGACACTTCACAGGACAGTGAAACCATCACATGCGGCAACCGCTCTGATAACAGCTCAGCCACCATTTTTTCATGGCGATCGTTCAAATAAGAATGGATCAATCCCACCGCAACGCTTTCATACCCTGCCGCCGCAATTTGAGCGATAACCGGTTCTATATCGGCGCGGCTGAGAGCCATAATTTCAGCCCCATTGGCATCCATCCGACCCGGAACCGTGTAGCGCCTTTGGCGCGGCAAAAGCGGCTCGGGCAAGATCAGATTTAAATCATATTGCTCAAACCGCGATTCCGTGCGCATTTCAATCACGTCTCGAAACCCTTCGCTCGTAATCAAAGCCGTTTTCGCGCCCCGCCGCTCAATCAACGCATTTGTTGCCAACGTCGTGCCGTGAATGACCTGCTCAATTTGGAAAGGCGCAACGCCGGCTTTGTCACAAACTTGCTGAAGGCCTGCGATAATTGCCTCTTCAGGTGCTGTGTAGGTGGTTAAAACCTTGGCGGAAAAAACTGCGGTGCCAACCTCCAGCACCACATCTGTAAAAGTTCCGCCAATATCTACGCCCAAACGAACTGAGTGCTGCGCCAAGAAAAAAGACCTCCAATTTAGTCTGTTAAAACTAGGGGTTGTCGGGGCCGATTTACAAGTTGTTTTATCGATCATACAAAACCGCGCTAAATGCGTCGGCCCATACCAAAGGCACTAGGCATCCGAAGTATTCTTTAACCACAAGTCGTTTAGTCGCAAAAGTTTGAGCGCCTATTAAAACTGCAAAGCGCGGCCGCCAAAAGCATCACTCAATGTAAGCAGCGCCCTGTGAGAACCCTTTCCTGCAAACTTGAATTTTAGAACGTGAAGACAATCAATTGTACCGACGGGTCCACAGATCGCCAAATCTACCGTAAGACGCTGGTGCAGAGTAGGAGAGGCAAAATAATTTCCCGAAATATTCACGTAAAGCTGGCACAGTTTGAGCGGAAACCACATCTTAAACCCCAAATCATTTAAGGAATATCCCAACACCGATTTCTAAGCCCACGGACTATCCACAGCGTACTGGCTGTTTCCCCCTGAACCAGCTTTAGGGCGCCACAGCGGCAAGCGTATCTCGGAACACAAGTTTGGTCTTTAACGGTATGGATTTCAGAGCAGTTCCCTCTTTGATTAAATTCGCCAGCGCTTTCGCCGCGAATACTCCCATTTCACGATGCGGAACATGCACTGTGGTCAGCGCCGGATAGGCAACTTGCGCCAATTCGATATCGTCAAACCCAATGATAGATACATCCTTGGGAACGTTTAGGTTTAGCTCGCGCGCGCTTCTCAACGCCCCCACGGCCAAAACATCATTACCGCAAAACACAGCGGTTGCCCCCGTATTTGCAGCCATAACCTGCTTGAAAGCTTGCGCGCCCTCCTCGATACCATAGGTGGTTTCAAGCAAATAAAGATCATTTGGATCCAATCCGTTTTCCGCCATCGCATCCAAAATACCAGAATGACGGGCTTGTGCACGGTCATTGGTTGCTCTTTGCGCAGAAATCAGCGCCAGTTTTCGATGGCCCATCTCTATCACTTTGACCGCCATCTCACGCATCGCAGCACGGTTATCAAACCCCACAGAGGGTCGTTCAGCTTGGCTGTTATAAGCCCAAGCGGTCAACGCCGCGACTCCTTGGTTTTCTAGAAATCGATAGATTTCGGGATCACGCTCATGCCCAATCAAAAGCAACGCATCCGCCCCGCGGGCTACCAGCGCTCTGATTTGCTCTTGTTCTATTTCAGGCCGGTATGACGTACTGGCAACCAAAAGCGTGAAACCGTGCAACAATAACTCTTCTTGAAAGGCTTGGAGGCCACGCGCGAAAATTGCGTTTTCCATCGTGGGAATAATCGCGCCGATCGTATTGGTGCGATTAGTGGCCATGACTTTGGCACCAAAGTTTGGCAAATAACCCAACTCGCTGATCGCGGCAGACACTTTTTGGCGCGTTGCAGCCGACACTTTATCGGGAAAATTTAGACATCGCGAGACGGTTGCCGTCGACACATTGGCCGCAAAAGCAACATCATGAAGCGTTGGAGTGCCATTTTTAATGCGCATTCAAGGTCAACCCACTTTGATCAGAACTGCAACTATATGGCATTATTAAAGAAATTAAAATATTCGATGTAAAGGCTTGCATTTTAGTAATGTAAACGCTTACATTGTACGAGAATCGGCTTAACATCTGGGAGGATAGGTTAAATGCCGCTTATCGGAGCGATCATCTTATTCGTGATTTTCACTTTAAATGTGGCCCTTGGGTCATTCTATAACGCTTCGTTTATTGGCGATGTCGGCGAAATGCTCATGTTAAGTGGCGTCGCCATCCTGTTTGTCATCACGATTCTGACGAAAGAAGCTGAGGCTAAAAAGTAGCCGCGGTACATATCACTTAGGGAGTACATGAAATTGAGTAACGAGAACAAAAACCTGAAATCGGCAACTCGCCGAAATTTCCTGAAGCTAGCGGGCTCAGGCAGCTTCACAGCCGCAATGGTTGCAGGCGCAGCGGGAACGCTTTGGTCAACTGAGGCTGCAGCTCAGACGGCCAGCGAAGAAAGAGATCGCGAAAAAGCCGCGGATCACGTGATGACAATCGCAACAGCCTATGTGCTGGGCGCGACGCGCAGCTACCCAATCATGCAATTGGACCTTAAAGAAAACATCCAAAACGCAACAAGCGGCAAAGTCTATGTTAAATTGGCCCCCGGCGGACAGTTGGGCGCAGGTGGCGCGTTGGCACAGAAGGTACAATCAGGGACCATCCAAGCTGCGCAGCATTCTTTGTCAAACTTTGCCCCTTTCGCGTCAACTGTTGACTTGATCAACATGCCGTATCTTTGTGGTTCAAACCAGCGCTTCACAAACCTGGTACATTCTGACACTTGGGCAAAAGCGGTAAACCCGAATGTCGAAGCGGCAGGTTTCAAAGCATTGTTCTATGTCAATATCGACCCGCGTGTAGTTGCGGTTCGCAAAGGTGGTGCAGGCGCTGTGATGACACCGGGTGATTTGTCTGGCGTAAAATTCCGCGTACCAGGCTCCGCAATGTTGCAGCAATATTACCGCATGGTCGGTGCAAACCCAACACCTGTAGCCTGGGGTGAAACGCCCTCAGCGATCAAACAAGGCGTTGCAGACGCGCTCGACCCATCCGTTGGCGCGCTGTATGTATTTGGCTTCAAAGACATTTTGAGCCATGTAACTTTCACGCAGGCGGTTCCAGATTCGCAGGTGTATTCTTGTAACCTCGAATGGTTCAACTCTATGCCGGCAGATGTTCAAGACGGCATTATGGAAGCGGCGGAAATCACCCGTCATCAGAACCTGTCAAAAGTACCTTCAGCGCGCAATTACGCCATGGCTGAGCTGCGCAAATCGGGCGTTCAGTTCCACTCATTAAGCGAGGATCAACTGGCTGAGTGGCAATCTGTTGGCGGCTATCAGAATGCAGCATGGGATAGCTTCAAAGTTGAGCTGGCTGGATCAATGGATACATTTGCCAAGCTAGAAGAAGCAGCCGGCACGCAAGGCCGCTACTACGTACACGACGCATAAGTGTCTTTGGTGGGCGTGCAAAAACGCCCACCATTTTTACTCTCAAAATAATTTTGTATTTATCAACGCGCCTTGCCAGCCAGAGCGACGCTACGAGAGAGGTTTGTTATGTTGTTACTTCAAAGGCTCAATAAAGACGCCGAAAAATGGGCACTTTTAGCCTTTTACGTCATGCTCGTTATGACCATGGCCGTTGAAGTGTTTCGCCGCGAAATCTTTGCCTATTCATCGATTTGGGGCGAAGAAATTGTGCGGTATTCTTTTATCTATCTTGCCTGGATCGGTGCGGCCGCGGCCGTGAAAGACCGCGCGCATATCAGAATTGATGTGGTGATGCATTATTTGAGCCCTTCGGTGAAAACCCTGCTCTACATCTTCGGTGATCTTGTCATGTTTGCGGTTGCTTTGATCGCGTTATACTGGTCCTGGGAAACCGTCCATGTCTCATGGAAATTTGGCTCTGTAAGCCATGGCCTTCGGGTGTCGATGGTTTGGTTCCTGATGGCAGTGCCAATTGGGTTTTTTCTGGTAATTCTGCGATTAACGCAATCTCTCCTGCGCGATCTGCGCAGCCTTCGCGACGGGTCACCCGTTTACGAAGGCGATAAGCTGTTTGACTGAGGAATAGGGCGATGCTTTTCAATACACTTAATCAAGCCGTTGAGCTGGGGTGGGATTTTTACCTACCGGTGATTATCTTCGTGGTCCTTGCTGCGCTGGCCGTGCCGGTCTGGGCGTCCATCGGGGTTGCTGCGATCACCATGCTGCTCATGTCGGGCGATTTACCTTTGGCATTGGTTGGCGAAAGCCTGTTTGATGGCATCGATGCTTTTGCTCTAACCGCGGTGCCGCTGTTCATTCTAACCGGCGATGTTTTGGTGAGAACCGGCCTATCTCGTAAATTTCTGAACGTGGCCGAAGCCGTTACGCAATTTGCCAAGGGCGGATTTGGGTCAGCAACCGTTCTTGTTTGCGGCATGTTTGCGGCGATTTCAGGCTCGGACGCCGCCGGCGCCGCCGCCGTGGGGCGGATGACCATCGATCGGTTGGTCGAGAGTGGTTATCCGCGTCCCTATGCCTGCGCTCTCGTTGCCGCAGGGGCTTGCACAGGGATCTTAATTCCACCCTCCATTGCCTATATTATTATTGGTCTGGTGCTGGGTATATCCGCCTCAACCTTATTTTTAGCTGCGCTGATCCCCGGATTGCTGATCTTAACGGCCATCCTGATCACCAATCTCGTTGTCAACAGAATTTACGGATATGAAGGCGGTGGCAATATGTCGGCGGCAGAATATTTCGGAAACCTTATCAGGGCGCTTGCCTCTGGATGGTATGCCTTTATCGTGCCCGGCATTATCTTTTATGGCATCTTTTCGGGAAGATTGACGCCCACAGAAGCGGGCGCAACCGCCGTGATCGTAACGATCATTATTGGCTTTGTTTTGGGCACGCTTAAATTATCTGACTTTCCCAATATGCTGGTCAGCTCTGCAAAAGTGAACGGAATTATTCTTCCGATTATCGCTTTTTCATTGCCCCTCGCGCAGGCTTTGGCGATCATGGGCGTGCCACAAGGGTTTGTTCATTCTGTCACCACCCTTACCGATGATCCTACCCTATTAATTTTGATGATGATCGGCATTTTGATCGCTGCGGGATGTGTGATGGAAACAACCCCCAACATTGTGATCCTTGCGCCAATTTTGAAGCCTTTGGCCGATAATGTCGGCATGAACGAAATTCAGTTCTGTATCATGATGATTACCGCCTTGGGTGTCGGGTTCATCACACCGCCCTTGGGGTTAAACTTGTTCGTTGTTTCCGGGATTACCGGAGAGTCAATCCTGCGGATCGCTTGGCGCGCAGTCCCATTCGTATTTTTCATGCTTGTTGTGGTTCTTTTAATCGCTTTTGTACCTGCGATTTCAACAACAATGCTTCCAGATATCTATAAATAAGGCAAAATAACTATGGCACGAAACTACCTGAAAAAAGCAACGCTTACCGCACAATCCGATGCATCAAATGTCCATGATATTGTTCGAGGGATATTGAACGATATTGAAGAAGGCGGCGATGCGAAAGCGATCGAATACGCGCAAAAATTCGATAAATACGATGGCAATGTTATTCTGACGCAAGAAGAAATTGCCGCCGCTTGCGAATTGGTGCCACAAAAGCTGAAAGAAGACATTCAATTCGCCCATGAAAATGTGCGCCGGTTTGCAGAGGCGCAAAAAGCCACGGTAAGCGATGTTGAACATGAGGTTGTTCCAGGATTGATTGCGGGTCAAAAAGCCATTCCGGTTGACGCGGCGGGTTGTTACGTGCCCGGAGGCCGTTACAGCCATATTGCCAGTGCAATTATGACGGTGACAACGGCGAAAGTGGCGGGCTGCAATCATATTATGGCCACCTCCCCTCCCCGGCCGGGCGTTGGCGTCGCGCCTGCGATTATTTACGCCGCCCATATCTGCGGGGCCGATACGATTATGGCATTAGGGGGCGTTCAAGGCATTGCTGCAATGACATTCGGGTTGTTTGGATTGCCCAAAGCCAATATTTTGGTTGGGCCGGGCAATCAATTCGTAGCCGAGGCAAAACGCATTCTGTTTGGCCGCGTTGGCATTGATATGATCGCAGGGCCGACCGATAGTTTGGTTCTGGCAGATAAATCCGCCGACCCGCATATCGTTGCGACCGATTTGGTCAGCCAAGCCGAACACGGCTATAATTCCCCCGTCTGGCTGGTGACTGATAGCAAAGACTTGGCCGAAGACGTAATGAATCGAATTCCAAAGCTGATCAATGATCTTCCAGACTTGAACCGGGATAATGCGCTTGCCGCATGGCGCGATTACGCAGAGGTCATCGTGTGCGCAGACCGCGAAGAAATGGCCGCCACATCGGATGAATACGCCCCCGAGCATTTGACTGTACAGGCCGAGGATCTGGATTGGTGGCGCGGCCGCTTAAGCTGCTATGGATCTTTGTTCTTGGGCGAAGAAACAACCGTCTCTTATGGCGATAAAGCATCGGGCACCAATCATGTGCTGCCCACATCGGGCGCAGCCGCGTATACTGGTGGATTATCAGTGCATAAATATATGAAAATCGTCACCTGGCAGCAGGCCACGCGCGAGGGCTCGAAACGGGTTGCGCAAGCCACCGCGCGGATTTCTCGGTTGGAAGGCATGGAGGGTCACGCTCGCGCCGCTGACGTGCGGCTTGCCAAATATTTTCCCGGGGAAAACTTTGATCTGAGCGCGAATGGCTGATCCAAACACGCTTTTTGATCTGTCGGGGCGCGTTGCTTGCGTCACTGGGGCCAGTTCTGGCCTGGGGCAACAGGCAGCCTCGGCTTTGGCCGCGGCTGGTGCGCAGGTCATTGGCGTGGCGCGGCGCGCAGAAGCGCTTTCGGATTGGGCCGAGCGTATCGGGCCAGAAGCCGCTACCCTGTCTGCCGACCTGTCTGAGCGCAGCCAGATAAAAGAGATCGCCGCTCAAATCGCCGCCCCGTTCGGCGCGCCCGACATAGTGGTTCATGCAGCCGGAATAAACACCCGCGAAACCGCTGATAACGTAACCGATGAAGGCTGGGACATAACGCTCAACCTCAATCTTGCAGCACCGTTTTTTCTAAGTCAGGCGCTTGTGTCGGGTATGAAAGCCAAAGGCTGGGGCCGGATCGTAAATTTCGCATCGCTTCAAACCACGCGCGCCTTTCCCGGCGGAGTCAGCTACGGCGCGTCGAAAGCTGGCATTGCACAATTGACGCGCGCGATGGCAGAAGCTTGGTCGGGCTTTGGGATTAACACCAATGCGATTGGGCCCGGGTTCTTCCCAACCGAGCTAACAGGGCCGGTTTTTGCGGATGCCGAGCGCTCTGCCCGCAATGCCGCCCAAACCTGCATCGGCCGTAATGGAGATGTGTCAGACATAGACGGCCCCCTTTTGTTTCTATGCTCACAGGCCTCTGCCTATGTGACGGGACAGGTTCTGATGGTCGATGGCGGCTATACCGCGAAATAAACCGTGATCCAGCCTTCTAGGCTGGGTTTAAACCTCCACCATATCGCCAAAACCGCACCTTCAATCCTTATGTGGCTTTGAAGAAACCGCGCGCCGCAGGATCGTCTGCCCAGCGGCTACATCTGCGGATTGCTCAAATTGCTTTGAGGGATTTAATCGCCGCAAACCGAAGAGGGCCAAAAGCGTCAAAAGAGGCTTTCAAAGAGCTTAAAGAGGGCATAGACCATCCTCATCACAAAGGGCTCGATAACCGCGCCGAGGCGTCATATCGCCATACGCGACGGCCGAACGGGTGGATAGCACGGTTTAAGCCGTCCCGACAGCGGCACAACGGTTTTTATTGGTTGAAGATCAGCTTGCCGTCCTTTTTCGATGCAAACGCCCCTTTATAACTGCGGCCACCTGCAGAAAAAAATACAGCGATATAGTCGATCTATATACAGAATATGCGTATCAAATCGTGCCATTCTATGCCAGAAAATGCGCTTTTTAATGATCAAAAAAACCTGATAACGCCAAAGAAGTCTAACTTTGATGCCAACCCTGGAGAATAAAAAGCACCAAGACAATTCCTTTCTAGCCCTCGGGCAGTTTGCTTCGCAAAAAGGCCAGAAGCGGACCTGCAAAAGCGTTTGGATCTTCTAGCAAGCCCAAATGCTGCAATTTGGGCAGAATACTCAGCTCAGAGTCCATGATTTCCTGCGCAATCGCCTGGCTCATTGCAGGCGTTGAGCCGCTGTCATTCTGGCAGGTCATGATAAGACTGGGCTGCTTTAAGGCAGGCGTTGGGCGGATCAGTTCGGTTACACCCTCGGCTAAAATCTGGCGATGGATGGCATAATTTCTTGGATCATTCGCCACCACAATATCGCGTAGAGCGGCCACCTGCTGTGAAGAATGGACGCGAAAATCCGGCGTAAACCATCGGGCAAGCGTTGTATCGATATTGGCAGATGGTCCCTCTGCTGAACTGGCGCGGGCCCGCTCTTCCACCAAACGCTGCTGCTTTTCCCCCCGCTCATGTGGTGCGTTTAATATTCCCAGCGCAGAGACGCGGCTTGGATGATCAATCGCCACGCGCCGATTGATCATCCC
The DNA here is from genome assembly GCA_034423775.1 of Alphaproteobacteria bacterium US3C007. NCBI lineage: Bacteria > Pseudomonadati > Pseudomonadota > Alphaproteobacteria > Rhodobacterales > Roseobacteraceae > Thalassovivens > Thalassovivens spotae. The sequence continues at coordinate 3,384,609 of CP139918.1, forward strand.
ACCAAGTGAAAACCCAACCAACGCGGCGCGATCAATAGACAGCTCATCCATCAAATCGACCACTTGTTGCCCCAAACGTTTTAGGTCAACGCGCCCTGAGGGCAGATCCGTTTCACCATGGCCTAAAAGATCATAGCTCAGAATTTGAAACTCCTGCGCCAAGGTTGGCGCAATGCCACCCCACGTGCTGGCATGCGTTAAACCCAGCCCATGGATGAGCACAACCCAAGCTGCGCCCTGAGGACCTGTTATCTCATAGGCGGTGCCATCTTTGGTTCTTGCCATTTAAACGCCTGCCGGATTATCTAAATCGCGGCCCAGATCCTTTAAATCTTGATATCTATCGCCAATGCGGTGGTTGGGATGCCCGCCGATCGAGGCCCCCAAGGCAATAAGAATCTCATCATCAGCCGGTGCGTCAACCACGCTGGTTTGGATTGTTTGATAATGCGATCTACGGCCTGCATCATGCTTATCCATCAAAGGAATTGTTATTGCGCAATTCGCCGCGCCGCGCGTATTTGAAAAGGCCAGATAGCTTTTGGCACCAATCGCTTCGCGAAACTGATTTCCAAAATGGAGCGTATGCGTCATCGCTTGGGCATGTTCAATTTCTCCGCCCATGCCCACCACGCTTGCCTTGCCGCAGCCCTCAAGCAAATCGCCCGTTTCATCGAGCAGCATTTCTGTCAATAATTTGCCAATAACCGGCCCATGCGCTTGGATTTCAGGGCGCATATTTTCAACATGCCCACGGCCAAACCAAGGGTTTTTTATAATGGCCATAGACGCCATCAATTGGGTGGGGGTGTCCACGCTTTTCCACCCCTCGATAAAGGTTTTTTGTTTCCAAAGCAGCGTTCGGCGGATTTCAATCGGCATGGGCAAATTCCTTTACTTCAGCAAATGCGGGCAGTACCTGGTCAATAAACAAACGCAGCGATCGTTTCTGACGTTCCATATCCAGCCCCAGAGAGGCGTAATAAATAAATGCATCAACGCCAATAGATTGATACTGCTTAAGTTTTTCTACAACAATCTCTGGAGATCCGAACATTAAGTTTTCTTCCAGCATCGCGGGGTCGACGCGGGCATTGCCCTCTAATGTTTCCAGCGGAACCATATCGGGATATCCGTTCACAACATCACCTGCTTGCATCATTAAATTGCCAAAGCGGGCCAAAACCTGCCGCACAGCATCTAGCGCCGCTTGCCGATCACTTTCCGTTTCATAAAGAACAGCGTGGCGCATCATGGCAAATTTACCTGAATATTCAGGGTTCAAACGGGCTTTACTATCTTCAAGCAGGTCGCGGTATTTTTCCGCCTCGGAAAACGGCATTGTCAAAGGCCAACTCATAATATTGCAATTGTTGTCTACCGCATGATCAAAGGTTGTTGGAGAGCGCGCAGCCACCCAGATGGGCACGCTGTCTTGTATAGGTTTCGGGCAAGATGTGGCGGTTGGAAATTGCCAAAACTCTCCATTATGTTCCACATCACCGGCCCAAAGCTTCGGAATTAAAGGCAACATTTCTTGCAGATATTTCCACCCGTCTTTTTGGCTTAAACCAGGGCGTAGCCTATCAAATTCGCGTTGATAAGCCCCCGATCCCAGCCCCAGATCCATCCGCCCATCGCTCAACAGATCCACCAAAGCCGCTTCGCCTGCCAGTTTGATCGGATGCCAATAAGAGGCATTGGCCACACCGCATCCAAGGCGGATATTTTTGGTGTGATCTGCCCACCAGGTCATCATATGAAACGGGTTTGGCGCAATCGTCATTTCCAACGCATGGTGTTCGGCAGCCCAAGCAATCTCAAAACCGGCCTCATCTGCCATTTGCACCATTTCAAGCGTGTGATCACGCACCTCTTTCATATCCACAGAGGGTTCGCTTCGTTCTAAATTTATGGCAATATGAAATTTCATTTTCGTCCCTTTCAAATTAACGAGATACGAACTGGCTGCCCAACGGCTCTGAAGACATGTTCATCCACACAGTTTTAGGGCGCGTATAATCATAAACGGCTTGAAAGCCGCTTTCGCGGCCATAGCCAGAGTTTTTCATTCCACCAAACTCAGCAATGGGAGAGACTGCCCGATAGGTATTCACCCAAACGATGCCCGCCCTTACTGATTTTGACATCCGCAGCGCCCGCGCTCCGTCTTTGGTAAAAATCCCCGCTGCAAGGCCATGCACCGTATCATTGGCTAAAGCCAAGGCTTCGCTTTCTGTTCTAAACCGCAGCACGCTTAAAACCGGGCCAAATAATTCAGTATCAACTATGTGAAGGTTTGGGGAGGGGCAGTCGATAATCGTTGGCTCATAATACAAATCCGAACCGGCATTTACCCGTTTTCCACCGCTTAGAATCTGGCCGCCTTCCTCGACAGCGCGCGCTACCTCGCGTTCGATGTTTTCGAGTTGCCCATAGGTACATAAAGGCCCCATCTCGGTTTCGCCAGCCATAGGATCGCCAATCGTGACGGCCTGCGCAATCTTCACCATCCGCTTTAAAAATTCATCCGCAATATCTTCATGCACAAGCAACCGCGAACCCGCCACGCAGCTTTGCCCAGACGCCCCAAATATACCCGCGACTGATCCGTTTACAGCGCTTTCAATATCCGCATCTTCAAATACGATAAACGGAGATTTTCCCCCCAATTCCAAACTGAGTTCGGCGAAATTTTCTGTTGTATTTTGGATTACGTGACGGGCCGAGCCTGGCCCTCCGGTGAATGAAACGCGCGCCACCATCGGATGCGAGGTAAGCACCTTCCCACAAGGATCACCATGCCCCGTCACGATGTTGACCACCCCATCGGGAATGCCTGCTTGCGCAATCAAATTTCCAAACTCTAATAGCGCCGCAGGTGCATGTTCCGAGGCCTTCATAACAACGGTGTTTCCCGCCGCAAGTGCTGGTCCAATTTTCACCGCTGCCAAAAATAACTGGCTGTTCCACGGCACAACCGCGGCAATCACCCCCAAGGGCTCACGATTGGTAAAAACAAACATATCCGGTTTATCAATCGGAAGCGTTTCGCCATGAATTTTATCAGCCGCTCCAGCGAAAAAATGATAAAATTCGCTGATATATTTTGCCTGCCACCGCGTTTCTGCAAATAATTTCCCAGTATCACGCGTTTCGATTTCTCCCAGCGTCTCAGACTGCGCGGCAAGTAAATCTGCCAAGCGGCGCAAACAATGGCCGCGTTGGGTTGCGTTCATCTGAGCCCACGGCCCTTCACGAAAAGCCCTATCTGCAGCGCGCACAGCGCAATCCACATCTTCGGCCGTGGCCTCTGGAATTTCCGCCCATTCTTCACCTGTCGCAGGATTAATACTGGTGAATGTTCCGCCATCGCGGGCCTCTACCCATGCGCCATCGATCAACATCTTATAAGGTTTCATTCTGCTCTCCTTTGCACCGCGAGGGACCCGTAGGCTTGATAGGGCGCGGCGCCGTAAACACCGGGGCCTGCTTTATTGCCCACTCCCGTTTGAATTAAACATAGATCTTCAAAATAACGCTCTTTGCGCCATATCGCGAACTGATAGAAGCCAAAAAAAACCTGGTAGATGGCTTCAAGCACCGTGCCAAACGCACCGATCAGCAGCATCCGCGGGCACCCCAAAAGATATCTGAAACGGACAAAATATGAGGGGCGGGCCGGCCGCATTGCACGTGCAAACCCAGTTTCAAATTAAACTGCATCCAAGCCCCTAAACGCCGCATAATCGCTATCCTTACTGAAATCTAAGAAGTGTCGCAGGCGATCATGACACAAAGTTTAAATTCTTAAAAATGAAATATTTTGCTAATTAAGTGCAAATAATTTGAATTTAAGGCGTTAAAAAGCCCCTCAAACAGCATTGAAAGGCGTTAAATTCCGAAACCAACAGCGCACCACCTTGCCCCAAGTATGAGCCCCTAGAAAAACAAAGTCGATCACCCCGCATTGATAAAGGCATTGTGAGATCAGTCATGGATTAAACGGTTAGAATGCCCACCAAGTATGGGACACACATTCACCTCTCAAAACGGCAAAATAGAAAATTGGTTTCAACTCTTTGATCAGTCAAAATGATAGATCGTAGAAAAATGAATACGTAAATCAGGATTTCCCCACCCGACACTTTGAAAGTGTTTCCATCATACGACCTTCCACAAGTTACCCAAATTATGCGAGCCATAAAAATTTTTTGCGGGTTTTTATCCAACCCCGCGACAAAACACGAAGCTTATGCAATGCAGCTCGCCCGCTCTGCTCACCGCAAAAGCCGCAAAGTGAAAGACTGAATACACCTCAGCGACAGGCCAACCTCTGCGCTGGTTGGAAACATCCACAAAATCGCCAAAAGCGGAGCTGAAATATAGCGTATTTTGTTAAAAATAGAATTTTAGGACGATCGCACACCTGAGCCCTCTACCTAAGGATCTAGAACATTTCTGCGAGGGTAAAATCGTTGCAAAACATATAAATTCACAAAAGCCGCTACTCAGTCTCATCCTCATACTGGGTAGCGCACTTGATCCGATAAGCTAATCCACGCCCCAAAAACTGACCTTCAAAGAAACTGGCGGCGCATGCACGAAAAACTAAGGCCATTCACGCTGCTAGATACAATAAGGCAAAAACAAGAATATTATCCCTGACTCTGGGACGTGCCGTTAAGAAACAAAGCTTTTTTATTTTGTGACTTTAGCCCCGCCCTTTCCAGGGCACCATAACCCGTTCGACCCAGCGCATAAGCATGTCTATGCCAAAGCCAATGATCCCAATCAGGATAATGCCCAGGATAACAATATCCGTCTGCTGGAATTTTGACGCAACCATAATCATCATGCCTGCGCCTTTTTCCGCTGCCACAAGTTCAGCGGCAACCACCGTGCCCCAACACACGCCCATGGCTACTCGCGCCCCGGTAAAAATTTCTGGCAAGCTATTGGGGAATACGACAAAGCGCATTATCTGCCATCTGCTTGCGCCCAATGAATAAGCAGCGTGCACTTTTGAAATTTTAACTCCAGACACGCCTGCACGCGCGGCGATGGCCATAATCCAAAGTGCAGCGAGGAATAACAAAATCACTTTGCCAACTTCCCCAATACCCGCCCAAATAATCACCAACGGGATCAGAGCAAGCGGCGGGACCGGCCTCATAAATTCAACAATCGGATCAAACCAGCCACGAAACCAATCGGACAAGCCCATGGCGTAGCCCAAAGGTATACCCACCATCGCGCCAATAAAAAACCCGACCACAACTCGAAATAGCGAAAAACCCAAATGTTCAAGCAAAGGAAAGTTCTTGAAGCCTTGGGTCGATATTTCTATCAGCCGCCCCCAGACGGCTTCGGGCGCCGGCAACCATATAGGCTCCATCTGCCAACCTTTTCGAGGCTCAACATTCAAAGTGCCTTTTGGCGTTAAAGCAATACGAAGATTCTCTAAATAAACCGCGACGCCCTGCTCAATCGGCTTACCATTAATTGCAACAATCTTAGCTCCCATTTTGCGGTTTTCTTCGTCATTTTTATCCCATTTCAGTAATTTCGTGCGATAAGCTTTGACGGCCATGACATCATTTTTGGCGAAACCATCACCCAATTCTAGGTTTGGGAGGATTATATCTTCACCGATGCCATGGACAATAAGTTTCACTCTCGCTTCATCGCGCAGACCATCACCGGTTTCAGCCGTGTAAGTGAATTCAGCATTTCCCCGAAAAGGGCCGGGTGCATGCAGAAACGACGGTAAAATTTTTGATCCGGTGAAGGCCCCCCATAAAATCAAAACCAACAGAACAGAAACAACAGAAGCTGCAAAATTTGAATTTACCGCACTTTCATCTCCAAAGGTCACGGTTTTCAATGAACCAAAATCTTGCTTGGGTGTAAGAAGTTTCTTTACCAGCCGCGACACAAAAAGGGTTAACAGGATTAAGCCAATATAACCGGCGATATAGGGCATAGCCGACGCTAGAATGACCAGGATCGAAAGTAATTCTTCGGAAAGCTTGACCAATAACTCCATCAAACCGTTGCCTCCGAACGTCCCATAATTTCTTCTTCCATATTCCAGATCATTTCCAAAATCTCTTCGCGCCGATTGGCATATTCGACGTGTTTTTTAATATCACGAAGGTCGGCATCAACGCCTAGATCAGCAAAAGGAAGACGATATTCACGATGAATACGGCCCGGGCGCGGAGCCATCACCAAAAGGCGCTCGCCCAGCAGCAAAGCTTCCTCTACAGAATGCGTAATCAAAATAATTGTTTTGCCGGTTTCCTTCCATAGCTTCAAAACCAACGACTGCATCTTTTCGCGAGTAAGCGCATCAAGTGCGCCTAATGGCTCGTCCATTAAAATTACATCTGGATCATTGGCGAGGCATCGGGCTAATGCAACACGCTGCTGCATGCCCCCAGAAAGCTCATATACTGCTTTATCTTTAAAATCCCGCAGCCCAACCACATCAAGCAAATGATCCACTTTTTCGCGCGATTGTGCGGTGCTTATTCCTTTCATCCGTGGACCAAAGCCCACGTTTTCTCTTACGTTCATCCACTCAAACAAAGCACCCTGTTGAAACACCATGCCACGTTCGGCATTGGGGCCAGTTACCTTTTCGCCATTTAATAGAATTTCACCCTGCGTTGGCGCGAGAAATCCGGCAACAATGTTTAATAATGTAGTTTTACCACATCCAGAGGGCCCCAAAACAGACATCAATTCACCTGCTTTCAAGTCGAGGGTGACATCCTTCAAAGCTTGCACGCACTCACCGTTTGGCAAATCAAAGCGCATTGAAATATTTTGGATGGACAGTCCAGACATGGCCACTTTTCTCTTCCTACTTTTGATGGAGACGATTGCAAATAAACCACAACATCAGTTGCATTCTGCGGGCCGGCGCACCGGCCCGCAGCTGTTTAATTACATTCCGTTTGCTGTTTCCAACGGACCAACATTCACGTTGTCAGCATAGCTACCCAATGCTGAATCGATACTTCCAGCTGTCACAAAGACGTCTGCAACACCCTTCATAAATTCCTGTGCGCCACCACCGAGCCATGTTGAAGACAATTGGCTGTCGACAGTTGGGAATACAAATGTCGCCATTGTATCTGCTGTTGCCGCCTCATCCATACCAGCGTCTTTCGCAATGGCAGGAAGCATCATGGCATGGTTGGAAGAATCCGCCCACATCGCGTTTGCATCGGCGGTCACCTTGAGAAATTTGGCAACTAGATCGCTGTTTTCCGCTACCCAGCCTGCTGGACCAGAAGTGACGTCAAAAACCAAAATACCTAGTTCAGTTTTTTCAGCACCCGTAAGCAGAATGTTTCCGTGCTCTTTCGCGCGGCGTAACGAACCACCCCAACCGCAGAACATATCCACAGCGCCTTGCGCGATTGCAGCAGCGCCATCTGGTGGATCCATGTCCACTATTTCCATGCTGCCAACGTCAACACCAAAATGGTCCATTTGCTTCAAGAAACCATAATGCGCTGCTGTACCCAAAGGCACGGCCACTTTTTTACCGGCCAACTCTTCAGTGCTGCTTTTGTCAATTTCAAGATCGCTTCTGACGACGCAGTTATCGTTGTCAGCGTAGCTAACAGCTACATCTAAGATTTGAAGGTCTTGGCCAGCCGAGGTTGCAACCACAAAAGGCGGAACACCCTGGCTTACTGATAAGTGAACATCACCCGAGGCCATAGCTGCGGACATTTTCACACCAGAATCAAAGCTCACCCAGTTGACCTTTACACCTAACTCTTCGTCATAAGTTCCCATTTGTTTTGCATACTCAAATGGCATTGGCCACTCTAGAAAATATGCTACCGTCATTTCCTGATGCCCACCGGCCAAGACTGTCTGCGCACCGAGCGCGAGAGTCGCACCGGCAACCGCACCGATCAGTTTTGATTTATTCGACATTTATTTTCTCCCATTTTTTGCCTCAAAATTGAAGCTTCATTCTTCTGTCAAAAGAACAGAATGATTGTGCCCGCGAGCGTTGCGCAAGCTTAAATCGCAATCGAACAGATTACCAGTTTCCAATCAACGGTTATTTTGATGGTGAAGACCAAAAAATCTTCTTTTTGAGGATTAAGTTAAAATTATCGTAATCCATTTTTTAAAATCTCTGTTTCTCACTCAATTTTCCAGAATAGAGCCCTAAAAATTGTTTGTTTTCACAAATCCTAAAGAGATCTAGACTTATCTTAAAGCATGCAAAGTTCCCGCTTTTTTAAAATTTTGCTTTCTTGACTGGAGGAATGGCGCCTACGCGCAGAATCACTCAAACATCAAAAACCCACAACCAAGCCCTCTAATTTGGCGAACCGATCTAATTTAAAATTGAAATTTTGTTTGAATAAAAGTAGCGACGTATCTGGCTGGTTCATCGCGACATGGATCTTGTGTAAACAGCAAGCCACCTGACCCAGATTATAACGCATCTTTATCATCATGCTGTTTGCATATTGAAACGCCGCTTAGGCGAAGCCCACGCTGCGTAAACGGCAAGCCGCTTTATCCGGTTTAATTTGCTCGATATCTATATAAATGCCGCGCGCCAAAACTCTTAGCGGTGGCATCGGCAAAAACGGCAGTAACAGGCGGCCAAATTGCAGCCATGCGCATACCCCGCGCCTTGGACGCGAAAGGGATCGTATCTCAAGCTATCAATCCAAAAATTATCGTTTTAACGAAGCACCGCGCCGGGGTTCATAATATTGTTGGGATCAAGTGCCGATTTTATCGCCTTAAGCGCGCGACGCTTTACCGGACTGACATAAGCTTCAAGGTCTTGCGTTTTCAAGCGGCCAATCCCATGCTCAGCGCTAATCGAGCCACCAAATTCCACCGTGGCATCGTTTATCACCATGCGAATGCGTTCAGCCGCGTCTGGTTCTGCTTTTAGAAATGCGGCTTTCGTGACGCCTTGGGGTGGTAAAATATTGTGATGTATATTCCCATCGCCGATATGCCCATATGTGTTGACCCTCAGATCCGGATTAATCGCTTTTACCGCGGCGCATGTCGCGTGAATGAACGCTTCAACTTTGCTTATAGGAACCGATGTATCACTGCTTACAAACGCACCTGACAACCGGTTCGCCTCGGGTGTATTTTCGCGCAATCGCCACAGGGTGGCGCGCTGCGTATCAGATTGTGCAATCACCGCGTCTTGCACCAAACCCGTCTCCAAACAATCGGCCACCGCGCCCAAAGCTTGTTCGATAATACCTTCGGCGCCGCCTGCCTCGATCAACACATACCAGCTATAATCTTGCTTAAAGGGTTTTTTTAGATCTGAAAAACAACTGGCCACCAAATCTAAGCCGAAATCGCTCAACAATTCGAGCGCTGAAATACTTTCACGCAAATTGAGGCGTAACTTTTTATAAAGCGCAAGGGCAGCGGTAGGAGACGATACCGCGCAAAGCATAGTCACCGTTTCAGGGTCGAGTGGTGTGAGCTTGAATGTGGCCGCAGTTATCACGCCCAATGTCCCCTCACTTCCAATCAAAAGATGTTTAAGATCATACCCCGTATTGTCTTTATGCAAAGGGCTGAGATCGCTTAGAATAGAGCCGCAGGGCAACACGGCTTCTATCCCCAAACATAGATCTCGCGTGTTGCCATAGCGCACGACCTGTATCCCCCCTGCATTGGTAGCAAGATTCCCGCCAACACTACAGCTGCCCTTAGAAGCCATGCTGAGCGGAAATTGCAGCGCTTTCTCGTTAGCCGCAGCGTGCAGATGCGCCAATATACAGCCTGCTTGCACCGTCACAGTGCAGTCATCTTCAGAAACCTCACTGATGCTATTCATCCGTTCAAGCGATAGAATAAGCATATTTTCGGTTTCAATTGAAAGTTGGCCCGCCACCACACCCGTTCCGCCGCCATAGGGAATAAGGGCAATTTTTTCTCTATTACAGAGGCTTACAATCTCAGATACCTGCTGAGTTGACTCGGGCAACACCACCAAAAATGCCGCCCCGCAAAACCGCCCTCTCGGATCATCAAAATAACTGATAGCCTCAGCTCCAGCCTTCCATCCACCATGGCCCAGGATGGCTTTAATTTGATCCAAAACATCATCTGATGGCGCTGTAGAAAGGTTTGGCATAAATGCCTCCAAGATGACTGACAGGTTGCCTTACTGTCACCCTCAAAATATTATTTAGCAAATCAAATAAATTTCATTTTAAATAAAATTAAATTTTACAAGTCGGTTTAACCCTCCGACTCGGCGATCGTCAGTTTGATTTGCGCCAACAAGGGCTCAAGCAGTTTTAATTTTGAACAATCTGATCTCGTTAGGATACCAAGCGTACGTCGGGGCGCAGATGGTCCCAATGAAATTTTTCTTAATTGCTCAAAAGACGGATCAGGAACACAAATATTTGGGCCAATCGCGACCCCAAGACCATGTGCAACCATACTGGCAAGATTTTCCAAAGAGCCCATCTCCATCAAATCATGCACGCGAATGTTATTTTTCGCCAGCCAGTCTTCGGCCATCATCCCAACGGCTGCCTGCCGGGTATGGCGCAAATAAGGCATCCTTTCCAAGATGAGAAAAGGATCGTCTTCGACAACCTCTGGCGAGGCCAGCAAAACCAATTCTTCTTCATAAAATGGCAACCAATTAAGCCCGTTATGTATATGCCGAGGCTCGCTCATCACAGCCGCATCCAATGTCCCGCCTTCGATCTGCTCGAATAGAGAAGGTGAAAGCCCCGGCACCACGCGGATATGCAATTGTGGATAAAGCGTGATCAACCGTTTGATCGATTTGGGAATTAAGCCGGCCAAAGAGGATGGCACCGCGCCAACAGAAAGTTCTCCGATCGTGCGCGGATCACCCGTGAGATCATCTAAAATGGTATCATAGGCCAAAACGACCGCTTTGGCCTTGGGCACAAACGCTTTGCCCAATTGATTCAATTTGGGTGACTTTTCAGAACGGTCGAACAATCTGACTTGCAATGTTTCTTCAAGCCGCGTCATTTGTTGGCCGATCGCCGCATGCGTGACGCAAATAACATCTGCGGCAGCGCGAAAACTACCCTGTTCAGAAATGGCGATTAAAGTTTTAAAAAGGGCAATGGTCATCGGTCTTACGACACCTCTCAGGCCAAAATAGTCTCATAAATGCGCTTATAAAGAAACGCTTTACAAAAAGCCAAAAATTAATGACTGGCGGAAACGCAAATTTTAGGGAAACCTAGCATGGTTAGCACGGTATATGGCGTAAAATGACCATCAATGACACGCTCAAAAATGCATTAGCTTACGCTGGTCAGCGGATTTGCAAGCCTAGACTTTTAGAGCTGCCAGTTCAAAAAACCATGGCGCTTGCATCTAAACCTGTGTCTACTATCAAAGATATCACAAAATTACAGCAAATTCGGGAGAAACATTATGCTGAGACGTACTCTTCTTAAAACAACCGCTGCGGCGGCGCTTGCACTGACATTTGGTGTGCAAGCCCACGCGGAATTGAACGGACCCGTTAATTACATCATTCCTTTCGGACCCGGCGGCGAGTCGGATATTTCTGCACGATTGCAGCAGCCTTTCTTCGCCGAAAAATTTGGCCAAGAAATGGTGGTTTCCTACCAACCCGGCGGTGGCGGTGCAGTTGGCTGGGCCTCTCTGAACGGTTTGAACGGCGATGGCCAAACCATTATGGGCGTGAACTTACCCCATATCATCATCAAACCTGCGCAAAAAGACGTAGGCTTTACAACAGATTCGTTGAACGCGTTCTACATGTTCCACTTCACACCAGATGCCATCGTTGTTCCGGCCAATAGCCCCTATCAAACACTTGCAGATTTGGTGAATGATGCGAAGGCCAACCCCGGACAGGTCACCATGTCAGGATCGGGAAAAGCCAGCGCCAACCACCTGGCCCAAATCAAATTTGACAAGATGACCGGCGCGCTCACCACATATGTGCCGTTCAAAGGCACCGGTGCATCTGTGACGGCGCTTTTGGGCAATCAGGTCAAAGCACAATGGGGTTATACAACCGTAGGTGCTAAACAAGGCGATGCCGTGCGCATGTTGGCCGTTGCGATGGAAGACCGTCATCCCCTTTTCCCGGATGTCCCAACCTTCAAAGAACTGGGATATGATATGGTGGGTGGCGCCTATCGTGGTATAGCGTTGCCCAATACCGCGAGCGCAGAAACCACCGCCATGTGGTCTGATATGATTGGCGAAATCAATGCCGACCCAGCCTTTCGTCAGAAAATGCTCGATGGTGGCTTTGCGATGTTGGATATAAGCGCGGCGGATATGCCGGCCTTTATGGCTGACCGCGTTGCGGAATATTTGAAAGATGCTCGCGAAGCTGGCCTCATCAAGTAAAATAAATTGGTTAACCCCGGAAAGTTGTAGCGATGGAATTCAGTCACTTTTTATCTGCCTTAACGCCTTTGAATTTTGCATTGGCTTTATTTGGCGTTGTGGCCGGCACTGTCATTGGATCTATCCCGGGGTTAACCGCCACCATGGCGCTGGCTATTTTGGTTCCCATCACCTTTAGTATGGAGCCTGCCTCCGCGCTTATTCTTCTTGGGGCCATTTACACCGGCGCAATTTACGGCGGCGCCTATGCCGCTATTTTATTGAATACACCAGGCACCCCATCGGCCATTGCCACAACCTTTGACGGCTATCCCATGGCAAAACGTGGCGATGGAGATCTTGCGGTCGCTCTTGCCTGTTTTGCATCAGTTTTTGGCGGCCTGGTTGGCGCAATCGCGTTGCTTTTTCTGGCTCCGCCTTTATCGCAGGTCGCGCTGGCTTTTGGGCCTATTGAGTATTTTTGGTTGTCGGTTTTTGGACTGTCTTTAATTGCATCACTCTCCAGCGGCAATTTGATGAAAGGTCTGGTGGGCGGGGCTTTTGGGATGATTTTATCAACGGTTGGCGTGGCTGAAATTTCCGCTGATATCCGACTGACATTTGGCAGCCAAACCTTGATTGGCGGTTTTGGCGTTGTGGGGGCGTTGATTGGTCTTTACTGTGTGCCGGTCCTAATCGATCTGGTCGCGGTTCCTGACAGGCATTTAAAGGTGGAAGAAGGCGTGAAAACGGTTCGCATCGGAGAGGCATTTGCGCTCGCGGCGCGCTCGAAATTCAATCTGATCCGCTCTTCAATTATCGGTACTTTAGTGGGTATTTTACCCGGCGCAGGCGGCTCAGTTGCTGGGTTGGTGGCCTATTCAGAGGCCAAACGTACCGCCAAGCCAGACCAGAAATTTGGTGAGGGCGAGCCGAATGGCATTATGGCAACCGAATCCGCAAATAGCGCCACTGTTGGTGGGGGCTTCATCCCGACGCTGGTTTTAGGCATTCCAGGCACCCCGCCCGATGCCATCGTTTTAGGAGCGCTGTTGGTGCAAGGCGTACGCACCGGCCCAGCGATGTTTTCACAAAGCGGCTCGATCGTCTTTACGTTCATCTATGGATTGATAATCGCAACGGTTTTGATGTTGCCGGCAGGCCTTCTGATAGGGCGCTACGCGTATAAATCGATCGTCACTGTGCCGAAGGCAGTGTTGGTGCCAACGGTCGGGTTTATGACCATCATCGGTACTTTTGCCATCCGCAACAGCGTCTCAGACGTGATTATCATGCTGTGCCTTGGGGTTTTTGGATGGGTTGTTGCCAGGTTTGGATTCGCTGCCTCACCGATCGTTCTGGGGTTGATATTGGGCCCGATCGCCGAGCAAGGCTTTGTGCAAGGCTGGACCATAGGCGCGGCGACAAATAACTTATTCGGAATGTTTTTTGGCAGACCGATTTCGCAAGGCATTTTGCTGTTCACGCTCATAACGCTGATTTTACCGCTGATCGTTCAATGGCGAAAATCACGCAGATTCGAAGAGGCCAACCAATGACCCCCCCTTCTGCAATGAAAAGCGGCGGACAGATCGGATCGCTGCTTGCCTCGCTGTTTTTTATCTGTGCGGGGCTGATAACGCTGTATGATACAACCAGCTATACTGATCGCGACAGCCAAGTTTTTCCGCAAACCGTGGCCATTATACTGGTCGTGACAGCGTCATTTTCATTCATCGCCAGATTTTTAAAACCATCCGAAGAGGGCGGTTTTGGAACCGGCATTTGGTGGCGCCGGGCATTGCTGATAATCGCGATGTTTCTGATGGGTTTCCTGATCCCTAAGATCGGATTTTTACCCGCAGGCGTGGTAGCTTTCAGCGGTGGGCTGATTGCGGCGATGCATGAACGCTGGAGCGCAAAAACGTTTATTTTATATCCGATATCCGGCGCAGTGGTAATCACCGCATTTTACGTTTTATTCAAGTTCGTTTTATACGTGCCATTGCCTTAAAAAATCTCAACTTACCAACCAACCCGCGACGTAAGGGCAGATCCAACGCCTCAATATATATTACCTTTTAATGGTTCTGTAAGTATAAGGGCACAAAGCAGATCATGAAGCGATCTTAAATTTTACACCGTTTTTCAAGCCGTCGCTTTGCAGAAACCATCGTCAATCACAAGGATTTTGTAAAAGCAAAGCGGCCAGCCCAGACCGTTTTAAGGCGCCGCAAAACGTAAAATGAAACGTTTAACGCTCAAAACCAAAGCACGCCGTTTGTACGGACAATCTGATGCCCACAATGATCTTTACAACGAAGATAAAACTGACACTCCTGTGGATCCAGCTCATTTTAACGTGAACCTGCTACGATCAGGTTTGCTTAGCGCCTCTGCCACGGTTGGAAGTCATGAATGCCCAAGCCATATTCGCGGCACCCAACAAGAAGGCATGCGCGTATTTGATAACTGGGCAGAAATACCGCTTAAAAACACCAGAGTGTATTGGCACCTCTTCGTTGATATGCATGTACCGGACTCTGAAATTTCTCAAAGTGTAACAAATTTCTCGCCCAATGAATGGTCACTTAAGCGCCGTTATGATTACGATAAAAATCAAATTTTACCACGGTGTTGATTCACATTATGAAGTTGATATCGCAACCCTTCTTGAGTGCTGTTTCGGCGGCATTCACAAGGGCTGAACGTAGTTTAAGCAAGCTCCGCTTGGGCGTTTCATTGCGAAGATAACTCTAAACTTATCGGCCATTTTGATTTTGGGTTCGCACTGGTTCGCATCGGCAACAACAGTTTGTTAATTTTAGGTGTTATTGACCTATGCTTTCGTAAAAAGATCCGACGGTTGGGCGTAAGTCATGCTTTGTTGGAGGGTGCAGAAAACTCTACAAAATGAAAAGTTTTGCCTCAGCAATGGCAGATGATCGACGTTTTTATGAACAAACTGGCTGTTCTTTACAGCCTCATGCAAACACAAAAATTCTGGCACTTGATGCATTGAAAATGCCACAGTGTTATTGAACGCAATTTAAATGAAATATATATCGTCAAGCGCTTATTCGAGAAACGGTAGCCGGTAGAGAGCATTGATCTTCTTGGATCTCTTTAATGAGGCTATTCTAGGTCTAAGTAAACAGTACACGCCACTGCTGAAAGATGCGGGCGGATTTATGAAACTGCACGATCTTGGCCAGGGGGCTAATCCCCCGTCTCCTCCCCGATTCAGCGACGATCTTAGCAGATTAAAAGCGGCTAGTGACAAAACCACCCTCTTCCTGATCTGTCTGTTTTGAAAAAATAATAAAGGGGCTTGGATCAAAAATTTCTTCTCCGCCAATTTCTTCATAAGCAATCTTTTGAAGATCATCAGTGTTCATCGCCACAATGTACAGAATGTGGAGTTCGCTACATCATTCAGATGCATACTTTAGCGCTAAGCCAGTTTGGCAGCTGTTTACGCCACCGAAGATATGACTGTGGGGGATTAATAATTCTGGGAAGTGGTCAAAAGGTTGGACGACCTCTGCGAACGTTAAGTCAAAACCAAGAAAATATATGTGGTTTGTGGTACCGCTTTTCATTGTAAAAATATCTGTGTCGATCACCAAACCGGAGCCTCGAGCAGACCGTCCCATATTCAAACGACTTGGTTGATCGTTAAGAAAACTGAGAGCCTTTACCAAACCTAGTGACGGCCAGTTTCCGTGCTTGATATCATTGCTCAACATCGTTTGAAATCAGGTCGAGCAAATTCCCATTCTAACGCGTCAGCATGATTAAGTTCTCAACATCTTTCACCGCACGGAGATCGGGAACAAAATGCAGCCCATAGCCCGCGAAATAGACTTAGAAACAGAGAGCTAAAGGCGAACGGTTCAATCTTGCAAGCCTGACATACCGAGCAGAGATACTGAAAATTATAGGTCGCTACAACGTTGCGGGCAGATCCATTTTATCAACGTGCTGCTTATCTTTCACGCCACAGTTAATCCCGCATTTTGGTCTTAATAGGCTGATGTTCGTTTTTTAGATCTGCGCTGTCATTCGTTCTATCTGTCGGGCGCACGCGTCATTTCTTATTTTTCAAAACACAAAAACGCAACCGCACAAAGTCGGTTACGCAACACTAACTATGTTTTTGATCAAGCTTCAGCCTTAAGCTTTAATATCACTGGGCTTGGGCGCTTTACCCTTCACGCTCAGCTTTTTTGCGAGCAAGCTTTTTGATCCGCTTGATCGCTTCTTTTTTGGCTTTTGCCTTTTTCACAGAGGGCTTTTCATAAAATTCTTTCGCCCTCATTTCGCGAAACATGCCTTCACGTTGCATTTTCTTTTTCATAACACGCAGCGCTTGGTCTACGTTGTTGTCACGAACACTTACTTGCAGCATATGGGTATCTCCGTTGTTGCCCTCCCCTTTAGGCTTATTTGCCGCTATGGGCAAGCCCTTGTTTGATCTCAATTGCGGTATAATGATACATCACAGAGATTTGAAACAAAGAGCAAAGAGAGGCTCATCTCACCCCCTTTGGTTATGATCACCAGCACCGCTGACCAAGCCGCATGAGTCGGAGACAGCATCGGAAAGGTTAGCAGCTTTAGATACCAAGGGCACACTGGATCTGATTAGGCAGTTTGATCTCTGTAAGACGACCGCAGTGATTCAGATTGAGGTCGATACAATCACGCCGCCCTATACCCGTTTTTAAAAATAAATTCTCAAGCCAAAACAGTTTCTTATGCAACTGGAAAAGAATTTATCTGGCTCTAAAGATAATGCAGCCTTTATTTGCCCCAAGAATAATTTTGCGTTCAGGGTAAGTGAAATTCAAAATACTAGCACCTAATCCCCCGAGCAAAGGTATCAAAGCTTTCAATTTGCGGCCAGTATTTATGCGAAGATGCGACAGATGATAAAATTTCTCATTCGTCGTATCTCCGTGTAATTTTTTGCAATCGATCACATTCAGGATGTTATTTCGTACTATGCCGTAACAGACCCGTGTCGACGCTCAATCCAAGCGCTAAAATTATTCCCAATCGCAAAATTCGACGCCTTTTTTATTATGCGCCAAGATTTGCCGCTGGGTGCCAATCGTCAGAGCATCACGCACCGAGGGGCGAAGAGGCTCTGCCCAAAGGCACTCACCGCTGATCACGGTCGCGCAGCCACTTGCGAAGCTGATCAGAAACAGCATCATCAGACAAAAGATCCACCTCATCTTCAATCTCCTTTGTGTTTTGACGCACTGATACCCGCGCTTTTAAATCGCGGATCTTCTGGTTTGATTTCTGTTTGGCAGCGCCCCATAAAAACGAGCCAAGCATGGCCAAAACAAAGGCACCCGCCAGCGCAAGCCATGTTTTCAGCCGCGCGATCATCGGTCCCCCAGCCGCCATTTGCGCAGCCGCTCACGGAAAATACAAACCCCCGCCAGCATCACCAGAACGCCTGCACAAATCAGCGTAACCTGCGCTGCGGGGTGCATTGCCGCCACGCCCGCCGTGGCTGTGGCTGACGCCCCTGCCAGCGCTGTAACCGTGCTGGCTTGAAGGGTGGTGCTTTCGCTTGGATTTGAACGCGGCGCGATTGCCCGGCGCACCCCCAGCAGCTTAGAGGCGGGATAGGCTTTGACATTCACCTGGTCGTTTTGATTGCCGCCCAGCAGATTGAGTTTCTGCGCCCCTTGGCCCTTGAAAAACCCGACATGGCCCTGCCAGCTGGCTTTGCCCGACAGGATCACCACATCGCCCTCTTTGGCCTCGCTAAGAGGTATTTTTTGACCCCAGTCCAAATAAGAGCGCGCCAACAGCGAGCCGGTGCCCTTTGTTCCCGCTCGCAACAAGACCGAGCCAACAAAAGCCGCGCACCACGGCACCGCATCTTGCTTGATGTCAGAATGGCCAGCCTCGGCAAACATTGCCAAAACCAAAGGATTGTTTTCGGACCCCGCCCATTCCCATATCCCGACCTGTTTTTGCGCATGCTGCATTATGGTTTTGTTTAAATTTGCCATCGGCTCTCTCTCGTGACACACCCCGCAAGAGAGCGAAGGATCGGTTAGAATTGCTGCATCTACGTAAAGACTACGCGCGCTTGATTAACAGCCATGTGCCGAGGGCTGACATATGCCATGATGGCTCAAAACCTGCCACACAAACACCGCGCCTGTTACTTATCTTTTGGGTTAAAGACATGTTTTCGAATGATTCATAAGCTGGTGGCAACGCAACCTTAAAAACCATGCACACCGCGCGCCAAACCGTGGAGCCGCGAGCCATCGGTTATTTCGGGTCTGTGCATACCGAACTTGGGATGCCGGCAAATATAAGCGCAAGGCCTCTTCCTCTTTACGCTCTAGCTTCGCAAGTTAGCCCAATTTGATCGTCCCTGAGGGTGCGACATTAAAAAATCAGATCGGCGCCCAGCTTAACAATAAACGACCATAGCCCATAGCCCATAGCCCATAGCCCATAGCCAACTATAAAGCCCGATGACGCTACCCCAACAAGCTTATGATCTTCTAAAGTGGCTCCATCATCACCCTAGATGTCGTGCCATGCCCGAAGGTGTAATGGCCCTAGGTAGCATAAGGTTACATTTCAAAGCGTGCGCCTTGCACGTGCCGCGCTGTGTTTAAAGATATTCTTTGCAATATTAAAAAACCTGGGGGGGGAAGCACTGGCCCTAAAGCGGCTCTTCGCTGCGCTTTGCACAAATATTTTCGTTGAGCTTACCCCCGATGGGATACAACATGCCGCCGCTTTTTAGGGTAAGGTTTTATGAGCTTTCGAAAATATTAAAAAATTATTTATTTTTGAGGTCCGTAAATATATTATCAAACTGAACTAAAAACATCATGCAGCGACGGCATTTGGCAAATATGAAAAGAGCTCAATCCAAAAAGGTAAAACCAATGCGAAAATTTACGGCCATCATTCTTCTTTGTGTTTTATCTGCCTGCCAGTTTAATGTAACGCCAACCTTTTACGTCAGGGACATCCAAGATGTCATCGCGTCTCGAGATCCAATCAATTTACCCATATTTATGCAAGTCCCCGCCTCAAGCATCGATGATTGTCACTCTGAAATCGGTCAGGTGCTGGGCATATTAGAAACCTATGGCATGATCGGAAAGCTACAATCATGCAACAGCGATGAAAGCGCGCTGTTTGCCACTGCCAATATTGAGCTTGAAGCGTCCGTCATGCGAGTAGACGATCAAAATCAGGATAATATGACCGGGGCTTTGGCACTTGGCATAGAAGATCGAGGCGATGGTTATTATGGGTTATATCTGGCTCGCAACCCAAATTTAGAAGCGGCAATGAGCTCTATTGAATCCGCCTTAGTTTTCGCCAGTCTTGACGCAACAAATGTTGGCTTCATCGTTACCATAAACAATGACATGAGAGAGGCGCTTTTAATCACTACATATGATAGCTTTGTGAATGGTGCGCCATATGATGAGGAAGAGTTCACATTGCAGCCACGATCAGTTTTAAAAATTAGAGCATCAGATGTGAGCACAAATTTATTTTTCAATCGGGGTTGGTACGAAATTGGCGTTATCGCGTTTTCCAGCTAAAGCTGCTGATAAAAAAACCTCCTGGAAACCTTAAACGATGATGTGTTTGCGCACCTGCAACAGATGTGTGCCGGCGATAAATAGACCCTCCAAACTTTGGTTAAAAACATTGGAGCTTTAAGTATCGGTTTTTCGATGTGTCTTTGGGTTTTTTTAATCGGATTATGTTCATTTTATCAGTGGCTTATTAACGCCAATAGAGCTGATCGAACAAATAATGATCTAAAATCGTACTTTCAGCGTAAACTCTGATATAGCCAGTCGCTAGAATTAAGAACATCGTAGCCAACAGCCTCATTGAAACTGCAAGTTATGGAGCTGACTTATGAATGAAATACGGGACCGACATTTTATAGATGAACTCGTTCAATATGGACGAGAGTATCTGCTGACCGATGTAGACGATCTGGTTTGGGAGTGGTTGAAACAATCCCATTTCGTTGACAGTAAAAATCAGGCAACAGACAGAGGCAAATCCTTGTTGCTTATGCTCAGCTAGGCTTCAAAACATATCTCATTCATTTTGATCCAATCTGTAGCACGAACCGTATCGTTACAAGGATTATGCGTAAATACGCACCTGGCGATCATGGTTAATCGCTTATTCAAGGCGCGGGCGAGCCACCCGAGACGTTGGGAAATGATGTGAAAAAATGTATCTGCGGACGTTCACCGACAGCCACCTGCATTGGGTGGCATAAGCTGACCCATGCAGAGTGGCAGGTGAAAAAACTTATCTTAGAAGCTGAGACACATGCTGAAAAAGTCGCAGAGGAATATTCTAAACTCATGGAACAGAAAAACTGGCTCCGTTGAAGCAATGACGCGTGTTTACAATAAACGCTTTTAATTTCGGATCAGCTAGAAATGTCTACCAACAAAAAACAGAACTAAACTTCCACATCTGTGATCATTAGTTTACGTTTTGTAAAAACCTTAGAAGCAAAAACCGTTAAGCCAAATTGCCCCTTGCGCAGAACTTACACACCGTCGAACGCTGTTTTTGCCCCCAAAGGCCCCTTCGTCAACACAAAGGCGTTAGGCTTCAGCACCCAAGCACACACAGGTGCGAGCGCACGTTTTATCCCGCGCCAATGATGCGAAACATTCCAGAAAGTTAAAAACAAAATGAAGGGACCAATGGGAGCATCGGCAATAGCAATATGTTCGACTTTCAGGATGAAGCACGCTTTTTTGAGATGCTTGCGCGTTGGTAAAAAATTAGTGACGGCGATGGATGTTTGCGCGACGGCAGGTGCGAAGGCATCAGGATTGTCAAGATCAGCCCACATTTTGTTGAACCATTGCCAGCTAATCGGATAGGGCGTGCGGCAAACAGCTGTTACTTGGCGTGACGCCTTGTCTAAAGCGATCGCTTCAAAGCTGATCACTTTAGACCATGCAATAGCAAGGGAAGGCGCGGTGACAGCTAAACCGCTAGAGGTGTTTTTGAACCGGTCATAAACACATTGAATTTGAGCGTAAAAGAGAACGCTGGATGAGCTGACATTAAAAACATACGAGGCTGCGCAGAGCGCTACGTCAAAATACAACCGCGTGGTAAAGCCTGCCATTCAAAAACTGATCGAACCGCCTTCACCGCGTTTTTTGGGGTTTTTCTTTTCCAAGCAAGAAGCTTCGACAATAAAGCGTTAAAAAAAGTCAACCGTATTGCCGCGCCAGACGCGCTAATCCGGGTTAAAGGTGGCGACCCACGCGCCAATCGCATCAAACCAAAAATTTTTCTGAAGATAAATAAAACTGACCATAATAGTTACATTATACAAGCTCGTTCTGCCGAAGTTCCAAAAGGTAAAAACGTTACTTAGATACGCCATCCCTTTTTTTGAGCGCTCCTTTCCAGTTTTAAATCAGGACTGCTAACGCGCTGGAATGAACGTGCTGGGCGCCAAATGAAAAATTCATGCCTTCAATAATTGATACACTATTGATTTACCCGCGTTTGAATGTTAGCCAAGGCGCAAAGAAGATGACGGAGCGAACACTCACCTGTCCAAATTGCAGCATATAAAAAAATTGAACACCGTGTTCGGCATGTTGATTTTGATGGTGAAAAATAGATGCTTGGTTGCAAATTGAAATTTTGGCTAGAAAATGAACGACAACATTATCTTAACATCCAAGCGCAACAATAACTGCGGAGCGCTAAACGCAGCTTATGCAGCACAACGCACGCGTTCTATCTCGGCAAAAGCCGAGTCACGACATAAAAGCGAAGCCTCACAAAGCGCGCCTCGGTCGAATGTGGACGGGAAAATAATGTAATGCATGCGCTGTTAACCCTTCTCAAACCATTGCAAATTTTCAATGATATCTGCGGCTGGTTTGGGCGTTGGATCTCAGTCATCGCCTTGGCGCTTATGGTCCTTATAATTTTACTGCAGGTTTTCTGCCGCTATGCGCTGAACAATGCCCTGCCCTGGCCCGATGAAGCGGCACGGTTTCTTATGCTATGGCTCACTGGCTTGATGGCGCCAATTGCGCTGCGTCAGGGTGGATTTGTTGCGATTGAAACGCTGACGCAATTTTTGCCCCGCCGGGGCGTTACCTTATTAACGCTGTTTCTGTTTACAGTGTCTCTTATGGTGCTTTGCGTTGCCGTAAAATTGGGGTGGAAACACGTTAATTCTGGATGGCTGTTTGCCAGCGCCTCTTTAAAGCTGCCGCTGCAGCTGATCGGTTTGAAAGCCGTTAAACTCAAATTGGCGTGGATGTATTTATCACTTTTTGTGGGTGCCGTTTTAATGATTTTTGCTACGGTCGAGTTAATTATCCGCCAAATTATCACCCTCGGGGGAGAGCATCGCCATTTACGAGATATTCCTATTCTTGACAGCGAAAGTGCGCAATAATGCTGATGTGGTTCCTACCCCTGTTTCTGGTGTTTTTGGTGATTGGTCTACCGGTGTTTTTCGGGCTTTTGGCGGCGCCCGGGCTTTTGTTATGGCTCAACGGTCAAGAACGTGACATCGCCCTCTTATATCGCAACGTTTACAATGGAATGGACAGCTTTCCGCTGATGGCCATTCCATTTTTTATGCTGGCGGGCGAATTGATGAACCGGGGTGGAATCACAAGCCGTTTGGTGGAATTCGCTCAGGCAATTATGGGGCATCTGCGCGGTGGCCTTGCGCATGTGAATATTTTATCTTCAATGCTGTTTGCCGGCCTGTCCGGATCAGCCGTCGCGGACACTTCTGCGCTTGGCTCTATGCTGATCCCCGCGATGGAAAAACAAGGCTATACAAGGCGTTTTGCGGCCGCAATTACCGCCGCAAGTTCGGTTATTGGGCCCATTATCCCCCCCTCTGGCATCATGATTATCTACGCCTATGTAATGGGCGAGAGCGTCGCCGCATTGTTCTTAGCGGGTATTGTGCCGGGGGTTATGGTCGGTGCAGGGCTGATGCTTATGGTAAAGGTCATGGCCGACCGCTATGATTTTCCAGTTGCCAGCGCTAAATACAGTTGGCGCGCCCGCGGCCAAGCCAGCCTAAAAGCATTTTTTCCTTTGATGACGCCGGTGATCATCCTTGGCGGTATTCTCGGCGGGATATTTACCCCGACAGAAGCCGCGGCTGTTGCGGTAGGGTATGCAACTTTTATCGGCTTATTCGTTTTAAAATCACTGAAACTGCAGGATTTACCTCAAGTTCTTACAAAAGCGGCGATGACTTCTTCGGTTGTATTATTGCTGGTTGGCGCGGCAATGGCGTTTAAAACGGTCGTTAGCCTGAGCCATGCTCCAGAAACCCTTGCAGCGTTTATATTGTCGCTTTCGGAAAACCCGCTGATTTTACTTTTTCTGATCAATATCTTGCTGTTCATTGTTGGAATGTTCTTAGACGCTGGGCCGGCAATCATTATTTTAGGGCCAATCTTGGGGCCAATTTTCATCAGTATGGGCGTTGACCCAGTTCATTTTGCAATCATAATGAGCGTAAATTTAACGGTTGGGCTGGCAACGCCACCGATGGGCTTGGTGCTGTTTGTGGCCTCCTCTGTATCAGGAGAGAGAGTCGATAGTATCGCCCGCGCAATCATTCCATTTCTTTTGGTTGAAATATTTGTGATCTTCTTAATCACCTATATTCCAGCCATTTCCATGACGATCCCACGTCTTACGGGGTTCGTAAACTAACCTTAACTGCAATATCTCTAGGGAGGAAAACATGCTAAAAGGTACTATCAAGTCGCTGACGCTTGCAGCGATGCTAACCACAGGGGCGGTGGCTGCCAATGCCGCAGATTACACAATCCGAGCCACAGCCAACTCGAATGAGAACGATGAAGACTATGATGGTCTTGTTGTGTTCAAAAACTATGTTGAAAGCGCTTCAAACGGCGCGATCGAAGTTGAATTATTCATCGGCACGCAGCTATGTTCAAAAGGCGCGGAATGCTTGCAAGGTGTGGCCGATGGTTCAATCGATGTGTATATTTCGACATCAGGCGGCGCGGCCGGTATCTTCCCATATGTGCAAGTTCTGGACCTGCCTTATTTGATGGCGGATGATCGCGTTGCTGAGCACGTTCTTTCCGGTGATTTTACTCGCACAGTGCGCAAAATGGCGCTTGAAAACTCTGGCGATAAAATCCGTTTGATGACAATCGGGAATACCGGCGGATGGCGCAACTTCGCGAATACAAAACGCCGCGTTCAAAACCCAGATGACATGGCCGGTTTGAAAATTCGTACCGTTGTTGCAGATCTTCCGCAAGAACTCGTAAAAGCGCTTGGCGCCTCTCCTACGCCGATCCCATGGCCTGAACTGTTCACATCGTTTCAAACCGGTGTGGTGGAAGGGTCTAAAAACGGCATCACCGATATCATGGGGATGAAATTCCCAGATGCAGGCCTGAAATATGTGACTTTGGACGGCCATGCCTATATGGGCGCTTTGTGGTGGATGTCAAATGACACATTCATGTCAATGCCAGCAGAAATGCGTACGATCGTTGCCGATGGTTTCTCACAATTGCAACAGGCCACCTTCGCTTCACCAAAGCGTAAATCAATTCAAGCCTATGCCGATTTTGTAGCTGGTGGCGGAGACCTTTACGTGCCGACACCTGAAGAAAAAGCAGCGTTCAAATCAGCTGCAGCGCCCGTTTATGATTGGTTCAAAGCCAATGTAGATGGAGGCGAAGAAGTGTTTAATGCACTGACGTCAGCGGTTGCCGCCGCAGAGGCCGATATTTCCGCTGGTCGCGCAGCGGATATTCAATAAAAACAATGGGTCTGCGCAGCATGTGTCGCTGCGCAGATCCCACTTTCGTATCTTTCTGTCAAAAATGTTGAAAACATTTGCAAAGCTGGTTTGCATCCGTTCTTATCTGAACGGATATAACCAGACCCGATAATCATCGATCAAAACATGCGCCTTCTCAATCTGCTCCTTCGTCATTTTTTTAACCACTTCCTCTTGGCTAATCATCGCATCCGGATCATTACCAATCGCAGAGAGCACATACCACATATAGGCACGGGTCAAATCAGGCGCGGGCATGCCAAGCCCCAGTTCATAATACCACGCGACACCAGATTGTGCGCCCGGATGGCCTTTCATTGCACTGCGCAAATACCAATCAAACGCGCGCTCAAAATCCTGCTCTACGCCCAAGCCCATCGCATACATTACGCCAATCAATTCTTCGGCCTCGGCATTGCCCGAACGGGCTGCAGGCCACAGCGCATGGCGCGCTTGTTCAAATTTCCCCGCCTCCATCAGATCTCTGGCAATTTCAAGCTCGGCCAAAGCGGGCCCAGCGCTGATCAACGCGGTTTGCAACGCCAAAACCTGCCCCATCCTCTTAAAAACCTGTTTAGTGCGATACATATTTCTATCCTTGCTACTGCGTTGAGCAGCTCTACCATGTGGGCGGAAACGCTGATCCTTAACGAGGCGCAGTTTCATCCATTAGACCTACAAAAAGCAAGCATTGGCCGGCTTTTATTTTATGATAAAATTCTCTCTGGCAATCGTAACATTAGTTGCAGCACATGCCATCACCCGGACCATGGCGGTGGTGATGGGCTTAGCCTTGGCATTGGCGAAGGCGGTGTGGGGATAGGCCCTAAGCGCAGCGCTGGCACGGGCGATGATAAAATCAAAAAGCGCATTCCACGCAATGCCACCGCGCTGTGGAATTTGGGGCATAAATCTATAAATATAGTCTTTCAAGACGGACGACTTGAAATCAGCGATATTTATGAAAATGGCTTTAACTCACCGGCTCAGGAATGGTTACCAGATGGGTTAAACACGGTTATTTCAGCGCAAGCAATTTTTCCGCTTGTGGCGCAATTTGAAATGGCTGGAAACCCCAAAGAGAATGAAATTGCCGGCGCTGTGCATGACAGAATCGATGCGGCTTGGCCGATTTTGGCAAAACGCGTGCGCGTAATCCCAGCCTATGGGGATATGTTCGTCAAAGCCTTTGATGATATCGACAGCCCAGAACAAATCACGATCGTGGAAATCGCCAAAGCCCTGGGAGATTTCATCAATCTTGAGTGGCAGAGTTTTGACAGCCCCTATGACGCATTCTTAACCTCGGGCAGGCCACTAGACCCGGCCAGCGAACGGGGCCGGCAATTGTTTTTTGGCAAGGCAGGCTGCGCAAATTGCCATAATGGCCCTTTACTGAGCGATCAGAAATTCTACGCGCTTGGTCTGCCCGCCTTTGGGCCCGGCCGCGCACGGCGCTGGGATCCAACCGCACGCGATGTTGGACGTATGGGTGAAAGCGATGACCTGCGCGATGCCTATCGCTTCAAAACTCCGCGCTTACGCAATGTTGCCCTAACGGCGCCTTATGGTCATAACGGCGCCTACCCAACCTTAGAAGGGATCCTGCGCCATCATTTAGACCCGCAAGGTATGCGTGCGGCTTGGACGCGCGATATGGCCGCCCTACCCTCCGTGCCTTGGTTGGAGGATATTGATTTTGTTATCCAATCAGATCGCTATGAAATGGCGCGACAAGCTGCAAAAATTGATATTAAGCCCCGCCCACTAACGGATAATCAAATCGCTGATATTGTGAAGTTTTTGCATAGCCTTACGGGGAAAACCGCCACTAAAAGCCGGTTGGGCAGCCCCGATTTTGTACCCAGCGGCCTGCCCGTTGATTAAACGGATTTCAGGCGAATGGCTGGCGAAAATCATCCCTTGGTTTTTAATGCTTATTAAGCCTGCAAAGCGACTGCGCCAGAAACTTGAACGTGCCGGTGATCTGAGGCTTTTGCGGCGCAGATGCGCACTGGGTGCATTTATCAAAACTGATACAAATCAGTATTTTGCTCAAGGCTCTGCTCGTCCGAGGTTGGATACATGTAAAAACATTCACCCAGCGCGCCTGCCCAGCTGATCTGATTTGGACCCTCCCCTTTCAGGATATATCGTTCTCTAAAAAATATTTTACATATCAGCCAAAGAGCTGCGCGCTGGATAAAAAACAGATCCTGCTCTTACACAGTCAACTTGCAACCCCCTCATTTTTACCTTGGAAGATCTATTACGTTTTTTAAAATTCTTGGTCTTGCGCGCAGCCCGACGGAAGATGGGGCCTGTTTACCATCCCCTTTAGCTTTAAAACTGGCAACATCACCCAACCCTTATTTTGACGGTGGCGAATACGCCAATTCAGCGAAAGAAACGAAGGGCCGTTTTTTATGGTCTTAAAAAAGCGCTAAATGGCGATGGCCAATGGTAAAAAGTTTTCAACGGGCAATCACCTGGTTGAAATGACTTTGCCAATACTTCAAATTTTAAGCGCAGGATTTGAAATCGATGTGATCACTCCCACTGGCGCCGCGTCGCGATCGAAATGTGGGCGATGCCTGATAAAGACCCGTATGTCACAGGGTTGCTCCATACGTTTGAGACGGCGTTTAAAACCTCAAAAAGCCTTGCCCATTTTGCAGACAAGCCATGATCCAAGAGGGTTTCTTTATTGCCCTATTCATTCCCGGCGGGCATGGCGCGATGCTCAGGCTAGCAGATAATCCAAATGTGAAAAAAATGTTTCATTGGTCGCATAATCGCACTTTGTTTACATTGACCATCTATCATGGGCCAGCCGCGCTTTTAGCCGCAGGTGCAGGCAATAGCTTTATCTAAAACAAAATACCAAATTGCGGTTTTATCCGGCGAAACTAACAAACAAACACCAATGGTTGGATATTTGCCCAGACCCATGCCGTGGTATTTTTCAGAGACGCTGAATGCTTTTGCGGTGTCACTGATCAAAACAAAGCCCGATGCAAGCTGTCACCTTGATCTAGGCTTCTCACAGGCGCCAGGCCGAAAGCGGCAAATAAATTCGGCAGATTGGCCGTAAACACCCTTTTTAACGCGCTTAGGCAGAAATAATCGCGATTGGCAAAAATGTTGAAGACCTGCCACTAAGCCA
Organism: Alphaproteobacteria bacterium US3C007; assembly: GCA_034423775.1. Classification (NCBI taxonomy): domain Bacteria; kingdom Pseudomonadati; phylum Pseudomonadota; class Alphaproteobacteria; order Rhodobacterales; family Roseobacteraceae; genus Thalassovivens; species Thalassovivens spotae. The sequence continues at coordinate 3,413,054 of CP139918.1, forward strand.
TCTTATTTGTTAAGTTAAAAGCTCATTCCCCCCTAGCAAAGACGGCGGCGTGCCCACCACAACCGAAGGGCTTCTGCGTAATTTCGGCGCAATTGACCTCTGAGCCAAGCCTCACTAGGGTGCCGCAGATACGCTAGGGGATCGTCCATGAGCATAAGCAAAATAGGTGTCGTTCTTATGATTTGCCTCGGCCTCGTTGGCTTTATTGGCTATCATCAACAAGGCGCCCGCAGTTGGACAGAAACCAACGATATCACGGGCGAATATCGCGTCTGCCAAAAATCTTCCGACGCCGCTCAGATGATCTGCGATGCGTGGCATCCAAAACAGTTGATAGATCTGGATCCTTAAGTAAATTGACCTAAAAAAGTTAAACACGGCTCTACATAGCCTTGATTTAAATTTAAAAACGTTTGGACTTAAATTTATAAAGCGTGCCATGTTTGCGAGAAATCAATGTTATTTAAGATAGACCCTCTGCATTAACAGAACCTCAAAACGATGCAGAAACGTTTATTTCGCGCATGCTAGAGCGTGAATGTTTGGGAACTAAGAATCGTCAAAGTCTTGCGCCGCATGTTTCAGCATAGATGCGTAGTGGCGGCTTATCAAAAGGCCAAACGGTCAAAACAGTCCTGTAGGTCTTTAAAACCGAGACGTGGAAATTCTGTTTCATCTCAGCGGCCCACGCGCACCAGTTTGGCCGATCCGCATGCGGGCGTTCCAATTATTTCGCTAAACCCGCCTCTCATTACTATGCGCGCAGCTTATGCGATTAACAAAGAGCTATAAAGACTTTGCAAGTACCAGACATTTCGCCCCTTCCGCCGATAAAGCTGTATTTAAAGCTGATGTTTTAAAATCATGCCTTCATCATTGCAAAGGCTATAAAGGGTTCTATCACGCTGGCAACTGTGACGACGGCTTCAAATTTTATCGTCACAGCCCCGCTGTTCCCTGTGAACTTAAAAAGGAAACTTTTCTTTATTTCGCAACCTTTCAGTCCGATTGATAATACCCGACAACATCCCCAGCGGTGCTAACGCCCAACCCATTTAACAGCCTATTGACATAATTGAAGTAGCCAATAATTTGATTTGCCTCAAGAATTTCACCATCCTCTACCCCTGCAGATTTCAGCAAATCAACATCTTCTTTGGTGATCTGGCCAGGCGATAAAGTTAACTTCTCAGCATAATTCAACAACGCAAGTTCAGCGCCTTCAAAGACATCGCGCGGCGAATGGGCGCGCAAGGCGGCCTCTACCTTTGCGGCTTTTTCATCATCCGCCATTAAATGGCGCGCATTCGCCCAATGGTTGGCATAAGAATAAGGGCAATTGTTTAAAGTCGAAACATAAGAGCTGATTACCTCCTGAAACCACATGGGAATGGTGTTTTGATCATCATGCAGGCAGGCCCGATACAGCGCCACATGTCCGTTCATTGTGCTGGGGCGCAGAGAATGCACTCGCATAACATTATCCACGGTGCCATGCGGGGTTCGCGCAAAATCCAGCGCTTTTTTCAAAGGCGCATCCGCCTCTTCATCCGAAATCATCCTTATCCAAGCAGACATATTTCTCTCCTTTGTACGCTGCGCTGACGAGGCGCTTATTTGCTGAAAATAGCGCAAACTATGCAGCGCAGTCCTTTGGCCCGTTAAGCCGTTTTGTCAATGTGGTTTTGTTCTTGGTCAATCATTCGCTGCAGCTTAAGCCGGAAAAGCTTGGCCCCCGCATCCAGCCCTAAATCGATATTCGGCGTAATCATATTATCCATGCCTTTTTGAACCTCTTCGAGGATAACTTTATCCTCGAGAAAGGCCATGCGCGCACCGGCATTCATTTTCTCGGAAATCTCGGCATTTTGCGGATCCGTGTTGCGATGTTGAAACCAGATATATTGCGTGTTTTTTTCATCAACCGGGGTCATGAAATTATAAGAAATATTGACATAGGTCTTCTCGACCGGGCTAGATTTTGGCCCCCCCGTTCCTGGCGGCGTGTAGATTGACATATTTAACGCTATGCCGGGAATAGACATTTCATAATGTTGTTTACGATCGCAATTTCCCCCAAAACGCAGAAGATCCTTATAGTAGGGCGATGGTGGCTGATCATAAATCCATCGCGAGACAATGATACCATCTTCTGTTTTCTCAAGATCAAGCGTTTGATCATCGGTGCCGCTGCCGCCAAAAGACGTGACATGCACCCAAGCCACATGGCTGGGATCGAGTAGATTATCCACAACCCATAAATAATTGCAGGCAATCGGCAAAACGCCGCCCTCGGTATATCCCCAATCGGGATTGTCAAAGTTTTTGATTTCAAAAATATCATCTGGATTGGCTTTGTTTGGATCGCCCATCCAAATCCAAAGCAACCGATATCGATCAACAACCGGATAAGATTTCACCGCGGCACGGCGGGGAATATTGGCTCGCTGGGTGGGCGCTTCAACGCAGGATCCGCTGCAATCAAAAGTCAGCCCGTGATACCCACAAATCACCCTATCTTCGCTTAACTGGCCATGCGAAAGCGGCAATTTGCGATGCGGACAGGCATCTTCCAAGGCCACAGGGCTGCCATCTGCGCGGCGGTAAAAAACGATATTTTCTGACAACAAAGTCTGCGCGCGCAGCTCTTGCTTATAGTCTTTACTCCAACCGGCAACGTACCAGCAATTCTGCAAAAACATGTATTAGCCCCTTCGATCTTTGTGCTCAATCCACACAACGCTTTTTTCGGCCAGCGCCGGCACCCCGTATCTGGCAAAGCGTAATATGCGCGCTGCGGTTAGTCCATTGGAAATAGACCGGTTACATCCCCGTTTTGCGACAGCCGGAACAACAGCGCCAAAAGCACTTATTAAGCGGTCCTTCCCCGAGTGATGGCACCGCCTGTGAAAACCATGTGAGCCGCAAAATTTTCCTTCAAATTTACGGCTCAGAAACTCCTGCAACACCATGAGCGACAGATTTTTGAAAGGCTCCAAACCCCAGCGCATCAAAGATTGAGCTTTAAATCCGCTACATGTTTAACAGTAAGGTTGTTTACGAAAATGACAGCCGCTCTGCAGGCCCCAGCCCGATTTCCTTGGCAGGGTTTTGAAACGCCTGCGCCAAATCGGAAAAACGTGCCAAAAGCGCACCGCCTCCACGCAACCGCTCAGGATGCAACACACCTTTTTCCCACACCAAAGCATCATCCAGCCTGATGCTTGGGTCAACAACATTTATCGAAATTTCGCCCGGAGGAATTTTTCCGCAAGAATGAAAATGCAGCAAACGAGGATTGCCGAATGCAGCGCCGCTCCAACGCTCGAAATTTTCTGACGCCGGATGATCAAAGCTGCAGGCCGGGTGAATTCCTGCATGCCAAGAATGAATGAAATAGGGATCGATATTATATTTTTTAGCAACCATTTCATAATGGGTTTGGGCCGATAAAATATCGCGTTGACTGCCTCTAAACCCGGTGATGTCCGCGCCTTTAAAATCAATCAAAAGCGTATTGCGCAATTCGCAGGCATAAGGCTTATAATATTGCGACCCGGTTCCGGTCAAAAATCCATTTTGAGCGATGCACCCGCTGAATGCAAATATCGGAACAGGGTTAAAAATCGAAAGCGGGAAGCGTTTTAAGTAAATATCCGAATGTTCAAACTCACCGTTTTGCAGAGATCCTGAAAAATCGGTGCCCGCAGGACAGGTGACTTGAATGCGCTTTGCGGCCGCAAACGCTGCCTCTATAAGCCCTTTCAGCTCTGCAAAACCCGCATAGTCTGCCCGAGCAAAGCTGGATAAAAACATATCACTATCAATCGCATAGCTGATGATCGAGCGCGCGGGTATCTTATTCTTCTGAAACCGGAGCTGGTCGCCCAATCTTGCCAGAAACAAACTGTGATCTGCTACCGCCAGTTTTGCCGCCAATTCAGGGCTAGGGTCTTTGATATCTGGTTCAAACGCGATTTCGAACAACGTAACCTCAAAACCAAGCGTCTTGGCCGCTTCGGCGACGAGCCCATGAAGCTTTGGATCATAATACCCCTCATCACAAGCTTCGTGCACAATCAGAAGCGTATCACCAGCCTCGCCTTTTGCGCAATTAAACAAAATGTTCTTCGCAGCCTGCTCAACGTTTTTGATCAACTCACTCATTCCTGTTCACTTCACCGCTGAGGGCGCGCGCCCACGCCAAGGATTAACGCCGCCATATAAGGACAAAAACACAGATTTTGGCAAGGCCACGATCAAGCCGTGATATGGATTATGCATCACGGCCCTCTAAAACCACTTGGGCGTGTAGCTCCAACTATTGAGAAAACTGATCATATGCCTCCAGGGCTTTGGCGCTGTAAGAGATAGAAGGCCCTCCTCCCATATACGAAATCATTTCAAGCGCTTCACAAAGTTCTTCTCGAGAGGTTTTCAGCCGCACAAGCGCTTTCATATGATACGCGATGCAGGGATCGCAGCGGGTTGAAATCGCAATGCCAAGGGCAATCAACTCTTTTGTTTTTTCGTCTAAAGCATCACTTTTTTTCGCCGCCTTGCCCATAGCAGCAAAAGCCGTAAAAAGTTCGGACGCCTCTTTGTGATACACACCCGTACTTTGAATGGTTTCATCCAGAAACTTTTGCCAATCCATAATATGTTCTCCCCTGCTCGCAGTTTTCAAACTTATCAGAATTTGAACTGCGTGACGCAACAATTAAAATTAAACCCTCGGCTTTGATGCCTTGATCAACCTTAAGACCCTACGAATTTTTCGTAGTCTTTAATGAGAGCAGACACAGCCGCAGCTTTGAGCCGCGCACCATGCGCCCGAGTGGCCAAAGCCGAATGCGATCCGACCCGACCATCCGGAAATTGCGCACGATGTTCATCTGCCGACCCATGTTTGTCACCCGCATGGGTTCGAACAAAATCTTGGGTAAGTTTTTCAGGTGGCGCACTGGCCAAAGCGGCATCCACGCCGCGATGCGCAACTTGCGTAATAGCGATTTCGGATGGGGTGGCATGCATACCCTCCCAATCTCCGTAGAGCGCTTGACGCAGCAGATTGACAGCCTCAAACTCCCACCAGCTTTTGATCCGCAATTTTGCCTTTGAAACTGCATCTGCAGCCTCGGCTAAAGGCTCTAAATTGGCGCCGTGGCCATTCAAAATATAAATATGCCGAAAACCATGCCGCTCTAGCGCATGAAAGATCTCGCCACATAAATTTCGATAGGTCTCTTGAGAAATCGAAATCGTCCCTGCGAAGCCCATATTGAACTCAGCAGGCGCGTATCCCAGCGGCGGCGCAACAAGAAAGTTTGCCGCTTCGCCAGCCGCGACCGCAATATCATCCGCGCAAAGCATATCAGTGCCAATCAAACCGATGGGACCATGCTGTTCGATCGAGCCGGTTGGAATAAGAATACCATCCGATATCGCCAAATATGCGTCAATTTCCTGCCAAGTTGAATGGATAAGTCTCATTTAAAATAAACTATATTTCACGAAGTGGAGACTGTGCAGCCTCGCGGGCCTAGACGTAAAAAGGTGCCCGAAGGCACCTTTTGAGGGTTTTAATTAAGCTTCCACTTATCATCTAATTCTTTAAAAAAGCCGCGCTCTTGTTTGAGTTTGATCCAAGTGTTCACATAGTTGATCCAAACTTGATCTGCCTGCGGCAATAACATCGCGATTGGCGTGGGTGATTTTGGCTCTGAAACCGGTACAATCATCAAATCAGAATGAATCGCTACCAATTTATTCGCCTCTACGTTTGACGTAATATGTGCATCAGCGCGACCGCTCAGCACCTGTTGGAACGGCTGCGCGGGAGCTTCTACGATCACATGCTTCGCATCAGGGAAATACTGTTTGACCTGTTTTTCCTGCGTTGTACCTAGGGTTGCAGCAACACGCACATCCGCATTGTTGAGATCCTCCCAATCTTTATATTTATCAGCATTTGACTTCAACGTCAGCGGAACTGTGGCAAGCGAGAAATAGCTGTCAGAATAGCCTGTTGCTTTTGCACGCGCTGGCGAAACCGAGGCAGATCCCGTCATATGGTACTTGCCCGCCGCAATGCCAGCGACCAGCGTTTTCCATTCTGTCGGGACCAGCTCTAATTCAACGCCAAGGTCTGCCGCAAGCTGGGTCATCACATCGATATCAAACCCCGTATACGAATTGGTTGCCGAATCCTTCATCGTCATCGGGTTCCAATCTCCCGTCGTGCCCACTTTCAACGTTCCGCTGCTTAAAATATCCTGTAAAGCGCCCGCGTGGACTTGAACGGATGACACCGCCATTACCATTGCTGCTGCAATTACCTTAGCTAACTTCATGATTATCTCCATAATTTGTAATTTCCTCAACAAAAGGAACGCAAAGCTGCAGAAAAAGCAACAAGATTTGGAGATTTAGGCATCGTATCATTGCCTTTATCGGTTTTGAGGTGTTTGTTAGGGCGAATATTTGGAGATTTCATGCCTAAAAGCCCACGAGATAATGATATTGAGATTAAAGATATCTCAAAAAATTTTGGTAAATTCGCCGCCTTAAAGGATGTTTCGCTAAGCGTAAAGCAAGGAGAGCGCGTTGTTGTCTGTGGCCCCTCTGGATCTGGAAAGTCTACATTAATAAGATGTATCAACGGATTAGAGATCCATGATGCGGGATCAATTACGGTTGATGGCATCATATTAAACCATAAAACCAAATCTCTTGAACAGATCAGATCGCGCGTTGGCATGGTTTTTCAACAATTCAATCTTTTTCCCCATTTGACTGTTTTGGAAAATATCACGCTTGGGCCGGTTCGTGCCAAAAAAGTGACCCGTCAAGAGGCGGATAGCCGGGCCATGGGGTATTTAGAACGGGTTAAAATCCCCGAACAAGCGCATAAATATCCGGGCCAATTGTCGGGCGGGCAACAACAAAGGGTGGCGATTGCCCGGTCTTTATGTATGGAGCCAAAAATTCTATTATTTGACGAGCCAACATCGGCTTTGGACCCAGAAATGATCAGCGAAGTGCTTGAGGTGATGATTGAACTGGCCGATACCGGAATGACAATGATTTGTGTCACCCATGAAATGGGGTTTGCCCGGCGGGTGGCCGATACAATGATTTTTATGGATCAAGGCCGGATCGTTGAAACTGCGCCTCCAGCCAAATTTTTTGACTCTCCAGATACCGATCGGTGTAAGACCTTTCTTCAACAAATTCTGCATCACTAGAGTAATTAGATGAAAAAGCTGGCAATTTTATTATTTTTAATGCTGTTTCTGTCGGGTTGCTCTGACAATTGGGGATGGTATGTGGTCAACCCCTACAGCAAATCCGGTTGGATAAACTTAAAATTCCTTATGTCGGGATATTATTTCACGCTGTTGCTATCCTTCACCTCGATTTTCATTTCGATTGCTGTTGGATTATTGGTCGCCCTGCCCGGTCTATCGAAAAATCCGTGGCTTAGGAATTTTAATCGCGTCTATGTCGAAATTGTGAGATCGGTTCCTATTCTGGTTCTCATTTTATGGGTATATTATGGCCTGCCTCCAATGACAGGTCTGGAAATAAACGTTTTCTGGGCTGGAGTAATTGCCCTGGCATTGTCCGATAGTGCCTTCCAAGCGGAGATATTCCGCGCAGGAATACAATCCATCGATAGAGGCCAATATGAAGCGTCACATTCCATTTCATTAAATTACAAAGATACGATGCGGTTTGTGATCTTACCGCAAGCCATACGTCGTATTCTTCCAGCGTTAGGCAATCAACTGGTTTATATGCTGAAAATGTCGTCACTGGTTTCTGTAATTGGCATGCAAGAACTGACGCGAAAAGCCAACGAGCTTGTTGTGACAGAATATCGGCCTTTGGAAATTTATACCATTTTAGTACTGGAATATTTGGTGCTTATTTTGGTCGTTTCTGCGGGCGTGCGGTGGCTAGAGCGGCGCCTTAAATCAGACGAGCGGGTTTAAAGGCGGTATAGCAACGGCAGACCCGAAAACCGGCAAAACGGTGGTACTGGCCTATCTGTTTACATCAGATAATTATATGGTCACCATAATCTGCTTCCGGCGGATGAACCGGGTAAAATCTTATATCTTAAGCCCTTTGATATCTGGATCTATCTGGCAGAAATTCACTTTAAGTCTTGTATCGCTTTGGCAGCTCCAAAAAACGGAAATTTAAAAAGAAGTGTGGAACTTTTCAAACTTTGATACATCATAATTTGAAAAGTTAATTTAAGGGGTTTTCGAGGATGGGAATTGTCTACGATAAGTTTAGAGGTGCTTGGTTAGATAGAGATGCCGAAACTTACATGTCTTGTTTGCACACAGAATACGAATTTCATCTGCATTCAAATGGCCGAAAAATCACCATTGCAAATTATGATGTTGATCGGATTTTAAATTTCATGACGGAATCCGAACAGCTACATCCAACTTGTATTTATGAAAATGAAGAAATTTTAGTTGAGCATTTTTATACAGTTGCCACAGATGGCAGCTGCGAAGCGGTTCTATGGTCTCACAAGCTAAAAGACGGGTTAATTTGGCGATCGCAAAATGGCTGCACATCACTGACAAAAGAGCAATGGGACGCACATCCCCTCAATCAATGATTGAGAAATTTTACCAGCCTAAGCATTTCTCTATTCCAGCGCATTCGAGCAAAGCCAAACATGTCCTGTTTCGATAACCAATAGCAAAATTTCAAGCGAGCGGTATGCCGCTGCTGTTTGAGGTTTAGGATATTAAAAGAAGATTTGAGACTGAGCTCACACCTGTCATTTAAGACGGTTTTTGCAGATCACGAATTTGAATAATTCAAAGAGAACGAGACGCCAGGCTTTTTTATGAATATGATCGAGCTTGATAATAAAACGGTCGCCGACACCCATGCAAAAGAACATAAAAACTGCAAGAAAACAGTTTTCAGAATGGGTTTCACTTATCACCACTAGAACAAGCTCAACATCAGCGTTGACCAGCTTAGCGTATCCTGATGAAGAAACGACACAGCGTAGCTTGAAGATGCGTGCGAAACGGCGTGAGAGCAGAAAACATATTTTTTCTAGGCACAGGGAAGGCAAAATTAATTTTCTAAAGCTAAGACAAAATCACCTGTTTGCTGATTTATCAGATTTAACAAGCGACGTTAAGCTTATGAAAATAGGATGCAAATGCAGTGAGGGAAAAATACCTCGATTGATCGCACAACTTCCATCTTATAAAACATGGCAGTTGGTCACTGCAATCTATCACCCCCTCGCGCGCAATTCTTTTTCTGCGGTATAACCTAAAAACGCCAACGCGTAACAGCACCGCGACTAACCTCTACCCTTTTCCAGATGGCCAGAACGCCCATTGCGCTTTCAACATTTACGTCACAACCGTGGCTCGCGTTAAAACTATACCCCTCCATCGCGTTCAAGAAGGTATCGGCAGAGGCAGGCCCTGGGGAGGGGGGAAGGGCTCGAGTGACCTTACGTCAGATATTTTCAGGCTGTCAAAAAGGCCCATGCTGTGATTGGCTGGATTTAGCTTTGATACTATAAAACGAGGAGAGCGTTGTGCTAGTGGTGACGACAATAAGGTTATCTAAAGGTTTCCAGGCATGGAAAGATATGGTCCACTCTGTTGAAGACAAGATGCAAGAACATGGCATGACATTTGTTTTTGCAGGAACACAAAAAGACGATGACACCATGCTGCACACTGTCATACATTTTGAATCAGAAGAACATTTGAAGCGTTTTGGTGCCGATGAAGAGCTGACCAGGCTAAGAGCAGAAGCAGGCGCGATAGTCGAAACTGGAACGTTTACACCGATCACAGACGACGCCTTTATTAATTATCCGAAAGTTTTAGACTTAGATTAAAGTATTGCAGTGCAATCCAAAATTCAGGATCGCACCATAGGCTTTTTGGTGCGATCATATCGTCTGCCTTTATTCAACTAAGAGCCATGGTATTACCATCCGCCCGGCGATCTTTGAGCAACTGTTTGATTTATGTGGCTTTCATTTGGCGGTAGCATCACGTTAAACGCACCCTAGCCGCTGCTGCCGTGCGGTCTTTCAACCATATCCGCAATACATGTGGGCTAGAAGCCCATCAGCTTGATCGGCGGCTCAACCGAAGTGGTATCTGGGATAAAGCAGAAAGCCTTAATGAAAGCGCATGTTCTGTCATCAGACGGCATTTAGATTTTAGGTTTCGCAACGTAATCTTTGGCAAATCGGTAGATGAATAAAGAATGTTATAACATTTTTCAAAAATGGAGAGAAAAATGGGTGTATCTTTCACCGGTTAAGAATTTGACGGGAACGTCGGCGATGCAGTTGCAGCAGCCAAAGGTTTCTGGCCTGAGATGAAAAAGTATGGCGCAGTGAACATGCGTGCCACAGTCACCGGAAAAAATACAATTGGAACCATGACGCTTTGGAGTGATCCCAAATGTTGGAAGCAAGTATCGCTGAAATTAGAGACGCAGCTGGTTCTGCAGTTGGCATGTCCGTAACAGGGGGTATGACTGGGCCCCTTGCTGTCGAGCTTGATTGATTAAGGAGGCGCACGGTTTTTTCATAAACAGGCCACCCTTACACATTGATAATTGCCTTCTACCCATCGCCTTTTCTGCTTTGATTATGCCAAAGTGGCAACGTCAACATAACCTCTATTGCTCTATTTACGAGCCGGTTCTGCGATATTAAAGACAAAAGAATTTGAGATGACTGATCTGAAAAGGCGATCAAATGATCAAAGCTTGCCTCGCCTATTTAACGCAATCAGCTTTCTAACCGTAGGAATTGTAATCTCGCAAGTGGCAAATAGAGCGAATAACGCTTTTCGTTTGGTTACTGAAACACGTGACCCTGAGATTGCATAAGCGTTCCAATATCTCCGACTGCCTTTTCACAACCAGGTTGGGCGTTGCAGGCTTGATTTTTCAGTTCACCCCTCTAAAAATGTAAGCACTGCCGCGGAAGACACTTTTCATCCTTGTCTAGCCTCTTCATCTACGGCCGTTGACCTCTGTCTTCTATTGGAAGGGTTCTGGAATGATCAGCTTTTAACCAGCTGTACCAAATCGTTTTTCGTCTGCGTCTATGGCACTCACACAAAAATATGAACATGCTGTGCAGACAGCGCATCACGTTCATTGTAAATGCCCTTTTTTGGGCAAATTTTACCGAAAATGTTCTAAAATGAAGCCAGATGCGGCCTTTTAAACTCTGAAGGCGGTCCTTGCACGACCAGTCGATGTGATGGTCGTGATCGAAACAGTTGTAAATGCCCGCGGAATATTGCGTGTCGTTTTTCTTTGGAAAAAAACCTCATATCCGGATAGGTAGCACTCTTAATAGGAAAAAATCATAGAGCGCTTCTTTCGCGTCGTAACGGGTTCGACTGGAAGCTGATTGAGTTCCTGTAATAAAAAGAGACTGAAACAACCCTGTGCTGCAAAATTTATCGGCTGGCGCGTGCCAAGAGCCCGACAGCGAGCAAGCCGACCAATATTATCAATAAGGCCGCCGGCGCAGCCTGAGGTAAATTTTCCAAACTCGCCTGATCATGCGTACGAGTGGCGAGCGTGCTGAAATTGAACGGCCTTAAAAGCATCGTTGCAGGCAGCTCTTTCACGCAATCGACAAAAACCAGCACCAAGGCCGACCCCAAGCTGCCTTTAATCAAGGGTAAAAAAATCTGCACCAATATTTCACGCTTTGAGCGGCCTAAAGAGCGGGCCGCCTGCGATAAATTGGGAGAGACGCGCTCCATCGCGGTATCCGCGGCGCCTTGGGCAATCGCAAAAAAGCGCACAAAATACGCCAAAATGACCGCAAAAGACGTGCCCGTTAAAATCAACCCGATCTCGCGCCCTGTGAAGGCCAGAATAAAATCGGCCAAGGCGTTATCAAAAGCCGCCAAAGGAATTAAAATGCCAACAGCCAAGACCGCACCAGGGGCAGCGTAACCGATCGTGGTGAGGGGCAATAAAAGACGCGGCAATTTTTGTTGGCTAAGACGGACGCCATATACCATGACGAGTCCAGCAGCCACTGTGAAAAAGGCTGCAATCGCGCCGACAAACACCGTGTTCCACAACGCCGCGTATAGATCCGCATCTTTCCAGTAATCAAGCTTGCGCACCGCGTGCAGCGCCAGAACCAAAGCAGGAATTATAAATCCGAATAAAACTGGCAAAAAGCAAAATACCGAAGCGAAAACAGCGTGGCGACCACGCAATTTTTGCCTTAAAATTGGCCTGTGATGAGTGGATAAACTGAAAAACCGCATTTTGTGGCGCCCATTTTTTTCAAGCAGAACCAAAACGATAATCAAACACAATCCCAAAGTCGCCAATTGCGCCGCCCCGCCTGCGTTGCTGCCTTCCAGCCAAACGCTGAAAATTCCAGTTGTTAGGGTTTGAACCGCAAAATAATCAACCGCGCCAAAATCATTGATCGTTTCCATCATCACAATCGCCGTTCCAGCAGCGATTGCCGGGCGCGCCAAAGGCAAACCAATTTTCCAAAACCGCAAAAATGCATGCGACCCAAGCGATTGAGCCACCTCTTCGACGGCCCCAGATTGTTCACGAAATGCTGCCCGACTGAGTAAATAAACATAAGGATACAGCGCCATTGTCAGTACAAAACTAGCCGCGCCGAATGACCTAATTTCAAAAAACCAATAATCTTGCGCGTTTGTCCATCCCATCACCCCCCTCAGCGCGCTCTGGACAGGGCCCGCATATTCGAGCAAATCAACCAACGCATAGGCCCCCACATAAGCGGGTATCGCCAATGGCATAAGCAGTAACCATTCAAAAGAGCGCACGCCCCAAAACCGATACCGCGTGATCAACCACGCGGTGCCAGCGCCTATGCACGCAGCACCAAAACCCACGCATACCATAAGCGCGAGCGTGGTTGAAAGATAGCGAGGCAAGGTGGTTGCCAGTAAATGGCTCCAAATATCATCTGAGGGGAAAAACGCCAAAACCAAAATCGCAATAATCGGCAATAAAACGCCCGCTGCAATCAGCAGGGCCGCGAGCGACCATATATTGACCGCTTGGGGAAAGGCTGCCCCCAACGTCTTATGAATGGCACGGCTTGTCACATTGTGGTCCTTTGCCGGTTTTTCTGCGTAATGCTCAGCTTATACTTGCCCGATGCGCGCCCTTTGCACAACTGGTGCAACAACTTGCAAAGCCAAAGTCACGCTTGCGCGGGCCAATAGAGGCTATAGAGCGCTCATAATCAATGCCTTAGGCAGAATTTACCTTGGTCAACTTGCCCCAAGCACTACATCCCCAGAACTTCCTTATACAGATCTAAGATGGCTTCTTCTTCGGCAATCTCGTTTTGATCGCGCTTGCGCAAAACGATCAATTTACGCATCACGCGCGTGTCGTAGCCCCGCCCTTTGGCTTCTGCCATCACCTCTTTCTGTTGATCCGCAATATCTTTTTTTTCAGCCTCCAAACGTTCATATCTTTCAATAAACTGACGAAGCTCTGCGGCAGCCACACGGTGGGTGTCTTCGGGCGTATCTTGCATTTCAATCTCCTTGGAATTCCTGCCCTCCTTAAACCAGCTTGCTTTGGCTGCGCAAGAGACGCCTTTTGGTTGCTTGGCATAAAGAAAACCTATAAGGCGGGCTCAATCTGGATAGCTAGGAATGCCGTCATGTCGGGAATAGTTTTAACTGGGGCCGCCCTGTCTTTGCTTGGCATTATTGGTTTGATGCTCTGCATCGCGAAAGTTGTAAAGGCAAAGAAACGATCGCTCTCGGATGAGGAGATGCGCGCTGAATTAGCCGCCGTTATGCCCATAAATTTAGGATCTTTGTTTTTATCGGCCGTGGGATTGATGACAGTCGCAATTGGTATAGCGGTTGGGTAAGTTGCCCGGAGCACAAAATAAGAGGCGCAGAACAAAAGCCTTTGGTTTGCGCAGTTAAAAAAACAAAATTCCACCGATCAAACGCTTAAAAACAATCTATTCGATATACTTGTCAATAAGAGGGATATTGTTATTCTGCCTCCAATTGTTTTTAGGAGCGCCGAATGGGACCGAAAGTAAAAGCTTTTTTTGATCCGCAAACCAACACAATTTCTTATCTCGTGCGCGACCCGAACGGACATGCGGCTGCCATCATCGACAGCGTGCTTGATTTTGATCATGCCTCTGGAACCACTCAGACCAGCTCAGCAGATAAAATCATCGCTTATGTCAAGGAACAGGCTTTGGATATTCAATGGCTGCTTGAAAGCCATGTGCATGCCGATCACCTCTCCGCGGCCCCATATATCCAAGACCAACTAGGTGGCAGAATTGGGATCGGAAACAACATCACCCTTGTTCAAGATACATTTGGAAAAGTATTCAACGAGGGCACAGAGTTTCAGCGCGACGGTAGCCAATTTGATCAATTATTCGATCACGGGGATGTTTTTCACATTGGTCAAATGCGCGTTGATGTTTTACATACACCAGGGCATACCCCGGCCTGCCTCACCTATGTCATCGAAGACGCCGCTTTCGTTGGAGATACGTTGTTCATGCCCGATTTTGGCACCGCACGCTGCGATTTTCCGGGCGGGTCCTCGCAAACCCTATATGAATCGATTCAAAAGATACTCGCGCTGCCCGATGAAACAAAAATTTTTGTAGGCCATGATTACAAAGCGCCGGGCAGAGATGAATATAGTTGGGAAACCACCGTTGGTGAACAGCGTAAAAAGAATATTCACATTGGGGGCGATGTCAAAGCTGAAGCGTTTGTAAAGCTTCGAGACGAACGAGATGCAAAACTTGCGATGCCAAAATTGATAGTGCCCTCATTGCAAATCAATATGCGGGCAGGCAATATGCCACCGCCTGATGAGCATGGGGATGTGTTTTTAAAACTGCCCATCAATAAACTTTAAATTTAGAAAAATAACGTAAAACCAAACGCGCGCAGTCGGAGAGCTAGATATGC
Organism: Alphaproteobacteria bacterium US3C007; assembly: GCA_034423775.1. Taxonomy (NCBI): domain Bacteria; kingdom Pseudomonadati; phylum Pseudomonadota; class Alphaproteobacteria; order Rhodobacterales; family Roseobacteraceae; genus Thalassovivens; species Thalassovivens spotae. The sequence continues at coordinate 3,428,074 of CP139918.1, forward strand.
CAATAGATTGGATTTATGGATTGGTAGGCGGTGTTTTGATTGGCTGCGCTGGCGCTTTTCTTTTATTAGGAAATGGCCGAGTTATGGGCGCAAGCGGATTGGTTTTTGGCATGTTCAAAACCACAGATCGGCGAATTTGGATTGAAAACCTAGCGTTCGTTTCTGCGTTATTCATTGCTCCAATGCTGTTCGTGCGACCGTTAAACATAGGTCCGACACATGCTAGCGAAAATGTAATCGTCGTGGCGATTGCGGGTTTGGCAGTGGGTTTTGGAACAAGGCTGGCAAATGGTTGCACATCAGGCCATGGCGTCTGCGGCATTTCAAGGTTTTCCCTGCGGGGTATAGCTGCAACGATGGCGTATATTTTAGCCGGGGCGGTAAGCGTGGTTGTGTTTAAACATTTGTTAGGAGCCATTTGATGCGCATATTGATTAGTTTAGTGTCAGGCGCTTTGTTCGGCCTTGGCTTGATCATATCGGGCATGACGGATACCAAAAAGGTGCAGGGCTGGTTGGACATATTCGGCGAATGGGACCCCACCTTAGCTTTTGTAATGGGCGGAGCAATGCTACCAATGGTGATCGCCTGGAAGGCCACGCGGGTGCGCACGCCCCTGACGGCGGATAAATTTCCAGCTGCGAACACGGCCGGAATAAATCGCGACCTTATTATTGGCTCGGTGTTTTTCGGGATCGGATGGGGGTTGGCAGGCCTATGCCCAGGCCCGGCAATCGCATCCTTAAGCTTTGGTGGAAGCAGCGGCGTGGTATTTGCAAGCGCAATGATCATTGGCATGCTTTCGACGCGGCGCCTTCAAACATTTTTTAGTAAAACTGAGAATACACCAAAAACGTTGCCGTGACGTTTCGAACCAGCGCTTAAGTGTCACTTTTATACGGCAATCATCAAAACAGTCAGATCGGTTTCAAAGGTGACGTCCCCCACGTGCTATGCGTAACATAATACTCACGCGAAAATTACCTGTATGACATCAGTTTTCCCTTGAATAACGCGCGGTGATCGCTCTTATAGGGGCATAAGGAGAAACCTAATGAAAAAGATTTTTGTTATCACATTCGCGCTCATCGGAACCGTTTTTCTTGCAGGCTGTGACACAGCAGCACCAGAATCCGTAATGGTTACCCCTGAGCCTTCAAGCAGCAAGCTATAATTCAGACAGAGACCTGAATATGCATGCGACGTGGTTTTAATTGCGACGTAAACATATCGAAGGAATGTATAAGCCGATCGCGGGCAATTTGAATTGACGCGTTGGGAAAGCGACTAAAGCAGGCTTCAGTTTGATGCCCAATATTTTATGGCGCGGGCGATTTTCAAATCCCCCGCGCCTGTTTTATTTCACAATGATCAACCTATCAAACGAGCGTGAGGAAACGCCAATAGCAAAGAAACCTTTTGGCTTACTTGGTATAATTGGATAATCTTGAACCTGAAAAAACGCTTGGGGATTGGCCGATGCAATATCAGATCATACGCAAAACCAGCCTTGAAGATCTACAAAACTCGATCAATGATTTAATCAATGCAGACTGGCGACCAATCGGCGGATTGACAATCGACGGGGCAAATGCAGAACGATACTATCTACAAGCAATGTTTCGAGCGAATGCAACGGATGCGTTTCAAGAACGCGTGCGGCGCGAAGAAGGCAACGGACCGTTTGGTCTGTGGTAAAAGCAACTTAGCTCACTTGCTCAAAGGCAAGCTACACAAATAAAATCAATCACTCAGCTGCAAAACGACAAAACCAATGCGCGATAAAGCCAACCCTCATTGGCGCCGCCCATCTAAGTTGAGCCTTTGGTGAAAGTTTTCACGCAGCTGAGTAAAATTGTAAGTTTTAGCGATTGATAATCAGCACCGAGAAGAGTGCGAAAACACTTATCATACGCCGCTCTTGCCATAGAATTTCTTAAAATTTTTGGTAGATAGATTTTGATTGATCAGATGGGCTTAGCATGCTGAAGAAAATTTTAAATTGATTTAAAAACACAGGCCTGGCCTTTTGTAGAAAGGACCTTAATCTTTTGTTTGACAAAGTTGAGAACCATTTATGGCAAATATTAACATAAAAAACCTGCTCTATAGCGCTGTTTATAAACTAGGACTATGAAATGTTAGATCAATTCCCGATGGAATATCACATGCTCTGAACGGCGGCCTCTCTATCTTTTATTAAGGCTTGATTTCGGTAAGGTTCTTCAAAGTTTTCTATCAAACCAGATCCCAAATCTCTTTCAGCTCAGCCAGCAAGTAATCTTTGATGATGGCAGGGGCAACTTCTTCATCATCCTAAAGCATCTTTAATTCGGGCCGCGCCGCTTTATACGTTTTCAAATCTGCTTTTGCCGCATCTTTGTTATTCAAATGCACGTTAATCGCAGCCCTAAACCCATCATAGCGGCTATGCTGCGACCTGTCATAAAGCGTGTATAACAATTTCAGCGCCTGCTCCGACTGGTTCATTGCCATATAGAGAAACCGAAAAAGCCTTCATAAGATTTGCGTTGAACAGGATCCAACTCGATGGCCCTTAGAAAAAACCTTTCCGCCTCGGCAAAGCGCCCCTCGTTACAAATCGCCGCCATATTGAGAGTTTGATCTTGGATGGCTGGGGTTGAGCTCCAAGGCTTCTTTGGCATATTTCATCCGCTGATCGTAACCTCTTTTCATATTGAAGGAATTTCTATGATTTGAAGCCGCATCTGGGCTTTAGGATCAAGCCGACAAGCAAGCTCAGACAGTTCATGAAAGCTTGCCTCCATCACGTTTCGGCGTGATTTATACTCGGCTTCTAAGCGCACAGAAAAAGGCATTTACGCATTTAAACATAGGCATCAAACAATTCTGGATCTTTTTCAATTGCTTCATCGCACAGCTCAATCACCTGCATATTGCGCTCATCCCTAAACCTGTTGAACTGGTTGAAACTCGACCAGCACAGGATCACCACTCGTATTGAATATCCGCCCTCCATGTTCTTGAAACAGATTGTCCATAATTTCACGGCAAGATCTAAACGTAGGCAGCGTTATAGCTTCGCTATGGGCCATCATTCTGGTGAAACCCACAATATCTTTCATGAAATAACTGCTATTTTTCAGACTATCTTCGCCTCGGACATATCAAACTCCTCTAACAGGCAAAGCGGCCGCAACCCCAGCCTATAAAATGTTTACACGAGATTTTATAAGCTTTTAACGCAAAAGAAAGACCACATTTGCGCGGCATGCGCAGAGGAAATCAAACACAAGCGCCTTGAAAAGTCCGATCTAATAAGTTGCGCGACCGCCGCTTAGGTCAAAGACAGATCCCGTGGTGAATGAATTTTCCGAAGTGCTCAGCCAAGTGATCATTTGGGCGGCTTCTTCAACCTGCAAAAAGCGCCCACGGGGAATCTTAGACAACATATAGTCGATATGTTTCTGGCTCATTTGATCGAAAATTCGGGTTTTCGCCGCTGCCGGGGTCACACAATTCACCGCAATATCCATATCAGCATGTTCTTTGCCCAAGGATTTGGTTAAGGCGATCACCCCAGCTTTAGAGGCAGAATAGGCCGCAGCATTTGGGTTTCCTTCTTTTCCCGCCACCGAGGCAACGGTTACAATGCGCCCATAGCCTTGCTCCATCATGGATGGCACCACCGCGCGGCAACAATTGAAGGTGCCGTTGAGATTAATGTCGATAATCGATTTCCATTCATCTGGGTCATAAGCCACAAGCTTTGCGTTTGATCCCGCAACACCAGCGCATGTGATCAAAATTGAAATAGACCCATAGTCAGCTTTGGTTTTTTCCGCTGCGTCTTTCACCGCATTCGCATCAGCCACATCCACAGGCATCGCGGCGGCACCCTGCCCCAATCGTGCGACTGCGGCCTGCCCCTGCGCATCATCTTGATCCCAAATCATCACTCCCGCGCCGCTGGCGATGAAGCGTTGCGCAACAGCAAATCCGATGCCCTGCGCGCCGCCAGTGATCACCGCCAAACGGCCATTTAAATCATAGTTATTCATCTCAAAAACCCTTTTAAAACGCCGCTTCCAGATACATCACATTAAAATGGCACGTCATCCGCCAATACCACAAAACGCGAGACCACTTTTTTAATCCCGGCCTTTTCAAAGGCGATTGTCAATTTATCGCCTTCAATCTCAGACACGCAACCATAGCCAAACTTTTGATGAAACACCCGCACACCGATTGTAAAACTTGAAACCGCAACCGCATCAATCGTCATATGCGCGCTTTCGCGCGGTTGGCTTATCGGGCGCTCAGCGCTTTGGGATTGCAAGCGCTTCCACCCCGGTGAGGCGTAGCCCCCGCCGATATTTCCCATATCAACAGCCAAATTTGACGCCTCACTCTGCATTCCATAGGCACTGCCATAAAGACCCGGGGGGGTCAGAACATCGACGTGATCAGCAGGCAGCTCATCAATAAACCGAGAAGGCATTGAAGATTGCCATTGTCCAAAAATGCGCCGGTTGCCCGCAAAACAAATCGTACACAGACGCTCTGCGCGCGTAATCCCCACATAGGCAAGACGGCGCTCTTCTTCCAAACCACGCTGACCAGTTTCCTCCATACTGCGCTGCGAGGGGAATAAACCATCTTCCCACCCTGGTAGGAAAACGGCTGGAAACTCGAGCCCTTTGGCGGCATGCAGCGTCATAATGCTGACTTTCTCACCAGCCTCATCGCGCTCATTATCCATCACCAGCGACACATGCTCTAAAAACCCTTGTAAATTCTCAAATTGATCGAGCGCTTTTACCAATTCTTTCAAGTTTTCCAACCGCCCCGCCGCTTCGGGTGTTTTGTCATTCTGCCACATCTCGGTATAGCCCGATTCATCCAATATCACCTCAGCCAATTCTTGATGGGATATTGATTGATCTTGCATCGTTTTGCGCCACCGCCCCAGCCCATCGACCAAACGGCCCAGCTCAAGCGCCCCTTTGCCCGACAGGCCTTTGGCCTCCAAAAGCAGCCTCGCCCCTTCCGTTAAGGCAATGCCTTCTTGGCGCGCCATAGATTGAATTTTCTGCTGGGCTTTATCTCCCAGCCCGCGTTTGGGCGTATTCACGATCCGTTCAAAGGCTAAATCATCACTGGGGCTACAAACCAGTCGAAAGTAAGCCATCGCATCGCGAATTTCCATCCGCTCGTAAAACCGTGGCCCCCCAATCACGCGATAGGGTAAACCAATGGTCAAAAACCGATCTTCAAAGGCGCGCATTTGATGGCTGGCCCGGACCAAAATCGCCATTTGATCTGGACTAAACTTATCAAGACCACGGCTGCCTTGTTGAAGCGCTTCGATCTCATCGCCAATCCAGCGGGCCTCTTCTTCGGCATCCCAATGCCCGATCAAACGCAGCTTTTCACCTTCGTCAAGATCGGTCCAAAGCTCTTTGCCCAACCGCCCTGTATTGCCTGAAATAACGGCGCTTGCGGCGGCAAGAATATGCGGCGTTGATCTGTAATTTTGCTCCAACCTTACTGTTTTCGCTCCCGCAAAATCCTTTTCAAATTTCAAAATATTGCCCACTTCGGCGCCCCGCCAGCCATAGATTGACTGATCATCATCACCAACACAGCAGATATTTTTGTGACCACCAGCCAATAATCTAAGCCACAAATACTGCGCAACATTGGTATCTTGATATTCGTCCACCAGGATGTATTTGAACCACTGCTGATATTGCTGAAGAACATCCGGCTGCGTTTGAAAAATCTTAACGACATGCAGTAACAGATCGCCAAAATCCACCGCATTTAATGCCTTGAGGCGCTCTTGATAGGCCGCATAGAATTCGGTGGCGCGGTGATTGAAAGCACCCGCTTCAGCCGCGGGTACATTTTCAGGCCCCCAAGCTCGGTTTTTCCACTGATCGATAATGCCAGCCAATTGCCGCGCCGGCCACCGCTTATCATCCACATCAGAGGCCACGAGCAATTGCTTTAATAGCCGTATCTGATCATCCGTATCCAAAATCGTGAAGCTGCTTTTCAGCCCAACCAATTCTGCATGGCGCCGCAGAAGCTTGACGCAAATCGAATGAAACGTACCCATCCAAGGCATCCCTTCAACAGATTGCCCTAGCAATTCTGCAACGCGGTTTTTCATCTCGCGGGCGGCTTTATTGGTAAATGTTACCGACAATATCTCATGAGGACGCGCCCGCCCCGTCGTTAACAAATGCGCAATCCGGCAGGTTAAGGCTTTGGTTTTTCCCGTCCCTGCCCCCGCCAACATCAAAACCGGCCCGTCAAGCGCTTCAACAGCAGCGCGCTGCGCCGGATTCAGTTGATCAAGATAAGGGCTTGGCCGCGCCGCGATCGCTTGTGCAGAAAGAGAAAGCTCTGCGGGTTTATGGGTGTTATCATAGCTGCTCATGGCGGCAAAGTAGCGCCAATAAAGCTGATTGAAAAGAGAATGTTCAGCAAATGTTCTATTATTTTCTTTCGATCAGATGTCTATGCAAAAAGATCAAAAAGCCAAAAAGAACGAAGTTTATTCATCCAATTGCCGTCGCGGCTCTAGACAAGAACATCTTGGTTTCGCCATATACGGATATGGATTTAGACACACGATATCCCGGCATCTTCGACCTGAAACTGGCCGCAAAGCGCAAATTACCGCATTTTGTCTGGGAGTATCTTGATAGCGCCACCGGAACAGAAAGCACTCTTGTCAATAATCGCATCGCCTTTGATCAGGTGCGCATGATGCCATCGGTTTTACATGGGCCGCTCGCGGTTGATCTTAATTGCAATTTTTTAGGAAAAACCTTCGATCTGCCTTTTGGCGTTGCACCAGTGGGACTGTCGGGACTGATCTGGCCCAATGCCGAAACGCTGCTGGCGCGCAATGCTAAGGACAACAATCTACCCTATACCCTGTCAACGGTTGCGTGCCAAACGCCGGAAACCATTGGTCCTGTGGCAAACGGAAATGGCTGGTTTCAGCTTTACCCGCCGCGCGACCCTGAGATCCGCACAGATATGCTGAGCCGCGTTAAAAATGCGGGCTTTGATACTTTAGTCTTAACGGTTGATCTGCCCGTAGCCAGCCGGCGCGAACGCCAAACACGAAGCGGCATCACTCAGCCTCCAAGGCTTACGCCGCGCCTTCTGGCCCAAATCGCTCAAAAACCACATTGGGCGCTCGCAACGGCCGCCTTTGGGCGGCCCGCCATGCCGTTTTTGAACAAATATGCAAAGGTTAAACCTGGCATGCCCCCCACCGCCCATATCGGCTATTTGCTGCGGGCCTCGCCCGATGAGGCCTATCTACGCTGGCTTCGAGAAAATTGGCAGGGCTCGTTGATTGTCAAAGGTATTTTGAACCCCGATGATACCAAGCGGTTGGAACGCATTGGGGTCGACGCGTTATGGGTGTCAAACCATGCCGGCCGGCAATTTGACGGCGCGCCCGAAAGTATCAGCATGCTACCCAGTATTCGCCGTGCCACAACACTTCCGCTGATTTTTGACAGCGGTATTGAAAGCGGTTTGGATATCCTGCGCGCGCTTGCGCTGGGTGCAGATTTTGTGATGCTTGGGAAAGCATGGCATTATGCTTTGGGCGCGCTAGGGCCGCTGGGTCCGGCACATTTAACAGATATTTTACGCAAAGATCTTATCGCCAATATGGGCCAATTGGGGCTCGAAAATCTAAAAGACTGCGCCGGCAAAATAATCGCAAAACAGCCTGGTTAAGCTTTGGCGCGGCGCAAGCTTTAAACGGCGGCGGAACACCGATACACACCACGCCTTACATAAATTTTGACAATGAAAGCCGACAGTAGTAATTCTGCAGCGCAGCATGACGTAGGATACCCCCATCGTTTCAGATTTTCACGCGTAGACTTCAACCAAGGACGATCAAATGACTGATTTCAAAAAAATTCTTATTGCAAACCGCGGCGAAATTGCCATCCGCATCATGCGCGCTGCGAATGAAATGGGAAAGAAAACAGTCGCCGTTTTTGCCGAGGAAGATAAACTGGGCCTGCACCGCTTTAAGGCCGATGAAGCTTACCGCATTGGGGAAGGCTTAGGTCCCGTTGCCGCCTATCTATCAATTGATGAAATTATCCGGGTTGCGCTGGCATCGGGCGCAGATGCCATCCATCCAGGATACGGGTTGCTGTCTGAAAACCCTGATTTCGTTGATGCTTGCGTGAAGAATGATATTGCTTTTATCGGCCCTCGCGCGGAAACCATGCGCGCGCTTGGCGATAAAGCATCGGCGCGCCGCGTGGCGGTTGAAGCTGGTGTCCCGGTTATTCCCGCAACCGAAGTGCTTGGGGATGATGTTGCCGATATCGCGCGGCAAGCTGAAGATGTTGGCTATCCATTGATGTTAAAAGCCTCTTGGGGCGGCGGCGGGCGTGGCATGCGCCCCATCACCCATCCAGGCGAGCTGGAAGAAAAAGTGCTAGAGGGGCGCCGCGAAGCAGAAGCCGCCTTTGGCAATGGTGAGGGCTATTTAGAGAAGATGATTCTACGCGCCCGGCATGTTGAGGTGCAAATTCTGGGCGATAAACAGGGTGCGATCTATCACCTCTGGGAGCGTGATTGCTCTGTCCAGCGACGCAACCAAAAAGTCGTTGAGCGGGCACCAGCCCCCTATCTAAACGAGGCCCAGCGCGCAGAGCTCTGCGAATTGGGGCGGCGCATTTGCGCGCATGTGAATTATGAATGCGCAGGTACAGTTGAATTTTTGATGGATATGGACAGCGGTAAGTTTTACTTTATCGAGGTAAACCCCCGGGTACAGGTTGAGCATACTGTAACCGAAGAGGTCACCGGTATTGATATCGTTCAAGCACAAATTTTGATTGCCGAAGGCAAAACGCTGGCCGAGGCGACGGGAAAGCCATCGCAAACTGAGATTAGATTGAACGGTCACGCGCTTCAGACACGGATCACCACTGAAGACCCACAAAATAACTTTATTCCCGATTATGGGCGTTTAACCGCCTTTCGCAGCGCCACCGGCATGGGCATTCGCCTTGACGGCGGCACCGCCTATGCGGGCGGCGTCATCACGCGCTATTATGACTCGCTTTTGGTGAAAGTCACAGCCTGGGCACCCACGCCCCAAAAGGCGATTGCGCGTATGGATAGAGCGCTGCGCGAATTTAGAATTCGTGGTGTCAGCACAAATATTGCCTTTGTCGAAAACCTGCTCAAACACCCAATATTTTTGAGCAATGAATATACCACAAAATTTATCGATGACACGACAGACCTGTTCGATTTTAAAAGCCGTCGTGACAGAGGCACGCGCGTGCTCACTTACATCGCCGATATCAGCGTCAACGGGCATCCCGAAACAACCGACAGACCGCGCCCTGCAGCCGACATAAAGCCGCCAAAGCCTCCTAAAACTGAGGGTATTGCGCAGCCCGGAACCCGCAACCTGCTGGAAGAAAAAGGTCCCAAAGCCGTTGCGGATTGGATGTTGGATCAAAAAGCTTTGCTGCTAACTGACACAACGATGCGCGATGGGCATCAATCGCTTCTGGCGACCAGAATGCGTTCGATCGATATGATCAAAGCCGCCCCGGCCTATGCCAGCACGCTGCCTAATTTGTTGAGCGTCGAATGCTGGGGGGGCGCCACATTCGATGTCGCCTATCGGTTTTTACAAGAATGCCCTTGGCAAAGGTTGCGCGACCTCCGGGCCGCGATGCCAAACCTGATGACCCAAATGTTGCTGCGGGCCAGCAACGGTGTGGGCTATACGAATTATCCCGATAATGTGGTGCAAAGCTTCATCACGGAAGCTGCCAATGGCATTGATGTTTTTCGTATTTTTGACAGTCTGAACTGGGTTGAAAATATGCGCGTTGCGATGGATGGCGTGATAGACTCTGGAAAAATATGCGAAGCAAGCATTTGTTACACGGGTGATATTTTGAATCCGGACAGAGCAAAATATGACATAAAGTATTACGTTGCCATGGGCAAAGAGCTGCGCGATGCGGGCGCTCATATACTGGGCCTGAAAGATATGGCCGGATTGCTCAAACCGGCAGCTGCACGCCAGCTGATCACCGCTTTAAAAACCGAAGTTGGCTTGCCCATTCATTTCCACACGCATGATACATCAGGTTTGGCAGGTGCCACTTTATTAGCTGCGGCAGAGGCCGGTGTTGACGCGGTTGACGCGGCGATGGATGCGTTTTCTGGGGGCACATCGCAACCCTGCCTTGGATCAATTGTCGAAGCACTGCGCCATACCGAACGGGACACTCATTTAGATATCGATGCGATCCGCTCGTTAAGTGATTATTGGGACCATGTGCGTGCCCAATATACAGCGTTTGAAAGCGGGCTGGCAGCACCTGCATCCGAGGTATATCTGCATGAAATGCCCGGAGGGCAATTTACCAATTTGAAAGCGCAGGCACGTTCGCTCGGGCTTGAAGAAAAATGGCCCGCCGTGGCCAACACATATGCCGATGTGAACCAAATGTTCGGAGATATTGTTAAAGTCACCCCGTCATCTAAAGTCGTGGGCGATATGGCCTTGATGATGGTAAGCCAAGGCTTAACCCGTAGTAATGTGGAAGATCCCAATCTTGATCTGGCCTTTCCAGACAGCGTTGTCGACATGCTACGCGGCAATTTAGGCCAGCCTCCGGGTGGTTTTCCAGAAGCGCTTGTTAACAAAGTGTTAAAAGGCGAGGCCCCGATGACCACGCGCCCCGGGGCCGTTTTGCCCCCCGTGGATCTGGTCGCAGAACGCCTTGCACTGAGCGCGGCGCTGGACGGGCGCGAGGTTGATAACGAAGATTTAAATGGGTATTTGATGTACCCAAAAGTGTTCCTTGATTATATGGCGCGCCATAAAACCTACGGCCCCGTGCGCGCTTTGCCCACCAATACATTCTTCTATGGCATGCAACCTGGCGAAGAAATAACAGCGGAAATTGATCCCGGAAAAATTCTAGAAATTCGATTACAGGCCATCGGAGAAACCGATGAAAAAGGCGAAGTAAAGGTTTTCTTTGAATTGAATGGCCAGCCGCGTGTGATCCGCGTTCCCAATCGCTTGATCACATCACAAGCGATGTCTCGTCCAAAAGCAGAGCAAGGCAACGCAAACCATATTGGAGCCCCAATGCCGGGCGTCGTAGCTTCGCTGGCGGTCAGCACAGGGCAACACGTCAAAACCGGTGATCTGCTTTTGACTTTGGAAGCGATGAAAATGGAAACAGGCATACATGCCGAACGTGACGCCGTGATTAGCGCAGTACATGTGCAGGCTGGCGGGCAAATCGATGCCAAAGATTTACTGATAGAATTTCAACCGGATGAGGCGTCTTAGACCCGTGGCCCTGGCCGCACGCCAAAACATCCAGTTTACAAGTGGGCGGTCGGACATCTCGGCTTGCCCCGTATCTGGAAGAAAAAATCACGACAGAGTGCATTTTACCCCTTGCGGGCGGATCAAGTTGTTTATATCACGCGCCTACCCACAGGATGCGGGCGTAGCTCAGGGGTAGAGCGTTACCTTGCCAAGGTAAATGTCGTGAGTTCGAATCTCATCGCCCGCTCCAATCTTCTTTAAATCAATAAAATAAATGACTTAGAGTGTATTGGCGCACTGTTCTGTAACTCGGTTATTATGCATTCTTAACCAAAAAGGGCCCCTAATTTCACAGAGGGCCGATCTCATTGTCCGCTCCAATTTAAATTTTACCCTTGCAAACAAACGCTTAAAAGAAGGTGGCCTTAAGGTTACCACCTCGGTTTTATAGCTTGATTATTTTGCGCACCCTAAAATGAACGCGGCGCCATGATTTCGCGTAAGGTCGACGGATTTAGCAGTGCCCATCTGGTTGCTAATCCGAGCATCGCCCCGAGCGAGGCCCGTGATAATATTCGAATGATGATATACATAGCTGGATAAGCTAAAACATAAAAACCGCTTATGTTGGATCTGAAAAGCTCAACCCCGATCACCCTCTGATATCAACTGGCTCTCTGTTCCTACTGCGCAAAATATGCCGTCGGCATGCAACACAATCCACCGGCGGCTAGATATTTGCGGTGAAACGCTTTAACGGGGTTTGGCGATTGAAGACGATCTCTTCACAGTCAGCGGCAATACTCAAATCGCCATTTGGTTGGTAAGCGCGATAACAGACGCCAGCTTTAACATCAGCCTCCGAGCGGCTCTACCAGCATCAGACAATCGCCAACGCCGCGCAGTACCTTGATGCCTTAAGATAATTCCAACTGCCAACGCACTACCCAATTCGCCGACATGCGAGGTGCTCGGCAATCTATCGCTTGGCGGTGGACCTTTGGGATCTTATTCACAACATATGAAAATGAGAATGGTCTATAGGTGACCCTCAACCGGCTCGGACGCGCCCGCTACGAAAAAATTACGCCTCAAAGCGCGGAGCGATGCGATGCGATGAGTTATCTGCCTATCCTGTATATCTAAGAGCAAACAAATTGACGGATACAAAACAAATTCGTCACCCCTTTAATAAATAACTTTTGGTATTTTATATAAGTCTTGACCTCTTATGTTATTCTAGCCTTTTCTGGCCCCAATTAATTTGCATCTGTTCGAGAAAGAGCGTCGCATGACACGCTTATCTCACCCCATCTGTGCGCTTGGAGCCGATATGAGTAATGTCTTTCCGCGAAATATCGCCAGTCCGCCTCCCATTGCTGTTGCTGGGCAGGGCTGTTATTTATATGATGAACACGGAAAAAAATATTTTGATGGATCTGGCGGCGCGGCGGTATCCTGCCTTGGGCATGGCGATCCTGAAATTATTGACGCGCTAAAAACACAAGCAGAAACATTGGCCTTCGCGCATACGGGGTTTTTCACCAGTGCAACCGCAGAACAACTTTCCAGCCTGCTCAGCACGCATGCTCCCGCCGGCCTTGAGAAAGTCTATTTCGTCTCGGGCGGCTCTGAGGCAGTGGAAGCCGCGATCAAACTGGCGCGGCAATTTCATGTTGAACATGGGCAGCCGCAGCGGCGCCACTTAATAGCCAGACGACAAAGTTATCACGGCAATACGTTGGGTGCATTGGCTGCTGGGGGCAATCAATGGCGGCGCGCGCAATTCGAACCAATCTTAGCGCCGGCCTCGCATATTGCACCCTGTTATGAATATGCTGAAAAGCAGCCGTCTGAAACGCCTATACAATATGCCCAGCGCACCGCACAAGAATTGGAAGATGAGATCTTGCGCCTAGGCCCTGACACAGTGATGGCCTTCATAGCCGAACCGGTTGTGGGGGCAACCATGGGCGCTGTGCCAGCCGTTGAAGGGTATTTCAAACTTATACGCGAAATCTGCGATCGCTATGGTGTTTTGCTGATTTTTGACGAGGTAATGTGTGGAATGGGGCGCACGGGCCACCTGTTTGCTTGCGAAGCAGATGGGGTTACCCCAGATATATTATGCATAGCGAAGGGCCTTGGGGCCGGTTATCAGCCAATCGGAGCAATGTTGTGCCACAAGAACATCTATGCGGTTCTGGAACAGGGTTCAAAATTGTTTCAACATGGCCATACGTATAACGCGCATCCTATGGCCTGCGCGGCTGGCTTGGCCGTGCTGAACGCGATTTTAGACCGCCACCTGCTGGTCAATGTGCAACGAAGCTCTGAGCTTTTATTTTCAGACTTACGCGCGCGTTTCGCGCAGCACCCTTTTATTGGCGATATCAGAGGCCGCGGCTTGTTTATTGGTCTTGAAATCGTGGAAGATAAAGGCCTGAAAAAACCCTTTCATCCGAAACGCAATATTGCGGCGCAACTGAAGGCAGATGCGTTTCAAAATGGCCTAATTTGTTATCCAATGCGCGGCACCAGAGACGGAGAATTTGGCGATCACCTCCTGCTTGCCCCCCCCTTTATTATGGACGATAGCAATATCACCGAACTGGCAGATCTGGTCGAAAGCGCGGTTTTGAAGATTGCAGCCACTGCCTAGAAAAATTTATTTGCGATCAGAGTGCCAGCGGTGCCGTGCGCTGGTTTTTTACTTAAGCTGTTCAGAGTAAATCTGAAGAACCGCATCATCTGGATTGTCCGGCCAACTTGGCAACTCCAAGGTGTAGTAAGATAACAAAGACCACAAACTACCAAATCACTATCAATTGCCCCATTTAGGTTACACGTTGGGCAGGACCAAGCTGCGTGGTTTTATGTCCATAGCCCCTCATGCTTGGCTCTGGGTCCATGGGCCTGCGCAAAATGGCCCAGTCACCTGGGGCTAGGCTTGATTTAACAAAATGGAGAGTATTTTTGCATCAGACAGCGTTAAAAATTGCCCTGCCCACAAAGGCGGCTTATCCGACTGGCGAGAGCTTGAGGGCAATACGATTGAAACGTTCATCTCGCTTGCCGAGGTGGACCTAGCCAATAAAAAGCCGCAGGAACAAGCTTATTTGGAAAAGTTTGGCATCAAACCGGCGAGCGCGCTGTTCGAAATGCATTTTGAGCCTCTGCGCTTTCTCTATGATGGCCTGATACCAGCTGTAGGCCTTACGCTTTTGGCAGCGCTGCCCAAGGTTGGTAAATCATGGTTTGTATTGAACTTGGCAAAGCACATAGACGCTGATGGCATTCCCGTTCATTACCTCGCTGCCGAAGATAATGTGCGGCGCCTGAAAGATCGTGTTCAAGCCGTATTCAGCGGTTACGTTCAGCACCTCACTTACCATGCCGTCATGTCGACAGGAGAAAAGCTATCACGCGGTGCAGCGGCTCTTTCCCACATTGAACTGGTCGCCAAGGGAACAAAAGCCCACTGCATAGTCATCGATATGGTGCAAAGCATTATGATGCCCAGCGCTAATAATAAAAATTATGACCAGACCGTCGAAGAATTTGACGGCCTGCGCAAACTTGCGCACAAGCTCGGAATAGCGATTGTCGTTGTGCATCACTGCAAAAAGACGTCAGAGGTGTCCAACGCGCCGCTTGAGAAGGTTATCGGCAGCATTGGAATAACCGGCACAGCAGAAACGATCCTTGTTATGGAGCAACAGACTGGCACCAAAGACTGCAAGCAGTATGTGACCGGCAAAGACGTCGAACAGTGCGAAAAGTATGTAAACTGGAATGGTCATAGCTTTGATATGGGCGATGACGTTCGTGAGGCGCAGCTCGGCGCAACGCAGAAACTCGTGCTTGAACTGATCAGGGAAAGCCCGCGCTGCATGCAAAAGCACATCGTGGACACGACAGGCAAGGATCAGAGCCAAGTCGCAAAAGCAATAGATCGGCTCATTGAGGTCGGTTTGGTCGTCAAAAAAGAAGGTAGGCTCATGGCGCAGTAGCTATCACACGAGTCATATCTTTCATATTTCACATCTAAACATGACAGATATGATAGGCGTGACAGGGGTAAGCTGTAAAGCCTAATAACTATTATCATTCGATGATTTAAGTTTAGGCATTTTCTAAAGTAGCTTGAAGGAAAATTTTTTGTTTTTCGTTGAGACCAAACCCCTTCTCAATCAGCTCCGGTAAAACTGAAATCAAACTTTCCACAACAAGACGTTGCTTAGGCAGCATAGAGCTAAATATGCATTTGTTATGTCGCGCGCCATCCCCAACAACTAGGCGAAGCTTTTCTATTTTACCGTTCGATTTTTTGAACGTGATTTTATTGCATTTATCTACATCGTTTGAAGCCGGATCTAATAAAACCTTATTAGCTGAGACTTGTATTCTAAAAAGCTCAGGTATCGCTGATTCAAAATTGCCAGTCTTAAAATCGAGCATTATCTCAAAACGTAGACCCTCGATTGTCTGATTTCCAAGATTTAAATTTTTCACCCTAACCTGGAACCCTTGATAGTTTTCTTCTCTGGGCAAAACGCGAAATTCTGCCATTTCAAAGCTTAAAGGATCTTTTTCTATGTCTTGAGGGTCACTTTTATTTGGAAAATCAGAAAGTGAAGCATAAATACAGCCCAGCCCAAAGCCGACCATACCGTCAACTGCCGCGGGTGCTTTTTTAACTTCGCTCTTCAAAAGATCTAATAATTCAGTTGTAACATAGCTCTCTGGATAGCGGTACGCGTAGATGTAGAGCCAAGCGTTGCCATTCGGAAAACTAAGGTGATCGCTAAATTCTTGCTTATCTGGCGTGTAAACTGAATTATGTGCAATTTTTGCCCATTTATTTAAGTACGAATGATCTTGAAACGCTTTTATAAAAAGCTCGCCTGCTTTTTCAACTTTAAGGTCGAGTTTTTTCGGAATCTCAAATCCATGCCGGCGTGCCAATTCAAGAGTGATCATAATCTCTTTCATACCGTCATGATGATACCATAACGCTTTATTGCCTCGCGTTGTCCTATTTCGTATCGACCCATCTTCTAAAATATCTTCATCCAATTGCAGAAGCAGCTTATCGATCATCTTCACACTCGACTTACCTTCAAGTTGAGTTTTTAAAATTTTTGGCCAATACCACCCGTGGTCCAATCCAAAATACACATCGGCAGGCGCTTTATTTCTCGCAAAAAACTTTTCAAACCATGCCTGAATAACTGAATGCCTATTATCATCACGTTTATAGAATTTAAGGGCCATATTGTAACCGTAAGCGAGATGCATAATATGCATCTGAACCGTGGAATGATCCTTAATCAGTGATAGATCCTGACCACTCGGTTCTGTCCATTCAGTACACTTTTTGTAATTTAATCTGCCGTTTGATGTGCATTGCACGGTGTCAAGGAAAGCGTTGTTAGACGCCCAATAAGACAACGCCTGCAATGCGATTTCGCCATCATCGCTTTTGCCTTGCGACATATAACTCGTCATTAATCGAGAGAAATCGAGTATAAATTCATCTAAAAGCTTCGCATTTTGAACAGTGTCGATATTGTCCATGCGACTATTAAAGCCTGCAATCTTCATAGGCACGGCAGAGCTTAAAGTTTTTGATAGCCTTTGCTTTGCCCGTTTAGGATCACCACCACAAATTTTTCTGAGATTAACTTTTTCGATTTGTGAAAATTTTTGTAAAACGTCTGTGGGAACGATAAAATTTCCGTTCCAACCGATATCGAAGGTATCAGAATAAATATTAAAATATTTTTCACGCAAAGTGTTTATGGAAAAATCATTCACACCTTTGAGGGCATTGATACCGTGATCTTCGTAGAATTTTGACAGCGCGGCCTGTGATTTTTTCCCTAAAATTCCGTCTACTTTTCCAACCTTATAGCCAAGCGCGTTAAGAAGTGCTTGAGTTTCGAATTTTTCATTTACTGCCTCGGCAACTGCGCCAGTTGAAAAAGTAATCAGAAATAAAATCGATAAAATGCGGATAACCATGCAAGCTCTTCCTTTCAAATGTCTTTGAAATTATACTACGTCCAATTTATGATAAATTTTAAAGATTGAAAAATTGAACCGTGATAAAAAGATTACCCTTTCCCGCTAATCCAGCTTTTAAATGCCGAGACACCTCTGATTATCCGTAGATAGCCCCTGAGATCTGACCGGCGACAGCTCGAACGTGTCCTTAGGTGGGTTACTGGATAGGCACCGCGCCATTGCATACCTTTAGCAGTGTGATTTCCCTAAACGTTTGGAACCTCTCTCCAAGGCTTTTTTCAATGCAAGGGCACGAACACTTGCTAGCTCAATCTTATGCGTTGTAATCTTGAACAAGTGCTTCAAATAGGCGCGCAACGGCTTCGGCGCCTGGATCAACATGGCCCTCAAGCTGTTCCGGATTTAGGTATGTTGCACGCCCGGCTTTAGCGGTTGTAAGCGTGGCTGTATACTCTGCACCCTTACGCGCCGCCAACGCGGCTTGTTTTAAACCATCTTTTAATGCGTCCAGCGCAGGCAACAATGCGTCGATCATAGTACGATCTCCGGGATTGGCGCCGCCAATTTCGCGCATTCGATCCAGACCTTCCTGTAGCGCCTCGCGCATAGGCTTCCCAGATGAGGATGCATCCCCAGCCGCGGCAAAGAAAATAGCAAGTAAAACGCCTGATGATCCCCCCATCGTTTGACTGAGCTCCAACCCGATTGCGCGGAATAATTGTGTGTGATCCGCGAGAGGCAACGTATCCATCGCTCCAATAAGCGCCGTCGCGGCGCTCGCCAGCGTCGAGCCGGTATCACCATCTCCTGATTTAGCATCTAGGGCATTCAGGTCGTCTTGCGATGAGATAAGCACGCGGCAACAATGGGTCAAGAATGCCTTCGTAGGGTTATGAGGAGATGCAGGTGTGCGTACCGGAGAAAGCCCGTCAGGCAGAGGTAAAATAGTTGTCTCTAAAATTGATTTACAGCCAGGCCAACCTGGAACCGACACCATTTGATCGAAAAGAGCTTCATCATCTTCGGAAAGCTCCATAACAGAAACAGAAAACCCGTGCATGTCTAGAGCCGTCATCATAGCATTGGGTCCAATCAGAATTTTAATTTGCCCCCCTATAGAAGAGGATAATAGCTCGTTCGTCAGAACAGACATTTCTAGAACAGAAGAACCCCCAAGGTTATTTATAAGCGCGACATGAGGTGTTTTGGGCATTGAATTAGATAACCGGTCAACCACTTGGGAAATCGCATTTCTTGCCCCCTTGAAAAGTACCTGTTCAACACCAGCTTCCCCGTGAATGCCAAGCCCCAGTTCCACCATGCCTTTTGGAATGCGTTCTTCTTTTAATGATCCTGGAACTGTACAGGTATCAAGCGACATGCCGATGCTACAGCTTGCTTTTATAACTCTGTCAGCGCTCGCGACACACTCCTCAAGGGTTGCACCATTTTCGGCCAGCGCACCAGCGATCTTGTGAACGAAAAGTGTTCCAGCCAAGCCACGCGCTTGTGGAAGGTTAGGAAGAGCAATGTCATCATCAACAATTACGATACTGACTTTTAGCCCAAAGGCCCGCGCCCGCTCAGCAGCCAACCCAAAATTCAACCGATCACCCGTATAATTCTTAACTATCAACAAGCACCCCGCAGGACCTGTCACCGCAAGAATTCCAGCCAGCACGGCATCTACCGAAGGAGAGGCAAATACATCCCCACAAACCGCTGCAGTGAGCATTCCGCGTCCGACAAATCCAACATGAGCGGGTTCATGCCCAGAGCCTCCACCGGATACCAAGGCAACTTTGGACTTATCCCAGTCGCTTCGAACGACCACGCGAATATGTGGATAGCCATCAAGCCTTGTCAGCGCGCCGCCGGACGCAACGATTGCCCCATCAATAGCGTCGGTGACAATTTTTTCTTTATCATTGATAAACTGTTGCATCTCTTCCCCCATCAAAAAATGCGCGCGCCTGCAGCGTCGAAATAATATGGTTGTTTTGGTTGAATTTTAATATTGTCACCTGATTTCAGAAGAGTATGAGCTTCTGTTACAGTGATTAGACGATGATTCTTGAAGTCTAAATGCAAACGAGTTTGATCTCCTAAGTGCTCAATACGCTTGACCGTGGCGTCTTCACCTTCACCTTGAAAAATATGTTCTGGCCTCAACCCAATCAGTTCTGCATTAGTGGGCTTGCCAGCAAATAAATCAGCAGGAAGGATATTTATGCGGGGCAAACCAAGGCGCCCAGCCGAATAAACATTGACGGGATCTTCATATATCTCGCGTGGGCTGCCAAACTGGATTAATTTACCTTTGTCCAAAACACCTACATGGGTTGCCATCGTCATCGCTTCGATCTGATCATGTGTGACATAAAGCAAAGTAGCCCCAGATGTTGCCTGAATTCTTTTCAGCTCAATGCGAAGATCTGCCCGTAATTTAGCGTCAAGAGAACTAAGAGGTTCATCCATCAGATATACTGATGGATTGCGTACCAAGGCCCTTCCTATTGAAACGCGTTGCATCTCACCACCCGAAAGAGCCGTGGCTTTATTGTCAAGTTTGTGGCTTATCTGAAGAACCTCAGCCACCTCTCCGACCTTAAGGTTAATCGTTGCCTGAGGCGTCTTTAATGCCGGCGATTTTAATGGAAATTCCAAATTTTCCCGAACTGTCAAATGCGGGTAGAGCGAATATTGCTGGAACACCATTGCAACATCTCTTTGGGCCGGCGTCAGCGTGGACATATCGCGACCGCCAATGAAGACTTGCCCTTGATCTGGCTTATCCAAGCCAGACACCATACGCAGGGTTGTGGTTTTTCCCGCACCCGTAGGGCCTAACAGCACGACAAAAGATCCGTCGGGAACGGTCATCGTCAAGTCATCAAGCGCTACGTCTTCTCCAAAAGATTTGGAAACCTTTTTTAAAGCGACCTCAGCCATTAAGAAGCACTCCGTTATTCGCCTCGCTTTTAAGAGCCTGGCCATTGCGGGCGTTGAATATTGTTACCGTACGTGGGTCAAAGGAAAGGCCGGTCTTGTCGCCAATTAAGACCTTGTTCGAGGAAGAGGAGCGCACCTTAACAATCCCAGTCATAGTATTCAGCGTGATAATTTGGGTTGTTCCTAGATATTCAACTGCTGATATTTCGCCTCGGAAATGAGCATTATCATCCAAACGAATATGTTCCGGGCGCACGCCAAAGGTCAGATCACCGCTTTGCCCCTCCAACAAGCGCGGGATTTCAAAGGTAGCGTTACCAAAGCTTACATTTGTTGCGCCTTTTCCCGCAGTGCCCTGAAAATCAAGAAAATTCATTGGCGGCGATCCGATAAACTCTGCAACAAACTTAGTTGCAGGCCAATCATAGATACTTTGTGGAACGCCAAATTGTTCGACAACGCCATGGTTCATCACAACAATCTTGTCCCCCATTTGCATAGCCTCAAGCTGGTCATGGGTCACGTAAACAGTGGTTGCGTTCATCCGGTCATGCAATGCACGTAACTCTTCAGACATATGTTCGCGAAACTCTGCATCCAAAGCCCCTAAAGGTTCATCCATAAAGAACGCCTTTGGGTCTCGAACGATGGCTCGCCCCAAAGCCACACGCTGCCTGTCCCCACCAGAAAGCCCACCAACGGGTCGATCCAATATTTCGGTAATACCCAAGATTTCAGCGATTTCCCCAACTTTTTGTTTGATGGCAGCCCGTGGCATTCCCTGACTTTTAAGCGGGTAACTGATATTCTTGCCGACATTCATATGTGGGTAAAGCGCGAACATCTGAAAGACGAATGCAATATCCCGCTGGCTTGCAGGCTTCATACCAACCTCTTCGCCGTCGATGTAAATCTCACCCTTGGTGGGCAGTTCGAGTCCGGCCATCATGCGCAAGGTTGTCGTTTTACCACAACCAGATGGACCAAGCAGCATAAAGAATTCTCCATCCTCAACAGTAAAAGAAGAAGATTGGACCGCGGTGAAATCCCCGAAATCTTTGCGCACATTTTCAATTCTAATCTGGGCCATAGGCTTATTCCGGAAAATGGCTGACGATGATAAACATCACAGTGCCAACCAAAGTTACGATGAATGAATAGGTGTAAACGATAAGTAAAAAGGGTTGCATAAGCATGATAACGCCCACCGCGATTAAGATGGAGGCGACCATCTCCCATGAACCACGTTTTAGATGCAACAGGCCGGTGAAGAAGGATCTCATTTGCGGACGGCTCCAAAAGTTATGCCCCGTAAGAGATGTTTGCGCAGCAGCACAGTGAAAACCATCACGGGAACCAGAAAAATTGTCGCTCCTGCGGCTACGGCAGGCCAATCCTTGCCATTTACACCAATAATATTTGGAATGAATGGCGGGGCTGTTTGCGCGGTACCGGATGTCAGCAATACGGCAAAGGCATATTCATTCCAGGCGAATATCAAGCAAAAGATAGCGGTTGATGCGATCCCTGTGGCAGCTTGAGGCAGCACCACTTTATAGAAGGCCTGAAAGCGCGTATATCCATCAATCAAAGCTGCCTCTTCGTATTCTATTGGAATTTCGTCAATAAAACCTTTCAGCAACCAAACAGAAAGCGACAGATTTACCGCTGTGTAGAGAAGGATCATACCCAGATGGGTATCATTAAGGCCAAGATTTCGAAACATAAGGAAAATTGGAATAGCCACGGCAATTGGAGGCATCATGCGTGTGGAGAGGATGAAGAACAAAAGATCATCCTTTAATGGGACTTTGAACCGGCTAAAGGCGTAGGCTGCCATCGTTCCAAGCACCATACAAAGTGCGGTTGAGCCAAACCCGATGATAATCGAATTTAAAAAACGTTCGCCATAGCGAGAGGGTCCGCTAATTACTGTGCCGCGCTCACGCGCAATTATGTCATACCAAGTTTTTGGTGGACCTGCCTCTTGGATCATTTTCTCAGTGGCGCGGGTTCGGTCTGTAAACAGGTTTACATAGCCCTCTAGCGTGGGCTCAAACACTACGACTGGTGGATAGGCTATGGAGTCTGCAGGGGATTTAAAGCCTGTGGCAATGATCCACAAAAGCGGCATTATGGTAAGGATCGCATAGGCAACAACTAAAATTCCAGCAAACCATTTAGTATTTTTTGTGGGGTCAGTTACAGAGAAACTCATCTTTCCTTAACCTTATTGAGAGCCTTCACATAAATTGACGCCAGTCCAAACACCGTCACAAAAAGGATCACAGCATAGGCGGAAGAATAGCCGGTTCGCCATTTTTCAAAAGCTTCACGCTTGAGGTCGATTGACGTCAGCGTGGTTGTATTTCCTGGCCCACCGCCCGTAAGCTGAACAACTAGGTCGAACATCTTGAAGTTTTCAATGCCTCGAAATAGAACCGCCAACATTAAAAATGGCAATACCATTGGTATTGTAATAGTCCAGAATTGTCGCCACTTGCTCGCACGGTCACATTCTGCTGCCTCGTAAATACTATCAGGAATAGAGCGCAAACCCGCCAAACAAATCAGCATCACAAAGGGTGTCCACATCCAAGTGTCAGCAATTACAATTGCCCAAGGCGCTAGGTGAACATCACCGATCATCGAAAAGTCCGCAGGGTTTCCCCGAGTGAAAAAAGTAACCACGTAATTGAACAGCCCAATCTGGGGCTGGTACAGAAAAGTCCAAAAGTTTCCAACCACGGCAGGTGACAGCATCATCGGGAAAACAATGATCGTCGTCCATAAATCATTGCCTTTAAATTTCTTATTGATGAGGTATGCCAGGGCAAATCCTATCAGCACTTGAATAATAATCGTCCATATCAGAAAATGTGCAGTTGCCTGCATCGTATTCCAGATATCAGAATCCGATAGAATACGCTCATAATTGCGCAATCCAATCCACTCTACATCCCGGTTAGGGCGATTAACGCGATAGTTAGTGAAGCTCAGCCTAATCGTCCAAATGAGTGGAAAGATATTAACGGCAAGCAACAAGAAGATTGTGGGTGCAACAAAAATCCAAGCGATAGTGCGGTCAGATAAGCCTTTGATCTTATGAACGATCCCAGAAGGCGTCTTTTTGGCAACGATATCGATGGGGCCTGTAGCCATTTGTTCATACCTTTCACGCAAGCTAAATAGCTAAGCATGCAAATCAATAAAGTGAAGAAATTATCATCTCACTTGACGTTCAGTCAATCGGGAGTGTCAGGCCAGGATCCCTGGCCTGACAAAAGTTTCTAAAGCTTTCCTTCGTCTTCGAAAACTTCGATCCAATCGCTTACAAGCCCGTCAAGAGCTTCTTGAGCTGTACCTTCTCCGGCAACGACATAGTTGTGCACTCGTTCCTGCATCGGCAACAGAAGATCTGCATATGCAGGCTCTGCCCAGAAGTCTTTCACGATTGCCATACTATCCAGAAACGTTTGTGCATAGGGTTGGCTGGTCGCAAAACCCGGGTCTTCAACCACGGCCTTCAGCGCCGAGTAACCGCCAAGCTCCCACCATTTGGCTTGCACGTCTGGTTTGGAAAACCACTGAATATACTCCAAAGCGGCATCTTGTTTCTCAGAATATGCAACTACTGAAATTCCTTGCCCCCCTAGCTGAGCGAATTGGCCAGCAGGCCCTGCGGGGTTTGGGAAATAACCAGAACGACCGCTGCCTACATTATCATCTGCTTCGACCCCGGGCCAAATAAACGCAAAATTCATCTGCATTGCGACCTGACCAGAACGATAGGCATCAATGTTTTCACCCATATACCAGTTTGAAGACCCTGGAGGCGTTGCATTGTCATAAAGCTCTTTGTAAAATTCAAGACCGGCAACTGCGCCGGCAGAGTTTACAAAGCCATCAATATCATAGGGTTTAGCTGGGTTTTCATACTCAAAGCCATAATTATACAAGGCATTGGTCACCCCCATCGTAATACCTTCAGATCCACGTTCAGTGTAGATCGCAGCACCGTAGACGGTCGTTCCGTCAATATCACGACCCTGAAAAAATTCAGCGATATCTTTTAACTCTTCAAGAGATGAGGGCACCCCTAAATCGCGTCCATGTTTTCCTTTAAATTCAGCCTGTAATTCGGGGCGGTCGAACCAATCCTTGCGGTAGGTCCAACCCACGACATCGCCAAACGCGGGCAATGCGTAGTAATTCGGTGTATTCTTTGGCCACTCTGCATAGCCTGTCACGGTTGCGGGTATGAAATCATCCATCGTAATATTATTGGCGTCAAAAAAATCGTTCAACTTCACGTAGTGACCATTTTCAGCGCCGCCACCAATCCATTGGCTATCGCCAATCATTAGATCGCAAAGCTGTCCGCCTGAGTTCAGTTCATTTAACATACGGTCAGCAAAGCTGGTCCATGGAACAAATTCAAAGCTCATGTTGTGCCCAGATTGCTGCTCAAAGTCTTTACTAAGCTCTATCAGCGCATTGGCGGGATCCCATGCGGCCCAACAAAGCGTGAGGTCTTCAGCTGTGGCGATAGATGGAAGCCCCGCGGTGGCAATTGCACCGGCTGCAGCGGTCATCATTAATTTAGTTTTCATTGTTCTCTCCTCCCAAACAAGCAAGGATCCAAGCCCTCGTGCCGCGACCCTCTGGGGTTAAGAAGTAATGAGGCACGTGTCTCAACGCAAGCTTTTTTTGAGACACGTGCCTCACAATTTGCTAATACACATGAAACAACCGAAGTAACCAATTACCTAAAAAATGCTAAAATATTGAAAAAATGGATAAATTGAGATTAGTGCCGCTGCAAGAATCAATAGAACGGCCCACAACAAAAGACCTTGCAAAAGCCGCCGGCGTAAGTCGTGCGACAGTCGATCGCGTATTAAATAGCCGTGAAGGAGTCGCAAAGCGAACCGTAGAACGCGTGAACCACGCAATCGAAAAATTGGGATTCGTTCGCAACCTTCAAGCTGCAAATCTTGCTAAATCGCAAAGCTATCGGTTTATCTTTGCGCTGCCCAAATCAGGGGATCAATTTCTTCAGGAAATATTAAGACAGATTGAGGAGTCACGAAATATTTTCGCTGCAGACCGCGTTTGGTGTGAAGTAGAACGTATCGACGAGAATGATCCCCATAGCATCGCCTCATTTTTACGATCGCTCGACCAAAATCAGATCGATGGTTTGGCGATCATGGCTCCAGAGACCCCGCAAGTACGTGATGCCATTATCCGCGCTCAAGAACGGGGTATTGCAGCTTTGCCTTTCATATCCAACCAGCCATTTCTTAACAAGGAGTCAGTTGGCGTCGACAACTGTGCAGCAGGCGCAACGGCCGGATTATTGCTTGGTCAATGCGTTGGGGGCCGCATCGGATCTGTTATGGTCATTTCTGAAAGCATGTCATCAAGAGATAGCTTGGAGCGCCGCCGTGGTTTTGATCAAGAGCTGATACGAAACTTTAAAAATTTACGTGTACTTCCTTCGCTTGAAACCTACGGCAATGAAGAACGTGCGGAACGCATTATAAAACTAAGCCTCAAAGCAAATCCTGACATGGTTGCGATTTATGTCATGTCCTCTGAGGCGCGAATTCCGCTTGAGGTTCTAAAGGCACTTAAACCCCCAGCTCATACAATAAAAATCGCGCATGAGCGAACTCCGTTTACCCAAAAAGCGCTTCGTGACGGTGCGCTGAATGGAGTTGTTGCGCAAGATACAGGACATTTGGTACGCAGCGCCATTCGCCGCCTTAAAGGTGTTATCGACAAACACCATTTGTTCGGGGCGCAAGAGAGAATTCGTATTGAAATACTACTGCGAACAAATCTTTAATTGGCTTCTCCTGAAAACCTAACGATAGGACACGTTTGTTGCACAAACCTATGAAGCCTCTACTGGAGCAAAATATAAAAAACGTGATGGATCTGAAATAAAAATAAGTTAGGATCGTTTCGGACAGAAAACAGGCCAAATCACTATATGCACCTTCTGCGCTAAGCGTGACAGTTTCGACCACCATCAGCTGGATCATGAGTTAGGGCCTTTGGCAACGCCGCCATGCTAGGCAAGCCAACAGTACGGCTGGTTCCATCTGATAAGTATCACGTATCCAAAGCTTCTTGTCCCAACGCCGTTACACTCTCGGCGAGCTGGCGTCGATCAAGGGATTGCACATCGTGATCGAACGTTATGCCCTTGCCAGCAATGGCTGCGCGCCTTGATGCCTTTTTGCCCTGAAATACCAGCGCCCTTATCGATCAAAAGAACGGGTAGGCCTGCTGCCTGCAAAGCTCTAGCGCTGGCGATCCCTGACATGCCTGCGCCAATAACAACAACGCCGATTAGATCAGCCCGATGCCTTCCATAATGGCGGGGATCTGTTTCTTGACCTTGAAGAACCCAGCCGTGGCATGGGGCCAGATTGCGCTATCCCAATCCCGGCGCCATTCAACCAAGTCTATTCCAGCCTCCTCCAAGGAGGGCATAGCTTCAAATATCCAATCCCGCAGCGGACCGATAGGAATATAAGAGGTCGCGATTTGAGTCACGCCTAAGCGAGAGGCCCAACGAGCTAGATCAGTGGGCACTCCTGCTCGCAGCTCTGTTACGTCCAGACCGATGCGCGAGGCGGTGTCGATTAACGCACCTCGCTCAAATTCCTCGACCAATGGAGCAACGGGTCTTGGCGAGCGCAAGTGGCTTGCGGCAAGTGTCGCACATCCGACGAAGTTCAAAGAGGAGAGGTCAAAGTCTTCCGGCCGGCAGTCTTCTTCAGAGATGAGTAGGACCGTTGGACGGTTTGGATCTGGGGCCTGCACGGTCCGGATCGGTGTGACGCCTGGCAGGCCTTCAGGTTCTTCGCTTTCAAGACCCTCGACGACTTCGGCAAGCTCCGCTGGGCGTGGATTAAAGCGTTTGTCAGTGAACTTTGCGATATTCCAAGCTTGCGCATGATAAGGTTTTCCACGCGTGTGAAGGCCGGCCACCCAGCGCCATCCGAGTGTGTTTGACGCAGGATCGCCGTCGAGGAGATGCCTGTAAAAAAAGTCCGCCCCCAATCGCCAAGGCAGTTCAAGCGTGAAGATCCAAATCGAGGCGAACCACATGCGGGCATGGTTATGAAGGTAGCCGGTCTCTACTAGTTCCTCGGCCCAGTTGTCAAAATAGTCGAGCCCGGTTTGATAAGCCTCAGCAGATTCTACACGCCTGCGAAGGCCGCGATCGCGATCCAGAGCCATCAGATCCCGCATCAAGCCTTCTCGGTACTGGTCCCACACAACTGGTCGCCGTTCCATCCACCCTTTGAAGTAACCACGCCAGATGACCTCCTGAATGAACTTCTCAGCGCCTTCAGCTCCATGCTCGAGCACCGCGGTGGCAACGGCGTCTTGTTCCAGCACAAGACGCCGCCGCAAGTATGGAGAGAGCATTGACACGTCCCGGTGTTTGCCCGCCCCTCGATCATGATTACGGCCGTTGGTATACCCTTTGCCCATGCGCGGCGCGAATGCCCTAAGGGTAGCCTCACCAGCCGCTCGTGTTGGCGCCATGAGCTTTGTGTTGGGATGATCAAGCTGCATAGATTCCATCTCCTCGTAACAAGGGAGAAGTAAACTGAAATGCCGGTCTGTCCAATTGGAGGGCGATGAATTGAGCTAAGGTCGGGGGCCAACAATCACCTTTTCGAAAGATTGAGCTTCCAATACGTTGCCCTAGATAAGGGTCTAAGAATGAACCAAACGAATGACGGAGCGCGTTTGAGCTTGAAATCAGAAACGACAGACAGGCGCAATTTGGTAGACGCATACCTGCAACTAACGAAAGAAGTTCTTCCCTCATTAGCTAATAGTGGTGGGCAGGATTGGCCCGTTCGCCAGGATCACTGTTTCCAGCGCATCGTTTTGGACACTATTTGTGGCGGTGTGTGGTACGCATATCTAGACCGTCCTGCTTACAAAAACCTAACGCATGAACAAGCGCAACGCGCGGTCGATCTGTGCCGTGAGATCGCCGAGGGTCGCGCAGACCTTCAACAGCTGAATAACCAGTCTCTGATTTGGCGCGGCAAAAGCCGCATGCGAACTTGAGCAGCCTTTTGGGAAGGTGTTTGAATGCCAAAACGAACATCGCTACAGGATACAAAGCGAGTTGAGACTGCAGACGATCTCGACGACATGGTTCAGAACAAGCGTGGGGGGTGGCGTGCCGCGGCGGCAAAGGCACACCGCCGGCAATGTCGATATATAAAAACGAATGACGGATAAGCTCGTGCGCCTGGCTTATGACGGCGAGTACGAACCCAACGATTAATTTTGCATTAGTGAGAGTGAAAACATGAAAAGCATAATCGAACTCAAGAATTTGGAACTTAAACTATCTCTGGGAACATACGGTCCATATGATGTCGTTCCAGATGTTCACCTCCTACATCTCAAGCTTACAATTGATCCAAAGTTCGTTTTTATCGATACCGATTGCATGGACCATGTCTTCGATTACGATCCACTGATCGCCGAAATCGATCGTCTCGCGAGCGACGGGCATTATCATACGCAAGAGAGGCTGATGACAAGGATTACTGCAGCCTGCGCGGCGTATGAAGTGATCGAAGCCGTTGAAATCTACCTGAGCAAACGTCCGGTCCTGCGGGACAGCGGCGAACTTGGGGTGAGATTAAATGTCAAGGCTGAAGAGCTTGCAGAAGTCCGTTCATTGATGAAGGGCTAGAAACAAGTAACCGGAAGTGAGCGGACGATGTTTGATAAAATGAAACATCAGTGGCAGCAAAAAAATACCACATCGCAGGATCAAACTGCTACCCTAAGGCAAAGATTAATAAAGGTACGGGCGAACGCTGCTTTTGTTCAGCGCCAAAAGCCAGAGCAGCCGGCTGGCGGGTGCCTTAATAACCGTATGACTAGATATTATTGATTTTAATTTTACTGGTTATATCATTTCTAAAAGCTTCGATTACGACAAAAGATCAAACGCCCTTGGAAGTTTTTGTTAATTTAACAATAGGGAAGGAGGCATGGAAAAGATGAACAATGTACTTGCAGAATTTATATGTACGAAAAAACCAAAGTTTGGCCATTATGTGGGTGAATTTGCAACGCCTGGCATAGGGCATCTGCTGGCTTCTGCAGGTTGCGACTTCGTCTTTTTTGATATGGAACATTCTGGATTTGGATTTGAAACGTGCAAACAAGTGATACGCTATTTTGAGGCAGCCAAGATACCCCTCATCGCTCGCACCCCCACAAAAGACTATGACGGTATCGCACGCCTATGTGATGCAGGGGCAGAAGGGATTATGGCGCCAATGATCAGCAGTGCTGATGAGGCTGCTAAGATCGTAAGCTATATGAAATATCCACCATTTGGAAAAAGAGGTGTAGCCTTGGGCGCTGCGCATGATAATTTCAATTTAGGCACTGTCTCAGTTGAAAAGAGATTGAACGAAGCTAACGATCGTACAACTTTCTTTGCAATGATTGAGACATCAGAAGGTTTAAACAACGTTGAAGAAATTGCTGCCACACCAGGTGTTGATTGTCTTTGGATTGGGCACTTTGATTTGTCAGCTTCTCTCGGTATTCCAGGCCAGTTTGAGCATCCTACTTACCTTGAGGCCGTTACGCATATTTGTGAAGCGACGAAGAAATACAATCGCTCTTTGGGGCAACTCATCAATTCCATCCCAGAAGGGAAAACGGTTTTAGCCAAAGAATATGATTTCATTTGCTATGGAACCGATACATCCATCTACCAACGAGCTTTGCTTGAGGGAATTTCTGCGCTGAGGAGCGCTGAAAAAAACTAATTTACTCAAGGTATTTAACCCACGCGGACACGGCTAAAAGGTTAAGGGTTACACGAGCATTATTGCAAATGATCTTGAAAAGTTGATGTTTTATATGGATGATGAAATTCAAAAATCTTCGTGCGGAATTCAAAGTCTTTTTAATAAATAAGGGCCTTTATATTGAAAAAACGGCAAATAATAGGATTTATTGGAACGGGTATCATGGGAACGGGCATGGTACACAATCTTCTTTTAAATGAGTATGACGTAAACATTTTAGCCCATAAAAATAGAGCACCAATTGACCGGTTGGTCTCAAGCGGCGCAAAAGAACTATATTCCCTAAAGGATATTGCACGCCAGTCGGATATCGTAATTTTGTGCTTACCCAATTCAGAGACCGTCAAGGTGGTTCTGACAAAAATCATTTCAGACCTAGAAAATGATACTTTGCTGATTGATTGTACCACGAACAGCGTAGAGGCGGTAAACCAGTTTCAGGCCCGCGCAGTTTCAGGTAGGATTAGATATGCAGAAGCACCCTTAACCGGCGGGCAGCTCCAAGCAGAAACCGCCGCGCTGGGCGCAATCGTGGGCTGTGCGCGCGAAGATTTTGAGGAAATCAAAACGGTTCTGGGCCCCTGCTGTCAAACGATTGAACGTTTTGGTGATATTGGGTCAGGCGCAAAAGCAAAATTAATATCTAATTTTTTAGCTCTTGGAACTGCCACACTTGTTGTCGAGTCTATGAAAGCAGCCCGCGATTGTGAGGTGGATTGGGAAAAATTCTACAAATTAGCCTCTCAGGGGTCAGGCCATTCAATGAGCCTTGATCGTATTGCTCCCAAAGCGATAAACGGCGAGTATGATAGCTATGTTTTTAGCATAGCAAACACATTGAAAGATCTTTCTTACATTCGCGATATTTTTGAAGCCGAGCAAGATTATGGAAAAATGGCTCAACTGTTGTTTGATATCTACCAGCAAAGTAACTCTGAAGGTAACGGCGAACACTTTTTAAGTAGTCGGCTTAAACCTCGCGATTTATAATTCTTGGACATGTAATTGAATTAAGTTTTTAATAAAATCGGCTGGATGGTGCTTCTTACAACAAGCCACCGATCTCTTTTCGGGCAACCCTTGTGACTATAGTTAAAGATAATATCCAACCCGTTAGAACGGCACATGCAATCCCAAACCAAACACCCTGCACGTCGTAACCTAGGTATGAAATAAAAACCCAGATAAAAAAAGCCACACCAAATCCCTGTCGATAAATGCTAATCCACAATGTCCAGATGGCCTGTTTAAGCGCCTGCAATAACGAGTTTATTGCAAAAAGCATCATATAGAATGGGAATAAAA
Organism: Alphaproteobacteria bacterium US3C007; assembly: GCA_034423775.1. Taxonomy (NCBI): domain Bacteria; kingdom Pseudomonadati; phylum Pseudomonadota; class Alphaproteobacteria; order Rhodobacterales; family Roseobacteraceae; genus Thalassovivens; species Thalassovivens spotae. The sequence goes on from CP139918.1 coordinate 3,459,607, forward strand.
AGGCGTCGACGCGCAGATAGCTACTTGCAGCCTCGATTACGTCTGGATCACTGCTAAAGAGCGAAATCGCAAAAGGGCCACCAAATATCAAAAGAGGGGCAGCCACCGCCGTCATTACAAAACCGGCAGTCCAGCAATACCTCAAAGCAGCGCGTACGCGATCAAATTTAAGGGCCCCAAAGTTCTGCCCTGCAATCGGCAGCAAAGCTCCGGTCATTCCGAGCACGGGAAGTAATAAAATCTGTTCTATACGCAACGCAATGCCATAGGCCGCGACTGCGTGCCCCCCAAATGCCTTCAACGCAAATTGGACAACGAAGCCTGACACGAACATGATCATCAGCGCAGAACTTGCTGGTAAAAGCAAAGCTAAGATTTGTTTAAAACTATCCTTTATCGGTCTAAAGGCTGAACGTTGAACAGATTGCATGATTTTCAATTTAAAAATGCGCAGTGCGATATAGACCATGACGCCGGTTTGGCTGACAATTGTTGCAGCTGCGATGCCATTAAAGCCCATTCCTGACCAGATGGTGGGTAGACCAAACATGAACAGCGGATTGAGCCCTATATTGGCGACAAAAGCCACCATAAGCGCGCGTTGCATGCTGCGGCTATCCCCGTGTGCTTGTAAAATACCATTGCCACCATACGCGATTAAAAATCCGGGCAGTGCAAAAATTAGCCATTCGAAATACCCCAAAGCGGCGTTTCGGTAAGACCCCGGTTCGGATACCAATTCGATAAGCTTTGGGCCCAAAATCCAGCCGAGAACCATGGAAGTAACCGTGATTATAACGCTGAATGTAAGCCCCTGTGCAATGAAGCGCTGCGTTTGTTGCTTATCCCCACTGCCTTTGGCGTTACTGACCAGCGCACTCAGGGCTGAACTTAGCCCAAATCCCAACGCCATCAGAATGAAAATTGCTTGATATCCGATGGCAAGCCCGGCTTGGGCATCTGTTGAAAGAAGCCCCGCATAGTAAACGTCTACGATATTATACAGCGTTGCAAAAAGCATTCCAAAGGCTGCTGGCAATGCAAGAGAGCGAAAGTGCCGGGCCATTGGGCCATTAGTGAGGTTATCTTTTCCCATAGGGTGACATTACTTCCGGTCTGGACGCTTAGCTAATAATTGTTCGCGCCAAATTATGTAAAGGCCAGAAAATGTGACCAAAGCAGAACCGAATAACATTGATTAGCTTGGGCGCTCTTCGGTCACCAGAATGCCTGAAATCAGAAGAATAACAATGCGAGAATATCTTAATGGCATAATGGCTTAAATCTCCCCTATTCATAGGAAGGTAATAAGCAACAAATAACCAACTGACCCGAAACCAACCATGCATGCAACCACCAACCAATTGAAATCAGCAGGAAGATACATCTCCTCATGTATATTAGCGCAAAAATTATAAGAACCCGAATTAAGGCAAGCGGACGCGCAAATACTATAGTAATGGTAGCAGGGCTTGCTGTAGTAATACCCAGTGGCGTTAGTCAAGTGAGGAGGTCCCTCAAACAAAAAGCCACCAAGGCAACAAGCGTCCAAACAATGGAATAGTCTAAGCCTTGTTCTCCTGATTGATGAACCAATAAAACTCCTTGTCCGTCGTCATATAAAATGGGACGTCATATCTTTAATATCACTTCAGATGATGCCCGCGAAACACGATACCCCATCCGTGCGAGGGCTCCGTTTGATATAAACAATACACCAAAGTTGGAAAATATTATAACTGCTTGGACCAAACCTCGAAAGAGTTGGCAAAGGTCACTTCTCACACAAAATCACCTTGTGACAGCAAGGCAGCGAACAATTCGAGAAGATATTTAAAACTTCCGGCGATAGAACAGAGCAAACGCTGGCGCAACATTGGAATAAGGCTTAAGAAAAGATTATTCGGCTTAGTGATGATGGCTTCATACCAGACGCTAATCCTTTCAGAGACAAAGGCGAATTGGCAAAATCATTTGGATCGATCAGTCAAAGAAATTTGCTAGGAATTGCACTGAATCAAAAGGGTGAAATTTGGGCTCACGAAATGGGGCCTAAGAATGGCGATGAACTTAATTCAATCCTTTATAGAGCGCACTATGGGTCGCCAATAGTGTCGGAAGGCATTCATTATAGTGTTGCAGTTATCTCAGCGCACGATACCGTATTCCAACGTTCACGCCTCGCCCACACCCTCTGTACCAATTTTATATGCTTCCGCTAGGCCAGTAGGGTGAGCTGAGGGTTTGGTGATTAGGTTTTTAGGTATGTCTGATATTGGTTTTAATTAACTATTTCGCATGAAGTTTTCGAAAATAAATTAAAATACTTAATCCAATTTCTTTGTTTGTGACCCGTTTTTAAGGTGGCTCCATAATTTCTACTCGGTTCATCTGTTACAAAACCGAGCAGCGGAAGATAAGTTTCAAACGTTTGATCTTTACGCCTATCAGAGCTTATCGTTACTTTCGCAATCGGAGTTGAACCGAGGATTGTGGGACCAGAACCTGTGCAATTTATCACGACTTCTTCGTCAGAATAGCTCCACCTACAAAAGCACTTCAGGTCCTTATCATGGGCTAAAACGCCGCAAGGTATCAATACCAAAAACAACCAACAAAGACGCATAAAATTACCTTAAAAGTTGCTTTATACTGCACAAAGTAGCATTTTTTGAGACCTGAAAAATTTGAAAACCCAATTCCTGACTGAACATAATGACACAGTGGGCACAAATTTCTAATAAGTAAATAATTAGCTTCAAAATTTTCTGCTGAAATCCGAAAGATGGATGTGATGGAATATATAAAATTTATTTTACAAACCGCTTTATTGAACAAATATATGAGGCCTGAACGCTAGTTAAATTTCTTTGATGTCTTTTTAGCCGTATCAGTAGCAGGCCTACGAAACTCGATGGATGAAATTACGTTCCAATTAAACGGCATTCGTTTGCTCTATAAATTCATCGTCACCTTCAAAAAGGCTGGCTTCGCTTAGATCGTACCAACTGGCAATGATTATTTGGGGAAAACACTTTATAGACGTATTATGATCCACAACGAGGCTGTTATACGCTCTTCGAGCTCGTTGGAGCCCATATTCAATTTGAGATATCTCTTGTTTAAGTCTACTGAATTTCTCATCGTGATTTACTTCGTCATTATTTGTCGCTTCGGCAATGACGTTTCGAAGCGCTAAAGAAACCTTACTTTCCTGTATCGATCTCTGCCCGATGGCAGCTGACGGTTCGATGTTATCAAGGTTTGTAAGTTTTGTCAGCGCGTCAAGTTCTTCCAGCGGATAGCGTTTAAGTATTGTCGTTAATGCTGTGATTAAATTTAAGCGTCGCTTCAAATGCCCGTCTAGTACTGTCCAATTTGCTTTGATAGCTTCATTTCTTGTGATCAGACTATTATATATGGAGATCATGAAAACCCCCAATAGTACGAGCAAAGAAATGAAAACTCCCGTAAGAAGAGGAGCATACATGTCCGACATTTTTTATTCTCTCTCAAAGCGGTCGAGATTTATTACACGAATAGAACGTCGCACTGTAGCACAATTTTTCTTTCTTTGTAAAAAGTGTTCCTAAACGCGCTCTAAATTTTTATGGCCTCTTTCTAATAATTCAATACATTACACTGAGATAATTACGTTAAAAGTAAACGCCCAAGTACTTTACACCGGTTACACAAGGTTCAGTGAACAGTCTTTTGTCCTGCTTGGCCACGCCCTCTGTGACCTTTATATATACTTGGGTTTCGCCAGTCAGGTGAGATGTAGGTTTATTAACCAATATTTTTTTGCTGATTTATAAGGCTTCATCGAAAACGTCTAAGTAATGTATGTAGGCTAGCTTACATGCACCTTATTCTTATACTTCCCAGTCTAGGTAATGATCTACTTAGGGGTACGAAAGAAAAAACCGAGAGCGCTTTTGAGTGGTAGCCGCAGTGAAAGTGGAAATCTCACATACGGCATAAATGCAAATTCAATAATCTCTGGGCTGGTTTTGAAATAGCGGGATGAAATTCGATTAGGCATAGCCAAATTACTAATTATAGAACCCATTGTGTCTTAGCCCCCTAGAACTGTGCCAGTATATTTTGGCATAGGGAGTAAGGAAACATGGCTCGGAAGCGTTATTCTGATGAAGATGTGTTGAAGTTATTGCGCGAGATTGATGTTCATTTGCACGATGGTTTGGACGTTGTGAGTGCGTGTCGCAAAGCTGGGATTTCAGATAAGAGTTATTATTACTGGCGTAAGAAGTTTGGAGGCCTTTCTCGTTCACAGGTTTCAGAGATGAAATCGCTCAAGAAAGAAAACGAGCGCTTGAAGAAGATCGTCGCTGACTTGCAGTTAGACAAGGTGATCCTGAAGGAGAGCCTTGATCATCTAAAGCCACGGGCCTGACGCGGGCTCAGCTTCGTCAGGCTGTTATTCATACGCGTCAAAAGCTGGATATTTCTGAGCGGCGTGCTTGCGCTGTTCTGGATGTAGCCCGCTCAAGTCTGCGCTATCAAGCCAAACAAGTAGATGATACCAAACTACGCTTGGCGATGATCCGGCTGGCCAAACAGTATGGGTGGTATGGTTATAGGAAAGTCACAGCCCTGCTGCGCATGGAAGGCTGGCGTGTTAACCACAAGAGGATCGAGCGCTTATGGAACGAAGAAGGTTTACAGCTGCCGCGCCGGCACAAGAAGCGCAAACGGCTTTATCACAAAGACAGCTCCATCATCAGGCTGCGGCCCACACATCCCAACCATATTTGGGCGATCGACTTTGTGCACGATAAGCTTAGCAATGGGTGCAGCTATAAAATGCTCACGGTTCTAGATGAATATACCCGTGAAGCGCTCTACGTGGCAGTGCGATCCAAAATGAATGCGAACGACGTTTTGGAGACACTGCACCCGCTGCTGATTAAACATGGTAAGCCAGAGTTTATTCGCTCTGACAACGGACCCGAGTTCATTGCCACGCATCTACAGGACTGGCTGAAGAGGATCGGTATCAAACCAATGCAAATCTATCCGGGCAGCCCTTGGGAAAATGGATACAACGAACGCTTTAACGGCACCTTGCGAAAAGAAGTGCTAAACGCTGAATGGTTCCACACCACACGGCAAGCCCAGGTCGCTATCAATGTTTGGCTCAGGCAATACAACCAGATCAGACCTCATCACGCATTAAACATGCGCCCACCCGTCCCAGAAACCTTATTAGAGAAACCAAAACTCAATGGGCGAGTATAGGGGGCTAGACAACACGGTCATGAGAATATGCGGGACTACATTGGCTTTTTAAAAGAAGCCGGTTTTGAATTTAAAGCGGACTTAAATTAACCCGCCATCTAAAGCTCTGGATGATCCCACGGGCTTGTTGGCATTGTTCTCTCTTCTGCGCTCATTGAGCCACGCGAAAGTGAATGTACTTCTTAATGTTTAACCCTATCAAAAAGTTTCATTGTATGATTTTCTATGCTGAGAGGCCGCAAAAGGAGTTATGAGATGACAACTGCAACAGAATGTTTAGATGCTTTTAACAACTCTTTCGTAAACAAAGATAAATCATTCATTGATGCGATAATGGCAGATAACTGTATGATTCATTTTACGGGTCTTGATGAAACGATGACACGACAGGAGTGTCTAGAGTGGTCGGAAACTGATTTTTGCGCTGGTTGTGCAGATTACACAATAATTCAAGATACCAATGATTGCATCGCGGGAACGCACAGTGCATGGGGTACTAGCGAAGATGGCGACTGGAGAAGCAAGTGTTTCTTTTTTGCCAAAAAAACGGGTGGCAAGATTACAGAGTGGTACGTCCACGCAAGGCCAATTGTTGATTAAACCGCCATCTTTAACTGAGGGCCATCCCACGGGCTTGGTCAAATTCTTATATCTTCTGCGCTCATTGCTCAAGAGCCATTGCCAGCGCCACCAGGCCATTGATCTTTGAATAGCTTTGAGTTTGTGCAGCTTGCGGGTTGCGCGCAGGATCGCTTTGCACAACCGGTCCCGCCGCTGCTAAGCTGGTTATCGAACATATAGAAGAATAAGCTTTCGCCGAAGCTTCAAGCGCTTAATCGACTGCCCAACCTGAGCGCCTTTTTTGATGAAGGCGTAAGCGTCAGTGAAAGCCGATATCTTTTGACCGCATATCAATAAGACGTTTCTTTTCGTAGCGTAATTATTGACACGCAGCGGCACTTTAATGTTGCATACTGTCATAATGAGAGGAGAACACAATGTCATATTATACAATTTCGCACTGGGAAGCCGATGAGTGGACAGATGAAATGGAAGCAATTGCTAAAGATAAATTTGGCCCCATGATTATGGCTGTTGGTGCTAGTTCAGTCGATTTTGTCCAAACCGGGGACAAAACAATGTGCGTTGTAACCAAATATAAAGATGAAGCTACTGGAACGGCCGCTCTTGCAAAGATTGCTGAAATTCGAGGGCAAGCAGCGTCAACGATGCCCATCAGGATGGTCTCTGATGTTAAAGGTTCTGCATTCGTAAGTATGTAATTTAATGAGGGGCCTGAGCAATCAGCCCCTCAAAATCAACATCTTTAAGTACGACCCACGGCTCGTCTTCGTGAGCCTAACAACCCAATATGCGTTTCTGCTTGGTTCGACCAAGAAGCCTCAAGGATTGCGCATATCTTGTGACCGCGTGTCATTTCGCCTCAACCTCAAACTAAAAACTTTATTTTTGCTTTCTGATCCCTATTTTTAAAATGTAGACTTTAAAAGGGAAGTGACATGAAAGCGTTAACAGCAACCGCATTTGCTCTGATTTTATCAACATCTTCCGCATTCGCGGGGAATTGTTCAGAACATAACAAAGCGAACTTAGAAGCAATGTCGTGCCAAGCAGGGTACACTTGGGACGAAAATGCTGGTGGATGCGTCGAAGCACCTAATGCGTAAAACTAATGAGCGGGCTGAGCGATAGGCCCCTCAACGCCAACATCCTTGAGACCGGCGCCCACTTTAGTGGAAACGTCAGTATTTGACCGATTTCCAAGCTGCTATGCCAGAGGTACCGTTTTAGGTGTCGAGGAGAATTGAAATGGCTGATTTAAAACGGCAAGCAAACGATCCAAGCCTGACTGGCCTATTTCACGCAATCGGTTTTCAGATTGCGGGGATCGCAATCGCTTTTATGGCGAATAGCGTGAATTATGCTTTCCTCTTATTCGCTGATACAAACGGTCATGAGGCAGCCTTGAGCATCCCGATCATCGCTACAGCGCTTTTTACAATTGTCTGGGGCGATGCGTGCCTCAAATCCCAATTAGCCAATATCAAAGATGCATCCGCTGAAACTGCAGAAACATATGCACATGCAGATATTTCTGCTCAGCCCTATGGATTTTTGCGACTTATGAATTTTAGTCTGGCAATCGTTTTAGCGGCATCCCAATTTTCCATTCTGTTTGGTTAAACAGCAAAACAGTAAGACGCATTTAGTAAAACCGACTTACAAAACACCTCATCCTGATTGCCTACAATTGGCGTATGTGACACCAACGTCGCGCCTGCGCATCGGCGGGTTATTTTCTGCGGTAGAGGTTGATCTCATTACTTTCTGACGATTAAATTCATGCGGCTTAGAAAGCCCATCGTTAGATCTTTAGGCTTTGAGGGTGGTTTAGATTTTAAAGCGGCGCGCTTTATTTGAGGCGTATCGTTCAATCCATACTGAAACTCTTGATCAAAAAGCTCACGTTCTTGTGCGGTCATTTCGGATACTTTTTTACCTGCCATTGAATTTCTGAGTGCCTGCTTTTCCTCATCCGTCATCCAAATAACTCTCCATCTATAAAACCGTATAGTTAGCAATTCAGTATAGCAATAAATTGTGTACTGGCTCTGCTACTGTGCTCAATCCAATCGCAAGAAGCGTTGGGACATGACACGACTATTGGAGCTAATGGGTGACCTGTTGATCAAAGAAATCCGGCGGCTTTTTAAACTTAACGTCGAACAAAGTCTGGTAGTCTTCAAGATTTGAAAGCATCATTTGACCCACGTTACGGCCCGCAGATGTTAACTGATTGTAAAAGTCTACCAAGCCGTCTTTCTGTGCAGCGACTAAAGCTTCCCTCGTACCAGTAATATTATGCGTCATTTGGCAATGTAAAATCACGCTTTCAAACAGCATTAGATCGTTCACTTTGTTCATACGATAATCCCTTTCCATAAAACGAAAGCAGCCAATAAATTGGCTTGAGAAGTAAATTTGGAAAAGGAAACTGACCTTGGCTTCCACGCGCGTATTTTGCCGCGACACAAATAGAATACGACCGCATACAAAATTTGGATCACTTTCGATGACGATGCGGGTGGTCGGATCAATGTCGCTGAACCAAATGGCCTCTGATCCGCGCGCGACTAATGGATCGGCTAAGGTTGAGGATGAGGCTAGAGTGGCTTTTAAAAATGTTGGTGTTGAGGGGCTGATTGATCAGCCCACTCATTAAATTAATTATTTACGGTATGATGCTAAAAACCGTTTTGCGCTGTTCGGATTTGTACACTCTATATTGACTGAAAAATCCCAAATTCCCAAGCAAGCTTGCATAATCACCATTTGAATCTTTACGAAATTGTTTCTGATGATTGCGTAAACCGTCAACCGTGCGGTATCGTTCAACGACCACATAATAAACATGGGTTTTCGTAGCGTCACCCTTAGTAATTGTTAAGCTGTCTAGCCCCATTTCTTCATCGCCCATGGGGTGGGTTTCCTTGATCCAATTACCCCATTCGATTAACCGGTTTTCTACCTCTTCTACTTTATCTAGAGGAACTTTTAGAACAGCTCCCCAGTTCGTTGTGGGTATGTCTGAGGAAAAGCACGCTGTGCCAATAGTTATTAAGACAGCTGCGGTCGCTAAAATTCTGTTCATTTAATTTTCTTTCTGAATGTTTGAGAGTCTGGGCATCCAGCCCGCTTATTAACTTTAGGCGTTAGGCGGTGTGTAAGATCCAACTATCTTTTGCGCAGCCGCCACGATGGTAAGATGATCTACACATTCTAAATATATACAATTGCTGAAAGCGCCCGATGCGTAAACGACAGCCATTGCACCTTGCATTGTATCAGCGTCTGGAAGCTCCATATCCACTATTATATCATACGGACCACGCACAAAACTAACGTGGTTTAAAGTACCTCCTGCTGCTGAAACTACTTGTTCTACAGCGGCCATTCGATCTGAACCACCGATGATACCTTTTACCCCCTCGGGGGCATAAGAGGCCATAAAATAAACTCTGACTGACATTTTTCTCTCCCTAGTAATGACTTCAGTCATCGACAAGCATTGATCCGTTTCTGTCAAATATTACGCCACGAAAGTTAATACCAAAATGACACATGACCAAAAGATTAGCGCATTCTTTGCGTATTATTGCCTGATCCCAGAAGGCGCTCAAGTTGGACCGCCGATCAAGCTGATGAAGTTCTAGCGCAAGTTTATTATGGATGTGTTTGATAACCCGCATGGCACCAGTCGCGCTTTTCTGTCAGTTGCGAGAAGGAACGGCAGGTCTGCACAAGTTTAAAATCTACTCAAAGTTGGATGGGCTGGTGGCACTGGCCATGGCTTTTGAAACAAAGAGCGCAGGAGATATAACAATGCCAACGAGCCCATGGGATGACCCAGAGTTTTAGGTGGCGATTTAAGCTTCAGACATAATAGAAAGAATTGGTCCCATGGTTTCTTCAACCAATGAAGCACCATTTGATGCAGTATCTTTTTTACGCTGTTCTTGCAGTTTCGCGCGCTCTTCTTCAGCGTCTGTTTCAGAAGAATAAATGATAACCGATTGATGAGTGTTTTCGTCAATCTTAAACCAGATAATGTCTTGAGCTTTCGTGTTAGACCGATGCCCACGATGCCATTCTCGCATGGTTTCTGCGCTTGGAACGCCGTTGGGCCAAGACCATTTTGTGTGAACTGCATACTTCGCCATTTCGCTCTCTCCTTTGTAAAAGATAAGACTAGAAAACCACAGCTTGGGTCTTTTTGGCAACTTTAAAAAGTAGACATTAGGCCACTCGAAATCCCTAACCTTTCTGTGTCAACCGATAACTTCCTACAGCTGTCGAGAACGAGCGATGTTAATTCCAGCTCAGGCGTTGTGCTAAATGTTGAACATGCGTTGAGCTGGCCTGTTATCGCTTTGCGCCGCCAGAAGGGTCAACGCATGCCGACGTTTTTGCCGAGGCGCACCGCCTGCGGGTGGAAAACGGTGAGCTGGCGAAAACAAGGTGCGCTTATGGCGCTTGAATTATCTAGCCCAGCGCAAGCATAAAAGGATGGCGATGTTCACAAAAATGAACCGCTTGATCTTGTAGACCTTGGAGAATTACTAACCCATAAAAGTTAGCCCCCTGCCGGTATGCTAAGAATAGAAGATAACTAAGACTGACCAGACGCGGCGTTTTGGTGAATTGTGGGCGCTGCTTGGCTGGACCGCTATCCATATCCCCCTGCTGTCTTAGCCCCCTAGAACTGTGCCAGTATATTTTGGCATAGGGAGTAAGGAAACATGGCTCGGAAGCGTTATTCTGATGAAGATGTGTTGAAGTTATTGCGCGAGATTGATGTTCATTTGCACGATGGTTTGGACGTTGTGAGTGCGTGTCGCAAAGCTGGGATTTCAGATAAGAGTTATTATTACTGGCGTAAGAAGTTTGGAGGCCTTTCTCGTTCACAGGTTTCAGAGATGAAATCGCTCAAGAAAGAAAACGAGCGCTTGAAGAAGATCGTCGCTGACTTGCAGTTAGACAAGGTGATCCTGAAGGAGAGCCTTGATCATCTAAAGCCACGGGCCTGACGCGGGCTCAGCTTCGTCAGGCTGTTATTCATACGCGTCAAAAGCTGGATATTTCTGAGCGGCGTGCTTGCGCTGTTCTGGATGTAGCCCGCTCAAGTCTGCGCTATCAAGCCAAACAAGTAGATGATACCAAACTACGCTTGGCGATGATCCGGCTGGCCAAACAGTATGGGTGGTATGGTTATAGGAAAGTCACAGCCCTGCTGCGCATGGAAGGCTGGCGTGTTAACCACAAGAGGATCGAGCGCTTATGGAACGAAGAAGGTTTACAGCTGCCGCGCCGGCACAAGAAGCGCAAACGGCTTTATCACAAAGACAGCTCCATCATCAGGCTGCGGCCCACACATCCCAACCATATTTGGGCGATCGACTTTGTGCACGATAAGCTTAGCAATGGGTGCAGCTATAAAATGCTCACGGTTCTAGATGAATATACCCGTGAAGCGCTCTACGTGGCAGTGCGATCCAAAATGAATGCGAACGACGTTTTGGAGACACTGCACCCGCTGCTGATTAAACATGGTAAGCCAGAGTTTATTCGCTCTGACAACGGACCCGAGTTCATTGCCACGCATCTACAGGACTGGCTGAAGAGGATCGGTATCAAACCAATGCAAATCTATCCAGGCAGCCCTTGGGAAAATGGATACAACGAACGCTTTAACGGCACCTTGCGAAAAGAAGTGCTAAACGCTGAATGGTTCCACACCACACGGCAAGCCCAGGTCGCTATCAATGTTTGGCTCAGGCAATACAACCAGATCAGACCTCATCACGCATTAAACATGCGCCCACCCGTCCCAGAAACCTTATTAGAGAAACCAAAACTCAATGGGCGAGTATAGGGGGCTAGACAATGACAGGGGTTACATTAGCGCTACATCCGCAGCGTCCGTGAGAATTTACTGATAATTGTTTTCTTGAAAGTTAATTGCATCCAATACGGAAACCGCTATTTGCGATTCTCACTCTTATGTGTGCGCCAAGATATATTACAACACTGTGAAATCCAGAAGTGACAGGTCAAAATTGTGCGTTGAAAAGTCCATGTCACCTAAGACACGACCATCCTCGTAATAAATAGACTCATTAAATAGATCAGTCGTGTCACCCATCGATATAAGCTGAGCCGTATATGCTCCCGACAGCATTTGGTCGGTAATTAGAAATTCAGCTACACCGTCGTCATTTCGATCTTCGGCCCGATGTTGGTTCCCATTTTTATCATAAAATAACACCTGTGTAACTTCGATACCACTTACATCGGTGGCGTCGTAATCGATGTAGAGAGTTTGTCCCGCAGACAACGTGTTATCTCGAGTAGAAAATGACAACAGAGTAGGACCTTCAGAGTCAACAGAAGCAGTATTCGTTACGGCTAACGCAAAAACATCAGAGACACTAGCTGCACTGCCATCAGTAGCTGTTACCTTAATATCAATTGAGCCAACATCTGCGTTGGCCGGTGTGCCGCTAAATGTTCGCGTATCTGCATTAAAGGAAAGCCAAGACGGTAAAGCACTGCCATCAGAAAGAGTAGCCGTATAAGTAAAGCTATCGCCCGCATCCACATCGACAAAGACATCCGACGCGAATTGGAACGAAAGCGCGCTGTCTTCTGCAATCGTTTGATCCGCAATCGCATTCGCAACAGTGGGCGCGTCATTGGTATTTGAGACTGTCAGCGCAACCACGTCGGAAACAGAAGCACCACTAGTGTCCGTCGCCGTAAGTTTTCCGACAATCACACCAACAGCAGAGTTAGGCGGTGTTCCAGACGCCGTTAAAGTGTCCGCATCAAATGTTAGCCAAGAAGGAAGGTCACTGCCATCCTCAAGCGTAGCTGTGTAGGTAAGGCTGTCACCAACATCCACGTCAGAAAATATATTTTCATTGAACTGCCAGACATAGCTGACACCCTCTGTCGCAGTGCCGTCAATCATCGGATTTACTACTGTTGGCGCATCATTGGTATTAGTGACTGTAATATTAAAGGTGTCAGTGATAGCTGCGTTTCCGCTATCCGTTGCCGTCACTTTAACCGCTATAACGCCAACATTCGCATTCAAAGGCGTGCCACTGAAGGTACGAGTCGCCGCGTCGAAAGCAAGCCAAGACGGTAAGGCTGCATCATTTGATAATGCCGCAGTATAGGTCAGGCTATCGCCCGCATCCACATCGACAAAGACATCCCACGCGAATTGAAATGAAAGCGCACTGTCTTCGGCAATCGTTTGATCGGAGATCGCATTCGCAACAGTTGGGGCATCGTTCGTGTTGACAACAGTAAGCGAAACAATATCAGACGCAGTTGCTCCACTCGTATCCTTAGCGGTAAGCTTTCCAACTAGAACACCAACGGCAGAGTTGGGCGGTGTTCCAAATGCCGTTAAAGTTTCAGCATTAAAAGTAAGCCAAGCCGGCAAGTCGCTACCATCTTCCAGCGAAGCGGTGTAGGTCAAACTATCACCGGCATCTACATCAGCAAAAACATTCTCATCAATCTGCCAAACGTAGTTTATACCCTCAGTCGCAGTGGTATCCACTATCGGATTTACCACCGTGGGAGCATCGTTGGCTCCCTGAATAGTAAAACTTAGCGTTTGAGCCGTTGTCGTATTTACACCATCTGTGACTTGAACAGAAAAGCTTTCAATTTTGCTGTCGGATGCTTTTAGAGCATTCGTAGCCGTTTTAGCATTATCTAAAGAATACGTGTATGCGCCGGTCGCCGCGTTTAAGGCTAATGTGCCATAAGTGCCTGTAACGCTGAAGCTGCCATTGGTAGCTGACGAGCCAACAACGGAATAGGTAAGGCTCGCATTTTCTGGATCTGTACCGCTTAAGCTACCCGTGATGGTGAAAGTTGACGCATCTTCAGTGACCGACCCTCCTGCTGGCACAGTTAGAGTTGGTGCTTCGTTTATATCTGTCACGCTAATTGAAAAAGATTTAGAGTATGTTTTTCCTCCCTCATCCGTTGATATTATTGTCAAGCTGTAAGACGTTTTTGTTTCGTAATCAGGTTGATCCTTGAGGGATAATTCGCCTGTCGACTGGTTGATAGTGAAAGCGCCGTAATCAGTTCCCGAGATTTCAGCAATTTCATAAGTAAACGCCACACCATCAGACTGATCACTATCGGTGGTACTTAACGTTCCAACTACTAGAGATGAGGCACCTTCACTAATCGAGCTAGACGTTAAGGTGATGTCCGTAGGAGCTTTATTTTTCGCAGCGGTGCTTACAACGTTCGCATCGGTAAAGCTAATACTGCCCGAACCAGCAGTGTTTACCTCTGCAGCTGCGGCCGTTTTAACTTGATCGGTTAAAACTTGGACGGTTGAAAAAACATTTTTGGCTGCATCAGACGTAAGATCTGTAACGGTTGCAATCTCATCATTCACATTCTTTACAGCTGTGGCTGCGTCATCTGCTAAGGCATCAAATGCTGCGGTGTTAACGCCAGAAGTAGTACTTACTTCTGCAACCACCTTATCCTTAATCAAAGCTAGATCCGCCGTGCTGGTTAAATCTAGCGATTTGTCTGCTGCGCTTGCATTTGGATCATTCACTTTTGTGGCTTTATCTTTCACGACATCAGCCACAGCAGTTAACGCCGCTTCAAACGCATCCGCTTTACTTGCTCCAGCACCCTCAGCAGCAGCGGCAAATGCAGTAACAGCGCTCATAATTTGTTGGCCTGCCTGTTCCACAGCAAGCGCTTTATCTGGATCAACGCCAGCCGCATATGGATTGAAACTTAACGGATCGACCCCATCTGGAAGCTCCAACACGGCTGCAACTTGGGCAGCGGTTAGACCAGCTTCTTCCATAAGTGTTGTTGTTGGGGTTACAACAGTAGCTCCCGCAGGCGCCTTAAGGGTAGCACCTGCTAAAACTGACCCAGAGGAAGTATCAATGGTTGTTTCATCTGTAACAGCAATGATCGTATAGTTTGAATTACTAGTAGATATTGTGAAGCTACCATCAGAGCCTGTGCGAACAGTACTGCTGTCTACAATCCCGTCGCCATCGTAGTCCAAGCCTACCAAGGCATTGCTTAATGGACCTTTCACAATGTGACCACCAACGGAGAAGGAGCCACCGCCCCCACCACTTTGACCGCCGCCACCGCCGCCGCCACAAGCAGCAAGCGTCAGTAAAGCTAATGGCGACAACACAAAGGTAGGTTTTTTAAACTTTATATTTTTTCGAGACATAAGAAAAAATCCAAGACAAACGATTCCGACAAAATCCTAAAACCTCAAGGTCTCAAAGTAAAATAAAATTGAGCGAAATATCTTGTGAAAGAAACACCGAACCCTGAACAAAACATGGAGGTCACAGAATGTAATACTTGCGCAAAAGTTCCTCTGTTAACCTTCCGCAACTTGAAAGGCGATTAATGGAAAGGCAGCATCGCATAACCCACTTTGGAGCTGTAAAGCATACCAACACACCAAAACGTACCAATCACGCTAGTTAACAGCGACGCGCACAGGCGCGCGCACGTGCCGAATAAAAGCGCTGCTAACAAGTATGCGATAACGCTAAGTAACGTGGTTTGACTATCATTTGTCTGGCTGTATGTCTGGCTGGAAAGACTAATGCTTAAGCCGCACCCCCAAAGATTGATTAGCTGCCTGTAAAGCCTATCTGATACAGATCGGGAACAATGGGTTTAGCCACCCAAGTTAGGAAAAGTTTGATGGGAAACCAATGTACGTGTGGGCGTTCGCTCACGGATAACTGCGTGGGATGGGGCGACTTGTCTCATTCAGAATGGCAGACAAAAAAATTGATCGTTGAAGCGCAGGTTGCAGCCAAGGAAGTTCATGAAGAAATCATACGCTTGATCTACCCTGACGGTAGTTTTTAACTGATTGTTAGCGCCGCTTCCACCGGTTCATTGTTGTGGCGCATCTAGTTTCTACCACTCTGGCAAACAGTTTGTTCGACTGACCGACCTGTGCGAGTTTTTGGATCAAGCAAAAAGCTTTAATGAATGCGCAGATCTTTTGGCCGCGTGTCATTTCGCCTAAACCTCAGTCTAAAAACTTTATTTTTGTTTTCTGCTCCCTACTTTTGACCTGTAGCCGATAAGGAGAATTGAAATGAAAGCAGTAACAGCAACAGCATTTGCTCTGATTTTATCAACGTCTTCCGTGTTCGCGGGGAATTGTTCAGAGCATAACAAAGCAAGCTTAGAAGCAATGTCGTGCCAAACAGGGTACACTTGGGACGAGAATGCTGGCGGATGCGTCGAAGCACCTAACGCATAAAGACAATGAGCGGGCTGAGCGATCAGCCCCTCAACTCCAACATCGCTTAAAGCCACTCTGGCCTCACCTTCAACCTTAGTCGATCCATTAATCGTGCGCGGATCAGAGGTCATTTGGTTCGGCATTACGAAGTTCATTCGTAAGCATCTCAAATTCAAGATGCACTTAAACGAAGCGGTGGTGAAAAATAATAAGCCTTCGTGAGCGAGATAATAAAAGCGCATCAATGACCAAACTATCCACCATACCACAGCACCAACTAAACATCACCTGCGGCATCTGTAAACGTCATACGCTTCTAGAGGTGGCAAACCTGATTGCTGTAGTAGGCGGCGACGCCACAGCCCATCAGGTACGTCAGAAAGCCAGATGCAACAACTGCGGCGTGAAGGGTAACAATACTTATCAGATAGTTTATCGATGTACCGACAAAAATAAGAATTAAAGATTACTGCGCTACCCCATTCGTTGCTTGACGTGGTACATTGCCACCACTTTTATAGATGGAGAGTTATTTGCATGTCGGATAATGAAAAGCAGGCGCTCAGAAATTCAATGGCAGGTAAAAAAGTATCCGAAATGACCGCACAAGAACGTGAGCTTTTTGATCAAGAGTTTCAGTATGGACTGAACGATAAGCCTCAAATAAAGAGCGGCGCTTTAAAATCTGAACAACCCTCAAAGCCTAAAGATCTAACGATGGGCTTTCTCAGCCGCATGAATTTAATCGTCAGAAAGTAATGACAACCACCCTTACCGCAGAAAATAACGCGCCGACGCACAGGCGCGCCCGCGTGCCAAACTTTTGATATACCGTCAACAAAAGGGGGGACTAAAGGGGGGACAAATTTCATCAATAAAAACTAACGCGTTGATATGTAATATTTTTATGATGAACTATGGTGCCCCCACACGGACTCGAACCGCGGACCTACTGATTACAAATCAGTTGCTCTACCAGCTGAGCTATAGGGGCAAACGATGTAAGCTCTTAACAGTAATCACGGATGATCCCGCGAAGACCAAGATATAATCGTCATTGCGGCGTGGATAATAGTAAGAAAACGGTTTCGCAAGCCCCAAAATGTGCCTTTTTAAAGCAAAATTATTTTTTTCCACGTTCAACGGCAAATTTCACTTTCGCGACAGGACTAAAAATAAAAATTTGCACAGCCCAGCGCGGCCTAAACCCCTAGGCTCAAACGCCGATAGGATCTGCTGTGTGACTTTACGCGTACTAAACTATCAGTCCATTTTGTAATGTCGCGGTTATCGTTAAAAATATATCCTCGCGTCGAAAACGGGTTGCCACAGCAGCGCTTTTTAAGTTGCTGGAATTCCATTTGCTTCGTTTGGAACGGATCGTTTTCATTGGCCGGACCAAGTGAAGCGGTTTGAGCGGTCGCTCACGCAACAGAAGTATTGCCGCGAACAAAGTTTTAGCGCCCTTTAAGTAGCCGATAGACACGGCTCGCAGCATCCCATAACGGTCCCACAACGGACATGCCTGTCAATCGTTTTGAAACTATATGAATTCATTCGCTTACTTTTGAAGACTAAATAGCCCAAACGCAAAATAAACTGAAAACCTCTTTTAACCAACTTTTTTAAAATAGAAGGGTTCTAAAAAGAGTAAAAAATGACAGATAATTTAAGCGTAAGTTACTGATTTCATCTCGGGCCTAATAGTTCCTGGTCGCAGATCGAGACTAAATTATTTGACAAATTACACCACAAAACTCATCGGCAGTTCAAAAGCTGGCCAACTCCTTAATTCAGATCCTGACCTAAAGACATCACTTGTGAGTGAAGTAAAGACAAAAAAGCGTGCAATAATAACCATCCACTAGGTTTTCGTGGGTGACGGTGTTGATGAAGTATATCTAGAAAAGCAACGTCTCATAAAATTGCTTAATAGCTTAAAAGATACGACACCTGAGATAACAGAATTCCATTGCGTTCTTAAAGAACGGCGAGGGGATGCACCCCCAGACTTCTGAAAAATGAAGTTTCGCTCAAATTAAGAAAATTTAGCCCGCTATAACAGCGGGCAGGTTACTTTTTTTTCGAGAGAAAAATCAATGCCAGTACGTAAAAAGTGCGTAAAAGAGATGGGTTTCGATGACATGCATTATCAAACCAACCAATAGACGACATATGTCTAGTCACTGCATGGATTGTGAGCGAGAGTATCAACTGCAATATAAGAAGAGGAAAGCAAATCCGAAAATGCCCCTTGTTTTCCCAAATGATCACCTTTTTTTCTAATGGGCAGACCTGCAACGAATGCGGTGAATTCAAGCGAGCAAAAACTTTTATATCAAACGAGATGGTCGCAGCTTTAAAGGTATCGCCATGCAAAGCAAATGTCAGCCGTGTAAAGAAATCCAAAAATCTAAAGCCTTTATGAAATGAAGGTATGGTATAACCTAAGAAGAATATCCCCAGCGGTTAAAAGATCAGAACAATAAATGCACAATCTGTAGGTCTTCTGATCATAAAAATAAAAGAACAGGTAAGCTGGTTCAAACGTTATTGATTGCTCATGATCATGCTACGGGAAAGGTAAGGGGTTTATTGTGCTCTGCCTGTAATCACGCGCTTGGTCAATTTAAGGATAATAAAGCTGCTCTTTTTCGCGCCAAAGAATATCTAATCCAGTGAAGACCTAAGAATCTGGACCCTAATCAAACCCAACTTATCAAGAGAGCATAAAAAACACCTCATAAAACCTGCCAAGGCCTCGTTTTACTGTCTCTGCCGGTAGGGATATCGCCTACAACCAGATTATTAGCATTCAATCATCTGAAAAAAGCACTTTGCACCAAAAACGGCACTAAACAAACATTCAAGATGTTTTAGTTAAATAAAATCAGTAATTAAGTAGAGTTTTGTGGTACCCAAGGCCGGACTCGAACCGGCACGCCCGTTAAGGCGGGGGATTTTGAATCCCCTGCGTCTACCATTCCGCCACTTGGGCCCAATCAGCCTTTCACACGAGGGGCTAAAAAAGCCCCGGAGCACCAATCAAAACCGCTAGGTTTCGGTTGCAACTCTCCATCTTCAGATGGCGTATGCTCGATCAAACCAATTCAAACCTATGGTAGATAGTTGGCTCGAATCTCGATATTTCGATATCGAAGTTTCTGCCTAGCGTAAACCCAGAAGTTCATTTACCCTGACCTCTATGCGCATAATTGCGGCACTCCATTAGGACAAACACCCAATGCGATTAATAACCGCCCTTCTCACCGCGTTGCTAATCGCACCCTTATCAGCCTATTTCGCCTATGAAAATCATGCGCGCCTCAAGGCGATTTTTGAGCCTGAAAAACAAGATATCATTTCCATGATTAGTTTAGAAAACGCATGTTCAGTTCCTGATACAGCCTTCCAAGTGAGTGATTTAAGCACGGGGCGCACCGTGCCATTCTCAAACGGAAAAGCGCGCCTTATGACCAAACAGGATAACCCAATCCAGCTGCAACTAAATTCAAAATATAAGGCAGTTTGGATTGACCTTCCAAGCCAAAAAGCAACACCGACTATGGTTTTGAAATTTGACTGCTCAGACTCCCAACGGATGCAAGACACGTTCAAATCCCTGAATGAAAGCCTTGGTGATTAGCGTTTTACCACGTCTTTTCGAGAGCTAGACCTGAAACACATCGCCGACATGTCGGAAACGTTTTCCCGTTTTCATTCTGGAACAGGGCTAAATAGCGCAGAAAAGCAGATGGATGCAGCACAAAAAACGCATCCTTATGCTCTTGCTCTAACGCTTTAATAATACCAAACTATGCGTTGATAATGTGTAGAGCATAAACTCAATTTAAGCGAGGTTCGGGCAAATATGAATTTAAGAAAACTTGGTAAGTTTGGTCCAGACATCTCGCCAATAGGGATCGGTGCGATGTCATTCAGTAATTTTTATGGCGCCACCACGGAAACCCAGTCGCATCGCATTCTTCACGCCGCGCTCGCGCAGGGTATAAACCATATCGATACCGCAAATGTCTATGGAATGGGGGTGTCAGAAACAGCAATCGGAAACTTCTTGACACAAAACAAAGCGTCAGCAGCAGGCCAGTTCACGCTTGCCACAAAAGCGGGCATCCGCCGCGATTCCGAGACGGGCAACAGATTTTTTGACAACAGCGCAGAGCATCTGGCAGAGGAATTAGACAACAGCTTAAAGCGGCTGAAGGTCGAAACAATCGACCTTTTCTACGTTCATCGACGCGATGCAAATCGCCCAATAGAAGAGGTAACGCAAACACTGGCCAGCTTCGTTCAAGCTGGAAAAATTCGATCTTTTGGGTTTTCAGAAATCGCGCCCAGTTCTTTGAAAAAAGCCGCTGAAATTCATCATGTTGCTGCGGTTCAATCTGAATATTCCTTAGCGGTCCGAAGCCCCGAACTTGGGTTGGTTCAAGCCACCAAACAATTGGGAACGGCGCTTGTTGCATTTTCCCCTTTGGGGCGATCCTTGTTGACTGACCGCCCTCACACAACGCAGAAGATCGCAACGATGGGGTTTTTGAAGAACAATCCGCGCTTTATCGAGCCAAATTTAAGTGCGAATATCCAAGCAACCGCAAAATTTCGCGCATTGGCCGAAGAAATGGGCACATCGGCGGCGGCCCTATCAATTGCTTGGTTGCTACATCAAAGCGAGCATATTATTGCCATCCCCGGCACGCGCTCTGTGCCGCATTTCCTCGAACATTGCGCGGGTGCACGCCTTAGCTTGTCAAAAGAGGCTATTGCACAAATCGAAAGCGTATTGCCTGTGGGCTGGGCCCATGGCGATAGATATTCCCAGCAGCAATGGATTGGCCCCGAGCGGTATTGCTAATAACGTGGCCAAATATGCGCCCCGCTCATAGACTAAATTTAGGAATATTATCATATGAAAATTTATAGCGCGGAACATCGCCCCAGTAAAAAAGCCTCATCCAATTGGTTTTCAGGAACCGTCTGGCAGGATCCTATCATCGAAACCCCTGCCCCAGCGCGGGTGCACGCGCTCAAGGTTGCGTTTGAACCCAGCGCCCGAACGGCCTGGCACACGCATCCTTTAGGGCAAACGCTCCACGTCCTGTCAGGCGTTGGATTGGTTCAACTGCGTGGTCAAGCCGCGCAGAAAATAACCGCCGGCGATACAGTTTGGATAGAACCGGGCGAAGAACATTGGCACGGCGCTATGCCTGCGCATGCGATGATCCATATCGCCATTCAAGAAAGCTTGGATGGAACGATGGCGAATTGGCTGAATAAGCTTTCAGATGAAGAATACCAGCAAAGCGTTGCCACGCTTTAGGCTAGGATCAAAGCGCGCAGCCAGCACTGAAGCCACGCGGCGGATTGACCAGAGCGCATTCAAAGCCCAGCCTAAATCGATCAGCGAACAGCGCGCGATATCTGCTTTGATCCAGCCTAAGAAAAGCCTTCGACAACCGTGACGGTGGCCTCAGAGGCTTGCAACCGAATGGCCTTCACCGGTTGATACGCCTCACTGCTTAAAAACGTCAAGGCCGTAGCTCGATTGGGAAATCGTATCACGACCAAACGCGATGGCGACCATAGATCGGCCTGTGCCACGTCAAGACGCCCTCCTCTTATGATATATTCGCCGCCAAATTCTTCGACGATTGGTTTTGCAAGGCGTTTATACGATTCATATTTCTCTGGATCGTGGATTTTTGTATCAGCAATCAAATAAGCCTGTGACATATCAGCGACCCCTTATGCTTGAGCGCGTTCATATACACGCATCACGACCTGGCTTTCCATCATAAAATAAAAGGTGAGGCCGCTCTATTTATAACCGCATAGCTTGTTTTGCGCGACAATAGACTCATAACTCAAATCCGATCCGCGATAAGTTAACGGGCATTTTTGAAATTTATCAAGCATGAAAGACTTCAAAGGTTTGCTCGGACTCAAAAACACTTTTGATACTTCTTTATTTTCATGCACTTGCGACAAACATCCGCTTAAGAAAATAAAAAAGCAGGAATTGTATATTATAATAAATGATAATTTTTTCAAGACAGAGCACTCTTAACCTTCGGAACAGTGAGCCTCTTACTTTATTAAGAGTATCAAAATACTACATAAATGAAAAAATATGAATAGCAATCGTATTCTTTAAAATTTAAAAATAACTGTATGGGTTACGGCTTGGCGCCAGCCCGCAATGCTTGCTCAGACAACTAAAACAGCGCGCAAAATAAAAAGTAGCAGGACTGGTCGAAAAGCCTTATCCCAAAATATATCAAGCAACAAACAGGAGCGTTAACAAGTTATGCTGGTTCCTATTATAGAATTGGCAAGCAGCGAAACCCAGCCACCGGCGCATATTGCAGCTTTGGCTCTGGGCCATATCAGCGGATGCGCCGTTCAGTTTTTTCAACCCGAAAATAGTTGGGGATTTGCACGTTTTGCAAAAGGCCAACGTAAATATTTTTTTATTGAGCTGCCCCAGCGAAGTGATCGCAGCAAATTTCTTCCGCTATTAAAGGGTACAGAGCAGGATGATCAATTTTTCACGCTGGATGCAAACCACACCTATATTAGCTTTCGCCTATACGAAGATCTGCATGCGGTTGAGTTTTATGGCTGGCATCGTCCAGCGGCCAAACAGCGCCTGGCTTCAGCCGTAGAAAGCGCTTTAAAACCACATCTTGCCAAGCATGAGCTGAATAAAATGGCAGTTTTAATTGAGGTCCTAAAAAGCTTGACCAAAGCCGCCAAACCTTAAAGCCACCCCCCGTCTTCCGAGGGCGGCGTTTTTGACGCAGAGCCTCGCTGCGCAACTTGACCAATCTGCTAGAACGTGCTGAATGCGAACAGCAATAACGGATCACTGCAGATGCTAAGGTCACTTTACAATTGGACGATGGGTTTAGCAAAACATCCAAAAGCCGTTTTGGTTTTGGCGTTTATCTCTTTTATTGAAAGCTCGGTTTTTCCAATCCCTCCCGATGTGATTTTGATCCCGATGATTATTGCGGCGCCCAAGCGGGCATTCTTTCTAGCCGCGGTCACGATGGTTAGCTCTGTGGCAGGAGGTTTGTTTGGGTATATGCTTGGGGCATTTGCTTTTGAACAAATCGCCCAGCCAATCTTGTTGTCTATGGGCAAGGCAGACGCAATCGCCGCCTATGCCGAGCGTTTCAATGATGCGGGGTTTTGGGCCGTTTTGGGCGCTGGCGTCACACCTTTTCCGTTCAAAGTTATAACAATCATGTCAGGCGCCAGCGCAATGCCCTTGGGGCTGTTTATTAGCACGGCCATTCTGGCCCGGACTCTTCGTTTTTTTACCGTTGCGCTGCTGTTGCGCGTATATGGAGAGCCCATACGCGATTTCATTGAACGGTATTTGGGCTGGACATTTCTGGCGTTTCTAGGCCTTTTGGTTCTGGGATTTTGGGGAACAAAATGGATGTAACGGCAAGCCGCTTGGCGTTTTTGGCCGGCGCCGGATCATTGGTCATTTTACTGGCCGCCTTTGGGTTTCAACATATTGGCGAGCTTGCCCCCTGCAAGTTGTGCCTCTGGCAAAGATATCCGCATGGTGTGGCAATCTTTTTAGCGGTGATATTTTCGCGCGCAAAACACCGCTTACTGCTTTGGCTTGGCGGCTTTGCATCGCTGAGCACAGCAGCAATTGCCGCCTATCATAGCGGTGTTGAACAAAAATGGTGGCCAGGACCAGATACCTGCACGTCGGGCTCTATTGACGGGCTCAGCACAGAGCAGCTTTTGGCGCAAATTATGGCCGCGCCAATCATCCGCTGCGACGAAATTGCCTGGAGCTTTTTAGGCTTATCGATGGCCAGCTGGAACCTAATTGCATCGCTGCTTTTAGCCGCTCTTTGGTTCTATGCATGGCGCATTTGGCCCAGGACAGACATTTCAGCTTCGTTGCGATCATAAGTAGCTGCTACGTTGCAGTTTATACTTAGCCATTTTCTCATTCAACGTGCGCCGCGGCAGGCTTAGCTCTTCCATAACTTTTGAAACCGAGCCTCTATGCCGCCGCATCGTGTTGTCGATCAGCATTTTTTCAAACGCCTCAACATATTCTTTCAACGGCTTTCCCTCAGTGGTCACCACGCTCGAAGCATCCTCATTTTCATCTAGCAAAAGCGCCGAAATATTCCCCTCGCCAGAGCGCCATTGCAAAACGGCCTGCTCTGCAACATTGATCAATTGACGGACATTTCCTGGCCAAGGCGCTTGTAAAATCTGCGCCGCTTCCTGAGGCTTCAAACCGCGAATTTTGCTGCCATATTCATCGGCGAAATCACAACAAAATTGGTTAAACATCAACAAGATATCATCCCCGCGCTGTCGCAGGGGCGGCAAGGTCATTTGCAGCGCATCAAATCTGTAAAATAGGTCTTTTCGCAAACAATCCTGAAGGCTCTGCCCCACGGTTTGCAGATTGCTAATCGCGATAATCTTAACATCAGCTGGATCACCTTGTTTGTTAAGAAAGTTCAACAATTGGGATTGGGCCGCTGCGCCCAAAACGTGAAAATCTTCCAAAATCAAGCTGCCACCCCGCGCCAATTCGACCGCTGGCAAGAAATCATCCTCGGGCAAGATCGGCCCAAAAAGGCGCCGCGCAAGGCTGGCCTCATCAAAAGCGCTGCAGGACATCAAAATACACGCTTTCCCAGCCCTGTTGCCGACCGCGTGCAACGCATGCGCGACAAGCGTTTTACCCGTTCCGGTTTCGCCCGAAATCAAAACAGGCCCATCCGACAGACCAAAATCTAAAATATCTTCACGCAGCTTGTTCATCGGCTTTGATTTACCGATGAGTTTCTTTGATAATTGCGTGGTATCCGAAAGCTCGCGGCGCAATTGACGATTGTCGAGTGTCACACGACGGCTTGCACTGGCTTTTTTCGCCAATGCGCTTAATCTTTGGGGGTCAAACGGTTTTTCTAAAAAATCAAACGCTCCCAACCGCATGGCCTCAACTGCCATCGGAACATCGCCATGCCCGGTGATCATAATCACCGGCAGGCTGCTATCTTGGGCCAACAGTTTTTTTAAAAACTGCATGCCGTCAATCTCTGGCATTTTCAAGTCTGTGATTACGATTCCGGGGTAATTGGCATCAATCTGCTTTAATGCATCGCGCGCGCTCGCATAGATCTGCGCGTCATATCCCGCCAAAGCAAGCCATTGCCCGATCGATTCGCGCATATCAACTTCGTCATCCACAATCGCGATTTTCATTGCCTGTCCCATAATATCACTCTGCCGCTTCAGCGCCGGAAATATCAACCGTATTTTTAGTGAAGGCGGGCAAAGTGATTTCAAACACAGCCCCGCCCGCAGCGGCGTTTCGCGCGGTCAGCCTACCATCCAACTCGGCCAGTATCCCAGATGAGATCGCCAAGCCCAATCCAACCCCATCACCGGCAGGCTTTGTTGTGTGAAACGGCTCAAATAACGTGTCAAGATCGCTTAGGCCGATCCCATTATCCCGTACGCTCAGAACAATATCGTCGCTGCTGTTAATAGACACTACGATTTCAGGATTTTCTGACGCTTTCACCGCGTCGATCGCGTTGCGCAAAAGATTGATCAACACCTGTTCGATGCGCAATCGATCCGCCATCACAACCGCGCTTTCTTTTGGCAATATCTTGGCAAGCGCCACTTTAGAATGGCTCAGCTGAGGCTCCATGATGGCCAAGGCAGAGCCCAAAGCCTCAACCATATCCACCGGCTGCAGCTTTTCACCGCCTTTGCGCGCATAACTTTTAAGTTGTTTTGTGATTGCCCCCATGCGTTCGATCAAACCGTCAATACGGCCAAGCGCCGCCAAGGCTTCCTCCGGCCGCTTGCGCTTCAATAAAAGCGAGGCTCCGGCCAGATATGTTTTCATAGCGGCAAGCGGTTGATTTAGCTCATGGCTCACAGCAGCCGACATTTCCCCCAAAGCCGCAAGCTTTGAATGCTGGGCCAAGGATTGTTCGGCCACCGCCAGCGTTTCCTGAATTTTTTTGCGTTCCAACACTTCCCAATGCAATTGCTGGTTTAACAGCTTTAGCTCATCAGATTCTTTTTGAAACGATATTAAGCGGCCGGCCATACGCCGATTGATTAGATAAAATAAGGTCGCAAAAAATAACGCAAAACTCATCGTTTCTAGTGCCAGCCAGCCATTCACTTTTTCGCGCACTCCAGAATAGGCAGTAAAGGAGATGACGCGCCAATCTTGAAAAGGGATCTTACTCTCCATGCGCAGAACCGCCGCGCCTTGCAGATAGGTATCTGCCGCCACGCTGGTCCAATCACTGGTGACGCGCATCGCCCGCTCAATCGCGTTTTTTGGTGGCTCGCGCATCAAAGCGGCGGCGATATTGATCCCGCGCCAACGCGGCTCGGTCGCGAGCAAAATCTGCCCTTGCGCATCAGCAACCAATACGGTGTCGGAAATACCCCGCCAAGCTTGTTCAAATTTTTGTAAGTCCACTTCTACCGCGATAACACCAATCGGCTGATCATAAGACAGTATTCGCCGCGCATAAAAAAACCGCGTCTGGCCCGATGGCGCTTGCACAAGGGTAAACCCAGTTTGAGGAGAACTCATCGCGGCGGTAAAATAGCTTTGCGCCTGATGCGACAAGCCGATGACCTCGCCATGCGTAGAGGCCACAACCCGGCCTTGCAAATCGGCCAAGATCAGCGAGACGGCGCCAATTTCCTCGACAAAACCAGAAAACCGCGCCGTGATATCGGAAAAATCAGAGGCGCGTAACGCCCAGATCACCTCGGGATCCTGCGCCAGAATTTGCGGCACAATCGAAGCGCGCTGCAATTCGCTAATAACGTTGCTGCCATAAAGCGCCAAGCGAAGTTCAGCCTGGTTGCGCATCGACAACGTAAAGCGGTCTGTCAACACCCGGTTGGTCAGCCATAACGTTGCCGCCGCAAAAGCCAATAAGGCCAACACCACAAGCCGAACTTGCCAGCTTGGTCGGCGCGCACGGGTTGTGGCGGTTCTTGAAGATATTAAAGAATCAGTTAGAAATTGCGCCATCCTGCCTGCAATTTAAACTAAATTCTTCGCTCTGTCAGGCGCTTGCAAGCTGATTAAGACATCCTTGAAACATAGCCTGCCCATCGATGCCACCATGCGCCGGCTCAACCGCGCGCTCTGGATGCGGCATCAACCCCAGAATCCGTTTGTTTTCAGATAGAACGCCGGCAATATCATCCACCGAACCATTGGGGTTACTTTGATAGGTGAAGGCGATCCGATCCTGATCCTGCAGCCGCTTTACGCCCTCTGCATCAAGCCTGTAATTGCCATCATGATGCGCAATCGGCAAAGAAATCACCTGATCTTGCTGATAACCTGAGGTGAAGCTGCTGGCCGTTGATTGGACCTTAAGATCCACGTCTTTACACAGAAACTTCAAGTTCGAGTTGCGGATAAGCGCGCCCGGCAACAGGCCGGTTTCTGCAAGCACTTGAAACCCATTACACACGCCCAAAACAAAGCCACCGCGCTGCGCATGCGCGATCACTGATTGGCAAATAGGTGATTTTGCCGCGATCGCACCACAGCGAAGATAATCGCCAAAAGAAAAGCCGCCCGGGATCGCAACCAGGTCAATCCGCTCTGGCAATCTGGCCTCTTTATGCCAGACCATCGCGACCTCAAAGCCTGCGGCCCGCAATGCAACGGCCATATCACGATCGCAATTGGAACCAGGAAAAACGACAACCGCCGCTTTCATAGTAGAATCTCGACGGTGTAGCTTTCGATCACCGTATTGGCCAAAAGCTTCTCACACATTTCGGTCACAGCGCTTTTTGCAGCAGCTTCCTCCATATCAGCAAGCTCAAGATCGATCACTTTGCCCTGCCGCACTTGCTCTACCCCGTTAAACCCCAATGCCCCTAAAGCGTGCTGAACCGCATCGCCCTGTGGATCAAGAACGCCGGATTTTAACATCACAAGTACTCTGGCTTTCATCGTTTTTTCTTTCTTTCATCACCCTTAAAAAGGCGCCTAGTTGATTAAGGTTGGTTTGGTAATATTGGTTGCGTTTTTCGGCAGAACACCGAGCCTGCGCGCAACCTCTGTATACGCATCGGTTAGGCTGCCCAAATCGCGGCGAAACACGTCTTTATCAAGTTTTTGACCGGTTTCAAAATCCCATAAACGGCAACTGTCCGGGCTAATTTCATCCGCAATCACCAACCGTTGAAAATCGCCATCATAGACGCGGCCAATCTCGATTTTAAAATCTGCCAAACGGATCCCGGCCCCCAGCATAATCCCCGAAATAAAGTCATTCACCCGCAGCGCCAACGATAAAATATCATCCATATCCTGTTGCGTGGCCCACCCAAAAGCTGCGATATGCTCTTCTGTGACCAGAGGGTCGCCCAGCGCATCATCTTTATAGCAATATTCAACAATCGGGCGCGGCAAGCGCGAGCCTTCTTCCAGCCCCAAACGCTTGCAAATACTGCCCGCAGCAAAATTGCGGACAATCACCTCGAGCGGGATTATTTCGCAATTGCGCACCAATTGCTCGCGCATGTTCAAACGCTTGATAAAATGGGTTGGCACCCCAATCTCGTTCAGCCCAGCCATGAAAAACTCTGACAAGCGGTTGTTCAGAACACCTTTGCCGTCGATCACATCTTTCTTTTCTGCATTATAAGCCGTCGCATCATCCTTAAAATACTGAACTAAAGTGCCCGGTTCGGGGCCTTCATAAAGAATTTTCGCTTTACCTTCATAGATCTTCACACGGCGCGCCATCGGCTCTCTTTCATAAGGAATCTGTCTTCAGGGTTGAACTTCCCTTAAATCATGCAGCCAAGAGCCGCAAGCGTCGCGCAGTCTGCATCAGCTTTTGATATGGTTATTTACTCAAGATAGGCCGATTTTTTCATGTTTATCATGAAAATTATGGCCTTGTAGGCAAAGCGCCCGGATGACATCGGTCTTTGATACACCTGTCAAGCATTGGCCCTAAAAATGAACACTCCCCTTGAAAAAATGTTATCCGAACGGCCCTGGATTTTGGCGGATGGCGCAACCGGTACAAATCTCTTCAATATGGGGCTTCTGTCCGGAGATGCCCCAGAATTATGGAATGAACAACATCCTGAGCGTATCAGAGAACTCTATCAAATGGCCGTTGACGCCGGCAGCGATCTGTTTCTGACCAACAGCTTCGGAGGCAACGCATCCCGTCTTAAATTACACGACCAAGCTCATCGCGCGTTTCACCTTTCAAAAATTTCAGCAGAGATTGGACGCGATGTTGCAGACAAAACAGAGCGAGACATTATTGTTGCAGGGTCTGTTGGCCCAACGGGTGATATCATGCAACCCGTGGGACCACTTAGCCATTCTGATGCCGTAGAAATTTTCCACGAACAAGCCGAGGGATTGAAAGAAGGGGGTGCCGATGTATTGTGGCTGGAAACGATCTCAGCGCCGGAAGAATATCGTGCCGCGGCTGAGGCCTTTGCACGCGCTGACATGGCGTGGTGCGGCACAATGAGCTTTGACACTGCGGGGCGCACGATGATGGGCGTCACCTCATCGGCTTTCGTTGAGCTTGCCAGTGGCTTGCCCAACCCTCCGCTTGGATTTGGGGCAAATTGCGGCACGGGCGCGGCGGATCTTTTGCGTACGCTGCAAGGCTTGGCAGCGCATACGCCCGCACAAGCATTGATCGCCAAAGGCAATGCCGGAATTCCAAAATATGTCGACGGTCATATTCACTATGACGGAACCCCAGAACTTATGGCCGATTATGCTGTGATGGCGCGTGACAGCGGGGCGACAATAATCGGCGGGTGCTGCGGCACCATGTCAGACCATCTCTCGGCGATGCGCAAAGCGCTTGAAACGCGGCCCAGCGCAGACAAGCCAAGCCATCAAGACATCACAAAGGCTTTGGGGGCGTTTTCTTCTGAGACGGATGGCACAGAACCCGGCGGCGCTCCACCGACACGGGTGCGGCGCGGGCGGCGTAAATAAACACCCCGCACCGCCACCCCAGAAGCCTTTAAAATTGGCAGAAAAGCTGCCGCTATAAACGGTTATTAACGCCGCATTTTGAAAACCATGGTTTGGTATTGGCGCAGGTCACCTGCGTGGCACCCCCATGAAAGCGCAATAAAAATCAGTTTTGACGCACCAACCTGAAGCCCTTTTAAAAGCCAGCTGTTCTTGCCGAACCGCTAGGTATTTTCAAGCCAACAGACATGCGCAGACGCATAGGAAAGGCGTGGTTCATAAAAAATATGCAAAATTTGGGCATCGCTATTTGAATTATCCTTCGCTAAGTCGGCTTTACGACGCTTGGTGTCGTAAACCGGAAAGTCTAAAACGCAGGTTTTCGCAAAAGGTGACAAAAAAGAGCAGCCGACTGCTTGGATCATGTAACGAAGGATGTTGCGAATGACCGATCAAGAAGATGAAATTATCCTCTCAGAATTGGATGATGAAGAACTCGTTCAACAGATGTTTGACGACCTGTATGATGGGTTGAAAGAGGAAATTGAAGAGGCTGTGCATATCCTGCTTGAGCGCAAGTGGGAGCCATATCGCGTTCTGACAGAAGCCTTGGTGGGCGGGATGACAATCGTTGGGCAAGATTTCCGCGATGGCATCTTATTTGTGCCCGAAGTGCTCTTGGCGGCAAACGCGATGAAGGGCGGTATGAGCATCTTAAAACCTTTACTGGCGGAAACCGGTGCCCCGCGCGTTGGCAAAATGGTCATTGGCACCGTCAAAGGCGATATCCATGACATTGGAAAAAACCTTGTATCGATGATGATGGAAGGGGCCGGATTTGAAGTTGTAGATCTTGGGATCAACAATCCTGTTGAAAACTACTTAGAGGCGCTCGACACCGAACAGCCAGATATTCTGGGTATGTCAGCATTGTTAACCACCACAATGCCCTACATGAAAGTGGTGATCGACACTTTAATCGAACAGGGCCGGCGCGACGATTACGTTGTGCTAGTGGGCGGTGCCCCCTTAAACGAAGAGTTTGGCCGCGCGATTGGCGCAGATGCCTATTGTAGAGATGCCGCGGTTGCCGTGGAAACTGCGAAAGAGTTCATGGCCCGCAAGCATAACCGATTGGCCGGTTAACCTTATACCTTAACGTGCCGCGAAACGCGGCACGCGTGTTTGACGAAGCGGAACCAAAAGCGAGCTCGGCGTGGAAAAAGCTATGGAAACGCCCAATGACCAAGACTTGGCCTTGCATGGAATGAACGCCAAGCAAGGCGGAAAAATCCTGCTTTTGGCCTGCGGGGCGTTGGCCCGCGAAATCTTGGATATTCTGACAATCAACAACTGGCTGCATATTGATCTGCAATGCCTGCCCGCAATCTTTCACAACCATCCTGAAAAGATAACGCCTGCCATAGAAGCCGCGATTGGCAAGTATAAGCAAGGCTATGAAAAAATCTTTGTGGTCTATGCAGATTGCGGCACCGGGGGCGCTTTGCAGCGCTTATGCGCCGCGCAGGGCGTTGAGATGCTGGAAGGCCCACATTGCTATTCGTTTTTCGAGGGCAATCGTCAGTTTGCCCAGCGCGATGAATTTACAGCATTTTATTTGACTGATTTTTTGGTGCGCCAATTCGATGCCTTCATCTGGAAGCCGCTCGGACTTGAGCAGCACCCCGAATTGTTAACGACTTATTTTGGAAATTATACAACTTTGGTCTACCAAGCACAGACCGATGATGCCCAATTAACCCAGCTTGCTCACGCCCATGCCCAACGCATGGGCCTGGCCTTTGAGCGCCGCTTTACCGGCTATGGTGACTTGCAAATTGGTTTACAAGCTCAAGCTTGACGCGCCTGCCCGGCCACCAAACGAATGCGGTCTATCATTGCTCTTACCCCGTTTGAGCGCTGCGAAGACAAATGCTCATCCAAGCCCAGCCGCGCCAATTGACCCGCAGCGTCGATGGCCATCACCTCTTCTAAACTGAGATGATTGTACAAACGCCGCAGGACCGCAATAAGCCCGCGTACAATCACAGCATCACTATCGCCCTCAAAAGAAAAAAGGTTGCCTTCGATTTTTGGATGAAGCCAAACTTGGCTGGCGCATCCATCAACTTTTGTGGCCGGTACTTTTAAAGCATCATTCAGGGGGGGCATGGCTTTTCCCTGTTCGATCACATATCGGTAGCGATCTTCCCAATCTTCTAAAAACTCGAAATCCTCAACAATTTCCTCAAAGGACGGGTTCGCCATAAAAAGTCCAATTCTCTATTTTCACACCACAAGCACGCGCTGAGGAGGTACAAAATCAACCAGCCAAGAACAACGCGGCACGACGCCTCAGGACAGCACCGGAATGGTCTTCACCATACTGCCATCCGCCACCAATGCAATTTTGCCCTGACAGAGCTTCAGCGCCTCATCGCCAAACACATCTAACCGCCACCCTTTAAGAGAGGCGACATCGCGCCGCCCCATCGCCAGCGCATCCAGTTCAGAGGTGGCCGCGATCAGTTTGGCTGCCACACCGATATTTTCGGCTTTCGCCTTTAACAAAACCCTCAGCAAATCCGCCAGCGCGGGATTGGTTTGTGCCTGCGTATCCTGCGCGGGCGCAGCCGGCAGGTCTTCTTTTGGCAAGGCCAAAGCCGCATTGATTGCCTTCAATATGCCCGAAGCAATATCGCCTTTACGCGCCTCTCTCAGCAATAAGCGCGCGCGGCCCAACTCTTCCATAGATGTTGGCTTGGTCGAGGCCAATTCGATCAGGGCATCATCTTTAAACACCCTGCTGCGGGGCACATTGCGCGTTTGCGCGTATTCTTCACGGAAATCGGCAAGGGCTTGCACCACGGCAATCACTCGCGGTGAGCTGGTGCGGGTTTTCACCCGCCGCCAAGCCTCTGAGGGGCGCACACGATACGTTTCTGGATTGGTCAGAATTTGTAATTCTTCTTCGACCCATGGGCCACGTCCGGTTTTTTCGATTTTTGCGCGCAAAAACTCGTAAACCTGCCTCAAATGGGTGACATCGGCCAGCGCATAACTTTTTTGGGCTTCGGTTAAGGGGCGGCGTGACCAATCTGTAAAACGAGAGCTCTTATCAATCGAATTTTTGGTGATTTTGCGAACCAAGGTTTCATATCCAACCTGTTCGCCAAACCCACAGACCATCGCAGCTACTTGCGTGTCAAAAAGCGGTTTTGGCAATACGCCCGCATCAACGCAAAAAATTTCTAGATCCTGGCGTGCCGCATGAAACACTTTAACAACCGTTTCATCTTCAAACAAAGCATACAGCGCATCAAGCTTTAGCCCATGCGCCAAAGGGTCCACCAAGACGGCGTGATCATCCCCTTTGCCAGGCACCGCCAATTGGATCAAGCAGAGCTTGGAATAATAGGTGCGCTCTCGCAAAAATTCGGTATCTATTGTGACGTAGTCAAAGGCTTTAGCCGCTTCGCAAAACGCTATCAATTCATCGGTTTTGGTAATTGTTTTCATCTGTTAATAATCTTATTTTCTGCTCTGCCCCGCGCAACCTAGACCAGTCTGGGCAGAATAGAAAGGCTGCTTAACCAGTGATAAAAACGGGCCTTAAATCATCGCGCGCAAACCGAGCCAACACCGCAGGGTAAAGCTTATGCTCAAGCCTTAGAACGCGCTGCGATAGGCTTTCCGGCGTATCAGCCGGTTGTATTGATAATTTTGCCTGCCCTAAAATAGGGCCATCATCTAAATCAGCAGTCACTTGATGCACACTGCATCCCGCCTCAGCATCTCCGGCCTTAATGGCACGCGCATGCGTATGAAGCCCCTTATATTTGGGGAGCAAAGACGGATGGATGTTCAAGATTTTTCCAGCCCATGCAGCCACGAAATCGGCAGATAAGATGCGCATGAAGCCAGCCAAACAAATAATATCTGGTTGATATGGTGCCAAAAGATCACTGATTTTCGCTTCAAACGCGGCGCGATCTTGCCCGAAGGGTTTATGATCAACCGCGCCAGTCGCTACACCGCGCTGCGCCGCGCGCGCTAAACCTGCGGCATTTGGATCGTTTGAGACCACCAAAACGGGGGACGCGGCCTGGGTCCCCTGCATGCTGTCGAGCAGTTGCAGCATGTTTGAGCCGCCGCCCGATATAAAAATTGCAACTTTCTTTTTGCTCACAAAAGCGTGCCTTGATACTGCACACCGGGGTGATCAGTCACCCGGCCAAGTTCAATAACGCCTTCTCCCATTTCGCTTAGCAGAGCGATGATTTGAGCTTGCGCCTCTGGCGCCACCACCAAAACCATTCCAATACCGCAGTTGAAAGTTTTTAACATTTCCGCTTGCGACAGGCCACCTTGCTGTGCCAGCCACTGGAACAACTCTGGCAAGGCCAAGTTCTCGAGATTGATCAAAACCCCTTGCTGCGGGTTCAACACGCGGGGAATATTTTCTGAAAGACCACCGCCGGTGATATGCGCCAAACCATGCAAGCCCCCCTGCGCCATAGCCGCAAGCACCTGCTTTACGTAAAGCCGCGTTGGTTTCAGCAAAGCTTCCCCTAAAGTTCCCGATCCAAAAGGACTTGGCGCATCCCAAGCCAAGCCAGACAGCTCGACCAATTTGCGCACCAAAGAATACCCGTTCGAATGAACGCCGCTGGACATCAATCCAAGCAGCACATCCCCTTCGGCGACATTGGCCGGCAAAGAGCTGCCGCGTTCTAACGCGCCGACAGAAAACCCAGCCAGATCAAAATCATTCTCTTGATACATCCCCGGCATTTCGGCAGTTTCACCGCCGATTAATGCACAGCCTGATTGTGCGCAGCCATCTGCAATTCCAGACACCACCCGCGCCGCCTCGGTAACATCAAGTTTTCCAGTTGCAAAGTAATCCAAGAAGAATAAAGGCTCAGCGCCTTGGCAGACCAAGTCGTTCACGCACATCGCAACCAAATCAACACCAATCGTTTCAAGCTGCCCTGTCTCTATCGCAATGCGAAGCTTGGTGCCCACGCCATCCGTGGCTGCCACCAAAACCGGATCTTTATACCCCGCAGCTTTGAGATCAAACAATCCGCCAAAGCCGCCGAGGCCCGACATCACACCGGGGCGCATCGTGCGCTTTGCCAAAGGCTTGATTTTATCTACCAAGGCATTTCCTGCGTCGATATCCACGCCAGCATCTGCATAAGTGATTTCCTTAGCGGCTTTGCTCATTTTCGCGCTCTCCTAAATTTACCGGCGGGTTAACCGATAAATATCGCAACCGCAATCTCAAACCCTTGACCTTCATTCTCCATATGATAGCACGGCGGTCAGGTGGGGCCTGTAGCTCAACTGGTTAGAGCAGAGCGCTCATAACGCTTTGGTTGGGGGTTCGAGTCCCTCCGGGCCTACCAAATCATAAATTTTGCGTTTATTTATATATACTTAAACGCAAAATTTCCCATGAAAAACCGACTCGGAACACCGATCAGTCGGGATCGTTAAGAGCGCGCACCCCCTGAAAAGCCAATAATCGCATCTCGACTCTCTTAAATTATATCTCAGCGATATGCGGTTGCGTGTGAGACGTCACCGACCTTCATTAGTGTTGCGACCTTCCTGCTTGTGCCCTGCGTTTCGCCATGGCCTTACTTAGGATGCGTGTCCTGCGCTTTGACTATAGGCTATGATTTTTCCCTTACGCCCCCGATAACCTGCGAAATGCACCGTTACGCCCGAACGGCGGACTGGCGTTTTTAATCGGCAAAGCCCGTGAACAAAAAGAGGGGTAACCGCAAATTCCAATCGCATGACATGCATATCATACGCGAAGAAGTCATCTGCGAAACGCCCTACCCTGATAATCACTCGCTGAAAAGGATGTCACATCATCGGATGAATTGGTTCACAAAATCTTCCCCCAGCCCCACGGCCGCGAAATGTTTTTTACACAAATCAATCTTGGAAAACACATCCTCATAGCCCTGAACTTTTCCCCAAGGGTCCACATATAACATCATGCCGTTCACTTGAAAAAAGGTGATCATTTCATCCACACCTTCGGGCACCACCAATGTATGCGTCTCTCCAGGAGGTTCGAACACATATGAACCTGTTTCGGCCACCCAATCATGTTCTAAATAATGCCAGTGGCCTTTCAAAACAAATCCATGAACACCCTGTGGATGCCGGTGACGAGACAATACCCCCGCCTTGCGTACCTTCAGTAATGTTGTCCAATATCCTTGAGAGCGGTTTAAACACAGAGGCCGAAACCAAACATTTTCTGCCTGAGGCACCCATAAACGATCATCCTTAGGCATTGCATCTGGGATAACTATCTCATCAAGAGCTTCTTTCGGAAACGGTAGCTGATAAGGTGTCAAGGGGTCTACATCGTTCTCAATAGGCATATAAGTCACTCTCTTTTCAGGTCTTTTTCAGAATCTCTCCAAACCTTAACGCTTATTCAAACGATATCAAAGCGGATAACCTCTCACTATATTCATTTCAAAATCACTCAATAATATTGAACAATAGGCGCGCTGCCTTGCCCGTACGATCCTACTTATAATGCGCGCGGCGGCTAGCAAACCGCGCCACACGTTTGCGCCAGGCTTGATAGCTTCCACGTTTTAAATTTTGTCGCATCAGCGTTTTCACTTGGCTCTCTTTCAAACCGTATTGCCTCTCTATATCGGCAAAGGACACGTGATCCGACAGAGCCATCTGAATGATATCGCTGATTTCGTGCTGTTCCAACTCTGACATGGCCGTAAACTAGCACGGCCTGTTCGAATTCAACCCAAACCTTCCAACGTTTGGGTTTGCGATAGGCTCTTGCTGTCTTTGGGCAGGCCAGACACAGTTGGCCTAACAAAAAATTATCACGTCACTGTCTTTAAGAGGAAGGAAGAAAATCATGTCCTACAGTACATCTGCACTCATCATGCTGGCCGCTGGAATTGGCGTTCCAGTGCTGGCGGCATTAAACGCGCATCTCGGAAAGTTTTTAGGATCACCCTTATTGGCGGTAACCACTCTGCTTTTTGTTGCCTTCTTCACAAGCTTGGCGGCGCTCTTGTGCAGTTCAGAGCTGGCCATCGCTTCGATCATGACAGCGCCAAAGCATCTTTTTCTGGCAGGTTTATTAATGGTTTTCTATATTCTTTCCATCACCACAATCGCACCCAAGTTTGGAATTGGAAACGCGGTGTTTTTCGTTTTAATCGGGCAATTGGCAAGCGCAGCTGTGATTGACCATTTTGCATTTTTTGCCGCCAACCCAACACCGCTTTCCACGATCCGAGCCTTGGGCATTGGAATAATGGGAGTGGGCGTTTGGATCACGCAACAAGCCTAAAACAATGCAACAGAAAGGTAGTATCAACCTCACAATCCAAATTTAATATTTTTTTGGTGACAAGTACGATCTGTCTGTGAAAAGTTACAAATATCAAAAGAAAACTTAAAGGATGGTAGAATGCAAACTCTTTTCTCAAAGAATTTTAATGATGCAGATGAAGTTAAAAACCCACCGAAAGCCAAAGTAGAGGTGGTGAAGCTTGGCAATGTAAACGCCTCAAAATTAGTTTTACAGCCAGGTTGGGTCTGGTCAGAATGTATCAAACCCACCGTTGGTGGCGATAGCTGCCAAGCTGGGCATATCGGTATTGTTATTTCTGGACGGCTCGGTTGCTCGCATGATGATGGCTCAAAAATAGAAGTGGGGCCCGGTGATGCCTATTACTTCGCGCCGGGCCATGATGGTTGGGTTATCGGAGATGAGCCCTGCGTGATGTATGAGATTGTTGAAGGCGGAAAAGATTTCGGCCCTTGGAAACACGCGCATTAAATCAAATCGGTATTTTATGCAGGTGCACAGCTTGCATAAAACCCGTTGGCTCGAAGGTCTAAATGGTGCATCGAAAAAACCTTCCAAAGACGGCAAGCGTCGCACAAGATGAGGGCAAAGGGCGGTTGAACGCGCCATCGGCTGAACGAAATATGCCGGCCATTTTATCGCTGGTGAAACGCTTTGCGCCACACCGCGGGTGGGCTTTAGAAATCGCAAGCGGAACTGGCCAACACATCGTGTCACTTGCCGCAGCGGTTCCAGAGCTCATTTGGCAGCCGTCAGATGTGGATCCATCTCGTTTAAAAAGTATCAAGATTTGGATCAATGAGAAAAAGCGAGATAACGTGGAACCACCGATCCTGCTAGATGCGACCGAGACGGGATGGTCAAAGGTAAATAACCAATATGATCTGATTTTCGTGTCAAACCTGCTGCATTTGGTGAGCCGCGAAGAAGCAGAAATCTTGATCACAGAAATTTCCAGGGCGCTTGCCCCAGATGGGATGGCCATTCTGTATGGTCCCTTCAAGCGCCAGGGTGAATTGAGCAGCCAAGGCGATATCGACTTTCATCAAAGCATTATCGAAGCCGATCCAGCACTGGGATATAAAAATGACGCGGATATCCTTGGTCTATTCGCTCAGAGAGGTCTTATGCACAAGCAAACTGAAAATATGCCTGCCAATAATTTGTCGTTTGTTTTCCAGAAAAATTAGCGCCTGTGGATATGTGTTAAAAAACTGTCATTTGAAAAAATTGAAACAAAGCCCATCCTCTCTATGATATAGAAAATAACACGACGGATAAAACGCTGAGGGGGCATCATGTGAAAGGAAAAAAATTTGTCGCTTTATAACAAACTGACAGAAGCCTGGGAAAACCATGACGTAGAGGCTTACTGGGCCTGCTTTCACCCCGATTGGGAAATGACGTGGCATTCCACTGGCAAAGTCACAAATCTAAACAGCATGAGCGCCGAACAAATGAAAGCGATCATGGAAAATGCTGATATCAAAAACCGCCGCTGCATTTATGAAAATGACGATATATTGGTGCAACATTTACGCGCAGATTACCCGAATGGAACCAAAGACGCCACGATGCATGTTTCCTAAAAAAAGACGGGCTCTTATATAGATCTGAAACGGGCGTTACATCCGTTCAAGGCTAACAGGCGCCCCCAAACCAAATCCACGTTTCACAATTTTAAATCACGCCCAAAAGGCTTAACCGCATCGTTTTTTGGGGGGAACGGGGCTGTATTTTTGATCAACAAATGACCTATTGTTAAAAATTAAGCGCAATGTTCGTATAAAAAGCCAACCCGCGTTGATGCCGAGGGCAGGCGCAGCCTCACTTATGAAAAATCATCGACTTAAATGTTTTTGGGCTCGATTAAGGTAGTATTTAAATCCAAATAACATGTGACGTCGTATCACCTATAAAAAAGGAGACGAGCCATGACTGCATACTCGGATTTTAAAAAATACGAAGCCGTTCTCGCGCATTGTCAAAGTTCCGCCAATTCGGAGCTTTATAGAAACGCCGAAGATTATGGCAAAGCGGCCGGTTTTTTTGATAGCCGAAACCATCTTACACAAACTGGTTCGGACTTGGCGCATATTTTATTGGTTGATGAGGTCAGACATAATAGAATTGCGGCGTAAATAAATGAATATCTCACTTGCTTATTTGCGCGGCACATCCAAGCCAAGACCTGATCGAAATAAGAACGGTGCGGCCTTACGAACTAAAAGGCAAACATTTTTATAAGTCATATATCTACTGAAAAAATCGGTCAAAAAAACCAGCGTAATTGTTTATAAATCGTTTTACCGCTTGAGCCAATTTGGCCTCTAAATAACAAACATGATGCGCATTTTTAATGCTGTGAGCAGCTTAAGCTTATTAAAGCGTTAGACCGTATCGCGATGCACCTTAAAATCTGCCCGCCCCTGTCCCGTCAGAGTGATATCAAATCACGTTACCCTTATAAAAAAGGCCGCATGGCTTGGTAAATCACAGCGGTCGCCACATTGGAAAGGTTAAGCGATTTAACAACCGGGTTGCGCATAGGCACATGAAAAATTCGATCCTCTCTGCCCAACATCACCTCGGGTGGAAGACCCGCAGATTCACATCCAAATACCAAATACCCGTCCTCTTTATAAACTGGTGCGTAAAAGCTTTGCTGCCCATGTTCTTCAAACAAATAAAGATCGTCTTGCGCGGGCTGCCGATCTTCAAGAAAGCTTTGCCAATCCTCATATTCGCACAGGCGAACATGTTTCCAATAGCGCGTACCCGCGCGTATCACCGTTTTCTCCGAAAGCGAAAAACCATAGGGTTTAATAAGGATAAGCTCTAAATTCAAAGCAACGCAAGTGCGCCCGATTGCGCCAGTATTATGCGGAATTTCTGGAGCAACCAAAACTATTTTCATTTTTTCATTCACAAGGTTTAATTTAAATTTGGTGCCTGAAAAATAGACTGAGGGCAATGTCTATTATGCTACGGGCCAAATTCTCAGTTACAATTTTATTCATATGCGGCGCACTTGGTCTATCTATTCAAAAATCAATCTCGGCAAACACACCAAAATTAGCTTAAAATTAGGCTGTAAAGTATTGATATTATATGGAATATTCTATCACTATTTTTTTGATGGGGCGATCAAACATTTGCAGCCAAGCACCCTTATCGTACTTGCAATTCAGAGCTTTGCTTTCGCCCGCGCACCAAAGCAAAGCAAGATTTTGCTCCAGAGTTCGACACTCTTAAAACCAACCAAGGATGTGAAGGATAGGTTTTAACCGTCCAAGATTGTCCGGGCGTCAAAGTTTTATATTTTTTGCGTTGACCATCATAATCAAGCCAATAGATCTCAAACCGGTCCGTGTTTCGAGGCCCGTTGGCAACAAATTTAATTTGCGTTTCACGTTTGCTATTTTTTGATCGCAAACCTGCTTCTTCCGAGCAGGCAAATAATCGGGGTACTAACGGTCGGTTATCTTTTTCGCACTGCTTATAAACGCCCTCAACAGCGGTTTCAAAAGCGCATAGGATACCGCCCCACTGATATCCAACCTGGCCTCCTTTGAAGGTTAATTCAAACCAAGGGTACTCACTTGACGCCACATCGAAACGTTTCAGCAAGACCACTGGATCTCCGTTTTGCAAGCTGCCAATTTGATCGTAATTCTTGCCAGGCCCCGCGCGTACTTTGCCGCCCCAAGATCCGGCTTCAAGACCACTCGCATGCGCTAAGCTGAACGGAGCTAAAATAAAACAAACGACAAACCAAACGACATTTAAACATTGTTTGCTGGACATGTTATTCTCCAATCTTATTTCGCGCGAGATGTTCGATACAACATAGCTACATCAGCCGTCTGGATCAAATTTTATATCGTATAAAAATATAAATTATTTTAGATAACAGATCGTCAGTAGCACGGGCATACGCCGTAAAAGTGTCATAATTTGGATATAAAAAAACCCTACAATAAGGGGCAGTTCTACAACCCGCTTATAAAATAAAAGCGACGCTATACCGACCTTTACTTGCCGCTTGATGAAATGATTAGATTATTGACATTTACCCAAAAAATTTAGTTTCCGAATTTAATGCCGATTGAAATATATTTACCGGCTGTTTGTGATAAGCTGCTGCGCACACCGTGATACGGGTGAGAAGGTACCCAAAATCGTTTTTCACAAGTCCAGATATAAAATCAACTATCACCAATAAAAACAGAACCCAAAATTAACCAGAAGAACCCCGCAATATGCATTTAAATTACGCAAAAGCCCAAAACAACGGCTGATCAAAGCATTCTAAATAGCCTAAACACTATTTCAAAAGGTCGTATTTTTCCACGCAGCCTTTCAGCTCCCCTCCCCAGGATTGCAGATCTTGCGGAGGCGTTGTGGCCTGATTTTCAAGTTCCTTCACGATGGGCCGCATCTTATCTAAAATATATTCTTGATCTTCCTTACTGGCGTTTTGTTGCGCTTTTCCAATCAATAAATAAAGGGATTGGTCGACAATCTGCTTAAATTTAGCCGCCATCTTTTGCTGATTTTCAACGCTAAATAGCTCTTCGTCAACTTTCAGAAACAATTGCAGCCGAGCTTCGCGCTGGATCACCCCATTATTGCTTTTATTCAAATGCACGAAGGCAAGCAGACAAGGTTTCAATCCTTCTAAAACCTGATCCACTTCTTCTTGTTCCGCTTGACCTGCAAGAGCAATCGAAGGGAATAAGAAGAAAATTAAAAACAACCAACGCATAGCGACTCCTATCTTAGGGTTAGAATACCGCTAGGTCTGCGCTTTGAAAACACCCCGACAGGCCAAAACACATAAATAACGGTTCCAATTAAAGCAGAGCCACCCAAAATCCGTTAGATAAATCAAACTTCTTATACTTTTTTCAATAAAAGCTCAGCCCCACAAAATTTAAGATTTGGCAAACGCAATAAAAACCTCGAATGTTTAATTCAGCTGCACCACAGGGCAAATCCATTTCAATCAACAGCGCAAGATGTGACACCAAACCCCAGTTTGACTTTTCGTTCCTCGCGTTTTCCGCAGGTTTTCACGTTTCAACATTTCAAAATAAAAAACATACTTATTGTGCATGGTTAAATTTTATATACCCCTTGCATTAAAGTATTATATGAATACTTTTATCTCCTTCTGGAATCACAGCCCAGCCTTTTAAAATCGCGCTCTCAAAGTCAAATTAAGCCGTCCGAATAGGTCAAATATGATATCAAATCCTTTTATCAAGAAGCTTATTCCAACCATTTTCATGTCTAGATTTGCCATTATCATCTGCATGTTGATTATTGGAAATTGGTTTGTTTTCATTCCTTGGAAAATCGAAGAAATTGGGCTGTCGAAAAAGAATTTCGGGTATATTCTATTGTTGTTTGGCATTGGATCGATTTTTTCGATGCAAGCAACAAATAAGCTTCTTATTCCAAAACTTGGGCCGCATTTTTTACTCCCGTTTGGCGTCATCGCTTTTAGCATAATAATCTTTTTATGGGTGTCGACAGAAACAGCGT
Organism: Alphaproteobacteria bacterium US3C007; assembly: GCA_034423775.1. NCBI lineage: Bacteria > Pseudomonadati > Pseudomonadota > Alphaproteobacteria > Rhodobacterales > Roseobacteraceae > Thalassovivens > Thalassovivens spotae. The sequence continues at coordinate 3,502,723 of CP139918.1, forward strand.
TCACCTTTGCGCTGATGGCGTTGCCAGTGGGGTTAAGTTTTGGGGTGATTAACCCCTGCGCAATCGTGATCACGGTGGAAACAGAACAAGCCACCGGGCAACGCTTGCTGCCGCTTCATCACGCGTGCTTTTCAATCGGAAGCCTGTTTGGCGTGCTGATTGGCGGCTTTTTTGCATCCCTCTCCTTTTCGCCCCTCTCTTTGTTTTTTGCGCTCATGATGCTGGGCATTCTTTACGGGTTGACCTGCCTTCTTTTTTCAAACACGCAGCGCCAGATAAGGCCCGTACAAAAGTTTCGCTTTGGAATTCCAACCGGCGACACGCTGTTTTTAGGCCCTGTTGCAGCTATCTCAATGGGTACAATCGGTATTATTTTGGACTGGTCAGCCTTGTGGTTAACCCGCGATATCGGGCTTGCCCTTGCGCTTGGTGGTGTCGGTATATTTGCGTTTAACAGCTCTGAAATTGTGGCGCGCATGTTTGGTACTTCATTGATCGCTCGATTTGGCGAGCGCGGTATGGGCACATCTGCCATGCTGTTGGGCTGTGTTTCGATGGCGGCCGCGACCTATAGCCAATCGCTGGCCGCAATCGTATTTGGCTTCGCAGCTTTGGGGTTTTGCAGCGCAAATTTTATTCCCTTAGTGATGGGGCTTGCGGCCCGACGTAATCCGGAAAACGCATCTAAAATTGTATCAGATGTCACCACCGTCTCCTTTACCGGGTTCTTATTTGGCCCACCTTTGGTGGGTTTGGTGGCGGAATATATTTCTATCACCGCTTGTATGTATATGCTTTCGGTCATCTGGGGGCTGTCCGCGCTGATGATGCGGCCCTATTTTTTGAAGCGGGGCCATATTCCCGTTTTACCCTAGCCGCATGTTGACGTAGCCTGATCGCCAGAAATAAGGGGGTCACAATGAAACAGCCTGTCAGCGACTTTCAGCAGTGCCGTAGCGCCATCGCTCAAAACGGCCAAAATATTGAAGCTTTCATCAAAACCGTTTTAGCCGATATAAAAACCGCCAATGCCGAATTGGGGTTATTTGAATATATTGACGAGGCCACCGTCCTGTCCGACGCCGCCCGTCTTGACGCTTTGCCACAAGAGCAAAGGGAGGCCTTACCTTTGGCGGGCCTGCCTTTTGCCGTAAAAGACATCATCGATGTCGCCGGTATGCCTACCGCGTTTGGTTGTGCCGCGCCAATCGGCTACAACGCACAAACCGATGCCAGCATTGTCAAACAGCTTAAAGCGCAGGGGGCTCTGGTGATTGGCAAAACGGTTACGACTGAATTGGCGTTTCTCCAACCCTCCCGCACGCGCAACCCCCGCGGGCTTGACTTTACCCCCGGTGGATCTTCCTCAGGATCAGCAGCAGTGGTGGCCGCAAACCTATTGCCATTGGCCATTGGCACCCAAACCGGCGGATCGGTCATTCGCCCAGCCGCCTTTTGCGGCATCTTTGCCATTAAGCCAAGTTTTGGCTTGATCGATCGCTTTGGTATTCTCAGCCAATCCCCCAGCTTAGATACGATTGGGTTCATGGCCAATGAGCTTGGGGATTTGGCGCAAGTGATACAATTTTGCACGCCCAGCGCCGCCCCTCGCCCGGCTAAAAAACCGTTCAGCATCGCGATGATTGAGGGCAGATTTACAGAGCAAGCGGCCCCCTACATGAAGACGTTAAGCAGTGATATTGGCGCGGCTTGTGCACCGCATATCACAAATGTGACTTTGGATGATGTTCTGGCGCGTTGCGCGGCTGTGCGCAGCAAAATCAATGATTATGAGCTCCATCATCAATTTAACAATCTGGTGCAAAATCATCCCCAGAGGCTCAGCTCTCATATCCTTAACGCCCATAAGGCTGGCGCCGCAATCTCAACCAGCAGCTATTTCGACGCGCTTAACGAAACCACCGCTTTGCGGGATGTTTGTTCAGCTTTATTAAACGAATATGATTGCCTTTTGATGCCATCGACATTGGGAGAAGCACCCAAAGGGCTTGGATCCACCGGCAATTCGCTTTTCAACGGACCCTGGACATTGCTAGGCCTGCCCGTGGTGCATCTGCCCGTTTCAACAGGCCCCAACTCTATGCCGATTGGCGTCCAAGTGATCGGCGCATTGCATCGCGATCAAGAGCTCTTGCAACAGGCTCAAAAAATTTGGAACCTGTGGAGCGCTTGATCGCAAAAGATCCAGCCGTTTTCTGAACACCGCAGCGGCCCGAACCGATAAAATTATGCAGCATAAAGGGCGGCTATCAAAGCAGCGCATCCACCTCAGCGCGCGATGGCATCGCCGGGGCCGTGCCCGCGCGTGTTACCGAAATTCCCGCGGTCGCGCTACCAATACGAACCGCCTCAACTGGGGTAAACCCTTCCGATAAAGCCGCGGCGAATCCCCCGTTAAACGCATCACCCGCGCCGGTTGTTTCGACAACTTCTCCAACCGAAAAGGCGGGTATCAATCCGTGGCCGTGTAAATACGCACCTTTTTCACCCAAGGTGATAATCGGCGTTTTAACACCCATTTGATGCAAAGCGGCCGCGGCTTGTGCGGCCTCTGCTTCATTGGTCACCGGCAATCCTGTAATAATTTCAGTTTCGGTTTCATTCGGCGTCACGTAATCACAAAGGGCAAGCATTTCGGCGGGCAGCTCGACCGCTGGGGCGGGGTTCAAAATTGTAGTCACACCAGCAGCCTTGGCCAATTCTAACCCGCGCTGCGCCGCGCCCAATGGCTGTTCCAGCTGAGTAACAAAAACATCCGCCGCCGCAATAAGGTCAGCGTGATCCTCAAGATCTTGCGCAGATATGTTTGCCGCTGCGCCGGGGGCGATAATAATCGCATTGTCACCCGTGGCATGTTCAATGAAAATATACGCTGCCCCCGTATAATCATCAGGGCTTTGCGTCACGTAAGGGGTTACACCGGCTGCTTTCCAGGTGTTCAACGCCATTTCAGCAAAATCATCCTGGCCAAGACGGCTAATCATCGCAACATCCGCGCCAAGGCGTCCCGCCGCCACGGCTTGGTTCGATCCCTTCCCGCCGGGGCCAAGCGAAAAGGAATTGCCCAAAACGGTTTCGCCCATGCGCGGCATCCGGTCAGCCCGATAAGCTGTGTCTGCGACGAACACGCCCAAAACAACCACGTTTCCCATAATCTACTCCTGATCTGGCGGCACAACGCCCTTACGCAATGCAAAACAACCGTAAAACCGGCGCTCACCGGTTTGTATCACGGCATAGGCTTGTTTTGCCCGCGCGTAAAAAGCATACCGCTCTATCGGCATCATGGCTGCCGGTCCGTTCACCGCGCTCACTTCAGTCTGCACTTCTTGCATCACGGGCAGAATTTCATTCGGCGCACCAACCACTTCCATCCTGGCAGCAGCATCCTCTACGAACGTGTCAATTGGGTATAAAGAAAGCACAGCCCGCACCACCTCTGCTGCAGAAGCATCAATGCGTAGCACCTCGCCCAAAACGGTTTCGCGGGCCACGCTATCCGATGGAAAATTCGTATCCGCAATGATGAGATCGTCGCCATGCCCCATCGCGCGCAAGGCGTATAACACATCTGCATTTAAAAGTGGGTTCAGCCCAATTAGCATTTTAGGATCCTTTCTCTGATCTTTTGCCTACCCGCCGCCCCGCGCGAGCGATCTGGCGCGTGTCTTATTTCAGCGGGCACCGTTCTTGTCCCATTTTCTTCTGTGCATGATGGCACTGCTTACATTTCACCTGCAAGCCCTGAAGCGGGCAAATTTTTACCGCGCGATCCGGCGCATATCGTAAGTGCAGGCTAACGCGGATCATTCAGGCGCAGCAGGCTCTCAGCGTCAAACACGTGTAAATCTTCGGCCGCCGCTGACAGCTTGATCGATTGGCCCGGTTGGTACTCGGGGCGTTCACGCAGCACCGACACAAAATCTTGACCATCGGATCGCACCACAACATGCGTTTCCGACCCTGTTGGTTCAATAACGGTTATTTCGCCGGCAAGACCATCAGCCGCCGGCAAAAGATTTTCCGGTCGAATACCGATCAATATCTCTTGACCGGCTTTGAGCGATGCCACCGCGGGCAAGTTCAAACAGGCCTTGCCAATCAACGCTTGTGGGCCAGCAATCGGGTCAATTGAAACGGAAGCCTTAATCATATTCATCGCTGGCGAGCCAATAAATCCTGCTACAAAAGTATTCGTGGGGCTGTCATAAAGCTCAAGCGGGCTGCCGACCTGTTCGATATGGCCATTTTGCATCACCACGATCTTATCCGCCATGGTCATCGCTTCAATCTGATCATGCGTCACATACACCGTGGTGGATTTTAAGCGCTGGTGTAATTCGCGAATTTCCGCCCGCATCTGTACGCGCAATTTCGCGTCTAAATTTGACAGCGGCTCATCAAACAAAAAAACCTGCGGATCGCGCACGATCGCGCGGCCCATCGCAACCCGTTGCCGTTGCCCGCCTGAAAGCGCCCTTGGATATCGCTGAAGGTAGGGTGTTAAACCCAAAACCTCGGCCGCACGATCAACCCGCGTCTTGATTTCAGATTTGTCCATCCCTTTCATGCGCAAAGAAAACGCCATATTCGACGCAACGGTCTTATGCGGGTAAAGCGCATAATTTTGAAACACCATTGCAATGTCGCGCTCTGCCGGTGGCAGGTTATTCACCACGCGATCACCGATTGAAATTTGCCCTTCTGAAATCCCCTCGAGGCCGGCGATCATCCGAAGCAAAGTTGATTTACCGCAGCCAGAGGGGCCAACCAACACTACGAATTCGCCATTTTTGATATCAACATCCAACCCATGAATAACCTCGGTGGTTCCGTATGATTTTCGCAAGTTGCGAATCGTGACCTCTGCCATTTCAAAGGGTTCCCATAAAATTATATTTCCAAAAACCTAGACCATGAGAAAGCAGCTGTCCATCTCTGATCATGCTAACATGTTAGCTGCTTGACAGACGCATAGATCATTGAGATGGTTTCATAAGAGCATTGTCCGGTAAGAGGCACAGCTCGAGATGTTGGAAGGTTATTTTCTGAGCAAAGCGCTGGACCGTTGCGAAGATTCGGTTGGGCGCCAACAAATTGGGAGGACGAAAACGTGAAAGTCGAATTATATAATCAGATGGTGCGCGGCAAAATGAGCCGACGCAATGTTTTAAAAGGGGCCGCAAGCGCGGGCGCCTTGGCGGCAATGGGGGGCGCTGTGCCCGCCTTCGCGGGAAGCCATTCATCGCTGCGCGCCGAGATTCTCAAAGTGCCTGGCGTCGGCATGGGATCTCCCACGGATGCCGATTGGCAAAAAGTTGGCGGAATGTGCTTAGGCCCAACGAAAGAACGGGTTGCAGAGGGTGAGTTTGAGGGTGTCGAGCTGACATTTATGGGCCTGAATAACCAGAACCTTCACAACTTTTTGTTCCGCGGTTTCTTAAAACCATGGGAAGCTTATACCGGGGCAAAAATCAATTGGATCGATCTGGCGCAAGCCGATTATAATCCCAGATTGCAGCAAGCGATTGCAACCGGAACCGTTGACTTTGATATTATCGAAATGGGCGCACCATTCGAAGGTGACACAGCTGGCAAAGGCCTTCTTGATGAAATGCCCGATTGGGTAAAAGATCAAATTGAAGCTGATGATTTGGTGGGGTATCTCCAACCGCCGGTCGGCACATGGGATGGCAAATCCTACAGAATCACCATTGATGGCGATTGCCATACCTTCTCATATCGTAAAGATTACTTTGGCGAAGGCTCTGTTACTGGGCGCGCAAACCCGCCCAAAACATGGCAAGAAGTCAACCAGATTTCCAAAGATGTGGCCGGCAAAGAAGATCCATTAACCGGTCTACCAGCGCATGGATATCTTGATCCGCTGAAAGGCTGGGGGGGATTTGGGTTCTATTTCTTAGAAAACCGGGCTGCAGCTTATGCCAAACACCCTAATGACCCAGCTTGGCTGTTTGATCCCGACACCATGAAGCCGCGCGTCAATAACCCGGCTTGGGTGCAGGCGATTCAAGATGTGATGGATCTTATCGCCACAGATGGCGCCTATCCCACCGACCAGATTAACGCAGATCCTGGCACAACGGGCTTCCAACAATTCTTGGCAGGCACCGGCTCAATGTTGATGTGGTGGGGCGATATTGGATCGAACGCACGCACCTCAGATACCTCGGTTGTCGGGGATGTTGTGGGCTTTGGCATGAACCCTGGCTCGGATCGCGTTTACAACTCGATTAGCGGCGCTTGGGAAGACACCTATAATGAGGCGCCTAACATGGCCTATCTTGGTTGGGGCGTTTACGTCACCAAGCGGGTGTCTGGCGATGAGAAAAAGCGCAAAGCGGCCTGGTCCGCAGCAGCGCATTTGGGCGGCAAAGATATCTCGCTTTGGATGTCTGCCTATCCATCGGGCTTTCAGCCTTATCGGAACTCGCATTTCCAATATGATGAATGGGAAGCTGCGGGCTATGACCGCGCCTTTATCGAGGATTATCTGGGATCGAACGCAGATAGCTACAACCATCCAAACGCCGCCATCGAACCGCGTATTCCGGGCATCTTCCAATATTACTCTGTTGCAGAAGATGAGTTGGCAAAAGGCTATGCGGGCCAATACGGATCGGCGCAAGAAACCGCTGATGCGATCGCCGCAGCTTGGGAAAAGATCACCGATCAAATCGGGCGCGATAGCCAGATTAAGCTGTATAAAGCGTCGCTTGGTCTATAATATCATAGTATTGGGAAGGGCGGGTATACCCGCCCTTCCCGCATAAACGAGCTAAAATCAGGTTTGGGCAGCAGTGAGTAACTCAGAAGGCGATTATTTACATATTGTGATGCCCGATGAAATATCGGCCAGCCGGCAACGCTTTGGCCGCATGATCATTTGGGGATCTGCGACGCTGATGGGCGTTGTTCTTTTGCTTCAAACGCTGGATCACCGCGCCATTTTATCCCTCGGCTTTGAAACATGGCGGCCCACGCTATATGCCTATTTGCTATGGGCGACCTGCCTATGCTGGGGTCAAGTGATCTTACGGGGCGAGCAAGGAAAGCGCAGTTTGTTCATCCTGCCCGCGGTGCTATTCGTGGTTTCAATGGTGATATTTCCGCTTATCTTTGCGCTTGGTATCGCCTTCTCAAGTTGGAATCTAGCCTCCCCGAATGGGCGGCAATTTAACGGGCTTGAGAATGTATGGCAGATGTGGAGCGATCCATTTTACTGGAACGCTTTGAAAAATATGGTCTATTACACATTGGCCATCATTCCTGAATATATTATCGCTTTCGCGCTTGCGCTGCTGCTGAATTCAGAAATACGGGGTCGAAAATTCTTTCGCGTGGCCTTCTTGCTGCCTTTGATGCTGTCACCCGTCGCGGTCAGCTGGATGATTGGCAAGTCAATGCTGGAAATCCGCTTTGGCCCTATTTCACGGCTTGCGCGCGAATTGGGCTGGGACAGTCCCTCCTTTTTCGGTTCGGGGGAAATCGCGCGGGCAATGATTATGATTATGGACGCTTGGACGTTTATTCCCTTTATGATGATTATGATCCTTGCAGGCTTGCAAGCGATCCCAAGAGAATTGCATGAGGCAGCGGAAGTGGATGGCGCGCCGGCCTGGAAACGCTTCTGGGAAATCACCTTCCCGCTGATGCTGCCGGTGTCGATCACCGCCATTTTAATTCGGATTATTTTCAAATTGAAACTAGCTGATGTGATTATCAATGTCACTTCAGGCGGGCCCGGCGGCGCGACAGACAGCGTCACCAGCTTTATCTTTCGCGAATATCGAGACCGCTCAAATGTGGGCTATGGCACATTTTTGGCGATCTTTTATTTGGTGATTATTGTGATTGCGATGACCATCCTAATGAAGTTGGCAGACCGCTGGATGCGGCCGAGATATTAAAACATGAGCGCGCAAATTTTCAAAGATAGCAAGTCAGATTTGGCCTTCCGCCCCAGTTGGATGGTTAATCGGGCGGTGATTTATGGCGTTTTGATCCTGTGGGCGGTGATTTGTTTGTTTCCGATCTATTGGACGCTGACCACCAGCTTCAAAGCAGCCCCCGATGTGATGAAGGGCAATCTAATCCCTTGGTGGGATTTCACACCAAAATGGCTTGGCATGCGCTCGCTGGGATTATCGCCCGAAACTATATTCCAAGAAAGCACTGTACGTGAAGAATTCTTAAAACGATTTTGGAATTCAACCATCGCAGCAACCGGATCCTCGGCCCTGGCGGTGATTTTAGGCAGCTGCACCGCCTATGGCCTCAGCCGGTTTAATTATCGTTTTGGTTTTATGCGCAATTCCGACATTTCGTTTTTCTTTCTATCGCAATTGATTTTGCCACCAGTGGTGTTGGCACTGCCCTTCCTTGTTTTATACAAAGAATTGGATTTGCTGGATACGCGTATCGGGTTAATCGGGCTTTACACGCTTACGGTTTTACCGATCGTGATCTGGATCATGCGCGATCAGTTTGGCTCAATCCCCGTTGAACTGGAAGAGGCCGCGCTGGTGGATGGGCTTTCTATATGGGGCGCGTTTGTCACGATTATCCTGCCAATCGCGCTGCCCGGCATGGTGGCCTCGTTCATCATTGCGTTGGTTTTGACTTGGAATGAATATTTCTTTGCAGCATTGCTCACCTCTTCGCATGCCAAAACCCTGCCCGTAATGGTAGCCAGCCAAACCGGATCTCAAGGCATTTCTTGGTGGTCAATGGCCGCGCTGTCATTCGCAGCGATTTTACCCTTGATCGTGATCGGTATTTTGCTTGAGCGGTTTATCATTAAAGGCATGGCAGCCGGCGCGGTGAAATAAGAAATTCTTCGGGTACTCTTAAGGGCTACGCCCCAAATACAGCCACCAGACGCGGCCGTTTATTCTAAAAAGAATTCAGGATGTTCTTTTTCTAAGGGCGTCAAAAAGGACATCAATCTGCCCAAATGTTCCTGCATCGCGGCGCGAGCCGCCGCTGGATTACGCCGTTGCAAGGCCTGAAAAATTGCCTGATGTTCTGTCAATGTTTCCGCAACCCGACCCGGTACGGGCAGAACAAGCTGGCGCGCGCGATCCACATTCACCCAGGCGGTTTCTGCGAACCATGTCAATTTCTTAAAACCGGTAAATGCCAAAAGCATTTGGTGAAATTCACGATCTAAGCCATAAAAACCTTGAAAATCCTCATCCGCCACGAACGCCTCTTGGATCCGGATATTGCGTCGCAATAGCACGATCTGCTCCTGCGAAATTTGACGCCCCAACCGTTCAATCGCGGCAAGCTCTAACGCCTCGCGAATAAAGGCCCCTTCCCTGATTTCATCCATCGAAAAACGCGCCACATACGTGCCCGCTTGTGGAAACACCTCCACAAGCCCCTCTTGAGCAAGCCGGCTTATAGCTTCAGAAATCGGTGAGCGTGACACCCCTAAGCTGGCGCATAATTCACTTTTACGGATCAGCTCTCCGGGTTTGAATTGCAGATTGATGATCGCATCGCGCAGCGTAGAATAGGTGCGTTGCGTTAAAGAGCCTAGCGATGGCTCTATGGTTTTCAACTTTTTCGTCTCTGACTTTGCCAATTCAGAAACCCGCCCTCACGATGTGATATGCTAACATGTTAGCGCCATAGCCTGATGAGTCAAGCCAGCCGCGCGGCATCGCGCTGGGCGTGGGCCTAACACGTCACCTATGGCGGCACAACCGTTCCCAGGCCGCACACGCAACCCAATTCATCAATTCAGAAGGAAAGCATAGGGTTTTGGGAAACGTTAAAGCCTTTTCATGATGGCTTTTGTCGCGTCATAAAGATCTCGAAATATTTGAAAGTTATGATCATACCGCGGGTCAGCATTCGCGCGGATATCCGCTGCTATTGGGTTCCAATGCTCAATATCGGTGCGCTTCACCCGGCCAATGGCCAAAGCTGCCAAAAACGCATCACCATAACTCGCCCCTACCGTATTTTTGCGCACTTCCTGACGCAAGCCGCAAATATCAGAGGTGGCCTGAAGCCAAACCGCGTTCTTGGTCCCCCCGCCAACCGCCAATAACCGGTGTGGAGGGTGACCGATTTCAGAAAATGTATCGGTGACATGGCGCGTTCCATAGGCAATGCCCTCAATCAAGGCACGATACATATCCCCCCGCGTATGGGTAAGATTTAATCCAAAAAAACTGCCCTTGGCATTGGCATCATGAATCGGCGTCCTTTCACCCGAGAAATAGGGCAAAAGTAGCAGGCCCTTGGCGCCGGGGGGCGATTCTTGTGCCTCTAGCGCCAATAAGGGAAAAGCCTCTTCGGGATCCAAATCTTTGGCAAACTGGTCGCGAAACCAATGCGTGAGCGTTCCGCTGGTGGCCAGCCCTGCCATCGAGGCATGTTCGCCTTCAAACAACCAAGGCGCATACCACAAACGCGGATCGCAAACGCGCTGCGCTGTACGTAAAATAATAAATATGGTTGAACCATACATCGCCATCATATCGCCAGGCGTATTTACCCCAACCGAAACCGCCTCAGCCGCAGCATCTATGGTGCCAGACGTGATCGGTGTGCCTTCGGCAAGCCCTGTTGCCTGCGCGGCAGATTTGGTAACGTAACCCGCAATATCGGTTGACCAGAGCAACTCGGGCAATTTCTCCAAATCGACGATATCATCTGCCAGATCCTCAATCCACGATTGCGTTGACACATCATAAAGCGGCGAAAAATTGGCGGCGGTGTAATGATCGATCACATAGCGCCCTGTGAGCCGATGCACTAAAAAGCTGGTTGAAGTTAAAATCCGAGCGGTTTGATTATAAAGATCAGCTCGATTGCGCTTGAGCCAAAGAATTTTTGGTCCCACAGATTGCGACGTCAACGCATTTCCGCAGCGGCTCAGGATTACCTCTTCACCAATGCGCTCTGTCAGCTCGCGCACCTCGCGTTCAGCGCGGGCATCCACCCCATAAAGCACCCCGTTCATCAACGGGTTTCCCTGCGCATCCACGGGCAGCATGCAGGGCCCAATCGCGCTGCAAGCAACCGCAAGAATATTTGCCGGATCAATTCCCGATTGTTTCAACAAGGCTTGGCTAACGACACAAAAATCGCCCCACCAATCTTGCTCGGGATCATGTTCTGCCCAGCCCGGTTGCGGCACCAACATTTTATGCGCGCGCCCCGCTTGCGCGATCACCTTCCCGCGTTCATCAACCAAAACACCTTTGGTTTCATAAGTGCCAATATCAATCCCTAATGTATAGCGCATTACGCTATTCTCCCCGCAGCAATGAAAATGCCGGATCAATGCGCTGCAAACCCGCGATCAAAAGCCTGCTCAACCCTGCCAAATCATTTAGATCACACAGCTCAGAGGGCGAATGTGAATATCGCATCGGAAAACCCAGATCCAAAGCCGCCACCCCTTCGCCTACCAGCTGCACATAAGACAGGTCAGTTAAGGCGCCGATATGCGCGCTGCGCTGCAACGGCAGCGAAAGATCCTGCGCAACGCGATCAAAAAGCGCCACCAAGCTTGGGTGCGGTATAACCCCGTTCAGGGTGCCGCGCCCATGAAAGGAAAACATGCTCATCGCCGGGCCGGCGCCCAAAGCCACATCGCCGCGCCCCTGCATATCAGGCGTGTCGGTCGCTAAGATAAGATCAAGCTGGATTGCAATATCAGGGCAAAGCTGTTGCGCCATGGGCAAAGCCCCGCGCAGGTTAAATTCTTCTTGAACGGTGAACACAATATCCACGGGTGGTCCGGCTGTGCGCTCGGCCAAATGTCGCGCAACTTCTAACAAAACCGCGCAGCCCGCCCGATCATCAATGCTGGTTCCAGCCACCCGGTCGGCGCTTAACGCCTGCGTTTTGGGAAAATAAACAACCGGGCTGCCAATATTGATGCCTGCCGCCCTAACGTCAGCGGCCGAGCTAAAACCTAAATCGATATACATCTCGGAATATGGGAGAACTTTATACTTTTCTTCGGGCAAGGTGGCATGATGGCTTTTATTTGCAAAAACGCCAGCAACATCGCGTCCCTCGCCAACGCAGACCAAGACCGGTTGCCCTGCCAGCGCGCGCTCGGGCACGCCGCCCAAACGCTCAACACGCAAAAATCCATCGTCTTCTATTTTACGCACCACGAATCCCAATTGATCCATATGCGTGAATAACATCACCTTGGGCCCGGTTCCTGGAAACTGAACCAATAGATTTCCCAACCGGTCACTGCGCGTTGAAAGCCCTAGCCCCTGCAGTTGCTTTTTCAGATAGCGTGCCACACGCTCTTCATAGCCCGACAAGCCCGGCACCAGCATCAAGGCCTGTAAATCCTGTTTTATACGATTTTTCACATGCGCCCCCTTAAAACTCGGACGCGGTCCATAAAATCTAAGGCTCGGGCAGGATCAACGCTGTTCCAAGTATCGCCATCGCGTTTTAACGAAGAACCGACAATACAGCCATCCGCGACCCGAAGCACATCAGCCACCGTCTCGTGTTTTACCCCCGTATTGGCCAAAACAGGGGTGTCTGGCAAAATTGCTTTCACAGCCTCAAGATCGGACAGGGCGGCAGCCTCGCCGGTGATTTGGCCGCTGACCAAAACCGCATCGGGAATCGAAGAAAACACGGCGCTGCGCGCCCGATCGGGCAAAGACCGCTGATCGAGAGAATGCGCAAACTCCGCCGAAATATTGAACAACATCAGCATATCCGAGCGCCCAAGGCGATCACGATAACGCATGGCATCACCCGCATCTGGCGCCCAAAATCCCATATCAGACGCATAGGTGCCGGTGAAGATCTCGCGTATAAAGGCCGCGCCGGTTGCCGCCCCAAGCGCCACCGAAGCGCGTGGATCCCACAGCATATTCACACCAAAAGGCACTGTAATTTCGGCGCGCAACTGCCCAATCACATAGGCCGCCGTAGCCGTTGAGGCAGGGTCAACCTGAAACTCATAGGGGCGATCATTTTCATTGCCAAACATCACCGCATCAACACCAGCCGCTTGCAGCGCCATCAAATCGGCGCGCGCGGCGCTTAAAAGCCCCTCAAGCCCAGCGGCAGCATCATAAAGAGGGCTGCCAGGCAAAGCCCCCAAATGCACCATTGCAATTACCGGTTTGGGCTTTTGAAACAGCGTAGAAAATCGTGTCATGCCTGCGGCCTTCCAAAAAGAACTAATTGCCAAAAGCTTAGCCATTAAAATCTGTGCAGGCAAAAGAAAACTCGCTAAACTTCTTGCAAACAAGGAGAACCAATATGCTTAACACGCGTCACTGGGATCGGCATAAAACGGGCGGTCTGAATTTCACCGAATTAGGCTTTGGCACCGCGCCATTGGGAAATTTATACAAAGCGATTTCTGACGCTGAAGCGCGGGCAACATTAGATCAAGCCTGGGAAAGCGGAATGCGCTATTTTGATACAGCCCCCCTTTATGGGCTGGGTCTAAGCGAAACCAGATTGAATGGTTTTTTACGCGATAAACCGCGGGATCAGTATCTTTTGTCAAGCAAAGTCGGGCGGATCATGAAACCCTGCGCTCCTGAAGCGCGCACGGGGCTGGGGAAATGGTTCGACGTGCCCCAGCGCCAAGAACAATATGATTATTCTTATGATGGGGTCATGCGCTCGGTAGAGTTTTCACTTGAGCGGCTTGGCGTTAGCCGCATTGATATTTTATATGTCCATGACTTATGCGTTTTCACCCATGGATCAAAACAGGCCTCGGATGCACGTATCGATAGTTTTTTTGACGAAAAAGGCTATGCGGCGATGCTTGAACTGCGCGATCAAGGCGTCATTAAAGCCATTGGGGGCGGGGTGAATGAATGGGAAGTATGCCAAACCTTGGCCGAGCGGGGTGATTTTGATCTCTTCTTGTTGGCCGGGCGCTATACGCTGTTAGAGCAGGAGGCCTTGGAAAGCTTTTTACCGCTCTGCGAAGCGCGCGGAATCGGCATCGTTACAGGGGGGCCTTATAATTCGGGTATTTTGGCAACCGGAGCCGTACCCGGCGCATTTTACAACTATGATCCTGCCCCTGCCCATATTATGGAGAAAGTTGCCAAAATCGAGGTGATTTGCGCGCAATTTAACGTTCCTCTTATCGCTGCGGCGATCCAGTTTCCGCTCTTGCACAGCACGCATATGGCCGTCATTCCAGGCGGGCAAAGCGCAGAGCAAACGCGCTCGAACATTGCAGCTTTGCAATGTGACATTCCAAGCGAACTTTGGACCAACTTAAAATCCGCCGGGCTGATGCACCCAGATGCACCAACAGGACCGCCCAGATGATCATCGATGCACATCAACATTTTTGGCACCCCCTGCGCGGCGATTACGGCTGGATGCCCGAAGATAATCCAACGCTGAACAGAGCCTATGCCCCAAAAGACCTGTTGCCGATCCTGGCGCGGCACAATATTGGCGGCACCATCCTTGTTCAGGCGGCGCCCAGCGTGGAAGAAACCGAATATATGCTGGGCTTGGCAGATGGCTGCGATGCCATTTTAGGCGTTGTTGGCTGGGTCGATTTTGAAACCCCCAGCCAACGCCAAACGCTCGCGCGATTATCGCAGCATCCAAAGTTTGTAGGGGTGCGCCCGATGATCCAAGATATACCCGATGTCAATTGGATGCTCAGGGCGGATATCCAATGGGCCTTCGAAAGCATCTGTCAGCTCGATCTGAGCTTTGATGCGCTTGGATTCCCTCAACATTTGCCGAATTTTTTAACGCTGGCGAAGCGGTATCCTGAAATGAGAACGGTATATGACCATTGTATGAAGCCGCAAATTCGCGATGCTATGGGCGGACAAGACGCGTTGACAAAATGGGCTGAAGGGATCACCGCTCTGGCCAATATTGGCAGCAGCTATTGCAAATTATCAGGCTTAATCACCGAAGCGGGCGAGGGCTGGACAAAAGCCGATTTAAAGCCATTTTCCGATCACATATTGCAAAGCTTTGGGGCCGATCGCGTGATGTGGGGCTCAGACTGGCCGGTCTGCCGCCTTCAAGGCGAATATGACGTTTGGTTAAGCGCAGCCCAAAGCCTCACCTCGCATTTAACGCCGCTCGAGCAAGCGAAGGTGTTTGCGCAAAATGCCCGAAATTTTTATCACTTGCGATAACGCGGCCTAAAGCGCGCTGTTCTGTATTAAGGCTTTTATGTCGCTAGGGGTGATCTCCGAACGCTGGTGCCGCGGCGTGGCGACGTGCAGCGCCGCCGCCGCTTGGGCATATCTAAGCGCAGATTCCCAAGGGATCTGCGCAAGCCGCTGCGCCGCCAAGGCGCCAACAAAAACATCCCCTGCCCCATGCGAAGACAAAGACGGCACCTCAAAAGCAGGAAAGCTTTGGCAGGCGCCATCGGGCAAAATCAAATCAAGCCCATCCGCCCCTTTGGTTATGATCTTAGTTAATCTCTGATAGGCAGGGTTAGAAAAAAAGGCTTGATAGAACTGCGCTTCGACACGGTTCATAATCACCACATCCAGCTGTCCCATCAGCGCCGGCCCAATCTCGCGGGCTGGCGCAGCATTCAGCCAAACCTCGCTGCCGTTTGCGCGCGCGCGTTGCGCAAGTGCCAAATTGATCGCCTCGGGAATTTCATTTTGCAGCAAAAGCAGGCCAGTCTCCGCGTCAAGCGACACTTGCGCTGCATCAATCCGCAAATTGGCTTCAGAGACGATCACCGCGCCGTATTCGCCGCCCGTCTCCAGGATCGCTACGCTCATCCCACTGGCCCCGGCATCTTGCTGCAATTGCGACAGATCCAAGCCAGACTCTTGCAAAACGCGCAATAAACTCTTGCCAAACTCATCTTGGCCAAGGCGGCCTACGAAATAGGTTTCGGCGCCATTGCGCTGGGCAGAAACCGCCTGATTGCCCCCTTTACCGCCAAAATCATACGCCACCTCACTGCCGCGCACCGTTTCATCGCGCTGCGGTAAATTGGGTGCTTGCACCAAAACATCCCAATGCAAAGCCCCAAGCACGCAGAGCCGCGTCATGCGAAGAGGCTGCCCTGAACGATGCGCATCGCATTGGGCGCATCTTGCTGGGCAATCGCCCGCTGCAAATCGGCATTATCGGCCAGACGGGCGGCGATAGGCAGTAATTTGTGAATTGCGGCAATATTGCTCTGGGCTTCGGCAACAGGATCCAAGCCGGAATGGTCGGGGAATGTGTCAAAATACAACGCGCCGTGATAGTTTAAACGTTGCAGTTCAACCAAAAGCTCAACCGTTTGGATCGGATGCACCGCCGCCACCATCAACCCATTATCCCATTTGCCATAGCCATCGTTTAAATGAACTCCAAGCAGCTTCGAATGCCGCGCAATCAAACTGGCCGCAAAGGCCGGCATTTCATCCGCATAAAGCACATGCGCAAAATCTAACGTTACGCCGGTATTCGCGCGGCCAATCTCTTTAAGCGCCAAAAGCGTGGTTGCACCATCCGGCATAAGCGCGAAAGCCCGCGGCTCATTCGGTTTATATTCTAAAGCAATTTCAATATCTGGATTATGATCCGCCACCTCGGCGATCGCTTGAACCGTATCATCCCAGATTTTGGAATAATCGGCCTGAAAGGAATAATCGAACCCATCTTGCCCCATCCAGAGCGTCATCAAAGACCCGCCAAGTTCTGCCAAAGCATCCAAGCCCGCCTTCGTTTCATCAATCGCAGCGCGGCGCACCGTTGGGTCTGGATTGGTAAACGCGCCCAGCTTGAAACCCGGATTAGTGTAATAGCGCATGGCCAAACCGTTCAACACGATCTGTTGATCTTGAAACAGATGCTTTAAATCTTGCATCGATACATCGGCAAAATGATCCGGGTAATTGAGATCAGCAGCGTTGAGCCCTGCGGTTGCCGCGCGCGTCAGCAGGTCAATCGTAGTAATTTTGTTTTTTCCAGGCCAGTACGCCTCTGCCCCGATTTTAAAAGCGTTCAAACGCCCCGCAAATTTGATATCGCTGCCGGTTTTCATTTATCCCCCGTTTCTTCTGCTGAGCGAAGGCTAACACTGGCCCCGAAACTTAGCAATCTGAACCCGTGACCAAACAAAGACGCAGCGAATTGCCCTAGCTGAACCCATCAGGCGCTAAAAGCTTTGATCCGCAAAATAATCTGTGCTTATCTTTAGAGACTTTTCTCGCGCCACGGGCCATTTGCCACCACGTGGCGCAAAAACAGAGTAATTAAGGAAATAGTGATGTATGGTGAAGTTCAAGGAACGGGGTTTAAAACGATTGATCTCCGCTTTGACGCCTGCTTAACCGGGCATGGGCGCGTTGAACGGCTTTGGAGCGGCGCGCGCTGGCTGGAAGGCCCGGTTTGGTTTGCCGCTGGACGCTATCTTTTGATCTCAGACATTCCCAATAACCGTCTTTTGCGTTGGGATGATACGGATGACAGCATGTCCGTATTTCGCAGACCCTCAAATTATTGCAATGGCAATACGATTGACCAACAGGGGCGCTTGATTACCTGTGAGCATCTCACGCGGCGCGTCACGCGCACCGAACATGATGGATCGATCCGGGTTTTGGCAGATGAATTTAACGGCAAAAAGCTAAACTCACCCAATGATGTGGTGGTGAAATCCGATGGATCTGTATGGTTTACCGATCCGACATACGGCATTTTAAGCGATTATGAGGGCCGCCGGGCACCGGCCGAACAAAGCGGCTGTCATGTATATCGAATTGATCCGGAGACATCCGATATAAAACAAGTGACCCGCGACTTTATGCAACCCAATGGTTTGGCGTTTAACCCAGATGAAACCGCGTTATTCATCTCTGATACGGGGGCGTCGCATGCGGAAAACGGACCAAAACATATTCGCAAATTTAACCTTGGCGAAAACGGGCAAACGCTGAGCGAAAGTACGGTCTTCGCCGAATGCAGCGCAGGCTTGTTCGATGGATTTCGATTTGACGATGCGGGCCGGCTTTGGAGCTCTGCGGCGGATGGCGTGCATTGCTATGATCCAGATGGCACTTTGATCGGAAAAATACTCATTCCCGAAATGGTCGCCAACCTATGTTTCGGGGGCGCTGCCCGAAATCGGTTGTTTATCGCAGGCACCACCTCGCTTTATGCGGCCTATCTCAATGTCAACGGCGCCTAACGTAATTGCCTTGGGTCAATCTAAATTTAAGGCATAGAAATCATTCTTTTGAGAAATGCGGGCCAGATCATGAGCGCCACGCGCTGTCATGGAAGAACCGTGTGAAACGCGTCTCGATAGGGTTGCGCAGACGCCGGCAATTCACGCTTTAAAAAGAAATTATGATCCGTCACCTGACGCCTCAGAACCGGCAACATCTCTTTAAATGCGGCATAAATTGATGGGCTTGGGACCGGCAGATCATCCTTTATCAACGCATGCAGCTGCGCCAAGCGATAATATGGCACCATCGGAAACATATGATGTTCTACATGATAATTCATATCCAGATAAATAAACCGGCTGATCCGGTTCATATAGACCGTGCGCGTGTTTAAACGGTGATCCAAAACATCTTCTGCCAATCCGCCATGCTGCAACACGCCCGTCATCACGTGATGCCACGCGCCATATAGCCGCGGCAATCCAATCACCATCAAGGGCAGAATGGACCACAAAATAAGTGCAAGCGCACCGGTTGCTGTATAGATCACCACCCAAATCCGCGCAACATGGATAACCTTTTTGGCTTCGACCTCAGGCACATAGCAAGCTTCCTCAGGATGCAGCTTCCCGCTTGCGTGAAGGCACATCCGCGCCCAGCCATTATAGGCGTCAATCAGCCCAAAAAAGTTGATAACAATGCTGACCAAAGCCGGGGGGCGCATCATCAACAATTCAGGATCGCGACCAATAATATACGTATCGGTATGATGGCGCGCGTGGCTCCACCGCCACGTATAGGGGTTGCGCACCATCATGAAGCTCGAAATATGATAGACCACATCGTTCATCCACGGCGTTCGGAAGGCGGTCCCATGCCCGCATTCATGCCAGCGCGAATCCGAAGCAGATCCGTATAAAACCCCATAGGCGAGCCAAAATGGCAGCGACCAAAGGCTGGGCCAAAGCGCAATACCGGCCAGCGCAAAACAGAACATCAAGCCATATAGAATGGCTGTATCGCGCAGCGCAGGCCCATCCGAGCGCTTCATCAAGGCTTTCATGTCTTTTCGAGACACATCCGAGTGATACCACTCTGCTGCAGCCAACCCCGTTTCAACCGCATTACGCCCGTTTTCTCCCAAAAGGCTATAATCACGCTGCATCCTGTCGCCCCCCAATCTTTCATCTAAAGATGATTGTATAGCGTGTAGCTTACGCGTTATTCTGTTGAGAGCCAGTTCAAAAAAACAATCCGGCCTCTAAAATAACCCATCGCTTTTTTGAGACAGTCAGATCTGGCGTTTTATGGCAGCGCGCCGAAGCAGACACGCCTTTTCAAGCAAACCATCAATCAAGAAAACCGAGCGCAGGCATAAATAATATACACTTAAAACGTGTATTTTTACTTATTTTAAATGGATTAAATTTTAATATACGAATTTAGATGCACGTTTAAGTGGAATATTTTATGTTGTGTATAATAAAAGAAAGCAATAATCATGCCATAAATTAAATTATTGCATTAAGCTGCATGTAAATATATTAAATCATTATAAAGCAATGCCTTACAAGATAACCCCTGCATAAAGGCCCGGCAATTTTAAACCAAACGATCCTGTGGATAACTCTGTGTGCAAATATTAGAGCGTCACCATTTAACATGATTGACACAGGGATTATATCGAGGCTGCAACTTCCATTTTGAAATTAAAATTTTGAATATAAGCTATCGGCCATTCGGCCAGTTCAATTGGTACAAGAAAATGCATACATGTATTTCGAAATATTAAGACTTATTTTAGTGTCCGAAGTGCGCATTGGACGACCGTTAATATTCATTAAAGAACCACCGCACACGATAGGGATAACATATCCCCGGCAAAAAACCGTTAAAAATTAAGGCAGCTAAAAAGCTTTAGCTGCCTTAACAAGTACCAGAAACAACATTGTTAAAATCGTTAGAATGAAAATCCAACCTTAAGGCCAACCGCCGAAACGGTATTGTTTTTGTAGGATGCTGTAAGTCCAGATACATGAGCAAGGTCAACGTCTCCGGGCATAGTATAATTGTACCCTCCGCTAATCGTCATATTACCTGTGGTGTAACGTGCACCCAAACTTATCGACTGATACCCGTTTCGTAACGTAAACGGGTCGGCTGTGGTTTTCCCACCGCCAGCCTCAGTAGCATAAGAAATCAGCCCTGACATTTGTTCAGTAAACTTTCGCCCTACACCAATTGAATAAGTCGTCCGATTGGCAAAATCACTGCTGATTCCATCAACTCCACCGAGTAGAGTTCCAGCACCTAATTGGGGTATTTCTATTTGTGCACTTTTCCATGAAGCCTGATGGATAGAACCAAACAAAAGAGTATTTGCCGCTATTCCACTTTGGAAATTAAGCTTTATACTTTGAGGAATACTCATAGTTTCGCCCGTAACATCCGTCAGAGAAGTAACGGCACCACCTTTAGATTGGGCTTTGAAATTTGAGACTTTGGTTTTGGATTGTGACAACAACTCAACGCGTAAAGCTATATCACTCACTTCGTAAGCCGCACCAAAAGTTGGTACCGTAGCATCACCTGAAACCTCATAATGCCCTGTCAAGGCCGTAACTGTGGCGCCCGACGCGATAGAATATTGGTTAGCTCCAGCTATTAAGGAAAATTCATCGTTTAACTTATATTTAGCTAACAATGCCAAAGAATTCACAGTTACGTCAGCGTCCGGAACGACCGAACACGTTGCTGAGATAGTAGCACAGGTAGCCAAACTTGCATCGCTTCCACTTAGCTGAATGGCACCAGACATGTAGCGAGCCAAACCTAGCGTTATACCGCCAACATCGGTTTTAAACGCGAACGCCGTTCGCGTTTGATTTTTAGCCATTTTTGTTTTGGCTGTATTTGCTTGCGTAGTAGCTTTTACACCATAGGTAATTGATGCGGTTCCGACTTCTGCATAATTGCCCTGTTGGTACATAAATGACGTGTCGAGTGTGCTGGCTTCCCACCCTCCGGCCGTTGCATGTGACGCAGCAAGTAGTAAAGGCACTGCCCATAATTTTTTCATTGTTAACCCTCCCATTCTAATCGAAACGCTAACGGTTAAGCCATTGCATTACAATTAAGAAAATGAGCGTTGCCAAAATCAACAGTTTTAGAATTCTAAATCGTTCCGCTTCTATGATTCACGCCAAAGCTGGTTTATAACACATAAAATCAAAGCCCATTCCTCCACTGTAAAGAAACTTAGGAAATAAAATGAAAGCCATGCTTTGCGAAAAATTTGGCCCACCAGAAGATCTGGTGCTCAAAGAGGTCGCGGACCTTACCCCCTTAGCGGGTCAGGTGCGCATTGCGACTGAGGCCTGCGGCGTAAATTTCCCCGATACGCTGATCATTGAAAATAAATATCAGTTCAAGCCCGACCTGCCTTTTGCACCGGGCGGCGAAGTCACCGGGATTGTGGATGCCGTCGGCGATGGGGTCTCGCAAGATCTGCTGGGTCAACCTGTGATGTGTATGACCTTATCGGGGGGGTTTGCAGAGCAAACGCTATGCAAAGCCGAAGATCTGATTGCACGCCCCAGCTCTATGCCAAGCACCGTTGCAGCCGGGTTTACCATGACCTATGGCACCTCGATGCACGCGCTGAAACAGCGCGCGCAATTGCAAGCCGGCGAAACACTATTGGTCCTGGGCGCCGGCGGCGGCGTTGGGTTAGCCGCCGTTGAAATCGGCAAACAAATGAACGCCACGGTCATCGCAGCCGCCAGCTCGGCAGAAAAATTAAACGCGGCCAAAAACGCCGGCGCCGATCACTTAATCGACTATTCGCAGCAAGATCTGCGCAGCGCGCTGAAGGAGATCGTCGGCAAAAAAGGCGTTGACGTGGTCTATGATCCCGTTGGCGGAGACATGTTTGAAGCCGCGCTCAGATCAACAGCTTGGGGCGGGCGCGTTCTTGTTGTTGGCTTTGCCTCGGGCGACATCCCCAAAGTACCCGTCAATCTTGCGCTCTTGAAAGGTTGTTCGATCGTTGGCGTGTTCTGGGGTGCATTTCGGCTTAATTACACCAAAGAAGATAATGACAATTTTGAACAGCTTTTTGCATGGTATGAAGATGGGAAGCTGAAACCTTACGCCTCGAAGATCTATGCATTAGAAGCGGCCGCACAGGCGTTAAACGATCTAAAGAACCGCAAAGCCGTGGGTAAAATTGTGCTCAAAACAACATAATTGTCGGGAAAATTTACAAAAGGGCCATTTCAACCCTTAATCTTGGATTCAGCGCAGCGTTGCTTTTAGAACGCCAATCTGCGACTGTTTCCATAAGGTTATATAATTTTGACAATTTATCCGATATAGAAGCGAGATCCTCATGAACGTATTCGGCACCGCCACCCTTCTCACCACATTTCTAGCCAGCTCTATCGCAGCGGATCCGCTGGTTGGAAAATGGCAAACCGTCGCCGATGACAATGGCAATTTCGGCCATGTTGAAATATCGGCCTGCGAAACTTCCCTATGCGGTGTTTTGGTTCAAAGCTATGGAGCAGATGGGAAAAAACGAGACAGTGAAAATATTGGCCGTACATTGATCTGGGACATGCAAAACCAAGGCGACGGAAAATATGGCAATGGCAAAATTTACTCGCCCGATCGCGACAAAACATATTCCTCTAAACTCGTTCTAGAAGGGGATGCGTTGAAAGTGTCAGGATGCGTGCTGTTTATCTGCCGCGATGGCGGGACATGGACACGCGTTAAATAAAGCAAGCCTCTGCATAGACCTGTGTAAACTTATGATTTAAATTTATTCGTAAAATACAATTTGATTATACCGTCGCAGAACGGCGTTGATTGGATGATCCCAATGGGTTTTCCTTTCAAATATCTAGGCAATAAGAATGTCACGAAATTTGGCTATGCCTGCTATCCATAAAAGAACCCTTCGATCGGCTTGTGAGAATACGCCGATCTGGCTTTAGGCTTAACCTTGTCCAAAAGCTTTGTATTTTGTATTATTGTCAGCGCGGTTTGTCTAAAAGGTATTTATTTCGCCTCTGGGATGCGAAGTCTTTATTCCTATATAAGAGCGTTTCTGGAAGGCTGTTTTGCATTATGTCTGCGCCGTGGAGGGTCGCTCTGGCAACACTCACCACGCGTTGTGGTTGTTTATTTTTAGCGCTGTGAGGGGTTTTGGCGTGGGATCACGAGAGCAGCTGGCGGCTGGGCGGGTTTTATTTGTTTTATAGGGGTGCTTTTTGTGGGTTTGCGTTGGGGTTCTGTGTGCGAGGCCATGCATGTTTATCGCTCTTATGAGTACGATTTAAACGCCTGTTCTAGCACTCGCGCATGCAGATTTATCTTACGCGTTGGGCAGGGTGTAATTTGGGGTAAGTATTGTGATCGTTTTGAGAGATACGCGGATTTGGTATTTTCTAGGTTTGGCGGTGACTTACTCTCCCACGCCTTAAGACGCAGTACCATCAGCGCAACGGCACTTAACGGCCGGGTTCGGAATGGAGCCGGGTGTTTTGCTCGTGCTATGGCCACCAAACCGAGGAAATACCAAATCCAAGTCAAGCATGTATGTGTGTATGCTTTTTGATGTGAGTAATATCTGACTATTACTGGATCAAATCAAGCCTATCGAGCCATTAGTACCGGTCAACTGAACGCATTACTGCGCTTACATCTCCGGCCTATCGACGTGGTGGTCTTCCACGGCTCTCAGGGATACCTTGTTTTGAGGGGGGCTTCCCGCTTAGATGCCTTCAGCGGTTATCCTGTCCGATCATAGCTACCCTGCACTGCTGCTGGCGCAACAACAGGTCCACCAGTGGATCGTTCACCCCGGTCCTCTCGTACTAGGGGCAACTCCTCTCAAGTATCCTACACCCACGGCAGATAGGGACCGAACTGTCTCACGACGTTCTAAACCCAGCTCACGTACCTCTTTAAACGGCGAACAGCCGTACCCTTGGGACCTGCTCCAGCCCCAGGATGAGATGAGCCGACATCGAGGTGCCAAACACTGCCGTCGATATGGACTCTTGGGCAGTATCAGCCTGTTATCCCCGGCGTACCTTTTATCCGTTGAGCGATGGCCCTTCCACTCGGGACCACCGGATCACTATGGCCGTCTTTCGACTCTGCTCGACTTGTCAGTCTCGCAGTCAGGCTGGCTTCTGCCATTGCACTCAACGAGCGATTTCCGACCGCTCTGAGCCAACCTTCGCGCGCCTCCGTTACTCTTTAGGAGGCGACCGCCCCAGTCAAACTACCCGCCACGCAGGGTCCCGGATCCGGATAACGGACCGCGGTTAGACATCAAAAGTGCGAAGGGTGGTATCTCAAGGGAGGCTCCACCGAAACTGGCGTTCCGGTTTCAAAGCCCACCACCTATCCTGCACATCACAATTCTGATGCCAGTGCGAAGCTGTAGTAAAGGTGCACGGGGTCTTTCCGTCTAACCGCGGGAAGCCTGCATCTTGACAGGCAATTCAATTTCGCTGAGTCTACATTGGAGACAGCGGGGAAGTCGTTACGCCATTCGTGCAGGTCGGAACTTACCCGACAAGGAATTTCGCTACCTTAGGACCGTTATAGTTACGGCCGCCGTTTACCTGGGCTTCAATTCGGAGCTCTCACCCCTCCTTTTAACCTTCAGGCACCGGGCAGGCGTCAGACCCTATACGTCGTCTTGCGACTTCGCAGAGCCCTGTGTTTTTAGTAAACAGTCGCCACCCCCTGGTTTGTGCCCCCAGCCAATACTTGCGTAGAAACTGGGCCTCCTTCTCGCGAACTTACGGAGGTATTTTGCCGAGTTCCTTCAATGTAGTTCTCTCAAGCGCCTTGGTATTCTCTACCAGTCCACCTGTGTCGGTTTAGGGTACGATCTTATGGAGGGCTATTTCCAGGGACTGATCAGCGGCCCCTCCAATCCAATAAGGAGGAACAACCTTCACAATCCGTCACCATCTCCTGGCCCAGGAATATTAACCTGGTTCCCATCGTCTACGCCCTTCGGCCTCGACTTAGGGGTCGGCTTACCCTGCTCAGATTAGCTTTAAGCAGGAACCCTTGGACTTTCGGCGAGAGTGTCTCTCACACTCTTTGTCGCTACTCATGTCATCATTCTCACTAGTGATCTCTCCACCGGATGCCTTACAGCCCGGCTTCACAGAAAGCTTCGCGTCTCCCATGACCCCAAAGGGATCAAAAGAGACAGGAAACTATGTCACACTACGCTCCGCTACCATGCATTAAATGCATCCGAAGTTTCGGCTCATGGCTTGAGCCCCGTTACATCTTCGCCGCAGGACAACTTATTTAGACCAGTGAGCTGTTACGCTATCTTTAAAGGATGGCTGCTTCTAAGCCAACCTCCTGGTTGTTTTGGTCGTCCCACCTGCTTTCCCACTTAGCCATGAATTGGGGGCCTTAACTGTCGGTCAGGGTTGTTTCCCTCTCCACGACGGACGTTAGCATCCGCCGTGTGTCTGCCATCTAGTACTCCCGGGTATTCGGAGTTTGGTTAGGATCAGTAAGCCTGTGGGGCCCCATTACCCATCCAGTGCTCTACCCCCCGGGGTATTCGGATGACGCTCTACCTAAATAGATTTCGCGGAGAACCAGCTATCTCCGAGTTTGATTGGCCTTTCACCCCTAGGCACAGCTCATCCCGATCCTTTTCAACGGATGTGGGTTCGGTCCTCCAATACGTGTTACCGTATCTTCAACCTGGCCATGCCTAGATCACTCGGTTTCGGGTCTGATCCATCTAACTCATGCGCCCTATTAAGACTCGCTTTCGCTGCGCCTACACCTAACGGCTTAAGCTTGCTAGATAGACCAAGTCGATGACCCATTATACAAAAGGTACGCTGTCACATCGCAAGGATGCTCCAACTGATTGTAGGCGTTCGGTTTCAGGTACTGTTTCACTCCCCTCGTCGGGGTGCTTTTCACCTTTCCCTCACGGTACTGGTTCGCTATCGGTCAGTAAGGAGTACTTAGCCTTCGGGGGTGGTCCCCCGATCTTCAAACAGGATTTCACGTGTCCCGCCCTACTTAATACATCCTTCAAAGCTTCCCATACGGGGCTGTCACCCACTATGGCTGACCTTTCCAGGTCATTCTGGTCACTTATCAGGCTTGGCTGGTCCGCGTTCGCTCGCCGCTACTAACAGAGTCTCTAATTGATTTCCTTTCCTCCGGGTACTTAGATGTTTCAGTTCCCCGGGTTTGCTCTTAAAACCCTATGTATTCAGGTAATAAGTACCTGTTTATGCTCATTATTGACACCCAAAAGGGTAACAATAACAAACATTCAGGTGGGTTGCCCCATTCAGAAATCCATGGATCAAAGCTTATTCTCAGCTCCCCATGGCTTATCGCAGAGTATCACGTCTTTCATCGCCTCTTACTGCCAAGGCATCCACCAAACGCCCTTTTCGCGCTTGATTTGATCCAGAAAAAGTCAGACTTGCGTCTGAATGATGCCAAGCTGGTTCACCAGGCATCTCATCTTCCGGTCAAAAGTCATACTTTCCCGCTCAAACACATGTCGGTGTGTTTGAACTGTTGAGCAACATTACTGCTGCTCGGGTTAGTGTACTTGACTTGGACAACATGTTCGTTTCAACCCAGCATACTTAAGGGCACCCGAGGAAAAGGGTGGATCCAAAAGCTCTCCACAAGCCTAAACTTGCTTCACCAAATTGAGATCATCCCGCTACTTCGGGCGATCAAACAATGTTGATATTTGTATCTCTCTAAACGATGTCAATGCGTCCAATCGGACGGCGAAACACAAACCATTGTGCTTCGCGATCTGATCAAAACTTGTTATATGGTGGAGCCTAGCGGGATCGAACCGCTGACCTCCTGAATGCAAATCAGGCGCTCTCCCATCTGAGCTAAGGCCCCCTACACGCCATATCCTAAAATAGACGCGTTAATGGTGGGTCGAGGAGGACTTGAACCTCCGACCTCACGCTTATCAGGCGTGCGCTCTAACCACCTGAGCTACCGACCCAGTACAGACCGGTAGGTCTGATGTATACTGAAGAGATATGAGGACAGTCCGGTTCGATATATGATCGGCTTTGTTTGCCAATCTGCTAAGTGTTTCACGAACAAAAGCAAGCTTAAGTTGCTAGAAACATCCTTAGAAAGGAGGTGATCCAGCCCCAGGTTCCCCTAGGGCTACCTTGTTACGACTTCACCCCAGTCGCTGATCCTACCGTGGCCGCCTGCCCCCCGAAGGTTAGCGCAGCGTCGTCGGGTAGAACCAACTCCCATGGTGTGACGGGCGGTGTGTACAAGGCCCGGGAACGTATTCACCGCGTCATGCTGTTACGCGATTACTAGCGATTCCGACTTCATGGGGTCGAGTTGCAGACCCCAATCCGAACTGAGACAGTTTTTTGGGATTAACCCATTGTCACTGCCATTGTAGCACGTGTGTAGCCCAACCCGTAAGGGCCATGAGGACTTGACGTCATCCACACCTTCCTCCCGCTTATCACGGGCAGTTTCCATAGAGTGCCCAGCCGAACTGCTGGCAACTAGGGATGTGGGTTGCGCTCGTTGCCGGACTTAACCGAACATCTCACGACACGAGCTGACGACAGCCATGCAGCACCTGTATCTCGTCCAGCCGAACTGAAAGCTCCATCTCTGGAGCGACGACGAGTATGTCAAGGGTTGGTAAGGTTCTGCGCGTTGCTTCGAATTAAACCACATGCTCCACCGCTTGTGCGGGCCCCCGTCAATTCCTTTGAGTTTTAATCTTGCGACCGTACTCCCCAGGCGGAATGCTTAATCCGTTAGGTGTGTCACCGAACAGTATACTGCCCGACGACTGGCATTCATCGTTTACGGTGTGGACTACCAGGGTATCTAATCCTGTTTGCTCCCCACACTTTCGCACCTCAGCGTCAGTATCGAGCCAGTGAGCCGCCTTCGCCACTGGTGTTCCTCCAAATATCTACGAATTTCACCTCTACACTTGGAATTCCACTCACCTCTCTCGAACTCTAGACTGATAGTTTTGGAGGCAGTTCCGGGGTTGAGCCCCGGGATTTCACCCCCAACTTTCCAATCCGCCTACGTGCGCTTTACGCCCAGTAATTCCGAACAACGCTAACCCCCTCCGTATTACCGCGGCTGCTGGCACGGAGTTAGCCGGGGTTTCTTTACCTGCTACTGTCATTATCATCACAGGCGAAAGAGCTTTACGACCCTAAGGCCTTCATCACTCACGCGGCATGGCTAGATCAGGCTTGCGCCCATTGTCTAAGATTCCCCACTGCTGCCTCCCGTAGGAGTCTGGGCCGTGTCTCAGTCCCAGTGTTGCTGATCATCCTCTAAAACCAGCTATAGATCGTAGACTTGGTAGGCCGTTACCCCACCAACTATCTAATCTAACGCGGGCCGATCCTTCTCCGATAAATCTTTCCCCCAAAGGGCGTATACGGTATTACTCTTCGTTTCCAAAGGCTATTCCGTAGAAAAGGGTACGTTCCCACGCGTTACTAACCCGTCCGCCGCTCACCCGAAGGTGCGCTCGACTTGCATGTGTTAGGCCTGCCGCCAGCGTTCGTTCTGAGCCAGGATCAAACTCTCAAGTTGAAAAGCTGTTACCAGCTTGTCCTTGACGTTCGAACCTATGCACATCGAATAATTGTTCAAATTATTCATCTTCTGTTTATCTGTGCTCAAGGTACCAAAAGATACCGAAAGCCGACAAACAGTGAAGCTGACACCACATCATCGGATTAAAAACCCTAGTGGCGCGATATGATAGGCAGATCCATCGAAATGAACCAAACTGCCCACATATCTCTTCAGTTTTCTATCAATGTCAAATAACGTCGAAGACAAATTAACAGATCACGCCATCCTCTCAAATCGCGCAACCCGCCCAATATATCCTCAGAATTCTCTAAGTTCCCACCAAATCTTCAATCCAGCAAGACCACCTTAAACGCCGTAACGCCCTCGGTGAAGGCGCTTTTAGAAGCAACAGATAACATCCGCAACCCCCTTTCGATAACTATTTATATCTTTTTTTACTTTCATGGAATGATGGGCAATTCCAGACAGCCAGAGCCGACGCGAAACGCCCACTAGATATGGCTTATCTGCGTTATGGACCCACTAAATCTTTTTATTTACGCCTCAAACTATTTGAATTTGATAAAATAAGAACGCCGATTTTCTTCAATCCGTTTCATCTTGCCTGGTTTGCCAAACGATTAGCGATTACCGATTCCCGACAAATCGCGCAAAGTAACCCTGGGGCTTTTCTTGATCCGAAAAGACAACGCCGCCCGTTGCCAAAGCCTGCTCGCCAAAAAAGCGGCCATAAAGTACGGCCGGTTGCTCATCGCCGATCCGCCCGATCGCTGCAGTATCGGCTCTGTAGCCAGACCCATCTGCATCGAAACTGATTTTCGGTGCCGCAATGATAAAATCCCGAGTTTGGCCAACCAATGTTCCCGCATTGCGCGGCTCATCAAAATTTACATTCAGTTCGAACACACCATTTTGCACCTGATTTCGCGCTTCAACAGCCGAAACCTGCACATCGCCCTTATAGGTCATCACACCCGAAGGAAGACGCGTTGCAGTTGACCCGGCCACAAAATATCCACGACCCGCAGTGCCAAGAGATGCAGAGGTTTGAGCAGCAAACCCGTTTTCAAACAGAACCCCGCTTCGAACCAGCTCCAATAACGCCCCATCGTGAAGGGTTAATTTTATCTGGTCGCTAAAACGCCCGGGCTGCCCGGGCGTCATAGAGGGCACCAGATCAGAGCCTTGCTGCTGGCCCAGCGCGGTGGCCAATTTAGCCCCCTGCACCAAGCCCAGATAGGTTTGTGTTCCATCTGTTGATGAGAACAACACCAGCTGATCGCCATCTTGAAACCTCTCAAGCGCAAGGATCTTGGGATCATCATAAACGGGGCCTATATCCGGCGGGCTGGTGCCGGTAGGCAACGCTGCGCCGCCACTGCCACCGCCGCAGGAGGCGAGGGTCATCGCGGTAACGCTTACCATTATGTTACCTATAAAAAGCTTCGGAAATAACTTTTTCAAAACTCGCTTAGGGTATACTGTTTCCTTTTCTTGGGCGAGCAAAACAAACTTAAAATTTGCCTCAATTTAGCCGTCTATTAGCGTTGTAACACGCGTGCAGCCCTGTGCGGTTTAAACGCGTCTGCAGTGCCCGCGCGCGCATTCCCAGTGTTGCCCATGAAAAAGGTAAAGACATGCCAAAACCTGCCGCTCTGCTTTCAAAATAACGCCACCCTCACTCTATCGGCTGCGGATGGCTCAGAAGTGCAAGCTTAAAGGGCAAGTTGTAACCAAGGGCGCCTTCGACTGTATTACTGATCGCCCAACCGCCTTGTTCATGCCAAACGTGGCATTGGCCAAAGGTGACGTTAAGCAGACATCTTGTTCCGCAACGCTTAGCAGCAAATCAGCTTTGCGGTTTGGCTAAACTTTAACAGCGTTAGAAAAAATTAAATTTGATTGAGTCACAATTAGATTTACCTGAACCTCCTGCTTAGTGGAGGAAAAAGAATCAATGGCGCAAAAAGCCCCCTTTTTAGTGTCTTTTGTGAATTGCCAATTTGAAGAGACCACAGATCAGATTGTATATGCCTCGAATGCACAGGATGCTGAAGATCAAACATTACGCGCCTTCTCATCCGCGCATATTGTCAGCAGCGTTCGATCCATCGACAATTTGAAATGGCTGAGCGCTGCGTAACCAGACATTTATGCGCCCCAAAGCGCAGTCTGATGCGCGCGTTGTCTGGTAAGTGAAGAGGCGACAAACGCCATAGTAAGCTTGCGTCAGTCTCACGCACTTGCGGCCTTCATACGAACTGCGTAACGTTGGTCTATGTTAGAGCCTTTAATTGACCCTTTTGCCCGCGCCATAAATTACCTGCGGGTGTCGGTGACCGATCGCTGCGATTTTCGCTGCGTCTATTGCATGTCCGAAAATATGAAATTCCTGCCCAAGGCAAAGCTGCTTACCTTGGAAGAGCTGGATCGCTTATGCTCAACATTTGTGGCGCTTGGCGTCGAGAAATTGCGCATCACCGGCGGGGAACCTTTGGTGCGAAGAAATATCATGTCTTTCTTCAACGCCATGTCCCGCCATCTGGACAGCGGGGCGTTAAAAGAGCTGACGCTTACAACCAATGGCTCGCAATTAGAGCGCTTTGCACAAGATCTCTACGGCGCTGGCGTCAGGCGCGTAAACGTTTCACTCGATACGTTAAACGACGAAAAATTTGCGAAGGTCACCCGTTGGGGGCGGTTGCCGCAAGTGTTGCGCGGAATTGATGCAGCCCAGCGCGTCGGAATGCGCGTTAAGATCAACGCAGTGGCGCTGAAAGGCTTTAATCAGGAAGAATTATTCAGCATCACGGATTGGTGCGCGCAGCGCGATATCGACCTGACATGGATCGAAGTGATGCCCATGGGAGATTTGGGGGAAACCGACAGAGTTGGCCAGTATTGGGCGCTGAGTGATTTGCGCCAAGAGCTATCGCAAAACTATGATTTGATCGACTTGCCCGAGCGCACCGGAGGACCAGCCCGCTATGTTGAATTGCGCCAGACAGGGCAAAGAATTGGATTCATCACACCATTAACGCATAATTTTTGTGAAAGTTGCAACCGCGTCAGACTGACCTGCACAGGGGAGCTGTTCATGTGTTTGGGTCAAGAGGATAACGCGGATCTAAGGGCGCCATTGCGCGCTGATCCTAGCGATAATGGCCCTTTAATTCGCGCCATTCACTCTGCCATAGGGCGTAAACCAAAGGGCCATGATTTTGATTATTCACGCCAAGAAATCACCGGACAGATGACCCGCCACATGAGCCATACTGGCGGATAAGAATTATACTTAAAGCATTAGAAACAATATTTTAGCGTTTGTTCGCAATGCGCAAGAGGATGTATTAATGCGTGATGAAACTGGTCTGTTTCACCGTATGGCTCAGAATAATTTCAGCCGAACTCTGCGCCTAAATCTTTTTTAGAGCGCTCAACCCAATGCTCTTGCAACCAATCACATGCCAAAGACCAGCGCAGCAGTGATCCGCGATATCCTGCCAAAACTTCGGGCATTTTCGGGCGGCCATGAAAGCAGACAACGCGGGCATTTTGCGGCAAACGGGGCTGGCGCAAGTAATTCATCGGCGGCAGATCCAAACAATCATGTTTGAAGCTCAGAACAAGCTCATTTGGGATATAGGCAAAATCATCATTATCCATCGCCTTATGAGAGGTATAGCGCTGCTCAGAACCTCGCGCTTTTTCAACCTCTGCATAGGGATTTTTCGCCAAATCCTCGTATAGATATCCATGTCGGGCGGGATCAAATCGAAAAACCGAGCCATGCCCGGTTGGGCGGCCTTTGCGCGCCTCGATCCAATCATGGCGCATGGCAATTTTATCGGCCGGCATTTGCCAAATTTCATTCAAGGACCCGGTGACAACAACATCAAGGTCGAAACCTAAAATGGGGCCCTCAAGATCACGGATTAACCCCGGCTTGAACAAAGAGGTTTTGCGCATCGCGCCTTGCCGGTTGGCAACAGCCAATGCCGCGTTCATCGGCTCTAAAAACGGCTCATTCGGCAAGTCTAACACTTCGATATCAGGATGAAAACCAGCGCTGTTTTCTGTCATGCACAAAAAGCGAATATCCGCATCAAGATTGCGCCTGACGCCAGAATAGAGCCGGTTCACATATTCAGGGCCGAAGAGCGTACCCCATTTAATACAAACGATATTTGCAACGGCCATCCGTTATCCTTTTTTGCGCTTTCGTGCTGGTAGCGCCTTTGGTCTTTGAAGAAAAGGCTGATTTAAACTTATACCGCGGGCATACCCTGCTCGATCAGTTCAACCCACCAGCTGCATCCGGCTGTAATCGCCTCATCATTGAAGTTATATTCAGGATGATGCACCGGCGCGCTGTCACCATTGCCAATCAAGATATAGGCCCCTGGTCTCTCATTCAGCATGAACGAAAAATCCTCGCCTCCCATGACCAAATCGGCCGGAGCGCAATCCCCGGAAACTCGGCGTGCCATATCGGCTGCAAATTCGGTTTCGACCTCATGATTAGCCATCACGGGATAGCTGCGTTTATATTGCAATTCTGCCTCGGCGCCATAAGCGGCCGCGGTTCCCCTTGCAATATCGCCAATCCGCTCTTCGGCCAAATCTTGGAGCGGGGCGGCCAAGCTTCGAACAGTGCCGCGCAACCGTACGTCTTGTGGAATAACGTTAAACGCCGTTGAGGATGTTTCAAAAGAGGTGACCGACACAACCAGTTGCCCAACCGGATCCGCATTGCGGCTGACGATGGATTGCAGCGCCAAAACAACATGGCTGGCCACCAAAGTGGGATCCACCGTGATATTGGGCTTGGCCGCATGCCCGCCCCGGCCCTTAATGGTCAGTTCGAACATATCCGTAGCTGCAAAAAAAGCACCAGAGCGAATGGCGAATTCTCCGGTCGGCATTTGCGGCCAATTATGCATGCCATAGACCTGTTGGATCCCAAAACGCTCCATCAACCCATCTTCGCACATTTCTCGGCCACCACCGCCGCCTTCTTCTGCGGGCTGAAAAATCACCACTGCAGTGCCGTCAAAATTCCGCGTCTCGGCGAGGTATTTTGCAGCCCCCAGCAACATCGCCGTATGCCCATCATGCCCGCACGCATGCATAGCGCCTGCGGTTTTGCTCGCATAGTCAAGGCCCGTCTCTTCTTGAATGGGCAGCGCGTCCATATCCGCGCGCAACCCTATCACCCGGCCCGAGGTTTGTCTGGCACCGCGGATCACACCAACCACCCCAGTGCGCCCCAAACCTGTGACAACCTCATCAACCCCAAACTCGCGCAGCTTTTGCGCGACAAACGCTGCTGTTCGGTGCGTTTCAAACAGCAATTCGGGGTCAGAATGAAGCGCTTGGCGCCAAGCTGCGATTTCTGGCTGCAACTCAGCGACAGCATTTTTAAAGGGCATATTCTATCCTTTTTCCAGCATATTCAAAAGGTCCCGCATGAACTGATGGCCTTTGTCAAATTGCGCAATCTCGATATATTCGTTGGGCTGATGGGCTTGCGCAATATCGCCCGGTCCGCAAATGACCGCAGAATACCCTGCTTGTTGGAATTGCCCCGCCTCGGTGCCATAGGAAACAACATGCGTTTCATTATCGCCCGTGAGTTGCCGCGCCAAAGTTTCAGCCAAAGCAGTCGGTTCGGGGCGAAGCGCCGGAACATAAAACCGTTGCTTTAAACTGATCGCCGCTTCGGGGCGCGTTGCCTGCATTTCGGCTTCGAGCGCCCGCGCAGTGGCTTTGTATTTTGCCGTCCAATCCGCTTCCTGTTCATCTGCAACAACCCGAAAATCCATGCTAAACCAACAATCCTTCGCAGTAATATTATGCGCGGTTCCCCCCGAAATCATTCCCACATGGGCTGTGGTATAGGGGGGATCAAACATCAGAGCGATTTCGCTGGCAGATTTGGCCCTATTCTCAGAATTCACATCATTTGCCCAATCGATCAGCTTCGCCCCCGACATAATTGCGCTAACGCCTTGATCAATCAAAGAAGAATGTACTTCAAACCCGCTTACATGCGTTTCAAACCCGATCCCGCCCTTATGCCCCGTGACCGTTTGCATCATCGAAGGTTCTCCAACGATCACCCGCTCGGCAAAGGGTAAGCTTGCGCGCATCGCCTCAATCATTGAAGGGGCGCCCAAACAGCCAACTTCTTCATCATAGCTGAGCGCAAGCTGCAAAGGTTTTTGCAAGTCTGCATAGCGCGCCTCGACAAGCGCCCAAATCGCCAAGGCCACAAATCCTTTCATATCACAGGTGCCACGCCCGTAATATCGGTTGTCTTTCTTCAGCACCGTCCAAGGATCTTGTTCCCAAAGCTGCCCCGCAACGGGCACCACATCGCTATGTCCTGATAACACAACCCCACCCGCGGTTTCAGGCCCGACATGCGCAAAAAGGGCAGCTTTGTCCTTTTCGCCATTATAGCATCGATGGGGAGTGATGTGATGGCTTTTTAAATATGTTTCAACCCAGTCAATCAGGGGTAGATTACTGTCTTTGCTTACTGTTGGAAAGGCAACCAAATGGCACATAATATCAAAAGGCGATAATCTCTGAGACGTCATTTTTTAATATCCACAATGGGTTTGCAGCACGAAATGATCGCGCGTGATTTCTGTGTAAACTGAGGGTTCAGGGATGTAGTCTAAGGCATGAATAGGCGAGGGAATCGCCTTGAATTGCAAATCACGATCCAGTTGTTTTTTAGCAGGATCTGCGATCGGAACCGCTTTCATCAAGGCTTTCGTGTAAGGGTGTTGCGGGGTTTCAAATACTTTTTGGCGCGGTCCGATTTCAACAATGCGCCCCAAATACATCACCGCCACATCATGGCTTACCCGTTCAACAACCGCCATATCATGGCTAATGAATAGAAACGAAAGGCCCAGATTAGCCTGCAGCCCCATCATCAGGTTTAAAACCTGCGCTTGCACAGACACATCCAGCGCACTGACGGCTTCATCCGCCACAATCAGCTGTGGATTCAACGCTAAGGCGCGGGCAATCGCCACGCGTTGACGTTGCCCCCCGGATAGCTCATGCGGATACCGTCCTAAAAAGCTGCGGGGCAATTCAACCTGATCGAACAGCTCGGACACCCGGTTTTGAAGCGCAGCCCCTTTATGCGTGCCAAAACTGCGCAAAGGCTCTGCAACCTGCGCCATCAGCGTCATTTGCGGATTGAGCGAGGCAAAGGGATCCTGAAACACCATTTGCATTTTGGCGCGCGCGCGGCGCAAATCGGCAGCGCTCATATCGCCTAAAATCTCACCATCAATCTCAACTTCCCCGGAATGCGGCTCAACCAAGCGCAACAAAGAACGCCCAACGGTTGATTTGCCGCACCCTGATTCGCCTACCAAAGATAAGGTACGACCCTTTTGAAGCGTGAATGAAACATCTTCTACGGCGTGAACCCTCGCCACCGTGCGGCGAAAAAATCCACCCGACACATCGAACCGCGTCACCAAATTTTTCACTTTTAACAGAGGTGCATCGCTGCCAATAATTGGCTCCACCGCTTGCGCTTTCGCACCCAAAAGCGGCAGCGGCTGCGGATAAGATGTGCCGCGCATATCGCCCAATCTTGGCACCGCTGCAAGCAGCGCTTTGGTATATTCATGCTGGGGCGCTTGAAAAATTTGGTCAACCGGACCTTCTTCCACTTTGCGCCCACGATACATCACCACGACCCGGTCCGCCATCTGGGCAACCACCGCCATATCATGCGTGATAAACATAACCGCCGCACCGGTTTCCTGCTTCAGTCGATCAATCAGCGATAAAATCTCTGCTTGAATGGTAACATCCAGCGCCGTTGTCGGTTCATCCGCAATCAACAAGCGGGGCCTGCAGGCAAGCGCCATGGCAATCACCACGCGCTGGCGCATTCCGCCAGAAAGTTCATGCGGATATTGTTTCAAGCGCCGCTCGGGTTCGGGAATACGCACTTGCTTCATCAACTCGAGCGCGCGCGCGCGGGCAGCCCCCTGCCCCAACTGAAGATGCAGCTTCAACCCTTCCACCAATTGCCGCTCAATCGTGAACACAGGGTTAAGCGCCGTCATTGGCTCTTGAAAAATCATGCCTATATCGTTGCCGCGCACTTTGCGCATTGTGGCAGGCTGAGCGTTCACCACATCGAACTGCCCGCCTTTTTCAGGCCTAAGCCGCAATTGGCCGCCAGCAAGCGCTCCGCCTCCAAATTCCACCAACCGCATCATAGAGAGCGCGGAAACTGATTTTCCTGAGCCGGATTCTCCAACCACGCAGACGGTTTCGCCTGGATTGATTTGAAAAGAAAGGTCCTCAACCCCAATAACTTCGCCAGCTTTGGTCTGAAAAGTCACCCTTAAGTTCTGAAACTCAGCAATCGGCTGCACGGCATCATCTAACATTAAAAACACTCTTTTACGGCTGGTCCACGCTAGCGGCACCCTTTGCCGCTTGTCAAATCAATCATAATAAACCGGTCAAATTTCTAAAAAACATTGCTTTTCGCGAAAACTATGTTTCCATGCTCATACGAAACCCAATGACCAATACCATTTGGGTCTTTTATTTGAGTAGAGCGAATGCGCGACGCGTAAACGCCGCTGCGTTTCTATGTGAAGTAAGAGAGGGGAATGTTGCTCCCCACCAACCATTAAGGAATAGTAAAATGCAAACACATTCACTGGTAATACTGGCCTTGTCGGCGCTTGGACTGTCTTCGCCAAGCTTTGCTGATCGCGGAGGCGATGGAAATGTCAGCATAATTTATTGGCAAGCCCCCTCGATTTTAAACCCCTACCTGACCGGCGGCACAAAAGATTTGGAATCCTCTTCATTGGTCGTTGAACCTTTAGGCCGCTATGACAATACGGGCGCTTTGGTGGCCTATCTCGCCGAAGAAATTCCGACGGTTGGCAATGGCGGTGTCAGCGCCGATCTAACCTCGATCACGTGGAAGCTGAAACCTGGGCTGTTATGGTCTGATGGCAGCGCTGTGACCTCCGAAGATGTTAAGTTTTCAGCTGATTATTGCTTGCACCCAGATATGGGCTGCGCCTCGTTATCCTATTTTGCGGGGGTTTCCAGCGTAGATATTGTAGATGACCTTACGGTCACGGTAAATTTTGACGCGCCAAAACCCAACCCCTACGGGCCTTTTATGGGCTATACAGCCCCGATCATTCAAAAAGCCCAATTTGAAAATTGTATGGGCGCCAAAGCCCCCGAATGCACCGATCAAAATTTCTACCCGATTGGCACCGGGCCCTTTGTTGTAACCGATTTTCGACCCAATGATGTGATTCAAATGAAGGCAAATGATCACTATCGTGATCCCGCAAAGCCAGCCTTTGCGACCGTTACATTTAAGGGTGGCGGAGATGCCAGCGCCGCCGGACGCTCCGTGCTGGAAACCGGCGAATTTGATTACGCTTGGAATCTGCAACTGGCGCCCGAAGTGATCGCGAATATGGAAAGCGCCGGTAAAGGCAAAGCGATTGCTGGTTTTGGGCCTTTGGTCGAACGGATCGAGATGAACCTTACCGATCCTTCGCCCGAGCTGGATGCCGATACGCGCTCTACCCGCAAAGCGCCACATCCGTTTTTATCAGATATCAACGTACGCAAAGCCCTTTCCATGGCGATTGACCGCCCCTTATTGGTAGAAATCGGTTATGGCAAGGCCGGCAAAGTAACCTGTGATCTGGTGCCCGCGCCGGATTTATATGCAGCCAAAAATGATTATTGCGTGGCACAAGATATCGCAGGCGCCAATGCGCTGCTTGATGCAAGCGGTTGGGTTACAGGTGGCGACGGGATCCGCAGCAAAGACGGCATGCGTTTGTCCATTCTCTATCAAACCTCAACCAATGCGGTGCGCCAAGATTTCCAAGCCTTAATCAAAGAATGGTGGGGCCAAATCGGCGTGGAAACCGAATTGCGCAATTTGAATGCCTCGGTGTTTTTCGGCGGCGACCCCGGCTCACCGGATACGTTCCAGAAATTCTATGCGGATGTGGAAATGTACGCGAATACCTTTAGCGGCACAGACCCACAATCCTATCTGGCGCAATATCTGTGTGGCACAGAGCCACGCCCAGAATCGCAATGGCAAGGTGAGAATATCAACCGCTTTTGCGATCCAGCCTATGACGCGCTTTACGCCGAATTGACCAAAACCGGTGATTTAGCCCGGCGCGGAGAAATCGGTATCGCATTGAACAATATGCTCACCAAAGACAGCTATACGATCGTGCCCTTGGTCCATCGTGGCCGCGTGTCTGCACATGCGAATTCTTTAGGTGGGGTGATCCTGAACACCTGGGATTCCGAGCTTTGGAATATTGCCGATTGGTATCGCATTAAGTAATAGCAGCACAGGTCTGTGCCGCGGTCATCGCGGCGCAGATCACGGTATAATTTACCGAAGTAAAAGGTTTTTAAATGTTTACTTTTGCGATGCGGCGGCTGGCAATCGCCATACCGACGCTTTTATTCATTTCGCTCATCGTATTTTTGTTGCTGAACTTGGCGCCCAATGACCCGATGGCGCAGGTGCCCTTAACGGTTCCCCCAGAAGTGAAACAGAAAATGCGCGAAGCGCTTGGCTTGGGGCAACCTCTGCATGTTCAATATTTCAAGTGGTTGGTGCAATTTTTCTGGATTGAACCGCAAGTGCTCATCGACCATCTGTTCAACACACAATTTTCAAAAGACGATCTACGCGTCATCAGCTGGCAAACCCGCAGCCCCGTAATGGATGTGGTGGTTCAGCGGCTTCCGCAAACGCTTTGGGTGGTAGGTATGGCCTATCTGGTGGGTATTTTGATCGCGCTGCCAATCGGCATTTATTCTGCCTATCGCCAATATTCCGTTTTTGATCAAGTTGGTACTTTCGTAGCGATGATCGGTTATTCAGTTCCGCCATTTTTCAGCGGCGTCGCGGTGATCGTTTTATTCGCCGTGCAATTGGGCTGGTTGCCCTCTACCTATAACACGTTGC
Source organism: Alphaproteobacteria bacterium US3C007 (assembly GCA_034423775.1). Classification (NCBI taxonomy): domain Bacteria; kingdom Pseudomonadati; phylum Pseudomonadota; class Alphaproteobacteria; order Rhodobacterales; family Roseobacteraceae; genus Thalassovivens; species Thalassovivens spotae. Next base: position 3,542,602 of record CP139918.1, read on the forward strand.
ATGAGGTGGTCAGTTGGGACAGCTTTATTATTCAGCTTAAACAAATGGTCTTGCCAGTTATGGTGCTGGCCTTGCAAACAACAGCCCAGCTCAGCCGCTTTATGCGGGCCTCAGTTCTGGATAACTTAAATCAAGATTATGTACGCACCGCACGGGCGAAAGGCTTGAATGAATGGACCGTGGTGATGGTGCATGTGCTGCGTAATTCAATGATCCCGGTCGTTACGGTGATCGCTTTGAACGTGCCCTCAATTTTCGGCGGTGCGATTATCACCGAACAGGTTTTTAAAGTGAACGGAATCGGCCAACAGCTTATTCTTGCGATTTACGCCAATGATCTTCCAACCGTGCAGACGCTGGTGTTTATTTTCACCATTCTAATCATTTTTTTCAATCTGCTTGCAGACTTGATTTACGGGGTTTTAGACCCGAGGATTCGCTATGACTGAGCCCATAGAGCAAACAGCCTTCACCCAATCCCATGGCAAATGGGCCGATATCTGGGCGCAGTTTAGGCATCATAAAGGCGCGTTGTTTGGCGGCGTCTTATTCATCTTAATTGTTGCACTCGTTATGCTTGGGCCATTATTTTGGCATCTTGAAGCCAATACGATCGATATTCGCGCGCGCAATCAAGGTGCCAGCTGGGCGCATCCATTGGGCACAGACCAATTGGGCCGTGATACGTTCGCGCGGCTGATTGCGGGGGGGCAGACATCTATTTCTGTGGGCTTAACCGCCATGATTTTATCCCTTTTTTTGGGCAGTTTAATTGGCGTTTTGGCGGGGTTTTACAAACGGCTTGATGGGCTATTGATGCGCATGACCGATATGTTTCTCTCGCTGCCATTGCTGCCCTTATTGCTGGTTATGATGCTGCTGTTTCGCGATCTGCTGAGCCAAAGCTTTGGGCCGGAACGTGGCATGTTTATTTTGATCGTTTTTGCGATCGGTATAACCAGTTGGATGCCAACCGCGCGCATTGTCCGGGCCGATGTGTTGGCCATCAAAGAGCGCGAATTTATTTTGGCCGCGCGCTCGGTTGGATTGGGCGATGCCGCCTTGATTCTGCGCCATATTCTACCGAATGTTTTTTCACCAATAATGGTATCTGCCACGCTGGGCATCGCCAACGCGATCATCACCGAAAGCGCGCTTTCTTTTCTTGGACTAGGGTTTCCCCCCGATTTCCCCACATGGGGCCGCCTTTTGAACGATGGAGTCGAATATCTACAGCTTTATCCCGGCCGCGCAATATGGCCCGGCTTGGCGATCTCGCTAACCGTTTTGAGCGTCAATTACCTGGGCGATGGCTTGCGCGATGCATTAGATCCCAGAAGCCGTGAAAGATAACCGCATCCCTGCCCCTTATCACAGGGGCAAGCCTCTCACAGTTAAAAAATGCCAACTAGCTTAGCTACTCAATGCGCTTGCGGATGCGCCGAATGGCCCACCAAACCAGCAGCACCACCGGCAGCGTGACGGTGGCCTTCAACGAATTTGCGCTGATCGCAAGTGGGCTTGCTAAGGGTGACATCAAATATCCGGCCAAAGACACGGCATAATAGCTGATCGCCACCACCGATAAACCCTCAACCGTTTTTTGCAAACGCAACTGAAGATCGGCGCGCGCATTCATACTTTCCAAGAGCGATTGGTTTTGAGCAGACCGTTCAACATCTACGCGGGTCCGCAATAAATTCCCCGCCCGCATCGCGCGATCCGCCATCGCTGACAGTCGCCGCTCAGAGGCTTTAACCGTGCGCATCGCTGGATCATATCGCCGCATCATAAATTCGCCAAACGTCTGCCGGCCCGTAAAGCGCTCTTCGCGCAACACTTGGATACGTTGATTGACAATCGCCTCATAAGCGCCCGTGGCGCCAAAGCGAAACGCAACTTGCGCTGATAAGTTTTCCAATTCAGCGGAAATTTTCAACAACGCGTCCAATGTGCGTTCGGGGGATTTTTGTGCCTGAGTCATATCAGCCATCAATTCGCTGAGCTCTGCATCAATCTGCGCCATGCGCGGCGATATGCTGCGCGCCGTTGAGAACCCCAACATCGACATGCTTTTATAGGTTTCGATCTCGCAAATCCGCTGGATAACGCGGCCTATGCGCCTGGGCCCCGTTTCGGCTGCGACAAATAACGCAAAACGCTGATGGCCCGATGCATCTACACGAAAATCACCCGCCACCACGGCCGATTTATCCAAAACTTCGCTGACCGTTAGGCTTTCGGGCACAAACCACTCGGCTAGTGATTGGCTGATCTCATCATCTGAAATCCGCGTTTCAACGCGTAAATTGATCGACGTGATGCGTTCGGCAGTTACCGATTGCAGCCAGTCCTCGGGGAAAGCTTCAAATTCGGCCGGATCAAACGGGCGCTCGGCACCGCCGGTGCTGAACAAGCTATAGGTGACAAACTCAGTATGTTGCTCCCATTTAAGCTGATGCCGGCCCAAAGCGCCAAAATAATGCGTTGCATCGGGTTGCGGATGGGTTTCACCAAAGCGGTCTAACAACGCGATCAATTGGTCGCGGGCGTTTAAGCGGCTGTGGTCCCCGCCCTCAGTATTTTGCGTGAAGGCAAGATAGGCCACACGACCCGGCGCGTCTAAAGATGGAAACGGACGCGCGTGCAGTTCATTGGCCAGCTCATAACGCAACGGGTGATCTTGGATAGCAGACATGCGGCCCTCATGGATAGATGAAACGGTGCTGTAGGCGGGATGTATATCAGTTTTCAAAGAAGGCAAAGCCTACAGCGACCTCAAAGCGCCTTGGTGAACGCAGGCATCGAACAAAAAAAAGGCCCCTGCACCTGTGGCAGGGGCCTTTTCCAAAATCACTGCCCAGACGGGTTAATCGATCATCCCAAGAAGTTTATCAAGAGACGCTTTTGCATCACCATAAAACATCCGCGTATTTTCTTTAAAGAAAAGCGGATTTTCAATGCCCGAATAGCCCGTACCCTGGCCACGCTTAGACACGAAAACCTGCTTTGACTTCCAACATTCCAGCACCGGCATACCGGCAATCGGGCTGTTCGGGTCATCTTGCGCCGCTGGGTTCACAATATCATTTGAACCAATCACAATAGACACATCTGTTTCCGGAAAATCTTCGTTAATCTCATCCATTTCCAAAACGATGTCATAGGGCACTTTGGCCTCGGCGAGCAAAACATTCATATGGCCAGGAAGCCGCCCAGCAACGGGGTGAATCGCGAACCGCACCGTTTTGCCTTTGGCAATCAACCGTTTTGTCAGCTCGCTCACCGCCTGTTGGGCTTGCGCAACAGCCATCCCGTAACCTGGAATGATAATAACGCTATCGGCCTCTTCCAAAGCGGCGGCCACGCCATCTGCCTCGATCGCCACTTGCTCACCCTCGACTTCCATCTGGGGACCAGATGTACCACCAAAGCCGCCCAAAATAACGCTAACGAATGAACGGTTCATCGCCTTACACATGATATAAGACAGGATTGCACCGGATGAGCCGACCAGTGCCCCGACCACGATTAGCAAATCATTACCAAGGCTAAACCCGATCGCTGCAGCCGCCCAACCCGAATAGGAATTCAGCATCGACACCACCACGGGCATATCCGCGCCGCCAATCCCCATGATCAAATGATAGCCGATAAACAGCGCCATCAGCGTTAGGATCAAAAGCGGCAGCAACTCGCCGGAATTTAGATACCAAATCAAACAAATCACCGAGGCCAAGGCAGCGCTGGCATTCAGCGCATGACCGCCGGGAAGTTTGGTCGCCGCCGAGGTCACTTTGCCAGCTAATTTTCCATAAGCAATCACCGATCCGGTGAAGGTCACAGCCCCGATCCAGATCCCTAAAGACGCTTCAACGCGCAAGATATTGATTTCAACGCCTGATTTCTTCGCCAGCAGCGCCGCGAAGCCATCAAGCGTTTTTTTAGCAGCGTCATCCATCGCCATTACGTTGACCAGCTCGAAATGCGCGTTAAAGCCCACGAATACGGCCGCAAGCCCAACCAGAGCATGCATCCCAGCTACCAGCTCGGGCATCTGCGTCATTTCAACTTTTGACGCTAGTTGATACCCGATCAAACCGCCCGCAGCGATCAACAGTGCAGACAGCCACCAAAGCCCAGCGCCTGGGCCAATCAACGTGGCGAGGACGGCAAGGCCCATCCCCACGATCCCATACCAAACGGCGCGCTTAGCGCTTTCCTGCCCAGATAGACCGCCAAGTGACAGAATAAAAAGCACAGCCGCAACAACGTAAGCGGCAGTCGTAAAACCCAATTCCATAATCACGACCTCCTTAAGATTTCTGGAACATGGCAAGCATGCGCCGTGTTACAAGAAAGCCGCCAAAGATATTAATTCCGGCAAAGAATACCGAAATCGCAGCCAAGAGGATAACCAAGAAACTGCCAGACCCAATCTGCAGCACCGCCCCCAGAATAATAATCGACGAAATGGCATTGGTCACCGCCATCAACGGCGTGTGCAGCGAATGGCTGACATTCCAAATTACCTGAAAGCCCACAAATACTGAAAGCACAAACACGATAAAATGCTGCATGAAACTGGCCGGTGCATAGGCCCCGACAAGCAGCATCAATGCGCCACCAACAGCCAATAAAGTGACTTGGTTCTTCGTCTGCTGCTGAAAGGCAGCCGCCTCTTCGGCGCGGCGTTCTTCGGGTGTTTTTTCCGGAACCGTTTCTTTTGGCTTTGCTGCGATCGCCTGCACTTTTGGCGGTGGCGGTGGGAACGTTACCGCGCCCTCATGCGCAACCGTGGCACCACGGATCACGTCATCTTCCATATTATGATTGACCTGCCCGTCTTTTTCCGGCGTCAGATCCGTCATCATATGGCGGATATTCGTTGCATAAAGCGTTGAAGATTGCGCCGCCATCCGGCTTGGGAAATCTGAATATCCCACAACCGTTACGCCGTTCTCGCTCACTATTTTTTCGTCTGGGACGGTTAAATCACAATTGCCACCGCGTTCAGCGGCCAGATCAACCACAACAGAGCCCGGTTTCATGGCAGCGACCATATCGGCAAGCCATAATTTTGGCGCATCGCGCCCCGGAATTAAAGCGGTGGTGATCACAATATCCACATCCGGAGCCAATTCACGAAACTTAGCCAGCTGCTTTTCGCGAAACTCTGGGCTTGACGGCGCAGCATAGCCCCCCGTCGCTGCACCATCTTGTTGAGCTTCTTCAAAATCAAGATACACAAATTCCGCACCCATGGATTCGATCTGCTCTGCCACTTCGGGGCGCACGTCAAACGCGTAGGTTATCGCGCCCAATGATGTTGCTGTGCCAATGGCAGCAAGTCCGGCCACTCCGGCCCCAACCACCAGCACTTTCGCCGGCGGAACTTTGCCTGCAGCCGTGATCTGTCCCGTAAAAAAGCGCCCAAAATTATTGCCCGCTTCGATCACAGCGCGATATCCTGCGATATTCGCCATCGAGCTGAGCGCATCCATCTTTTGCGCCCGGCTGATACGCGGCACCATATCCATCGCAATTACGCTGGCACCTTTGCCTGCTAGTAATTCCATCTGCTCGGTATTTTGCGCCGGATAGAAAAACGAAATCAAAAGCTTCTCATCGGTCAAGCGTTTCGCTTCGGTTGCATTGGGTGGGCGCACTTTGGTGATAATATCTGCGGCTTTCCATAAAGCTGCGGCCGTTTTTACCACCTCAACGCCGGCCTCTCGATACAGCGCATCCGCAAAACCCGCCGCCACTCCGGCGCCGCTTTCAACAACGCATTCATAGCCAAGCTTTTGCAATTGCAAAGCGCTGTCTGGTGTCATTGCTACACGGGCCTCGCCCGCGCTTACCTCTTTGGGTGTTCCGATTTTCACGTCTCACACTCCTCTAACTCTTTATTTTGAAGCTCGAAGATATTTCGAGCATAGGATGCGCCCTTCACGGTGAAGCCAAAAAGCATTTGGGCTGGCTAGCCAAACGTAGCGCCCCAAAAAGCACCGTCCAGTAGCCGAAGCAGAAACACGTGAAAGCGATGCCGTTGGTTTACCGACTGTTTTCCTGACGTCTACCCTAAAATGCGCTTTTCTGCGCTAAGCCGTCCAAAAACTTCCTTTTGAAAGCGGTAACAGCGCTGAAAATAAGGTTTTCAGCCACTTCCCTTCGATAAATTGAACCAAAAGGCGAAAATAGCGCGAAGGAACGAGCGATAAAAATCCGTTTCATCGCGCAAAAATAATTGCGGCATATCCGATGTTCTGCGGTGAGAACAAACCGAAACCCCTAGGCCCAGATGCGGCGGAACAAAGCAGATCTAGGATCGGTTTGCCGCAGAGGTAAAATGCACACTCAGCTTGGCTTAACCCGGAATAATGCCTAGATTGGCAACGAGCACGGCCGAAGGAGCAAGGATAACCGCCATGAATTTGCAGGGAAAGCACGCATTGATCACCGGCGGGGGCAGCGGCATTGGGCTGGCGATCGCGCAAAAGTTAGCCGCGCAGGGCGCGCAGGTCACGATCACTGGGCGGCGCAAAGCCGTGCTGCAGGCCGCTGCGGGCAAAGGCATATTTCCAGCAGAAATGGATGTGACCGATGAAGCCGCGCAAAAAGAGGTGATCGCAAACGCGGTAAAACAACACGGGCCCGTGCAAATATGCGTGGCGAATGCCGGTATAGCAGAAGGACGAACCTTGCAAAAAACACAAATGGAGTTGTGGCGCAAAATAATGGCAACCAATCTTGATGGCGCCTTCATCACCATTCGCGAAGCGATGTCTTCAATGACAAGCACAGATTGGGGGCGGGTGATCGCGATTTCCTCGATCGCGGGCTTGCGCGGCTTGAAGGGGGGCGGCGCCTATGCGGCAAGCAAACATGGTGTGATCGGTTTGATCCGCTCTTATGCGGCTGAACATTTGGGCGGGCCGATTACCTTCAATGCGATCTGCCCCGGCTATGTGCAAACGCCGATTATCGATCAAAACCTAGAAGCCATCCAAAAGCGCGGATTCACCCAAGAGCAGGCGCTGGAAATGATGGTCAGCGCCAACCCCCATAAACGGCTGATTGAGGTTAATGAAATCGCAGAAACGGCTATTTGGCTCTGTAATTCTGCCTCAGGAAGTGTAAACGGACAGGCAATCGAAATTTCAGGTGGCTAAAAGTGAGCGATATTTTTCAAAAAACCAAATCTCTCTTCGACCTGCCCGACGGCATTCTTTATCTTGATGGCAATTCCCTCGGGCCTCTGCCCAAAGCAGCGGCGGCGCGGGTTGAGGCCGTGATGAAGGCCGAATGGGGCCAGATGTTGATCACGGGTTGGAACAAAGCCGGTTGGATGGCGCAACCCAATGCGGTTGGCGACCGTTTGGCGCGCCTGATTGGGGCACAAAGCGGGCATGTTGTTGTCGGAGACACCTTATCGATTAAAGTCTATCAAGCGCTAGATGCTGCGCTGCAATTGCGCCCGGATCGCAAAGTGATCTTGTCTGATAGCGGAAATTTCCCATCCGATCTTTATATCGCGCAAGGGTTGATCCAAGCGCTTAATCAAGGCCATGAGTTGCGCCTTGTTGCCCCCGAAGATCTGCACAATCACATCACAGAAGAAGTCGCTGTGACGCTGATCACGCAAGTCGATTATCGTACTGGCCGCCTGCATGATATGTGCAGTATTACCGAAACGGCGCATCAAAACGGCGCCTTATGCATCTGGGACCTTGCCCATTCTGCAGGCGCCATAGAAGTAGAGCTTGCCAAAGCCAAAGCAGATTTTGCCGTCGGCTGTACTTATAAATACCTCAATGGCGGGCCAGGATCGCCCGGCTTTATCTATGTAGCGCCGCATCTTATTGATAATATTGAACCAACCTTATCAGGTTGGCTGGGCCATGCCGCGCCATTTGCCTTCGCGCAAGGCTATGAGCCAGGAAACGGCATTGACCGCATGCGGGTGGGAACGCCGCCGGTTCTGGCGCTGGCCAGCCTCGAAGCCGCACTTGATGTTTGGGATATGGTCGATATGGCCGAGTTGCGGGCGCAGTCTATTGCGCTCAGCCAATTGTTCATTGCTGAAATTGAAAATAAATGCCCGATGTTAAAATTGGGCTCTCCGCGGGATCCAAATAAACGCGGCTCTCAAGTGGCGTTTCATTTTCAAGAAGGCTATGCCGCAATGCAAGCGCTGATCGAGCGCGGGGTAATTGGGGATTTTCGTGCGCCTGACACAATGCGCTTTGGATTCACGCCGCTTTACATCGATCAACAAGACGTAAGAGCGGCCACCGATATCATTGCCGATGTAATGCAAAACCGCCTGTGGGACGCTGACGCCTATAAAATTCGCGCCGCCGTAACCTGAAGAGGCCAATCAAGCTTAAAAGCGTGGCCGATCTGGATTTCAAACCAGTAAGTCAAACAGCAAGCCGAACCCGGCAGCGCCCATCAGCACCCAGCCCAGCGCAAGCTTAAAGCGCCAGATTAAAATGGCACTAAGCGTTGCGATAACGATCACTCTTAAATCGACCGAGGCGAGTTGCGGCAACCAAAACGTTAAAAGCCCCATGCGCAACTCTAAAACCGTTCCGAAGCTTACCTGAAGCGCAAACCAAACCGACAGGTTCAAGATGACCCCAACAACCGCCGCCGTCACCGCACCCAGCGCGCCCCATAACCTTGGCTGGCTTGACAGGCGTTGAAAATATGGCGCGCCGAGAAAAATCCATAAAAAGCAAGGCACAAAGGTCACCCAAAGCCCAAGCGAGACGGCCATCAAAGCCAAGGCATAGCCACCTTGCTGGAAACCGGCGACAAAGGCCACGAATTGCGTGACCAAAATAAGCGGCCCGGGCGTGGTTTCGGCTAATCCCAAACCGTCTAGAACTTGCGCCGGATTAAGCCATCCATACGCCCCTACCACATCCTGCGCCATATACGCCAAAACGGCATAGGCCCCGCCAAAGGTGACCAAGGCAAGTTTGCTGAAAAACCAACCAAGCTCAGCCAGAAATGGAACGCCAACACCCCAAAACACGATGACCAGTGGGCACAGCCAGAGACAAAGCCCCACCCCAAGCGTTATCGCAAATCGCCCGAAAGAAAACGCAGACAACTCGGAAATCTGAGCATCTTCTGGCGATAGAATTTGCGGGCGTTTGTGATATGCGCTTAAGAAAAAAGCGCCATACACCCCAGAGGCAATCACAATAACCGGATAAGGCAGATTGAGAAAAAACAAACCGACAAAAGCAGCTCCGGAAATCACATAATGCTGGATCTGCGTCAAAGCACGGCGGGATAAAGTTATTAAGGCATGCACCACCACCACTAAGATCGCGGCTTTTACCCCCAAAAAAATTCCAGATAACACCGGCGCTCCAGAAAAGGCCACGTAACTGATCGATAAAGCCAGCATCACCACGGCGCCGGGTATTACGAATAGGCTGCCAGCGATTAAGCCACCGGAAACGCCGCGCAGGCGCCAGCCGGCGAAGGTTGCCAATTGCATCGCCTCCGGGCCAGGAAGCAACATACAAAAATTCAGTGCATTCAGAAACGACTGCTCATCCAGCCATTCTTTTTCTTCAACAAGAATGCGATGCATCAATGCAATTTGGCCAGCTGGTCCCCCAAAGGACAACAAGCCGATTTTGACAAAAACCCAAAATATATCCCTTAGCCGCGCGGGCTTGGATGCGGTGGATATCTTTGCCTCATCGGTTGCTGAAACAGCCATTTTCTCAGGCACCTTTCAAAGTCATCCTTATCTGTCTTAAACATTGCGACCCGTTGCGTGACATCCCTACGTCGCAGGCAGCCCATGCTACGTCAAGGCTTTGCAAGCGCAGCGCTGGGGGCATCAAAAAAATTATCAGGGCTGGGCAAGCCGAGCTGCCCGCAAATCAAACCGACGCCTGAGATTGTCAATTGGTAACCAAAAAACGATCCGAAAGCTCAACCTCTTGCTCAAAGAAACGCGGCCTCAACCGAAAGCATCGCTGACATCAATTAACCGGCAAATACCTTTGAACGTTTAGACCTGCATATCGCGCTGGCCTCATCCTGCACGCTCAACCTGCAAAGACCGACCCGCCCAGTGATAGACCGCCTGACCGAAAGCCTGAAACAAAGGGCGCGAGACATCATCTTGAGCGGCTTGCCATTCAGGATGCCACTGCACGGATAAAGTGAACCCCGGAGCATCCTTAATATAAAGCGCTTCGGGCGTGCCATCTTTGGCAACCCCATCGATCACAACGCGCGGCCCGGCTTGGTCAATCCCCTGCCCGTGCAGCGTATTTGTAGAGACCTCGCGCGCCCCTAAAAGGCGGTGGAACGGGCCATTTGAGGTCAGTTTAACGCTATGCCGATGGGCAAATTTTTCATCGAGCGATCCCTCTGGGGGCATTCTATGATTCATCCGGCCCGGCAAATCGCGTATTTCGGGGTGCAGCGTGCTGCCCATCGCAACCGCCACCTCTTGAAAGCCCCGACAAATGCCAAAAATTGGCTGACCCGAGGCAATACACGCCCGAATAAGCGGCAGCACCAATGCATCCCGCGCCCGATCAAAACTGCCATGCGCGGGGGTTTCAGCATGGCCATATTCTGCGGGGTGAATATTGGGCCGGCCTCCAGTGAATAAAAACCCATCGCAGCACGCTTGCAGGTCTTGCACCGACACCTGCTGCGGGTCTGCTGGAATAAGCATAGGAAGGCACTGAGCAACTTGCGATATCGCCTCACCATTGATGATACCCGATGCGTGCGCCGGATATTCATCATTGATCATATAGTGATTACATATCACCCCAACTATTGGACGTACCATCGCTTACCCCGTGATTGATAGACGCAGTATAGGGGCGAAACTCAAAGATTGACAATAATCGCTTATGCTTCTGCAGTCAGGTTGGTCGCTTCTACACCGGCGATGGCACAAATTTCATCATTATCAGATAAATCGCCCGTCACACCAACAGCTCCAACGACGTTTAGTTTAGCATCGCGGATTAAAACGCCACCCGGAACCGGCACGACCTGCCCTTGCAAGGCACCATTCACCGCCTGCATGAAATAAGCCTGCTGCTCAGCGCGCGCCATCTGCGCGCGCCCCGCCATACCCAACATAACCGCACCATAGGCCTTGCCTGTCGCAATCGCGACCCGTCCTGGCGCGGCGCCATCGCTGCGCTCAAAGGCGATCAAATGCCCGCCCGCGTCCAATACTGCCACGCTCAAAGGCTTGAAACCAAGTTCTTTGCCTTTTTCCAAGGCTTTACGGATGATCATCTTGGCCTTACGCAAGGTTAAATCGTTCATTCTTTGATCCTAAACTGTCTTATTTTCTTTGGTTTTTTTCGCCTATGCGGCAGATGCTGCGTCAACCGCCGCGGCAGCTTGCGCAGCTTTCACTTCAAGGCGGCGCGTATGCAGCACTGGCTCTGTGTAGCCCGAGGGCTGTATCCGCCCTTTAAACACCAAATCGCACGCGGCTTGAAACGCCAACCCCGTAAACTCGGGCGCCATCGGCCTATAGGCAGCATCCCCTGCATTCTGGCGATCCACAACTGCTGCCATTTTGTGCAATGCGGCCATGACCTGCGCGTGGCTTACAACCCCATGATGCAGCCAATTGGCCAAGGCTTGCGAAGAAATCCGGCAGGTTGCCCGATCTTCCATCAATCCAACATCATTGATATCGGGCACTTTTGAGCACCCCACACCTTGATCCACCCAGCGCACCACATAGCCTAAAATGCCCTGTGCGTTATTCTCAATCTCGGTTTGTATTTCTTGATCCGAGAGATTGCGGCCGCGCAGAACCGGCACTGTCAACAGATCCTTTAGTGTCCCACGGGGGCCGGCTGCGGCGAGCTCGTTTTGGCGCTGCTTCACGTTCAACTTATGATAATGCGTGGCGTGCAGGGTGGCCGCCGTGGGAGATGGCACCCAAGCACAATTGGCTCCGGCCTCTGGATGGCCCATTTTCGCCGCAAGCATGTCGCCCATACGGTCCGGCATAGCCCACATGCCTTTTCCAATCTGGGCCTTTCCCTGCAAGCCACACTTCAGCCCAATATCAACATTGCGATCTTCGTAAGATTTTATCCAAGGCGTGGTTTTCATATCGCCCTTGGGAAGAAATGCACCCATTTCCATACTTGCATGAATTTCGTCACCCGTGCGGTCTAAAAACCCCGTATTTATAAACGCCACGCGGTTTTTTGCAGCGCGAATGCATTCTTTCAGATTGGCAGAGGTACGGCGTTCTTCATCCATAATGCCCAATTTCACCGTATGATGCGGCAGGCCCAGAATATCCTCTACACGGCTGAAGATTTCATCCGCAAAAGCCACTTCTGCGGGGCCATGCATCTTCGGCTTCACCACATAGACCGAGCCATGCATCGCGTTGCCTTGGTCTGAATTAAGATCATGCATCGCAATCATCGTGGTGCACAGAGCGTCAAGTAAGCCTTCCCCTATCTCTGCGCCATCTTGATCCAGCACTGCCGGTGTGGTCATCAAATGCCCCACATTGCGCACCAGCATCAAGCTGCGCCCCTTTAAATGCGCTGGCAAACCTTGCGCAGTGGTGTAGGCGATGTCCGCGTTTAATCTGCGGGTAAAGGTCTCAGAGCCCTTTACGATTGCTTCGCTCAAATCCCGCTTCATCAACCCCAGCCAATTGCGATAGGCTAGGGTCTTGTCTGCGCCATCCACCGCGGCCACGCTGTCTTCGCAATCCATAATGGTTGAAATCGCCGACTCCATCCGAATATCAGAAATTCCGGCCCGATCCGCAGCCCCAATCACACTGGCAGAATCGACATCAACAATGATGTGCAAGTCATTGTTCTTAAAAATATATCCACCCAAACTATCGCCGTCGCCAACCCGCCCGATGAATTGCTCTGGATGCGTCAACCCGATATCATCCGCGCAGAAGCCGTCTTTGGTTTGAGACATACAAGACACGTCCGACCAAGACCCCTTCGCCAAAGGCAGGCTGTCGTCCAAAAATGCCCGCCCCCAAGCAACCACGCGGTCGCCACGCGCTTGGTCATACGCCCCCGCTGGCGGTAAATCCCCCATCGCGTCGGTGCCGTATAATGCATCATACAAGCTGCCCCAGCGCGCATTGGCTGCGTTTAACGCAAAGCGTGCGTTCATTACCGGAACCACAAGCTGCGGCCCTGCAATCTGCGCGATTTCAGGATCAATGCCCTGCGTTTCAATCTTAAAATCCGGCCCTTCATCCACCAAATAGCCGGTCTCTTTCAAAAAGTCCTGATAGGTTTCGAAGCTATAATCAACGCCCCGATGCGAGATGTACCAATTGTCTAGCTGCGTCTGGATCTCCTCGCGCGTCTGTAAAAGATCGCGATTTTTAGGCCCTAATTCTGCAACAAGCGCCGCGAGCCCTGCCCAAAATTGGGTCGCCGTTATGCCGGTGCCCGGCAAGGCGTCTATTTCGATGAATGCCGCCAGTTGATGCGCGACGCTTAAACCTTCTCGTGATACCCGCTCCGACACAGAACACCCCTTCGCTTGATTCCAACTCAGATATCATCTGCTTTAGGGAAAAAGTTTCCTATATGCAATTATTTTGGTAAAACTATTTTACCAAAGCTAGATTTTTCCAGATGGTTCCTGCGCAATATTCTTATTTCGTCGGCATTTCTCGCTGCAATATTGAACATGCTCCCAGTCTTTTTCCCATTTTTTACGCCATAGAAAGGGACGTCCGCAGGTTTTGCAGAGCTTTTGCGGCAAATCGATTTTTTTTCGCATTTTCATTTTCAAGCCCTGATCTGAACGGTTGCAGACTTATGCAGCTCTGTGGTGCTTTTTTTACGAAGCACAACCGGGCGCTGGGTGTGATATAGGCGCAGAGCAGCAGATCGCCAGCCCGCACATGAACCTATGGGCGGTTTATCCCTCCCAAAAAGGCAAAGCGCCCTTGCACTTTGCAAGCCGTGGTTTAGACCTAAATTTATCAAAAGAAACGATGCTTTGAGGATATGCCGTGAAAGATGCCAGCCCAACTACCATTTATCTCAAGGATTACGCGCCTTTCCCGTTTCGCGTCAAAAATGTACATCTGACGTTTCAATTAGACCCCCTCAAAACCAGAGTCATTTCTTTGGTTGAATTTGAGCCGATTGCAGGTTCATCGCAACGTGATTTGTTCCTACATGGTGAAGATCTACGCCTTATCTGGGCAAAAATTGATGGCGCGGCTGTATCTCCACAGATAACAAAAGGCGGCTTATCCGTTCGGGTTCCCAGCGCTAGCTTTGTTTGGGAATGTGAGGTTGAGATTGACCCACAAAACAACACATCGCTTGAGGGGTTATATATGTCAAACGGCATGTATTGCACGCAATGCGAGGCGGAAGGCTTTCGAAAGATAACCTATTATCCCGACCGCCCCGATGTGATGGCGCAGTTTCACGTTCGGATTGAGGGCGATTTGCCCATTTTACTATCAAACGGCAATCCAAAGGCGCAGGGTGAAAACTGGGCTGAATGGCAAGACCCTTGGCCCAAACCTGCCTATTTATTCGCGCTGGTGGCCGGCAGGTTGGTTGCCCATCGCGATACTTTCACCACCGCATCTGGAAATCATGTTGCGCTGAATATTTGGGTGCGCCCTGGCGACGAACACAAATGCGGCTTCGGCATGGAGGCGTTAAAAGCCTCGATGCACTGGGATCAGAATATCTATCAGCGCGAATATGATTTAGATGTCTTCAACATCGTGGCCGTTGATGATTTCAACATGGGCGCAATGGAAAATAAGGGCTTAAATATCTTTAACAGTGCCTGCGTCTTGGCCAGCCCAACCACCAGCACAGATAAAGATTTTGAACGCGTCGAGGCGATCATCGCGCATGAGTATTTTCACAATTGGACCGGCAACCGCATTACCTGCCGCGATTGGTTTCAACTTTGTCTGAAAGAGGGGCTAACCGTTTTTCGCGACGCCCAATTCACATCAGACCTGCGCAGCGCCGCGGTAAAGCGGATCGAAGATGTGATCCGGCTCCGTGCGATCCAATTTAGCGAGGATGCTGGCCCGCTTGCGCATCCCGTGCGCCCTGACAGCTTTATCGAGATTAATAATTTTTACACGGCCACGGTTTATGAAAAAGGCGCTGAATTAATTGGCATGCTGAAAACGCTTGTCGGCGATCAGGCCTATTACAAAGCTTTGGCGCTTTATTTTCAGCGTCATGATGGCGATGCCGCCACTATCGAAGATTGGCTACAGGTTTTTGAAGACAGCACCGGGCGCGATTTGAGCCAATTCAAAAACTGGTACACGCAAGCCGGCACCCCCGAAGTGAGCGTAACAGAAACCTATGCACAGGGTGAATTCCAACTTACTTTTTCGCAAAAAACCCCGGCAACGCCAGGACAAATAGAAAAAGATCCCAAAGTCATACCAATTGCCCTGGGCTTATTATCGCCTTGCGGACAAGAGCTTTTGACCACGCAGATCTTCGAGCTTAACCAACCCCAACAAAGCTTTACATTTGCAAGCTCTGAACGCCCTATCGCCTCGATTTTACGCGAATTTTCAGCCCCCATCCTGCTCAAACACACCCAGAACGACGCTACCAAAGCCTTTCTGCTTGCGCATGACTCCGATCCTTTCAACAAATGGCAGGCCGCCCGCACGCTGGCCGTTGAAAGTTTGAAAGAATTGGCGCAACACAATCAGGCTCCTGCGCTTGCGTTTTTGGATGCGCTGCAGGCTGTGGCCAGCGATGACGCGCTTGATCCGGCGTTTCGCGCCTTGGTGCTTGGCCTGCCATCGCAAGATGAAATAGCCCGGTCGCTCTACGCAGATGGCCTAACCCCCGAGCCACAGCGCATTTTCGACGCGCTTGAAACCCTACATCAAACGCTTGCCCAGCATTTGCAAGATATCTGGCCGCAATTGCATGCCGCGCATCAGATACAAGAGCCTTATGCACCAAACGCGCAGCAATCTAATGCGCGCGCGCTGGCCAATAGGGCTTTGGTTTATCTAACGCGGATTGATGCCGGCGAGGCCGCAAAAAAACAATTCGACACCGCCAATAACATGACCCAGCAGCAAGCCGCGCTCAGCGCGCTTTTATCGGTTGAAAAGGGCGCCGAACAGGCGCAGGCATTCTATCGTCAATGGAAAGAAGATCGGCTGGTAATCGATAAGTGGTTTGCCTTGCAGGTGGCTTTCGCGCCGCCGGAAAAAGCTGCAATTGTTGCAAAATCTCTTACGCAACATGAAGATTTCAATTGGAAAAACCCCAATCGTTTTCGAGCGGTTTTTGGATCACTGGCGGGCAATATGGCAGGGTTCCATCACCTATCGGGCCAAGGCTATGAATTAATGGTGCAGTGGCTTTCACGGCTTGATCAAATCAATCCGCAAACCGCCGCCCGCATGTGCGGAGCGTTCAAAACTTGGCGCCAATTTGATAAAGGTCGGCAAGCCCTATTGAAGCCGCTTTTGCAAAACATGTTAGAGATGGATGGGCTCAGCCGAGACTCGCGCGAGATGCTTTCAAGGATTGTACACGACTGACGCGCCGCGCAAACGGCCAAGCAGTCGCCCTGCTGGTGCGCAGAGCGCACTGCAACGAGAACGCGAATGAGGCGCAAAGAGATTGAAACCCGCAGCCGCATTGGCTAAACCGGCGCAAAGAAACCACGCCTTAAAGGACATGCACCATGCTGGATCTGACATTTGAACCGCCCAAGATCAAAACCATCGCCGGTGCTAAATATGACTGGGAATTGGTGATCGGTATGGAAGTGCACGCCCAAATTGCATCAAAAGCAAAGTTATTTTCTGGCGCATCCACAAAGTTTGGAAATGAACCAAATTCCAATGTTGCGTTCGTGGATGCTGCAATGCCGGGCATGCTGCCGGTAATAAATGAATTTTGCGTTGAGCAGGCGGTCAGAACTGGGCTGGGTTTGCAGGCCGAAATTAATTTATTCTCTGCCTTTGATCGAAAGAATTATTTTTATCCAGACCTTCCTCAAGGATATCAGATCAGCCAGCTCTATCATCCGATCGTTGGCGAGGGTGAAGTGATCGTTGATATGGCGCCGGGCGTTGCGCGCCGGGTCCGTATTGAACGCATTCATATCGAACAAGATGCCGGAAAATCGATCCATGACATGGATCCAAATATGTCATTTGTTGATCTGAACCGCACCGGAGTGGCGCTGATGGAGATCGTCAGCCGCCCCGATATTCGGGGCCCAGAAGAGGCCGCCGCATATATCGTGAAATTGCGTCAGATCCTGCGCTATTTGGGCACCTGTGACGGGAATATGCAAAACGGGAATCTGCGCGCCGATGTCAACGTCTCGATTTGCCAGCCAGGGCAATATGAAAAATATCTCGAAAGCGGAGATTTTTCGCATCTTGGCACGCGCTGTGAAATCAAGAATATGAACTCAATGCGATTTATTCAGCAAGCTATTGACGTGGAAGCACGGCGGCAAATTGCGATCGTAGAAAGCGGCGGAAGCGTCGATCAAGAAACCCGGCTTTATGATCCCGACAAAGGCGAAACGCGCTCTATGCGCTCCAAAGAAGAGGCGCATGATTATCGCTACTTCCCCGATCCGGATCTTTTACCTTTAGAAATCGAACAAGACTGGGTGGATGAGATTGCAGCCAATCTGCCAGAGCTGCCCGATCAGAAAAAAGCCCGCTTCGTTACAGATTTCAGCCTCTCGGAATATGATGCCAATGTCCTAACGGCAGAGCTTGACTCGGCGGGTTATTTTGAAGAAGTGGCCAAGGGGCGAGATGGCAAATTGGCCGCAAATTGGGTGATTAACGAACTTTTTGGACGCCTCAAAAAAGATGATTGTGATATAAGTGAAAGCCCGGTCACCCCGGCGCAACTGGGCGGTATTATCGATCTGATTTCCAAAGGCGAGATCAGCGGGAAAATCGCCAAGGATGTGTTTGAAATTGTTTATAGCGAGGGCGGTGAGCCGGCGCAGATCGTGGACTCGCGCGGCTTAAAACAAGTAACGGATACAGGAGCGATCGAAGCGGCGGTGGATCAAGTGATCGCAGATAATCCAGCACAAGTTGAAAAAGCCAAGGCCAACCCCAAGCTGGCAGGCTGGTTCGTCGGACAAGTGATGAAAGCCACAGGCGGCAAAGCCAATCCAAAAGTGGTGAATGAACTGGTTGCCACAAAATTGGCCCAATAAATACGATGGCAAGGCCCAGCGCGTGGCACCAGTTGGGTTTCAGCAACAGGTGCGGGCCCTTTCAAGCGGTTAGAGGTTAAGGCTTAAGGGGTATCAAGTTCTAAAGCCAAAGCGTGAATCGCGCCGATCAACTCTGGCCCCAGCGCTGCATGCACCGCACGATGCCGCGCGATTCGCGATTGCCCTTTAAACTGCTCAGATTTCAGGCGGACGCGAAAATGGCTTTGCCCGCCTTCTGGCGCGCCGGCATGCCCACGGTGCTGATCGCTCTCATCTACGACCTCCAAAAAGCTTGATTGAAAAGAATTCTCAAGATTTTTGCGAATTTGTTCCACTCGGGTCATATTTTTTGTTTTCGCCTCTTCAAATTACCTGAGGAAAGCCTATGCTATCTGCCTTGAACAGAAAAGGTGAATTTATGGCTGCCTCCGACCCATTTGGTTTTGATATGTCTGTGTCTTCTTCGAAGAAGAAAAATCCGCGCGGGCGGCGCAGCATGTCTGGAGCCTCGGACACCTCGACCCGACTGTGCGAACATGATGGCTGCCAAGAGGCTGGAAAATTCCGCGCGCCAAAAGCCCCCGATGTGTTGGATGATTTTTTCTGGTTCTGCAAAGATCATGTGCGCGAGTATAATTTAAAATGGAATTTCTTTAACGGCACCACAGAGGCCGAAATCAATGCCCAGCGCTCGAAAGACAAAGTCTGGGAAAGAGAAACCAAAGATTTCCGCGACACAGAAGCCCGTGCTTGGGCGCGGCTTGGGATTGAGGATCCGCATCAGGTTTTGGGCGAAAATGCCACCAAGAACCCAGGCAAATCTGGAGGCTCGGCTGGCAGTGGCCGACGTCTACCGCCAACCGAGCGCCGCGCTTTGGAAATCTTAGAAGGCAAAGACAATTGGAGCAAAGCAGAAGTGCGCGGCGCGTATAAAGCGTTGATCAAAGTCTTACACCCAGATATGAATGGCGGCGATCGCAGCCAAGAAGAACAGCTACAAGAAGTGGTTTGGGCTTGGGATCAATTAAAAGACAGCCGAAACTTCAAATAATCAGGTCTGCACCCTAAAATCTACACATTGTTATGGCGGGCTGCTCTGTGAAACTCACAAAAGTGGGCTAGCCTGTGGCAATCACGCTGTTTATTGGCGATAAAAAATATTCAAGCTGGTCAATGCGGCCGTGGTTGGTGTTGCACGCTTTCGGCATTCGATTCACCGAAAAGCTCATTCCCTTCGACGGATTTTCTGAAAGCTCGCAGTTCAAACAAACCGTTGCCAAATATTCGCCAGCGGGTAAGGATCCCTTTCTGCAATGCTCAAACAGCGCCAGCCCGCAAGCTGACCCTTTGATCATATGGGAACCGCTGCCGATCATAGAATATCGTGTAGAGCAAAACCCTCAGTTTAAGATTTGGCCCCGAAACGTCGCCTTGCACGCTCAAGCGCGCAGCCTTTGCGCTGAAATGCAGAGTTGCTTTTTTGCGCTGCGCAGACATTGCCCAACGAATATTGACGCAGATCTTCTCCAGATTGGCCGATTGATCTGGCGAGACAAACTTTTGGTCCGCAAAGATATAGACCGTCTCAAGACTGCATGGCGCATTATTCTAACACTTTCTAAAGGTCCATTCTTGGCTGGAGAATTCAGCGCTTTAAATGCGTTTTACGCGCCCATTATCACACGTATTCAGACTTACGAACTGCCTGTTTCAGAAGATACAGCCCCTTATATGCAGCGTATCAGACAGCACGTATCGGTAAAAAAATCCAGTAAAGACGCAATCGAAAACGCAGTTTTTCGCGATTTTGAAGAACTCTATCGGTTCAACTCGAAGGATATACCTGATCCAGCAGAGTTTTTGGTTTAAGAAAGCAAAAAGTCCGGTTTTTTTGCGTGACCTCAAGATCGAAATACGCCGCCGCCATAAAAGAGCGGATAGAACTCTATTTTGACTATTTTTGCCCTTCCCCTTGCCCTTAACCGCTTTATGTTGCACCAGAGCAGAGGTTAAAATTGGCAATTAAAGGAAACGCAAGTATGGCTGACGGCGGCAATACAATGGATGTAAAACCGACTGAGGATATTTCAGTGCGTGAAATGTTCGGGCTTGACACAGATATGGTTGTGAAAGGCTTTGCAGATCGCTCTGAGCGGGTTCCCGAAATTGACACGACCTATAAGTTTGATCCCGATACAACCATGGCTATTCTAGCAGGGTTTTCGCATAATCGACGGGTGATGATCCAAGGCTATCACGGAACGGGCAAATCAACACATATTGAGCAAGTGGCAGCCCGCCTGAACTGGCCCGCCGTGCGCGTTAATCTGGACAGCCATATCAGCCGTATCGATTTAATCGGAAAAGATGCGATCAAATTGCGCGATGGCGTTCAGGTCACCGAATTCCACGAAGGCATCTTGCCATGGGCGCTGCGCAACCCGGTGGCGATTGTTTTTGACGAATATGATGCCGGGCGCGCCGATGTGATGTTTGTGATCCAGCGCGTGCTCGAACATGATGGCAAACTTACCCTGATGGATCAAAACGAAATTATCACACCGCATCCGCAGTTCCGGCTGTTTGCAACCGCCAATACTGTCGGTCTGGGCGATACCACCGGCCTCTATCATGGCACCCAACAAATAAACCAAGCCCAAATGGACCGTTGGTCGCTTGTCGCTACCTTGAATTATCTGTCCATCGATGCCGAAACCGCAATAATTTTGGCAAAAGCCCCCCATTATAACACGGAAAACGGGCGCAAAACGGTAAAGCAAATGGTAACGGTTGCAGATCTAACCCGTACCGCGTTTATGAATGGCGACCTGTCAACCGTAATGAGCCCGCGCACCGTGATCAATTGGGCGCAAAATGCAGAAATTTTCCGCAATATAGGCTACGCGTTTCGTTTGTCTTTCCTGAACAAATGCGATGAGCTTGAGCGTCAGACCGTGGCAGAATTCTACCAGCGCTGTTTTGACGAAGAACTGCCAGAAAGCGCTGCCAGCGTCAGCTTGGGCTAAAGTTTTAAGCCACAGCGCGCGCGCATTTTTGAATTTTCCAACCCTACAGGAAAGCGCGCGCTAAAACTCAGGTTGCGGCATTGTAAACAGAGCTTGCATTATTCAAACGTTCAGCGAGACTTGCGTTATGGGACCAAATTCAGATAACCCGGCCGATCCATTTAAAAAAGCTTTGGCTGAAGCCACCAAAGTGATGGCCAATGATGCCGATCTGTCGATCACCTATTCCGTGGATCCGGCTGGCGTATCCGGCGATGTCATGCGCTTGCCCCAAATCAGCCGTAGAATGACCCATGATGAAGTTTTGGTGGCAAGAGGGACAGCGGATGCTTTGGCCCTGCACCGCAAATATCACGATGATGGAACGCATACAAAATACGCCCCCCAGGGCAATATGGCGCGCGAACTTTATGAGGCGATGGAAGTGGCCCGCTGCGAAGCCGTTGGCGCACAAGATATGCCGGGTACGGCGGGAAATATTGATGCGAAAATTGGCGCGGATGCAGCCCGGCTTGGCTATCTTAATATCACCGACCGCTCTGATGCACCTTTATCGACCGCCGCTGGATACCTGATCCGGCATTTGGCCACGGGGCGCGATATGCCGCCCGCCGCGCAAAACATTATGCAGCTTTGGCAGGGGTTCATCGAAGAGCAAGCCGGTGGCACTTTGGCAGATCTTCAGAGCAAATTGAAAGATCAAAGCGCGTTTGCGAAATTTGCCCGCCAAATCATTTCGGATCTAGGCTATGGTGACCAGCTGGGCGACGATCCTGATGATCTTGAAGATCAGTCTGACGAAGATCAGGATGAAGGTACGGAAGAAGATCAAGATCCCGACAGTACGGGCCAAGATGACAGCAA
The DNA here is from genome assembly GCA_034423775.1 of Alphaproteobacteria bacterium US3C007. NCBI lineage: Bacteria > Pseudomonadati > Pseudomonadota > Alphaproteobacteria > Rhodobacterales > Roseobacteraceae > Thalassovivens > Thalassovivens spotae. The sequence continues at coordinate 3,564,744 of CP139918.1, forward strand.
TGAAGATGATACGGAAAGCACGCCTGAACAAAGCCAAGAAGAACAGCAAGATCCTTCAGCAGCACAAGTCAGCAGCGATGAAAGCGCTGAAGATGAGATGTCGGAAGAGACTGAACTGCCCGATGGCGATGCTCCAATGGAGCCCCCTGCTCCGCAACCAATTTCGGATGCTGATCCGAATTACAACGTCTATGAAACCAAATATGATGAAGAGATCAAGGCAGAAGAGCTTGCCGATGCCGTTGAACTAGAGCGTCTGCGGGCCTATTTGGATCAGCAATTAGAGCCATTAAAGGGGGCCGTAAGCCGGCTGGCCAATAAGCTGCAACGCCGCCTGCAAGCCCAGCAAAACCGTTCTTGGCTGTTCGATTTAGAAGAAGGCATTTTGGACGCAGGGCGTTTGGCGCGCATCGTCGCGAACCCCACTACCGCGCTTAGCTTTAAAAGGGAAAAAGACACCGAATTTCGCGATACCGTGGTCACGCTCTTGCTTGACAATTCCGGCTCTATGCGCGGACGGCCCATTTCCATCGCGGCGATTTGTGCGGATGTTTTGGCGCGTACCTTAGAGCGGTGTAATGTCAAAGTGGAAATTCTTGGGTTCACCACCCGTGCGTGGAAAGGCGGGCAAAGCCGGGAAGATTGGCTGAATGAAGGGCGTCCGCAACAGCCTGGGCGGCTGAACGATTTACGCCATATCATCTATAAGGGCGCCGATGCGCCTTGGCGGCGCGTAAGATCCAATTTGGGCTTGATGATGAAAGAGGGTTTGCTGAAAGAAAATATTGATGGTGAAGCGTTGGAATGGGCGCATCGTCGCATGGCTGGGCGCCCCGAGGCCCGCAAAATTCTTATGGTGATATCAGATGGCGCACCGGTTGATGACAGCACTTTATCGGTGAACCAAGCCAATTATCTTGAAAAGCATCTGCGCGACGTGATTGCGATGGTTGAAAAGCGCAAAGCGGTAGAATTACTGGCAATTGGCATTGGCCATGATGTCACCCGCTATTATGAACGCGCCGTCACGATCACGGATATTGAACAGCTTGCGGGCGCCATGACCGAACAATTGGCGGCGTTATTTGACAATGATCCGCGCGCGCGCGCACGCTCGACAGGTATGAGAAAAGTGAATTGAGCCCGATGAAAACAGCCCATTTCCAAAGCTTTATTGACGACTCTGAACCCGATGCGGGCCCCGCGCGCCTAACCGCGCTTCGCAAGGCCATCTCTGGGGCACAGCTAAACGGCTTTTTGGTCCCGCGCAGCGATGTGCATCAAGGGGAATATGTTGCGAAACGCGATGAACGCTTGGCTTGGTTAACCGGCTTTACGGGTTCGGCCGGGTTTTGCGCCGTTTTACCTGATGTTGCGGGTGTATTCGTAGATGGGCGCTACCGGGTTCAAGTGAAAGTGCAAACAAACGCCATCTTCACACCCGTTGACTGGCCCGAAACGAGCCTGCCCACATGGCTCCAAAAAAACTTACAAACGGGCACGATCGGTTTTGACCCATGGTTGCACAGTTGGGGCGAGATAAAAGCGCATCGCGCCGCGCTGGGCGAAAACGGCATTCAGCTGCGGCCAAATACCAACCTTATCGATCAAATCTGGACCGATAGACCAGATCCCCCCAACGCGCAGGCCTATGCCTACCCCGATGATTATGCCGGTGAAACCCACAGTGATAAGCGCAAACGCCTTGCCAAAATGCTGCGCGACAACGCGCAAGACACAGCGATCCTAACGCTGCCAGACAGCATCGTTTGGTTGCTAAATATGCGCGGCAGCGATGTCACCCATGTGCCCTTGGTTCATAGCTTTGCATTTTTGCACGCCGATGCTTCAGTGGACCTGTTCATTGCGCCTGGAAAAGCCGAACAGCTATCGGGGCATTTTGGCGCCGGGATACGCCTCTTCTCACAAGATCAATTCGACGCGCAACTGTCGCAATTACACGGCAGAGTACGCGTTGATGCCGGGCATATTCCCTATGCCGTTGTCGATATTCTTCAAAAAGCACAGGTTGAAATCGCGTTTGAAGCAGACCCCGTCATCCTTCCAAAAGCCTGCAAAAACATTATAGAATTACAACATGCCCGCGTGTCGCATCAACGCGATGGCGCCGCAATGTGCGAGTTTTTGGCTTGGCTTGATAACGCGCCAATTGGCACCACAACAGAAATTGATGTGGTCATTGCGCTCGAAAGCTTTCGGCGCGCAAATTCAGAGCTTTTGGACATCAGCTTTGACACTATTTCAGCCAGCGGCCCGAACGCTGCCCTGCCCCATTATCGGGTGAATGAAGCGTCAAACCGGCAGCTTCAAGCCGGAGAGGTCATGCTGGTGGATAGCGGTGGCCAATATCTGGATGGTACGACCGATATTACGCGAACCATCGCGATTGGCGCGCAACCGCACGAGGTTTGCGCCGCCTTCACGCGGGTTTTGCAAGGGATGATTGCGATTTCTCGCCTGAAATTTCCTTATGGCATTTCCGGGCGCGATCTGGACGCGTTTGCCCGCGCGCCACTTTGGGCTTCGGGGCAGGATTTCAATCATGGCACCGGCCATGGCGTTGGGCATTTTTTAAACGTGCATGAAGGCCCGCAGCGATTGTCGCGTGCCTCTACAGTGGTGTTGGAACCAGGCATGATCCTATCGAACGAGCCCGGCTTTTACAAAGAAGGTGCGTTTGGAATTCGGATTGAAAACTTGCTCAGCGTTGGCGAGGCAGATCTGCCCGAAGCTGCCAATTTAACACGACTTTTGGAATTTGAAACGCTTACCTATGTGCCGATTGATCTTCGCATGGTCATCTCTGATTGGCTGGACCCAACAGAAAAAGCTTGGATAAACGCCTATCACAAAAAATGTTGGGATCTGCATCAGGATCAGCTGAGCAGCAGCGCCACGCAATGGCTGGGCCAAGCCACAAAATCGCTCTAACATGCGCCGCCAAAGCTCACGTTAAGGCCGCTAAAACGGCGATATCCCCCCCTCAAAGCTTAAAGGGCGCGGCGTGAAATTTGCGCCTCACAACCAAACTTGTCAGATATGGCAAATGGCTGTAATATCTGAGCAGCTCATTTGGGTCATGCAAAGCAGATGGCCCGCAACAAAGCGAGGTCATTACATTGGGTAAAAACATTATTGTTCCGGCAATTATCTTCGTTTTCTTGGTGGGGTTACTGGGCTATTCGATGATCTTTAAGCCCCGCAATGACCGCTTTGATGAAAGCGCCAGACGCGTTTTATCCAAATAAAGATCACGCCTGATTTACGCCCTGCCTTACAGCGCCGAGAGCGGTGCATAAAAAGTTTGCTCTAAGGCACGCATTGGCTGAAAGCAAAGGCAAGTTATGCGCCTTTCTGGGCGCAAACGCTCCGGCCACTTACCCTTCACACCTTGTACAATAAATGCGCGCTACACCGCCTCAACATATCTAAATTCGCGCGTTGCCCCATCGCCCAACGCGGCAAGCGCCTCTTGATAGGCGGGGCTGTTATAGCCGGCTTGCGCCGCTTCAAGGCTTGCCCATTCAACCACCACTGTCCGCGTCATCTGACCGTCTTCTGCCACCGCAACCGGCACGCCGCGCGCCAAAAATACCCCACCGGCGGCTTGCATCGCAGGCCCGGCAAGCTTGGCATAAGCCGCCAATTTCGCGTCATCTGAAATCGCGGTGTAAATAACCACCTGTAAAACCTTTGCCATCTTGAGCATCCTTTTCTAATTGTGCGTTTGACCACAGCTTATCAAATCACGCCCGGCTGAACAGCGCCAATCGTTAGAAAATTACAAAATCCTGGCTACACCGCGCAGGTCAACACGCTGTGATATCTGGCGCTTGGCAATAGACAAATCCAAAAACCGCTCTAGGCTTACCCCTGTTGGTCATAGAAAGGATCATTATGCCCCAAATCACCCGTATCATCGCAGGTATGCGCAGGTTTTTTTATCTTTTTCTGGCTTTCGGTGTAAGCGCGCCGCTGTCTGCGGCCGAACTGGGCATAGACATCACGCAGAAAGGCAGTGGAGCAACCGCGCAAAACGGCATGCAAGTCAGCGTGCATTATGAAGGCCGCCTGAGCGATGGCACCGTGTTTGACGCCTCGCGTCCGCGCGGCCAGGCGTTTCGCTTTGTGCTTGGCGCCGGACAAGTCATCCAAGGGTGGGAGCAGGGTATTTTGGGAATGAAGGAAGGCGAGCGCCGAATATTAACCATTCCGCCACAATTGGGATATGGCGCGCGCGGTGCTGGCGCGAAAATTCCGCCAAACGCCACCTTGCGCTTTGAAGTGGAACTGCTGAAAACAGCTTGGCCGCCAAAATTACAGCAAGCCAGCAATCAAGATATGCAAAAGGCTCAGAAAAACGGTACGCTGATCATCGATATTCGTCGCCCCGAGGAATGGGCGAAAACGGGTATTATCGAAGGGGCCGAATTGATCACAGCATTTACAAAATCGGGCCAGCTTCACCCAGAGTTTCAACAGAAATTCATGTCGGTGATCACCGATCGCGATACCCCGATCATGCTCTATTGCCGCACCGGCAACCGGACCACGAATTTGGGCAAGGCTTTGGTGGATCAATTGGGCTTTGCCAATGTCAGCCATCTGTCAAAAGGCATCACAGGCTGGCAGAAAGCCCAAAAGCCGGTGCAATCTTATAAGGCTTCGCAATAAAACCGGCGAAAATCGGTTTTTTAATTAAAAAAAGCGCGCCGGGTTTACCCGCCGGCGCGCTCTTTTGGATTTGATGACGTGGAGTTAACCGAGCAATTGCAGCACGTTTTGTTTCGCCGCATTGGCCTGCGCCATCATCGCGATCGAAGCTTGTTCCAAAATTCTGCTTGTGGTCATTCTTGACGTTTCCGCTGCAAAATCAGCATCCTGCAAGCGCCCAAGACTCATTTCTGAATTCGCCGCCACATTCGATAGGTTCGAAATCGACATATCAAATCGATTGCTTAAGGCACCAAACATAGCCCGGTCTGCACTTACCATCTGCATGGCGAGGTCGATCGAATTAATGGCTTTATGGGAATCAGTTGCAGAGGCGACGCTTAAATTGCCGCCCAAAACAATATCAAAAGTACCATCGATATTGTCAGTCAAGTTTAAGCCGGTGATTCCTTCTGCTTGTAGCTTCGCTACTATTTGCTGTGCGGCGGCAGCAGGAGAGTCATAAGTTACGAGCTTAGCGTTTGTGGAGATGTACAAGCCATTTGCTTTTTCAATTACCGAACCTGCTTCAAAATCCGAAGCTGTGCTGAAGACGGCAGTGGCCCCAGAAGCTGTTGCCATTGCAGTTGAAGAACCTACAAATGACTCGCCAGCAGTGAAAGTGGTTGATCCATAGGTCAAGGAACCCGCTGTAACTAAGTATGACTTTCCGCTTGTTATCGCAACATCTTCACCACTAGTAATATTATTGATACGGCTGTCGGTAGGCGAAGTTTCATTCGTATTAGAAACTGCAGTAATCTCTACCAGAGCACTAGAACCAGAAGCTGTAACGGTAGTTGTAGAAGCCGCCAAAAATGACTGGCCCGCTGTAAATGTATCGCTTCCGTATACAAATGCGCCCTCAGTGACGAGATAGGTTTTGTCCTCTGTAATAGCAGTCGTATCTCCGCTCGCGACTGAAGTGGAGCCAAGGCTGGCATCGTAAAAAACAGATGAGTCATTGACCACCTTAAATTGCGTACCATCCGCAGCCGCATTAACATCCGCATCGGTTTTGATCGCCTTGACGCGGCCCGTGCCTGTTAAAGATGTTGTATTCGATGCAACTGTGATTATCGAGCCAAGGCCATTGGCTCCATCGTTAGAATCCGCGATCGGAGAGTTAACCGACGCGCTGATACCGGAATTTGAGGTTGTAAAATCAGTCGTACCCATCGACGTGATATAGTATTCACCCGCGCTGAGCGCAGATGAGCCGTTAACCGCAATCGCGCCCGTATCAATAATATCGGTATCTGTCAGCGTTGTTTGTATCGACTGACCATTAATCGTCATGGTGATTTTATCATCCGCGGCAAAAGCACCACTTAAAGTTACTTTTCCATCGGTTGGGTTTATCGCAACGGCGCCACTGCCACCTGTAGCATATGTGGTTGCGATTGTTGGCACCGTTCCAGTGCCCTCAATATCCAAAGCCTCTGAGGTGATCGCATAGAAATTCACCGTGATGTTATCGCCATCATTTGGCGTCGAGCCAATTTGAAAGTTGGTTGTATACGCCTCGGTATGCGATGTTGCCAATTCATTGGCACCCCGGGCGCCGTTGAAAATGCTTTGCCCTGCCCATTGTGTACTTTGGGCAATCCGGTCGACTTCCATCGTCAATTGATCAATTTCCAACTGAATCATATCTCTGTCTGTTGGACTATTGGTGCCATTCGCCGCTTGAATTGCCAATTCGCGCATGCGCTGAAGGATATTGGTGATCTCAACCATAGCCCCCTCAGCCGTATTGATCATCGACTGCCCATCCGTGGCGTTACGAATGGCCATACGCATACCTTGAACGTCAGAATTAATTCTTGTTGCCACAGCCACGCCAGCCGCATCATCAGAGGCTGAATTGATGCGCAATCCAGAGGTCAGACGCTCCATAGACTGATTGAGCGTAACGGTATTTCTTTCAGAACTTTTAGACGCCAGTAGAAAAGCTGTATCGGTTGCGATATTTAAGGCCATTTCAAACTCCCTTAAGCGACGAGCTTATAGAATGTTTCGTCGACGCCGTGCTCCGTTGCGAACGGCATCATCAAATGTTCTAAAATCAGCTTCTCTTGCTCGGACATAAGGTCATATACGTTTTGATCAAAATATTTACTCATGATCTCATTGACCAAAACGACTTCAGATTCAAAAATTGCCTTGCGGTAAACAATCGCCAGAAAAGCTTCAGCAACATAAGTGGAAAAGGTGAAATGCTTCAATTTCGCGGCTTTCAAGGGGTCTTTACAGCTGCGATCTACGCGATAAAGCGTTTCAATCGCCTCATGCATCCATTCAACAGGATTGACCAATGTAACGGCTTCTGTCGGATCTTCCTGAGGCGCAGCCTCAGTTTGAGAAAACGGCACAAGAAGGTTTTGAATGACTTCCTGATCATAATCGCTCAGGGCAGCAAGCAATTCATCGCTTAAATACTCTGTTACAACTTTATGGACCAGTTCAGCCTGCTCGGTCGTGATTGCTTTTGCAGCCAAAATAGCTTCAAACGCCTCAACGACATAATGTGTGAACACAAACTTATTGAAGGTGATAGCTTCTTCCGAAGATTTTGCGCCTGCTTTGATCTTCTCAAGCGTGATCAAAGCCTCTTCCAACCACTCTTTGGGGCGTACAATTTCGACGTCTTGCTTCATAATCTTCCTCGCAAATATCTTAGTGCTGGAGGATATACAGCAAATTATATGCCACAATGAGATTGCATTTTGCTTCACTCAAATACTTTTCTAAAAGGCCCAAACCACAGGAAAACCTAATACCTTCTAAATAAATATCTAAGTGGTAAAAAAAAATTTTGCGCTTTAAGTTCTGATAATCGGATGGCGCGAAGCCCGGTTACTGAGAATGCCGCTTTATAAAGAACAGCGCACCAAGCCCCATGAGTATAAACAATGCCATGGCCGAAAATGATGTCCAACCGCCATAGGCCTCAGTGATCCAAGCGAATAGAAAAGGGCTTGAGGAATTCACGGACATACGGATAAACGCTATCCACCCCAATCTTGCCCCAAACCCTTCTGGGCCAAATAGCGCCAAAGGCAACGTGCCCATGGTGATCGTTTTAATTCCATCGCCCATCCCGTAAAGCACAGCAAAAACCATCAAACCGGCAAAGGTCGCGCCAAAGCCCAATAAGATAGAAAATCCGATCATCATCAAACCCAAAGAAATAAAACTTGTAATCAAAGGATGCAGCGCGCGGCCAAAGATCAATTCAAAAAACCGCCCCGCCGTTTTGGCTGGCCCAATCAACGCGCCCGCGCTCACGGCGACGGCAGCGCTGTGCCCCAATGCTTCCACATTGCTCACCCAAAGCGACATCAAAGCCCCCATAATATATCCCGAAAAGGTAAAAGACAGCACCATCCAAATCATTGCCTGACGGCGGGCCGGGCCTTGTAATGGCGGCCAAGTCTCTGACCCTTCTTTGCGCTTCTCTGGGGGCGCGCAGGTTCCATTTTCCGTTCTTAGGCTGAACCAATGCGCCGGCACGCAAATAAGCAATACGCTGGCAGCATGGATTTGCCATGTCACTTGCCACCCATAAAGATTTGAAAGCGCCAGAGTCAGTGGCCAGTAAATGGTTGATGCCACACCTCCAAACAGCGTGATCCCCGAAATTGCCGATTGCGCCGCCGGCCCGGGGCGAAGTTTTGCAATTGATGCAAAAGCCACATCGTAAAGCACAAACATTGCCGCCATTTGGGTGAGCAATATCGCAACGGTTAATCCAATCGGCCCTGTCACTTGGCTTAACCCCCAAAGCCCGCCAGCCGAGGCCACCGAGCCAAGGCTCATCACCCAACGCCCGCCGATGCGATCCACAGCAAACCCGGCCAGTATCGCGCTCAGGCCACCAAAAAAAAAGCCAATCGAGAGCAGCCCGAACACATCCGACAGGCCAAGGCCAAGCTCATCCGCCATTATGGGCAAGAGCACGGCATAAGAATAAAGCAACGTGCCATAACCCATAATCTGGGTGAGGCCCAAGCCGCAAACCGGCATGTAATATTTCAAAGGCCGCGCCATCATATCGCACAGCGCGTTTTTAGGGGGATAAAAGCCCAGTGCAGAAGGCGCGTCTGCCTTTCGAGAGTGCGTTTAATATCGTGTTCACCGAGCGCGCCGGCGTATTTTTGTGCTTCCTCTGCCCCTCTCAATTGGCTTTGCCCGCGTGCTGGCAGGCCAGCTCAACGCTTGCCAGCACACCAGAAATGCGAAGCCGGGCATAGGCCTGACGCACCCCCTGTTCAAATCGGGCATCTTGCTTCAAATCAGAGCCAAATATTTCAGCAATTGAAAGAACCGCCCCGACAGGATCCTGCTTTTGCGCGCAGGCGCTGCTCAGGCGGGGCTGCAAAGGATCGTTTATCACATAATGCACGCCTGCCTCGCTCTGCCCGTTCAAAAACAATATCCAAGCCGCAACAACCAAACAAAGCCCGTCAATCCGCCGGTTGGCAGCTAAATTAGTGCGCAGCGGCGCCAGCACGCGCTGCGGCAGCTTTTGGGATCCATCCATGGCAATTTGTAAAGTCGCATGCGCAATGGCTGAATTACGATACCGTCGCTCGAGCGCCTGCGTATAGGCTTTTAAATCTTGGTCCGGGGGCGGCGTAAAACTGGGCCGCAATTCATGCTCCCATAAGCGCTTAATAAACGCCGCCAATGCCGTGTTTTGCATCGCATCAAAAACGGTTTCATGCCCTGTCAAAACACCAAGATACGCAATGGAAGAATGGGTTGCATTTAGCAAACGCAGTTTCATTTCTTCAAAAGAGCGAACCGAACTGGTAAACTCTACCCCAACCAGTTCAAGGGGCGGGCGCGGCAGGTCGGCAAAATCCTCTTCAATCACCCATTGCCAAAACGGCTCATGCAAGACCGGTGCGGGATCGGGCCAGCAAGTCAATGCCGCAATATCTTCAACATCCTGCGCCGTCACGGCCGGAACGATACGATCCACCATGGTGGCAGGAAATCGTACGTTTTCTTTGATCCATTGCGCAAGATCCGAGTCAATTTTTTGTGCAAATTCCAGCACAACTGTTTGCAAAACGCGCCCGTTTTCAGACAGATTATCGCAGCTCAGGCAGGTAAAGGCGTTTAGACCTAATGCACGCCTGTGTCGCAATGCCTGAACCAACAAACCAGGAACGGAAGACGGCGTTTCAGGCGTGATTAGATCCTGCCGAATTTGAGGGTGCTCCCAGTCAAGCCCGCTTAGCGCCGGTGAATAACAATATCCTTTTTCCGTAATCGTCAGCGTCACCATATTCAAATGCGGCAGCAGCAGCGCGTTCAACACCTCGCGGCGTTCATCTTCAAGAAAATAGACAGCTTTTAAAATGGTGATTTCTTCAACCAAACGGCGCGCTGCATCCATCTCAACCGCGTGATATCGAAACCCGTTTTGCGCCAAGAGATCGCGCACCCCTGCGCTGCGCAAACTGATACCAATCACATCCCAACCAATCGCGTGATCTGCGCCAAGTTGCGCCTGCATCCTTTGCAGTTGCGGCAGCCCAAAAGCGCGAAAAAACGCGCCCAGCCCAAGATGAACGACGCCAACGCGATCAAAATCCTTGGTAAGATCACTCATAAACGATAGGCCTTCTGGGCCAAAGAATACGCCAGGTCATAGGCCACCTGATGCGCTTCGTCTTCCTCCAGCATATGCGTGGCAACCAGGCCGGCTAGGAAACCGCAATCGATCCGACGTGCCATATCATGGCGCGCCGGGATCGTGCATAAAGCCCGGGTATCATCGTTAAATCCAACCGTGTTGTAAAACCCTGCCGTTTCCGTAACCAATTCGCGATAGCGCCGCATTCCTTCCGGGCTGTCATAAAACCACCAAGCCGGCCCCAATTTTAAGCATGGATAGGCCCCAGCCAAAGGCGCCAGTTCGCGCGACAGCGTGGTTTCATCCAAGGTGAAAAGGATAAGCGTGAAGTTTTTTTCATGGCCAAAGCGATCCAGCAAAGGCTTTAGCCCCCCCACAAAATCGGCTGGTTTGGGAATATCAAACCCTTTATCACGCCCGTAAGCGCTGAAAACAGTCGGAGAATGGTTGCGCCATGATCCCGGGTGCAACTGCATCACCATACCATCTTCTAGGCTCATCCGCGCCATCTCCGTCAGCATTTGCCCACGGAAGCGCTCGGCCTCTTGCGATGAAGCCTGGCCCCGCACAACTTTATCAAACAAATCTGCAGCATCCTGGCAAGAAAGATTTTCGGTGCGCGCGGACGGATGCCCATGATCGGTTGCCGTTGCCCCAAAACCGCGGAAATAAGCGCGGCGCAGGCGATGGGCTTGCAAATATCCCTGCCAATTCCGGGTGTCACATTCGGTTAAAATGCCCAGACGCTCTACATTTTGGACAAATCCCTTATGTTCTGGATCAATCACATTATCGGGGCGGTAGGTGGTGATAACGCGGCCCGTCCAACCGCTGCTATGAATGCTCTGATGATACGACAGATCATCCAGCGGATCCTCTGTGGTGGCCAAAACCTCAATATTAAAGCGATCAAACAACGCCCGCGGCAAAAACGCCGGCTCAGCCAGCTTCTGAGAAATTGCATCATAAAGCGCATCGGCATTTTCAGCCGATGGGCGTTCGGTCAGGTCGAACAGTTTTTCGAATGCATATTCTAACCATACGCGGCTTGGCGTCGCGCGAAACAAGTGATAGCCGGCGCAAAACCGGCGCCAAATCGCCCGCTTATCCGCGTGTTGATGCCCGTCCTGATCGACAAGCCCCAACTCCGCCAGCGAAGTACCTTGCGAGACCAGCATCCGCAGCACATAATGATCCGGGCTTACAAAAAGATCAGTTGGATTTTTAAAAGGTTCATTCTTTGCAAACCAGGCGGGATCAACATGGCCGTGCGGGCTAATGATCGGCAGATCACGCACGCCATCATAAAGCGCGCGGGCAATGGCACGACGCGTAGGATCAGCGGGAAGCAGAATATTGGGATCATGTAAAGGCATCACAGCTACCGCAATTGTTTCAATGCTATATTGCGATTGTTCCAAAACCAGAGCAAGCCCCAGTTGCGCCTTTTCACTTCCGCTCGGCCGGCGCCCTGCGCAGGCGGATCAGAGCGGCCAATGCCGCACTGCAATAGGCGCAACCCGGTTTTCTCATTCTAACCGTGCCATCGCTTTCTAAACGACGCTCATCCGTTCTTTTGAGGCTTAGATCACATCCGCCAAGCGCGCGCGCACCAGCCCTGTATTCACGCCATATTTGCCCAATTCGCCGCTTAACCTTTGGTGCTCCATTTTTGGGCAGAGATCCTGAACCACGTCAATGCCGCTTGCCTGCGCTTTGCAAGCAGTTGCTTCATGTTTCACGCCAATTTGCATCCAAATGGTTTTGAACGCGGGCCAGCAGGTCAACGCATCTTCATAAATGGCAGGCACCGCATCCGATTTTCGAAAAACCTGTACCATATCGATCGGTTGCTCAATTTGATCCATGCGCGCATACACCCGTTGCCCAAACAGCAGCTCGCCCTCATATCCAGGATTGACCGGGATAATCGTGTAACCACGCCGGCTTAAATAACGGGCCACGAAATAGCTAGGGCGAATGGCGTTAAGACTGACGCCTACCGAAACGATGACCTTGTTGCGCGCCAAAATCTTGCGCAGAAATGAATCAGAATAGGCGTGTTTGCTGTTCATGATGCTCTCACTCAGTGGCCGTGCTTCCAGCATCTAACAGGGCAGATGCAGCATAGGGTAATGAATGTTGCATCTTCCAGTTTGCATGCAATTGCAACCAAAAACCGGCCTCATCACCAAGGCCAAGGGTAACGCAATAAACCTGGCAGGCTCTATCTTACCGCGCAAACACTGCGCAGCTTGCGCAAAGCACTAGCCCTCGATAATTCTTCATAGACCCAAATCACACCAGCGTGAAATTTAACTTGATTGTCTTTTCTGGAAAAATTAGGCCTTTATTCAACCCCAGAACAAAGCCCAAAGGACCAATAAAATGAAAATGATGAGTATCGTCGCGGTGACACCCAAAGAAGACGCCATAGATGAAATTGCAGCGCTGATCACAGAAAGTCGCAAGGACGGCGTCGCCGGTTTAGACGTCTATAGCATTGTCCACACCCGAGACGACGAGTTGGTTATTGTAAATCAATGGGCCTCGTTGGATGCGTTTATGGATTACGTGAATGGGCCGCATAATATGATCGAATTGATTGAACATCTCTGCCTGCGATACGATGAAGAAAATGTTTGCCGCGCCTATTCGGGGGCAATCCTTGCCCAGCACAGTCAAGCCTAACCCCCCTGCGGTGTCTCCAGCAACCTACCGCAAAATGTGATCAGACAAACCCTGCGGCTGATCTCTTCACGGTTTAGCCAACCCAGCCCCGAAAACAAAAAGCAAACCGGCCAGTAAATATTTGCGTAGCGCTGTATAAAAGACAGGTATTTGCTCTGCATCATGGCCGCGCAGCCCCAAAGCACTCGCGGTAGATTTCGGATCAGAGCGGCTTTAAAACCACGAAAGTTGCATCCTGCGGCAGATCAGGGTGAACAAGCCTTTTCGTCGGGCCAAACCGCGCCACGCAATGCTCTAAAACCTGATCTGAATTTGCATAATAAATATGGCTCTGCGGCGAAATTCGCGCGCTCGGGGCCACTTGAAGATTGAAAATCATTGCCACCCGGGTGTGCGACCAACAGGCCTGTAAAGCATCGAACACATAGTTTTGCCAGAGCACGACATCGCGGGTAGCGGCCAAATTAAAAGGTCCGGACATGACGGAGAAGTCTTGTTCTTGACGCGGCGCGGGGCTGCATATGAAGCTCGCCCACCTTTGTTCAAATCTGCGCTTACAGGCCGTAATCAATTGATCTGAAATATCATAGCCAATATACGATGTAACAAAGCTAGCAGGCCGTTTGAGAAGATGATCAACCAAGGCGCCATAGCCGCAGCCAATATCCGCCAAGCTAAACCCCTCTGCCCCCGACAGCTTGTCAATTTCGCACAGAATGATTTCAAACCGAAGGGCTTGCCGCGCCTCTGTCGCCCAAAAGCTGCCTTGTGGCGTGGACCCAAATTGTTGAAAACGCTTCCAATAGATCTGACTGAGTGTGTTTTCAAAGGTTGAGTTCATACGCCGGGTGCTTTCTCCAGTGCCAGCATATCAGCCAAAGCGCCGAATGCCAGCCACCAAAAATCCAGCTTCACCCAGCGAAATCACGCGCTTAAGTCTCAAACTTAGCATAAGGATGCAGTAGCAATTAGCCCTAATTTTCCAGCGCCATGCCACCCAATCTGGCTTTATAAAACTTAGAAGGCTTCGCTGGTTAGCTTTTGATTTAAGGATATCGAAAAATCTTTGCCCGAGCGTTGGCAATCCGTATTTCCCATCCGAGCGGGTGTTTTTTTCTGCGCATCGCGGCTTTGTTTTGAAATGCGGCGCGTTTTAAGCGGTGCTGGTCGTGCAATAGCGGCTTGATAAGCCGCCCATTGAAAGGTGGAAGATGGATGAGTAACCTGCATTCTAACCCTCCGCTCGCTGATCGCTTCACAAATGAATACGGCGCATTTGGCAATTTGTTTAAGGAAGCGGCGCTGGTAAAAAGGGGCCTTTAAGCGCAAGGCTTGAAGACAATCGGCACAAGCTGCGCTGGCTGTACGAAGACAGCACTTATTGACTAACACCTAAAACAGCATCCATCCGTGATAATAAAATCAAATGTCAGCATAAGGGGCGCTGCGCCCGAGCACACTGGCCACTGCTAAAAATGCCCTAACGTAAAATTTCGCGTTTGCGATTTTAAAAAACTGATAACACCTCACCAAGGGGCTTTTTAACCTTGGCGGCAGCAGGGATTTCAGCGTTTTTTGCAGCATAGCCGACCGGTAAGATCATCATTGGTTTTTCATTCGCCGGGCGATTACAGAGCTGATTTAAAAAAGCCATTGGATTAGGAGTATGCTCCAAACAAACCAACCCACTTTGGTGCAGCGCTGAAATTAAAAACCCAATTGCGATACCAACGCTCTCAGTCACATAATAATGCTTAAAACGCGCGCCATCTTCGGTTAGCCCATAGCGCTGCGCGAACACAACAATCAGCGCAGGGGCCTCGGATAAATGAGCTTTTACAGAATGCGTGCCAATCGGTTCTAAGGCAGAAATCCAAGCATCTCCTGCCATTCCGGCATAGAATTTTTGTTCTTCTGCTTCGGCGGCCAAGCGGATTTTCATTTTCATGGCCGGGTTTTTGACAATCACGAAATGCCAAGGTTGTTGATTGGCACCAGAGGGCGCAGATGCGGCAACAGAAATCGCGTTAGACAGTAAAACGTCTGAGATAGGGGCGGTGTCAAAATGCCGTACAGAATGCCGCCGGCGCATCTGCGCTAAATATGTAGCCGACACCTCTTCGGCTTCTTGCGCCGTCAAAAGGCTTCGGTCTGGAAGCGGGATTGGGCGGTAGGTCATAATGTCATCTTTTTTGCAATTTCACCGCATCAGTGTTGCCGCGATATCAGTCTTTGCCAAGCCAAAAGCCCAGCCAGAACGCTTAAAAAGGCTATTCCTGCAGCGGATTTTCTGCCGTATCGGCCCTATCATTGTATTTTTCGCCCCATTTATACAATTCGACCAGAACCGGCACTAAATCTTGAGCTTTTTCTGTAGGTGTATAAATTTTTGACCGTCTATTCTCTAAATCCACAGAACAACAGAGCAGGCTTTCCTGTTGCAGGGTTTTCAACCGATTTGACAATATATTGGTCGAAATTTTTTCTGGAGAGGCGAGCAGGTCATTAAAATGCCGCTTTTTGCCAAAGATTACATCCCGCAACACGATTAAGGACCATTTATCCCCTAAAACGCCTAATGCTTGTGCAATTGGACAACAGTTTTTTCGCTTCATGGCCTTAACACGCTTGAAAACTTACGTTTTCGTAAAATTGTATGACAATGAGATTAAAAGCATTGCAGGTCGCTTTATAATCAGATAGCTTGCATTTTGCAAGTGGTTTAGATAATGCTTGCATCAATAGATATGACATTAAACCCTGCAGTGATCTTGCTTGCGATTTCAAAGGTATATTCAAAATGGCACCCCAAAAAACATCCTATGGAGAGTTCCTCCTAAACAATCGGCTTATCGTTCTGGTTGCCTTGTTGACCCTCACGCTTGCTGGCACTTTTGGGGCGAAAAACCTGTATTTTGACAATGATTACCGCAGTTTTTTTGGTGAAACCAATCCCCAATTGGAAGCCTTTGAAAAACTCCAACGCACCTATACAAAAATTGACAACGTTCAATTCGCGATTGATCCTCAATCGGGGAAAGCGAACTCTCCCAAAGTGTTGGCCGCCATTGAAGATCTGACGGATATGTCATGGCAAATTCCCTATTCCATTCGCGTTGACAGCCTTTCGAACTATCAGCACACCGAAGTCGAGGGCGATGATCTGATCGTGAGAGATTTGTATTTTGACGCCGCGAATATGAGCGCTGATGAACAGAAACTCGTTGATCAAATCAGCTCAACCGAGCCAACGCTGGCGGGTAAAATTCACGATGCACAGCATCGCAGCACATCCGTAAACGTTACGATCCAATTGCCCGGCAAAAACGCCGATGAAGTGGCAGAAGTTGCCGTTGTTGCGCGTGAAATAGTTGCCGAAATCGAAGCAAAGCATGATGTTAAAATCCGTACCGGGGGCATTATTTTCTTCAATAATGCGTTTCTAGAAGCCTCGATGAATGATATGGCCTCGCTGATCCCGGCGATGTATTTGGTCATTCTAGCGGTGTCTTACATATTGCTCCGCTCGCTCTATGCCACGGCAATGGTTTTGGTGATCATCGTCCCAAGTATTCTGGTTGCGATGGGTATTGGTGGCTGGATGGGGGTTGGATTAACGCCGCCCTCAGCAAGCGCGCCGACCATCATCACCACCTTGGCGGTGGCAGATTCGATCCACTTTTTGGTTACATTAATGAACCGAATGCGCGCCGGCCATAACCAACGCGATAGCATCATCTACAGTTTGAAAGTAAACGGAAAACCCATTTTCCTGACCAGTGTAACCACTGCTTTAGGGTTCCTGTCTCTTAACTTTTCAGACTCGCCCCCCTTCCACGATTTGGGAAATATCACAGCGGTTGGCGTGATTGCCGCTTGGATCTACGCGGTCACCTTGCTGCCAATTTTGATCAGTTTTGTTACATTAAAGCCCAAAGCCACGATCGAGAAGCTCGACGGTGTTATGGGCAAATTGGGCGTATTCATTGCCGCTCGCTATAAAACCGTGATGACGCTCAGCATCGCGGCGTCACTTGGATTATTAGCCTTGATCCCTTTGAATGAAATCAATGATGACTTCTTGAAATATTTCGATGAATCAATCCAGTTCCGAGAAGATTCGGAATGGATTGGACAGAATTTAACTGGCATCAATCAAATTCAGTTTGATCTAAGTTCCGGTGAACCAAACGGGATCAGCTCGCCCGATTTCATCAAGAAAATCGCAGCCTTTACCGATTGGGCGATGAATGAAGAACCCGTTACCCACGTGCAATCGATCTCTGACACGTTCAAACGTTTGAACCGTGATCTAAACGGCGGCGATCCGGCTTTTTACAAAATACCCGAAAGCCGCGAATTGGCAGCGCAATATTTGCTGCTATATGAACTGTCCCTGCCCTATGGGCTGGATTTGAACAACCAATTGGACATCAATAAATCGTCAACGCAGATTGTGATTACAATTGAAGATATGACCACGAATGAAGTCAGGGCCTGGTTGCAACGCGCTGAAGATTTCCTCGCCAATGATCTGGGCATCAACACCTATGCGGTCGGTCCCACGGTGATGTTTGCCTATATCGCCGAGCGCAATATCAAAAGCATGCTATCGGGTACTTTCTTTGCGGTATTGCTGATCAGCGGTGTGATTTTGATTGCGCTTAAAAACGTGCGCCTCGGCGTCATCAGCCTCGTGCCAAATCTCTTGCCAGCGGGCCTTGCATTCGGCCTTTGGGGCTTACTTGTCGGGCAGGTCAACATGGCTGTTGCCGTGGTTGCGGGAATGGCTTTGGGCGTTGTGGTCGATGATAGCGTGCATTTTTTAAGCAAATATCAAATTGCGCGGCGCGATGAAAAGCTTTCACCTAAAGACGCGGTTATCTTTGCGTTTACGGGGGTTGGAACCGCGCTTTTGGTTACGACCATCATTTTAGCGGCGGGCTTTTTTATTCTGGCGCAATCCAGCTTTGGTTTAAACAGCTATATGGCCAGTCTCACCGCCATCGCGTTGATCATGGCGCTGATCGCAGACTTGACTTTGCTGCCGGCGCTGTTGATTGCTTTAGATAAAGACACACCTTCAGAAGCTGCAGAGCACGCAGCCCATGATGGCCCAGAAACACCGGCAATGCAGCCAACATCTTAAGGAGAAAGAGATGAAATTTTTACCCCTGATTTTGATTGCAGGCCTAACAGGCCTTAGCCTTCCCTCAACCGCGGCCGCCTCTCCTGAAAAGGGATTGGAGATTGCCACAGAACTTGACAAACGTGACACGGGTTTCAAAGATTCAACCTCTACAATGGTTATGGTTCTATCTGACCAACATGGCCAATCCACCCAACGCGCGATCAGAAACCGAACTTTAGAAGGGTCCAGCGAGGGCGATTTATCGCTGGTTATATTTGACTCGCCCGGGGACGTGCGCGGAACCGCCTTTTTATCACATACAAAAAAGGCAGGCTCGGATGATCAATGGCTGTTTTTGCCTGCGTTAAAGCGGGTGAAACGCATTGCCTCATCGAACAAAGCTGGGCCTTTCATGGGCAGCGAATTTGCCTATGAGGATATTTCGAGCCAAGAAATCGAGAAATACACCTATAATTATCTGCGCGATGAAAAGGTAAATGGGCTCGATTGCTTTTTGGTGGAATATGATCCGGTTGACCGGAAAAGCGGCTATTCCCGCCAATTGGTATGGATCGATAAAAAAGAATACCGGCTGCAAAAGATCGAATTTTACGATCGGAAAAACAGCCTATTAAAAACACTCTCCTACGCAGATTATAATAAGTTTCTCGGAAAATATTGGCGGGCAGATACCCTGAGTATGGAAAATCATCAGACGGGCAAGAAAACCCAATTACAATTTTCGGACTGGGCCTTTCAAACCGGCATGACCGAAAAAGATTTTCAGAAAAACGCGCTTAAACGTATCAAATGAAGCCGCTTAGTTTATCTTGGCCCACAGCCATATTACTGACCTGTGGGCCCGCCGTCTCGGGTGAAGTCAACCTGACCATATCCCCCCAAGTCAGCTATTTCCCAAGCCATGCTGAAGGAACGATTGAATATGGTAAATCGGTTGAATTAAAGCTCGACGCGTATCATGATTTTGACGCCTATCGCGCAGAGCTTGAATTGATCGCGCGCGCAGATGCCGATGATAAGGGTCGTAGATTGGTTGAGGCGCGCCAAGCCTATCTGCGCCGGTCCTTTAGCAATTTTGATCTTTATATCGGGCAGCGCCAAACCTTTTGGGGCAAAGCAGAAAGCAGAAACGTTGTTGATGTTATCAACCAAAGCGACGCGGCTGCAAATCAGGGGAGCGAGGCAAAATTAGGCGCCCCATCGCTGTCGCTTGATGGCTATTTCGATTTCGGTGATCTGCAATTATGGTATATTTCGCGTTTTCGTGAGCGCACATTCAACGACGGCAACGGCCATCCAAGCAGTGGCTTAAATGTTACCACAAGCCTCTATGAACGCTCTGAAGGCAAAGAGGCAGATGATATTGCGGCGCGGTTTTCTACCTTTTCGGGCGATTGGGATTTTGCAGTTAGCGGTTTCCAAGGCACAGCCCGCGAGCCACTTATAACACCAACCCAAGACAGTAGCGCGCTGAACGCGACCTACATGTTGCAGGAAACAATCGGGTTTGAAGCGCAATTTACCGGCGATCCAACGCTTTTGAAATGGGAAAGCCTGCATGGAACACAATCGGGGGCAGGCTTCGACGCCGCGGTTGCCGGTTTGGAATATACGCTTTATGGCGCCTTCGGGCAGGTCTGGGATCTTGGACTTATCGCTGAGGGCCAATATGACACCCGTCCACAAGCAGCGGCCGAACGCTTTTACAGTGCAGGCTTACGCCTTGTTTTGAATGATGCCAAAGATACAAGCTTCTTGGCATTGATGTCACAGGACCAAAAGCAAGAGCAATCTTTGATTGCTTTTGAAGCATCGCGGCGGCTGAACGATTGGTCCAGTTTGGAACTGCGCAGCCAATTCTATGACGCCAAAAAAAGCGGTTTGGCTTTCTCGGGCATTGCCGATGATGATGTGATTTCCCTCACCATAAATATGTTTTTCTAAAACCGCAGGCTATGGGGCTGAACCACAGCGTTCTGAAATTTTGTTAACTTTGATCGCTGGCAGTCTTTTCGGAGAATGGAACTTTGGGCTAAGCTAAGGCGAACCCAGTAAGGAGGCAGCGCTATGCGCCATGCCAAAACCCTAGAAGCCCTGTCGCAGCTTTTGCCCGGCCGCCTTAGCACATCAAAGTCGGATCGCAACCTTCATGGCCGCTCAGAAAGTTATTTTGATCTCATGCCGCCGGACGCTGTGGCCTATGTGGAAACCACGCAAGAGGTTCAAAACCTGCTCAAGATTTGTTCGCAATTTGAATGCCCCGTGATTGGATGGGGCACCGGCACATCGCTCGAGGGGCATACCTCGGCTCCACGTGGTGGGATCAGCGTCGATTTTTCGCGGATGAACAAACTATTACAACTTAATGCTGAAGATATGGATGTTCTTGTGCAGCCCGGGCTCACCCGCGAAGCGCTGAATATCGAATTGCGGGCCAGCGGGCTGTTCTTCCCCGTTGACCCAGGGGCCAATGCCTCATTGGGCGGCATGGCCGCAACGCGCGCCAGCGGTACAACCACGGTGCGCTATGGTGGCATGCGGGAAAATGTAAAAGCATTAGAAGTTGTTCTTGCGGATGGCCAAGTGATACAGACGGGCAACCGGGCGCGTAAATCTTCTGCCGGCTACGATCTCACGTCGCTTTTGGTGGGATCCGAAGGCACGCTGGGGCTGATCACAAAGCTTACCTTGCAGCTGCATCCACAGCCAGAAGCCATAAGCGCCGGCATCGTAGCTTTTGACAGCATGCAGCAAGCGGTAAAGGCCGTGATCGCAACAATACAAATGGGCTTGCCCATGGCGCGTATAGAATTCGTTGATGGCGCAACCGCTCAAGCCTTTAACGAATATGCTGGCGCTGAAATGCGCATTCAACCACATCTGTTGTTTGAGCTGCATGGCAGCGATGCCAGCGTTGCTGAAAATGCCGAATTATTTTGTGATATCTGTCAAGAATATGGCGGTGCCGGGTTCCAATGGTCCGCGCTGCCCGAAGAAAGAACCGCGCTTTGGACGATGCGCCATAATGGCTATTACGCCGTTCTTGCAAGCCGCCCTGGCGCGCGTGCAATCGTAACTGATATTTGTGTGCCAATCTCTGCTCTGGCGCACGCGGTAGAAGAAACCCATGCAGATATTGCCCGAAGCGCGATCAGCGGGCCTATTTTAGGGCATATGGGGGATGGAAATTTCCACGCGATTCTGCTGATCGATCCTGACAATGCATCCGAATACAGAGCTGCAATGCAGATTTCCGACCGTATGGCCGAACGCGCACTGGCCTTGGGCGGCACCTGTACCGGCGAGCATGGGATTGGCATGGGCAAGCTGAAATTTATGGAGCAAGAGCATGGTCTAGCCTGGGAGGTTATGCGCGGCTTGAAACGCCAAATGGATCCCTTGAACATCTTAAATCCAGGTAAATTGTTAAGGCAGAATTAAGGCGCCGGATCGCAGTACAGATCAACGCCCTGCGATCAGAGTCTGAGCCGCCACACGCGCGGCATCCGTAACCTGCGTTCCTGAAATCATACGCGCAATCTCATCCACGCGCTCTTCGCGATCAAGCTGTTTGATCCGCGAGACAGTATGGCTATCTGTTTGATGTTTGCTGACTTGGAATTGTGCATCACCTAATGCGGCAACCTGTGCAGAATGCGTGACCACCAGCACTTGCCCGGATTGCGCCAGCTCTGCCAAACGTCGGCCCACCGCATCGGCAGTGGCCCCCCCGACCCCGCGGTCAATCTCATCAAAAATCAAAGTTGCGTGCGAATTACCCGCATTGAGGCACACTTTCAGCGCCAATAAAAATCGGCTTAATTCACCACCAGAGGCAATTTTCCCCAAAGGCCCCGCCGGCGCGCCTGGATTGGTGGCCACGCAAAAATCGATTTGATCAATCCCCTCAGGGCCTGCGGCGGCCGCGGTCAGTCTGGTTTCAAACACTGCCCGCTCCATTTTCAGCGGTGCCAATTCTAAGGCCATCGCTTGATCCAGCTTTTCGGCGGCAGCGCTGCGCGCAAGCTGCAACTCTGCTGCCTGCGCAGCATAGACGTTTTCAGCTTCGGCTTGCGCTGCCCGCAGGGCGTTCAAATTGTCTGCGCCGGCGTCCAAACGCAGCAAACGCGCTTCTAAATCGCCGGCTAAGTCAGCCAATGCATCGGCATGGACATCATGCTTACGCGCCAAGCCGCGCATCGCAAACAAGCGCTCTTCAAGCGTTTCAAGCTCATGTGGGTTAAACCCGATTGCGTCTAAACAGGCTTCAACCTCATTCAGCGTATCTTGCAAGTCATTCATCACGCGCGACAAACTGTCGAGCGGCGCGTCTAATTCATCGTTTAACTGTGCAGCAGCCTCTTGCAGCCAGCGCTGGGCATCATCCAGCAAAGCTTCGGCGCCCTCGCGCCCCAGTGCGTGATGGGCTTTAGACACATCTGCGCGCACCCGCGTCGAGGCCTGCATCAACCGCCGCTTCGCATCCAACGCATCCGCCTCGCCAGGTTTTGGATCCAGCGCGCTTAATTCAGCCACCGCATGGCGCAGAAACTCTTCTTCGCGGCGCAACTCTGTGACCGCTTCGCTTTCCAGTTCAACCGCTTTGCGAGCGCGCTCTTTTTCGCCCCAAGCTTTGGCGACCGCCGTTTTCAAAGCGCCATATTGGCCATATTCGTCTAATAAATTGCGGTGCCCTTTGGCGTTTAACAAGCCCCGATCATCATGCTGGCCATGTAGTTCAACCAAATGCTCGGACAGTTTGCGCAGCAATTCACCTGACACCCGGCGGTCATTGATCCAGGCAGTTTTACGCCCCTCTCGCCCGTTGATACGCCGCAATATCAACTCTTGCGAAACAGGCAATCCATGCTGCTCGAGTAAATCCAAAACCGGGTGGTCATCGGGCAAATCAAACCACGCGCTTACTTCGCCTTGCTCGGCCCCTTGGCGCACCAAATCAGATGGTCCGCGCCAGCCAAGTACGAAGCCCAAACTATCAAGCAAAATAGACTTTCCCGCCCCGGTTTCTCCAGTCAGCACGTTCAAGCCAGCCCTCAACGAAAGCTCAAGATGATCAATAATCAAAATATCGCGAATATCTAATCCTTTGAGCATCGCCTTAGCCCGTCTGCTTCATCACAGCCATTCGCCTTTTACAACTTGTCGGTAGACTTTGCTCAGCCATCCCGTACCCGATACTTTTGGAGAATAGCCCTTCGATTTAAGCAGCGCGAAACTGGCGCGATACCATTCGCTTGACTGATAATTATGCCCTAAAATCGCCGCCGCAGATTGGGCCTCATCCACCAAACCAAGCGAGAGATAGGCCTCCACCAATCGATGCAAAGCCTCGGGGGTTTGCGATGTGGTTTGAAAATCTTCAACGACCACTCTAAACCTATTCACCGCCGCGCCATAATGCCCAGATTTCAAATAATAGCGCCCAACTTCCATTTCCTTGGCGGCCAAATGGCTAAACGCCAGATCAAATTTCAATTTTGAGGGTTCAGCATAATCGCTTTCGGGATATTGCTCAATCACAACGCGGAACGCTTCAAGCGCCTGCAATGTCAGCCCCTGATCGCGGCCAATATCCGAAATTTGATCGTAATAGCTTAACGCCAAAAGATATTGCGCATAAGCGGCATCTTCATCTGCTGGGAAAAAATCGACATATCGCTGGGCTGCGGCGCGGCTTTCATCATATTTCTTGCCTTGATGATAAACGAATGCTTGCATGATCAAGCCGCGTTTGGCCCATTCAGAATAGGGATAGAGCCGCTCTATTTCACTGAAATATTGCGCGCCTTGATCATAGCGTTTCTTGTTCAGCTCTATTTCAGCCTTCTTAAAAATCTCTTCAGGGCTGAAATTTTCAAGATTTTCAGGCTCTTGGCTTTTAAAAGCATCCTCACATCCGGCCAATAAAAAAACGCCCAACAGCGCTGCGGCGATCCCGTGGCGAAACCCATATGCCTTCATTCGCGAACATCCCTTTTGTACAAATCACAAAGCCGCATCCTACTTGGCCTCATGGCGTTGTTGTAACATAAAAACAAGGGGATCAAAAAGAGCGATCTTTAAGACGCTGCGCGATATTCTTCTAAACAAGCCCCGATACCGGGCAATATTTGCAACACATCATCGCTGCAAGACACGCGTTCAAAACTTCCAGGCGTGGCGAACAAAACGCATAAGAGGTTATTGGTGATCGCATGCCCGGCACGATGCCCGATATAATGCCCAATGATCGGAGCACCGCTTAAGGTTAAATCACCCAAAGCATCAAGCATTTTATGCCGCACGGCTTCATCGGCGTGCCGTAAACCACCGGGGCTTAGCACTTTTGCGCCGTCAACCACCACGGCATTTTCCAAACTGCCGCCCCGCGCCAACCCATTCGCGCGCATCGTCTCAACATCCACGCTGCGGCAAAAGGTACGGCTGTCGCATAACTCGCGCACAAAAGAACCGTTTGACATATTAATCGATTTGCTTTGCACGCCGATCGCAGCGTCTTTAAAATCGATATGAAAGCTCATCTTGGGAACATCACTGGGAACCAAACGCGCCCAACCCTGATCGGTTTTAAATTCAATGTCTTTCAAAATCCGGATCGCCTCGACAGGCTGATCCAATTGCGTCAGCGGGTCTGCCAATATCTGGCGCACAAACGGAACCGCGCTGCCATCAAGAATGGGCACTTCAGGGCCGTTAATTTCAATCCGTGCGTTATGCACACCGCAGCCCGCCAGCGCCGAGAGCAGATGCTCTACGGTTGAAACAGATATACCCGCTTCATTCACCAGCTTTGTGCATAATGGAGATTGCTCAACCCTGTCCCAGCGGGCCGGAATAGCGCAATCCCCAATTTCTACATCGCTGCGGAAAAAACAGAGGCCGAAATTCGCGGGGGCCGGGCAAAGTTTAAGCTCGACCTCCTCACCGGAATGCAACCCAATGCCGCGAAAGACCAGAACCTTAGAAACAGTGGTTTGCAATTTAACCCCAAAACTCTTTTATGATTTGCAACGCTTCTACCTTAAATGGGCCAACAATCACAATTCAAACTTTGTTACGCACTGAAACATGGTCGCTCAAAACCAGCACGAATTTGCCCAATTATTTATTGCGCGAGCGCATCCCCATCAAAAGAGGGGATGCAATGCTTGACATATCGATGGATTTAGTTCGCCTGACGGCGCAAAAAGGCGGGCACTTCGATCCGCTCTTGTTCTAAAGGCGGCTCTGCCGCTTCTGCTGTTGGAGCGCGCGAAACGGGTGTTTCTTGCGGCGCTGCAGGGGCTGTGGCCACGCTCGAACGATCACTTTCTGCACCCGACATGCGGTTGATAAGAGATCCAATTCCAAACCGCGGACGCTCGGAAGCCGCAGGTTCTTCTTCAACCTGACTTTGAGGTTGCGCCGAGGCGGGGGTGGTTTTCACCGCAGCCCGAAGGCGCGCCATCGCTTCATCGGTTGGCACACCGGCCGCAGAGACGCGCACCGCCGTATCTTCGCCCAATTGAAGCGGCGCGGCCGGTTGCCCTTGATAGGCAGGAGGCGGCAGGCTGTCATCCTGTCCCCCCAATCTCTCGTCATGCGGCGCAAGCGCCTCATCCACATCATGTGCGCTTCCGGCATCCGCGAATAAATCCGCCTCGGGCGCAGCAGGCACCGTCAGCTCTGGCTCGCGCTCTTGCGCCAAAGTAAGCTCGGCAGCCTGCTCAGCAGCGACCAAGGGCTCAGCCATTCTCCGGCGTGGTTGGGGAATTTCATTGCTGCTTTCGCTCACGTCAATGCCAGTGGCAACGACTGAAACCCGCATTTTACCCGCCATCTCCGTGTCCAACGTTGAACCGACGATGATATTGGCATCCGCATCCACTTCCTCGCGCACCCGATTGGCCGCCTCATCCAACTCAAACAAGGTTAAATCTTGGCCACCGGTGATGTTGATCAAAACGCCGCGTGCGCCGTTCAGACTGATTTCATCGAGCAGTGGATTGGCAATTGCTTTTTCAGCCGCCTGAATAGCGCGGTCTTCGCCCTCCGCTTCGCCTGTGCCCATCATCGCCTTGCCCATTTCATCCATTACGGCGCGGACATCGGCAAAGTCCAAATTGATCAAGCCGGGGCGCACCATCAGATCGGTGACGCCTTTGACGCCCTGATACAAGACGTCATCCGCCATGCTGAACGCATCTGTAAAGGTGGTTTTTTCATTCGCCAGACGGAATAAATTCTGGTTCGGGATGATGATCAGCGTATCAACCATCTTTTGCAGTGCCTCGACGCCCTCTTCAGCCTGACGCATCCGCTTGGCACCTTCGAACTGAAACGGCTTGGTAACAACCCCAACTGTAAGCACCCCAAGTTCGCGCGCGGCTTGCGCGATGATCGGTGCCGCGCCCGTGCCCGTTCCGCCCCCCATTCCGGCCGTGATAAAACACATATGCGATCCCGCCAAATTATCGACGATTTGTTCGATGCTTTCTTCGGCAGCGGCAGATCCAACCGACGCCCGTGCGCCCGCGCCCAAACCCTCGGTCACTTTCACACCCAACTGGATACGCGTGCTTGATTGGCTTTGCTGCAGCGCCTGTGCATCGGTGTTCGCAACGACAAATTCAACGCCATCCAGCTCTTTGCTGATCATGTTATTCACCGCATTACCGCCAGCGCCACCAACGCCAAAAACGGTAATTCTGGGTTTTAGTTCATCATATTGGGGCACTGAAAGTTTCAATGTCATGGTTAATCCGCCTGTGATTTGTCCCATTTTGGGAACATTTTTAATTATTACGTGAATGGTAGCTAAATAAATTCAAAAGGTCACGCAAAATTACGATCTACCCGCTAAATATGGGCGATTTTGTGCCCATAACACCCGATCTAGGCGCCAGCCTTCCGCTAAGCTCTACCAATTATCTTTAAACCAGCGCATTGCTCGTTTCAAAGAGCGAGTCGGATAGCGCGCGGTTGTCATCTCAAAATCCCACCATTCATCTTGCGGATGGGCGGCAAAAAGACTTAATCCGACCAAACCGGCGCAATTGGCGCCCGCGTATGCTGGCGGCAATCCGTGGATGCGCAACGGTCTGCCCAAGCGCACTTGTTGGCCCAACAACCGGCTGGCTAAATCATCTATACCCGGGATCTGGCTGCCACCGCCCGTCAGCACGATTTGCTGCGCGGGCAGATGATCAAACCCGGCAGCATCCAAGCAGGCTCTTATATCTTCAAAAATTTCTTCCATTCTTGGCCGTATAATACCGATCAACTCGGCGCGGCTGACCATCCGTCGATCCCGTTCCCAATCGCCGGTATCGCCGCCCATTTCGATCATATCCCGGTCATCCATACCGGTGGCAATCAGCCCTCCATGCATGGTTTTAATCCGCTCTGCCAGCGCCATAGGAACTTGCAAGCCCATCGAGATATCCCGCGTAATATGGTCACCGCCTAGCCTGACCGTATCGGCGTAAATCATGTGCTTTTTCATAAAAATCGATACGCTTGACGTCCCGCCGCCGATATCAATACAGGCCCCGCCAAGCTCTTGCTCATCTTCGACCAAAGACGAAACCCCAGACACATAAGCAGAAGAAGCGACGCCCGCCAATTCAAGGTCGCAGCGCTTCACGCAATAGGCCAAATCATGAATGGCTTTTTCAGAAACGGTCAGCATATGCATATCCGCGCCCAACACGTTGCCAATTTGATCGCGCGGATCTGACAGGCCGCTGCGTTGATCCAAAACGAAATTCACCGGCTGCGCGTGCAAAACCTCGCGCCCCTCTCCAAATTCAGGGATATCACACGCTGCTAAAACGCGGGCCACATCTTGATCTTGAACGATTTGACTTTCCACGTTGACCTCGCCCGTCACGCCATAAGACCGCGGGGCGCCGCCTGAAAAGCAGGCAATCACGTGATCCACATGCAACCGCGCCATTTTCTGCGCGGATTGTAAAACAGTGCGAATGGCGCGCTCGGCTTGCGGCATCGATATAATCTCGCCAAATTCCACACCGCGAGACTGGGTGGTTGCCGCGCCCACCACGCGAAACTCGGATTGCCCCGCCAACGAGCCGACCCCATCAAAGCCCTCAGAGGCCCCGCTGCCTTCAAAGCGCAGGATAAAACATCCAATTTTCGCAGTGCCCATATCCAAAACAGCGATCACTCCACGCTGCAATGCTGCTTTGCGCATCGCCCGCATAGCACGTTGAGATTCATACAGCCCTGCCATCTTTAGTCTCCAGTCTTCATCTGTATCACGTCCTGAGATCCCAAAAGCGCCTCTTCTCCAAGGCGCAAGGTCATTCGGCTTTCAAGGCGCATATCCACCACTTCAATATCGCGGGCCAAAAGATCTTGCGCCTGATCCAAGCCAATGATGCGCTCTAAGGCTTGCACAGGATCGCGTTCGGGCAACATCAAGCGTTGATCGCGATCCAAGGCAACATCCCAGCGTCTCTGCCCCACGTAAACCATACCCCGCAACCGCTCGGCTAAGGGGCGCGCCGCAGCGTAAAGTGCCAAGGCTTGGGCCACATGTTGATCCGCCCCGGCGCCCGCGATCAAATTCAGCTGCGGGTAATCCAGCCGCGAAGACGCAGTGCGAACATAGGCGCCAGTTTCATCCAGCAATTCAAGCGCCTCGCGGCGGCGCCAAATAATAGCCGGACGCCGCTCTTCTATCTCGATCTGGACCATCTCGCCCCAGTGTACATTCACCCGTGCTTCTTTTACAGGATCGAGGCCCAAGATCGTTTCGCGCATCTGCGCAGAGTCCAAATCAAAAGAACTGATCGGAAAATCAATATTCAAAACCTCGCGAATATCTTGCGCCACATCATCGCTGGCGCCGCTGATCGACATTAAATCAATCATGAATTCGGGTCGCTCGACAAACAGCGTAGCCGCCTGATTGTAAATCAAACGCACCGCATCCCGGCGCTGCTGATCGCCAAAATAAACCCCAAGCGCGGCCAGCATTAGACCGACGGGCAGCCCGTAAATCACTGCAAATCTTAAGACCGGCCGCAGCATAATCCTGTGCAGACGATAGGCCAGCCGCGAGGGTGCAGGATCCTCTTGCCGCTTCGGCCTGCCAATCAGCGATCGCATCCAGCATCCTCCACGATACGCCGACACAGCGCCCCAAAGCCAATGCCAACGCTGGCAGCTTGTTCGGGGCTTAGCGAGGTGGGGGTCATGCCCGGTTGCGTATTTGTTTCGAGCAAGATCAACCCTTCTAGCCCTTTCGTTTCATCCCAGCGAAAATCGGTTCGGCTCAAACCGCGGCACCCCAACGCTTGATGCGCGCGAAGCGCATACTCCAAACAGGCAGCAGTGATCTCAGCCGGCACATCCGCTGGCACCACATGGCGGGACCCCCCCGGATGATATTTGGCGGCATAATCATACCATTTTTCGGTGATAATATCCGTGACAGCCAAGGCTTGATCATCTAGCACGGTGGTGGTTAATTCACGCCCCGGCACGAACCGCTCTATCATAACTAGATCGGGCAAGTCATCGCCAAGATCCGGCAAAACGTTAGCCCCGTCTTGAACGAAATATATCCCAACAGACGAGCCTTCATTATTGGGCTTGATCACGTAAGGAGCGGGCAGCAAAAACTGGCTGGCGGCATCTGATTTTGCTACGATTTTACTGTCGACCACGGGCAGCCCCGCCTCAACAAACGCTTTTTTTGAGCGCTGCTTATCCATTCCCAAAGCAGAGGCCAAAACACCCGAATGCGTGTAGGGGATTTTCAACCATTCAAGAAGGCCTTGAACCGCGCCATCCTCACCCCAGCGACCATGCAGCGCATTGAACGCAACATCGGGGCGCAGATCCTCAAGCCGCTGGGCAAGATCTGCGCCAGCGTCCAGCTCAATTACCTCAAATCCTTCGCCCCGCAAAGCGGCAGCGCATTCGCGCCCGCTGACAAGAGAGACTTCGCGCTCGGCGGAAAGCCCCCCCATTAACATTGCCACTTTTTGGGTTGCCCTGCTCGACATACCCGCTTCGCCTTTACCCGGCCCTGTGAGCCGATTTGTTCGCGCCTGTTTTCAGGCGTCATTCCGGTTGATGATCACCAACCCGCATAATCTCCCACTCTAGCTGTATTCCGCTGGATTGGAAAACCTTTTTTCGCACCATTTCGCCCAAATCTTCTAAATCTTTGGCACTGGCATCTCCGGTATTGATCATAAAATTTGCGTGCTGCGGGCTGATTTGCGCGCCGCCGATGCGCGCGCCGCGCAAGCCCGCCTCATCAATCACTTTCCATGCCTTTAAGCTGTGATCATCATCAGGCTGCCCCGTGCTGGAGAACCCGGCCGGATTGCGAAACGTGCTGCCCGCGCTGCGCAGCTTTGTCGGTTGCGATTGATCCCGCCTGAGCAGCTGATCTTGCATGCGCGCGGCCAAATCCTTTGGATGACCTGCCTTGGCGCGAAACGTGGCGGCCGTAATAACGCAACCCGCGGGAAGATCGCTAGCGCGATACCGCAAATTAAGATCTTTAGCGGGTAAGGTTTTGGACGCACCAGAGCGCAACACCACCTCAACGGTTTCCAAAACATCGGCCACATAGGTGCCATAACAGCCCGCATTCATTTTCACAGCGCCGCCAACCGCACCGGGTATGGTGCGCAAGAACGTCAGATCTAGCCCAGCTTGTGCCGCCTGTTTGGCAAGATGCGCATCCAGAACGGCCGCGCCAACCCTGATTTGATTGCCCGAAATTTCAATGTGATTAAACGCGCGCCCCAACCGTATGACAACAGCGCGCACCCCACCATCACGCACAATCACATTGCTTCCAACCCCCATCGGAAAAACATCAATATGGCTGCATAAATCTTTGATAAAATGCGATAAATCTTCTTTGCTTTCTGGAAGAAAAAAGTAATCGGCGGGGCCACCAACGCGCATCCAAGTTAAATCGGCCAAAGGACGATTGGCCGTCAACTGGCCTTTGGGGGCGGGCATATTCACCATTGCAGGCTCCTTGCAATTTCTTCGCATCATCCGTGATATCCGCGCATGGATGGTTTGTTCTGCAGCGGCAAAGCAATAAAGGTCAAGCTCAAACGCGCTTATTGGGCGCCGCGCGCCTTCTAAGATGAACGCAAACGCGGCAAGTCACCCCTGTGAGCGCTCTTCGAGCATTAGCCAGTCTTCTTCAGCCTCAGAAAGGGCGTTTTGACGCTCGAGCAATGCTTGCGTTGCCTTTTCAAACTTTAACGGCGCAGCCGAGTACAGATCAGGCTCTGATAGATACGTTTCAAGCTTTACAATCTCGGCCTCAAGGCGGGCGATCAAGTCTGGAAGACTTTTTAAGCGGTGTTTCTCGGTAAACGATAAAGAATTTTCATGATTTTTATCAACGTCTTGCGCTGTATCTTTCATCTTTCTTTTTTCAGCGATCTCGAGAGGCTCGGTTTGCGGCTTGCGCTGTGATTGATAATCCGACCAGCCCCCTGCATAAAGCGTTGCCTGGCCATCCCCTTCCAGCGCAACCGTCATATTGACCGTGCGATCCAAAAAATCGCGATCGTGACTGACCAGCAAGACGGTCCCGTCATAATCCGCCAAGAGCTCCTGCAGCAAATCCAACGTTTCCACGTCCAAATCATTGGTCGGTTCATCCAACACCAAAAGATTGCTTTGCCGCGCCATGATTTTGGCCAAGAGCAAGCGGGCTTTTTCGCCCCCAGAAAGCGATTTCACGGGCGCGCGCGCGCGCTTCATCAAATAAAAACTCTTTGAGATATCCCACCACATGTTTGGGTTGACCGCGTACCAGAATTTGGTCGGCTTTTCCTGAGACGCGCATCTCTGGATCGCCGGTCAGACTGTCCCAAAGACTCATCTCAGGGTCTAACTGCGCGCGGGTTTGATCAAACACAGAGACCAGCAGATTGGTTCCCAAGACGACGCTGCCTTTATCGGCGGGTAATTCACCCAATAAAATTTTCAGAAGCGTTGTTTTTCCCACCCCATTAGGGCCAACAAAAGCAACACGATCACCCCGTTGAATTTTGATGGAAAAATCTTTGAACAGCTCTTGATCCCCGAAACGCTTGCCGATTGCTTCTGCTTCGATCACTTTGCGGCCCGATTTGCGCCCCGCCTCCAGTGCCATCGCCGCGCGATCCTGCCGTTTGATCATTGACGATCGCTCGCTGCGCAAATCTTGTAGGGCGCGCACCCTGCCCTGGTTGCGCTTACGCCGCGCGCTGATGCCCTCAACAGCCCAGCGCGCTTCCGATTTAATCTTCCGATCCAATTTATGGCGCTGGATGTCTTCTTCTTCCCACAATTTATCGCGCCAGGCCTCAAACCCAGAAAAGCCAACTTCATTGCGGCGCACCGCGCCACGGTCAATCCATAGGATTGCCCGCGTCAGACGCTCGAGAAACCGCCGGTCATGGCTGATCAGAACAAACGCCGCGCGGGTGCTGCGCAGCTCTTCTTCAAGCCATGAGATCGCCTCAATATCCAAATGGTTGGTCGGTTCATCGAGCAGCATCAATTCGGGCGCTTCTGCCATCAGCTTGGCCAGCGCTGCGCGTCGACGCTCGCCACCTGACGCCGTCGCTACCGGGCGGTCCGGTTGAAACTTAAGCCCCTCTGCGGCGCGCTCCACGCGATAATAATCACCCGGCTCCAAACCGCTCATCGCAAAATCGCCCAAAGTGTCAAACCCAGTCATTTGCGGATCTTGTTCCATATAGCCCACCGAGCTTGCCGGCGCCAAAACACGGTTGCCTCGATCGGCATCGACCAGACCGCTCATCACTTTCATCAAGGTCGATTTTCCAGATCCATTGCGCCCCACAAGCGCCACACGGTCGCCCGGTTGAACGATCAGATCCATCCCGTCAAAAATCGGATTGCCCCCAAAGGTCAGGGAAATATCTTTTAACTGCAAAAGCGGAGTACGTGCCATAGCCCGCCAGCTATGCGGCTTACTCTAAAAGGTCAAGAGAGCGCCCGCAAAAGCCGTTTGCGCGCTGGCGGGATTCGGCCGACCTCAACCCCGGTAAATACATGGAGCGTGTTCATATGTTTATCTACAACAGCATGATCGCTGACCCAACCGCCCATTAACAAATAGCTGCGCAGCAAAGGCGGCATATGACGCATCGCCAACCGAACATCAGGCTTTCGCCGCAAGCGCGCCGCAAATTCAAACACATTGGGCGCCTTCACCCGCGGCAACCACCGCTTTGGCGCCAGATGCTTGTCGCGCAGCATCGCAAACGCATCCAGATAGGCTTTCGTGTCAGTACCGCGAAACGACGTGCATCCAAACAGAAAATCTACCTTTTGCGTATCAACAAACTGGGTTAACGCACCCCAAGCCACCCGCAGGATATCGGGGTCTTGATTTTGCGGATGGATGCAAAAACGCCCCATTTCAACCAGTTTTCCGTCAAAGCTTTGCAAAGCTGATAGCTCATAAAACTGCGCAGAATAGCTTTTTTCGATATCGCTGCCGCCATTTAGATGGAGCAGCCTGAAACAACATACAAGCGCACCTGTTGCAACCTCTTCGATCAGCATATGCGCGCAAATATCATCGAACCGGTCTTGATCAAGACCAGTTTCAGATCGCAAATTAAACGCCAAACACCGCAACGCTTGTGCAGAGTGAACATCTTGAAGGTTTTCAGCAAGTCTGGCGGCATATTTAGCTTTTTTCAACATGATAGCCCAGCCACATGCCTGACAAATCGTGGATCATTCGCGCGCGCGCAGCACAGCAAAAACCGCTCGGTCTCTGCCACAGTGCTGGCCTTTTCCTTGCAATCGGGTTTATTCGTTGATGACCGAAGCGGCATCCGGGGATCCTATCGATAAAAGGATACGGCTGAACATCCCCTTCTCTTCCCTTGGAGGAAGCGTGACGCGCGGTTGCAACGCCACGATTTGACCATCCGACAAGCTGAATCGTTGGATGTTTTTCACCACATCATTTTTGTCAAAGCTGACCACCAAAATATTCCGTTCAATTTCTTCAGCGCCCCGTAAGCCTTTATTTTGCAATCGACT
Organism: Alphaproteobacteria bacterium US3C007; assembly: GCA_034423775.1. Taxonomy (NCBI): domain Bacteria; kingdom Pseudomonadati; phylum Pseudomonadota; class Alphaproteobacteria; order Rhodobacterales; family Roseobacteraceae; genus Thalassovivens; species Thalassovivens spotae. Next base: position 3,599,054 of record CP139918.1, read on the forward strand.
GCGCACATAAAAATATGCGTCTTGTTCGATCAAACCTTCTGTGGTGGGCAGCCCCAATTGCTCTTCTACGCTGGCGCGCGTATCGACGCCGACCAAAACATCGGCCACTTGATCGGGTGCCGGCATGTAACCGTGATTGCGGATTTGTCCGGCGCAGGCGCTCAACGTCACCAAAACCAGTGCGGATATGATCTGAAACCCTGCCCTACGCATCGAATGATATCTCGCCTCTTGTTTCGCTGTGATTTGATCTTTATGCCCAAACCCTAGCGCAAGTAAATGTTTCTCTAAAGGATGTTGTTATAAACATGCCCGAATTCACTACACCAGACGCAATAATCCGCCGAAGCGAGCTGAATGGTCAAAAACCGCAGGCTTTCGATCTACGCCCGAATGAAACGGATTGCGCGCTCATGGCTGCGACCTTATCGGTTAAAGGCCTCAAAAAACTACGGCTAACGGGCACGCTCAGCGCAACCGGAGCGCTTGAATGGGTGCTTCAGGGCGCTCTAGGGGCAACCATACAGCAGGAATGTGTCGTGACGCTTGCCCCTGTGGTGACCCGTATCGATACAAAAGTTTTGCGCCATTTTGTTCCACAAGATCAACTTATACCCTTGGAAGAGAGCGAAGAGGCCGAACTGATCTCGAATCCTGACGATTCGCTTGAGCCGCTGCCAGAAAGCTTTGAGCTGATGGAGATATTGCAAGAAGCCTTGGCTTTAGAGGTTCCGGAATACCCACGCGCTGCGGGCGCTGAATTAGGCAGCGTGAAAGCTGCCCCTGCCGGCACAACAGCCTTTCCAGAAGACCCTCCTAAACCTTTCGCGGGGCTGGCTGCCCTGCGTGCGAAAATGGACAAAGAGCAATAATTATGGATATCCAAGCCGGATAAACTGCGAATTAGCCGGGTTTTTTGTCGATAGTTGCAAAAAGAAGGTTGTAACGCACCCACAATTAGATGTATGCGCGGCGGATAATTTTACACTAACGCGGGACTGGGTTCCGAGCAAACGAGGTTCAGGCATGGCCGTCCAACAGAATAAAGTATCCAAATCGCGCCGGAACAATCGTCGCGCCCATGACGCCCTTTCTGCGGCCAATCCAAATGAGTGCCCAAATTGCGGCGAACTCAAGCGGCCGCATCACGTCTGCGCATCATGCGGGCATTACGCAGAGCGTGAAGTCATTGCTCTGGTAGATGAGATCGATCTGGACGAAGACGCGGCCTAAACGGCCGAAGGCGGGCGCAAATGACCACTTCGATTGAAAATACGAAGGGGGCGGCCGACAAAATTGTACTCAGCATTGATGCGATGGGGGGCGATCGAGGCCCTGCCGCGGTTGTGGCAGGCGTTGCCCGAGCCGCAAAACAGAATGCGCATCTGCATTTCATCATTCACGGCAAGAAATCGGTGCTGGACCTGCAAGTAGCCAAGCGCCGGGCTCTGTGGGGCCGCGTTGACATACGCGACACCAGCGATGTTGTCTCAATGGATGATAAACCTAGCCAGGTATTAAGGTCGGGAAAAAATACCTCGATGTGGTCTGCCATCGATTCGGTGCGCAACGGCGAAGCAGAGGTCTGCGTTTCCTGTGGCAATACCGGTGCGTTAATGGCGCTCAGCGTGATCCGTTTGCGCAAGTTGCCAGGCGTGAACCGCCCCGCGATCGCGATCCTATGGCCGTCCAACAACCCGCAAGGATTTAACGTTATGCTGGATGTTGGCGCCGATATCCGGGCCGATGCTCGGGATCTTTTGCAATACGCGCTTATGGGCGCCTCTTACGCCCGCACCGGTTTGGCTCTCGCGCGCCCGCGCGTTGGCCTTTTAAACGTTGGTACCGAAGATAATAAAGGCCGCCCAGAGCTGCGCGAAGCGCATGCGCTGATCAGCCGAAATGCCGAGGATCACGATTTTAGCTTCGTGGGTTTTGTCGAAGGCGGTGATATTCCTGGCATCAAAGCGGATGTGATTATAACCGACGGGTTCACCGGCAATGTCGCCTTAAAAACCGGCGAAGGCACGGCCAGCCTGATCGGTTTACTGCTGCGCGAGGCGTTTAAGTTTTCGCCCCTATCTCGGTTGGCCCAAATATTGGCCATCACCTCACTGCAACGGCTGCGAAAACGCATTGATCCAAGACAGGTAAATGGCGGCGTGTTTCTTGGTCTGAACGGTACGGTTGTAAAATCGCATGGATCCGCAGATGCGCTGGGGATATCTGCCGCTGTGAAACTGGCTGTAGATCTCGCGCAATCGCAGTTTTCTCAAAATCTGGCCGCGCGGCTTGCATCTGTTGACACAATACCCCACGATGTCCCAACCACAGAGCAAGAAACGGAATAAGAATGACAGTAAGAGCCGTTGTGCGGGGCGTTGGCCATTACCTGCCCGAAAGAGTGGTGCCGAACTCAGAATTTGAAGCGCAATTGGACACCAGCGACGCCTGGATACAAGCGCGCTCTGGGATCAAACAGCGGCATTTCGTGGCAGATGGACAAACCACATCTGATATGGCGATTGCAGCCGCCAAAGCCGCCCTTAAAGACAGCGATTTGCAAAGCAATGATATCGACGCGGTAATCGTGGCAACTTCAACCGCAGACCTTACCTTTCCTTCCGTGGCAACCATGGTGCAAGCAGGTCTCGGAATGAAAACCGGCTTTGCCTATGATGTGCAGGCGGTATGCGCCGGATTTATCTATGCATTGGCAAATGCCAATGCGCAAATCATCGCCGGGCAGGCCAAACGCATCTTGGTGATTGGCGCCGAAAGTTTCAGCAAATTAATGGATTGGACGGATCGCGGCACATGCGTCTTATTTGGCGATGGCGCAGGCGCGTTGGTTCTTGAGGCCGAAGACGGCAGGGGCGATAAAGGCGATCGCGGAGTGCTTGCTGTTGATTTGAACTCTGATGGCGCTTACCGCGATATTCTGTACGTTGATGGCGGTGTTTCGCATCAAACGACCGGACATTTGAGAATGCATGGCAAAGAAGTGTTCCGACACGCTGTGGAAAAGCTGGCCCAAACCGCCGAAGCGGCCATGAAAAAAGCCCAGCTTATTGCCGATGAGATCGACTGGGTTGTTCCACATCAGGCCAACATTCGCATTATCCAAGGGACTGCTAAGAAAATGGGGATCGACCCCGAGCGCGTTGTGACAACCGTTCAAGACCATGGCAATACTTCTGCAGCATCGATTCCCCTGGCGCTCTCGGTTGCCAAAGAACGCGGTCAAATCAAAAAGAATGATGTGATCGTCACCGAAGCCATCGGAGGTGGACTGGCTTGGGGTGCGGTCGCCTTAAGGTGGTAGAGTTGAGCACCCGAGCCCCAAAACGTTAAAAAACCACGTAAATCGGTGATCTGTTGAAGCTGTGATATTGACTCGCAAATTCACTCGCCTTTACACTCACGTAAAAACTGGGAGCGACAATGAGCGATAAAACATTGACCAGAATGGATCTGAGCGAAGCTGTTTTTAAAGAAGTGGGCCTGTCCAGAAATGAAAGCGCTGAGCTTGTAGAAAGCTTGCTCAACCACATGTCCGACGCTTTGACAAAAGGCGAACAGGTCAAAATCTCATCTTTTGGAACGTTCAGCGTGCGCGATAAAACCGCGCGGGTTGGGCGCAACCCGAAAACCGGGGAGGAAGTTCCGATAACACCAAGGCGCGTGCTCACGTTCCGTCCGTCGCATCTGATGAAAGAAAAAGTCGCATTGGGAAATAAAAGTTAAGGCGGCGCTGGGCAATGGAAAAAACCGCCGAAGCGTTCAGGACGATTAGCGAAGTTGCGGATTGGCTTGAAGTACCCACGCATGTATTGCGGTTTTGGGAAAGCCAGTTCAGTCAAATCAAACCCGTGAAACGCGCAGGCGGGCGCCGGTATTATCGCCCCAAAGATATGCTGCTGATCGGCGGCATAAAAAAACTACTACATGAAGATGGCGAAAGCATCAAAGCAGCAAAAAAAATTCTGAACAAACGCGGGGTGAAATATGTTGCCGCATTATCTGAGACCCCTAGTTTTATGAAAGATCGAAACGATCAGGCGGCTGCCCGTCCAAGTGATGACGCGCCCAATATTGCCGCGATTGAAGATGTGAACGTCTCTGCCGAACGTTTGATCGATACCAGCACAAAAGTGATCCCATTGCCCTTGCCAAAAACTGAGCCCTCGCCAGAAATCGAGCCTTCGCCGCTATCCCCACCGCAAAAGAAATCTGTGGGGCGCAAAACGCCCCCCTTCCCCAGCGGCGATGCGAGACAGGCTTCGCTTTTCGATGATTATGAACCAAGCTCAAACTTTTGGGCGGATACAGAAGCTGACAATCCACCGAGATCTGAGCCAGTGACAGCGCCGTTTAATATCGCACCCAATTTTGGCGCTATAAAACATCACATCCGGCAGATGCCCCCTTTAAGCAAAACGCAAAAAACAGATTTAGCGCCATTGATGCAGCGCATGGCGGCGATATGGGGCAGCTATAGTAAAAGGCACAACACCCCTTAAATCTCGTCTTTTTCGCTTGCCCTGCCGAAGAAAATCACTAAGAAGAACGGTATTGGCGGGCTATGGCGCAGTCTGGTAGCGCGTCCGTCTGGGGGACGGAAGGTCGCAGGTTCAAGTCCTGCTAGCCCGACCAAATTCAAAAAATAAAGCAATTTTAGAACGCATATTGCTCTTAACGGGAGTAAGCGAGCCTAGGTATTTCATCTGACCTATCGAAAACCGTCAGAACTTTGCAAAATTTCGCATGTCTCAATCCAGAGCGTAAATTATGCCGTTAAGGCGCATTGCGCGCCTTAGAACAAAATGTGGTTTACTGTTAAAAGGGCCCGGTTTGTGATTTTTCAGCGGTTAAGCTCGAGGTGAAAGGATATGTATTTTAATCATAAGCAGGCCGTCTTAGTCGCAGCCCTAAACTTCTTAAACTTGTAAGCGCCGCTATCAAAAATGCATTTTACTAAGACGCATCTGTGAAAATAAATCGCATATGTGAGGCGTACAGAGGTTCAGCCTCTGTGAGCTTTGGCTGGTGCTCAATGCAAACACATTGTGGCCAAAAAGATCAGCTTGACCCGCTCTAAAATGGCATCAAACCCGCGTCATCTTAGTAATCTGCGTAGACCTCACCTAAGCCTTCGAACAACACAAAATTATAATAATGGTTCAAAAGATCGGCGGCGGCGCGCGCTGAGAACGAGTAATCTCCTGCCCGGTTTACCCTTTTAGCAAATTTTGGTCACTGATCTGTTCAACAGCCTGTTAAGGAAATTGCTATGGCCGCGTTATTTACAAAAATGTCGTCCGTAATTTTTGCAGTAAAAGATAACTGGAGCCTGGAAGCTTTTGGGCATTCGTGAAGAGGAGGCCGATTTCGTCTGTAGGTTTTCACAAATGCCGAGATATAAAAACCGGCCGCAATAAAAAACGCTAAAGAAGTACTTATTTAATTTCAGATACCTAAATCAATTCCTGCATATGGTGTCACACGGTGAGGACAGCCTGTCAACACATGATCCAACCATAATGACATGCCAATGTGGACCAAATGTGTGACAAAAGATGTTCAAGAGGTGGGACGATAGAAGACCCTTCAATGTCGCGATTTCGTAAAACTCACTCCAAATGGTAAGCAGCCTGTTTCGCTACAATAAGTGGTTACCACAAAGGGGGTACGCATACGCCACACCCCCTCTATGCCCGTTATATATCCTTGAGCTTTGACAGTGAGGTGAGCTGGGGGTGTGTTAACCATTTGTACAGTAAGTGCTTAACCTAGGTTTTTTTAAAGAATACCGGCAATTTTCACTATCGATCTCATATCAACATCAATACCTGCAGAAAGTTTGGCAAAGGCCTGATTGGTTGCAAGCTCAGTGTATGTTGCTTCAATTGCAGCCATTGAAGGATATGTGACGCCCAGTAGATAAGTCCCAATATCGTTTCCTGTCACGGTATGCCCAAACCTAAATGTTTGAGCCCCATGGTCTTTAAACGTTGAAGTGGTGGACGATAATAAGTTTATCAACTCGGCCTCATTTAAAGTCTTTGGCCTTGCCCGAGTAAGAACTAAATAATTTGGCATTGGTGATAGCGTAGGTTCAAAAGGTATTGCTTTGCTCTGCATAACATTGCGAACAAAGGGTTTTGTTGCATGATCCTTAATCATGCTCCCATACGGTTTTGAGTTTGGAATGGCTTTCATAACATTCTCAAACCCTGCTAGGCTTTCAAAGAATTGAATAAATATTAAGGCATTTGGATGCTTGCCACTTAGAACGCTGCCGTATGTAATACGCATGGCGCCATTGTCTTTGCATTCTTGGGCGAAATCACCCATTGCACCCATTAAGCCTGCTCTATCGTTGGTGTCGCTTGTCGCTCCGGTTATCACAATAAAATTTGGTTCACTCATAACGTTTCCTCCCTTTTTGTGTATGGTCACTTTGTGACACTTTGGGTCACAAAATTCTACATCACTAGGCTAGACCTCAAAGTCATTTCATCAAAGTTAAATAAATGAGACCGACAAAACTCTTCAAATCGCCTTTTTTAAACGAAGCATAATAAAAATATTAATCAATAGGGATTTTCATTTGAGTTTCATATTAATTCTTTTTGGATTTAGGGTTGATCGTAAAAGCATCTAAGTTTCAAATTAAAGTAGATATATTGAAATTGGAGTACAAATGCGGCTGCTAATTTATGTTGCTTTGATGAGCTTAGCCACACATGCGCTGGCGAATAACATTATTGAAGGAAATCAGGGCTCAAAAATAAAGGGGAGTGTAGTTGAACGGTTTCAAAACCCCTGGGCCATGTCCTTTATTTCGCCTGACCGACTACTAGTTACGACAAAATCTGGTGATCTTTGGCTGGTTAATACAAATGGTGAAAAGTCTTTAGTCGCCAGCGTTCCCAAAGTCTTTTATGGTGGTCAAGGCGGTTTAGGCGACGTTGTTCCTCACCCAAATTTCAAACAAAATAAATTTATTTATATATCTTATATTTCCTCAGATACCGCAGGCGATACACGATACGCCACTGTGGTTAGGGCAGAATTAAATATAAAACATTCACCAAAGTTAGAAAACATTACAACAGTTTGGAACCAAACCCCGGCGAGATCTGGAAAAGGTCACTTCTCACATAAAATCACCTTGGGACAACAGGGAAGTAAACATGAAGGCAAAATCTTCATAACTTCCGGCGATAGGCAAGAGCAAACGCCCGCTCAACACTGGGATAAAGCATTAGGAAAGATTATTCGTTTAAATGATGATGGATCCGTACCCGGCGATAATCCTTTCCAAGACAAGGGAGAATTAGCAAAAACATTTTGGTCGATTGGTCACAGAAATTCGTTAGGAATTGCATTTAATCATAAGAATGAACTTTGGGCTCATGAAATGGGGCCGAAGCATGGCGATGAGCTGAATCTAATCCTTCCTGGAGCAAACTATGGGTGGCCGATAGTGTCGGAAGGTAACCACTATAGTGGTGCAGTTATCCCAACGCACGATACTCGACCAGAATTTCAAAAGCCAAAATTATTTTGGGTTCCAACAGTAGCTCCTTCTGGCCTATTTTTTTATCAAGGGGATGAATTCCCGGATTGGAACGGGAATGCTTTCCTTGGAGGATTAAAGGGCAGAGCACTCGTAAGGATAGAGTTCAAAAATGATCTACCAGTTGAAGCGGAGCGATTCAGTTGGTCGCAACGAGTACGTGACGTGGAGCTTGGAAGCGATGGTGCCATTTGGGCCTTGGAGGATGGCAGGTCAGGTCGCTTGATAAAGTTTATCAAAGCACAAGAGTAAATGAATCATATAAGAAGTTGGGTAATCGGTGTCGGGTGTGTCAGGTAAAACCAAACGTTTTTACAAAAAAATTTATAAAAACTTTGTTTTCAGGCTACGCAGGTGACGCCCTCACTGGTCAACAGTAGTTGGCGCCGCATGGCCCACGCCCTTGTGGCCATTATATATACTTAAACTTTGACAGTGAGGGGAGCTGTGTGTGTAACCAGATTTGTTCTTCGTCAAATATTTACTGGTTAAATTTTTTGCCCTTCGCCATTAGAAAGTCCATGCGTAAAAGGTTATCTTCAAAATATTCAGAAATGGCCTCATCGATCTCATTTCGTAGACTTGAAAGCTTCTCTGGTTCCTCAGCAAAAGCTTCTACCATTCTCTTAAGAGGACCTGCGCCCTTTTCAAAATTAGCACGAATATGTGCAACGCTTAGTCCCGGCATCTCAAGCTTATCACGATCAAATGTTAAATCATGAACCAAATTTTGAAGTCTCTCTTTGATTGTTTCGACAGACCCCCATTGTACTGGCGCTGCAGCACCATCGGGTAACGGCGGTCCATATTTAGCATTAATCTGAAAGAATTGCCCCATGAACAACTCTGGAGGCCAGCTTGAAAATGCTATTGTTCCGCCAGGCCTCAGCACTCGTAACATTTCTTTTATTGCGACATTGGGTCGAGGCGCAAACATATGCCCAAACTGACTAAGAACAATATCGAAGCTTTCATTTTGGAATGGTAAGTCTTCTACGTCTGCCTCATGAAAATCTATATCTAGCCCTAGGGTTTTGTTGTTTTCATTTGCTCGGGCTATCAAGTCAGGCGTTAAGTCAGCTCCCGTCACTTTTGCGCCTGACCTTGCTGCGGTTAGAGCCACTACTCCGGTACCGCAGGCAACATCTAGAACTCGGCTATCTGATAAAACTCCTGCAAACCGCACGAGCTTCGGTGCAGCGACACCGGTGAAATTCTCCATAGAGGCAAAATCAGACCATGTTTTTTTTGCTTTCTCTTTCAATTCGGCAAAATCATTCATCGTATTTTCCCTCCTTTTGTTTTTGATAGAATTTTATTAATGCTCAGCATTTGTAAGCGCTGAGCATCACTTGATTAAATAGCATCTTACTGCTTCAGCCCTTTGTCCAAGCTGCAAACTCTTTTTCTGTAGTTGAAAATTCAATGCCGAGAGCAGGCTCATCGCCCATAACCCATGCATCATGACCTGGTGCAATTCTATAAGCGCTACCCGCAGAGATTGTCTCTTCGGAACCATCGTCGCAAACTACGTGAATTTTCCCCTGCATAAGCACGCCGATATGGCCGGCCTGACAGGAGTCAGTTCCAACATGAGGTTTAATGCACTCAGACCATTTCCATCCCGGCTGCATATTTGCTTTCGTGATATTAACTGGTCCAAATTTAATAGTTGCAGCATGTGTTTTGTCGGGTGTCATCGCTTCATCAGGGTTTGACCATGCTTTTGTCTCAATTGACGACATGTTACTCTCTCCTATTTCTGGTTAACAACTCAGAAAGATTAACATGAGTTTTTGAAAATCGTAAGAATTAATGAAAATATTAAATTTCCGGTAAGCATTCGGCGGAGTTGAGCACAGGTTAAACGTTAGTTTGTCTTTACGATGCTTTCTGAGCGTTCCATAATAATAAAAAATGGAGCCTTTGAAAAATATGCCAAAGTTAACTTATGCCGATGAAAAACGTGAAGTTGAATTTTCAGAGGCCCAAAGCATTCTTGAAATTTCAAATGAAAACCAAGTTGAACACTTGCATGTCTGCGGCGGTCTCGGACGATGCTCTACCTGTCGAGTACAAATCCTGAATGGCTTAGAAAATTGTTCCGAGCGGTCTCAGAAAGAACAGCTTATAGCTGACAAGCTTGATTTCCCAGATGATGTACGCCTGGCTTGCCAAACGCTATTAAGTGGGGACGCAAAAATACGGAAGTTATTTAAGAACCAAGCAGATATAAAGTTTGCACAGGCAGCAATGCAATCATCTGGCTCAATTGGATCTAACAAACAAGTTGCGATTTTATTTGCGGATATTGAGGACTTTACGCCACTAAGTGAGAGACTAGCGTCGTTTGACGTGATGTATCTATTAAACAAATATTTTGATTTTGCGGGTAATATCGTCATGAAAAATGGCGGTGAAATTAATAATTATATTGGTGATGCATTTCTGGCAATATTTGGGCTTGATGGTGAAGGCGATGAAACATTTCGGGCTGTAAAAGCTGGATTAGAATTGCAGTCAGACCTGAAAAACTTTGCCAGTACCGTCGAAGAAAACTTTGATGAAGAATTCAAAATTCGAATTGGAATTCATTTTGGAGAAGCCATAATCGGAATGCTAGGGTGCAGGGGCACGGAAAGATTAAGCGTCATTGGTGATACCGTGAATATGGCTGCTAGAGCAGAAAGTGCCAACAAAGAAGCAGATACGACAATGCTTATTACAGAAAACGCCTATAACCAAATCCAAGATAGAGTTGAGGTAGAAGATTTCATTAGAACGAAACTTAAAGGTACTAGTGAGAGAATTACTTTGTATGAAATTAAGTCGGTAAAAGGCGAAAGCCTAGTCGCTAAAAAGCATGATGCACTGGTGAAGGATGGAATAAAATGGACACGTGCAGGTGCCAGCAAAGATCTGTCAAAAGAAAATAAAATTGAATTCGAATTGGACGGTGATGACGTATTGTTGTTTAGATTCAACGGTGATGTAAGGGCCGTTCAAAATACCTGTACTCATATGAATTTACCCCTATCTGGTGGGGAAATAGACGAAAATGGCCACATAACCTGCCCGTTCCATGGCACGTCATATTGCACCAAGGACGGTGGTGTTCAAAAATGGTGTGATGGGCTTCCAGAGGATATGCCTCCAGAGAACGTTCAGATGATGAAGTCGATGAAGCAGGTACCGCTCAATACGTTTAATGCAATAGATTACGAAGGTAACATTTGGGTGGCCAAAAACTAACAACATTTGTGCGGCAAGCAACCTCGGTGTCGGGTGTGTAGGGTGGCACCCTCTAGAAGAAGACGCTCCTATCGTTACCTTCGTTCACATTCTTTTCATTCTCTGGCTGCTCCTGGTCTTCAAACGCCTTGCTGAACTAGGTCGTGCATGGATTATGTCATTCGCAAAATCGATGTCTTCCAGCTTCAACCCCACGATCTCTGCCAGCCGACAGCCTGTTTCTCCTAAAAGTGGCATAAGCAATTTGATCTGACTTCCTGAAGTTAAAGCCTTGTCGTATCCCCACTTCAGTTGATCATTGGCAAAGGTGCCTCGCTTATGGCTGTCTCCGCCTTCTTCTTTGATAAAGAGCCTTGAGAATGGATTGCGCTTATCCAAGTCCAGCTCTGCATAGGCATAGTTCAGAATAGCAGACAGGCCGTTGATACGTCTTCTAATCGTGGCGGTCTTATTCCCTTTGATTTCCAGATGACGGACAAACAGCTTGGCACCCTCTCGAGGGTACTGGCTGACATCTCTATCACCAGCAAGAGAGATAAAGCCTGACAGAGCCACTCGAGGTGGCTTCTCATCGATAACCCTCAATGACAAATATTCTTCAGCTATCCCTGACAGAACAAAGGATCTTGGTTTGAAGCTGAAAAGAATAGTTGGATATCAACAGGCTGTATTGAGGTCGTATTACTCCAAGATCCCTCCAATACATTACCCAGACGTTTTGCATAAGCTTCAGCTTCTTCAGGGCATTTGGATAAGGCTTACCTGATGAATGAACCATAGGCGTTCACTGCATGCTTAGGCACATGGCGGTTATAATAATAGGTGCCTGAACGGCATATTATGTACGGAATGTGCAACCCAACGGTCTCCCTCGATGATTAAACTCGAAGGAATTACAATAAGTTATACTGAAAATATGGTGCGGTCGAGAAGACTCGAACTTCCACTCCGGTTAAAGAACAGCGACCTCAACGCTGCGCGTCTACCAATTCCGCCACGACCGCACTTATACGCACGTGCAATAGACAAGTCTTTCGCGAATGTGAAGCAGAAATATCTACGTTTTTCATTTCTCTACTGCCGGAACCGCAAGCGCGCATTCCTTTTCAGGAATTGAGACATATGCAAAAGATAGAGCGCATAATCTGCTCAGCGCCACTTATAAAACTTAACAATCTATCCAAAGCATGATTAAGGATTCTGAAAACTATTAGGCCAGTAATAATCGCTCAAAAGATCAGAGGGAACGCGCGTCCGAACTCTAAATACCCCATAAGGTTAAGCGCCTAATGGAGCGTTTTTATCAGTTATCTGCTCAACGCTGACTTTAGCCCTGGATTAATGGCGCTTGAGCTCACGCTAAGCCAGAGATGCAGATTGCGATAAGGGCCTAGTTGGACAGCTAACCCAGGCATTTTTGAGCCGTCGCCCAAACATCTTACTTTTCCGCGCGGGCTCAGTTTGAAGCTGTAAAAGGCTCTATAACGACAGTGCTTATTTGACGTGATGCGGTTTCAGATTTACGCTGCAACACAGAAAGTAAGTGGCGGGCCCGTAGCAACCGTGGGGTTCTCTCATTCCCGAGGACCTGTATGTACAGGTGGGCACCAGATAAATGAACCAGGGTTCAAACAGAGCCAGTTCCCTCGGAATTGCTTAAGGCCACCGGAATGCAACCGTAGACGCGAAGAACAGAACCCGCCTCACTGTCACGTAGTGCTTGCGCTTTAAAATGGCAAGGCTTCCCGAAAATTTGGTGAATATTTCGCCCATAAAACCAATCAAACCTTGCTTAGTCAAACCCGATACCGCACTTTCACAAGATGGATTTACAACCTGCGAAAACATTTAAAACGGGTCAATTGCTGGCAAGGGGAATGGCGCGGCATTTAAGCGGGCTCGGCTTTGTAAGCCTTGAAGAATTCCCCCCAATAAAGGGCTTGCGCGTGGATCTTCTGGCTTTGGGCACCAAAAGCGAAATTTGGATTATTGAGTGTAAATCGAGCCGAGAAGATTTTATGTCTGACGGGAAATGGCAGAATTACTTGCCCTGGTGTGACCAATATTTTTGGGCGGTTCCAACAGATTTTCCGGTGGATATTTTGCCTGAGCAGACAGGCGTGTTTTGGGCAGATGGCTATGATGCTGAACTGATGCGCGACGCGCCCATAAGCACCTTAAGCCCGGCGCGTAGAAAATCTATCATTCACCGGTTTGCGCGGCGCGCAGCGCGGCGCCTGGCACTTCTTCGCGATCCTGCGGCGCAATATTAAGATGTCAGTTTGATGAACCAGAAAGCCCGCGCGCGGCCTTTGCCGCCACCATAATTTCCTCAGCGATTTCTTCCGCATCGCTCGGATCAAAATCCATGGGCATCTCGATGCCGTCGCCAACAACATAAATGCGAACCATACCGCGATCCGTGGGCCCGATCTGCAAATTGGCTTCGAGATCGGATTGCTTGTTGATGCCCATGTGGCCTCTCCTTATATGCGGATCATTTTTTACCTGCGCTCCTTATTTTATGCAAGCCGATCGCGATTGGAATTTTTGACTTTTGCCGCTTCGAGATCGGATTAAAGCTTGCATTCGCGCATCAGCAAAGTTACATCGCCTGCACGTGCCGTCTTAGCTCAGTTGGTTAGAGCGCTGGATTGTGGATCCAGAGGTCCCCCGTTCAAACCGGGGAGACGGTACCATACAATCCAGATCCTTGCTTTAAACACAGGCGCTCAGGCGGCACCCGGCTATAAGCTGCAAGCCTGCCCTGCTAACCCCACCACATGCGTTGTAATATCGGTGTCTTCTGAAGGTATTCATGGAACAGCGCGGCCCCAACATGCAGCGCAATCACAAGCAAAAGCCCCCCCCGTAGCGCCTCGTGCAGATCACCCGCTGCCTCAGACAGCCGAAACCAAGCAACGGCCCCGGTCAGCGGCAATAAGAATAAAAGCCCGTAAAATGACCAATGGACGATTTGGGATAGCAACTTTTGAAGAGGCGCGTTTTCTTTCGGATAAGCTGGCAACTCGTTTGACAAGCGCAGCAGTAAACGCACCATCATCAACACCAAAATCAAGGTTCCTCCAAAAATATGTAATGCTACGAGGCCCGAAGTTGCCCCCTCAGCGCCTTCGAGGCGTTTCTCAAAGCTTTCTGAAATTGGCTCATGCAATAGATATTGCAGCGCCACAAAGCCCAGAACCAACCAATGCAGCAGGATTTGAGCGGGAAGATATTTTTTCGCCATGCAAGCCAACCTGTTTATCGCAAAACTATATACAATTTACAGAGTGTCGCCCGGATCAGGCCGACGCAAGTGGAATTTTGTGTCAACCTTTTCTCGGTTGCGAAACGCTGTTTGGCACCGCGCAGCCATCTGCCCGATTTCAGGTTGCTTGCAATGTGAAATTTGGACGGCCTTAAACAGGTTTAACCATCCATTTTGAGCGCTGAGATAAAGGCCTCTTGAGGGATATCAACCCTTCCAAACTGACGCATCTTTTTCTTACCCGCTTTTTGTTTATCCAAAAGTTTGCGCTTTCGCGTGGCATCTCCGCCGTAGCATTTGGCCGTAACGTCTTTGCGCAGTGCCGCAAGCGTTTCACGCGCGATCACCTTGCCACCAATTGCCGCTTGTATCGGTATTTTGAACATATGGCGCGGGATAAGATCTTTCAGCTTCTCGCACATGGCCCGCCCACGGGTTTCAGCGCGGTCACGATGCACCATAATCGACAGCGCATCGACGGGCTCGTCATTCACCAAAATTGACATTTTAACCAAGCTGTCTTCGCGGTAGCCCGTCAGCGTATAATCAAAGCTCGCATAGCCCTTAGATACAGATTTAAGCCTATCATAAAAATCAAACACCACCTCATTCAGCGGCAGGTCATAGACCACCATTGCGCGGCTTCCAGCATAGGTAAGATCTTCTTGAATGCCGCGACGATCTTGGCAGAGTTTCAGCACATCTCCCAGATACTCATCCGGCACCAAAATGGTGGCTTTGATACGGGGTTCTTCTAAATGATCAACCTTGCTGAGATCGGGCATATCGGCCGGATTGTGCAATTCAACCATCGTCTCATCGCGCATATATATGTGATAAATCACCGAAGGTGCCGTTGTGATAAGCTCGATATTATATTCGCGTTCGATCCGATCACGGATTACTTCCAGATGTAGCAAGCCTAAAAACCCGCAGCGAAACCCGAAGCCCAAGGCCGCAGATGTTTCCATTTCTGAGCTAAAAGAGGCATCATTCAAAGAAAGCTTTTCGATGGCGTCGCGCAAATCTTCAAATTCTGCGCTATCGACCGGAAACAGCCCGCAAAACACCACGGGTTGGCTGGGCTTAAAGCCGGGTAACGCGTCTTCTGTACCTTTTTTCTCATGCGTGATCGTATCACCCACGCGCGTGTCCCGCACTTGTTTGATCGATGCCGTGATAAAGCCAATTTCACCCGGCTCCAACGCGTCGACCTGCTCCATTTGAGGCCGAAAAACCCCAATACGATCAACATGATGCGTTGACCCGTTGGATAACATTTTAATCCGCTCGCCTTTTTTCAGCGTGCCATCCATCACGCGCACAAGCACAACAACGCCCAAATAGCTGTCATACCAACTGTCGACCAGCATCGCTTTTAAAGGGGCCTCCCGCTCACCGGTCGGCGCGGGTAGATGGCTTACGATTGCCTCTAATGTCTCTTTAATTCCTACACCCGTTTTGGCGCTGACTTGGATCGCCTCGGAGGCGTCAATCCCAATCACGTCTTCGATCTGATCGGCCACCCGATCACAATCGCTTGCCGGCAGGTCTATTTTGTTCAAAACGGGCACAATCTCGTGATCTGCATCAAGCGCTTGATACACATTGGCTAGGGTCTGCGCTTCAACCCCTTGCGTGCTGTCAACCACCAACAAGGATCCTTCAACCGCGCGCATAGACCGGCTGACCTCATAGGCAAAATCAACATGGCCGGGGGTGTCAATCAAATTAAGCACATAAGTTTCGCCATCATTTGCCTGATAATCAATGCGCACCGTATTGGCTTTGATGGTGATGCCGCGTTCGCGTTCGATATCCATCGCGTCAAGCAGTTGCTCTTTCATATCGCGGTCTTTGACGGTTCCGGTTTCTTGGATCAACCGGTCTGCCAAAGTGGATTTTCCATGGTCAATATGCGCAACAATGGAAAAATTT
Organism: Alphaproteobacteria bacterium US3C007; assembly: GCA_034423775.1. NCBI lineage: Bacteria > Pseudomonadati > Pseudomonadota > Alphaproteobacteria > Rhodobacterales > Roseobacteraceae > Thalassovivens > Thalassovivens spotae. The sequence continues at coordinate 3,615,100 of CP139918.1, forward strand.
CGAATTTTATTAAGCTCTGTCATGACTGAGGATATGAGTTGAAATGAAAGATTGGTCAAGGTGTGAAACCGCCGCGGACTTCTTCAATGATAGCAACGGCAGACTGTCAGGCAAAAAACAACCGCGCTGCTGCCTCAAAAGCGCGCGGGCGATCCGCGTGCAGCCAATGGCCAGCTCTGGGTATTTTGGCAAATTTTGCATTTGGAAACAGATCCTTGATGCGCGGGCGCATTTCTTTTGCAACATAGGTGCTTTCTGCGCCCGCCAACATCAAACAAGGCTTTTGAAAAATTTCGGTAAGCTCGGGAAAGCCCAGAATTTGAGGCATCTCTTGCTGCAAAATTTTTAAGTTCAGCTTCCAGCGCTTTTCTTTCAAATCCAGTGATCTCAGGAAGAAATTTCGCAAAGCGAGATCGGGAACATCGGCAGCCAAAGCTTGGAGCGCCTCGGCGCGGGTGCTTATTTGCGAAAGATCCAGCCGCTGCATCGCTTCAATATACTGGCTTTGGTCATGGCCATAGGCGACGGGGGCGATATCGGCGATCAGCAATCTCTCAACCAGATTAGGCTCCGTTAGGCCCAAAACCATCGCCGCTTTACCGCCCATTGAATGGCCAATAACATGCATCGGGTGGCCAATATGCTGAATGATCTGGGCCAAGTCCTGCGCCATATCGTGATAAGATTGGCTGTCATACCAGGGGCTATCGCCATGGTTGCGCAGGTCAACGGCATAAACATTAAATTGATCCGAAAGCCGCTTGCTGATCACGCCCCAATTGCGCGCAGACCCGTATAACCCATGTACGATAAGCAGCGAGGCAGCGTTCTGCGCGCAAGGATAGGTTAGGCAGTTTAACATAAAAGGTTCCTAGCCGAGCGCGATCATATTGACCAGAGGTTGCCCGCTTGTTGAAACACCCGGGTGCGGTACGGCGCAAAGGGTAAACCACCGCCCAAGCCAGCTTTTGCGAGGAATATGGCGCTTTAAACTGCCTTCTCGATCCGCGATTTCAGACCTGTGCACATGAATTGTAATGTTCGCCATCGAAAGGACTATCTTCGCGCTTGACGCCCCATGGACCATGTTCTATCACGCGCTATCAGAGTGCGGGTATGGTGAAATGGTATCATAAGAGCCTTCCAAGCTTAAGGTGCGGGTTCGATTCCCGCTACCCGCTCCAGATATCACCAGACTAAAGCAGCCTACCGATAGATAACCTACTGATAAAGTTACTGTAAATAGCCCCTCACGAGACCAGGCTTAGAAGAGTTTTGATCAGATTACCGGCGCCAAAAGTTTCATATATCCTTCATCGTGCCGGGGTTGATTATGCCCGTGGAACCACACGCCCTTAGAGCCCAAAAGAAGCCCAAGCAATCAGTTCAAGAGCGAATGCTTCATTAGCTGCTGCAAACTCTAACGGCGTGAAATTGGGCGGCTTCATCGGCTATGTAGAAGGTGAAAAAAATCAGACACGCATAGATAAGCGCATAGAGAAGGCTCACCTTAAAATAGCCAGACTTCTTAAAACCCAATATTGGAAAGGTTTTATTCTGACGGCTCTTTGTTGTTGGGCAGATTAGCCAAGGCGCTTGATCAAGAACAGATACCAATAATAGCAGGTAAAGGTCCGTGAGCCGCTATCTCGCGCCAGTGGCGTTTATCAGAGGTAAGCAGCTTAGCCCCCAATAGTGGACCATAAGGTTCCTTTAAAAAATATTTGCTCTCAAACGCTAGATCCGGACCACAAAACATCAGGCCAAATTCAAACCCGCCCCGGCAACCAAACCATCTGCAAGCGGTGTCTCTGTGATAGAAACCACGCCTGATATGCGCTTTGACTTGAGGTGTAATTTTATTTTATGCCCTTCAGGGTTAAGTCGATGCTCCGCTGATATTTACTTGTCCTTGAAGAACTGCCCCAGAGCTGACTTGCAGATTATCGCTTTCCAAATTGGTCTTAGTTGTCGAGCCTTCTTTCAGATCAACGCTTTTGGCGTGAATATCCCCTGAAATACTTCCAAGGCTGACAAGATGATGTGCTTTTATGTTTCCTTGAATAAACCCACCCGAATTTATCGTCACATTTATGCAGCTGACATTCCCGACCACTCTTCCATCGACAGTCAAGTTTCCATCACTCTTTATGTCACCTTCAATAATTAAATCTGCACTTATTAGGGAGCCTGACATTTTTTCGATCCTTTATTGCTTTATCTTCCTAAAGAGCAAAAAGTGCGCCAAAAATTCAATGGCTCTGCTACCCCCTCAACTGCTTATGTCGTAAATACAACAATGGGCATAGGCAGGACAACGACTAGATCGCAACCTGAGTAGCCCAAGAACAGATAGAATAGTAAATACTGCGGGCTGCGATGAAGGCACCAGAATTCTCTGCAGAAAGTTTTATCTTATGCGTTCCGGGCTCAAGGATGGGCTGTTCAACGCTGATTTTGGAGAAAAGCCACTGCGCGTGCGAATCTTAATCAAGATCACGACCAAAAGTTAAACGCGATAGGCTGCATGCCTACACCCCCGCATATTTAAGCGCAAAAACGCCACTATTGAGCATCCCTCCACAGACCCCCGCTAAGGGGGGGGGATGCTTGGTGTTGAAGCCGCAGCATGGTCTTCTTATATACACCCTTGGTAAAGGAGGGCAGAGTGTCACAACTTGTAACATCAGAGCGTAAACAGATTGTCATGAGAGGCTTTCAGATGCTTGTCATCGGCATAATGATGAACATTGGCATAACAATCATCGGATTTTTGGCATTCGTGCAATTTCTGTGGATTGTTATCTCGAAGGAGAAAAACGTCTTTATCACCGAACTGGCCTCAAACTTTAGGAGTTGGTATGATAAGGCCTTCGCATTTCTGCTTGGCGCGAGTGAAGAGAAGCCGTTTCCATGGCAAAAGATATAACCTTACGTCTCGCTAAAGACCTAAACAGATCACATACAAATAAACGGTGCATATAAGACCTGTCCACCACAGGCAGCTTCTTATCCAAGAAATCCCAAGTAGATACACAATAAAGTGCCCTACTCTCACCACAACGAATGCCTGCAAAACGGCTGTGGTTATATTGGTAGAAACAGACAGCAGAGCAAGTGTGAAAACCGGGGGAATAATCAATACAAGCGAGATGAGCGTGTTGTTTAACGCTCGTATGGCTCGGTCAGCTAAGCCCGTATATTCTATGCCATCTCTTGAACCAACCAATGGCCTTAGCCCATGCTGGTGTACCGCCAAGATTGATTGTACCACCAGCATCAGCATTACCAGCAAGCAATATATCAAGAGTATCTTTAGCTCAGGGGGCATTGTAATCATTGCTTGCTCTGGCTGATTAGCGAGGAAAACACTTAATCAGCTGTGCGTGATCAGTAAAAACGCCAAAGCCGCGTATATCGTTATGCCAAACATCAATCGATCAGATTGGCTTACCGTAAAAGCAAATTTGGCGGCCTTTGCCCTGATCGGGGTTTTAGCGGGGCGGTTATTGTTTTTAATCATGAAAGAAATACGTCCTTCAGAGACTATCAGATCAATGTTTTTTTTGCGCAGGCGTCAACTGACCCGAATGAAAGCTTTGCTTAACCAACCAGGCTTCTTCTGCTATCATTATTGTATGGATGCCAAACTGAATAAAAACTCGGGCCAAATGCTAAAAGCCTTCAATGATGCCTTGATGCTGAAGCAGAAGTCAGGAAACGATCCACTACAGCAAGTTCGAACGAATAGTGACACGCAAACGCAACGCTTAGAGCAAACAGATCTGCGGGCAGTAGCCATTATGCTAAGTACGGAAGCCAAAGAAAAACTACGGGACTCTAAGCGTAAAAAACGTAAAGAGCAGAAAAAGCAGCAGAAAAAATAAACTTAATGAACACTAGCCAAATCATAACACTGGTCGTGATCATAGCAGCGCTCGGCGGCTCTATGGCGTATTACAACTTTAAAGCGCCAGACGATAAACCTCTCATACGGGGTGAAGTTGAGTGTACGGCTGCAGCGGCTTCTTTGCCGTTGGTGAATGTAGCAACTGGCATGGGCATGGCTGCAGCCATCGCTGAATGCGAGTAATTTGTGGCTAAAAGCTATACCCGATTATGGTAAGCCAACTCACGAACACCCCCTAGAATTGGGATTGACTGGACACCAAAGGCTACAAAACGCACAGGACACCCCATTCATTAATTTGATCTAACAGATGAGTTAGACGTTTTTATATCTGAGAGCCAGCATATCAACGCAATCCATCAAGCATTAGCCACCTCAATAAAAACAGTCAGGTTTGATAAAAAAAGAGGTTATTGCAGATGCGCGAATGTCAGTTTTTTTTACACTTTCCAAGCTGAACGTCCAAACCGATGGCATCTCTCTTATTCGCCCCGAGAGGAAGACGCTTTTATAACCAGAAAAAGCAGACCAGTTTGGTCGTAGCGACGATGACACCAAAAAGAATATCCGGTTATTCTTGGATTATAGCGTTACCATTAAGGCGATCTTCAACCTTCTAGCGTTTGAGACCAAGCCATCTGATGCGCTGGCCACAACCTCACGCGATGCAATGCTTACCTTTATGTCACCAATCGCAAAGCCATAAGAGTTAGCGATGAAGAAAGCCCCGTTAGAAGGTATTGCGCATGCTAAAGCTAACAAACCGGAAAGCTGCAAGGGTAGAAAGCCTAGCTATACCGCCGCTCAGATACGCTTGGTTATGCAAAGGTTTACGGGGTGATGGCGTTAATAAGAAAGCCGGAGATGTTGGGCCGAGCAAGTTGAGTGTTTAAAGGGTAACAAAAGTTCCAGGTAAGGCCCTTAAGCGTTTGAGCCGCTGGTGTTGAACCTAAGAGATCCACCGCCGAACCAGAACCAGTTTGATACAGGGAGACTCTGCTTTATCGTATAACCACAATATGGCGGTCGGAGAATAATGTTTATCTATGCAACATTTAATTAAATATATTTGTCATTTCTATTGTTCTTTGTTTGTGTAGGATATGCCTGTCCTCGTTGGCTGCGCTTAGGTTTCGCAGGTTCAAGACATAGTTGTACCTAATCAATAGTCGGGACTGCCAAAAGCGGCAAGACGTTGACCCCTTAGAAGGAAAATTAGATTGTTTCAATATTCCTGGATATTAGTTTTCACAGCGATAAATGGCCTGCTTACCGTTGGTGAAATGGATACAAAAGAAGAATGTTTAAACGCAGCTGCTCAAATGGAAGAGGTCGGAACTGTGGGAATTACGGGAAATTTTGCATGTATTCCTGCGCCAAACTATATCGCCGAGGGTGAGGCCTTTGAATAAGAAAAGTCCAAATAAGTACAATATCAATTAAAAATAAACGACCCTGCGCCCAAAGAAGCAGGATAATGCCACCCCTTAAAGGAACGTATAATGATTAAGCTAATAATTCGCCTATCGATAGTTGCATTAGCCGCCATGTTTCCAAAATTTAAGATTGGTTATGGGGTGTTACTTATAATTGGTTTGTCGCTAACTTCTTCGCTATTTTTCTTTGGGGCCTATGCAGATCACATCAATGGGCAGCCTTTTTGGATTGTGCGCAATATGATACTTTTTGGCATAGGTTCTTTGGCGATCGGTTGGATCTTAGGATTGGCTTTGATCCGGCAAGCTAAAGGGCATCAGGCAATGATGGAGCAGGGATTAGAAGAGTATGAACGCGTTCAAAAGCAGAATTCAAACACGTTAACGGCCGCTGCTCGTGATGAACGTAGCTGACCTTATGCTTCGATTTTAATCAACATACCCAGCGATAGCAAAAAATGCCATGAAACCGAACGACTCAAGCATCACAAGTGACGGAAGCATCCAATTTACGGAATAATGAGGCAGTACCACTCGATCAGAGCAACTTCGCAGTTTAGCTTGGTGTTGATACACGTTGCTAGGGAACTTTGGAAATTGAAGTTATTTTGAAATAAGGCCGGAATTTAGGCCCCTTTGTAGACTGTGCATGCGCCGGAAACGCTTCATCGCCCGTTCTCATCCTCGAGAGGTTAAGTGTGAATTCTCAGCTGTGTTATTCAGCCATTGCTGTGCAACTTGTTTATCCGCAAAGCCTAGCTCTTTGGCTGCTGGACCTCAAAATAAAAGCCTATCTTTAACGATCTCATTCGGCGATCCATACCGGCGCTTCGCTTTTCTCCCGAGCATAGTTTTCTAAACTTCGCGCTCATGATAAAATGCAGACCAAAGGAAATACTGTTTTTCCGTTTGTCTTTACAAAACTTTATCATAGGTCCCCATTAAGCTGCAAAACTTGATGCCCCCTGCCCATCACTTTTGAGTCTTACAAGCGCCCTTAAAGCCAAACCTATGCCACCATCATCCAATAGTTTCTAAATCTTACTTCCACTCGCCTCTTGGTAAGCAGATGTAATAATTTTTCAGATAAAGTGACATTCTATATAAATAATTCATGTAAGCTGCATCGATCTAGGGTTGGTTTTGAATTAGCGATCTGAAACTGTATTAGAGATATCAGCATGGCTAATTACCAAGCCTTTTGCGAGCAAACCAGCTTCTTGTGAGACTGCCCTATCCGAGCAATCTACTGCCATTAATATATAATTCAGCTTATCTTTGGCGGTTATCCCTGAAGTCGGGTCCGCAGGTAGGTACTTATACGTTAAATTGAACGTATCGGCATCGCGGGCATCTGCATTTCAATGAGAATACTATACTTCAATCATGCGAAAAAAGTTGCTTGAAATATATTAAATGTTGATTTCATTTACTTCTATACTTTAGGCGGTCGTGATCATTCATTTGACCGGGATATTCAGCAGCACAGATACCTTCACGTCAGACCCTGGCGAAAAAGAACGTTCGCAGAAACTGCTTGCACGATAATAAAACTTGTCTGAAACCTCCAGCTATGTGAAGGCTTGATTTGAACCGATAAGTTTATGCATAGCGCTATAGAAGTGGTTTGATTACAAGAAGATCTTTAATAAGGTCAAAATCAATTCTAAATTACGGAGCGTCTCAAGCTTTAACAACATGTCAATAAGAATACCCATATTCGTCGTTGTTGCGGCACTCGTCGCCTTGATGCCCCTTAGGGCCTTAGCAGAGGTGAACTTAAAGCGTTTATTCTGGCCCGAACACGAGCAGCAAAATATTAATGGGCTTGAGCTTATTGCGAGCTTTGAGGACGCTGACTATGCCTCTTACCTTTTCAATAAGCTGGAAGATAAAACCCTGCTGCTTGTCGAACCCGGTAAAGAATTTTACTTCGATGGAAAGGAACTGCTATTGTCTGTCTAGC